>NZ_JBNNIO010000003.1:0-440696 GCF_050269555.1 Bacillus sp. NPDC077027 | reverse complement strand
TGTAGCTCCCGTATCACCTGTAGCTCCGGTAGCACCCGTGGCTCCGGTGGCTCCCGTATCACCTGTTGCTCCTGTTGCTCCGGTGGCTCCCGTTACACCTGTTGCACCTGTTGAACCTGTTGGACCGGTAGCTCCGATGGCTCCCGTTGAGCCTGTTGGACCTGTGGCTCCTGTAGCTCCCGTATCACCTGTTGCTCCGGTCGCACCTGTTGAACCTGTTGGACCGGTAGCTCCGATGGCTCCCGTTGAGCCTGTTGGACCTGTGGCTCCTGTAGCTCCCGTATCACCTGTGGCTCCGGTTGGACCTGTGGCTCCGGTAGCTCCTGTTAGACCTGTGGCTCCCGTTGCACCTGTTGGACCGGTGGCTCCTGTGGCGCCAGTTCCTGCGCCTGTAGGCCCCGTGGCTCCGGTTGCACCGGTGGTTCCTTGAATTCCTCTTAACCCTCGTAATCCTCGTCGTCCTACGATAACTTTTGTCTTACAGATAATACAACAGTTTGATTTTGATAGTTTTTGTTTGCAATTAGGGCATTTTTTATACTTATCACAACTCATCAGTTGCTCATCTCCTTTATTATTATGAATATGTTAAATCTATAAATAAGTGTCGCTAAATTCGATTTCCTAGAGCATGCTATAAGCCTATTGTTGTAAAATTTGATTGATTCACAAGTAATCACTAGACTTTGAATCTTCTGTACCAACCCTAAAATACAAGTTATCTATTTCTTGATACTTTTATCCTTATTTATCAAGTCTCCATAAGATGGTCTATTTTATCTAAACAGTTCAATCTAGAAATGATATATTCTATTTCTGTGCTTTCATCACTATTTTTTCAGACCTTTCACTTGCTTTGTTAGACGGCAGACTTCAACAACATAGGTAAACGTTCCATCAAGATTTGCAACCATTCCTATTACTTCTCGTTCTACTTGCAAATTGCAATTCAACTACATGACTTAATCGCTGACGGCACGCCACCTGTATATATCTTGCCTCTCCTGTTTGAGCATCATGAATCTAGAATAACCAGGTAAATAAAATCACCTGGTTATCTGATGACACTATTTTTTTAGTAATGGTAACTAACACGATACCTTAACTCCCAATTTCATTAAGCTACACAATACAATTGCAGAAGAAATGAACCTTTAAAGGTCATTGGATTGTTTACTCCGATCATGATTTTGAAATTGACGCTTTAAAAAAGTAATAAATCTATCATTTGAGGAGTTTTTTGGGGAAACTTATAAACATGTCTTTGTTCTTTATATCAATGATTTTTCGTTTGTATTAATAGTATTTGCATTTTACCAATAAAAAAGTATAATTTATACTAAGCACAGGAAGACGAAAGACAAAGGAGAGAAAAAATGGACGATTATGCTCATACTAAAGACATAGAACTAACAGCAGCAAATATCGCAAAAGCCATTTATACTGTTAACCGCCATGCAAAAACCGCACCAAATCCCAAATTTCTTTATCTTTTAAAAAAGCGTGCGCTGCAAAAATTGCTACAAGAAGGTAAAGGAAGAAAAGTGGGCCTACACTTCTCAAACAATCCCAAATACAGTAAACAACAGTCCGATGTGCTGATCGAAATTGGAGATTATTATTTTCACCTGCCACCAACTAAAGAAGACTTCGAACTCTTGCCACACTTAGGAAATTTAAATCAATCGTATCGCAACCCAAAGGCGAATATGTCGCTGAATCGTGCAAAACAACTTCTACAAACATATGTCGGTTTAAAAGAAAAACCTGTCGTCACTAGACAAAAACCACATTATGCCAAACCAGTCTTTAAAAGACTAGGGGAGAGTTATTTTTAAATAATTCAAAAAAGCCACCCTTTTCGTTGAGGAGTGGCTTTTTTGATTAAATTATAAATTGGTCGACCTTTTCAATGAGCTGATGGATTTCTGGTTTGCTAATTTGATCATCGGCTCCAATTGTCTCTCCTTTGTGACGTAGATCCTCAGTGATGAGAGAAGAGAAGATTAAGATTGGGATGGCTTGCGTTAAGGGATTCTCTTTCAGTAATTTTGTTAAGCGATGACCATCCATTTTCGGCATTTCAATATCTGTAATCACCATATCGATTTCTTCTGTCACACTAATGCCTTTGCTAACCAAATCCATGATATGATCATATGCCTGCTTTCCATTTTCAAAAGAGACAATGTTTTTATAGCCTGCTCCTGTTAATTCATTAGTCAAAAGTTGCATGAGCAATGGTGAATCTTCTACAACATAAAGCTTCTTCCCTGTTCGTCTTTCATCAGCTTCACCTTCAAACATATGATACGTCTCTACTCCTGATGCAGACTCAATGTCATAAATGATTTTCTCATAGTCAGGAAGGAACATCATCTTTCCATCGAGCTTGATAATTCCTGTTAAATGACGATCCATCCCTTGGTTCAGAGCAGTCGGTTTTTCAATCTCTTCCCAACTTACTCGGTGAATTTGTGACACAGTCCCAGTATGGAAAACAAATTTCCGTTGGTTGAACTCAGTCACAATATATTTTTCTTGTTCTGACTGATCTGACTCGACATTAAAAAAGGAAAATAGATTAATGACAGGCAAAATTTCGCCTCTTAACGTGATCATCCCTTCCACATCATTGTGAGAGTGCGGTACAGTTGTCACTTCAACAGGTTGAATAATTTCTCTTACCTTCATAACGTTAATGCCAAATTGATTCGGACCAATTTCAAATTTAACAATTTCCAATTCATTTGTACCAGAGTCAAGTAAAATTTCTTGTTTGTTTAAAGCCACGGAAATCCCTCTATTCTTCAATATAAGATTGTACTTTATATATCGGCAGACCCGCTAAAAAGTTGACGTTTCTTTACGCTTTCTCTCGAACGAATTGATGAATCACTAAACCGATCACCGCAAGTACAATTAATGAAGCAAGGGCAAGACGACTGGCAAGGTTTCCATACTGAGAAAAAAAGAGCGTGACCGATCCATAAATGATTGGCCCAACGATAGAAGAGACTTTCCCAGAGAAGGCAAACAATCCAAAAAATTGTCCTCTTTTCTCCTTTGGAGTCAGTTCAATAATCAAAATGCGTGAAGAGCCCCAACTCGCACCAAGCGAGATACCAAACAAACTGCCAGCTACCCAGAACATCCATTCGCTTGAGGCTGTGACAGCCAGAATGAGCGCAACAATTAAAATCAAATAGACGACGGTAATCGATCGTTTTGCCCCAATTCCTTTTGTGATATATCCAAATAAAAACGAACCAATGATGCTGGTTACAGTCGAAACCAAATAAAGCAATATAAACTGTCCTGCGGTGAATCCAACGATGATTTTTGCATAAACAGCCATCATGGCAATCGCCGTTTGCAGTGCGTCATTCATAAAGAAAAATGCAATCATAAACGTAAAAGCCGATTTGTAATGTTTCATCTCTTTAAAGGTTTGTACAATATCGTGATACCCACTAAAAAAAGATTTTCTTACCCTATCATGATTGATCTCCTGAGGATCTTTCACAAACAATAAGAAAGGAATAAAAAAGAGAAAGAATAGAAGAGCGGTTGGAATAAACGCCTCATGAAATTGATCATTCCCGACAAGCAAATAGACGGACAATCCGACAATGGTTCCTACATACCCCACTGCAATACCGAATCCAGAAATCAGTGGGATCTCTTCCTTTGTCCCAAGGTCCGGCAAGATCGTATCGTAAAACACAAGGCTAGAGTGATAGAAAAACTTGGCGATGACAAACATTAGTACAACAAGCATTAAAGAAACCGGCATTCCAAACACTTCACCAGAAAAATCAATACCAGCAAAAATCCCCATGAAAAGCGTACATATAATACAAATAAGAGTGAAAATGGTGATATATTTTTTCTTTTTTCCTGTTCGATCAATGAGAACCCCATAAAGTGGTGTAAACACGACAAGAAAAATGCTGGCAAGCGCATTTGCATAGGAGATAAATGTACTTGCGATCTGATCCATCCTTGCACTATTCCCTATGACTTCCTGCAAATAAAACGGAAAAAAAATCGTGATCATATTTGATGAAAAAATGGTATTTGCAAAATCGTACAATGCCCAAGCAAGAACAGGTGCTGTAAAAAACAACCCGAACCCTGCTCCTTTTTTCCCCAGTGCCTGCCTATCTGAATTCACTCATATGATTCTCCCTTCTATTCATGGATTCTTAACTATCATTCTATTTTATGAACCTTTTTCCTTTTCCATACGGATCTGAATGTAAAAAAGAGCACCTCTTTTTAAACTGAGGTACTCTTTCCATTATTTATTGACAACGATTGTGCTTGCGATTAAATCATGAAGTGCCTGTTTCTTCTCTGTGAAAAACGTAATGATATATCCAATATATAAAATTGGTGACAGGAGCGCTTTCGAGAAATAACGTCCTGATGCTCTGGCAAATGTCAATCTTTCACCTGACACTTTTGTTACCTTGATGCCTACTGCCATTTTCCCAAGCGTTCCTTGACATTTTGACGATTCCATTAAAGCATAGTAAAGCCACATGATGACAATGCTAATCACAAAAATAATCAAATAGAAAAATAGTAAGCCAATGATGGCAGCGACTTCATCTTCTGCCACATATGTCGCAGAATAACTGTCTTCTGCCATCATGATCATCGATTCAGGACTAGCTATAAAAAAGATGGACATGAAGAAAAATCCCATGATACTTAGTGGTATCCCCATGATCATTCCATCAAGGAGATTTGCCAGAAAGCGGTATCCTATTCCTGCTAGCTCAGGTCTTTTTGTTTCTGGAATGTGTGGTTCTGAAATGTTTGTTTCCATCCTATTTCTCCTTTATTATGTATGCCTTCTATAAATTGCTTATAATCATTCGTTATTATATCCCATGAAATATAGGAGATCAATGTTTGTTAAGACTTTTACATATATTTTAGATTAGATTGAATCTTTAATTTACATGAAAAAGTGCTGATCATTTCCATAAAATGAGCATTTTTTAGTACTTTATCGGTCTTTATTTTTGACTATTTTGTGATGAGTTTGTCATTCTATCATTTTTCTGTTGACAATCCATCTTCACATGGTACAATATTCAAGGATTTTTCAAAGAAAGGTGTTCATGATGGGAACTGTTGTACTATTAAAAAACACAGAAATGACTGTTATTGAGGAAATAAGCGAAACAGATTTTCTCGATCTGAAAAAGGGCATGACAGAGGAAGAAGCGCCTTATATTTCTTGGTATGAAGACTACGATATCGCTTATGGATATTGATTTTTACATTGTCTTATAGAAAAGGCGATCAATCCTATTTTAGGGTTGATCGCCTTTTTTATGAATTGTTGTTTTTTCACTTTCTGGTTCAACATGAATAAAAATGTGTGCATGTGGGAATTCTTGCTGAATCTTCGCTTCAATTTTGTCACACAGTTGATGAACGTCCTCAATCGTTGTTTTTCCCTCTACAATCAGGTGGAAATCGATGTACTCTTCTGCACCAGATCGCCGTGTACGAAAGTCATGATACTCAATGAATTCTTTTTCAAATCCTCGGATCATCTGCTGAATGGCCTGCTCTTCATTAGGGATTAGCCTTGCATCGACAAGTGGTGGGAATGCTTCTTTCATCAGCTTGAATGCCTCTATCATAATAAATATGGCGAGTACCATTCCAATAATCGGATCAAGAATATACCAGTCTGTTAAAGCGACAAGCAGTAAACTGAATGCAACCCCAATTGAAGTATACACATCTGTCAGTAGATGAAGTGCGTTTGATTTCATTGCCACAGAGTGAACTTTTTTTGCTTCCTTGCTCACAATTCTAGAAACAAAAAAATTGGTGATGGCACCAACTAGCATGACCGCGATTCCTAGTACCGGCAAATGGACTGGCTCAGGATGCAATAGCTTGTGAACACATTCATATATAATCCAAATACCCGCAACAAAAATGAGGATTGTTTCAATCGTACCAGAGATATTCTCTACCTTACCATGTCCATATGGGTGCTTTGAATCTGCTGGTTTTCTTGAAATTCGAACTGAAATAAACGCAATAAAGGCTGCCATTAAATCTAGAAAGGAATGAATGGCTTCTGATAACACAGCAACTGACCCCGTTAAAATACCTACGATGATTTTTAATGTGACGACAAATGTATTGCTGATCACAGATAAAAATGCAATTTTAGATGTCTTCCCCATGATGCCCTCCTTAAGGAGATTGTATGACCGTACATGCGGTTCAAATGACTTGATCTTCTGTTTTTAAAGTTTGCACCGATTGTATCAATCCTAAACATCGTTTAGAGTAGCCTGTATTTTCCTCGTCGGTTACGCTATAATAAATGATGCTCTCTTGCAACCGATGAGACATGATTGGGTGGGGAAGAGAATAAACTACATATAGTTGTTTTCCATTTGTCTTTTAACAGTGACAATTAAGAAGTGAATGGTAAAATAGGATAAAATCATAATTTTTTTAAGGTGATGAAAAATGGAACATTTGCTGAACTCAAGAGTAAAAGATATTGAAATTTCGGGAATACGAACATTTTCAAATCTTGTATCGTCGTATGAGGATGTTGTTTCTCTGACCATTGGTCAGCCTGATTTTTATACCCCACATCACGTGAAAACAGCTGCTAAAACGGCAATTGATGAAAATTTCACCTCTTATACGCATAATGCAGGATTTTTAGAGCTTAGACAGGCTATCCATCTTTATATGAAGAAAAAAGTCAACCTAAACTATGCGGCGGAAACTGAAATCATTGTGACAACAGGTGCGAGTCAAGCCATTGATGCAGCTTTTCGTACGATTTTAACCGAAGGTGATGAGGTCATTTTACCTGGACCTGTGTATCCTGGCTACGAACCGATTATCCGCATGTGTGGTGCAAAGCCTGTTCACATTGACACAACCAATTTCGGGTTTAAATTATCAGCTAAATTAATTGAAGAAGCTTTAACGGAGAAAACAAAATGTGTCGTTCTACCATATCCATCCAATCCGACAGGTGTTACGCTATCAGAAGAAGAATTGCGTGAGATTGCCCACGTATTGGAAGGAAAAGATGTCTTTATTTTATCCGATGAAATCTATAGTGAACTGACTTTTGATCGGCCTCATCAGTCGATTGCCTCATTCTTAAGGAACCAAACCATTGTCATTAACGGTCTATCAAAATCACATAGTATGACAGGCTGGCGAATTGGCTTTTTATTTGCCCCTGAACCCATAGCTAAACATATATTGAAAGTACATCAATATAACGTCTCTTGTGCCTCTGCTATCTCACAAAAGGCGGCACTCGAAGCTGTGACAAATGGTGTGGATGATGCACTTATTATGCGAGAGCAGTATAAGAAAAGACTCGATTATGTATATGATCGCCTCATTTCAATGGGATTGCCTGTCATTAAACCTTCAGGCGCATTTTATATTTTTCCTTCCATCGAAACATTTGGCATGAGTTCATTTGATTTTTGTATGGAGTTGTTAGAAAAAACGCGTTTAGCTGTCGTGCCTGGCTCCGCTTTCTCAACATATGGGGAAGGCTATGTTAGACTTTCCTATGCCTACTCATTTGATACGCTCAAGGAAGGTCTTGATCGACTCGAACAATTTGTTTTTGAAAAACGTACGGTACAACCTTCATGACTATTGGAACAACGGCGAAATGCCGTTGTTTTTATTTTGCAGGAAAGACGATGTGAAACACAGTTCCCTTCTCAGGCTGACTGTCCACTCTGATCGTGCCATTGTGATTTTCTAAAATATTAAAGGTGACCATCAAGCCAAGACCTGTTCCCTTTTCTTTTGTTGTGAGAAATGGTTCACCAATTCGCTTCATTACAGATTCAGGAATACCTACTCCTTCATCTTTAATCGTGACGATAATTTCATCTTCTTGTTCCCTTGCAGCAATGTCAACCTTGCCACCATTAGGCATTGATTCAACAGCATTTTTGATCAAGTTAATAAAAACTTGTTTTAATTGGTTTTGATCCCCGTTGATCATTAAATTCTCTTCAAAATAGCTTGTATTCATTAAAACACCATTGAGGTTTGCCTGTGTTTCAAGTAATGCGGTCACTTCACCGATCAGTTTTTTCAGATCAAGTATCTGCATTGAAGCAGTTTGTTGCGGTTTAGCGAGCATCAATAGTTCACTTAAAATAATCTCAATTCGACTCAGCTCAGAAAAAACAATGTCAAAGTATTGATCTTTATCGACTGTTTTCGGTTTAATGAGCTGAAGAAAACCTTTGATCGCTGTAAGCGGATTCCGAATTTCATGCGCGATTCCAGCTGCTAGCTGCCCAGCAATGGTTAACTTTTCAGAACGAAGCATGAGCTCTTCTGTTTGTTTTCTTTCTGATATATCTCTTAGGATGATCTGAACGGCTGTTTCTCCAAAAAATGTCGTTGGAATACAGACCATTTCCGTATAAATTAGCCGATGTTTAAAAGTATGACAGCTCATTGTAACAATCTCTGAATCTGATTGTCTCTCAATGACTCGCTGTAAACTCTTCTTTACATTCTGCTGATCACATGAATGGATTTGGTGAAAGATATCTTTTCCAATTAGTTTATCGTAATGTTCTGCCTCGAACAGCTTAATTCCCGACTCATTCATAAATACCCATTTGTTATCATGAATGACTGCGATTGTATCAATTGAATTTTGAATCAAAAGCTGGTAGCGCTCTCTGCTTTTTTGAAGGACGGTTTGAAATTTTTTCCGTGAAGAAATATCAACAAGTAGTAGCAGCTCTGCTCGTTGGTTTTGGTAAAAAGTCGGCGACGATTTCACTTCAATATGGATGTTACTTCCATCTTTTCGTTTCCATATTTGTTCAATCATTCCGACAGGCAAACCTTGCTGAATCCTAGCAATTCGACTTCTGACTATATCATGATAATCTTCCTCAATAAAATCAAAAGCTGATTTCCCAATCATCTCATCTCTGCGACATACACCCATTAAATTCAGCATGGCATCATTGGCATAGACGATCTTTCCTAAAATACTGATGCAAAGCGGATTTGGTAGCATAGCGATGAGCTTTTCAGCTTCATCAAGATTTTGGAAAGCCGGTAGACTCCTTGTTTGATGTAGAGATGACGTGTTTTTTTGACTCATGTGTGATTGTGACTCTGATTCTACTACCCTCATTTTTAAAACCATTTCTCTATCTAAATCCATATCCGTCATATCGCAAGCGACAAAATCAATGGTGGCTTCTACCCAAACAGCAGTCAAATCCTTTCTAAGCAGTCTAAAGTTACAAATCTCTAGCATATGCTGATTGTAAAAATAGCTCTCGACGAGAAATTGATCCTCTGTATGAACAAAGTCTTTTAAGTGACACCCTAGTAAATCCTTTTGTTCATATAGCAAAAGCTGCTTACAATTAGGAGAAATATAGAGAAAGCGGCCATTAGAAGAAAGAACGGCATGTAAATCTGCATTCGAATGCAATTGATCCGAATCTTTCGTTTTTTGTTCCATCGTCGTCCGACCCTCCTTTTATCTTTTTTAGGTTGCCCTTAAACTGATGTATAAGAAGGATTCGCTAGAAAAAGCTTATTTTCCTTCCGATCTCATGCGAAACGTCCATATTTTAAAGAAAAAAGGAGCACGTGATCAAGTGTGCTCCTCCTTTTTATTGTTTATTATATTTCTCTTGTAATTCTACATATTTATCAACAATTCGTCTTGGAATATTGTGAATGACTTTGTCTTTATCCGATACATACGGTGTCACAACACTAAATGCAACTTCTGGATTTGAAGACGGGTAATATCCTGCGAATGTCAAGTTGTAGGTTGCATTGCCCCACCAATTTCGGTTTGCTCCATAATAGAAGGTTTGGGCAGTACCTGTTTTGCCAGCGACATCATGTTTTCCGAAACGACCAGCAGCCGTTCCACCTGTTGATGTGACCATTTTCAGTCCCATTTTCACACGGTCAATATCGGCCGTTGAATTGTTAATTCTATTTAATATCTTTGGTTCATTTTTCTTAATGACGGGGCCGATTTCATCTTTGTTTGTCGGCATATGAATACCTTGAACAACGCGCGGCTGTACACGGTTTCCGCCATTTGCAATCGTGGACATATACTGCGCGACCTGAAGCGGTGTATATGTGTCATACTGACCAATGACTTCATCAAGTAGTAGTCCTCCAACCGTTTTCGGATGTGTCTGCATGCCGCTTGATTCTTGCGGAAGGTCAATGCCTGTTTTAACCCCTAGCCCAAATTGCGCATAATAATTTCTTAACTTTTGCAAATCCTCAGTATCTGCTGGTAAAGAACCGTTCTTTTGATACGTGATATTAGCAATTCTCATAGCGACCTGGAACATATAAACATTTGAGCTTTTTTGAAGTGCTCTTAAATCATTCACCCATCCAAGATCCATATATGATTTTTTCGGCTTTCCATTCCCTGCAAAGTAAAGTGGTGTATCGACATACCCTTGACCATGAGACATACCATCCTGATAACCAGCTAGAACGGTTGCCCCCTTCACAACTGAACCGACCTCATATTGCGTAGTAAACGTACCGATGGCATAGTCTGTTACATCTCTACCTTCCATTTTCTTCCCTGACATGGCCAAAATGTCACCTGTATTTGGATTCATCATGACAACAAAGGCACGATCCATCATATAGTTTCTTGCACTTGCTGCTTTGAGTTCAGATTCAACAATCTCATCTACTTCTTTTTGCAGCTCCATATCAAACGTCAAAGCTAAATCTAACCCTCTTCGTCCTTCAGTGCGCTTGACTTCATCTAACAATTTCCCGCCCATTTGTGTGTATTGCACTGTAGCTTTTTCTGAATTCAAGAAATCTTCATATTGATATTCCAAGTAGCTTTTTCCTACTCTATCGTTTCGTGAATAGCCTCTCGCTAAGTAATAATCTTCCCGCTCCTTGATAATTCCCTGCTCAGGAGTTGTCACCCCACCTAGTACATTGTAGAGCGTATTTTTATACGGATATTTTCTCGTCCAGTCATTAATGACATTGACACCAGGAAGTTCATCAAGATGCTCTGACACGAGCGAAATTTCATCATAGGTTAAGCTGACAGCTGATGTTTGCTTCGATTCTTTCGTCTCATCAAGTAACGCAACCTTGTCGTCACCTTTTTTCTCTTCATTCGGATTCATTGCTTTGACGATTTGCGGTTCAAATGCATAGCCGCCTGTAAATCTTCTATAGATCGCCGCCACTGCTTTTTCCGTTGCATCGTTTTCAATGGCTTTAATTTCTTCATCTGGTACACGTTCTACTTGAAGTGCATAAATTTCACTTGCACCCAATTTCTGATTTTTTATCTCTGTTTTTGTCACTAGCTTATCCGCTTGTTTCGTGTTGTTAGCTAGCCAGTAATCTCGAATATCACGCTCTCTTAAAAAGTCTGTATCCATTTTAATATACGTTGCAAGCTGTCTCGCTACTTTTATCTTATCCTTCGCTTTTACACCACTCTCTGATGTATAGACGATTGCAGGAACACTCTCATTGTCAACAACGACTCTTCCTCGTGAGTCATACATTTTTCCTCTTGGTGACGGATACGAAGCCGTTTTGATTTCTGTTCGGTTCGCTTGTTTTTTATAATCCTCACCATTGACAATTTGCAAAATACCGAGTTTGATAACTAGTCCGGCAAATAAACTAAATACAGCGAAGAAAAAGAGATTAATTCTCCAGGCTCTTCTACGGTTTATTTTCTTCTTTTCTGAAGAGCCTTGATGTTGTTTCTCTCCCACTTACGTATCTCCTCTCATCCTATCAAACTTTTACAATTACCATTCATTATTGTAACATTTTTGTAATAGTTGTTACAGCATAAACGGTAAAAAAAAGCTGTCAATCTCTTTATCAAAAAAAAATATACTAATGCATAAAAATATTGGAACATATATGTCGATTTCATTAAATAACATAATGAGCTACACCTTGAGCTAGAGGGGATTTTTCAGTCACTATAACAAAGATGACAACCTATGTTTGTCAATGGATGATGTTGGAACGTTTTTAACAAAAAAGCCATGTTATGATTTTTGGTGAGAGAAAAAACAAAGATTTTAGGAGGAATTAGACAATGAAGAAGAAATCATTCTTTTTATCTGCGGTAACAGCTGCTGCGCTTATCACATTCACTGGTGGGCATCAAGCAGACGCAAAGGAAGTCAACCTGCAACAAATCATTCAAGTAAAACATCAAGCAATTAATCTGAACGCACTTGCAGCAAAATTACATATCACATCAGATGTAAAACAGCTAAGTGCATCTGATAAGAAAGAAATTGAGGCTATTTTAAACAAATGCTTAAAAAACGGACAACCCGTTACTGGCACTAAAGTAGTCAAAGAAGTAAACAAAGTAAAAAATGAACAAAAACAAAAAACAGCTAAAAAACCAGCTGCATCTAAACCTAGCACATCTACAAACTCAAACAATAAAACAGATCAAAAAGACACAACGGCTACAAACGCTGATTCTAGCCTAAATGCTGTTGAAAAAGAAGTCGTAGATTTAACGAACAAAGAACGTACAAAACAGGGCTTAAAAGCACTTGCAGTTGATTCAAAGTTAAGCAAATCTGCTCGTGCAAAATCTCAAGATATGAAAGATAAAAACTATTTCTCTCATACAAGTCCAACTTACGGTTCTCCATTTGACCAAATGAAGAAATTCGGGATCACTTACAAAACAGCAGGTGAAAACATCGCACAAGGTCAAAGATCAGCTAAAGAAGTAGTCATTGCTTGGATGAACAGCGAAGGTCACAGAGCAAACATCTTAAACAAAAATTATACACACATTGGTGTAGGTTATGTGAAAGACGGTAACTACTGGACACAACAATTCATTGGTAAATAAGTAACCAAAAAAGCTTGTCCCTAAGGGGACTGACCCCATAAGATGAGACAAATAAAAAACACCTTCAAGTTTGAAAACGGATAGTTGTTATCCGAAATAAAACGTGGAGGTGTTTTTTCTATGGGGACAAGAGTGAGTTATCCGGTTGAAGTCAAACGGAAGGCTGTAGAAATGAGATTGGCAGGCGTACCTATGAAAGAGATCATGCAGGAATTGAATATCAAGAATAAGACGCAGGTTCAGACATGGGTGAGGTGGTATAAGGCTGGGGATACACACCGATTCGAACAGCCTGTTGGAAAACAATATACCTACGGAAAGGGTCCCGAGTACTCTTCCGAATTAGAGAAACTACAGGCAGAAAATCGCTATCTGAGACAACAGAATGAAGTTTTAAAAAAGTACAACGAATTGGAAAGGAAGTTGATAAGGAAACGTCAATTGAACTGGTAGAAGAATTGCGCAAAACGATGACGGTACAGGAAATCTGTGTCCCTTTAGGCATCTCACGCACTTCGTATTATAGATGGAAAAAGGATCTGACTCAGAATAATTCTAAGAGACAACTAGAGAAACAAGTCGGCACGTTGTGCCGACAGCACAAGTATCGATATGGATATCGAAAAATCACAGCCATACTAAAAATGAGAATGCGTATTAACCATAAAACTGTTCAACGTATTATGCAGAAAAACCAGTGGCAGTGCCGGGTTAAAATGAAAAAGCGTAAGAAGAATGGGCAGCCTTATGCCGTGGTCGATAATATACTGAATCGGAACTTTCAGTCTGATCGCCCTCTTGAAAAACTAGTAACGGACATCACGTATTTGCCTTATGGACAGAAACAATTGTACCTTTCCAGTATATTGGATTTATATAATGGAGAAGTGATTGCTTTTACAATTGGTGATAAGCAGGACACAGACTTTGTCTTAAACACACTTCATCAGCTCCCAGCACTTCCTGAGAACTGCGTGTTACATAGCGACCAAGGTTCTGTGTATACATCTTATGAGTATCAGAAAGCTGTTCATGTAAAAGGCATTACCATGAGCATGTCCCGCAAAGGGACGCCCGCTGATAATGCCTCCATCGAATCGTTTCATTCTTCACTAAAGTCTGAAACGTTCTATCTTAACAGTATTGATCGAACTACGACCACCATCGTAGAACGCACTGTCAAAGAATACATTCACTATTATAACAACATTCGTATTCAAACGAAACTAAACAACTAATCACCGATAAACTATCGGCAATTGGCTGTATAAAGGTGTTTTGATCCCTGTCTCAAAAACGGGGGTCAGTCCCAAGGGACAGGCTTTTTTATTTAACCCACAGTTTATAAAGACTTTGCGTTCCACTATTTTCTTCCCCTTGCTCTTTTAGCTTTTCATATAATGATTTGGCTAAGGCAAGACCTGGCATCTCTTCGTCCATCAGCGCTGCTTCTTCTAGTGCAATGCCCATGTCTTTGATAAAGTGCTTCACATAAAAACCTGGCTCAAAATCTCCTTTTAACATTCTTGGTGCTAGATTAGAAAGCGACCAACTACCTGCTGCTCCAGTCGTAATACTTTTTAGCACATGCTCCGGATCTAGTCCTGATTTTTCCGCATATGCCATTGCCTCTGCCACACCAATCATGCCAGAAGCTATCGCAATTTGATTACACATTTTCGTATGTTGCCCGCTCCCAGCTGGACCTTGATACTGAATGTTTTCCCCCATTTGTTGAAATAAAGGGAGACAATCCTCATATGCCTCCTTCGCGCCGCCAACCATAATGGCAAGTGTTCCGTTCTTTGCCCCAACATCTCCACCAGATACAGGCGCATCTAATGCAAATAGCCCTCTTTCTTTCGCCTTCTCTTCAATTTCTTTTGCAAGTTTTGGTTTTGATGTGGTCATATCAATTAAACAGGCCCCATCCTTCGCATGTACCACTAGCCCATTTTCCCCTAAGTATATACGCTCGACATCTGATGGATACCCTACCATTGTGATCACGACATCTGCTTCTTCAGCTAACTGTTTCACTGAATCCTTCCAAACGGCTCCTTTTTGCAAAAGTGCCTCTGCTTTCATTTTTGTTCTCGTGTACACAAAAACATCGTACCCTGCATCTAGTAAATGTCCTGCCATACTGTTTCCCATGACACCAATCCCAATAAACCCAACCGTTTTTAGCTGTGTCATACTCTTGTCCTCCTCAAATCGACTTCGTCAATCCACCATCAATGAGCAGTGTTTGACCCGTCATATATGTATTTGCTTCTGATAAAAGAAATGCCGCATACTTGGCAAACTCATCTGGCTGTCCATAACGCCCTAATGGTATATCCTGTTCTGCCTGTGCTTTTACTTTCTCTACTGTCATTTTCTCTGCTCTTGCCCGTTGTTTGTCCAGCTCCATTACTCGATCTGTCGCAATTTTTCCTGGGGCGAGGGTATTCATCAAAATACCGTCTTTTGCAAGTTCTTGAGCGGTAGCTTTGGTCCATCCAGCAATAGCAGGTCTGAATGTGTTTGAGAGCATCAAATTTGGAATAGGTTCTTTAACAGAAATAGAAGCAATATTGAGGACTCTTCCTCCGTTTTTCTTTAAATAAGGGAGTGCTCCTTTTAATAATCGAATGTAACTAAGTAGATGTAACTCAAATGACTCGAGCCAATCTTGATCCGTAAGGGTTTCTAGCGTTCCCGTTTTAGGACCACCTGTATTATTCACAAGGATATCAATCTGCTGTTCGTCGCCAATAGCTGCTTTAATGAGTGCTTTGATCTGATTTGCATCTGATACATCACACACTTGATACGCGATATTTCCTTTTACATGAGGTCTCAATGATCCGACTGTGTCTTTTAATGTGTTTTCATTTCTCCCTGATAGTGTCACATCAGCTCCTTCTTTTGCTAAGGCAAAAGCAATTGCTCTGCCAATCCCTTGACTACTTGCTGTGACTAAGGCCTTTTTATTAAATAGCTTTAAATCCATGTGAACACCTCCATTTTTTATTTTAGCATACAAAAAGAACCTTGCTACGTTTGCAAGGTTCTCCAAATTAATTTTAGATTTTAAATCGATCGATAGCTTGTCTTAGTGCTTGACTTGATTCATTTAGTATCTCAGTTGAAGATTTTGCTCTTTCAAGTGCCTGTACTTGTTCATCAGTTGAAGCATGTACTTCCTCTGCTGAAGCCGCTGATTCTTCTGAAATAGCTGCAATGCTTTGAATGGAGTCGTTCATTTTTTGCTGTTCTTCTGTCATTTGGTTAATCTCTTTGTGAATGCTATCAATTGAACCGACAAGTGCCTGCATTTCCATCGTAATACTGCTAAGCGCTTCGCCTGTCGCATTGATCGCTTCCCCTTGCTCCTCATTCATTTTGCTTGCTGCTGTCATCGCTTCAGCTGCATGTTTCGATTCGTCCTGTATCTGCTTTACCGTCTCACTAATATGTTTTGTTGATTGCGCAGACTGCTCAGCAAGTTTTCTAACCTCTTCCGCTACAACAGCAAAACCGCGTCCGCTTTCTCCAGCTCTTGCTGCCTCAATACTCGCATTGAGTGCAAGTAAATTTGTTTGATCTGAGATATCTGATATAGCAGTAACAACATTTTCAATATTCTTCGTTTTATTCTCAAGGTCAAGCAACATTTGCTCTACCTTTTTTGACTCATCACTTGCCTGTGTTGATTTTTGCACTAACACTCCCAGTGCATCCAGCCCTTTATAGCTTGCATCCTCTGAAGATTTTGAGTTACTTTGCATCTGAGAGGCAATCTCACCCATTTGGCGGACTTTCTCATATAATTGCTCTGATTTTTCATTGATTGATTCTGCTTCCGTTGCTTGTTTAGAAGCACCAGTTGCCACCTCTTGTATAGCTGTTGCAATTTGTTCACTTGATAGCAACGTTTCGTTTGATACTTGCGTCACTTCACCAGTAGATGACACCACTTGGTCTGACGCTGTTTTTACTTTGTCAATTAGATCTTTAATTCCTTCTGTCATCTGATTCAAACTCTTTGTGAGGAAGCCAATTTCGTCTTGTGATTTTGCCTCTAGTGTATCTCTCAAATCACCTTCAGACACTTTTCTCACATGCTCAATGAGCCGTTTGATTGGTGTTGTAACGGTTTTTGCTAGCAGGTAGCTTAAAATAATAGCCACCACAATCGCAATGACTGAAATAATGATACTCGTTTTGTTCATTTGATTTGTAATCCACAATAGCTCATCTTTTTCAAAGCTTATGCCTACTGTCCAGTTTGCTTCCTTCACCTTTGAAGTCACCGTTAATTCTTTATGATTGTCTACACCTGAATTTTCAATGGCTTTTTTCACTGAAGCGACTTTAGAGATATTTTTCCCCTGCTGTGTTGGGTGTGCCAGAATCATACCTGTGCCATCAACCAAAAATGCTGTACCCTTATAAGGTATTTTTTTACCATTAATAAATGATTGAATGGCGGATAGCTTTAAGTCAAGTGCTGCAACACCAATAACTTTTCCCTTATCTGTAATAGCTTTTGTTGCAGATATGACCATATCTCCTGTTGCTTGGTCAATGTAAGGATCTGTCCATAATACTTCATCTTGTTTTTTAGCAGAATTGATATACCAATCCCGTTTTGAAGGGTCATAACCTTTACCAAAATCAGATTTTGGAAAAGCAAACATCTTCCCATCACTTGTTCCTATGTATGCTAATGAAATTAATTCATCCTGTTTTTGTAAAACTTTCAATTGATCATTCTCAAAAGCTGCCGTTTGTTTTGTTTGTTTTTGGGCAAACTCTTTTGCGAGCGAGCTTGTCGCTAGTTTATTGATAGTTTCGCTATATCCCTGAAGTTTAAGCGATATAACCTCTTCCATATTTTCTGCTGTTGCCGTTGTTGTTATCTTTGCGTCTTGTTCTATGAGCGGCTTTAAAACAAGATTTGAACCGACCTGTACTGCGACAACGGTCAAAATTAAAATAATCGAGATAAAAGTAGCTATTTTTATCTGTAGTTTCTTAAACATCTCATCACCCCTACCTACTTTCGTATCATATTCTATTTATCGGTCACTTTGGTAACGTATTCAATAGTTGTGTGAAAATTTAAATAGAAAAACAAGCTAAAATAAGCTTGTCTCAAGTGAAATATTCAATTTTTGCAGACGGAAAGTATTGATCTATATATGATTCTAATGTCTGTCTTAATTCTTTTTCTTCATCCTTTTGATAAATATATTTGCCAATCCCATACCTGCCCCATTTATATCTTCTTTTATCCTCATCTAACTCAAGCTTGGTTTTCGGATAATTTTTTTGAATGACACGCTTTGCAGGTTTCGTAAATCTATGTTGGATCATTTCAAAGGTAATATCACCTCTTACATCCTGGGGAAGAGCAGCATTTAACTTTTCAAACAGCTCTCGATATCCTTCTTGCCAGCCCTCGTGAATATAAATAGGGGCAACAATAAACCCAAGTGGATAGCCAGCTTTTGCTACTTTAACAGCCGCTTCAATCCGTTTATCTAGGGGGGATGTCCCTGGTTCAAAATATTTAATAACATAATCAGCATTAATGCTAAATCGAAATCTTGTCCGACCATTATGCTTTGCGTCTAAAAGGTGATCGACATGATGAAATTTTGTCACAAAGCGTAATTTTCCAAGGTCAGTCTGTCCAAAATATTCAATCGCTCTTTTCAGTGTATGAGTCAAATGGTCTATTCCGACGATATCAGACGTACAGGAAGCTTCAAAGCGAGTTATTTCAGGTGCTCTTTCATTCATGTACTGTTCAGCCTGATCAAGAATTTCTTCCACATTTACATAAGTTCGAATGTATGGTTTGCTCCCCATTGTCGTTTGCAGGTAACAGTAATGACAGTGTCCCATACAGCCTGTTGCAAAAGGGATGGCATATTCTGCTGAAGGTTTTGATGTATCAAATTTCAGTGTTTTTCTTACACCAATGACCAAAGTTGATTTTGCATTTCGATATTTTTGCAAGTCATTTTTACCAGGGATATTACGAACCTGATTATGCGAGGTTGTTTCTCTTATTTCTAATCCCATACCTTCAAATTTCTCTTTTAGTTCTTGACCTAGAGGATATTCTAGCGCCTTTGGCTCAATATAGACAAGTTGCGGGACAAAAGGTTTTATCATAAAAGCACATCCTTACCTGAAAGGTTTACATACGATTACTTTAACCGACCTTTATTGCTTTTATCCTTTGTAATATCTCCCTAATCAAACATCTCTTTATAAAGTGATTCGGCTTCATCATACGTTGAAAAGATAGCATCGTCCTCTGCTAACGTATGGTATGTTTCAAGCAAAAATAAAGCCAGCTCTTGCTCGTTGTATGGATGTGATACAACTTCTGCTTCTTTTATTTGTGCAACATTTGCTGCATGCGGATTGCGATAAATGACATACACTTTATCACCTAGTTGATAATCTGAGTTAGACATAGCATGACCTCCACTTTCCTTTTTCTTTAGATTGCCCCTCCCATCCCATCAATATGACCTTATTTGATAAAATTCGACAAAAAAACCAGACAGTTATCCTGTCTGGTTTTAAAATCAGTTCGTTTTGAATGTTTTCTTCACAAAGTCAACCACTTCTTCTGTTGTGCTAAGTGAAAGAATATGCTCTTTGAATGATTGAGCTTCTTTCTTAGAAAGCTTGCTGATCTGTGTTCTAGCTGGAAGAATGGACGTAGCACTCATAGAGAATTCATCAAGTCCAAGACCTAATAGAATTGGAATTGCAATTTCATCTCCTGCCATCTCACCGCACATTCCTACCCATTTGCCTTCTTTATGAGCCGCTTCAATAACAAGCGTGATCAAACGAAGAATTGCTGGGTTATATGGTTGGTAGAGGTAAGCGACACGTTCATTCATACGGTCAGCAGCCATTGTGTATTGAATTAAATCATTTGTTCCAATACTGAAGAAATCAACTTCTTTTGCGAATTGGTCTGCAATGACAGCCGTTGATGGAATTTCCACCATAATCCCAATTTCAATTGAATCGGAAACAGGCGTCCCATTTGCAACCAATGCTTCTTTTTCTTCAAGTAAAATAGCTTTTGCTTCTCTAAACTCGGTCAACGTAGCGATCATAGGGAACATGATTTTCAAGTTTCCATATGTACTTGCACGAAGTAATGCGCGTAATTGAGTTCTGAAAATCTCCTGCTCTTCGAGGCAAAGGCGAATCGCTCTATAGCCGAGGAACGGGTTCATTTCTTTTGGAAGTTTCAAGTAAGGAAGCTCTTTATCGCCGCCAATATCTAATGTGCGGACAACCACTGACTTGCCTTCCATTTTTTCTAAAACAGCTTTGTAAGCATCGAATTGCTCTTCCTCTGTAGGAAGTTGATCTCTACCCATGTACAAAAATTCTGTGCGGTATAGCCCAACAGCTTCACCACCGTTCTCAAGTACACCTTTTACATCTTCAGGTGTTCCAATGTTTGCTGCAAGCTCTACATGGATCCCATCTTTAGATATAGTAGGTTGATCAACAAGCTTTGCCCATTCAACTTTTTGTGCTAAATAGTCTTCATGCTTTTTTTGATACGCTTTCACTTCATCCTGAGAAGGCTGAATGATCACGTCTCCGCTTATACCATCTACAATAATGAGGTCATCATTTTTGATTGTTTTTGTTGCTTCTTTTGTTCCAACAACAGCCGGAATTTCCATTGATCTTGCCATGATAGCAGAGTGGGATGTACGTCCACCTATATCAGTTGCAAAACCTTTGACATATTGACGGTTTAACTGTGCTGTATCAGACGGTGTCAAGTCTTCTGCAATAATGACAACCTCTTCCGAAATTAAACTCGGATTTGGAATATCAACGCCAAGCAAATGTCCAATAACACGTTTTGTTACATCGCGAATATCAGCTGCGCGTTCTTTCATGTATTCATTGTCCATTGCCTCAAACATTGTAATAAACATAGTCGCTGTTTCTTTTAAAGCAAACTCTGCATTTACTTTATCAGAATTGATTTTATCCTTTACTGGGTTTAACAGCTCAGGATCACTTAGTACAAGAAGGTGAGCAGAAAAAATATCTGCTTTATCCTGTCCAAGTTCTTTTAGCGCATGTTCTTTAATGACTTCAAGTTCTTTTTTCGAAAGGTTAATTGCTTCTTCAAAGCGGCTAACTTCTGTCTCTGGATCAGTGATGTCTTTTTTATTAACTGTTAAATCAGGTTCTTCTAGCCGATAAGCCTTTGCAATTGCAATTCCAGCTGAAGCCCCGATTCCTTTCAGTTGTTGCATTAGTCGCCTAGGCCTTCACTTTTCATTGTATCTTTTAGAGCAGCAAGTGCATCGTTTTCATCAGAACCAGAAGCAGAAATTGTAATTGTAGCACCTTTGGCAATTCCTAGAGACATTACACCCATAATAGATTTAAGGTTCACTGTTTTACCATTATATTCTAAGTTGATATCAGCATCATATTTACTAGCAGTTTGTACAAGTACTGTTGCAGGACGTGCGTGAATTCCAGAATCTGCAGTTACTTTGAATGTTTGTTGAGCCATTTTTATCAATCTCCTTTTTATACAATTAGTACATCCACAATATTATATCATACTGCCGCGCTTGTCATCTAACAAGAACGGCAGAAGTGGAAATTATTTTTTAATGTTGATGATATTTTCTTGCCCTGCTTTGATTTCACCAGTTGCCTCAAGGTTAATTGCTTGCCCTTCGCTTAAGTTTGTAAATATGATCGGCGTCATCAAAGATGGTACTTCAGACTTAATTTTATCAATATCAACCTCTAGTAGCTTTTGACCGAGTTCTACTTTATCTCCCTCTGATACAAATACTTCAAAGCCTTCTCCTTTAAGAGTGACAGTATCAATTCCGAAGTGAATGAGAATTTCTTTTCCACCTTCAGATTGAAGACCAATCGCATGTTTTGTCGGGAAAACATTTAAGATTTTCCCTCTAACTGGCGATATGACAGTGCCATCTTTAGGTAAGATGGCAAATCCGTCACCCATCATTTTACCTGAGAACACTTGGTCAGGAACATCTGTAATTGGATGAATCTCCCCTGTGATCGGTGCAACGAACACTTCTTCTCCTTGTTCGTTTTGCAATGGTTCCGCAATGACTTCTTCCACCTGTTGGCTCACTTCTTCTTTTGCAGAAGGGTCTTGAGCTGGACGTGGTGTTCGTCCTACGATGATATCCTGCATCTGTGTTTTTAAGTTGTCAGAGCGAGGACCAAAAATGGCTTGAATGTTATTCCCCACCTCAAGCACACCTGACGCACCGAGCTTTTTCAAACGGTCTTTATCAACTTTTTTCTGATCATTGACCGTCACACGTAGACGTGTAATACATGCATCAAGGTGTTTAATGTTCTCTTGGTTACCCATTGCTTCTAAAATGTTATACGGCAAATCATCGCCTTTTCCAGCACTTGGGGATTCGGCATCATCTGCCGCCTCATCTTCACGACCTGGTGTTTTCAAATTGAACTTGCGGATCGCAAATCTAAAGCCGAAGTAGTAAATGGCTGCGAGTACAAGACCAACTGGTATCACAAGCCACCATGCTGTTCTATTCGGTAGGATACCAAATAGGAAGAAATCAATTAAACCGCCTGAGAAGGTCATTCCAATTTTCACATTTAGAATATCCATTATCATGAAGGATAATCCGGCAAAAACACAGTGAATAGCAAACAATATTGGTGCTACGAATAAAAATGAGAATTCAAGTGGTTCGGTTATCCCTGTTAAAAATGATGTTAGCGCCGCAGATCCCATAATTCCAGCGACTAGCTTTTTACTCGCTGGTTTTGCTTCGTGATAAATCGCAAGCGCTGCCGCTGGAAGACCAAACATCATAAACGGGTATTTCCCTGTCATGAATGTACCAGCTGTAAGCTGAACACCATCTTTGATTTGTGCCATGAAAATACGCTGATCACCGCGAACAAGCTCTCCTGATAAACTTTTATAACTAAAGAACTCATACCAGAACGGTGAGTAGAAAATATGATGAAGTCCGAATGGAATAAGTGAACGTTCAATCACACCAAAGACAAAAGCAGCAAGCGGTTCATTTGCCGCAAGTAGGCCTGTTGAGAACGAGTTTAGCGCACTTTGAATTGGCGGCCAAATGAGCAGCATCACAAGTCCTAAGATAAGCGCTGAAATGGATGTTACAATCGGAACAAAGCGCTTACCTGCAAAGAAGCCAAGGTATTGTGGCAACTCAATTTTGTAAAATTTGTTATACATGTAAGCGGCAAGTACCCCAACGATGATTCCACCAAATACTCCTGTGGAAAGCGTTGGAATACCAAGCATATTAATATACTCCGGATGGCTTTCTTTAAAGAACTTCGCCAGTTTAACTGAATCTGATGGAATAGAGCCGTTTGCCACTAGGACTGCACTCATCGCAACATTCATCACGAGATAACCGATGATCGCTGCAATTCCTGCGACACCATCTCCGTTGGCAAGGCCGATGGCAACCCCTACAGCAAATAAAAGCGGCAAGTTAGAGAAGACAACATTCCCTGAATTTTCCATAACGCTAGCAACTAACTGAATCGTATCATTGCTTAAAAATTGAGCAACATCAATAAGTTGCGGATTTTGCATTGCATTTCCTAACGCTAGTAATATACCGGCAGCTGGCAAAATAGCAACTGGAAGCATAAGCGCTCGGCCAATTTTTTGCAATACACCAAAAAGTGATTTAAACACTCTTCATGAACCTCCTTTTGTTTTCGCTTACAACACGCAATTACCAATGGCAATTTTTCATAATTAACCGTTTACAATTCACTTTCATACGCAAAAAAAGGCATGGTGATATAAGGTTGCGCAAATAGCAGGATCTTATCCTGTATTCACCTTAAGTCACTCATGCCTGATCGAATCAGTTACACGTATCAAGTAAATTATGAAATTTTATTCGTGAGTCTGTACAAATGAAGTGTCAAGTAGACTGCTTCAGCTTCATGTACAGGTTTTTTTAATGCATGTTGCAAGATTTTAATCATTTTCCAAGCTGTATTGTAGCATAAAGGATATTCATTTTTCAATAGATGAAGTAATTTTTCTGGTTCCTCTAAGGGCTCGTCTCGTTTTATTCGCTCAATTGTAAAAGTGATATGGCGTATGAGCCGCAAATAATGAATACTCTCTCTATCTACTTTCATACGAAAAGCATCCTCAATGACTTGAACCATTTGAGATATAAGCTGAGAATGACGATTGACCTCAGACAAAGGTCGATTCGTCAATGCGGAATGGATATGAAGGGCGATAAATCCAATCTCCCCTTCTGGTAGCTTCGTCTCCATGTCTGGGCGTTTATTAATAAGCTCAACCACTTCTTTTGCCACTTCGTATTCTTTCGGATACAGTGATTTAGTTTCTAGCATAAATGGATTTTTAATATCATAGCCCTGTTGTACTCGTTTAATGCTAAAAGCGATATGGTCTGTAAGTGCAATATGAATGTGTTCATTTAAACCGTGTCCTATTTTCTCACGTATATGATAGATGACATCATTGGCGATCTCGATCATCTTCTCATCAATATGAAGAAGGAGCTGCTTATATTCTGTTTGCTCTTTTGTATCTTTGAGAACAAACATCTTCTCAAATGCGGCTTGATCAAGGACATCACCCGTTTTTTTTCCAAAGCCGATCCCTTTTCCGATTAAAACGACTTCATCGTAAGAAGGATGTGTTGCAATGATGACATTGTTATTTAATGCTTTACTAACGGTGAAGGATTTCATATGAAGCTCCCCACCTCCTTCTTGTTCAATCTATCTTATCGTACATAACAGTTGAAACTTGCGTCAACGATTGTTTTTGAATGATGTTGTCATTCGCTCGATGAGCCGGTAGGGCAATACCTTTTTTTCAGGCAGACTTCCATTCATCGCTTGATTTAGTAACTCAAACGCTTCATGCCCCATTTGTTTGATTGGAATCTCAATTGTTGAAATACCAAGCATTTCACTTATTTGTTGATTATCAAAGCTTAAAACAGCTGGGTACTGACCGACTTTTACACGATGACGGTCTGCTTCTAACACAAAACCAGCAGACACTTGATCGTTCGATACTAGTAATGCACTCGGCTGATTCACCATAGAACGCCATTCAGCAAATAATTTCCTTCCATCAAACAGTGTTAATTTTCCATCAATGATCCATTCATATTTGATTTCCTGTCCGATTGTTTTCATCATTTTTTTGTAGGCTTTCATCCTTACTTGACTGTTGATTCCTTCTTTTCTTGCGAGGACAATTGCTAATTTCTCATGCCCACAAGATACTAAGTGTTCTAGTCCATCTTGAAATGCTTGTTCATGGGCTATACTGACTGAGGAAAAATCATTATCTTGCGTGTCATGGCAAAAAACGATAGGCCCAGCTGCTTTCCATTTAACAAGTTCTTGATCGCTTAATGCTTTTGAACAAAAAATTAAGCCATCGACTTGTCTTTCTTTTAGCTTCATGAGTGCCTCTTCTTCTTTTTTATGGTCGTAATTTGTTTGAAACAGAGCAAAATGGATTCCTTGATTTTGCGCTTTTTCTGCAATTCCATTTACAAGTTCACTGAAATACGAATGATTAATTGTTGGTAAGACAATACCAATCATATTGGAAAAACCTTTTGCCAAATGGACAGCATGAATGTTTCTTGTATATTCAAGCGCTTTGATCGCATCAAGCACACGCTTTCGTTTCTCTTCTTTGACATAAGGATGATGATTCAATACACGCGAGACTGTTGTAATGGACACCCCGGCTCTTTTAGCAATTTCCCTTATGTTTGACATTTTTTCTCCTTCTTTCTCTTGATATGGTAAGCGTTTCATACTTTAAGATGTAAGTGAAGCAGCTCTAATCATAAGAAAGGGGATAACAAAGTGGGATTTGTATTTCTTATTGTTTTATGTATGATTGTGCTTTTATCTGCACACACCGCATTAAAGCCATTAGGAAAAAAGCATAAAGTGAAGTCATTTCAGTCAATTGAGGACTTTTTTATTGATAAGGACAATTCTTAATGTGAAGCAAGAAAAGATCACGATGGGTATTCCTCTTTTAGAGGTTCATCGTGATCCCTTTTAGATCAATTGGTTATTTTATGATTGTTAGTTCCTTTGGATAGTTTGTTAGTGTAATGGCACCATTTTCTGTCACTAATACATCATCCTCTATTCTCACACCGCCGATCCCCGGAACATAAATGCCTGGTTCGATCGTGTAGACCATTCCTACTTTTAAAAGGTCATCATTGGCTTGACTCATTGATGGAAATTCATGTACTGACACACCGAGTCCATGTCCGAGTCGATGTGGGAAGTATTCTCCATATCCTGCTTCTGTAATAAGTCCGCGCGCTTTCAAATCTAAATCACCAATTCTCACACCTGGCTCACTCATCTCAAGCGCAGCTGTTTCAGCCTTCAGTACCGTCTCATAAATTTCTTTTTGTTTCTCACTTGCTTCTTGGAAAATGAATGTTCTCGTAATATCGGAACAATAGCCTTCTACAATGACACCTAGGTCAAATAAAACAAAATCGCCTTTTTTCAATTTTGCCTGTCCAGGATTTCCATGAGGTTCACCCGATTTTTCTCCAAAGAGAACCATTGTTGAAAACGACATACCTTGAATGCCTTTTTTCTTCAGTTCATACTCAATGATAGCTAGTACTTCTGTTTCTGTTATGCCTTCTTTTAATGCATTTACGCCAATCTTTACACCTTCATCGGCAAGCATTGCTGCTTTTTGTAATATCGCAATTTCTGCGTCATCTTTAATAAGACGTAGCTGATTCATCTGCTCTTCTGCTTCAGCAAATTCCTTCGCACCAGTTGTGGCTTTCAGCTGTTCTGCTCTATGTAAGGGAATTTTTTCCTTTTCAACAGCAAGTCGGTTGACCTTTATGTCTCTTTGGTTAAGCGTTGCTTTCATAAAATCAAATGGATTCTCATGATCTTCATAACCAATGACATCATATGTCCACCCTGCATTCTTTGCTTGATCGACCTCCATTTTTGGTAAAATAAAAAACGGTTCGGCATCTTGAAACACAAATAGCCCCATTAACCGTTCATGTGGCTCAGTGAAATAACCTGATAAATAAAAGACATTTTCCTTTGTATGTATAAAAGCACCTTGAATATCCTTTTCCTTCAGCCAAGAAGAAAGCTTATCTAATCGGTTCATTTATATCCTCCTCACACGATCTTCCTTCAACTTATTGTATCAGTTTTTTGTGACTTTGGCACAAAAGCGCACCGAAGGATCGGTGCGCTTTTGACCTCATATTAAGATGCTCTTAGCAAACGCAATCCATTTAAGATGACCAAAATGGTGCTACCTTCATGACCAATGACTCCAAACGGTAAATCAAGCACCTGCAAGAAGTTTGCGCAAATCAATAAACAAATAACAGAAAGAGAGAAAATAATGTTCTGTTTAATGATTCGGTTCATTTTTCTTGATAGTCGAATCATTTTTGTTAAATTATTTAAATTATTCTTCATCAAAATTAAATCAGCTGTTTCTAAAGCAACATCTGTCCCTCCGCCCATAGCTACTCCAACATCAGCAGTCGCAAGTGCAGGTGCATCATTGATGCCATCCCCCACCATAATGATGGAGCCAAAGCGATTCTTCAACCGACTGACTTCATTTACTTTCTGATCAGGCAAACATTCTGCTACTACAGTTTGAATACCAGCTTCTTTTGCAATAATTTCAGCCGTTTTTTGCTGATCACCTGTCAACATAACGGTTTGAATGCCTAATCCATTTAGCTCCTGAATCATCTTTTTCGCTTCAGGTCTTATTTGATCCTTCAGTCCGAGACAACCAACAACTTGATCATCTTTTTGAACATAGACTACTGTATAACCTGCATGCAGTAGCTCTTCACCCTTCTGCGCCATGTCGTGATCAATCGCCGCATGACCTGCAAAGTCTTTTTTACCGATGCGCCATGTTTCACCATTCATTTGTGCCTTCACGCCAAAACCTGAGGCTTCCTCAATCATTACACCAGAAATGAAAGCTGCATCATGCTTTTTAGCAAAATCACTAATCGCCTGTGCTAACGGATGATTCGATTGACTTTCAATTTGATAAAGAGCACTGTAGAATTCCTTCTCATCTTGATTGCTAGATACCATGATTTTTTCTACTGCTGGCTTTCCACTTGTAATCGTACCTGTTTTATCAAATGCAATGATATTGCTTGTGCCTAATTTCTCTAAGAAGATACTCCCTTTGACAAGCATCCCGTTTCTCGCACCATTAGAAATAAGTGAAAGTGCTGCTGGCATGATTGATGCAACTAAAGCACAAGGTGATGCAACTACCATAAATACCATTGCGCGATAAAAGGTTTCATTCATACTCCAGCCGAGAACAAAATAAGGAAGAATCATTAAAATAGCGACTGTTATAAGTACACCTTTGACATACACACCCTCAAATTTTTCAATGAATGCTTGGCTTGGTGAGACACTCTCTTGTGCGGATTCTACTAGCTTCACAATTTTACGAAAGAGTGTTTCTTCATTATGTTTAGACACTTCAACGGTCAATGATCCATTTAAATTAACAGTTCCCGCAAATACGTCTGCTCCTTTAGATTTTTCCTGCGGGATTGATTCACCTGTAAGAGCAGATTCATCAATACTTGTTTTTCCGCTGATAATGACACCATCAGCAGCAATTCGTTCTCCTGCTTTGATCATAATTCGATCACCTGGTGTAAGCTTTGAAGCAGCAATTATCATCGTTGACCCATCATCCTCAATTAATGTAGCTTCATCTGGTGCAATACTCATAAGTGCGGTTAAATCTTTTTTACTCTTATTAGATGTGTATGTTTCAAGAGCACCGCTTAATGAAAAAATGAAGATTAAAATAGCTCCTTCTGCCCAGTAGCCAATGATGGCAGATCCAATTGCTGCAAAAATCATCAAAAGCTCAACATTGAGTGTTTTTGAAGAGATGGTTTCCTCGATTCCTTCTTTTGCTTTAGCGTAGCCCCCAATGATAAAGGCAAGGATAAATAACGGAATGCTCCACATACTATCGTCGTTTAGTATCCATCCAATTAAAATAAGGATACCTGATACACCTGCTGCAATCAGTTCTCCATGGCCCGCCCATTTTTCAAAAAATCGTTTGGACTCTTTTTGATGTGTTGTTTGATATAACGCTGTATTCTCAGCCATTGTTTATTTCCCCCTTCTAATTGATAATGGTTTTCGCATTATCAATACTGGAACTATCTTTTTTTCGATTATAATCATCTATAAATCCAGTGTTTTCTTGATCTGTTACTCATTATAGCATGTTCTGATTAATTTTCAATTAATAATTATTATAATTTCTTTTTGATAATAATTATCATTATTGAAAGTGATTTATTTAGTGTATTCCTGAGTCCTATTAGTGAACACAAAATAACCAGAAGAATCATTCTTCTGGTTATTAAGAAACAGTAGTGGCTATGTCAGCACATCCAATTATGATGCTGCCCACTCTTTTATTTGTTTTTTCGTTAGAGGACCGACATGATTTTTTTCCACCTCTCCTTTTTCATTTATAAGAAAGGTCGTCGGAATGGTGATAATTTGAAAAGTCTTCATTAATTCTCCCCGCTCATCTAGGACAATCGGAAACGTGAATTTACGGTCTTTTATAAATTGACTCACTGCTGATTTACTCTGCTCTGCACTCAATAAGTTGACGGTAATGATCTCGACTTCTTCTGTTTTTTCCTTCGTCATCTGTTGAAAAATGGGCAATTCCATCTTGCAAGAAGGACACCACGTTGTCCAAAAATGAAGAATCGTTCGTTTGCCAGGGATAGGGATCACTTGTTTCCCCCCTGATAATGTGGGCATTTCTGCTCTTTTGACGACTGGTTTCTCATTAGCCATTGCAGGTAAATGAATCAGAGATGACAACAACATCAATACGAGCATGACGGTTGATAGACGCTTTATGTTCATATCATCTTCCTTCCCAGTTTTCTTATAACTTGCCCGTATCTCTTATAAAGCATTCAAGCTTTTTTCAGCTGCAGAAAAACGGAGACACCCAATTCCTTACAGATCGTCACATAATGAAGGGTTGTTAATAGAAGCATCCCTGTGTTCATCCCTAAAATAACCCCCATCATATTTAAGCTCTCGATGGACCCTAAGAAGTACACCATTGAAAATGAAACAACGTGCACCCATATATTATGAAGAAATACGTCTTTAATTAGCCCCATTCCAATTAAACATGCTTGAAAAGGCATCACAAACAGGTGACATAAAAAATAAGGCCAAAGAAGCTGTAAATAAACGGCCGCTTGAGGAGAATCAAAAAATAGCTGAGTGAGAGGATGCGCAAAATAATACATCACCATGACTGCCGGCACGCCATATCCAAATGTAATCAATATAGCCTGTCTAATGCGCTTTTTAACGACTTCATATTGTCCCAATGCGTATGCCTCTGACACAGTTGGGATCATCACAATCATGATAGAATGTGCAATAAAAGCTGGGAAGAAGCCAATCGACATTGCTACCCCAGCAAGCATTCCATAATGATCAACTGCTATTGTTCCCGAGATTCCCGCGGCAATCAGTGCTCCTTTAATTAAAAAAGGTTCTACAGCGTTTGCAATGGCATGAAATATCCGCATGCCTGTCGTGGGAATAGACACAGCAAGGAGACGCTTTCTTACATCGCTCCCTCTTAGTTCAACTGATTTTACATAAACCGCATTTTTTGCCATCACATATTGAGAATATAGATAGATAAACACCACGAGATCGCTGGCAACAATCACACCAATTGAGATAAGCACAGCCATTTCAATATCAAAGGAATACCAATGAAAAAATAAAAACAGGCAAACGAGCTGGATCATTTTTTTGAGCATATTGGCGATTGCGATCCTTCCCATTTGCTGCATGCCCATAAAATAACCACGAGCAATTGAAGTAAAAGCAATAATCGGAATAAGCAATATCACTAGAAATTTAATCAGTGGGTGATATGCTTGAAATACTGGGATAAACGGCAGGATCATGGCTGCAATTGCAGTCGAGATACTCGTCACGATCGCTGTCATCTTAAAGGCGTGACGTAGCATGCTTTGATGAAGACGCTCATGTGACTCTGCAATAAATTTTGAAATGGACACAGGTAGTTCAAGACTAGCAATGACCAGTACAAGCATGATAATGGGTAAAATGCTCATATAAAGGCCCATTCCGTGTTCTCCAAGCTCTCTTGCCAAAATCATATTTACTAAAAATTCAATGCATTCCGCAAAGAAAGCCGCAATCGATAGCAGAATGACTCCTTTTACAAATCGGTTCATGTAGCCTCCCCTTGTCTTAAATCAAATTCTTTTCACATTCTATGAGACAAGTTCAGAAATTATTTTCATAAAAAAGAACATAAAAAAAGCAACGACATTTCATTCGCTGCTTTCTGAGGCTATACGGCAAACACGTGACGACCAATTCGCTCAACAATTTTTCGCGACCTGATCCAATTATCTGTTGCTGTTTTTGGATTGTAAAAATAAATGGCTTTTGTTGTTCTTTTCTGATCGCCTACCACTTGCTTAACTGCTTTAATTGAATCCTGATCTGCTTGATCATGTATACTTCCATTAGATACAGGCTCAAATGCATTTCTTTGATAAATGACCCCTTTAATACTATCAGGGAAAGAACCATGCTCAACACGATTTAACACAACGCTTGCCACTGCTTTTTTTCCAGCAAATGACTCACCTTTTGCTTCAGCATGTACAAGACGGGATAATAGCTCCATTTCCCCTTTTGAATATTTATTTTGCTTAGAAGCAGGCTGCTTTTCTTCTGATTTTACTTTTTTCTCTTTCTTTGGAGAAGCGGGCTTTTCCTGTGTAGTGCTTAGCATTCTCACATTCGGATGATTCTTCTTTTCCGAAAAGTCCGGAATCACCGTGTGATTATTTTCTTTATCTATATATGAAAGCTGCTGCTCTGCAGATGTTGGTGCAATTTGTTTACTTAATGAACCTTGTTTTTGCTGCAAGTTGTCCACCTTTACCACTGAGATGAGCATAAGGATGACAAAAAGAGCTGTATGAATTTTCATCATTCATCTAGTTCCTCCTTTTATACAAGTAGGCCGTAAGATACTTGTCCACTCTAACAAGTCATGTGGACATTTTCACGCACAAACATTTACATGCTTGTCCATTATCCGTCATTAAATGGCATGTCTTAGTCTAAGTTCACAAAAATTAGTAATGTTAGCGCTTCATATCGTTAAAAATTGACCTATATTCATCCTTATGCACCTAATTATGGCTTATTACATTTTCTTTTCGAATATATCATCTGGTTTCAAAGTGTGACAAAAGCACTAAAATAAAAAAGCTTCCTCTCAAAATAGAGAGAAAACTTTAGCTTCTAGCCTCTGTAAGATATTCAAAAATAACATCTCCACCCTGCTTGGCAATGCCACGAAAATGTTTGAAATCATCCTGCTTCACTAAAATTGAGCGAAAAAACAAGAAATCATCTTTTTGAATCGTCACTTGTTTTTCTTCACCAGTACGCAAGCTGTCTAGTACCTTCATGATCTGTTCTTCTGTCACAGAAATCTCTTCCTTTCTGCCATTTTCGAATATTAAATATAACATTTGCTTCACATGCGTACAATGAAAAACAAACAAAAACGTCTTTATGCTTTACATTGGTATGAAAATATTGCAAAATACTTTTTAATAGGGATTGAATTCTGGTTTTAAAGGAGAGGGAGACAGTGAAGATTGCAAAGATTGGGAATGTAATTGAATTTAGAAATGGTTTGACGGGTGTTGTCGAAAAAGTGAATGAGAATTCAGTTATTGTCGACGTAACCATAATGGATAATTATAGAGATTTGGAACTTGACTCACTCACAGTTGTGAATCATAAAAATTATAAAATCATTCGAGACTCCGTTCATTAATTTGCAATCCTCAAGGTTTATTCAATCGATACATACTGAAGCAACACATTCGGAAGCTGTCTTTAAAGACAGCTTTTTCTCCATAACGAGTTGCCTTCCTCTCATCACATATTCGCAAAAAAGACTGATGCTTTCATGAATCAGTCTTTTTGTTGAAATGTTTGAATCTCTGCTTTTTCTTTATAAAACTCCATCTCCTCAGGTGTAATCACTCCTTTATCAATTAATAGCGCTATTAACCCTAATAATGTGGAGGCGCTCCACTTATAACGGTCTCTGTTTTGTTGCTCCGTCATTTGAAGCTCATCTTTTAATTCATTTAATAACTGCGTCAATTTTTCATCCATCTCACACACACCCTTTCCTTTTTTAGCACCTTTATTTGTAGAATCATCTTAATAACAAACCACACACATATTCAAAAATAGAAAATATGTCGTATGACACCATTTACAAACATATGTTCTGTGTTATATAATGAAGATACGAGCTGGCAGCCCCCAGCCGTCCTAGTAAATTCTATTCCTATTTGTATGAGAAGAGTGACATGACTCTTCTCATTTTTTTTAGCCATGATGTGTATTGTCCTTATGAAGGTTTTAGGGAGTAAGATAAGTTCTCTAACAAATCGCAACACTGACGATCTCATACTCAGCCATTCAAAAAAGACATGCCGAAGACATGTCTTTTTTATTATCGATTATCAATCGTTTCAGGGTACATATCGTGGTTCATCATACGATATTCTGCCATTTTCTCATATTTTGTCCCTGGCTTGCCGTAGTTTGTGTAGGGATCAATTGAGATACCGCCTCGTGGCGTAAATTTACCCCAAACTTCAATATAGCGAGGGTCCATGAGAGCAATCAGATCATTCATGATGATATTCATACAATCCTCATGGAAGTCACCGTGGTTACGGAAGCTAAAAAGATACAGCTTTAAAGATTTGCTTTCGACCATGATCTCATGAGGTATATAGCTAATATAAATCGTCGCAAAATCAGGCTGTCCAGTTTGCGGGCAAAGGGATGTAAATTCCGGACAGTTAAATTTCACAAAATAGTCGCGGTTCGTGTGCTTATTAGGAAAAGTTTCTAACACATGTGGTGCGTATTCGAATAAATAATTTGTTCCTTGATTCCCCAATAAAGTGACACCTTCAAGCTCTTCTGGTTTTCTTGTCGTCATCGTTCATCTCTTCCTTTCTATACGCCTCGTTTATTGCCCCATAATAATGTGTGCAACTGCGGTAAAACTCTGACACGATTAAGGGTCGGGTCCTTTGCTACTTGATCAACAAGTGCTTCGTATTTCTTCAATAAATGCGTCAGTAGGTAAGTGTCATCTGTTGTGACAGTATCATCATTTCCAACCTGTAAATAAAACGGTATATCTGGATAGCGAGCATGTACGTCTTTTGCATACGCTAAATCGAGTTCATCAAAAATCACGACCTTCAAACTTGCATGGTGCAGACGGTTATGCTGCCTCAACTCCTCAATGATGCGAGTTAACTTCGTAAAATCTGTTTTCATGTTTGAACTTGGCGGCTTAGGTGAGAGCGTTAAATCATCAATTTTCAAGAACCACTCTTGATACATCGTTCCTTGTGTTTCGAGTGCCGTTTCAATGCCATGATCGTTTAATACTTCAATAAGTGAAACCATTTGTTTTAAAAGGGCAGGATTTCCACCTGAAATGGTCACGTGAGAAAATGCGTCTCCGCCGATTTCTTTTAATTGTTCAAAAATCTCTTCTGCTTGTAACCACTGAATATCGTTCTTTGCTGAGCCATCCCAAGTAAAGGAAGAATCACACCAGCTACATGAATAATCACATCCAGCCGTTCTGACAAACATTGTTTTTTGCCCGATGACCATCCCTTCTCCTTGAATGGTTGGACCGAAAATTTCCAGTACTGGAATACCTTTAGCCATTTGATTCCACTCGTTTCGGACGATAGACACAATAGCTCGTCGGTGTTTCTCTAACAAAAACTTGGACACATGTTGGCTTGTTTTTTAATTTTTTTAAATACGTCTCTACTTTGTCATAAACCGTTTTCGCCACAACCTCTGTTGTCGGTATAGAATAAGAATCCTTCGAAGAAAATTCTTCGTGATCATTTAACAAGGTGTGATCATATTGACCATGTATAAGTTTCTTAATTGTACTAAAGTTCACAAGAAAACCTGACTCATCAAGTTGATCTCCAGCAATGGTTACATTGATTGTATATGTGTGACCGTGAACACGGCTGCATGCGCCCGCATCCTCTCTCGGTATAAAATGAGCCGCAGACATGTGCATATCTTTGTTTAACTCGAATGCATAAGGATGCTGGGTTTGTGGATAAATTTGAGACAGCATGTTAGTTTGCCTCCTTCATTTTCATGTACGTATCATATCCGTTTTGCCGTAATTTACATGCAGGACATTCACCGCATCCATCAGAAATGATACCGTTATAGCAAGTAAGTGTTTCATTTTTAACAAAATCAAGTGCACCTAAATCATCAGCCATTTTCCATGTCTCTGCTTTATTCAGCCACATCAGAGGCGTATGAATGACAAACGGTTTCTCCATTGCCAAATTGACAGTGACATTGCAGGACTTTACAAATTCATCTCTGCAATCAGGATATCCACTAAAATCTGTTTCACAAACACCTGTAATAATGTGTCGTGCGCCTATTTGGTATGCAAGGATAGACGCAAACGATAAAAAAACAAGATTTCTTCCAGGTACAAAGGTCGAAGGAAGCTCTCCCTCTTTTTCTTCTATTTGAATGTCATCTCTTGTTAATGCGTTCGGTGCAAGCTGGTTGAGTAATGACATATCTAACAGGTGGTTTTTCACCCCAAGCTGTTCAGCAATACGTTTTGCCACATCAATCTCTTCTTGGTGACGCTGATTATAATGAAAGGTGACTGTTTCTACCTCTTTAAAGTTTTCACGTGCCCATAGTAGACATGTCGTACTATCCTGTCCCCCGCTAAAGACAACAACGGCTTTTTCGTTTTTCATTTTACTTCCTCCTTTTTGCAGGCAAGTGTCAATGCCTTGCTTGCATTTGAAAGGCTCTTCATCCCATTCTTTTTTCATATTCAAAAGAAAAGACACCTTCACTTGTTCATGAGGTGCCCCAGCCATAAAAAATAAAAAATGCCACATCCAAGGATACGGCAAGTCCTTAGTTTTTTATAGAGGGTTTTGCTAGAACCTCTCCCGTTATCTAACGGAATTTTGTTCAATTTTCACAAAGGATAGTGTACCATATTTTTTGATCACAGGCTATCATTTCTTTGTTTCACATTATTTCATTGATCGTGGCACCTTCTTGAGCAATAAAAAGAAGATAAATATGATGCTCATATAACCAAAAATCGGGTAAATGGTTGAAATCAGTGTTCCATAGCCGATTTTACTGATGACATAACAACAAAGAAGAATGCAGGAAATCGTGTACATACTCCTTATCTTCACATACGATCTGATCTGTCTTTCTAAGCCATACAAATTCCCAATGACAGAAGTAAATACCTCACCAAAAATCACAAATAAGTAAACACGATGAATGGAGTTTGCTACCTGATAAACAACCTGAGCCATAGGGATGTCAAACGTCACCAACTCTTTTAATGAAGAAAGTGATAAAAAGGAGGCTGCTAAAATCAAAGTGAGCATTACACCGCCAATCATCGCCCCTTTTTTAATGAGCAGTTCAGATTCCATTTCATTTGCAAGAGGCACAAGTACTGCTTGTGAGAGTGCTAAGTTAAAAGCACCATAAGCTACAGCCGATAAAATCCATTCCCCTTCTCCAAACCTAAAAGCAGGCATTGGGCTTTCTTGCACACTAAACACAAAGGAATCAACAAATACAATAAAAGAAAACAATATTAACATTGGGACGACTAAAACATTAACACTAAACAACCCTTTCGTGCCTTTATAAAGAACGACTAGGCTTAAAACGATTGTCAGCAAGATTCCATAATGCTTAGAAATCCCAAGCTGTTCTTCAAAAAGTGCTCCAGCTCCTGACAGCATGACAGATGTGACACCAAGCAAAATGAAAAACATGACGATATTAATATATCTACTCACCGTTACTCCAAATAAAAATCGGTTCATTTCCTGATAAGACTCCGCGTCAATCCGCTTGGATATTAGCATCATTTTCGCTCCAAGAAATGTAAAGATACAGCCACTTATTAAAATGCCCGCTAACCCAATCCAGCCAAAGCGCACAAAAAATTCAACTATCTCTTTACCAGTGGCAAATCCAGCCCCAACCACTGTTCCTACATATACAAACGCTAGCTGAAAAGCGGATTCATTCGCATGTTTCATATGTCCCCTCCGCACACCATCACTTTCGATTGTTCTTCTCTTTTATCCTATGAGACAAGTTTCTTGAAAAGAAGAACAAAGCATGTTTTAATGCCAAAAAGGTCCTTTAAGGGCTCCTAAGCAAAACAGTTGAAAGTCAAAAAAGGTCAGAGTATACTATAGTCAAAGATGGTCAAATAAAGTGACCATTTTATAAAATCTCATTGGTCAAAGAAGATCAAACTTTAAAGGAGGTATGGCAAATGCATTGTCAACATTGCCAAGAAAATGAAGCAACTATTCGCCTGAATTTGCAAGTCAATTCATCCCGTAGCCAAATGGTTTTATGTGAAGACTGCTACACCTCTTTAATGGAGCAGTCAAAAATGAAAATGGGACCAAATCTATTCGGAGGAAACTCATTCTTTTCAAATCAAGCTGAAAAAGCCCCATTCCAGGAGCGGCCACAGCAAAAAGGTTTATTAGATGAGCTTGGACGAAATGTAACAGATGGAGCAAACGCAGGACTCATTGATCCTGTCATCGGCCGAGTTGAAGAAGTTGCAAGAGTCATTGAAATTTTAAATAGAAGAAATAAAAACAATCCTGTTCTCATTGGTGAGCCAGGTGTTGGGAAAACAGCGATTGCTGAAGGACTCGCACTGAAAATTGCCAATGGTGATGTACCAAATAAATTGAAAAACAAACAAATATATTTATTAGATGTCTCCTCACTTGTTGCAAATACGGGAGTGCGCGGACAATTTGAAGAACGTATGAAACAACTCATAAAAGAACTTCAAAGTCGCAAAAATGTTATTTTATTTGTTGACGAAATCCACCTGCTTGTCGGCGCTGGATCAGCAGAAGGTTCAATGGATGCCGGCAACATATTAAAACCGGCATTAGCAAGAGGTGAACTTCAATTAGTTGGTGCAACTACCTTAAAAGAATATCGTCAAATCGAAAAAGATGCAGCGCTTGAACGACGCTTCCAACCAGTGATGGTTCATGAACCAACTGCCGATCAGGCCGTTGATATCTTAAAAGGCATTCAAGATAAATATGAAGCTTATCACGGTATCACTTATTCTGATGAAGCGATTCGTGCTTGTGTCAGCTTATCAGCACGCTATATACAAGACCGCCACTTACCAGATAAAGCGATTGATCTGATGGATGAAGCCGGTTCAAGAGCGAACTTAACCCTTGATGCTGCAAGTAAAGATGAATTAACTCATCGCCTAGCAGAAATCGCAGCAGAAAAACAAGCCGCATTAAAAGAAGAACAGTATGAAAAAGCGGCAAAACTGCGTGATGAGGAAGAAGCCATTGAAGCTCGTCTCGACAAACAAATTGAAGAAAAAACAGTCACTGTGACAGCCGAAGACATTCAAGAAATCGTCGAACAAAAAACTGGCATCCCAGTTGGTAAACTTCAAAAAGACGAGCAAAGCAAAATGAAGGAAATTGAACTACGCCTAAAAGCACGAGTGATTGGGCAAGAACAGGCAGTTCAAAAGGTGGCGAAATCTGTTAAACGAAGCAGAGCTGGGTTGAAATCAAAAAATAGACCAACTGGGTCATTCCTTTTTGTTGGTCCAACAGGTGTCGGCAAAACAGAGCTTTCAAAGACGTTAGCTGAAGAATTATTCGGCTCAAGAGACGCCATGATTCGTCTTGATATGAGTGAATACATGGAAAAACACGCTGTATCTAAAATTATCGGTTCACCTCCTGGTTATATTGGACATGAAGAGGCAGGACAGTTAACGGAAAAAGTTCGCAGAAAACCATACAGCATTATTTTACTTGATGAAATTGAAAAAGCACATCCAGATGTGCAACACATGTTCCTGCAAATCATGGAAGATGGCCGTTTAACGGATAGCCAAGGTAGAACCGTTAACTTCAAAGATACAGTTCTGATCATGACAAGCAACGCTGGAAGTACAGATAAAACGGTCAAAGTCGGTTTTCAATCTGATCAATCAGAAGCCATTGAAGAGCAATCACTCATTGATTCTCTCAGTGCTTACTTTAAACCAGAATTTCTAAACCGTTTTGACAGCATCATTCAGTTTGCATCTTTAACCAAAGAAGACCTTGTGCAAATTGTTGATCTTCTGATAGCAGAACTTGGCGAAACGCTAAAAGAGCAAGAATTAACTGTTCAGGTTACAAATGAAGCAAAAGAAAAAATAGCTAATCTTGGCTATCACCCTGCATTTGGTGCCCGTCCATTAAGAAGAACAATCCAAGAACATGTCGAGGACCAAATGACAGAGCTTCTTCTTGAAGAGCAAAACATCTCTGGTTTTACAGTTGATGTCAAAGATGATCAGCTTATTGTCAACAAAATATAACTCATCCATCAGTTTGATAAAAAAATCCATCTTCATATAGGATAACTCTCCGACTCTTCGCTGATGTGGTCGACTCTTTTTTCTTTTACCATAAAAGAAAAAGAGGTGGATATCATGATGGAATGGAACGAAGATTTGCTGAAGTTATTATATGAAGAAAAACTGAAGGAACTGCTTGAAACAAATTCAACAAACTGCACGGACGACGATTAATTCCCTTCCTTTTTGGAGGGGATTTTCTTTTTTCACCTTATTCGCAACCACTTTCGACAAAATTTATTCACAGAATATACGTTAATTTTACATTCTGACTAAAAGACTTACTGATCAAACCGATATTAACTATAGAAAAAGATAGTTAAAGGATTTGGTGAGAAAATGGACAAAACATCATTAATTGGTATGATTTTAGCATTTATTGCACTTGGCGTTGGAATGGTAATGAAGGGTGTCAGTCTAACCGCTCTTGCCAACCCAGCAGCTATTTTAATTATTATTGTTGGAACTTTGGCAGCCGTTGTGATTGCTTTTCCATCAAGTGAAATTAAAAAAGCACCCAAATTGTTTGTTAAGCTTTTTCAAGACAACAATCTGCTCTCGATTGAAGAATTGATTCCCCTTTTCTCGAACTGGGCACAAGTCGCTCGCCGTGAAGGTCTTTTAGCACTTGAAGCAAGCCTTGAGGAAGTCGATGATGAATTCTTAAAGAACGGATTAAGCATGGCAGTTGATGGTCAAAGCGCTGAATTCATTCGCGATATCCTAACTGAGGAAGTTGACGCAATGGAAGAACGTCACCAGTCTGGAGCTTTAATTTTCACACAAGCTGGTACATACGCTCCAACTCTTGGGGTATTAGGTGCCGTCGTCGGCTTGATTGCGGCTCTTGCGAATATGGGTGACATTGATAAGCTAGGACATGCTATCAGTGCAGCATTCGTGGCAACACTTCTAGGAATCTTTACGGGCTATGTTTTATGGCATCCAATTGCAAACAAATTAAAGCGTAAATCAAAAGAAGAAGTGAAACTTCGTTTAATCATGATTGAAGGAATCCTTTCTGTTCTTGAAGGACAATCACCTAAAGTGATTGAGCAAAAGCTACTCATGTACTTACCTGCAAAAGAGCGTGCTAACATCGTCATTGAAGAAGGAGAAAAACAGAATGGCTAGGAAACGTAAAAAACATGATCACGACGAACATGTAGATGAGTCTTGGCTAATTCCTTACGCTGATCTCCTCACTCTTCTTCTTGCCCTCTTTATCGTTTTGTTTGCGTCAAGTTCGGTTGATGCAGCAAAATACGAACAAATGGCTAAATCGTTTAATGTTGTTTTTACTGGAGGTACTGGTGTCTTGGATAATACAAGTTTACAAAGTACGGAAGAGACAGAAAACAGTAACCAAACAAAAAAATCCACTGAAGACAAAGATGATGAAGAAGCTGCAAAAGCGAAAGATCATGCTGTTCTGACAAAGGTAAAACAGCAGGTCGATTCCTTTATTGAAAAGAAAAACCTTGGATCCAAACTGCAGACAAAACTGACAGACGAGGGCTTATTGATTACAATTGAAGACAGTATTTTCTTTGATTCTGGAAAAGCCATTATCAGATCACAGGATGTTTCACTAGCAAAAGAAATATCCAAGCTCCTTGTCATCAATCCTGCACGTGATATTGTGATTAGTGGTCATACAGATAATGTACCGATCCGAAATTCCGAATTTGAATCCAACTGGTATTTGAGTGCTATCCGTGCGGTTAACTTTTTAAATATTCTTCTTGAGAACAACAAACTCAATCAAGAGAATTTCAGTACAAAGGGATTTGGAGAATTTAAACCAATTGCTTCAAATGATACAGCTAAAGGAAGAAGTCAGAATAGACGTGTCGAATTACTAATATTACCGATTGAAAAAAAATCCAAATAAAAAAGGAGGCCGAATCGGCTTCCTTTTTATGTTTTATTCTTTGTGATCATATAAATGCTTCGCGCGGAGACCCACATTTTTCAACATATCAATACAAACATCCTTCTCTTCTTCACCTAACACGCTAATCATTTCATGAATTTCTTTTGCATGGTCAGGAAAGATGTCATCAAGTAATGCCTTACCTTTGTCTGTAATATGAGCAAATGTCACCCTGCGATCCTCTGCGCAACCTTTACGCGATAGCAGTTCTTTTTTCTCCAATTTATCCACCACATATGTAATGCTTCCACTTGCAAGAAGGATTTTATCACCAATTTGCTGAAGCGGTTGATCTCCTTTGTGATAAAGAAGTTCTAGCACTGCAAATTCAGTTGGATTGAGCCCATGCTTAATAATATGTTTATTCATGTGGTGATTAATTGAGCGATATGCGCGAGATAATACAATAAATAATTTCAAAGATTTCTCAACATTGTTATTCGTCATTTTTTATCATCCTTTATGAAATGCAACCCACTAATGTGACATTAATAAACAATAAGTAAAATGTCAACATCCTATTCAATAAACAGCATGAAAAAAAGACCATAACGAATCACCCAATTTTTCTTAAATTTCAATAACTATACGTAATGAAGATAGGTTCAATGCTATAATAAGTCTATTAGGTAATATGTTGGAGCGATGAAATGATGAGTACACTTAATGGGATATGGAAGAAGATCAGGCTATACCTTATTTTGGTTTTGATTCCAACCCTAATCATTAGTTATTTTATCTATGATAAAGAAACAGAAAAAATTGATCTAAAAAACAAACAAACGGCTTCACTTATGTTAAATATTCACAAAAATCAAATGAACTATTTAATCAGTGAGACAGAAGCTAGGCTTACTTCTCTAGCAATGGGATTCGATCAGCCCCTTGATACAGAGAGAGTGCAAACCATTTTAGAGAAGATTTTCAAGAAAGAACCGCGATTTTCAGGTCTGTATTTATTGGATAAAGACGGGGATGTCACAGCGAGTACAACACCCTTAAAAGAAAAAATCAATCTATCCCACCGAGACTATTTTAAACGTATCAAGGTGTCCAAACAGACAATGATTACAGACAACTACATTAGCAAAATTACAAAGCAGCGTATTCTTTCTATTTGTGTACCTGTATTAGACAAGAATGAGAATGTCACCAATGTACTTGTAGCGGCCATTCAGATTGATTATTTAAAAAACATTATGAATGTCTTAAACCCAGAACTTCATTTTAAAATCTTAAACCAACATGGCAACGTTGTGTTTACAAGCGGTCCACCATTAGTATCAAAGGACGCGGAATCTGTTGTGACATATTTAGATGAAAACAGTTGGAAACTTGAGGTATATCCACAGCGTGCGACAACAAGTGATGTTTTATCTGTGATGCTCTTTCCTTTATCAAGTGTATTCATTTTATTAAATATTTTATTCACACTCGTTCAATATACGATCTTGAGAAGGCAAACACAGCTAGAACGTCATCAGAATGAAGCACAAAAGCTTGAATTAATCGGTACACTTGCAGCAAGTACAGCACATGAAATTCGTAATCCTCTGACAGGTATTAGCGGCTTTATACAACTCTTGCAAAAGAAATATCATTCAGAGGAAGATCAGCTTTATTTTTCTGTGATCGAAGAAGAGATTAAACGAATCAATCAAATTGTCAGTGAATTTCTTGTATTGGGTAAACCTACAGCGGAGAAATGGCAATTAAACTCGGTTAAAGAGATTGTCGGAGAAATCATGCCCATCGTTTTTTCAGAAGCGAACTTATATAATGTAGAGGTTGACTTACAAATCAATACGATCCAAGATGTCGGGGTCTATTGTACAAAAGATCATATTAAACAAGTTGTCCTCAATGTTGCCAAAAACTCTTTAGAAGCGATGCCAAATGGCGGGAAGTTAACGATCATGATTGAAGCTGAAAAAGAAAATGTTGTCATTAAGGTGAAAGATACAGGCGAAGGAATTACCGAAGAAATGCTCAAACATATTTTTCTACCTTTTATAACATCGAAGGAAAAAGGCACAGGTCTTGGGCTTGTGGTGTGCAAACGCATCATTTCCATGTATGGTGGTACGATTGATATTGACAGCCATCTAAATAAAGGGACCACTGTTACCATCATGCTCCCGTCTGCCCATTCTATTTAATGGCTTCTCACCAGCCGGTTTTGCATACGCAAGACCGGTTTTTAAATTAAGCTAATAAGATGGACGATTAACAGATAGAAGCCTCACTTGATATACAATCTCATGAAAGGACGCAACAGACTGATCTTCATGGAAGAGGAGATGCTGATACTCATTCATTAGGTTGTCCAGTTCTTGACTGTACTTAATCGTTGTTTTACCTGTATATCCTTCTACTTGAGCAGCTTCTACCATCTGCTTTCTCTTCTCATCAATTGACACCATTAGTTGTTCTTTTATTAGGTGAATATTCATGACCTCAGCTCCCGCATTGAATTCGTCTGTATACGCTCAAAATGAACCGACATCAAAATTATACTTTATTTGTAAATTAAATAAAATAAGCTTATTTTATTTAATTTTTTACAGTCTAAAGGCCTTTTCCCCACTCATTTCTGGTGGCAAACTTCAAATTTAAACAGGACTGTCTATTGCGTTAAACAGAATTTTATCCTATCTAGAATGACAAAATCAACTAAAATCTCTCTTTTTCCACATCTTTTCACCCACAAAAAAACTAGTCATCCGTCATGACGGATTGACCAGCTCTATGTTTATACCGTTTCCTTTTCGTAAATCGGTACCCAACCTTCAGTTGTGACAAAAATACGAACTGCAACCACCTTACGATCTTCTTGTAAAGTAAAGTAGTGACGAATATTTGGTGGGACAGAAATTAAATCACCTGGGTTCAGTCTTACATCAAAAAATACATCGTCTTTTCCTTGAATCGCAAAAATACCATGACCACTAACGATAAAACGAACTTCATCATCTGTATGGTGGTGCTCACGCTTGAAATTTTGCAAAAGTTCATCTAGGTTTGGTGTGGAATCAGATAATGAAATCACATCTTGTGCTTTGTAGCCTCTTCGTTCTGAAATGCTCTGAATTTCATCTTTAAACGTTGTCAGAATATCTTCTTTTTCTTCAACAGTCAGATCGAATTTTTCAGATAGATGGCTTGGCAATTTCTCAATATTCCAATGCTCGTAAATGACACCTTGCTCCTCAAGATACGCTGCAACCTCTTGTTCATTCTCTATTACCGTTTTTTTATTATCATGAATTAAAATAGTGGCCATGTGCCTCTCCTCCTTTTTATCTCACAAGCTGTGCTTGGTAAAACTTTAGTTTCAAATGATAGCTAAACAAAAATTCATAAGCCTCTAAAACACGTTTTGCTTCAAACGCAGTTTTTCCCCATGCTGTGATGCCATGATTTCGAATGAGGACAGCACCTGAAGTGGATTGTTCCGTTAAGTGATGCGCAAACAGAGCGGCAAGATCCGGGATATGTGCAGGATTCTCAATAATAGGAATCGTGACCTCTGCATCCTCATCCCAAAACCCTAGTGCTTTAATGAGCTCATTTCCTTTAAAGCGAAGCCCACCTTGGTCACCGTACAACTCAGAAATGACGTTATTATCTACTGTATGAACATGAAGACAGCAGCCAGCTTGCGTCTGGTTGTATAGATAGGTGTGAAGCAATGTTTCTGCTGAAGGCTTTAAATGTTGATTTTGTTCTGCTGGGCGACCGTTTGCATCAACTAAGAGAAAATCTTCATCTGTCTCTTTTCTCTTATCCTTTCCGCTTGCCGTCACCAAAAAAGTCATTGGATCATCCGACACCTTAATTGATAAATTACCACTTGTGCCAAAAAACCAATCTCGGGCTGCCAGCTCACGTTTGACATCGGCTAACTCCTGCCAGCGTTTGCTTTTTGCGTCATCCATTCCTTCACCTCCTCGATTTGAACAAACTGTTCTTTGATATCATCAAACGTCTCGTACTCATGATAAGAAAGCTTCAGTTCCTTGCATTCGTTTAGTAAGTAGTCACGGGCAAATGTCACATCTGCGCACTTTGCCGCTTCAATATCTGTGACCGAATCACCAATCATCACTAAGAAGTCATTCTCATGTGAGAGCTTTCGAATGATGGACGGCTTGCAGCAGCCGCAATCATTTTTACACCATTTGTCACAGGTATGCGGCCATTCAATGATGATCTGCTCTTCGAGAAACGAGGCATGATTACAATAAATTTGCTCCCTTTCCACAATACCTTCGAGCACAGGATAAACGAAAAAGTCCATCCCACCACTTAGCACGTAAAATGGCACATCTTCTTTCTTTAAAAACTGAACAAAACGTTCAAAGCCATCTCGAATTTCAGTATCGTTTAAGATGAATGATTGGATCGCTTCTTTCTGTTCAGTCTTTAATAAACGAAACATACGACCAACGCCTTCTTTAATACCGATCTCCTTAGACAACACACCGTCTTTCAGCTTCGTCCATTCACTTGGTGCAAACTCTTTCATAATGCTGATAATGTTATCATTTTTGGTGATCGTACCATCAAAATCACATAAAACTATTGGTCTACTCATTTAAAACGCTACCCTTCCCCATTTTTCAAGTGCGGCTTTTAAATCTTGACAAGCTGCGGCTCTTTCTTCAATCGGTTCACCGTTCATCACAGCATCAATGATTGAGCGAAATGCCTTTCCTCCACCAATTGCCCCACGTGGGTGGCCATGAATTCCTCCGCCAGCATTTATGATATGGTCAAGCCCAAAATCTCTTAATAACAATGGTACCATGCCTGGGTGTATACCTGCGGATGGGACAGGGAATGTTTTGTGAAAGTCGTCATCTGTTGTACAAGCTTCAAAGATCCCTAGTGCATCCTCTTTTGGAAGTGCAACAGAGCCGTATGGCGAAGGAAATAAACTAAAGTCTGCACCGGCATAACGGTTTAATTTCCCTAAAATGAGCGCGTGAGAAAAGCCATAATCAGGGGATGATGTAAACGCACCACTTACAGCTGGATGAGCCATTATTGGCAAACGAATCTCTTGATCTTCTGCAAGGCTTTGCATCACATCAAGTCCGTACGCAAAAACATTGAACAGAAGTACATCTGCGCCAAGCTCTGCTGCCTTTCGTGCCTTGTCCTTCAATTGATCTGTTCTTCCAGTTAAGTTCACTGCATATAACGTTCGATGACCTGTCTCTTCATAGGTTTCTTTTAAAATTTGTTTTCCTGCTTTGATCCTCTCGTCAAAAGGGGCAAGCGCTGTTTCAAACAAAATTTCGTCATCTTTAATCAAGTCAACGCCACCTAACGCCTGCGCTCGAAGCTGTTCTTTTAGATCAGCCATATCTCTTCCAATAACTCCTTTGAAAATACTCATCAACAAAGGACGCTCAAATTCCCCAAGCCTCTTGCGAATGCCTTCAATCCCAAAAGCAGGACCTGGCAGGTTGCGCTTAAACGCCGATGAGAACGATAGGTCAACGAGCTTGACCTTGCCATCCAGTGAAAGCTTACCAAAAACGGTCGTTAAAACAGCTGGTAAATCGGCTGAAAAGTTCGCTTCAGGATAACCAATGGTCACCTCTGATTGCACAAGACCATCGCGAGGCATTGTCTTCTTTTCCTTCGTGCATATCACTCTGCCTTTATGTTGTTGAAGCTGCTTCTGCTTTAACTGAGGTAAGTCCGTCCACGAGCCAACTGTAAGCCCGAGTGCAATTTGTTCTGCTTTTTTTTCAATCTGTTCACCCTCTGGGTGTGTGATGACATAAGTCGCCTGTAATTCACTCACTGGTAAACCCCTTTCTATATCCAGTTAAGTTCATAAACCATATAAAAAAACCTCTCCAAATGCTTTTCGCGCCTTGAAGAGGTTTCGTCTGTTCATCCGAATCTTATCTCTCAGCGCTTGCTGCAAGAATTAGCACCGTGCTTCATTGAAGTCGGTTGCCGGGCTTCATCGGGCTAGTCCCTCTGCCTACTCTTGATAAGAATATTCACTTTTCTGAAATGATGCCTGAATTATCCCACCGTTTTTTTACGTTGTCAATGGCTTTTTGAAAAAAGATGCAATGAGCCAATTCGTTCTGCTGCTTCTTTCAAGCGATCTTCGCTTGTCAAAAGACCTACTCTGACATAGCCTTCCCCGTATGATCCAAAGCCGCTTCCTGGTGCAACAACGACACTTGCCTTTTCTAATAGCAAATCTGAAAAAGCTACAGACGTATACCCTTCTGGCACTTTCAGCCAAGCAAAAAATGATCCTTTTGGAGCTGTTACTTCCCAGCCAATCTCACGGCATGCCTTAATCCAAGCATTCCTTCTTTTTTCATAGCGGTCATTTTGCGTTCTAACACACTCTTGACTACCTAAAAGAGCTACTGCCGCTGCATCTTGAGTTGCTTTAAACAGAGAAACAAACATATGATCCTGATACAGTTGAATGGCTTCAATCACAGATGCGTTTCCAGCTGCAAAGCCGACTCTCCAGCCTGCCATATTGTATGTTTTGGACAATGTATAAATTTCAATTCCGGTCTCCTTTGCGCCTTCCGTTTGCAAAAAGCTTACTGGCTTCTCTCCATCAAATCCGATGCCTCCATAAGCAAAATCATGCACTACACAAATACCGTTTTCTTTGGCAAGCGTAATTGTTTTTTCAAAAAAATCAGCTGTTGCCACTGCTCCCGTCGGATTATTCGGATAATTTAAGTACATGAGCTTCGCCTTTTCTTTCAGTTCAACTGAGAGCTTATCATAGTCTGGTAGAAAAGCATTCTCTTCAAGAAGTGGCATAAATGCCATGTCAGCCCCGGCTAATACAACACCTGACCAGTAATCAGGATAACCTGGATCTGGAACAAGCACCGTATCGCCTGGATTCAGAAGGCATTGTGGCAATTCAACTAACCCTGCTTTGCCTCCAAATAATATGGCGATCTCTTCTACTGGGTCAAGCTGAACCCCATATTCTCTATGATAAAACTCAGCAGCAGCAGCTTTTAGCTTAGCCGTTCCTCTAAAAGAAGAATATTGATGGTTTTCTGGTTTTTCGACTGCTTCCTGCATAGCACTTACAATATGTGCCGGTGTCGGCTGATCAGGATTTCCTTGTCCTAAATTGATCACATCATGGCCTGCCTTCACCTTTGCCTGTACTTTTTGAACCAATGACGCAAAAAATTGTTCTGGTAATTTTTTTAATATGTCTGATTGTTGAAATTCCATTTATTCACCTTCTATTCAAGTTACATCATGATACATTCACTGTAATGGATTCATTGATTCATTGTAAAGGTATTTTGAAAAATGATTGACAGCAGAAGATATGCTCTGATAATATCATGTATTAAGAAATGCGTTTATTTTTTGAAAACTTCATTTGATTTTTCTCTTATCGAGAGTTGGGCGAGGGAATTGGCCTTTTGACCCCAACAGCAACCGACCATTAATACCACTGCAAAGTGGGGCGCAGCTATATCAGCGCCAAGACAACAGTCTTGTAAGGCACGGTGCTAATTCCATCAGATTCATATCTGAGAGATAGGAGAGGCTTAAGCATACACATAAAAGCCTCTTTCTCTCAGGAGAAAGAGGCTTTTTTATATGATTTGGAGGGAAAACAATTGGCAACACTAACAGCATCCTATGAAGAATTAACTGAAAGCTCGGCGGTTGCTCTCGCCATAAAACTTGGATTACTGCAGGGTAGCAGCAAGCTTACATGTACTGAAATTGGAGACGGAAACTTAAACTATGTCTTTCATCTTTATGATCATGATCACCAAAAAGGATTAATCATTAAACAAGCTTTACCATATGCAAAAGTCGTTGGAGAAAGCTGGCCTCTAGCACTGGATCGGGCGCGAATTGAAAGTTCAGCTTTAATCAAACAATCTGAATATGTAGCACACCTCGTTCCAGAAGTATATTACTCTGATACAACACTTGCGGTGACAGCGATGGAAGATCTATCACACCTTGAAATCGTCAGAAAAGGGCTAATTGTCGGAAAAAATTATCCGAAACTTTCTGATCATATTGGCGAATTTTTAGGAAAAACCCTGTTTTACTCATCGGATTTTGCTACTGATCCTAAATTAAAAAAACAGTTTGTCAAACAATTCACCAACCCTGATCTTTGTGATATCACAGAAAAGCTTGTCTTTACAGATCCTTTTTTTGATAGTAACACAAATGATTTTGAAGAAGAACTAAGAGAAGAAGCAGAAAAACTGTGGGCTGATTTAGAGCTACTGGCAAAGGCTGCTGAGCTCAAGCGAATTTTCCTCACATCTGCCGAAACACTCGTTCATGGTGATCTCCATACAGGTAGTATTTTTGCAAATGAACATGAAACAAAAGTAATTGATCCAGAATTTGCGTTTTATGGTCCTTTTGGATTTGATATCGGGCACTTTATTGCAAACTTATTCATTAGTGCTTTATCACGCGAGAACGAGGATGAGCAAAAGCCACTTTTGGATCACGTCGAAAATGTGTGGACAACGTTTATAGAAGTATTTACGAAAGCTTGGAAAGAGGATAGCATTGAAGCCTTTAGCATCTCAGACAGCTTTTTACAAAAAACATTTGACCGCATTTTGAAAGAAGCGACAGGTTTTGCTGGCTGTGAATTGGTTCGCCGCACAATCGGCCTTGCCCATGCTGCCGATCTTGATACCATCGAGCCGCAAAATAAGCGCATTGCACAAAAGAAAGTAGCTCTCTCATTAGGAAAAACATTTATCAAACAATACGAAACAGTGGAAAGAGCGTCTGACCTCGTCGCATTATTCCAACAATCTGTAAAGGAGTGACGGGTTTTGTCTGAATCATTTGAAGTCCCCCGTTCAGTAGAGTGGGAAGAAAACGCCATTAAAATATTAAATCAACAAAAATTACCTAAGGTAACAGAGTATGAGTATTTAAACACAAAAGAGGATGTATATGACGCCATCGTGACATTGAAGGTTCGCGGGGCTCCAGCCATTGGAATCACAGCCGCTTTTGGGCTGGCACTCAGTGCACAACAGATTGACACAGAAGATATGGATGTATTCAAAAATGAGGTTTTGCACATCAAAAAATACTTAAATAGCTCTCGTCCAACAGCAGTGAATCTAGCCTGGGCGTTAGAACGTCTTGCACAGCGCATTACACGCGCTGCTTCAGTGAATGCTGCCAAAACAGACCTTGTGCACGAAGCCATTCAAATCCAAATTGAAGATGAGGAGACATGCCGTCAAATTGGGCAAAATGCTCTCCAGCTATTTAAATCTGGTGATAGGATCATGACCATTTGCAATGCAGGTTCTATTGCAACAAGTCGTTATGGGACAGCACTTGCTCCGTTTTATTTAGCAAAGAAGAAAAATCTCGACCTCCACATTTATGCTTGCGAAACACGTCCTGTCCTGCAAGGTGCTCGCCTCACAGCTTGGGAGCTAATGCAAGGCGGAGTGGATGTCACATTAATTACAGATAACATGGCATCTCATACGATGAAAGAAAAACAAATATCAGCAGTGATCGTTGGGGCAGATCGCATTGCCAAAAATGGTGATACCGCTAATAAAATCGGAACATTAGGACTTGCTATTTTAGCGAAACATTTCAATATTCCATTTTTTGTAGCTGCACCCTTATCAACGTTTGATGTCTCAATCGAAAATGGAGATGAAATTCCAATTGAAGAAAGGGATCCTGAAGAGGTCAGACAATTAAACGGTATACAAATCGCACCGGAAAATGTGCAGGTGTTTAACCCAGCCTTCGATGTCACGCCACATCATCTCATTTCAGGTATTATTACGGAAAAAGGCATTATCACATCAAATTACACGGAAGAAATTGATGGGCTCTTCTCAAAGACACTTACACATTAAACAAAAAGCGCCGTTCTCTTAAGGTTTAAGAGCACCGCGCTTTTTTGCATTCTCAGAAGCTATGAATATTTCGTTCTTTTGTTCTTCCGTCATCACATGAATTTTGACAAAGAAAGAGGTAAAAGCAAAGATTTTTTCTTTCTGTCCCCAGAACATCAAAACGACCTCCTTTTTTCCTTCAACCAACTTTTTTTACTTAATAAAAGGATATGTCGCATGTGAAAATTTGGAACAGGTCAATCGGTTTATTTTTTGACAAAGGGTATTCCTTCTAAATCAAGCAGAATGGCTTTTGTGTCTGTTCTCGTCCCAGCATATCCTGTCAGTGACCGATCTTTTCCAATGACACGATGACAAGGAATAAAGACGGGCAGTGCATTGCGACGATTGGCTTGTCCGATTGCTCTTACTGCTTTCGGGTTACCAATTGCACGTGCGATATCTACATAGCTTCTTGATTGTCCATAAGGAATCGATGCGAGCGCCTCCCACACTTGTTCTTGAAAGATTGTACCTGACTGTTTAAGCGGTAAAGAAAAGGTCTTACGCTGACCTGCAAAGTATTCTTTCAGCTGTTTTTTCGCCTCTATTAAAAGGGGTGTTTCTTCTGCGATCATCTCCGCTTGAGACAATTGCTGTGAAAAGTGATCATCATCAAGAAAGACGTGCGTGATATTTCCCTCGTGCTCTACTATGTATAAATCTCCAATCGGTGCATTAAAAACGGTATAGTACAAGTTAATGATCTCCCTCTTGTTTTTGTTGTCTCAAAGGCAAGGTTAAGTGAAAAATGGTGCCAATTCCTTCCTCACTCTCAACTTCTATCGTACCTTGATGCTCTTCAATAATTTTATAGCTAACCATTAGCCCAAGTCCAGTTCCTCTTTCTTTTGTTGTATAAAAAGGCTCACCTAAACGCCTTAACTTATCCTCTGTCATCCCGCAGCCTTCATCTCGAAGAGAAATGATAATATGTTCCTTCCCCTTTCGTCTAATGTTGACGTATACATTTCCTTTCCTTGGCATCACTTCAATCGCATTTTTTAAAATGTTGATGAATACTTGTTTTAATTGATTCGGTTCACAGTAAATAGGCGGGATCGCATCCATGACGGTTAAATGCATTTGCACATTACCAAGATTTGCCTGAGCATGTAATAAATCCATCGTATCTTTCATAATCTGGACTACATTTTTCTCCTCGTAAACAATCGCTTGTGGCTTGGCCAAGATCAAAAATTCTGTAATAATCGACTCAATTCTTTTCAATTCAGATGTAATGACATTAAAGTAGAGAGAATATTCTCCTTCTACACTTCCTTTTAAAAGCTGAATGAAACCTTTTAAAGCAGTCATCGGATTTCTAATCTCATGTGCGATTCCTGCCGCAAGCTCACCAACAACATGAAGCGTATCAGATTTCCTGACTCGTTCCTCTAATTCTTTTCTTTCAGTGACATCTCTAAATATGGCAAGATTCATATTGTGGATAATGTTTCGTTTAAACGAAAACTCTAAAATGCGCTGGTCTGGGTGATTAAGGACAAAAGGAACTTCGTTATCCATTTCATCTAATGTCATTTCTTGTGCAGGCTGAGCCATGTTTTCAATCTGAAATGGGGATAGAATATGAAGAAGGTTGGTTTCGGTTAGATCATCCTGTGTAAGCCCAAGCAACTCTCCTGCTGAAGGGTTCACATCTATGATATTGTATTGATTATTAAAAAGGACGATTCCATCCATTGAGCCATTAAATACTTTTCGAAATTTGAGTTCACTTTCACGCAATTCCTGCTCCATGCGCTTTCGATCACTCACATTACGTAATATAGTCAAATGCTGACCTTCTAAAACCGCATGCTTTGATGTAAATTCAAGCTCTTTAAACTGACCATTTGCCATTCTGAATAGTAATTCTTCACGTATTTCATGATGTCTCGCATATCTTTTTCTAGTGGGTCTATACCGTTTATCTGATTGAACGAGAAAATCCGTGAGCTTACGACCGATCAGTTTGTCCATCGAAAGCTCAAAAATCCGACAAGCTGATTCATTTGCCCTCACAATCTCGCCATGATCAGTCCAAATAATAATCGCATCCATCGCATTTTCAAAAATTTCTCGAAAACGCTCTTCACTTTTTAAAAGCTTTTCTTCCATTGACCTTTTCTCTGTAATGTCTCGCATGATCGACATAAAAAAACCATTCATCACGTTAGACGTAATCGTCAGCTCAAATAATTTGTGCTTACCAGATTGGAGTGCAACAGGGAGTTCACCTTTTGCTTTTCCTGTCTCCTTTAATGAACAGAGTAATTGATGTAAAGCAGGCTGGTTTTTATCTTCAACAAATTCATGCAAATAGCGTTCAGCAAGATGATCCTTATCGAGTTCAAAGCTTTGACAAAAAGAATGGTTGGCATCTATTATACAGCCATCTTGATCAAATATGACGATTCCATCGAGTGCTCGATCGAACAGCTCTTTCAATAATTGCTCATTCTTAGAGCGTTCTCGCTCTAAGATTTTTTTTGAAGACACATCCCTCATCACCACAATACACTGATCATTCACTTTATCATGCTCTGCGAAAAACTCAATATATTTGGTCTCTCCACTCTCAAGTTGGATTGAAATTTCTTTTTTCAGTCTCCCTTTTTTGAAAAATGTATCTAACGAACATTCGATTCTATTTTTAGGAATGCCATAAAGGAAATCAAGAACGGATTTATTGAGGAGGTTTTCTTTCGATGTTTCAACAAGCCTGCATGTTGCTTCGTTGGCTTGGATGATCTTGAGTTGCTTATCAAATATAAAAATGGCATCTAATGTCTTATTAAAGATCATATTCTGCTGCATTAATTCATTCCGCAAATGCTCATTTTCTTTTTCTAATTTTCTGAATTCTTTAGTGGTCACGATTTGATTTGTATCGAGCGTTTCAGCCATTCACTTACACTCCTTTTCCCAACCTGATTCCTCTACAGTATTTCTACAATATTTTCATTGTTCCTTCATTTGACTCATAAAAAAAGAGCACTTTTTCAGATACTACATTTTAAATATTTCAATCAGATGACAGGAATGTTGAAGCATTCTCTTTTCTTACCCTTTTTTCACAACCATTCTACAATTTCAAATCAAATCACCAATTGACCAAAAAAGTATTTTAGAATGGGGAAAATGAGGGAATGTTGCTCATAGTTTATGAATTGAAATCAAGTGAAAAAGGTGATGTTATGACAGTTTCACGAGATAGTTATTTTGACAACGCAAAATTTCTTCTGATTTTTCTAGTCGTTTTCGGGCATTTGCTTCGGTCTTTTATTCATGATAATGATTGGATACTTTATTTGTACAAGTTTATTTATACATTTCATATGCCTGCTTTTATTTTAGTATCTGGTTTTTTTGCAAAAGGCTTTAGAAAGCCTGGTTTTATTAAAAAAGTCGCTGTAAAGTTGATCATACCTTATCTCATTTTTCAAGGTATTTACTCAGTGTATTATTACTTTCTTCAGGATGAGAGCATGTCGAATCTAAATCCTATCGATCCCCAGTGGTCACTATGGTTTTTAATCAGTTTGTTTTTTTGGAATGTGCTTTTATTTCCTTTCTCAAAACTTCCTTTCAAATGGGCGATGGTGGTCAGTTTATCGATTGCCTTACTCGTCGGGTATGTTGATATCATTAGTGATACACTTAGCTTATCACGTACATTTGTCTTTCTACCGATGTTCCTTGCCGGCTTCTATTTAAAAAAGGAGCATTTTGATTTCATTCGTTCACATGTAGGAAGAGTAACAGCGCTCATCATATTAGCAGGGGTGTTCTTATTCTGTTTCTTCTACGAGTTTGATTATTCTTTCCTGTTCGGTTCTCAGCCATATTCTTCTCTTGGTGATGAAGGGATCATCGCCGCTTTAAAACGGATGTGCTGGTACTTACTTGCTTTTACAGCGTCATTTAGCTTTTTAGCACTTGTCCCGAAGCGTCGTTTTTTCTTTACGAAATGGGGAACACGAACATTCTACGTGTATTTACTGCATGGGTTTATTATCAAATTTTTAAGGTTTACATGGTTTGATGATTGGATAATAAATACAGCAAGTCTGATCATCCTTCTATTGCTGACGATTATTTTAACCTTTACGCTTTCTAGCACATTTGTGAAGACAGTTGCTCAGCCTTTTATAGAATTAAAAATGACCAATCTGATGCGTATGGTTACAGGAAGACAGAGTAGTTACATTAAATAAAAAACGATCCATTTGGATCGTTTTTTATTTAATGGTCTTGCGATTCTTTTTTACACGAATGGTCTTTTTTTGGTTTCATCAGGGTTTCAATCCATTTACTACTATTGACGTCACCGAATTCACTGCCAAATTCCTCTTCTAAAATGTCCGGATTCATCGGTTTTTTATGTTGTTCACTGTCTTTGCTTTTCACATGTTTTTTAGTCATGTTTAGGCGCTCCATGTATGCCGTGTTTTGAATTTCGGTTCGCTGCACGATCTACCTTTTGGTCATCAAGCTGCGATCGTCCGCTTTCCTTTGACATACTCTCAGTCGGCGTCATATTATTTGTCGTTGCTTCGAGTTTTGCCGCTTTTCGTTTCAATAGAATCAGTCCTTTTTTAATATATTTAGTTCATCCTTAAATTCATTGAGCATTTCTTTCATCTGTCTGACTGTCACTGGTTTTTCTTCTTCTTTGAATTCAAAACCGATTTGACCATTGGCTTCAAGTGTTGCATTTTTAAGGCTACTGAGTTCAGATATTCCTTGCTGCTTTAATCGCATTTTAAATTGATCTCTCGTCAGTCTTGTTTTTTTTAGTTCTTTTTCAAGCATTTCACCATCCTGTAAAATCACAACAGATTTCCCTGAAACAAGCTTTTCAAAAAAATCAAATTCAATTGAGAGCTTTTCCATAATGACAAGTGCAATGATGAAAATACTTGCTGCATAGATCGTTTCAAGCAAGTTATGTTCAATAAATGGCTGGATGATGATCGACCCAATCGAAATCATAATGACCGTTTGCTGTACAGTTAATTGACCAATGGATTTAGGTCCCGCTATTCTTAGTAGCAAAGTTCCGACTAACAGCATGACAATGGCTTTCCATAATACATCAAGCACGTCTCGCTCACCTCTTATGTATAGATTGTGAACTTCATGATCAAATTAGACAGTTATATAATGGAAATAAAAAAAGTGGCACTCATTTAAAGTGCCACTTATCCAATGATTACACGCTCTTTTGGATAATGATAATTCGCTTCAATTTCTCGACGTCCAATCAAATAAAGGAAACTAGGAAGCCCAATTCTTCCGATAAACATGACGACCATGATGACACATTTTCCAAAGATAGATAAATCTGCTGTGATACCTAATGATAACCCTGTTGTTCCGAACGCAGAGCATACTTCAAATAAATTTTCTAGCAGCGTGTTATGCTCTGACAACGATAATAGGAATGTGGACCCAAACACTAAAATAAATGCCATCATTGTCACCACAAGAGACTTTGTCACATCTGCTTGATGAAGCTCTCTTCTGAAAATTTTGATCGACTTATTCCCTCTTGCAAAATGAAAAAGGGCGAGTAAGTTAAGGGCAAAAGTGGTTGTCCGAATTCCGCCCCCTACTGAACTTGGAGACGCCCCTATAAACATAAGCAGACACATAAATAATAGCGTTGGCTCTGTCAGCTGAGTAATATCAAGCGTTGCCAAGCCCCCACTTCTTGTAGCAGTAGATTGAAATAACGAATAAAACAAGACTTCATGCCAGCTTTTCCCTAAAAAAGTAAAGCGAGCTTCAAGGGCAAAAATCCCGAGAGCACCTACAACAACGAGTGCACCAAACGTGATGGTCGTGATTTTAGTAAACAATGAAAATGAGGCATGTTCTCTATCCTTGTTAAATAAGTAGTCCTTTACCTCCACTAAAACAGGGAACCCGATTGCTCCAAAGATAATCAGCAGCATCGTAATAAATTGGACGAAATAGTCGTCTTTATATGGAATAAGTGAGTTTCCTGTTATATCAAATCCACCATTTGTTGTTGCACTAACACTGGAGAAAAAGCCGTGTAAAAAGGCTTCTTGCACACCATAATATTTTAAGAAATAAATACTTAAGATCAAACCGCCTAAAAATTCAATGAACAAGATTAAAAATAGTACTTGCTTCATCAATTTGACAATTCCTGATAAACTACTTTGGTTTTGATCAGCCATGATAAGCTTTCTTTCTTTAATACCAATTCTTTTTCGCATCACAAGCCAAACAAATGTCCCAAGCGTCATAATACCAATTCCACCTATTTGTAAAACAAATGCTAGAATCCACATACCTGCCACACTAAACGTTTGCGACGTATCAACGACAGTGAGTCCAGTGACACTCACTGCGCTTACAGCTGTAAAAAGGGCATCGATAAATGACCATTTCACTCCAGCTTGATGAGCAACAGGAAGACTGAGCAAGATAAGAGAAACCGTGACAGCAAGAAAATAATATAGCGCAAGCAGTTGGAATGCCGAGAGCCGGTCGATCAGTTTTTTTATTGGATTCATTGTCATTCCTTCTTTAATCTTTCTTTTTAAATACCCTTATCATTTTAATGAAAAGAGAAAGGATTTTAAAGCTATTTTGCGCTTTATTTTTCATTTCATCAAAAAGAAAAAGACATTCCTTCGCAGAATGTCTTTTCACTTTCATTATTTTGCTTCAAGTCTTCTAATTCTTTCATTTAAATCAGGATGTGTAGAGAAAAGAGACGCTTTGCGTTTCCCGCTAATTTTCAGTGTGGCAACCGCCGTTTGATCATCATTTTTAATTCTTGACGTGTAAGCCTCCAGCGAGCGTAATGCATGCACCATTTTATCTTTACCAGCAAGATCAGCACCACCACGATCTGCATGGTACTCACGATGTCTAGAATATGCAAAGACGACAAGGCTTCCAAGAATCGAGAAGATAATTTGGAAGACAATGACTGCGATAAAATGAACAATTGGGACAAGCTCTTCACGTGAAACAAAGCGACTTGCAATCCATGCAGCAATCCTTGAAAGGAACACAACGAATGTGTTGACAATTCCTTGTAATAGCGTCATTGTCACCATATCACCGTTCGCAATGTGTGCAACCTCATGTGCTAATACGCCTTCTACAGCTGCATCGTCCATTTCTTGAATTAAACCTGTTGAAACAGCAACAAGAGATCTTCTTTTAGAAGGACCCGTTGCAAACGCATTGACTTCATTCGATTGATAAATACCGACTTCTGGCATTTTTGAAAGTCCTGCAGCTCTGGATAATCTGTGTACACGATCCACCAACTGTTGCTCATCATAAGACAGATTGTCTTTATCAGGATTAAGGACACGGACACCCATCATCATTTTAGCCATCCAGCGTGACATAGCAAGTGACATAAAGGAACCAACAAAACCAACTACAGCACTGAATACAAGTAGTGCTCCAAAACTAATTCCGCCATCCGCTTGTATATAAGAACCAACGCCAGTCGCTGTACTGATAATCGAGAGCACAATTCCAATTGTGGTGATGACCAGAACGTTCGTTAATATAAATAGAAAAATTCTTTTACCCATACATAACCTCCACTATCATATTAAGTTCAAGTGAACTTATTAATAAAATTATAAAAATAAACTGATGAAATTGCAAGAAGAAAGGAATCGTTTTCCTTTCTTTATCATAACGGCTTAATCCCTGTTGTTTCAACGTATTCACCTGCACCTATCAATAAAAAGTGAACAATGTGTGACATCCATTCCATTTCAAAGTATATTTTGCTTTTTAAGCGGAAAGAGATTATGATGTTGAGTTAGATTTATAAAGCATTTTTTGACTTTCAAATGAGGTGGAACATGGATACTTTTAAATTAACGAGAATGGATATGACAAAACTTCTTTATTCTCTAAAAGGAGAGGGAGAGCTGTCCCCGCTTCAGTTAATAAACCAGTCAGTCAAAATTGACCATGATAACCAAAATGAATCAATTAATATCCCTACTTTTTTTGAAAAATTAGAACGAAAAAAACAAAAATCGATACATGGTCTCTCAACGAATGAAATTGTTGAACTAGGCAACTTATGTGAGCTCACTTCTCTTAAATCAACTGCAATTCAAAACTGGATTAAGCGTGATATTAAAGACATGATTGGACATCCTGAACTTGGTAAAAAATACTCCATTGATCAAGTCGTTATTTTACTCATTGTGAGAGATTTAAAATCTGTTTTTGACTTTGATGCGATTCGAATGATTTTAGCAGCATTGTTTAATACGATCACTGATCGCTCTGATGACATCATTAGTCCAATTCGTTTTTATGAAGCATATGCGCACGTGCTTGATTTTATTTATCACCATACAAATTTCCCGCTCAGAGAAACAAATTTGCGGGCAATGACAGAAGAACAATCAGACAAATTACATGAACAATTTACGGAACTTTCAAAAGATCAATGGAAAACAGTAAAAGGTATCATCAGCTCTACTGTATTTTCTGTTTTCACCTCACACTTGCAAAGCACAGCACAGGAAATGATGTTTAATACCCTACAATGTAAAAAAGCGTAGCGTCCCGATGGTTTTAAAGCCTTCCGGGGCTTTTTTGTGTACAGCAATTGCCAGCATAAATAAAGGCTGAAATTTTCAAACTAAGGAGGCGAATCAATAATGAATGAAAGGAGGTACATCACAATGTCAAACAGAAATAAACTTCTTGTTCCTGGAGTGGAGCAAGCATTAGATCAATTTAAGTACGAGATCGCTCAAGAATTTGGCGTAACTCTCGGTTCAGATACAGTCGCACGTTCTAACGGCTCAGTTGGTGGTGAGATAACAAAAAGGCTCGTTCAGCAAGCTCAATCACAAATGGGAAATCAATCAAAATAAAGACATGGTTAAATACGCCGGAGTCCTTCTGGCGTTTTTCACTTTTCATATGAATGATTTGAACGATCTGAGCGTTTCGGTGATTCCTTCTTATAACCATGCTTTTTTTGACGTTCATCCTGTCGTTTTAGGTCAGAATCGTTTTTTTTTGCTTGTTTTTCGGCATGTTCTCTCGCTTTATCCACTTTTTCTTTTCCTGGTGCTGAATAAGGGGACTTATCTTTTTGGTCATCACCTTTTTTAGATTCCTTTGTTTCTCCTTTTGGTTTCGTTTGATCACTATCCGTTATTTTTTGTTTTGATTGTGGTTCTTCCTTCGTTAATTCTTTCTGCTCTTTTTCTCCATTCTTTGACTCTGGCAGCTCTTTGTCCTGATCTGTTTGAGGTTCACTCGTCTTTTCTTCCTTTTGATCCTCTCCGTCTACACGGTCCTCTTTGTTTTCATCTTGATCAGACTTCTCTTCTGTTAATGCATCATCATTTACTGTTTCTTCATCCTGCATGATATCTTCTTTTTCATGACTTTGTTTATTTCGAAGATAAGTTCCTGTAGACATGCCTTCTTTTTGCGCTTTTTCTCTTGTTTCAAGGTCGCTCTCGACGGTTTCAAGATCGTAATTCCGCTCTTTATATTCAACGGAAATATTGTCTAATTTACTTTTCACTTCTGTTTTATATGTATGATCTTGTTTGTTTTCATAAACTGTTGAAATCAAGATGTTTTTAGAGCTTTTTATGTATCCTTTTTGATCACAATCTTCAATGATCTCATGGACAACGTTTGTCACGTCGCTTTTTTTCCAATCCTTTATACTGGCGAGAACTTTTTTTGCATCTTCATTAAGCGGTGTCACACCAATCACCTGATAGCGATGATCAAGCTTTAATTCAAAGCTTGGGTTAATGTCAATTGTCATATAAGCATACGCCTTATGATCTGAGAAGGACGGCATAATAGTAAAAATAACGACAATAATCGCTGCTATGGATAAAATCCCCGCTTTCAGCGGGCGCAAACGAAGCAGATCAAAAAAACCGGCTCTTTTTCTTCCCATGCGCGTTTCGTTTGGAAATGCAACTTCTTGACCGATTTTATAATCTTGCTGTTCATACTTCGTTTTTAGAAATTGTCCATCAGGGGTCAGCAGTGTGACATATTTTTTGTTTTTTTCTACTATAATGCCTCTTCTCATGAATTAAGCACCCCTTTAAGGTAATCTTTCAAATACACATAATCACCAGTAATGATAATTGCCATTGCGATAATGTATTTTCTATTTCTTTCAATCGTTTTTCGGCTGACCTCAACAAGTTTTTCTAGCTGTTTGACTGGTAATTGTTTTTTCTGAAAAAGGATATTTCTCAGGTCATCGTGTTGTACGAGTGTATAAGCCACCTTGATCGCGTTTTGCCTGGCATCTGCATGTTTAGGTGAATGCTCAAGCAATTCATTAAAGGTCAGGCCATATACCTTGAGTCTTTCTTTAAAATGCTGTATTTCTTCTCTTCGTTGTTCTTGTTCAATTAGCAGACGATATTCATCTACAGAAAGCTCTGCTTCAATCATGCTTTGAGAGTACTCTCCATTTTCACTCTCCTGCAAATCCATATTAATCGTTTGTGCATTTCTTGCTTCTTTTCGGATATAATCAATCACTTTTCTTTTAATAATCAGTTCAGCAAAGGCAAGCAGTGAATTTCCCTTTTCGGAAGAATATTTTTCTATCGCTTCATTAAAGGCAATTAAGCCTATGCTGAATTCATCGTCTTTTTCATCTATATATCGTTTACAAACGGATGAAACCGTCTTAGCGACAAATGGTTTGTATTGCTCTATTAATGCATTTTGCAGTTCTGTGTTGCCTTGTTGAATGCTTTCAACAGACTGCTCAAGTGTTTGCTTTTTCTTTCCTTTTTTAAACAAAAGGCTAAGCAATGGTTTCACCTCAGTTCTCCCTATATTACTCATTTATGATAGCTAATTTACGAGAGAAGCGCAAAGGAAGAAAAGAGGAATTGATTCCCTGTTTCTCAAATATGACAGGTGTTTTATCATCTTCTTTACAAATTTTCGTTTAAAAGCAAAGAAATAAGGGGGTATCTCCCCCTTTTTTGTAATATACGTGTTATGAAAATGAAATGATATTTCTTTCATAGGAAATTTTGCGTCTATTCTTCCGCAGGACTTTTTGACTCTTCTAGTTGGTCCTTTTTGGCTCGATTCCTTGATGGATTGGATAGAAACCAGCCTGCAGCGGCAATACCAATCAGAACGGTCCAAAAGATGATTTTCCATGTTGTTGAATGTATAAAATGTGAAGAGACAACCCCGATTGCAGGATGTGAAAGTGTGTAAAGTGTTAGCTTCACTCCAACCCAGCCAACGATAACAAATGCTGCTGTTTCTAGGCTCGGTCTAGTTTGTAGCAACTTGACAAAAACAGTGGCTGCAAATCGCATAATCACAAGACCAATTAAACCTCCTAATAAAATGACAATAAACTGTCCACCATCAAGGCCCCCAATTGATGGAAGTGTCGTTTTTGGAAGGGTCACAGCAAGTGCTACAGCCGCCAAAATCGAATCAACTGCAAAGGCAATATCTGCAAGCTCTACTTTGACAACTGTCGCCCAAAAACCACTTTGCTTCAAATTTGTTTCATTTTTATTCTTTTTAAAAAAGTGAGATTTTAAAATATGATGAATCGAAATATAGAGAAGATAAATTGCGCCAATCGCCTGAACTTGCCATACATCGACTAAAAACGAAATGAGGAATAACGAACCAAACCTCATAATAAAAGCGCCCGCAAGCCCATAAAACAGTGCTCTCTTTCTTTGCTGTTCTGGAAGGTGTTTCACCATGACAGCCATGACAAGTGCATTATCAGCCGCTAAAATCCCTTCGAGTCCAATCAATACGAGAAGAACCCACCCGTATTCTAAAATTATTGTTGCATCCATCAATCATTCCTCCTTATGTGTCTTTATTCTCCCACAACAGACAAAGGCTTATGAATGCAAAAAAGACCTTTGCCCGTTAGTGGCAAAGGTCTTGCTAGACATGTGATATGTAAATCATGCCAACAAAGCCGATGGATCAAGTCCATGTAATGACGACTTTGTTTCCGGTTAAACCGGACGCTACTCCCCTTTGATGGGATATGAGAATATTTAGATTAATTATATCTTAATAAACAGACAAAAGATTGTCAACGTTTATCTTTACTCATAAAAGAAGAAATACTTTCAGTTGATATCGTCTTTTTCTTTCTTTTTTTCAGCAATAAATAGAGAACAAATAAAACAACGATCCCTATTCCAACCGGAAGTAAATATGGTTCTAATATGGAGCCAACCTCTTTCCAATTCTTTCCGAGCATGACACCTAGATACACATAAACGAACGTAATAGGTGTAATCGCTAAAAATGTGTATAAGCTAAATATCCATACATTCATTTTTGCAACACCACATGGAATGGAAATGAGCGTACGAACACCTGGGATAAAACGCCCACTAAAGGCAACAAATCCGCCATGTTTCTTAAAAAAATCGTCCGACTTATCGAGTGACTCTGGTTTAATGAAAAAGTATTTCCCATATTTATTTAAAAATGGTCTCCCTCCATAGCGGCCTAGCCAATACAACGTAAGTGGTCCAGCAACACCACCAAGTGAACCGGCTACTACGACACCAATTAAACCCATATCTCCTTCAGAAACCCAGTACCCCGCTAGAGGCAATACCACTTCAGCAGGAACAAATTCAATGCAAAGCGCTAAAAATATGCCGAAATACGACAAACTTTTAAAAGCGTCTGCTAAAGAAATAATTAAATCCTCGATCTCTATCAATCCCTTTCAAACATAATGAAATTTGGCGATAATACACATTTGCATGCCACATACATATTAAACGAAGCAGCACCTTAAAATGATTCGCACAAACACCACTTTTTCACACTAATTTTGATTCTACTATAAAAAACTTGTCTTTGTCCGCTTTTTCATCGTGTATGAAAAATGAAATCAAGTCATTCAATCTGTTCAAACTGTTTTTTTCAAGCCGATATAAATGGTGTATGAACAGTATGACACAGGAGGTTTTAAACATGACACTATTAACAGGAAGTTACAATGGATGGCTTGTCTTTCTGTCCGTCACTGTTGCCGTTGTCGCCTCCTATTCAGCACTTAATTTAGCTAGTCGAGTTATCATGTCAAGCGGTGCGAAAAAAATAGCGTGGCTTTTGATCGGCGCAATGATGATGGCAATTGGCATTTGGTCTATGCATTTCATAGGCATGATGTCACTTCATTTACATATAGCAGTCTCCTATGAACCGTTTCTTTTAGCATTATCTTTCATAGCTGCTTTTATCGGTTCATTCATCGCATTTTCAATTTGCACAAGAAGTACAATCTCTACAAGACGTTTACTTCTCAGTTCTATTACAATGGGAACGGCAATCTGTAGTATGCATTATCTCGGAATGGAATCAATGGAAAAGATCACGATCCATTACAATCTCCCTTTATTTTTGTTATCTTTTTTCATTGCCGTCATTGCATCCTTTATTTCTATGAAGTTCTTTTTCCAGCTACATCATTCAAATAAGAAAATCCATCGTCAATTATCGAAAACTCTCGGTTCTCTCATTATGGGTGGAGCGATTGCTGGCATACATTACACAGTAATATCTGCCTCCAACATGTATCACAATACAGATGGCACAAACAAGTTTGACAGTCCTTTCGAGATGACCTCATTTAGCCTATCAATCTTTATTGGTATCATGACATTAATTGTGCAATTGCTCATGATCTTTGGTTCCTTTATTGATCATAGAATCAATAAACAAGCGGAAAAGATGCGCGAAAATGAGCAACGTTTTCAATCATTGATTAAGCACAATATTGACGGTATTATCGTCTTATCTGTGGATCGAAAAATCCTTTCAACCAATGATGCAGGTAAACGGATTTTAAATATTTGTCAATTATCGCTGGGTGATACCTTATCTAATCATTTAATGTCAGATGATGAGTGGCATCATTTCCTTCATTATTCGAAAAAAGCAATCACACACGATGCAGAGATTAAAGCGGCTGACCGATTTTATTATTTCCATGTGACTTACATTCCTATCCATGTCAACAAGCATCTCGATAGCATTTATCTCATCTGTAAGAACCTAACGAAACAACGCATTGCTGAAAAGGAAATTCATGTTATGGCTCATTACGATGAATTAACAGAGTTACCGAATAGGCGTCATGGGATCAACCATTTAAAGGATGTACTCACGCATCAACAAGAGACAGGCAAATCAACTGCAGTGCTTTTCCTCGATTTAAATCGTTTTAAGGTGATTAACGACGCACTAGGACACAACATTGGGGATTTATTGCTAAAAGCTGCCGCAAATCGACTGACACAATGCTTACCAGATAACGGCTTTATCGCTAGACTTGGCGGAGATGAATTTTTAATGATTTTTTCTGATATTGGTTCAAATTTAGAAGAGATAAATCGAATTTCCAAAAAAATCATTCGACATTTTGAACGACCATTTCTTATTCAACATCATCAGCTCAATACGTCTATCAGTATTGGGATCGCCATCTCTCCTCATAATGGGGTTGATGGTATGGAGCTGATGAGGAAAGCAGATATGGCGATGTATTTATCGAAAAAATATAAACAAAGTCGCTTTGAATTCTTCACAGAATCAATGGAAAAACAAAGTGAAGACCGTTTAAATAAAGAACTTGAGCTACGGGATGCCATCCAAAGAGAGCAATTTGTTCTTCATTATCAGCCTCAAGTCAGTGCAAAAACAAGGAAAATGACAGGAACGGAAGCCCTTCTAAGAATGAAAGCACCTGATGGTTCCTTAAAATCCCCAGATGAGTTCATTGACCTTGCGGAAGAGTCAGGGCTGATCATTGATATAGGCAAGTGGGTCATTGATACAGCTTGTCGACAAGCAAAAATATGGCAAGATAAAGGGCTTTTGATCCCAGTCGCAGTCAATTTATCGGCAAAGCAATTTCATTCGGAAGATTTGATTGATTTAATTAAGGGCACGTTAAAAAAATATGATCTAAAACCGCATTTACTCGAACTGGAAGTCACTGAAAGTATGACGATGGATAACATTAAACAATCTAAACAAATTCTGACATCCCTTAAGCATATCGGTGTTCGTATTAGTATCGATGATTTTGGTACAGGTCACAGCTCTCTTAGCTATTTAAAGGACCTACCCCTTCACAGACTGAAAATTGATAAATCATTTATTGAAGATATTCAACACGATTCAAAATCAGAACGGATTACTGGAGCGATTATCGCAATGGGACATCAGCTATCCTTAGAAGTCATTGCTGAAGGTGTTGAAACCTTTGAACAAGCTCAGCTTCTATCGGCACAGGGATGTGACGATCTGCAAGGTTTTTATTACTCAAGACCAATTCCCTCTGAAGAGGTGGAAAAGTTTATTGCTTATCCACTTGAACAGATTGAAACGTAAAAAAAGGTGCCTGTTTGGCACCTTTCTGTTTAAAAACTTTATCTAAATAATAAATGCTGGCTGTGAATGCCTGCTTTTTTCAACAAGCTAATCAACTGCTCCTGTTCTTCTCTTGTCAAACCAGAAAAAGCTCTTGCAATTCGGAGAGAATGGATGGGATAAATTTTATCAAGATAGCTACGCCCTTTTTCGGTTAAATGCGCATAAACAGAGCGCTTATCCTTCGGATCTTGCTCCCTTTCAATAAAGCCATTTCGTTCTAACTTGTCAATGACATACGTCACATTGCCACTTACAAGTAAGAGACGTGACCCGATTTGTTGCAATTTTTGAGCGCCTCTTGTGTAAAGCAATTCAAGAACCGCAAACTCAGTAGGGTTAAACCCATGCTCCTTGCTATCTCTAATACTGTGTTCTGAAACGCTTTTAAAAGCTCTTGCAAAAACCTTGTACAACGACATTGAACGCTCAACTTCTTCTTCATTAAACGATAGTCTCATCACATATCTACCTCTTATAAGATTTTTTTAACTTCAAGGCTATCTTGCGGTGCAGTTGGAGCCTTTCGTAAAAAATAGAAGTACGTCTTTTGAAAACCCTTTCATCCAACTGAGTGACTCCATTCGTGTTATGTATAGTTTTCGCTATAAACTTTTAAAATCCTTCTTATTTTTCATATCCACCCTGAAAAAATACTTTTCCAGCAAACCTTCATAATACGACATTTTTTAACATAATCTGTAAAGACTCTATACTTTACTACAATTATTTCGTCACCATTCTACAATTTCTAATATTACTATAATATTGTGGACGACAAAAAAAGAAACCCTTATGTGATTTTTTCTTGAAGTCACATAGGATTCTCAGACTTGTGGCGTGATTTGTTGAAAAAGGACAAATACTCTTTTTTTAATTCCGGCACCGTCATGAACACATCTTTTGAGGACTTCATTTTGTACAGCTCTGAGAAGAACATACGCCTCTTTGCCCGCAGCTTTCATGAAATGCTCCATCATCTCCTCTCTCTTCACATCCAATGCAGTTATTTCTTTTGCCATACGTATGATCTGTGCTTGATCCATCACTTGGTCCCCCCTCACGATTGATATAGTTAAAGCATAATCGTCATTGTTTTTAAATGCATCTCATTTGTTAAGTTTTCTCTCATATAACTTCATTTCCTTTCATAAGTATGTTATATTTTCTAACAAACGTTAGGTTTTTTCACTTTGTATTCTATATAATATGAAGAAAAGACCTGCAGGGGTGAGAACATGACGCAAGAAGATCTATCTTATAAAGACAAAAAAGTCATTTCTATAGGGATTGTCAGTGAGTTGACAGGACTCTCTGTCAGACAAATCCGTTATTATGAGGAACGTAAACTCATCTACCCCCAGCGATCAACAAGAGGCACAAGGAAATATTCCTTTTCTGATGTAGAGCGATTGATGGATATCGCCAATAAACGGGAAGATGGTGTACAAACAGCAGAAATTTTAAAGGACATGAGAAAGAAAGAACAAGCATTAAAAAGTGGACAGTATAAGAAAAAAATGCTGGAAGGTCAGATTAATGCACATTTCCGATATAAAAACCGATAAAGCATCAAAAAAAGAATCGTTCTTTCATGAACGATTCTTTTTACTTTGAACCCCTATCGACGACTCCGACAAAATCAATCAAAGATCCCCTGTTTGGATCTTCTTTGATTCGAAAAGCGAGCGCTTTTTCCTGTTCTTTTTTTTCATCTATATAGATAGCATGGAACACATGTATACTTGCCTCTTCTAATCGAAAATCGTCATATGAAAGCGAACTGATCCCCCACTCCGCTTTCAGTTTTAATAGATCTTTTGGTGTTGGCTTAGCCCCTTCTACATATACTTGTTTCATTTTTCTTATATTTCCTTCTGTAATTGCCTCCAACATATGTTCCGCTGCAACAAGTCGCCTATCCTTCCCCGCATCTTCATTTTGGCATGCACTTAAAATGAGGACACAAACAAATAACAATAATAGCCTTTTCATTCTATCTCCCACCTTCTCCTTAAAATGTAAAGGATGAAAGCGCTATATGCAATCATTACGAATGAAAGACACAAAAAAGACTGTAAACTTGTTCTATATGAGAACAGTTTACAGCTTTTCGTCTCTTTACATTAACGTATGAAGAAATGCAGTTGCGATACCAAAATAAATGAGTAACGATAAGATATCGTTTAACGTCGTGATTAGTGGACCAGATGCAATGGCTGGATCGACATTACATCTGTGCAAAATAATCGGAACAACTGTACCAGCCATCGTTCCAATAATCAATGTCGCAAGCAGTGAAGATCCAACAACAAAGCCTAAAATCACATTTCCCTGCCACACCATCGCAACGACAGTAATAATGATGGAGCAAACGATCCCAATATAAATACTCGTTTGCAGTTCTCTAAAGATCAAGCGCATGATCGTTTTTTTCGTTAATTCCTCTTTTGACAAACCTCTGATCACAACCGCTAATGATTGTGTCCCAGTATTTCCTGTCATCCCTGCGATCATTGGCATGAAAAAGGCAAGTGCTACGACTTGTTGCAGTGTATCTTCGAAAAAGTTCAGAATACTGCCCGAAATCAATCCAATAAATAGAAGCAAAATGAGCCACGGGAGCCGACGGTATGCGGCAACAAAAGCTGGTGTTTCAAAAGTGATGTCTTTACCAGAAGCCGCAAACTTTTCATAGTCTTCTCCTGCCTCTTGAATGACAACGTCGATGATATCGTCAACGGTCACGATTCCAACGAGCACATTGTTCTCTTCCACAACAGGAATGGCAAGAAAGTCGTAACGCTCAATCAGCTTTGCAATCTCTTCCTGATCTTGAAATGCACCAACTGCAATGACCCTTGTAAACATCAGATCTTGCACTTTCTCATCTGGTTCTCCTAAAATTAAATCCCGATAAGAAAGGACCCCAACAAGCTGTTTTTGATCATTGATGACATATAAATAGTTGATGGATTCAGCAATTTCAGCAAAGCTTTTCAGCTTTACAACCGCATCTTGAACTGTATAATGCTGTGGAATCCACACGAAGCGGTTTGTCATAATCCGTCCCGCTGTTTCAGCTGGGTAATTCATGAGAAGTTGAACCGCTTTAGATTCTTCTACTTCCATACTTGATAGCAATTGATCTTTTAGTTCATCATCTATCTCGTCGAATAAGTTTGCTAAGTCATCATTGTCCATCTTATTTGTGATTAAGGCCGCTTTTTCTTTTCCAACCTTTTCGAGCACAATCTCTTGGAATTCGCGTTCAAGCTCTCCCATCAGCTCTGTGATGTCGTCTACTGTGATAAAGGTGAGAAAACGACTTCGATGTTTTTCTGGAAGCTCTTTGAACAAATATGCCATATCATATGGCTGGAGCTCCTCCATAATTGCTTTAAATTCTTTTCGTTTTCCGTCTCTTAATAAAATGATGATTCGTAGAATAAGTTCATCATATGTGATGTTTTGTATCATAAGTTGTTACCTCCCCAAAATCAGGAGATGCCTGAAACCCTTAGAATGTGCGGGGGTCAGGATCTCCCCTTTCTGATGTCTCTACCTGCTCTTTTGATCTACTTTCAAATCGTCTCGAATCGGGATGATCCATCCCCACACCTCCTTTTCTAATAAAAAAGCACCCTCAGACAAATGAAGGCGCTTTGTAAGCATGACAAAATAAACCCTTGCTCCTTCAATCGTAGAGCTTTAGCACTGTATGGCATAGGATCATACCAGCTGCGTTAAAAATCACCTTATGTCGATGATTTCTGTTGACCCATTGGCGTCTTTGGACATTTTTGGGCAGCAGCGTATCTCCATACAGGAGCCTCACCTAACGAAGTCTCATATTTGTTAACACACTGAGATTACAGAAAAAGCTGGATGATGTCAATATGTAAGATGCATGTTGATAGTTGAATTCGCTTACTTTTTTAAAAAAGAAGCGACAGCACAAAAACTTTCGCTTCTTCTCTTTTTATTCTTCTTCTGGCTGGAGGGCATCTTCTTGGGAAAGAAGATGAAATGAGTCATGTAAGAAAAGCGCATAGCCTTCCCCATCTGGATGAGGTACATATTCTGCTTGGTCCATACTTTGTTCTTCTTTCTTCTTCATGTTATTCTCGCCTCCTTTTTTGTAGTTTGTCCCATAATAAAAACCTTACACATAAATGTGTAAGGTTCAGCATTTCTCTTAGTCATCCCATTCCTGCTTTAAGATTTTTCCTGTTTTTGCAGAAATCTCAAAGTCAACCTCGTCACCACTTGGAGTCACGATTTCTATTTCATAAATGTAGACACCATTCTCTTTATCTAAATCTGAGTCTGTAACAGTTCCTTTCACTTTCTTCAAGGCAATCTGTTCAGCTTGTTTTTTTGTGATTTTGACATTCTTTTTCTTTTCTTTCACAGGATCATTTAATGCTTTTCCTGTTTTAGCATCTACATATACTTTATATTCAAAGCCGCCTTTTTTAATTTCAACTTCATATACCCATTTGCCTTTTTTGCGTTCTAAATCCACGTCATCAACATAGCCTTTGACAACCTTAAGTGCTGCCTTTTCAGCTTGTTTTTTTGAAACAAACGATGATTTCTTTTGAACCGTCTGCTCTGCATTTGCTGTATTCTCAGGTGTTTGTGACTGAAGCGTAAAACCTCCTGCAACAAGAACACCGGTTAACACTGTAGTTACTAGTACTTTTTTCATCATTTTTGAATTCCTCCTCTTTGTGATTTCTCCTTTATCTTATAGAAGCAAGATGAGAAAGGAAGGAAAAGAAAATGAGAAAAGCATGAGAATTAGATTAGTTTTCATAAGTAATGCCCTCGATTTCCCCTGTATAAGCATTGACAAGTACTTCTGCCTCTCGTCCATCAGGTAAATCGAGCTCGACTTCAAAAACAAGCATCCCACTGAAGGTTTCAAGATCGGCATCATCCACGGCGCCTCCGACTTCATTTACAGCAATTTTTATTGCCTGCTCTACTGTGATTTTTGTCAACTTCTTTTCAGCAGATGAGGTCTTTTTCTTTTCAGCCTTAATCACTTTTAGCGTTTGTTTATCAACTTCTACTCGGTACAGTTCTTTTTGAAATTGAATGGTGAATACGTAACGATTTGACTTCTCTTTTTTCTGGACAACAGTTCCTTTCACCTCATTTGTCGCCGCTTCTTCCGCCTTAAGCTCTTCATTTTTTTCGTTTGGCTTTTGATAGCTTTTTAATTGTTTCATCTCAATCATCTTGCCACTTGTGGCAGAAGCAATCACTTGATAGATCCCATTCGAATTTTCAAGAGTCAGTGTATATTCTTTTTTATTATTCATTAAAGATACATTTGACAGTTCTCCATTGTAGTCTTTTGAAATGATCTTTTTAATGTCAGATTCACTTAATATTTTTTGATCAATGGTTTGGATGATAAGCATCGTCAGAACGACAGCAACTGCCAGAAAACTGACGATTGCTACGATCATTTTCATTTTTCTAGACATGAAGCGCCTCCTTCCTATTTCCTATTTTATAAGGAAGAAATGAGAAATTGATGAGAAAGACCTATTTTTAATTCATTTTTCGAAAAAGAATTGTCATAGTGGTTCCTTCTCCAACTTGGCTTTCCACCTTCAGTTCCGCCTCATGTTCATCTGCAATTTGCTTCGCTATAGAAAGACCTAAACCTGTTCCACCAGTTTCGCTATTTCTCGCTTCATCCACTCTGAAAAAGCGATCGAAAATTTTCGGCTGATCCACTTGTCCAATCCCGATTCCTTTATCACTGACTGAAATAAATGGTCTGTCCTCATCTAGCCCACATGTCACATCAACCGGCTGATCACTATATTTTACGGCATTATCGATTAAAATCGTAATGAGCTGCTTAATTTTTTCCTCGTCGCCAATTGTAAATAACTCCCGATCTGTTCCTTGATGATGAATACGTATTGTGCGATTTGTCGCTACTTCAAGCGTATTGATCACCTGTTTACAGACCTCAGTTAACATGACTTTCTGAATATCTAAATAAATTGGTTGACCGTTTTTAGCTAACGTCAGAAGCTGATCGGTGAGCCTTTTCATTTTTTTGGCTTCTTCATGAATCGCCTGAGAGGATTCCTCAAGTACTTCTGGACGCTTTTGTCCCCATCGTCTAAGTAAATTGCTGTAGCTCATAATGACTGTAATCGGTGTTTTCAATTCATGAGAAGCATCATGTAAAAACTGCTGTTCTTTTTCATAGTGCTTTTCCAGAATTTCTGCCATTTGGTTAAATGTCTGTCCCATTTGATACAGTTCATCCTTTGAATCACTCTTTAATTCAATTCGTTTAAAGGCTTTTTCGTTCATACTATCTTTCATTGTATTTGTCATTCTGCTGATCGGACGGACAATTTGCTTTGTTAAAAAATGGCCCGCAAAATACGAGAGCACAATAAACGATAATCCGGCTGAAATTAAAATAATCTTTAACAGTGCCAGATTTTCTTCGGTGTTTTCGATCTCTTCATATACTTGTAGAGAAACAATATCACCGTTTGTCCAAATGACCGGAATCGCCGCATACGCAACCATATGCTGCTGGTACTCCTTAATATCAACAATTTGACCTGATTCATATGTGAACGGCAACGAACTGAAAGAAGAATCCTTTGTTATCGTCAGGCTTGATTTATTCTCCACTGTCACAATCCGAATCATGCCATTTTGCGGAAGATATGCTCTAAGTAGCTCTGATGATGGCAATCCTTCTTCTTCAGATTTTTTTAATGCAATGGCAATATTTTCTGCCACCTCAGACAAACGTGACATATCCTTTTGGGTCAACGTAAATGAAAATATAAAATAAATCGCTGTATGAATGAACAAAATCATCAAAAACAAAGACAATGAGGTATACAGTTGGATCTTATTTTTTAATCTCATTCTCTATCCTTTCATGACATAACCCACACCTCTGACTGTGTGAATGAATTGTTTTTCAAATGGGTAATCGACCTTTTTTCTTAAATAACGTATATAAACATCCACAACATTTGTATCACCATAGTAATCAAATCCCCACACTGCGGTTAACAGTTGATCACGTGTTAATACTTGCTGCTGATGCTTGAGGAGATGAACAAGTAAATCATATTCCCGAGGCGTTAGCTCTAGACTTTGACCCGCTCTTACGATTTCTCTCGTTTTCTCATTGACGGTCAAATCTTCCAGACTTAGTTCTTCATTTTCATCCTCTTGTTTTTTACCAATGTTTAAACGAAGCTGTGCTCTGATTCTGGCTAATAACTCCTCTATATCAAACGGTTTTGTAATATAATCATTTGCGCCAAGGTCAAGACCGCTCACCTTATCTGGCACACTATCTCGAGCTGTAATTAAAATAATGGGCGTATCTGTATTCGTCTTTCTCACTCGTCTCAGTACTTCAAGACCGCTCAGTTCAGGCATCATCACATCTAGAAGAACAAGATCATATACCTGTTCTTCGAGGGCTTTAAGCCCTTCCATCCCTGTTTCTTTGACTGTGACATCATATCCTTCATATTCTAGTTCAAGTGAAAGTACCCTTGCAATTTTCTTTTCATCTTCAACAACAAGTATCTTCCCTTTTATCACATCTATCTCTCCTATCTCTTCAGCCACGTCTCTTCATTTATTATATGTTGCCTTCCACGTTTGGAACAGTCAACAATTTGCATCTCTTATTTTATCTCTAATTGTTTAAAATATTTTTTAACAAAAACTTTGAACGCCACTATTATGATCTTGTTTTGAAAAAGAGACATAAACAACTTAGTTCTTTAAGCCTATTTCATTATTTGAATAAGCAAAATCACTACGCAATTCTTCTTCTGTTTTCATATGATATCAAGAGTTTTCCTCAAATTATGACCACTTTCGTCACCTGCTGAGAAAAACTGCATAATTAATAATAGTTTGATTATTTGAAAAATTATTACAATTTACCCTTTCTGTTCAAAAGGTTTTTTTATACAATAATATTTAGCAACCTGAATCTACTTTGAAAACAAAATAAGGAGGGCTTTCTTATGAAAGGTGAAATTCGCTTAATCCCGTACGAAGTAAAAGCCAATGTGATGGAAGCGAAAGAAACGCCTAAAAGTATTCAGGAGATTAAGGCACCCGAACTTTGGTCAAATGGATTCAAAGGAAAAGGCATCACTATCGCTGTCCTTGATACAGGTTGTGACGCTCAACATCCCGATTTGAAAGATCAAATTATCGGTGGTAAAAATTTTACCGATGATGACAACGGGGATGACGATGTTTTCAAAGATTATAATGGCCACGGAACTCATGTTGCCGGTACCATTGCCGCTACTGATCAAAATGGAGGTATTTTAGGCGTAGCACCCGAAGCAAAGTTGTTGATTGTGAAAGTGCTTGGTGGTGAAAACGGCAGCGGAAAGTACGAATGGATCATTGATGGCATCAACTATGCAGTTGAACAAAAAGTAGATATTATTTCAATGTCTCTCGGTGGTCCAAGCAATGAGCCTGCACTGGAAAAGGCCATTCAAGAAGCGGTAAAAAGCGGTGTGCTCGTCGTATGTGCTGCTGGTAACGAAGGAGATGGCGATGAGCGTACAGAAGAGTTCTCCTATCCTGCTGCCTATAATGAAGTCATTGCAGTTGGCTCCGTCTCACTTGCAAGAGAATCCTCTAAATTCTCCAATGCCAATAAAGAAATCGATCTTGTTGCCCCAGGAGAAGACATTTTATCCACACTCCCTAATAACAAATACGGCAGATTAACTGGAACATCAATGGCTGCACCTCACGTTAGTGGTGCTTTAGCGATCATTAAAAATGCCGAAGAAGATGCTTTCCAAAGAAAACTAACTGAACCAGAAGTATATGCCCAGCTTGTCAGAAGAACACTTCCACTCAAACAAGCAAAAACGTTGGTTGGTAATGGATTCTTATATTTAACAGCACCAGATGTGCTTTTAGAAAAAACAGAAGAAGCAGATCTTTTATCGATCTAGCTTGTGAACGGTCCTGAGAAGATAGAATTTTCTCAGGATTATTTTAATTAAAATAATTCAAAATTTACTTTGACGAAATGAAGTGGACGTTATATAATCGAACACAATAAATTCATAGTTTGAGAGTCGGTAATTCGACTGAGTCGAATTTTAATTGGGAAGATCGGTGAAAATCCGACGCGGTCCCGCCACTGTATATGAGGAGAGTTTTTCAGCATGTCCACTGTCTTTTGATGGGAAGGACGAAGAACTCAACGATCCACAAGCCAGGATACCAGCCACTCTAACACATTAAACACCTACGGTTGATAGGGAATGTCGGAAAAGCGTTAGCAAGCCTTACGCTTCATTTCGCACACACATTTTGTCTTTTTAAACCAGACATTTGCCCTCATCAATATTCAACACGAGAGCAGATGTCTTTTTTATTTTTAGAGGAGGAATTGGAATTGACAATTGTTAAAACAAGTAATTTAGGTTTTCCGAGAATTGGTTTAAACAGAGAATGGAAAAAGGCGCTTGAAGCTTATTGGAAAGGTCAGACTGATCGCGAAACTCTTTTAAGCACACTTGACGAACAATTTTTAACAGCAGTCAAAACACAGATTGATCAAAAGATTGATGTTGTCCCTGTTGCTGACTTCACATTCTACGATCACGTACTGGATACAGCTGCCATGTTCAATTGGATTCCAGAACGTTTCCATAGCCTCAACGATCCGCTAGATACATATTTTGCGATGGCAAGAGGAACTAAAGACGCTGTCTCTAGCGAAATGACAAAATGGTTTAACACGAACTATCATTACATCGTACCTGAATATGAAAAGAGCACAGAATTCCGTCTGACACACAACAAACCACTTGAAGCCTATCAAAAAGTGAAAAAAGCGTTCGGTGTAGAAACAAAGCCTGTCGTTCTTGGCCTATTCACATTCGTTTCACTGTCTAAAGGCTATGAAGCAAGTGAAGTGAAAGACATTCAGGAACGTTTAATCCCTCTATATACACAATTGCTAAAAGAACTTGATGAAGCTGGCGTAAAGTGGGTTCAAATCGATGAACCATCGCTTGTCACAGCTTCAAGTGAAGAAGTAATAGCGGTTAAGAATATCTACAAAACCATTAAGCAAGCTGTCCCTAACTTAAACATTTTGCTACAAACTTATTTTGATTCTGTTGACGCTTATGAAGAACTTATCTCGTATCCAGTCGAAGCCATTGGTCTTGATTTTGTACATGATAAAGGACGCAATCTCGAACAAGTGAAAAAACACGGCTTCCCGAAAGATAAAATTTTGGCTGCTGGTATTATAGACGGACGTAACATTTGGAGAGCTGACCTTGGGGAACGCCTTGATTTTGTTTCAGAACTAATCAGTGAATTGCAGCTTGAAGAGGTTTGGGTACAACCATCGAGCAGTCTTCTTCATGTCCCTGTTGCAAAACATCCAAATGAACAGTTAGAAGACAAATTGTTAAATGGCCTATCATACGCAGGTGAAAAGCTTTCTGAACTAACGTTTCTAAAAGAAGGCTTAGCAAACGGCAAAGCAGCCATTGAAGCAGAAATCAATCAAGCGGCTGATGCGCTTAGCACATTAAAAGAATTTGCTAAAGGTACAAACGCAGATTTAACAGCAGAGCGTAACAGCCTATCTTCTAAAGACTTTAAACGTCCTGTTCCATTTGAAGAGCGTCTAAAAATTCAAAATGATTCATTGAAGCTGCCGTTACTTCCTACAACAACCATCGGAAGTTTCCCGCAGTCTTCTGAAGTACGTAGCGCCCGTCAAAAATGGCGTAAAAACGAGTGGACAGACAGTCAATATGATGCATTTATAGAAGAAGAAACGAAAAGATGGATTGATATCCAAGAAGAAATTGGCTTAGACGTTCTTGTGCATGGCGAGTTTGAACGTACAGACATGGTAGAATACTTTGGTGAGAAACTTGCGGGCTTTGCCTTTACAAAATATGCTTGGGTTCAATCTTACGGCTCTCGTTGCGTAAAGCCACCAATCATTTATGGAGATGTTGAATTTACTGGCGCAATGACTGTAAAAGAAACAGTATATGCGCAAAGCTTAACTGAGAAAAAAGTGAAAGGAATGCTCACTGGTCCAGTTACGATCTTAAACTGGTCATTCCCAAGAACAGATATTTCTCGTAAAGAGATCGCCTTCCAAATTGCATTCGCACTTCGCAAAGAGGTAGAAGCGCTAGAAGAAGCCGGCATTCAAGTCATTCAAGTGGATGAGCCTGCTTTAAGAGAAGGGTTACCTCTAAAAGAAAGCGATTGGAGTGAATATTTGAACTGGGCAGCTGAATCATTCCGACTATCTACATCTTCTGTTCAAAACGAAACGCAAATTCATACACATATGTGTTACAGTAACTTTGAAGATATTGTGGATACGATCGAGGATCTTGATGCAGATGTCATTACAATTGAACATTCACGAAGCCACGGCGAGTTCCTTGATTATCTTGAAAAACATCCATATCTTAAAGGTCTTGGACTTGGCGTTTATGACATCCACAGCCCACGTGTACCGTCTGTTGATGAGATGAGCGAAATTATCGATGATGCATTGAAGGTATGTCCTACCGATCGTTTCTGGGTAAACCCAGACTGTGGTCTGAAAACAAGACAAGAGCCTGAAACAGTGGCAGCATTGAAAAACATGGTCACAGCTACTCAAGTAGCACGTAAAAAACGATCACAACATGCATAATTAATTTCCCTCCCCTGCTTTCATCGCAGGGTTTTTTTCTTATATCAGCATTTTCTCCTGTTCGAATTTATACATATGTAATTTATTTTCTATCATGATTCGTATATACTAGAGAAGTCAGTCGAACAAAGGGAGGATAACGATGAATCACGAAGCTTTTTTACAGCGTGCAATTGATCTTGCCGTAGATGGTGTAAACAATGGTACTGGTGGTCCTTTTGGTGCAGTCATTGTTAAAGACGGTAGCATCATTGCAGAGGGGAAAAATAATGTCACAACAAGCAACGATCCGACAGCACATGCTGAGGTAACCGCTATTCGAAATGCGTGTCAGCTACTAGGTACATATCAATTAGAGGGCTGTATTTTATATACGAGCTGCGAACCATGCCCAATGTGTCTTGGTGCAATCTATTGGGCAAGACCCAAAGCCGTGTATTTTGCAGCCGGACATGAGGATGCTGCTACTTCTGGCTTTGACGATTCATTTATATATGAGGAAATCAATAAAGAATACGAAAGAAGAAATATACCGTTTTATCAGCTTACACTAAAAAAACCCCTCGCTCCTTTTGAAGCATGGGATGCATACGAAGAAAAAAAAGAATATTAAGTTTAGAAGACACCTGTATTTTGGGACAGGTGTCTTTTTCATCAGGTTGTTACGTCAAGTTCTACATCAATATTCCCTCTTGTTGCTTTTGAATATGGACAGAACTCATGTGCCGCGTCGACGAGCTCTTTTGCTTGTTGATGATCGAGTCCTTGAGCAGAAACAATGAGTTTTACCCCTATTTTAAATCCACCATCACTCTCGTCTTTTAAAAGACTAACATGTCCTTCTACTTCTGAATTCATTTCAATTCCTTGTTTTTTTGCAACATGTTCAAGTGCTCCACCAAAACAAGATGCATATCCGGCCGCAAATAATTGTTCTGGGTTTGTTCCTGTTTCTTCCTCTTTTTTTACGTTTGGCATGACAATGTCATAATCAATGACACCATCTGCTGATTTTACATGGCCTGCTCTGCCACCTTTTGCCGTTACTTTTGCGGTAAATATTGGTTTCATGTAAATTCCCTCCTTGCATGCTATATGTATTTCTTTCACTTTTGATAGAGATTTCAAACATTTCTAGCACATCGAAGAAAGATTTTTCTTTTTCATGATGTATTTATTTTAAAAATAGAGAAAATCTTATACAATGTTAAGTATGACAAAATATAGTTGGTGACTTAGATGACAAATGAATTTGAACATATGAAGCTTGAGAATCAGCTTTGCTTCTTACTTTATGCAAGCTCAAGGGAAATGACAAAGCAATATAAGCCTTTGTTAGATGAACTTCAAATAACGTATCCACAGTACCTAACATTACTTTTACTTTGGGAACACGGTACATTAAATGTGAAAAAAATAGGTGAGCTTCTCTATTTAGATTCAGGTACACTTACACCGATGCTGAAGCGAATGGAACAAAACGGAATCATTAGTCGAGAGCGGTCTAAAGAGGATGAACGTTCAGTACAAGTCAAGTTAACTGAATATGGTGCCGAGCTCAAAGAAAAAGCAACATCCATTCCATTTAAAATGTTATCTGGAACTGGAAAATCAGAAGAGGAATTAAAAGAATTACGATCCACCTTGCACCAACTATTACAAAATCTCACAAAATAAAAAGCTGAGGGAATGATCCCTCAGCTTTTTAAGCATGCTATTCAGCTACTGCGACAAGCTCTACTTCAATATTGCCATTCGTTGCTTTTGAATAAGGACAAACACCATGCGCTTTATGAACAAGCTCTTCTAATAACGACTGGTCAATTCCTGTCCCCTTCACTTCTAATTTCACACCTAATTTAAATCCACCATCTGCACTATCTTTTAACAAACTAACATTTGCAGTGACTTCACTATCAAAACGAATACGTTCTTGTCTTGCAACCATTTGAAGGGCGGAGTCAAAACAGGCAGAATACCCTGCTGCAAATAATTGTTCTGGGTTTGTCGCCGCTTCGAGTTTCTTTGCTCTTGGTGTACCTGGCATTGCTACATCATGTTCAAGAACACCATCTGCTGAAACAACCTTACCTTCTCTTCCTCCTACAGCTGAAACCGTTGCAGTAAATAATACATCTGACATCTATGATACCCTCTTCCTTATTTATATTTATCACAATTAAATTGTACACAATCTATATGTTCCTGTCAATTTAAACACTCTTTTTAGGATAATCCTGTTGACGATTTTTAAACAGGTTGTTTCATTTTGAACTAAAAATTCACGGTAGCTCAATACTTTCATTTATGAAGGACTTTGACAATGTGTGATTGTCATCACTTTTTCATGAAAAAAGACCGTAAATAAATCCTCCTTCTTCAGAGTTTATTTACGGTCCCATGCGTTTAAATGGCTTCTATTTGATGTGGTTTTTCTAACGTATGGTTTCTATTGTCAGGAGCTAAACTTGCTGTAAACATAAATGCGGCAAGTACATAAGTGGCTAAACATACGACTGTCCATTTTTTAAAATTCATATAAACAATCCCCTCTCTGAATATAGATACGCGCATGCTCTGCTTCTTGATAGAACATGGAAGATTTTTCATAATCTTCTATTTCATTATAATACTTCGCTGTATCTAATGCCAGCTCCTCTATATCAGGATAGGAATAGGCTGATTCTAAAAAGTGGAAGATGCGTTTCATTTGTTCAGCATCTTGCCTGTCGTAAAGCGCCTCTAAGAACAGACACTTTTGCATGTTGATTTCATCTTGTAGAATTTCGGCTCTTTTCATACATTCTTGCTGATAAGCTGAGGCTTCTTCATTCTTACCTCGCTTATATAAGATTTGTGCGGCAGTATAAAGAGGGTCAATGGAGCGCCTAAGATGATCAGACTTATTTTGATCGAATAATGATATCGATTCTTTCATTAAATCAAGCGCACGATCTAAGTCTCCCATTTTGTAATAGCTGTTTCCCATATTAAATAAGGAAGAGGCGATAAAGCGGGCATTATCAAAGTTTTTTGATCTTGCCAGTGCTCGTTCAAGATGTGGTAGTGCCTTTTCGTGCCTTCGCATATCATCATAATTTCCCGCTACAATAAACTCACACTGGATGGTGCGTAATCCATATAGTTCATGCTGAACATATACATCGAGAGCTAATTTAGCGTGATGCATGGAGATATGCGTTTGTTTCATGTGGTAATATATTTCTGACATTTTAAAATGATATTCCGCTCTTTCAATATCATCAGATACAAATGACAGCTTATGCTCTGCCTTTTGATAAGACGAAATGGCTGCGATATATTGTCTGCGGCCAAATTCGTGCATTCCACGAAAGAAATGATAATAGTATTCGAGCATTCCAGTCACATGCGTTTGGTGCTCATCTATTTCTTTTGAAAGCTCAGAAAAGTTGGCGCGAAGCTTTCCTTCCTTTAATGGTTTTAAATAGTCCAACATCACTTCATGTCTAAATTCCATCAAAGAAAAATAGAGAAGCAAGTTCTGGTCTTCTTCCATTGAATCAAGGGAGCTACGGATTTCTTGTTTGAGCTGTTCTGCTTTATCTGAGTCAAATCTGCGGATCAGTTCATACCATTGATTGATTTTCACTCCTATGTCGGAAGAGGGGATGATTTTCGCCATGCGTGCCTTCTCCAATCTACTCAAAATATGAAACATTACCATATTTTATCATACATGTTGTAAGAAATACAAAATTACGATACAAAAAGAGAGTCTTCTGATGATAGACTCTCTTTTTAGGAAATTATGATTCACGTATTTGGCCATTGCCACGAATGACAAATTTTTCAGATGTTAAAGCTGGAAGACCCATTGGACCTCGGACATGAAGCTTTTGTGTACTAATTCCGATTTCAGCACCATAACCAAACTCAAAACCATCTGTAAAACGAGTCGATGCATTATGATAGACAGCCGCTGCATCCACAGCTGTTAAAAAGAAGGTTGCGTGCTGATCAGTTTCAGTAATGATTGCTTCAGAATGTTTTGAACCAAATCGATGAATATGATCGACCGCTTCCTGCACGTTTTGAACCATTTTGATACTGACAATCGGCGCAAGAAATTCTGTTTCAAAATCGGCCTCTGTTGCCATTTTCGCATTTGAATCAAGAGCACACACCGCTTCATCCCCTCTAATTTCTACACCCGCATCTGTTAATGCGTGAAATAGGGAAGCACCATAATTGTTTGCCCATTGCTCATGGATCAGAATGTTTTCAATTGCATTACATACGGATGGGCGTTGCGTTTTCGCATTTAACACAATCGTTTCTGCCATATCCTTTTTGGCAGTCTCATCAATAAAGATGTGACAGTTCCCGGCACCTGTTTCTAATACTGGAACTGTTGATTCTTTTACAACAAGATCAATTAAACTTTTTCCACCACGTGGAATTAACACATCCAAATACTCATTTAATGTGAAAAGTATTTTTGCTGTTTCTCTTCCCGTATCCTCGATCAATTGTACACTGTCTTTTGGAAGGTCTGATGTTTCAAGCGCTTGGTGAATGACCTTTACAAGTGCTTTATTACTATGGATGGCAGATGAGCTCCCCCGTAAAATAACGGCATTCCCTGTTTTTAAACAAAGTGTCACCGCATCCACCGTGACGTTTGGTCTTGCTTCGTAGATCATCCCTACTGTCCCAAGTGGCACACGTACTTTTTCAATCAAAAGACCATTGTCCTTTTGAATGGTTTCAAGCGTTTCGCCTATTGGATCATTTAGGTGAACCAGTTCAAGTGTCGCATCTGCAATCGCATCAATTCGGTCTTTTGTTAACGTAATTCGGTCAATAACAGATGATGTGAATTGCTTTTCTTTAGCGTGTTGAACGTCTTTGGCATTTTCCTCAATTAAAAATGCTGCCTCTTCTTTTAAAGCTTTAGCAATCGCTTGAAGTGCTTGATTTTTTTGCTCCGTTGTCTTTAACAACAATTGATCTTTCGCAACACTTGCTTTTTTTGCTTTATCAAGAACTTCATTCATTTCTTTTCCCTCCTATGTTCATTCATATTTTGAACCCAATGATCACGATGAATGACTTCAGTCTTCTCCATGTTGAGCTCGTCACTGCGCATACCTTTGACTTGATGAAGCTCATCGGCTGTGTATAACGTCTGTCCTTTGCCGACTAGGCCATTCGGACCTACAACCTCAACTACTTCTCCTTTTGAAAAATTGCCTGCTACATCAATGACTCCAGCGGGGAGAAGACTCCGTCCTTTGTGTAAGATTGCTGCCTCTGCCCCTGCATCAATCATAATCTTTCCAGATACAGGAGAGTGAAATTTAATCCACTGCCGACGGTTATTCACTGATGATAGCTCATTTTCACCAATATACGTGCCATCGCCTGTTCCAGCCAGAATATCAGTCAGCTTGTCTTCTCCAGCTCCTGTTCCAATAAAAACTTTCACCCCGAGAGAAAGTGCAGTCTGTGCGGCGGAGAGCTTTGATTTCATTCCGCCTGTTCCCACTTTAGAGCCAGTGCTTTCTGCATAGGAGAATAGTTCATCTGTAATATGTGTTAATGTATCAAATCGTTTGGCATCTGGATGATCGTTTGGATTTGCATCATAGATTCCGTTAATATCCGTTAAAATAATCAATTGGTCTGCATGAATTAAGCCGCTGACTAACGCTGAAAGCATGTCATTATCGCCAAAAGTCAGCTCTTCAACAGATACTGAATCGTTTTCATTAATGATCGGCAGAATTCGTCTTTCTAGTAATTCCATCATTGTTGCATACGCATTTCGATATCTTGTGCGATCAGAAAAGTCGTTTCTCGTTAAAAGCATTTGTGCAGGTATCATGTCAAATTGTGAAAACAGCTCCGTATATTTTTGCATCAATAACCCTTGTCCTACAGCTGCAGCTGCTTGTTTCCCCTTTAAAGTAACCGGTCTTGATGGGTAACCAAGACTGCCAAAGCCTGCAGCAACAGCACCAGATGAAATTAAAATGATCTCATGTCCAGCCTCTTTCAACTTTGCAATCGCTCTAACATGATCGAACATTTTTTGTTCATCAATTGCGCCTTTTAGCTCGGTTAGTGAGCTGCTTCCAATTTTGATGACGATCCTTTGTTTTTTCATGTTTATTCCCTCCACTATGCCTTTCACCATAAAAAAATCCCTTCTCCTCCTTATGTAAAGGACGAAAAGGGATTTCCGTGGTACCACCTTCATTGAATAAGCACAAACCAATCTGCTTATTCCACTCAAGTCCTGTAACGCCAGGATTGCGCTTAGATTTTCCCTCTAAGACTCCGAGGTAGGTTCAGCAGCTATTTGCGACGAATGTTTCAGCTTTTCATTCGCTCTCTATACGCAACAGTTCCTGCTTACTATTCCTCTTCAACGCTCACTAATTTTTTTATATTATGACCAATCAGCTTCATATTGTCAAGCCATCAATTGAACACAATCGTTTTATTTTCATGGACGATGATTCGATCCTCTAAATGCCATTTCACTGCTCTTGCAAGCACACTTCGTTCAATCGTACGACCTATATTTTTTAATGCTTCTGCATCATCTCTGTGATCCACACGCTCGATGTCTTGTTCAATGATTGGGCCTTCATCAAGATCATTTGTGACATAGTGTGATGTCGCACCAATTAATTTTACGCCACGCTCATAAGCTCGTTTGTATGGATTGGCGCCAATAAACGCTGGCAAAAAGGAATGATGGATATTAATGATTTTGTGTGGATGTTGGGCGATGAATGTCGGCGTTAGAATCTGCATGTAACGTGCCAATACAATCACATCAACATCATATTTTTTTAAAAGGGCTAGCTGTTTTTCTTCAGCTTCTTGTCTGATATCTTTGTTTGCTTTGACATATTGGAATGGAATACCAAGTGCTTCTACCGTTTCCTTTGCCGTTTCATGGTTACTAACAACAACAGCTATTTCTGCCATGAGATTGCCACTTTGCCATTCCCAAATGAGCTCATACAAGCAGTGAAGCTCCTTTGAAACAAAAATCGCTAGCTTCTTCAATTCACTCGCTCTAGCCATACTCCAAGTCATATTGAATTGGTCGGCTATTGGTTGAAAATCGCTTTTAAGCTTATCAATATTCGTTAAAATATCTGTTAATTCAAATTCAATTCTTAAAAAGAAGCGCCCACCTTCAGGGTCTGTTGTATATTGGCTCGATTCAATAATGTTTGCGCCACTCTCAAAAAGACATGAGGATACCGCAGCAACAATTCCCGGTTGATCGGGACAGCTCACAAGTAACCTTGCTTTTTGCTCATTTTTTTGACGGTGTAATTCGAGTTTTTCTGTAATAAATGTTCTCATTCATATTACCTCTTTTTCGAATTCATTCTAATGAGTCATTATACTTGATGTAAAAGAGAAAAAGCAATTGGAAGTCTATTTTTCTTGGTGCTTCATTAAGTATCACTCTTTTGATGATATAATACAGATACACCTTACAAGGGAGTGATTCGAGTGAAGAACATGACTTGGTTTGGAAAACTAACCTTTTGGCTTGGGATCGTTTTTCTTGTCATTGGCACCTATTTGTTTATCATTGGAGAACGACTCATTCCGCTGCTCACTATAGGGGTGTGCTTCCTACTTGCCTGTCAGCTATACCGCAAAAATGAAAACGATCCCAATCATTTTTCGGACTGTTCAAAGAAACCATGACCAATTTTAAAAATAGTGAGTTAGATAATTTTAGAGAAAAAGATGTGACGAAATGTAAGACCGTACAAGAAGCAAAACAATACTTCAGAAAACGTTACGTCAACAGTTATCTTGAAGGAGATCATGAACAATTAGGCGAAAATCATTTTTATTCATTTGATAGATTTATTAAGATACAAAAGATACTTGAGATGATTTTTCACAAAGTGTTCGGCAAACGTGCCATCTAATGAAAAAATGCAGGGATAAAAAATTATATGAAGCATAAAAAGAAAACAATAAAATACATTTTTTACATAGTCCTCGTTGTTTTAGCATTACTTGCAATAGCACTCTTATTTCCCACATGGACATCTAATATAAAAGGTGATAATAGTATTAGTACATTAGAACAAGTAAAGATCAATGGTACTAATCATGAAATTATGATACGCGGAGCTAATAGAAATAACCCTATCATAATTGTTGTACATGGAGGGCCAGGATCTCCGGAAACACCGTACGCTGCTAAATACCAAGATTTATTGGAATCCAATTTTACGGTTGTTAATTACGATCAAAGAGCTAGTGGGAAGTCATATCACTTTTTTGAAGAATATTCTAATCTATCAACGAATTTATTGGTCGATGACTTATTGGCGTTGACAGACTATATATCCGAACGTCTTGGGAAAGAAAAGGTTATTCTTATGGCTCATTCATCAGGTACATACATTGGCATGCAAGCGGCTAATAAATCCCCTGAGAAGTATGAGGCGTATGTGGGGATTGGACAGATGAGCGATACAATAGAAAGTGAGAAAGAAAGTTTAAATTACTGCATTATCCAAGCTGAAAAGGCAGGTAATACTGAGGATATAGACTATTTAAAAGGATTAACTGAACAGGTTGGAAACGGTGATATAGTTACCCCGAGGGAATACGTGATGAAATACGGCGGATCTACTAGAAGCATCGATAACCCCGATGGTGATATCATAGGGACTCTATTTAGCAACGAGTATAATTTGTTAGATGTCATTCGCTATAACTATGGGATGGGATACTCGCAAGAGAAGCTGGTAAATCATATACTAGAAAATCCATTGCCAGAAATTGTATCAAATCTTGACATTCCTTTATATTTTGTTATGGGTAAATACGATTTTATGACTTCATCTTTTACAGCAAAAAAATATTTCGATACGATTGCAGCTGAAGATAAGCACTTTATTACTTTCGAGAAGTCAGCTCATTATCCGCAATTTGAAGAGAAAGAAAAATTTAATGAATGGATGTCTGATACATTTATTAATGAAAGTAAATAAGATGGGCTATTCAGTTAACGGACGCGAATGTTAAATTCGTGAGCACCAGTGTGCAGTCGTGACAACGAATGTGGGGTTTGTCTACACGCTGAAAGGCTGGCAAAAGCGCCAGCCTTTTTTATTCCATAAATTTTAGACCAACAGCCGCAGATAGGATGAGTGCAATGAAGAAAATACGTTTTGCATCCTTCGACTCTTCGTAAAATAGCATGCCAATCAAAGCTCCACCTGCCGCGCCAATTCCTGTCCATATAGCATAAGCAGTTCCCATTGGAAGTGTGTTCATTGAAATGGACAGCATGAAAAAGGAGAGCGAAAAACCGATGGTAATCAAGACAATCCATTTTATTTGATGATCTTTTTGAAATTGATTCATCATGGTCACGCACAGCATCTCTAAAATACCAGCACCTATTAGTAATAGCCAAATCACGATTCAGTCGCTCCTTTCTCGTCACCTGTTGTGAGTTTTAATCCAAGTACACCACATAATAAAAGTGCAATTAGCACAATTTTCGATAGATGCAGTGGTTCTCCAAGTAGCATGCCAACAATGACAGTCCCAGCTGTTCCAAGCCCAGTAAATACGGCATAGGCAGATCCGACCGGAAGCAGACTTGTCGCTCTAATAAGCAAATAAAAACTTACGACGATACAAACAATCGTGGCTCCCCACTCTGTGTAAGAGTTTGCATATTTTAGCCCCATCACCCAACCAATTTCAAAGACGGCCGCCATTAGAACAATTCCCCATTTCATTTATCATCTTTCCTCTCTTTGTTGGTTCTAGGCAAACAAAAAAGCCTGGAAATCGATCAATAGATCAAATCTCCCGGGCTTTTATCCCTCCGTGTACATATGGAAGACCACATGTGTTTCCTCTCGGACCAGACTACATAGCGGCACATGTACGGAACCCTAGAAAACCATTTATGTTATTTTAGTTTATTTTAAGACCTGTTCTTTGTATATTTTGGGGCACTTTTATGCTAACAAGAGCTTTTACTTATATCTATCTTTTTCATTACAAAAAATATTTCGTATCCCCAATTTTCAATAGAACAATTCCGTTACAAAAAAATTGTACCATAATACCACTCTAGTGACCTGGATTTTGTCTCGAGTTGAACAAAACATCAGAAAACAGTTATTTAATATACATGAAAATACTTGTTCGAGCAACGAACATTAGCAAAAAACGAGAGCAACAAATCACTTTATATTTCTCAAAATCTAAACAGATGGAACGCCGTCCCAAATGCAAGAGGAGTTGAACGACAACAATATTTATTGAACCTAGAAAAAACGACATGAAAATATAGAAAAACGGTTTACTTATGGAAGCAGACCGCTCTTTTATTGATCAACATAATGAATTGATGCTATATACATCTATTGTTTGATTCCATTTAGAAATCGTCTTTTCTTTTTTCATTCCAAGCTTTGCCGCCACCTGAATAGAACGTTCATTTGCTGGATTGATCAGACTAATCAATCGTCTTACTTTCATGTATTCAAAACCGTATGATATACAGCCTTTGGCCGCTTCGAATGCATAACCTCGTCCCCATGCATCTCTTTTCAACATGTAGCCAATTTCAAGTTCCGTTTTCTCTTCAACTTTTTGTAAGATGATGCCACTTTGCCCTAATGCTTCACCTGTACGTTTATCTTCTATGATCCAAAGAGATGTATCGAACCTCTGATCATTTTTTTGATTCCACTTGATCCATTCCTCGGTCTGTTCTTCATCTTTTAACGAAGGATAATACTTCATCACCTCTTCATTTTGAAACATCGAGAATAAAAATTCTTTATCACCCTCATCCATTGTTCTTAGCTTAAGCCGATCTGTTTCAAGTACGTTCCGTCTCTGTCTCATGTTCACCTTAAGCCCTTCTTTCTTCCATTTAATTCTTAAAGAAATCACCGAACAAACCGTTTGAATCTGGCGCAAAATATTGAAAGCCGGCACTCGTTAATCCAGCAGCGAGAGCTGTCCACATGATCAGGCTGACAGTCATCCAGCTTGCCACAAGTTTCTTTTTTGTCCCGAAGCCCATACACATGAGTGCCGCTAAGTGGCTGCCAATGATAAAAGGACCGATAAGAGCAAGTCCTGGAAGCCCATATTTCCCCCATATTTTTTTCGCTCTTTCTTGCTTCTTATTCTCCCCACTATCATCCATTTGCTGTCTTCGTTTCTGACGCCACGCTTTGATTCGATCAACCAGTACAATAAGCAAAATGATTGTAAGAAAGTTACCGAGAAAACCTATAATGGCTGATGTCACTGGATGTAGTCCACTAATAATCGCAAGTGGCACCACTCCAATCACTTCAAATAACGGCAGCGCCGCTAACACAAAAACAAGTACATATCCCCATAGCATATCCATCACGTTAATCCCCTTTTTCTTTATGACCTCTTACCATTGTAATGAACCTTTCTTTCCTTTTTCCACATTTTTTAGAAAAAAGAAAAAAACACATCATTGACATGATGTGCAGTTATACCGTTTCAGACAACCGACCGAACCATTCTTAGCGATGCTTTGATAGATAAGAATAGACAGGCTGAACAATTGATTCGATAAACGGCAAGTAAAACAAATAACCTAGAGGTTTTTTCACAGGAAGTATCGTTAAAATCTTTCTAATCGTTTGAAAGCCGGAAAGCAACTCAGTTTGTGTTGTGAACATATGTATTTGCTCATCAACATCACGATAGTCGAGCACTCTGCTATAAAGGGATTGATGGATTTCTTGAACTGGATACCACTCAATTCGATTCATCCAATCAAGATGACCTACGATTTTCTTCACCCTTTTATATAAAAGACACTTGGCATCATAAAATACGATATGCCGAAACATACAAAGCGGCTCAACTTTTGGCTTATGAGGCTTTCTCTTTGTTTGATTGTCGCGTTTTAAAAAACATGAAAAGCACAATGATTAAACAAGAAATGACATTTTGACTAAGCAGAACAACAGGAGTTGTCCAACCAAACCATTCTAAAAGTAATTGTGGACCAAAAAAGATGATAGGTAACAATGAGATAAAATGAGCCTTCATGATCGTATTTATCACAACAATGAATAAAAACATGAGGATGATTGCTGCCCACCTTTGATCAGGCGTTAAAATAAGGACAGGTATACCTAGTTTGTTATTCAATAAGCTGACAGTAAAAATTGCCGTAAACTGAAAAGTACCGATGAGACAACAATAAAGTAACGAATTGGCCTTTGATTGAAATGCGGTAGCTCTAAACATAACAACAGTTGTGATCAAATTTACTAGTAGGATCAACGGATAACCAATGAGTGCATACCAAGAATATGCTAAGCTTTGATTGATTGCATCTGCTAAAATGATATAAAAAAGCGAACCGAGCAAAAAGGTACTGACTAATTGGAATGTTTCTCTTCGATTGCCAGCTAACTCACTGGCAAGTTCATCAGCAAATGCTTTCGGATCCTCACCAAAAATATCTTTTCCTAACTTCCCTTCTTTTTCTGCCTCTACGGCGTGTGTTGCTAATTCATCCAGCAATTCATTTACTTCTTTTTCATCTTTTCCTTTTGCAAGTAAATATCCGTTTAAATCTATGAGGATATCTTTTGTTTCTCTCGATAACACACAGATCACTTCCTTTTGGTCAATAGATTTTGTACATTTGTTGATAATGTTATCCAGCGTTCGGTAAATTCAGTGAGTGCTTGTTCTCCTTTGGGGGTAAGCGTGTAGTACTTTCGTTTTGGTCCGCTCACAGATACTTTCATTTCTGTTTGGACAAGCTGATCCTTCTGCATTCTTAAAAGAATAGGATAAATGCTCCCCTCGCTGATTTGTTCAAAACCGTAGGTATCTAGTTTCTTTGTCATTTCGTATCCATAAATCTGCCCTTCTGAAATAATCGAGAGCAAACATCCTTCTAAAATACCTTTTAACATCTGTGTAGATGGTATCATCGTTTTTCCCTCCACCTCCAGTATCTTGTCATGCAAGATACTGTCATCTTATCATTCACTAACTTGTTATGCAATATAGTGACACAAAAAAAATCACCGCATATTCGGTGATTTTATGCCCATGGCTTATCTGTGCCAAGTGCATCAGCAAGCGCTTTACTATGTTCTCTACGGCTTTTTCTTTCTTCAGCCCGATGCTTCGCTGTGTGATGAAGCATGATTTCTTCTTCGGTTTCAGGGACTACTTGAGGGACACGTTTAGGTTTTCCGTTTTCATCTAGTGAAACAAACGTTAAAAATGAAGTAGCTGCTAGTCTGCGTTCCCCTGACATTAAATTTTCTTTAATAACTTTGACGAATACTTCCATTGATGAAGTCCCCACCCATGTCACATAAGATTCTAAACAAACGGACTCTTTTTGACCGATAGGCTCCAAAAAGTCGACTGAATCCATTGATGCGGTAACAGTTTCACTTCGGCTATGTCTTGCTGCAGAAATCGAGGCAATGTCATCTATATAGCTCATTAATTTCCCGCCAAATAGCGTTTGGTGATTGTTTATATCCAGTGGAAATACCCTGCTCGTTTTCACGACCTTCGATTCTTTGCAGTATTTAAAGTTATTTTCATTTTCGCCCATGGTAATAGCTCCTTCTAGCTGTTTTCTATGATGCAGAACGTCTTTTATTAAACACTATTCTTTTAGGTTTGTCTAAATTTTTCGCTTTAGTCTGATTTGAGAGATTTTCTCACTAAAATGTTTCAACTTTTACTAGAAGGAGGAATAATATAATCATTGATCACCCGAGGGAGGTCCTTATATGGATTCTATTAGATCATCTGAACAGCACTTCGCCCCATTATGTATGAGTGAATTTGGCAAACTGCATGACGTCATCTTATGCAGCCCACTTCATATGGAAATTAAACATATCATTAATGAAACACAAAAGCATTTTGCAAAGGATAACATTTCACAAATCAAAGCAATTGCCCAACATACACAGTTTGTTCAAGCATTAATAGACCACAAGGTTCAGCCTATTTTACTTCCATCAATTGAACACTTTCCAGAACAAGTCTTTACAAGAGATATTGGATTTACGATTGGGCGTACCGTCTTTATTTCAAACATGGCCGCCTCTATTCGCCAAGGGGAAGAACAGCTATTGAAGGAATGGATCAAAAGTAAAGGATGGGGCTACACTGAGCTGAAAGACACCTCTATTGAAGGCGGAGATGTTCTAATTGATCAACATCGGGTGTATGTTGGTATTAGCAGTAGAACGAGTCGTGCCGCTTTGATCCAGCTGAAACAAGCACTCCCGCAATATGAAATGATTCCTCTTCTGCTAAATCCATCTATACTACATCTTGATTGTGTATTTAATATTATCTCAGGAGACGAGGCACTCATTTATTCACCAGCATTCTTAAAAGAAGATCTACACATGCTAAGCCAGCAGTACAATTTAATTGAGGTCACAGAACAGGAACAATTTACACTTGGTACCAATGTTCTATCCATTGGTCAGAAGAACATTTTTACTCTACCTATAAATAAGAAAGTAAATAAAGCACTCTCAAAAAGAGGGTACAATGTCATTGAAGTTGATTTCTCGGAAATCATTAAATCAGGCGGCTCTTTTAGGTGTTGTACGATGCCTATTAGCCGCACATAAAAAAGAACCTGCTTCTAAAAGCAGGTAGATGCCGTTGTAATGGGTTACCCTTATTCCAACGGCTTTTTTCATTTGAATCGAGGATTTTCCGATCACCATTTAATTGTGCAACAATTGTTGACCTTCTTGATCTTGTAGCCGAAGCTCATAAAGATGACATGCGACTTCATGCCCTTCTTCCACTACTTGTAGCTCTGGCCTTTTATGTGCACAAATCTCCATAGCTGCTGGACACCTTGTCCGAAACACACAGCCGCTTGGAGGATCAATTGGACTTGGAATCTCTCCTTTTAAAATAAAACGTTTTCGTTTATCTTCTATATCTGGATCAGGTATAGGTATAGCTGATAATAGTGCTTGCGTGTATGGATGAAGCGGCTTTTCATATAAGGTATCACTACTTGTCATTTCGACCATATGCCCAAGATACATCACACCAATTCTATCACTAATATGCTTGACCATAGATAAATCATGGGCAATAAACAAAAATGTCAATCCTTCTTCCTTCTGTAATCTCTTCATCAGATTGACGACTTGGGCTTGAACAGATACATCAAGAGCTGAAATCGGCTCATCAGCGACGATGAATTCTGGCTCTAATGCCAGCGCACGTGCAATCCCAATTCGTTGCCTTTGTCCCCCGCTAAATTCATGCGGATACCTACTTGCAAAATCATTGCTCAGTCCAACAGCTTCCAGTAATTCCTTGACGCGCTGAATTCTTTTTTCATGACTGCCATGCATTCGATGAATCTCCATTGGCTCAAGAATAATATCTCTTACTGACAGCCGGGGATTTAACGAAGAATAAGGATCTTGAAAAACCATTTGAATCTGCCTGTTCAATATGAACTCTTCTTCCTTTAATAATTGATGAATATTTGATCCGCGGTAATTGACCTGTCCCTCCGTTGGATCATAAAGCCTCATCAATACTCTGCCAAGTGTCGATTTTCCGCATCCAGATTCACCTACAAGACCAAACGTTTCTCCTTGTTTTAGCTGAAATGAAATGCCGTCAAGTGCTTTTAACGTCTTTCCTTTGGAAACATGAAAATACTTTTTTAGTCCTTTTACCTCTAAAAGCGGATCATGTGACATGAAAAGTTCCCCCTTTATGCATGTAAGTAGCGGCGGGCTCCTGTGAATTCTTCTTCATAGGATGTACCGGCAAATGAAATAAGTTCAATCTCTTTCCCCGTTTTTGGTGAATGTAGCATCATCCCCTCGCCTGCATAAATCCCAACATGACGAACGGCTCCTTGTCCCTTTTGATCAGCAAAAAACATTAAATCTCCTGGCTCCATCTCTTGAAAGAGAATGTTTTTCCCTACTTGTGCTTGATCACTTGCATCCCTTGGCAAAAGGTGTCCACATGCTTTGTACATGTTGTATGCAAAACCTGAACAATCATATCCGAAACCACTCATTCCTCCCCACAAATAGGCAAGGCCAAGAAATTGCATCCCTGTATTCACTACTTTCATACCACAAGCAGAAGCGGATAATGTAGATTCATAGATGACACCTTCTTTTTTGATCTCTCTTTGTCCAATCGGTGTGTCTACAATGAGCAAATCTGTTTCCTCTTTTATCAGAGCAAGTTTTGTTAAAAAACTAATCTCTACATCTGCTACACCATTTTTGAACAGTGTTGTCGTTCGCTTTGAAACAATGACTCTCTTTTTCCTGCCAGTCGCTTGATAACGCTTCAATTGACTGGATGGAATATACCCTGGGTAGCCTCTGTCATTTTTTCGGCTCGGTTGCTCTGGAAGAACCACTTTCATCCAGTCGTTTTTTTCTTCTAATACGATCACTCGCTCTCCTAATAACACTTGTGTTTGAACAAGGTTTTGTTCACATAATGCTAATTTTTGTTCATAGGTTTGCAAGTCTATCCATTTTTGAAGATCAAAGTCTTTGCCAAGGATATTGTGATCCAGTTTTCTTGGTGATGTCTCTAGTGTCCAGATATTTGCCACAGGCACAATGGTTTCATAGATCATACACGAACTCCTTTCACACGATTTATCCCTAAGCCGTTTTGAGGAGAAAAGGTGATGTCTTTGCCGTTATAAATAATTCCGCCATCTATCAAATCCTCTGTTAACATGAGCGGAGCATCAAAATCATAACGAGTGATGTTGGGCTGACTTGCCGCAAAGTGAGCTGCCGCTGAGATTCCGAGCTTTGTTTCAATCATACTGCCGACCATGCACTGTATCCCAAACGCTTCTGCAAGGCTATTGATTCTCAGCGCTTCTTTCATCCCTCCTGATTTCATTAATTTAATATTGATTAAATCACAGCTTCTTGATTGAAGTACCTTGATCGCATCGTTTGCTCGAAAAACACTTTCATCCGCCATGATAAGCGTGTCTGTTGCATCCGTTACCCGCTTTAACCCTTCAATATCTTCCTTAGGTACAGGCTGTTCGACTAGCTCAATATCAAGACCCTCTGCTTCCATTTTGCGAATGGCATAGATTGCTTCCTTCGAAGACCAACCTTGGTTCGCATCCAGCCTAATCTTAATGTCAGAGCCAATTTTTTCTCTTATTCTTTTGATTCGGTTGATATCCGTTTCAACATCTTTTCCTACTTTGATTTTCAATATACGAAAACCTTCTGATACATATTGCTTTGCATCTTCTGCCATTTCCAGTGGACGGTTCACACTTACCGTAAAATCTGTCTCAAGTTGAGCTCGATACCCGCCAAGAAATTGATAAAGTGGAAGCCTCGCTTGCTTCGCTAATCCATCATATATCGCCATATCAACTGCTGCTTTCGCACTTGTATTGCCAACAAGCACACGTTCCATATGCATAAAAAGCTGTTCATACTGCGAGAGATCGGCACCTAAAAGAACTGGTTTTAGCACACCATTGACCGCTTGTTCGATGCTCTCTAATGTTTCGCCCGTAATGACAGTCGTTGGTACTGCCTCCCCATAGCTTTTCTCACCTTGATCATATTGCAAGACTACGATCACCGATTCTGCTTCATACACGGTACGTAGTGCTGTTTTAAATGGCTTCTTTAATGGAACCGACGTACGGAAAGTGTGAACATCTATGATTTTCATTTTATCGCCTCTTTCGCTGTCACCCCAGGTGAAATATGCAGTTGTTTTCCCGTTGCATCAAGGACTGCATTCGTTCCAATCGGGATGCCGATGTTTGGAGAAGAATGACCTATTTGAAAGCCACTAAGCGCCGGTTTTTTCTCTGAAAGGATGTAGGATTCCCACAATTGTTCAAGCGTCAATGAGTGCTCTCTTTTTTTAGGCTCACATTGATGAAAATCACCTATCATAAACCCAGCAGCATCCTGAAGCTTCCCAGACGATTTTAGATGCTGCAACATTCGGTCGATTTTATATGGCTCTTCATCAATGTCTTCAATCAGTAGTAATTTCCCCTTCGTATCAATTTCAAAAGGCGTGCCAAGTGTGGTGACAATCAGAGCAAGATTACCTCCAATGATTTCACCAGATGCAGTTCCATCATGAACAGTTGTTAGCTCTGATAGTTGCTCTGTATATGTGAAGGAATCAGGTGAAAAAAGCTGTAAAAATGTTTCCTTCGTAATTGAGTGAACATCTTTTTTTCCAACATCTGATGAGAGCATTGGCCCATGAAAGGTGATCAGTCCCGTTTGTTGATGAATGGCTGTATGTAAAAATGTAATATCACTATATCCCCAAAAAATTTTAGGGTGCTGACGAATGATGTCATAATTTATTTTTTCAGCAAGCCGCCCTGTCCCATATCCTCCACAGGCACAAAGGATGGCTTTCACTTCATGATCTTGGAACATCGTATGCAAATCTTCTAATCTTTCATGATCTCGCCCTGCTAAATATCCATAGCGACTGTCTACATATTTCCCCTTTTTCACCTTTAATCCTAGACTTTCAATGAAATCAACGCCTCTTGCTAACTTCTCTTCATCAGGCGGGCTCGCTGGTGCAATCACCCCTACCGTGTCTCCTTTTTGAAGTGCCGCTGGCTTATGGTTCATGTCGATCCCTTCCTTTTCTGTTTTGTTTCTTTCAATCTATGGGAATCCTAGACATAACATGAACGAATAAATGAACAGACGCTTCCTTCAAAAGCGTCCGCTCCATGACTTTTCGTCTTATTTGACTTCTGCCCATTTCAATTCGATATAGCCAACTGGATGACGAACGATACCTTTCACGCCTTCTTTTTGCATGTGAACTTGGTTATAAAAATGAATTGGGATGATAGGCGCTTCATCCATCAGCAATTGTTCAGCTTCATGTAAAATGTCATTTCGTTTCTGTTCATCTGCTTCTTGACTTGCCTTTTTGATCATCTGATCATACGATTTGTTTGACCATCCTGTTCTGTTCATCGCATTGCCTGTTTGGAAGCTCTCTAGGAAGTTGATTGGGTCCGCATAATCTGCTAAAAACGAACTTTGCGAGAATTGGAACTTGAGCGCCTTTTGATCTTCGGCAAACACATTCGCTTCCATGTTCGCTAGCTTTACATCAACACCAAGTGTTTCTTTTAGTTTTTGCTGAATTGCCTCTGCTTTTTTCTTATTTTCAGGCTTTGTACTGTATGTTAATGTGACGGGTGGCAGCTTTGAATAGTTTTCTTCCTTTAGTCCTTTTTCTAACAGCTTGGCTGCTTCATCTGGCGCATACGAAACGAGGTCGCCCCCTTCTTCTCTAAAGTCCTTGCCGCTTGAATCAAAAATGCCTGGTGAGACAAAAGCTTTTGCGGGCTTTTCACCATTTTTGGTAACATAATCGACGATGTCTTGCTGATTAATTGCCATTTGAAATGCTTTGCGAATGTTTTGATTTTGAAAAGGCTCCATATTGACATTTAACCGGTAAAAGAACAAGCCAGCTTGATCCTCTACTTGAACGTCCTCTTTTTTGAGCAGTTCTTCACTTAGCTCAGCAGGAACAAACGCTGTATCCAATTCTCCAGATTGGAACATTTGATAGTCCGTGTTTCTGTCACTGACCATCGCCCATGTGACCTTGTCGAGCTTGACATTTTTCCTATCCCAATACGTATCGCTTTTCTCCATCGTAAAGCTCTCATCATGCTTCCACTCCGTTAGCTTAAATGGCCCATTCCCAACAAACGTTTTTGCATTTTTTGCCCAGTTCGGATCTTTTTCAACGACCTTTTGGTTGACTGGGAAAAAGGCAGGGTTTGCTACAATATTTAAAAAGGATTTTTGCGGTGCTACCAATTGAACTTCCAGTGTTTGATCATTGACCGCTTTGACTGCAACATCCGCTTCCTTCCCTTTGCCGCTATTGTAATCCTCTCCACCTTCAATCATATAAGCCAAAAAGGAGGCTGATGATCCTGTTTTTGGATTCAGGAGACGTTTCCAAGCATATTCAAAATCACTGGCAAGCACAGGATCACCATTTGACCACTTGATCCCGTCTCTTAAATGAAATGTATAGGTTTTCCCATCATCAGAGATATCCCACTTCTCTGCCATAGCACCCGAAGGCTCATGCTTGTCATTAAGCCTTGTTAACCCCTCCATCAGATTGTTTAATCCTTGCCAAGATACATTATTAAATCCAATGGGTGGGTCAAACGATGTTGGTTCACTTTCATTATTTAACCGCAGTACCTTTTCTTTTGCAGAACTACTTGAAGAACCTTTACCCGTCTGTTCATTTGCTGTACAGCCAAATAATAGAAACACTAACATTAGTAATACACCAAATAACCAACCTTTTTTCAACATGATAAAATCCCCCTTTGTTTATGATGAAAAGACGACTTGATTTGCCCGTTCATCTTGAAGCCAACAATGGACAAGATGTGTGGCGGAGCGCTCGGTCACATGAGGCATGATTCGATCGCAGACATTCATGGCATATGGACACCTGTCTGTATAGGGACACCCTTTAGGTGGAGAAAATAAATCTGGAGGACTTCCCTCAATTGGCATAAGCTCATCTTTCATATCAAGTCTTGGCACAGATTGTAAAAGCCCCTTTGTATAAGGATGCTGTGGTCTGTAGAAAATGTCTTGCCTTGTCCCAATCTCAGCCATTTTCCCTCCATACATCACCGCAACTCTATCCGCCACTTGCGCAACGACGCCTAAGTCGTGCGTAATTAAAATGATCGTGACACCTGTTTTTTCCTGAATCTCTTTAAATAGCTCGAGAATCTGTGCTTGGATGGTGACATCAAGTGCTGTTGTCGGCTCATCTGCAATCAATACCTTCGGCTCACATATCAAAGCCATGGCAATCATCAGCCTTTGTCGCATTCCACCACTGAATTGATGCGGATACTGCTTTAATCGCTCCTTCGGGTGAGGAATACCGACTAAGTTAAGCATATGTACAGCAGCTTGTTCCACTTCTTTTTTCGTCATCCGCTTATGCTGCCTAGCTGCCTCCATTAACTGGTCACCAATCGTAAGAGTAGGATTTAATGCTGTCATCGGGTCTTGAAATATCATAGAGATATCAACACCTCGAATAGACCTCATTTGCTTTTCTGACAGAGTCAGTAAGTTTCTTTCCTCAAACCATATTTCTCCTTTATCGATTGTCGCAGAGTAGTTTGGCAATAGGCGCATGATACTCTGGGATGTCACACTTTTTCCGCAGCCAGACTCGCCTACAATGGCAAGCGTCTCTTTTTCATACACATCAAAACTCACACCACGCACGGCTTGTACAGACCCTCCATATGTACGAAAGGATACGGTTAAATCTAAGACTTGAAGAACTTTCTTCATTGTGTTTACCTCCTCATCTTCGGATCAAGTGCGTCTTGCAAGCCATCCCCTAAATTATTAAAACAAAACATGGTCAAAGAGATAAAAAAGGCTGGAAAGAACAGCCGCCACCAATGGCCTGACAATATTGTCGGCAATGCATCATTTGCCATTACACCCCAGCTCGCAAACGGCGCCTGAATACCGAGTCCGAGAAAGCTAAGGAAGGCTTCGGCAAAAATAGCGGTCGGTACAGTTAACGTCATTTGGACGATAATAGGTCCCATCGTATTTGGCAGCAAACCCTTGCGAATAATATGCAGACTGCTTGCTCCAAATGTTTTGGACGCTAACACATATTCTTGTTCTTTTAGCTGAAGAACCTGTCCCCTTACAATCCTCGCCATCCCAATCCATCCTGTTACAGTTAAAGCAACGATGATTGTTAATAGTCCTGGTCCCATGAGAACCATTAGTAATATGACAACAAGCAAGTAAGGCAAACCATATAACACCTCAATGATTCGCATCATCACATGATCGTATTTGCCACCTTTATAACCAGCAACACCGCCATAAATCACTCCAATAGCAAAGTCGATAAAAGCTGCCATCACACCAACAAAAAGAGAAATACGCGCCCCATACCAAGTACGTGTAAACACATCTCGTCCAAGCTCATCCGTTCCAAACCAATGCATAGCTGACGGCGGTAAGTTTTGCATGGATAAATGCTGTGCTGTCACACTATTCGGCGCAAGTAGTGGGCCGATAAGAGCCATAAAAAAAAGAAAGATTAATACAGATAGGCTGAACATGGCCAATTTATTTTTCTTGAGCCTTCTCCAAGCGTCTGCCCAATAAGATAGTGAAGGTCTTTTGATGACATGTGTTTCATGCTTTCTCTTCTCTTTCTGAGCGAACCATTCATCAGGAACATGAGAGGATCTGCTTGTTTCATCACGCCGAACGTATAAACTCATGCCCTCCCTCCTTTTTTATGAAGCTGAATACGTGGATCAAGCAAGCTGTAAGCTACATCAACAATGAAGAGTAAAACAATTAATATAAGACTATAAAAAACGGTCGTACCCATAATGACAGGATAATCCCGATTATTAATACTTTCGACAAAGTACTTCCCCATGCCCGGAATGGCAAATATCTTTTCAATGACAAAGCTCCCAGTTAAAATACTGGCAACGAGCGTGCCAAGAATCGTAATGACTGGTAAAAGGGCATTTCTTAATGCGTGTTTCACAATAATTTTAAATGGCGCAAGTCCCTTCGCCTTTGCGGTTCGAATATAATCCTGCGTGAGCACCTCAATCATGCTTGATCTAGTCAGCCTCGCAATGATCGCCATTGGGCCAACTGCAAGAGCAACGGTTGGAAGTACCATATGCAAAGGGCTTGTCCAAGTAGCAGTCGGAAACATGTGTAGATTCACAGCAAATTGTTGAATCAGTAAGGTTGCAAAAATAAAGTTTGGAATGGATATACCGAAGACAGCAATGGTCATGGCGATGTAATCTATAAAACCATTATGGCGAAGAGCAGCGACCACCCCTAAAATAATGCCGGAAAGGACTGCGATCGTAATAGAAATAAGACCAAGTTCTAATGAGACAGGAAATCCTCTGGCAAGCAAGTCATTGACGCTCTCAGAGGGTTTTTTGATAGAAGGACCAAAATCAAACGTCACAATCGATTTTAAATAGATCATATATTGAACGAATAGTGGTTCGTCTAAGTGATAGTAGCTTTCGAGGTTTTGTTGGACGGTTTCATTTGTATTTCTCTCTTCATTGAAAGGTGATCCGGGGATGACCTTCATTAAGATAAAGGTTAATGTTGTGATTGTTAAAATGGTGGCAAGCATGGCAATGAAGCGTTTGAGCAAAAAGCTAGTCATCTCTTGTCTCCCCCTTATTTAACTAAATGTCGTTCGTTGGGCAAGCTCCGTCATGACGAGCATCGCTTGATAGGCTTCTAATATATGTTTCGCTTCAAACCTGACGATGGTCGATCCATTTTCGATCTCTGTACCTGGCATCAAATTTGCCCATTCCGCTTGTCCATAGTTGGCAAATTCAATACGGAGGATTGGTTTATCAGGGGGTGTTAAAGGTTTTATTTTGGCCATATCCGCTATTGCCCTTTCGGTTGCTTCCGCAATTCGCTTTTGTGCTTTTGTGGGAGTCAAGCACTTCACCGCTGACCTTGAGATGGTCTCCTTTACAACAGCCGTTTTCACTCCATCAATGAGTCCCTCAGCTTCAAGTGCTGCTTGATCATCGCCAGCTACAAGAATCACCGGAACTCCGTAATATCCAGCGACATACGCATTAAATCCCATCTCACCAATCGGATGATCATTTATGTAAAAATGTCTCACACCAAATATCATGCTGTGCGACATGACCCCTCTCATAGATGCTCTCGCATGATACCCTAAAAACACAGCCGCATCGTACGATTGATCAAGGCTCTGTACCATTGAAAAGGGTTTAACATCTCCGGAAATGAGTGTGGCTTCTTCATGAAGCTCCTCAATGAGTAGATTATTCATTTTTGAATGACTATCATTGACTAGAATATCTTCCGCCCCGTTTTTCACCATAGCCTCCACACAAGCATTTACTTCCCCAGTCATGATTTTTCTGCCACGTTCATAGTTGTGCTTACTCGAATCTACAAATGTATGATCAGCAAGACCAGTAATTCCTTCCATATCAACGGATAAATAGAGCTTCATCCTCATCCCCCTCAAATTAAATTTAAAATTTGTTTTTATTTTTCTGAATTTTCTAAGAAATTATATGAGAACTTGATCGATTTTTCAATACAATTTGCGAAAATAAGGAGTTTAGTCTCATGTAATATAGGAAAAAAGAGGTTAAAAAAGAGGATATTTTTGACAAATAAAACACCACTAACTATGTCTTTAGTGGTGTTCATGTGGATCATTTATTTGTGATTTCAACTGTTCATACTTCCGCAATGTTTGCTTGAATAACTCATCAAACATCGCTGGGGCTTGTTGTTGGATGACTGCTGCACCTTCACCGGTAATGCCTCCCTTTGTTGCGACCCTTTCAACGGTTTCAGCGAACGTCATTCCTCTTTCAATGAGCACTTGTCCTGTTCCAAGTAAAGCATATGTAAGAAACTCATACGCTTCTTCAAGTGAAAGACTGCTGTTTCTTGCGGCGGCTTGTGACATCTCCTCAAAAATCGCTGCAATAAAACCTGGAGAGGAGCTTGTTAAGTTACTTGCTGCATCAAACTTGTCCTCACTCATCTCTCGAACGATACTAAACACAGAAAGCAACAGGTGCATCGACTCCTTTTCTTCTCGTTGCACCCCTTCACCATGAGCCACAAGTGACACGCCAGTTCCAACTGCCGAGGTAAGTGTAGGAATATAGCGAGATACTGGCTGATCCGTCCACTTCTCAAGGTTTTCTAATGTAACAGCCGCTGCAATTGAAACGAAATGAATTCGTTTATCTGAACGACGCGTTTGACCTAGCACCTGTTGGACAGTCAGTGGCGGTACACAAATAAAAATAAGATCACAATTTGTCACCAGATCCGTTATCGAACAGACGGATACTTCCTGATAGATATTCCTTAGCTTTTCTAATCGTTCATTTTCACTTCTTGTATGGATCATCAGCTGTTTTGCATCTAAAGTGCCGGCTTCAAGCCATTTTTGCACCATCATATCAGCCATACTACCATAACCTATGATTCCGATTGTATTCACAACAAAACTCCTCTGTCTTCTATTCATTCTCCTGTTCATTTTAACAATTTCCCACAATGTTTTCATTTTTATCCCACATTTTTTCTTTACGATAACACCAAGCGAAACAAACATGACATCTTCATTCAACATAGATACTTAAAATTTGATTTGAAAGAGAGTGATCTTAATGACAAACAACTACAATGATGACCACCAACAAACAGGCGAATTACAAAAAACCGAAACACCTGCTACACAAACTGTAGAGAAGCTCCAACCAAAAAGACGGAAAAACTTCGGCTGGTTTAAACCTATTATAAGCGGTGTTGCCGGCGGTACACTAGCGCTTGGCGTTTATATTTTAACGCCCTATGCGCAAAGCGCAAGCGAATCCACGCAGAACAGCACGACTGCCAAAACAGAAGCCGTATCGACCAGTAACTCTGACTCAAATACAACTAAAACAACATCAACAGTTCAAACTGGGACTTCTTCTTCAGATATATCGAATATGGTAGAAGACGTATCTCCTTCTATTGTAGGAATCACAAACTATCAAAAGCAATCACAGTCTACGAATTTTGACGATTCAAGTATACCAAATGATCAATCCAGCCAGGATCAAAGCAGTAGCAGTCAAGAAGAAGAAAGCGGTACTGGATCAGGTGTTATTTTTAAAAAATCAGGAAATAAAGCATATATTATCACAAATAATCACGTCATCGAGGGAGCAAATAAACTGACTGTCTCCTTACATGACGGTTCTACCATAGAAGGAACTATTGTTGGTTCTGATCCTCTTACTGACTTGGCTGTCGTTGAAATCAGTAGTGCAAAGGTTACAAAGGTTGCTTCACTAGGCGATTCTTCTTCACTTCGTGCTGGTGAAACAGTCATTGCCATCGGAAATCCGCTTGGTGAAGATTTATCAAGAACTGTCACACAAGGGATTGTCAGTGGCGTTGATCGAACTGTATCCATGACGACCTCTGCTGGAGAAAGCAGCATCAATGTCATTCAAACAGACGCAGCCATTAATCCCGGAAATAGTGGCGGGCCTCTTTTAACGACAGATGGAAAGGTGGTTGGCATCACAAGCATGAAAATTTCTGAAACAGGTGTTGAAGGAATTGGCTTTGCACTCCCGATGAATGATGTAAAACCAATTGCTGAACAACTATTATCTAAAGGGAAAATTGAACGTCCTTATATTGGAATCAGCATGCTTGATCTTGAACAAGTTCCAGATGCCTACCAAAAGGATACACTCGGGCTTTCTAATAATCAGCTTGATCAAGGTGTCTATGTGAAGGAAGTGGCTTCTGGCTCACCAGCATCTCAAGCAGGCTTAAAAGCAGAAGATATCATTGTTGCCATCAATGGTAAAAAAGTGGAAACAGGAAGTGGATTACGCAACGCTCTTTACACAAACGCTAAAATTGGTGAAACTGTCAAAATCACTTTAGTAAGGAATGGAAAAGAAATGACGAAAACAGTGGCATTAACAAAATCTCAGCAAGTCACTTCATAAATAAAAAAAAGAGCAGTTCAAGTTTTACTGAGCTGCTCTTTTTGTCAATTAGTGAAGCGGTACAAGGCGCTTTTCGATCTCCTCACGCTTGTGCTCTAAAAACGGCGGGAGTGCCAGCGTTTTCCCTAGGTGCTCTACTTCTTCATCCACAGTAAAACCAGGACCATCTGTCGAAATTTCAAATAAGATTCCATTTGGCTCTCTAAAGTAGAGAGCTTTGAAGTAATAACGTTCCACTACTCCTGAATTGGTAAAACCAGCATTTGTTATTTTTTGATGCCATTTCGCTAACTCATCTGCATTCTCTACTCGAAATGCAACGTGATGAACGCTTCCTCTGCCAGATCTTTCATTAGGCCCTTCAGCTTGTTCAATTAAGTGAACCTCGGTTCCCGCTCCTCCATCACCTGATTCCAATATATAAAGAGACATATTCCCTTTCATCTTCTCACTTGTTTTTTCCTGAAAACCAAGTATTTCCGTTAACACTTGATGTGTCCTCTCTAGGCGAGATACAGTCAATTCAATTGGCCCAAGTCCTTTAATTGCAAATTCAGCCGGAATCTCATGATGATGAGGTGATTCACTTTGTGTTTCATGATGCGCCTCTACTGTAAGAAATAGCTGTTGCCCTTCGTGATCTTCAAAACGCAAGGTTGGTCTTCCACCTCTGATCGTCTGCTCACCGCTCGTTACACCTTTCTCTTCAAAACGCGCTTTCCAAAAAGCTAACGCGTCACTTGACGAAACGATAAGTCCTGTTGCTGATATTGCGTTCGTCCCGTTCAAACGGCGTGCCAGCATAGGAATTTCAAAAAAGGTTAATTCCGTACCAGGTGAAGCCACCTCATCTCCATAAAATAAATGATACATTGAAGGGTCATCCTGATTCACTGTTTTTTTCACTAATTTTAAGCCGAGCACTTGACGATAAAAATTCAGATTCTTTTGCGCATCTGCTGTAAGTGCAGACACATGATGGATTCCATTAATTCTCATGTTTATCACTCCCGTTTTGATTATCTCGAATTCAAGATAATATCTTTATGAATAAAATAGGTTATTTTTCAAAAAAAGTCAACCTTTCTGGCTCGTTCTATGGTTGTTCGGCTTTCACCATTTATATTAATGTTTAATGTCTATAAAACGTTTAATGTTCGTTTATTAGTAGATTATCATATGTGAAAATGGACTAAATGATCACTTTCATTGGAAAAATAAGAAAATCAGAAAATTTTTTTAATTCTTGTTTTCCTAAAATCGTATTACAATGATGAAAATACATTCAATTAACGTGTTATTGTGGTGCAGGAGGCGTGTGAAAATGAACAATGAACAACCAGCATTAAAAAAAGAAATCGGCTTATTCTTTGCCCTCTCTCTCGTCATCGGAACGATCATTGGCTCAGGTGTATTTATGAAACCAGGCAATGTTCTCTCTTATTCAGGTAGCTCTGACATCGCACTATTTGCTTGGCTCCTAGGAGGGATATTAACACTTGCTGGTGGTTTAACAGTCGCTGAGATCGGCACACAAATCCCTAGAACTGGTGGGCTTTATGCATACCTTGAAGAAGTATATGGCGAGTTCTGGGGCTACTTATGTGGCTGGGTACAGATTATCATTTATGGTCCTGCTATCATTGGAGCACTTGGCCTATATTTTGGTTCTTTATTAGCAAATTTATTTTCGTTTTCTCAACATTGGTCTGTTGCCATTGGTATCATAGCTGTGATCTTTTTATGTCTCATTAATATTATCGGAACAAAATACGGTGGGTTCGTACAAGCAGTGACGACAATCGGAAAGCTTGTCCCAATTGCCGCCATCATTGTGTTTGGGCTTTGGAAAGGCAATGAGCACATTTTCACCGCGGTCAACGAAAGTATTTCTCAGATGAATTTTGGCGCGGCAATCCTTGCGACTCTTTTTGCTTATGATGGCTGGATTTTACTCGCAGCACTCGGTGGAGAAATGAAGAATCCTGAAAAACTGCTACCGCGAGCAATGGCGGGTGGAATTCTCATCGTTACCGCAAGCTACTTATTTATTAATTTAGCATTGCTTCATGTACTGCCAGCAAATCAAATTGTTCAGCTTGGCGAGAATGCGACAAGCACTGCTGCTACTATGCTGTTCGGTCCAATTGGTGGGAAGTTAATTAGTATCGGCATTATCATTAGTATCTTTGGGTGTTTAAATGGAAAAATCTTATCATTCCCACGCGTCATTTTTGCAATGGCTGAGAGAAATCAAATTCCATTCGCTCATATGATTTCACGTATTCATCCTACATTTAAGACACCTTGGATGGCTGTGACGGTCCAAATCTTCATTGCCATTGTTTTCATGATTGTAAGCAATCCAGAAAAGCTGTCTGAAATCTCTATTTTCATGATTTATATTTTCTATGTTATGGCGTTTTTCGCTGTTTTCAAATTAAGAAAGCAAAACAAAGGAATAGAACGCACTTACAGTGTACCTCTCTATCCTTTTACACCGATTTTAGCGATTATCGGCTCACTGTTTGTTTTAATTAGTACAATGATGACGGATTTTCTTAGCTGTCTATTATCCATGCTCATCGGCATTGCCGGACTTCCCGTTTACTATTTCTTGAAACGAAGCCAAAATCAAAAAGCATAATCAAAAAGCAGAGACCACAACAAAGGGGCTCTGCTTTATTTTTTGTATTGTTTAATGACTTTATAGGATTCGTTGAGATATCTCATCAGCCTGTATGGCTTGCTAAGGACTCTGATCGGCAGTCTTGAGATAAATCCATTTAAGTTCGCCTTATATTCCTGCGTAATTCGCTTTGGTTTTGTAGAAATTTTTTCATATACTTCCTTGTAAAATTCTTTCATGACATCTACTTGAATGTTGATCTTTTGCTGACATTCCGTACACTCTACACTTTTCATTTTGTCATTTACATAAACGATGGTGTGGAGGGTCTCTTCTTGGCACCGAGTACAGTGAAGATTTGCTTCCATTTCGGTCTGCTTCAAGATACACAACTCCTTTCTCGTTTGATGTTGTTCTCCCTTTATTATACTACAAGCAAATCAATTTTTATTTCAGTGATGCTTCTTTTAAAATGGCCGACGCTGTCAATTCATCTGTCACAAGTACATTGATGAATCCACCATTTAATGCACCAAGGGTACTTTCAGCTTTATGAGTTCCTTCGACAACCGCTATCACTTTGTTGACTTTTTTTAACTGATCTAAGGAGAGACCGATGACTTTTTGATTCAGCTCTTCTTGAACCGGATTCCCTTCTCCATCAAAAAACCTAAAGCCAATATCGCCAACCGCTCCTGATTGACGAAGACCAGATAGATCCTCATCCTTTAAATAGCCAACCGTTTTTAATGTAGAGCCTTTGTGGGGATTTCCGATTCCAATGAGGGCAATATCGACATTTTTGCCTTCTTCTAAAACAGCTTCAATATCCTGCATTGCCATGAGTCGTTCTTTCAATTCTTCTGTTTCCAAAATCGCTGGTGCGTATAAATAAGAGCACGTACCATTCATTTTCTTCGCTAGCTCATACGCCAACTGGTTCGCATGAATATCCACAGCCTGTCTACCCATCCCACCTTCAAGAGGAATGACTTTCACATTGCTTCTTCGTTCAAATGGATATTCCTTCACTAGTTCTGCAAGTGTTGTGCCCCAAGAGATGCCAATTTGATCTGCATCTTTCATATTTTTTGAGAGATAATAAGCGCCTGCTTGACCGACAGCTCGCTTGACCATTTCAGACATTGTACCTACACTTGGCACAACGACCGCATCAGTCAATTGAAAAGTCTTTTCAAGCTGTTGTTCCAGTTCAACTGTATGGATACTTTCGTCTTTAATATACACTTCGACAATCCCTACATCTTTCGCTTTTTGCAAAAGTTTTGAAATGACTGGTCGAGAAACACTTAACTTTTTCGCAATCTGTTGCTGTGTCCAGCCGTCTGTATAATATAGATGAGCAACCTTGACGAGCTGTCTTCTTTCTTCCCAATTCAACATTGTGACATCATCCTTTTAATATACTATGATTCCCAGTATACCAAACATTCGTTTCCAATTGGAACAATTGTTATAGAAATAACAAGAAAAGAGCGATCATTTCTTCGCTCTTTTTCCTTTAATGCTCATATTTCGGCTGATATGTTCTCCCGCCGTCTAATAAAAGAATCTGCCCATGAATATAGCTAGCTGCATCACTACTTAAAAATGTCGTCAGTTCGGAAATATCCTCTGGCTTTCCTAGCCTTCCAATTGGGATCAAATCCATCAGCTTCTCTTTATCCTGTTTCGTTGGATATAGAACATCGAGCATTTGAGATTCAATCACACGTGGAGCGATGACATTCATACGAATCTGATGTCTTCCAAGTTCTTTGACGAGTGATCGCATCAGTCCAAAGGCGCCAGCTTTCGAGGCGTAATATTGAATTCCGCCCCCTGATCCTGTGATCGCAGAGCCTGATCCAATGATGATCATACTGCCTTCCTTGCGTTTAAACAGATAAGGTGTCAGTGCTTTGATTGAATAAAAAAGACCGTGCAAATTCACAGCCAGCGTTTTTTTCCAAAGAGAGAAATCGACATCCAAAAAAGGTAAGGATCTTGTCATTCCCGCAGAATAGACAAGTGTATGAATACCACCTGATTCGAGCTCTGCAGACGCGATCATCTGACTGACACTTTCCCATGATGAGACATCCACTTGAAAGGTGAGAAGACTCGGGTGTTTTTCTTTAAAAGAAGAAAGCCCCTTTTCATCAATATCTGCCACTGCAACACAGTGACCATCTCTTAGAAAACGCTCGGCAATTTCTCTGCCTATCCCTTGAGCGCCGCCAACAATGAGGACTGGTTTTTTTAAATTACCCAGCACTTTCACCCCCATCAAGCATAATCGTTTCTCCGTCAGTAAACGCACCATATGCTGAGCTTAAAAAGACTGTCATATGGGCGACACTTCCTAAAATTTGCTTGTTATTATTCTGAAGATGAAGAGGCGGTGGAGCAAGCCCTAGAACCCGAATTCCTTGTCCTTTAAGCTCACGCGACAGCCCTTTCGTCATTGCATTCAACATACTTTTCGATGTTGCGTATGCAATCCCACCATCTCCTGTTACACTTGCAGATGAGGACACGTTAATCACACAGCCTTCTTTTTGTTCTAGCATGTGCCTAGCTGCTGCCTGACATGAAAGGAAGGCTGAATTCACTGTCGCTTCAACAGCATCTATCCATGTCAAATCACTCAATTCTTCAAGGCTAGCATCACTTGCTTTTTCTGCTTGATTCACTAATATGTGTAGTGCACCACATGTATCAATCACTTGTTTGACCATTACATTTGCATCATTCGGCATCGTTAACGGACTCACAATCACACTTGCCTTTCCGCCTTCTTTCCGCACAGCATCACAGATTGCCTCAGCCTTTACTTGATCATCAAATGTGTGTGCAAAAACATGTGCACCTGCTCGGCCAAGTGCCAAGCAGATGTCTTCTCCAAATCCATCGGTGCTACCTGTTACAAGTGCCACTTTCTGATGAAGCTGGACATGCACATGCATCTCCTCCCATTCCTTTTTATCCCTGTTGTTTTCTTAATTTGCTGACGATATTGAGTGCACCTTCATAAAATCCTTCTGAGATTGTCGGGTGCGGGTGAATCATTTTCGCCATTTCTTCTGCTGTACCTTCCAAATACATAAAGGACGACGCTTCTGTAATCATTTCAGTCACATGCGGACCGACCATGGTTGCCCCAATGATTTCACCATATTGCTGATCATATACAATTTTGATAAAGCCTGATGTCTCGCCAGCTGCCAATGCTTTACCGCTTGCTGCAAGGTCAAACCGCTCCGTTTTGACTGAAAGTCCTTGTGATTCAGCATCTTTTGCAGTCATCCCTACACTCGCAACCTCGGGCAATGTATAAATACAACGTGGAACGACTTTTGAATTCATTTTTTCATGGCCACCATTTACATTTTCTGCTGCAACTGTTGCTTCTGCCATCGCTGCATGTGCTAGCTGATATCCACCTGCAACATCACCTACTGCATATACACCTTTTACGCTGGTTTCCATCCGTTCATCTACTTTAATAAAAGGTCCGTCCTTCTCAAGTGCAAGTTCACTCACAGCTGATAGATTCGGCTTACGTCCTACGCAAACTAGCAATCTTTCAGCGGTGAAAATCTGAGCTTCTCCTTTATCATCTGAAGCGTGAACCGCTTTTACACCTTCACTTTCTGTCACTTCTGTTACAGTTGTTTTTTTCGCAATATGAATTCCCTTTTTCTTCAGTTCTTTTTCTAGCAGCTTAGATGCTTCTTCATCTTCTTGTGGAATAATGGAAGGAGCTGCCTCTATAATCGTGACCTTTGACTTTAAACTGTTAAATATACAGGCAAGTTCCAGTCCGATTACACCGCCCCCAATAATGACAACAGATGCCGGGATATCAGCGATGTCAAAAATGGTATCACTTGTATCAAAATTGACATCCTTTAAACCTTGAATCGGCGGGATGGCAGGTGATGAGCCCGTCGCGATGAGTAAATGCTTCGTTTCGATTGATTCAGTACCATCTGCTTTCACGATATCTATCCGGTGTTTCGATACAGCTGTGCCTCTGCCTTCGTACACATCAATTTTTCCTTGCTTTAGTAGAAAAGCAACGCCAGCCCTTAGCTTCTCGATGACATCGTCTTTTCGTTTTTTCATTTTTTCAAAAGAGAAAGCAAGCTCACCCGTTTCAATTCCCCAGCTTTTTGCCTTTTCAATTGATTCAATGACTTCTGCATGCTTTAATAATGTCTTTGAAGGAATACAGCCTCTATTCAGGCACGTACCGCCTAAAAAGCTCTCTTCAATCAGTGCTACCTTTTGTCCAAGCTCAGCCGCATGGAGCGCAGCGGTATATCCGCCTGGCCCCCCACCGATTACAGCAAGATCATAGTTTTTTGTCATGCCTATTCATCTCCTACATTAGCAATTCAAATGGCTGTTCTAGCACATTTTTTAAATCGGTTAAAAATGCAGCTGCTGGCGCACCATCGACAGCTCGGTGATCAAAGGATAAACTCACGCCCATCATCGGTCTGACATGAATCTCTCCACCTACAACAACTGGTTTTTCTTGAATTCTACCAACACCTAAAATGGCCACCTCTGGTTGATTGATAATTGGTGTAAAAGTATCAATGGCATACATTCCTAAATTACTAATGGTAAAAGTTGAGCCCTTCAACTGATCTGGTAATAGTTTTTGTTCACGTGCATTTTTCCCGATCTCTTTTGCTTCTACAGTCAGTTGTTTCAAGCCTTTTTTATTAGCATGAGGGATTACTGGTACCATCAGTCCATCTGGAACGGCGACTGCCAAGCCAATATGAACCGCTTCGTGGAAAGTAAGCTCATTCTTTTCAAATGTCATGTTCATGTGCGGGTGACGTGAAAGCACTTTACTTACTGCATGAATGATGATTTCTGTAAATGACAATCTGTATCCGGTCTCTTTTTCAATCGAAGGTAATAATTGAGCACGAATCTCTTTTGCTTTTGTCATATCAATTTCACTTGTTAAGGTCACGTGAGGAGCTGTAAATGCACTTTGTGACATACGATCTGCGATCACTTTTCTCATGCCGGCAAGCTTACGTTTTTCCAGTGGTGCTTCTTGATTCGTCACTTTTTGTTTGCCTGCTGATGCTTGTAAATCATCCTTCATGATCTTGCCATGCGCGCCCGTTCCTGTCACATTTGCTAAATCAATTCCTTCACTTTTTGCCATTTTTTCAGCAAGTGGTGAAATACGCTGACCTTCTGGGACTTCGATGACGAATGCTTGCACATCTCGTTTTTGTACCCTGCCCTTAGGTCCAGTACCAGACACTTCTTGAAGAACGACTTCATGATCCTTTGCTGTCTTTCTAGCAGCAGGTGTTGCACGAACTTTCTCACTCTCTGATCTCTGATCTGTGCTAGTCTCTAATGCAGCACTACCTGTTCCAGTTGCTTCAGCATCTGTCTCTGTGGTTTCATCAGATGAGGCTGGCGCTACATCTGGCACCTTTTCTCCAGCTTCTCCAATGTAACCAATCACAGCGTTTACCGGTATTTCATCGTCAGCTTCATAATACTTTTTAATCAAAATACCGTCATCATAAGCTTCAACCTCAATATTGATCTTATCTGTCATAATTTCAAAAAGAGGCTCACCAACTTCAACCGAATCTCCTTCTTCTTTCAACCATTGAAGTAAGGTACCAACTTCCATCGTACTACTTAGCTTCGGCATAAAAATCTCATTTGGCATGGTATTCCCCCCTTTATTTAAGAGCGTACGAGCTCTTTTGCTGCTTCAATAATATCCGGCACTTGTGGAATCACGGCTTTTTCAAGTGTTGGGTTATAAGGGACTGGCACTGGTAGTCCGCCAAGTCGTTTAATCGGTGCATCTAAGTAGTCAAAGGCTTCGCTCTCAGCAATCATACTAGCAATCTCTCCGCCATAGCCTCCACGTTTGACAGCCTCATGGACAACAATGAGTTTTCCTGTCTTTTTCACCGATTCCACAATTGTTTCCTCATCAAGTGGGACTAGCGTTCTTGGATCAATAATTTCTACGTCAATTCCTTCTGCCTCTAATTCCTTTGCTGCTTCTAAAGCTTTATGCACCATGATCGCTGTTGCCACAATCGTGACATCTTTACCGCTTCGCTTCACATCTGCTTTTCCAAGAGGGATAGAGTAAGACTCTTCAGGTACTTCACCAGATGTTTTATAAAGAAGCTTGTGCTCATAAAAAATGACGGGGTTGTCATCATCTATTGCAGCTTTTAAAAGCCCTTTCGCATCATAAGCAGTTGAAGGTTGAACGACTTTCAATCCTGGAATATGAGCCATCCATGCTTCAAGACTTTGGGAATGCTGAGCAGCCGCTCCTGTACCAGATCCAGCAGGTGTTCTTACGACTAATGGCACCTTTCCTTTTCCACCAAACATGTAACGCGTTTTTGCCGCTTGGTTCACAAGCTGATCCATTGCGATTGTGATAAAATCAGAGAACTGTAACTCTAGGATTGGGCGCATTCCCGTAAGAGCTGCTCCAACAGCTCCACCAGCAATTGCCGCTTCAGAAATCGGTGTATTCCGAACTCGTTCTGGTCCAAACTCTTCAATCATCCCACGAGTGACACCAAACGCTCCTCCATACACACCAATGTCTTCGCCTAAAATAAACACATCCTGATTTGCACGCATTTCTTGACTCATTGCTTCTCTTACCGCTTCTAAATAAGAAATTTCTCTAGTCGTTGTTTTTGTCACGTGAATTCCCTCCCGAATTAGGCGTATACATCCTCTAATAACGTATCAATTGATGGTTCTTTACTGTTTTTTGCAAATTCAACGGAATCTTCAATTTCTTTCTTTGCCTCTTCTTGAAGCTGATTTGCCTCATCTTCTGTTAAAACGTTCATATCGATCAACAAAGCTTTAAAACGTTTTATGCAATCTCTTTGTCTCCACTCAGTTTCTTCTTCACGTGTACGATATTTTTTCGCATCACTCTTTGAGTGCCCTTTCCAGCGATACGTTTTCATTTCAATTAATGAAGGACCTTCTCCAGCTCTCGCCCGTACAACTGCTTCATCTACAGTATTCATAATGTCGATCATGTCATTCCCATCAACTGTTTTACCAGGAATTCCGTAGCTTTGCGCTCTCTCAGCAATATGTTCAATCTTCATCATTTCTTTGACTGATCCAGACATTCCGTATTGGTTATTTTCACAAATAAACACAACTGGTAAATCCCAAATGGATGCAAGGTTGATTGCCTCATGAAAACTACCTTCATTTGTAGCACCGTCTCCGAAGAAGCAAAGAACAACGTAGCCTTCTTTTTTCATCTTAGAAGTAAGAGCGGCACCAGTTGCAAGCGGGATACCGCCTCCAACAATTCCGTTAGCTCCTAGATTTCCTTTTTCTAAGTCGGCAATGTGCATTGATCCACCCTTCCCTTTACAATATCCGGTTTCACGACCGAATAGCTCGGCCATCATTTTATTGACCTCGGCTCCTTTAGCAATACAATGTCCATGACCACGGTGGGTACTGATAATCTTATCTTCTTCCTTTAATACTGCAATTGAACCGACTGCTGTTGCTTCCTGTCCAACACAAAGGTGTGTTGTACCATGAATCAATCCTTTTGCAAAAAACTGATCTACTTTTTCATCAAAATATCTAACTAACCACATTTGTTTGTATAGTTCTGACAACTTCTCATGACTAATCTGTCCAGGCAGAGTTAATTGTTTTTGCATCTTTTTTCTCCCCTTTACATTTGTTCTCAATAGTTACATTTGTAATAATCATACGTTTATCTCCTTTTGAAGTCAAGCATTTCACAACATTTTTTAAGCGGTTTCATATAGAACGAAAAAAAGAGAAAGGCAAAGCCCTTTTTCTGTAAAGAACTTCTCTTTCTCTTTTCTACATACACACTCACCCGTTACTCATCAGGGGACATCATGATTTTTACACTCTGACCCTTCGGATGCTTAGCACACTCAATTGCCCCAAGAAGTTTACTTAAAGGAAAGCGATGTGTTACCATTTGCTCCGTATTCACAACTTCTTGTTTTAATAATTGAAGCGCTTCTTCATAATGATAAGGATGTGAAGAATAAGCGCCAACGACTTTTACTTCATCATTGAAAAAGCGATCCGCTGGAATCGGCACATCTCCCTTCGGGAAGTGCGCAAAGACTAAAATTGTTCCACCTCTAGAAACTACTTGAAATGCTTCTTTTAACAGAGCGCTACTCCCAACAGAAATAATGACCAGGTCCGCTCCCTTTCCATTTGTTTCATCTAATACTCTGCTGACGATTTGCTCAGAAGATGGATTTAAGACAGCATCTGCTCCTAATTCTTTCGCTTTTAATAACCGATTTTCATTCACGTCCGTTATCATCACTTTTTTAGCTAAATAATGTTTGGCAAGCTGTAGCTGAATACAGCCGATTTGACCTGCTCCCATAATGAGAACCACATCCCCTGGGTGTACAGGGGCTCTTTCAAAACCATGAAGACAACAAGCAACTGGTTCAACCATCGCTCCCTGCTCATAGGACACATCATTTGGAAGTTTGCCCATCGTATGCTTCACATGAAGTGCGGGAACGCGAATGTATTCTGAAAAACCGCCAGGCTCTACATTTGTCGCTGAGAACTGCGAACACATTGTGTAAAATCCCCTTTGACAAAAGTCACATGTAAAGCAAGGAACATGGTGAGCAACATAAACGCGGTCCCCTTTTTGAAAGCCAGTTACCTTGTCGCCTACTTCTACAATATCCCCAGATATTTCATGCCCTAATACAGTGCCAGATGGAACGGTTTGGTGTGTCGCTTTATAAATATCAGTTCCACATAATCCACATGCACGCAGGCGAAGGAGCACTTCCTCCTCGCCAATCTGCGGAACAGTGCGCTCTTCATAACGAATATCTTCCGGCGTATAATATACGGCTGCTTTCACTAAGCGTCAGCCTCCTTTTCATCACCTAAAGCCAATTCATAAAGTGTTTGAACAAGCACTTTGTAATCACTCATTTCACTCGAAATCCAATACCTTCCGCCAAAAATACGAGTAGGTCCTACTCTGACATATAGTTTTCCGATATGAGGATATGCTTTAAGAAACAATTTCCCTTTTATATCCTTTAGTGCGTAATTATGTTCTCTACCAAAGGCACCAATTTTCAACTCATGCTGAGTGATGGTGATAGAAGTCGGTTGATTAAGACCAGATATGCTGGATAGGATTAGAATTGGCAATGTATAAACCCCTAACACTGCTATAGGCTGCGGACCAGCAGTGAGTAACATATAAATCGACCAAAAAAAGAATATAAAAATCAAACAGGCTGGAAGAAAAATTGAGAACATGGCAGAAGTTCGGCTATAAGCATGTTGCTGCATGATATCCCTCCTTTTCTGACATCTGAAGGAGCAAATGATCTAGCTCCCTCAGATGTACAAGTTCAACTAATATGTTGAATAATTTTTTCTATATCTTCCTCAATACCAAAACCAGTTAAAAAGGATAACGTTTGTATAACAGGTGTTCCACCAGTATCACTCACAGGTGTTGTTGTTACAATTAAGTCCGCACCTTCTGCTTTTCGAGGAACTTCTGAAGCCTTACATTGCTCAACCACAACATCGTATCCCATTTCTTTTAATGTTTCTTCTACTTTTTTGGCCACTACAGTTGATGTTGCAACAGCCGTTCCGCATGATACTAAAATTTTTTTCGCCATTCTAATCCCCTCCGTCAATTATGATTGGTTTTTCTGATCTAGACCCATCTCTTTTGCATATTGCTTTTTAATATCGTTTCGCACCCAGTACCAAAGAAGGCCGTATAGAACTGCACAGGCAATTGCTGCGATAAAATAAGGATTGCTAGGATCAAGCAGTCTTACAATAATCCAAGGAATCACATGGGAACCAAGGTCAATTCCAGAAATCATCGTAGCGCCCTCTGGGAAGTCAAATCCAACTGCTTTCCCCATAGTCGTTGCAAGCGGTGCAAGGTTTGTCGCAATAAAGAACACGATCATTAATGTAAAAACACTGTTGATAAGTCCACGAATAATATTTCCACGCGCAGCAGCTACTGCCCAGACGACAGTGAACGGAAGAACAGATAGATCAGCAAATGGCAGCATACCATTATAAGGAAGAACCACTGCTAACAAAATGGTGATCGGCACCATCAGTAAAGCAACAGCCATATTTGCTGGGTGACCGATGACGATTGCTGTATCAAGTCCAATATAAACTTCTTTTCCTGGGAAACGCTTTTGAATAAAAGAGCGTGCTCCCTCCGAAATAGGAATGAGTCCCTCCATTAATAGGGCAACCATTCTTGGCATCAATATAAGAACTGCTGCCATTTGAATCCCAAGTGTCATGACACCTTTTGCATCGTAACCACCAAGTAATCCAATAATGATACCAAGAATCAAGCCCATCATTAGTGGTTCACCAAAGATACCAAAACGCTTTTTCAATGTCTCAGGATCTGCATGAATTTTGTTCAGACCAGGAATTTTGTCAATTACTCTGTTTGATGCGTACATGATTGGTGCAAAGTTAACAGTTTCAGCGTGTGCCATTGACACCCCTTTTAAACCAAAGTGGTGTTCAATCGTTGGTGCTGTCCAGTCTGCCAGTTTGAGTGTAATCGCAGAGACAATCAGTCCAACAGCAAGTGCTAAAAACATATTATTGTAAGCATAGTAAGTAACTGAGGCAGCAAAAATCAAATGCCAGAAATTCCAAATATCCACGTTTAACGTTTTCGTAAAGTTAACTGAGAGCAAGATGACATTTAGTAAAAGGACAAGAGGAATCATCAATGGAGCAACAGGTGTACCAAAGGAAATAGCAGCACCAATTGGCCAGCCAACATCCAAAATATCTAGCTTTAATCCAAGGGAGTTCACCATTGCTTGTGCAGCAGGTCCAAGCCCACTAACAAGTAAGTTAATGACGAGATTGACTCCGACAAATCCGATACCGATCGTTATACCCGCACGAAACGATTTTTTAAAACCCTGTCGTAAAATCATTCCGAAAAGCGTCATAATGATCGGTAGCATAATCGTTGGTCCAAGGTCTAATATAAAATCAACTGCTTGCTTGATCATAGATCCACCTCCTAATTTCCCAAAAGTAAAACGCTTACATTGATTGGATAATCATATTATTTCAATTCACGATTTATTAAATTTGCTGCTTCGGATGGAGAAGTCATATTGGCTAATTGGAGCATAACCTCTTCTTTTCTAAAGAGCTGCATCAATCTCTCTAGCATCACAAGCTGTTTATCAGGCTCAGAGATCGCTAGTACAAAAACAACCTTTGCTTGAACCATTTCATTTGGATTACCCATCATGCGAAATATCACTGGCTCTTTTAATGTCGCAACACCAATCGCTGGTTGATTCACATGCTCTGGGTCAGTGTGCGGAATGGCAACCCCAAATGAAGCGAGTGGTAAACCAGTTGGATATGTTTTTTCCCTTTCCAGCACTGCTGGTAAAAAAGATGACTTAATGTATCCATTTAACTTCAATTGATCTGCTACGTACGTTGTCACCTCCTCACTTGAAGATTTCTCAAGCTGTAGTGCAACAAGCTTCTCATCTAATTCAAACAAATCGTTCAAATAACCACCCCTTTCATTAGATATAATTCAGAACAGATGTCAAAAAAAGCAAAGAATCTCATAATCTCCTCCTTTTTCGAAGCGCTTTCAAAAGGATGTTGTTAAAAATGTTCAACACTGTTACCTTTGTAATGATATTATAATATTCGAAATTATAAGTCAATATCCCTAGTAAACTTTTTTAAATAAAAAAGATGTAGCCATAGGCTACATGAGAAGTCCATTTCATCTTTGTTAAATACCACTACCCATTTCTAAAAATTCAGAAATAAAGTGGTTGTCTTTTTCCTCATACATTTCTTGTTTTGTCCCGATTTTCTCAATTTTCCCTTCATTCATCACAACGACTCGGTCCGAAATCTCAAAAGCTTCATCTTGGTCATGTGTCACAAAGATTGTCGTCATTTGAAACTCTTGATGAATTTTTCTAAGCCAATGGCGCAATTCCTTTCTTACTTTAGCATCTAAAGCACCAAAAGGTTCATCAAGTAAAAGTGCCTTCGGCTTCACTGCAAGTGCTCGTGCTAAAGCCACACGCTGTTTTTGGCCACCTGATAACTGCTCTGGATAACGATCTTTATAATTTTCAAGTTGTATGACTTCAAGTAACTCATGAACTCGTGTCTCTATCTCCTGTTTTGAAGGTCTTTCGGTTCTTGGTTTTACTTTGAGTCCATAGGCAATATTATCGAACACCGTCATATTCTGAAAGAGTGCATATTGTTGAAACACAAAACCGATTTGGCGCTTCCTAACTGGAATGTCCGTGTAATCCTTGTCTTCAAACAATATACGACCCTCATTGGCATACTCAAGTCCTGCAATTATGCGAAGCAAGGTGGTTTTCCCAGACCCAGAAGGACCAAGCAAGGAAATGAGTTCTCCATTTCTTATTGTCAAGTCAACATGATCTAATACGTTCGTTTGACCAAAACGCTTCGAAATGTTTTTTGCTGTAATACCCAAGTTCATTCCTCCTTTCAGCCATTCCGTGTGCCAAGCCGCTTATCAAAGCGCTGTATGACTGCCTTTAAAATCAATGTGATGACAGCAACAAACGCCATGAGTGATGCAACAGCAAAAGCAGCTTGAAATTGATACTCGTTATATAAAATTTCTATGTGAAGTGGCATCGTGTTTGTCACTCCACGAATGTGTCCTGACACAACAGATACCGCACCAAATTCTCCTATAGTTCTGGCTCCCGCTAAAATGATCCCATAAAAGAGTGCCCACTTGATGTTCGGAAGCGTCACAAGAAAAAATGTTTTCCAACCGCTTGCCCCAAGGGTAAGAGATGCTTCTTCCTCATGAGTTCCCTCATTTTGCATAAACGGAATAAGTTCTCTTACGATAAAGGGAAACGTCACAAATAATGTTGCCAGCACCATCCCTGGCAAGGAATAGATGATCTTAAACCCATGCGCCATCAACCACGATCCGAAAAGACCTGTTGAGCCAAATAATAAGACAAAGACCAATCCGGCAATTACAGGTGATACGGCAAAGGGAATATCAATCAATGTCGTCAATAGACTTTTTCCACGAAATTCGAACTTTGTGATCAACCATGCCGCACTCATACCAAATATCGCATTAACAGGGATTGTGATCATCAGGATCAGTAAGGTTAGTTTAATTGCTGACAAGGTGTCAGGCTGTGCAATCGCTTGAAAATACGAATATAGCCCTTTTTCAAAAGCTTTAGCAAACACCGCAATCAATGGAATAAGTAAAAAGAAAGTCAAAAACAAATAAACGATGGTAACGAGTATGACTTTTACACTCTTTGACTCTGTAACCGGACTTTCAAAGACTGCTTCCCTCTCGTTATATGATTCTCTGATGATACCAGACATTGATCTCACCCCTCTCTAGAACGCTTCTTTTGCTGAACATACCACTGAAACAAATGGATGATCAATAAGATTAAAAACGAGAGCAGCAGCATCATGCAAGCAACTGCTGACGCTCCTTTATAATCATATTGCTCCAGTTTTGTCATGATAATGAGTGGCGTAATCTCCGTTTTAAAAGGAATATTCCCAGCAATAAACACAACAGATCCGTATTCCCCAAGAGACCTAGCAAAGGCAAGTGAAAAACCTGTCATCGTTGCTGGAAACAAGGTGGGCAAAAGCACCTTAAAGAACGTTTGCCCTCTTGTTGCGCCTAAAACAGCCGATGCCTCCTCCACCTCTCGCTCAAGACCTTCAATCACTGGCTGTACAGTTCTAATAACAAACGGGATACCAATAAAAACAAGGGCTAGCACAATACCGATTGGTGTATATGCCACTTTAAAATAAAGAAATTGACCAATCCAACCATTTGGTGAATACAACGTTGTTAATGCAATCCCCGCAACAGCTGTTGGCAATGCAAAAGGTAGATCAATGAGCGCATCTACAACCCTTTGACCAGGAAAAGCATATCGGACCAGCACCCATGCAATTAAAACACCAAACACCACATTCGTTATAGCGGCAAAAAAGGAAGTACTAATGGTCAGTTGTAATGATTTGACTACTCTTGGATCTGAAAAGACATTCCATATCCCCTCTCCGCCAAGGGAAGCCGTCCATATGAATACCATCGATAATGGAATGATGACAATCGCACTTAAATAAACAAGTGTGATCCCTAGACTCATACCAAAACCTGGAATAAATCGTGTTTTCTTATTGGCAGCTACATGTCCTTTCTTCATGTTCTTGCCTCCTATTTTTGACCACTGTAAATTTGATCAAATAAACCACCGTCATCAAAAAATCTTTTTTGTGCTTTACGCCAGCCGCCAAAGGGATCATCTATTGTGACCATATCAATATCCTCGAATTGGTCTTTGTATTTGTTCAGCACTTCCTTGTTTCTTGGTCTATAGTAGTTTTCAGCAGCAATTTCCTGTCCTTTTTCAGAATACAGATAGTCTAAATATGCTTTTGCGACCTTCTCTGTCCCCTTCCGTTTCGTATTTTGGTCAACAACTGCTACTGGCGGCTCTGCTAAAATACTAATGGAAGGAGATACAATCTCAAATTTGTCTTTACCTAATTCATTCAATGTTAAGTATGCTTCATTTTCCCAAGCAATTAGAACATCCCCTATACCACGTTCTACAAATGTTGTCGTTGCACCACGTGCACCAGAATCAAGGACCTCTACATTTTCATAAAGCTTTTTCACAAAATGTTTTGTTCTTTCTTCATTACCGTGATATTTTTTATCTGCATATGCCCATGCCGCAAGATAATTCCATCTCGCACCACCAGACGTTTTTGGATTTGGCGTAATAATGGATACATCTGATTTCAACAAATCATCCCAATCCTGTATGTTCTTCGGATTTCCTTTTTTCACAAGAAAAACAATTGTCGATGTATATGGTGTTGATTGATCTGGGAATTCTTTTTGCCACTCTTTCGCCAAGAGTCCACTATCAGCAATCGCATCAATATCATAGCCAAGTGCAAGCGTGGCAACATCTGCTTCTAAACCATCAATAATGGAACGCCCTTGCTTTCCTGATCCTCCATGAGATTGTTTAATCGTCACATCTTCTCCTGTTTTACCTTTCCAATATTGTTGAAATTTCTTGTTATATTCTTGATAAAGTTCACGTGTTGGATCGTAAGAAACGTTTAATAATTCAACCTTACCCTTTTCACTTGACGTATTATTCGCATTTGAGCATGCCACTCCCGTTAAGACAATCGTTGATATGGCCGATGCCACCATTGCCCATTTCCATTTTTTCATGATTATCTCCCCGCTCCCCTTTCTCACAACATGTAGTGTGCAGCTTTTTCAAACAAAAAACATTCTCCGCAGGTAAAGGCAGAGTACAGATGAAATGTGTACTTCCGTGCCAAGAGCCATCGGTTGTCCGATCAGCTACATATGATTGATGATAGCCTCTATAATATTTCAAAGTATTCTTAGGTGTCAACTATGTTTTAAAAAATTCCACTTCTTTTCTTTCTATTGAAAGAACTATACTCTAGATCGAAAGCTTGTTAAGGCGAGCCTGTTTAAATGTAAAAGAAGCGCCCTGAATTGAGCGCTTCTTTCCCGGGAAATTTTCTTTAGTTCGCTGACACTTTTAAATTTATACCGACAGCGGTTCCGTTTCTAGTTGAGTCAGCCACACCAGTAAAAGTTCCTGTTTCTCGATCAATGAGCAGCGCTTGAACATTCCCAATGTTAATTGGTGAGGCGCCAAATTGATGACCAAGATCATTTAATTTTGTTCTTACATCGAGCGGTACACCTACCTCATATCGGTAGGAAGTCAGACTATTCGTGTATATTCTCGGCTCCTCAACTGCATCCTGAAGTTCCATTTCATATTCAAATAAATTTAAAATGGTTTGGAAAACAGAAGCAATAATTGTTGTCCCACCAGGAGAACCAACTGTCATAATTGGTTTATCATCTTTAAAAATAATGGTCGGAGTCATACTTGATAGTGGACGTTTATTCGGCTGTACTTCATTAGCACCACCAGGAATCGCATCAAAATCCGTCAATTCATTATTTAAGAAGAATCCGTATTCAGGTACAAGAATCCCTGTGCCAAATAACTGCTCAATGGTTGTGGTATATGAGACAACATTGCCCCATTGGTCTGCTACTGTAAAATGGGTCGTTTCGCCAATGGTTTTATCGTCTCGCTGTGGGACAATAGGTGATTGATTATTTTCATCCTCATATTGCCATGGATCACCTGCTTGAGGGTTTCGATTTACTCGATCTAATTGAATGAGTGAGGCTCTTTCAGAAATGTAATCTTCATTTAATAGGCCTTTAAGTGGAACATCTACAAATTCGGGGTCGCCGGCATATGCGGCTCTATCTGCATAGGAGAGATGCATCGTTTCTGCGAGTAAATGATATTTCTCGAATGATTTGGCATCGTATTGTGATAGATTAAAGTGGTCAAGCGTTTTGAGTATTTGAAGCATGAATACACCGCCAGAGCTAGGAGGAGGCATACTTGCAAGTTGATATCCTTTATAATCGCCCCAGATCGGCTTGTCAGTCGTCACTTCGTAGTTCTTTATGTCTTGGCTAGTCATGGAACCACCAAAATCTTGTACAGTATCCGCAAGTGCTTTTGCTACCTTTCCTTCATAAAATGCCTTGCTACCTTTTTCAGCAATTAACTTAAACATTTTTGCAAGATCTGGCTGAACGAGAAGTTCTCCCTCTAGTAGTGGTTTATCGTCTGGAAGGAAAATAGAAGCGGCAGCAGTTCTTTTCAGTTTATCCTGATGATCATCAATCGCTTCGGCAAGAACTGAATCAATCGGAAAACCTTCTTTCGCTAGCTTAATGGAAGGTTTGATCAGTTCCTTCATGGAACGTGTACCCCATTTGTCTAAAGCAGCCTCAAGACCTTTGACCGTTCCAGGTACACCAACTGCATTTCCATGAGTCGACCTTTCTGCAAATGGAATGACCTTTCCCGCATCTGTTAAGAACATATCAGGCGTTGCCCCAAGCGGTGCTCGTTCTCTACTATTGATGATAGATGTCTCTTTTGTCTTACCATCATAGACCATCATAAAACCGCCCCCACCGATTCCAGACATCATCGGTTCTGTCACATTCAGTGCATATTGAATGGCTACAGCGGCATCAATTGCATTTCCGCCCTTTTTTAATACTTCAGCCCCAATGTCAGACGCTAATGGATGAGCAGTAGCGACCATTCCATCTCTACCAACAGAGACTTTGTTACCTGTACTTTCTTTCGCTTTTGTTTGACTGATTGGTAAGAAAAAAGAGGAAACAAACAGACATGTGATCAAAACAGCTAGAGAAATGCGTTTCATCAACAACACCCCTTCCATATTCTTACTTTCACCTTACTTACTTCCTAACCAGATATCAATAGATTATTCAAAAATTTCAAATTTTTTAATCCTATCATCCTATTTATCACTACCAAAAATACCTTTTTGGGTTCATATGACTCATTCTTAAATGAGGATTAAAGTCACGTCATTCCCTTAATTTCTTTTTAAAGGTATAATGAAAGAATGAATAGGAGGACGTGCGACATGAATGAAAAAAGCAGAGCATATTGGCAGGCTTTTTGGGGAGAAAAGAAAGCACCAAATCAGGTGACTGCCTGGCAATTTGGAGCAAATCCAGATCACTTGCTTCACCTTGTCCAAATGGGAATTAAAACAGCGACATGTTCTGGCCATGTTTTTTATGAAATAGAGAAAGAACCGCTTCCACAGGTAGGCGATTATAGTATCATTCTGAATAGTAAGGATGAACCTAAAGCCATCATCCAAACGACACATATTGACATTGTGCCGATGAACGAAGTCCCTGAATCCTTTGCACGTGCTGAAGGTGAAGGAGATTTATCATATGAATATTGGCGAAGAGAACATATAAACTTTTTTACTAAAGCATTAAAAGAATTTCACCGAGAATTTCAGGAAAATATGTTGGTCGTTTGTGAGCGCTTTCAATTAGTTCACTCACTTTCCGAAGACGTAGTGGAGTAGGATTACTCCTCTTTTTTTATGTTTTCTATGCCTTTTTGAAAAAGGTGTTTTATATTTTGTCTTTAGGTCAAAATAAGATTGGAATATGAGATATCGTGAAAATTGAAGAATTTTTTTCGACTACACCTGTTTTTTTTCGACAAAAGAATATATAATTATTTGATGTGTGCATTGTCTCATTTATACAATGGAGGGTTTTTACATGTTAAAAAGAAAAAAAGACAAGTTTTCCGTATTATTAATGGAAATTGCTAAAAATTTAGATGAAACTGCTGAGTATTTTGTTAGCTATAAAGTAACAAATCAAACCACTCTAAAAGAATTTTCTGACACATTGAAGGAATATGAGACAAAAGGTGACAATCATGTTCATACAATGATTAAAGAGCTGAACAAAGCCTTTATTACACCGATTGAACGCGAGGACATTCTTCAACTGACGAATAGTCTTGATGATGTTTTAGATGGGATCGAACAATTTTCAGCAACAATGGAGATCTACTCCATTACAACTTCTGATGAACATATTGATAAATTCAGTCATTATATCAGAGAATGTGCAAAAGAAATTTTAACAACAATTGAATTACTTGCTGATAATCGCTTAAAAGATATTCATCCGCACGCAATTAAGATTAAGGAAATTGAGCATAACTGTGATAATCTTCACCGTAAATCACTTAAAAACTTGTTCGCCAAAGAAACAGATCCGATCAAGGTCATTCAATACAAAGAAATTTATGAAACACTTGAAGAAATCGCTGATTCCTGTCAAAGTGTTGCCAACAATTTAGAAACAATTATTATGAAGAATGCGTAACGGGGTTAGTATAAAATGGACACATTAGTTATCCTTACCATACTCATTGTAGTTTGTGCACTGGCTTTTGATTTCATTAACGGATTTCACGATACAGCAAATGCAATTGCGACATCAGTTTCAACAAAAGCGTTGAAACCAAGACATGCCATCATTATGGCTGCCCTTATGAACTTTGTAGGGGCGATGACATTCACGGGTGTGGCAAAATCAATTACAAAAGACATTGCTGATCCCTTTACACTTCAAAATGGTTCTGTCGTCATTTTAGCGGCGCTTCTCGCAGCAATTTTTTGGAACTTGCTTACTTGGTATTACGGGATTCCGAGCAGTTCATCCCATGCATTGATTGGTTCTATTGCTGGATCAGTAGTTGCATCTGCCGGGTTTGGCGCTTTGAACTATTCGGGGTTCATTAAAATCATTCAAGCACTATTGATTTCACCTGTCCTTGCATTTGTTGTCGGTTATATTGTATATACGATTATTAAAATTATTTTCAGAGACAACAATCTCGCAAAAACGAACAAACAGTTCCGCCGTGTTCAAATTTTGACAGCGGCTCTACAATCATATACTCATGGTACAAACGATGCTCAAAAAGCCATGGGGATTATTACGATGGCACTCATCGCAGGGAACTTGCACACAACAGATGATATTCCATTTTGGGTACAATTCTCTTGTGCATTAGCGATGGGACTTGGAACATCTGTTGGTGGTTGGAAAATCATCAAAACTGTCGGTGGAAAAATTATGAAAATCCGCCCGGTAAATGGGGTTTCTGCCGACTTAACAGGTGCTGCAATTATTTTCGGTGCCACGTTTATTCACCTACCAGTTAGTACAACTCACGTGATCTCTTCTTCTATCCTTGGAGTAGGTTCAGCTCATAGAGTAAAAGGTGTTAACTGGGGAACAGCAAAACGTATGTTAGTGACATGGGTTATCACGTTACCGATTTCTGGGACGCTAGGTGCTCTTATCTACCTCGTTTTAAATACATTTCTTTAATCCAAACTGCCTGATTCGCTCAGGCAGTTTTTTTCATGCAGCAGGGTTTCCAAACATATCCATAGAAGTAAAGAGTTATTCACTTGTCTATGGGAGAGAGCGTTCATGCTATTATTTTTTCAATTCACCGTCTGGTTTTTATTATTTGCACTTGCTGTATATGTTTATGCCGTTTGGCGTTTTGAGCAAAAGGTGAAAGAAAAGATGTTTGCGATTCGCAAAACGTGGTATCTGATTTATGTAGTAGGTGCCGTCGTTTATTGGACTCAGTATCCAGAATCTATTTTTACAGACTGGATGCATTACTTGATTATCGCCATCTTTTTTGCACTGACCGATGCCTTTATTTTTCTTAGTTCTTATATTAAAAAGCTTGGTCACCACGAATTAGAAACCGATACACATGAACTTCTTGAAGAAAACAACGATTTATTACATTCCTACCTAAATAAATTAAAAACGTATCAGTACCTATTGAAAAATGAACCGATTCATGTATATTATGGAAGTATAGAAGCTTATGTAGAAGGCATTGAGAGGTTAATCCGTACATTTGCTGAGAAGATGAACATTCAGGCTGTGCTTTGTCAATACGGAACTCAGGAACAAAAAGACGACCTGCTCCGGACACTTGAACAACCATTTTCTATTCAGGCAAAACTTGAACGGCAAGAAGTGTTTTATGATGATTTTGGCAAGCTTGTCCTCATTCCTTTTTCAGTTTCAGATGTACACTTTGTCATTAAACTCACATCAGATGACATTGTCACAGAGTTTGACTACCTGCTGATCACTTCATTAACTAGTATTTATGACCTAATCTTGCCTGACGAAGAGGAAGGTGAATGAGATGGAGCACGCACTCCAAGGAGATAAAAATAATAGCTCACGTAAAAATCCATTTAAAATTTTAAAGAAACAAACACACATTAGCATGGCAGATTATAAAGTAAGTCCACATACAGAACGTCTCTTCAAAAAAAATGAACAGCTAATAGATGTGTATAAAAATAAAAAAGCATGATCACACTAAAGGACGCGGAACGAATCCGCGTCCTTATTCCATTTTTTCATATGACTGCATATCATATCACAACATGTTGCAAAAAAAATTAGGGTGATGACGTGAAAAAGAAAATCAAAAAAATAAAATATGTGAACTTTGCTGCGTTTCAGTTTTCCCCCTATTTTCTTAAAATGAATGAAAAAAGCGAGCAAGTCATGAAACAATATAAACAAAAAAACTCACTTATTTAACTGTTCTAAAAGCTTTACCTTCGTTTGCGGACCATAAATACCATCACTGACAAGTCCATTCATTAGCTGAAAACGTGAGACAGCATTCGCCGTTTTTTCTCCGTAAACCCCGTCTACTCCAAAATTTTCAGCTGCTTTATCTGGATAGAAATAAACAGCAACGAGTGCTTTTTGTACCATACGTACATGGTCCCCTTTTGTCAAAGGGTTCGTTACCTTCAAGATGCCGTCTGGTAAAAGGATGGTTTCTTTTATATTTTGGTAAATTTTCAACACTTGTCCTACTTGAATGAAATCTTGATTGGTAATATTGTTCCATTTTTGCAAGTCGCTAACCGTCACGTTATAAGCTTTAGCTATACTTGTCAATGTATCGCCTTTTTTCACCACATAAGTCACTACTGTCCCTGGATTTTCATCAGATCCAATACCCGCTTTAAATTCAGCCCAGCTCGCTAGTAACTTACGAGGACAGTCTTTCCCAGACCAATGTTGATGTGTAACCACATTTGAAAGCGGAATATTATGCTCTATCATCAACTTTTGAATCAACCACTGTGCATTTTTCACCGCCTGTTTGAAGTCCCCATCCTCATTTTCGCAAATCTCTATTCCAATCGATTTACGGTTACCATCCCCATGACCATCTCCCGCATGCCAACCATTCTCATTTAAAGGCAAATGTTGAAAAATTTCATGGTCATCCACTGTAAAATGCCAGCTAACCGCTGTATTTGCGCGCTTAACATAAGCGGCATGATTCTTAGCATCAGCCCCCTTTGAGGTATTCGCCGTATTGTGAACGGTCAAGTAAATTGGTGTCATTCTATACCCCGGTCTATTTCCATTTCCGACAGGGATAAAATCTTGATAAATTTGGACCATGTCCTCCACTCCCCTATTTCCGATTTCCGATACATTTTGTATCTATCATTTTCACTTATAGGTGGCAAGTGTAAGACAAGGAATTTACTGAAACAAATTGTATCAATATTGCTTTTGTGATACAATTTGTTGCACTAGATCCAATCTGTTCCTTCAATAAAGAAGACATAGATTCAGATAACGGAGAGATTAAAGATGCTTGTTAACCGTCTTATCGTGTAAACGAGTTTTCTCAGAATAGACTAAAAAAAACAGGAACTAATTCCAAAATTACTCTGTTTTTATGTTAAAATTGTAAAAAATATACCGATATACATATTATGAGATTGATTTATTTAACCACGTAGTCCAGTTCGGACTTTTCTTTTAGAATAAAAATAGAACATACGTTTGCTTGGAGGTTTTAAAATGACTAGATTTTTAACCCATTTAGAAGAGGACATCAAGCGGCTTTACACACGACTTCAATTAGACGGCCCAGCATATATGAATATGCATAAGATCGCTACCGAATTAAACATTTGGATTCACTACGAGGAAACAGGGAGCATGATGATTAAACATCAAGGTGTGTATAGCATTGTCTTGAATAGATATGCTTCTTCAGAGGAACAATGGGAGGATTTTGCACATGAGCTTTGTCATGTACTAAAACATACAGGCAATCATTTTGAAATGAACAAGCAATTTCGAGATTTACAGGAATTTCAAGCGAAGCAGTTTATGTATCATTTTTGTGTACCTACGTATCAGTTACTTCAAATGAAACTCCCGTACCTTCGGCAACAAGCCGTCCAGAATATTGCTCAAAGATTTCATGTCACACTAGCATTTGCTGAAAAACGACTGACATTATTCGAACAACGAAAAATTGGCATTCAATTTCAACAAAAGCTTGCCTTATATTTTTCACGCAAGCAGTGTAAAACAGCTGATAAAGTAGCAGAAAAAGAAGCGGTCTATCAGACAATGAGAGAAGAACGAGAAGCTGATACTTATTCATAAAGTGTAAATATCTGCTTTAACACACCTGTATAACGATAGAATAAGTCATTTTGTGTGTTACGTCTGTAGCTTCGTCTAAAATCATCAAAAAATGCCCTTCTTTGTGCTTGGCTAATTTCTAATTGTACACTTAGACCGGTGAGACATTTGTTATTAATATTGTTTGGATGTGTGCCCGAATAACGATCAGACTCCAATAATAGCAGTGCTTGGAATCCATTCTCAGTAAGCAATCGCGCTGTCTCTGCTGCCTTTTGGCGGTCTGTTCCTCCAACTAGCGTTTGTCTAACACTTGTTTCTCCATAACCATGAAGAGCAAACGTATATTGGTGTGATTGCACCATACTTAAACAGGTCGGCTCATTAAAATTTGTGCTCGTAATATGTAGCACATGATTTCCCGTTACCTTTATTCCTTCAAACAAATACATAGAATGCAGCTCAGCTAATTCAATCACCAGCTCACTTACACCGGACTCAATACCTCCAGCATGAGGTGATAATATGAGCAACTGATTATTTTTGCATTCATGAAGAATTTGATAATCAATCCCTTCTACTTCATGAACGGAAAGCTCTTCAAAATTTCGATACGTATCAACCAATTGCTCCATTTCACCCGCTCCTTTTCTCATATGAGCATTAGTCTACTTGATATCAATTTGATTTGTAAAGATTTATTTAAAAACCATGTTTTTCTTCCATTTTTTGATTCATTTATATAAGAACATGTTAAAATATAATATGTATTTAATTCCTGAAAAAGTCATCCGACCCATCATATAATTGGAACTTTTTTACCATATGAATCTTTTTAATTGCACTTTCATATGATAAGAGAATGCAAGGTAGAATCGGAGGAATCCATGATTAAAAAGAAAACCATGATCACACTTTTCATTTTACTGATTAGCTTCACTGGCATTATTTATTGGAAATGCTTTTCCCTTCAAGGTGTTTCAAACGGCACATATATTCGCTCCGTTTCCTCGCCCGACGGAGCATACATTGTGAATACTTACAAACATAATGGAGGCAAATTAAAAGACAACGCAGTACGAGCAGAAATTGAAAACCAAAAAACCCACAAAAAGAAAACCATTTATTGGAATTATCCTGATTTAGATCCTCATATTAGATGGTCAAATGATGATACAGTACGGATTGGCAATCAGGCGCTTAATATTGAAAAAGGGGAAACTTATGATTATCGTTTCGATAAAAAGCGAAAGGACTAATCTTATGAAAAACGGATCATATAGTTGATTCGTTTTTTCTCTTTTCTCTCATAACATGTTTTTTTGTACAAAGTCTTTCGTTTCTTTGACTGACAAAGGTGTTCATTTCTCAATGACTTCACACGTTCCAGAAAGCTTTTAAGAATGAGTTGCTATAATATAGACCTTCTCCTTTACGGTATTTATTCAAAAAGCAAAAAATTTTTCATTTATTTGATTGATTTGATATAATAAGCGAATCAATACATGATGAAATGACCATATAAACATGTGAGTGATACTTATAAATGGAGGAACATGTCATGACAAACATGATGAAAAGACACAGAGCAATTGTCATCGGCGCTGGAATTGCAGGAATGTTTACTGCAAAAGTATTATCAAATTTTTATCAAGAAATTTACATCATTGAACGAGATGAACTACCTGCTCATCCAAGTAATCGAGCGGGGACACCTCAAGCCTTTCACCCTCATCGGGTTCTACCACTTGGGAAAAAAATAATAGAACAACTTTTCCCTGGTTATACTGAGGAACTTCTTAAGATGGGTGGATTTAACACGAAGCACCAAACATCTCGGTTCATTACAAAAGATGGCGAGCTTCATATGACCGACACTGAGGAAACAGCTGTAACAAGACGTGCATTACTGGAATGGGTCATCTCACAGCGACTTCTTGCACTACCTCATGTTCAATTTCTCACAAAACACGAGGCTGTATCACTTCTTTTTGGAGAAGATGACTTGAGAGTAAATGGACTGCTAGTCAAAGACCGTCACCATCAACCAGCAAAACTCAAAACATTAAAAGCCGATCTTGTCGTTGATACAAGTGGGCGTATGTCAAAATTACAAAAGTGGTTATTAGAAAGAGGGCTGGAGCTACCCAAACCTGAAATACTAAAGGTTTCTCTTGGCTATAGTACCCGCTACTATCAAATCCCACCTAATGCGCGAAAAACACAAGCAATGGTTGTATTGGGACAGCCTGATAAACAAATTCCAACTGGACTCTTTGAATTGATTGATCACAATATGGCAGTTGTTCTCCTCTCTGCTGCCGGCGGCACACACTATCCAACGACAGAGGATGACAAATTCGAACAAGAAATAGCAACACTTTCCCATCCAGCTATCGCAGAAGCTATTTCACACTTGATTCCTTGTACACCACCTAAAGGATTTCGAGTGCAGTTTTGCATGAGACAGCATTATGAGCAAATGCCAAAATGGCCGAGTGGACTGTTAGTCATGGGTGACGCCTTTTGTACGCTTGATCCGATTCATGGTCAGGGCATGACAAAAGCGGCACTCGAAGCCCATACACTTGAACAAATGTTAAAAAAATCACTAAAAGAACCAATTGAAAACTTTGAACCAACCGTCATGCGGCACATGCAAAAAGCCATTGAACCTGGCTGGTGGCTTTGTGCTATTGCAGACCTTCAATGGAATGGAGTTGAATTAACAGCCCATCACCCTATTCCACATATAGAGTTCGTACAAGAATATTTAAATCGGTATGTACAGCACGCCATTCTAACAAACCAACCGAAGCTGCTTGAAGCCTATCACAGTATGCACTCTTTCTTAAAAGAACCGAAGGAAATCATCAACCTTGAACATTTGCATGACATGATTAAAAGAGATGAGACTGGAGATACAAAGCAATGGTGGGAAGCGTGGAAACAAAAAAGCAAAAAAACAGAAGAAGAGCTCATAGACGAGGCTGTTCCTGACTTTCAACTTAAAAAAATCATCAAAACGTACACTTGATTTGTGTACGTTTTTTTTGTATGAACATAAAAAAGCCCCATAAAAGGGGCCTCCTGAATTAACGTAGCAATTGAAGTACGTTTTGTGGCTGTTGGTTCGCTTGAGCAAGCATCGCTTGAGAAGCTTGAGAAAGAATGTTGTTCTTCGTGAACTCACTCATTTCTTTCGCCATGTCAACATCACGGATACGAGATTCAGCAGCTGTCAAGTTCTCAGCAGAAGCGCCAAGGTTGTTGATTGTGTGCTCTAAACGGTTTTGGACCGCACCAAGTGCTGAACGTTGTGTAGATACTTCACCGATTGCTGCATCAATTTTTGCTACTTCAGTATCGAAGTTGAATGCATCATCATCTACTTTAATGTCTCTTACTGTTAAAGTTTCTGCATCCATTTTCCCAATTTTAACATTAATATTTTGATCAATGTTCGCACCAATTTGGAATTGGAAACCATCTTCAACACTTCCATCTAAAAGGTTCTTACCGTTAAATGCAGTACGATTAGAGATACCATCAATTTCATCTAGAAGTGCTGTAATTTCTTCTTGAATCGCTGACAAATCCTCTGTTTGCTGAGTTCCAACGTTACCAGCTTGAACAGTCAATTCACGCATACGTTGAAGAATTGCATGCGTTTCAGTTAATGCACCTTCTGCTGTTTGAATAAGAGAAATACCATCTTGTGCGTTTTTAGAAGCCATTTCTAATCCGCGGATTTGTCCTCTCATTTTTTCAGAGATCGCAAGTCCTGCTGCGTCATCTCCTGCACGGTTGATACGAAGACCAGAAGAAAGTTTCTCCATGTTCTTTTGACTTGCGCCGTTGTTTGCAGACAAACGGTTCAATGTGTTAAGTGCTGCGATATTGTGGTTAATTCTCATTTCCTATTACCTCCATGTGTTTGAACCTAATAGACATCCTTGTCCAAAAGTTCTAAATTAGAATTTTTTTGTAAGCCTTACAATCTATTTATCGAACCATCATGGAATTTGTTTAACAAAAAAGGAATAAATAAGGAAATATACTTATTTTATATGGTCGTTTCGCTAGAGTATGGAAAACTTAAGAGTCTTTATTCATCCATTAGAAAGAGTCTTTTAGAATCATAAAAATTGGAAATAGCATTTTATGAATGACATAGCATGTTGTGGAATATTGCGTTACATACGTGAATTTTTGTTTTAGTAGGAGCATGATTGATTAAATATGAGAGGAAGAACAATTTATTCAGTAGAAACACTATTTCATTGCATAAAAAAAAGCCCCATAAAAGGGGCCTCCTGAATTAACGTAGCAATTGAAGTACGTTTTGTGGCTGTTGGTTCGCTTGAGCAAGCATTGCTTGAGAAGCTTGAGAAAGAATGTTGTTCTTCGTGAACTCACTCATTTCTTTCGCCATGTCAACGTCACGGATACGAGACTCAGCAGCTGTTAAGTTTTCAGAAGAAGCACTTAAGTTGTTGATTGTGTGCTCTAGACGGTTTTGAACTGCACCAAGTTTAGCACGTTGAGAAGATACTTGATTGATTGCATCGTCAACAATTTTTAATTGAGCATCATAGCCAACAGCTGCGGTATCAGGTGCATTAGTAGCAAATTCAGTTACATCTAATGTTTTAACATTTAAAGCAGCGCTTGTTCCAAGTGCAGTAGATGACATTTCTTCGATGTTTACTTTAATTTGCTGCGTAGCATTTGCACCAATTTGGAATATTAGATCCGTTGCAGGAGTAGCACCAGCTTTAAAGTCACCAGTAAGTAATTTCTTACCATTAAACTCAGTACGGTTAGAGATACCATCGATCTCTTCGATTAACGCATCCATCTCATCTTTAATTGCTGTTAAATCTTCCGTTTGCTGTGTTCCAGTATTACCTGCTTGAACAGTTAGTTCACGCATACGTTGAAGGATTGAGTGAGTTTCAGTCAATGCGCCTTCAGCTGTTTGAATAAGAGAGATACCATCTTGTGAGTTTTTAGAAGCCATTTCTAAACCACGGATTTGTCCTCTCATTTTTTCAGAGATAGCAAGACCTGCTGCGTCATCCCCTGCACGGTTGATTCGTAGACCTGAAGAAAGTTTCTCCATGTTCTTTTGGCTTGCACCGTTGTTAGAAGAAAGACGGTTCAATGTGTTAAGTGCTGCGATATTGTGGTTAATTCTCATTTCCTATTACCTCCATGTGTTTGGGACCTAACAGACATCCTTGTCTGAAAATAGTCCTTCCTTCTAGGGCTTATCAACCCTGACAATTATATTATCGGAGGCATTTATCGAAAGTTTAGCACTTAAATGCAAAATTATGATTTTTTTCACATACTTTTTTAAGGTAATTTAAGGGGAATCATTCTTATTCACAACTAAAAGATCAAATAACTCAACAACTTAAGTCTCTGATTAAATAATCTAAATGAGCTCTACTATCAATTGCATGACTTTCAAACATCTTATAAAAATTTTCATCACGTTTTACAGATGTCTGTTTGCAATCTATGAAATAAGGATTAGGTTTTCATGATGGTTCTCTCGTCTTTTAACTGAATCATGAGTGAGGATTGAATATATAATAAATTAATAATGCGACGTGCCATTTCAGAAGGTGAAGCATTGTACTCATTTCTGATCCATTCAAGAATCAATCCAAAGATGCCATATGAACGATATTGAATAAAATAACTGTCGTTGATTTCTTCATATTGATCACTGACAAACGACATTCTATTCTGGAAAATGTATTGCAACTTCTCCAGTAAAATTTCTTGAATTTGAGGTACACGGTCTTTCATCACTAATAAATCATAATAGTCACGATTTCCGACGATATATTGAAATACATTAGTGCCTTCTGGTTTCATTCTAGTTAAATCCAAAAGTGGATTTTCACGAGTTGGCTTGCAAAATTCATATTCAAAATCAACCATTTCACGATGGATAAAATCCGTTGCAAGTTCATCTTTACTGTCGTAATGCACATAAAACGTCGTGCGATTGTAGTTCGCTTTTTCAACAATATCTTTCACTTTTACATGAGAGTACCCTTTTTCTTTCACAAGCAGTTTGAAAGTTTGACGCAGTGTTTCTTTTGTTCGCTCAACACGTCGATCCTCTTTTTTAATCATTTGCACCCTCCTTTTAGACACTTTTAAAAAAATGTTGAATAGAGATACAAAAATTCTATTGTGTTGAAAACCCATACATAAATGTTTTTTTGCTGATTGATATGAACAACCTTTCATCTTACAATCAACTTAAGTCACATACAAATGAAAATTATGTGACATTTTAACTATCTTTAATAGAATACCATAATATACGAAAAGTGAGGCACATGATATGGAATTTCAAGCAATGGTCACAACAAATGAAAAAGATTTCGAGAAACAAACTTTATTACTAGATGACCCAAAAGCAGATGAAGTGCTTGTCAAAGTAGTTGCATCCGGCGTCTGTCATACTGATGCCACAGTATTAGATGGCACGCTCCCTGTACCACGTCCAGCTTTATTAGGACATGAAGGCTCTGGCATTGTAGTAAAAGTAGGTTCTAATGTAACCACCGTTCAAGAAGGAGACCACGTTGTATTGGGATTCGCTTATTGCGGTCACTGCCATAACTGCTTAGATGGGAACGCAGGCGCATGTGAGAACATGATTCCATTAAATTTCTCAGGTCGAAATAAGCATAATGAAACGCCTATTCATACACATGATCATCAAGATGTATCTCAATTTTTTGGACAATCATCATTTGGCACATATTCAACAGTTGATGAGAAAAACGTTGTAAAAGTAGACAAAGATATTGATTTACGTTACTTAGGTCCATTCGGTTGTGGCTTAATGACGGGAAGCGGTACTGTCTTAAATTCTCTCGCTCCAGCACCAGGTACAAGTTTAGTTGTATTCGGTACAGGTGCTGTTGGTTTAAGCGGATTAATGGCAGCAAAAATCGCAGGCTGTGATCCAATTATTGCAGTTGATATCCATGATAGCCGGCTTGAACTAGCAAAAGAATTAGGTGCAACACATGTCATCAACAGTAAACATGAGAATCCAGCTGAAAAAATCAAGGAAATAACAGAAGGCAAAGGTGCACATTTCTCATTTGAAACAACTGGTGTACCAGAAGTAACACTAGCTGCACTCCACTGCCTACGTGTCAAAGGGACTTGTGCAACAGTAGCGGTAGGTAAACGTGATTTAACATTTAACGTGACTAATGATTTAATGCTGAACGCTCTCACATTAAAAGGTGTGATTGAAGGGGATGCCGTTCCACAATTATTCATTCCTAAACTAGTGAAGTTCTTTAAAAACGGACAATTCCCAGTTGAGAAACTAGCAAAATTCTACGAATTAGAGAACATTGAACAAGCTTTTGAAGATTCTAAAAACGGCTCAACGATTAAGCCAATCCTTATTTTAGATAAAGAGTATCAAGCATAAACAAGTATCCTAATTGATTAAAGTCCTTATCTTGAAAACACTTAATATACAAGTTTTGTGGTTTAGGTGAGGAAAATATCAAAGGTATTTTAGGATTTTTAAGCAGTTTTTAACCCCCTTGCTATGCAAGGGGGTTAAGGTCCATGAACACGTTGAAGAATTGACTGATTTTCAGTCAATTCACCTTCAGCGATTTGGATAAGAGAGATACCACACTGTGTGTTTTCAGAAGCCGTTTCTAAAGCATGGATTTATCCACTCGTTTTTCAAAAATGGAAATATATTCCGAACGATTGATGCGAAATCTTTAAGAAAACTTATGTTATTTTGGCTTTAACTGTTGTTATTTGCTCTTAATCCCTTTACACATACAGCACCGGACTTGATACCTTAAATATCTCACCATCTCTTCTATAATAACGAGGGACTCGCCTGCTTAATGTGGATATGACTTCATAATTAATCGTATTTAGCATCGCAGCCACTTCATCCACGGTTATCTCAGCTCCCTTTTGCTGTCCGTAAATCACAACTTCTTCTCCTTGTTTCCCTTCACTTTCACCTAAGCTGACCATGAACATATCCATTGTGACTCTTCCTACCACAGAGACTCGCCTTCCGCGATAAAGAACATACCCGCGATTGGATAAAGCACGAGAATAACCATCCGCATAGCCGATCGGAAGTGTCGCAATTATTTCCCCAGGTTTTGCGATGTATGTCGCACCATAGCTTATGGTTCGGGGTTCTGTTACCATCGTTTTTACATATGCGATTCGGGCCTTTAAACTTAATGCTGGTTCAAGCTGTACTAGGTTCAATTGTTTGATATATGCTGAAGGGTATAATCCATACATACCAATACCTAAACGAATCATATCCGCACTAAATTCTGGGAAGGCGATCGCTGCAGCCGTGTTGTTCATATGTACAGTTGGTAATGAAATGTCTTGTTTTTTCAGAAAGCGGAGAAAGCTCAAAAATTTATCGTGCTGCAATATCGTTAGCTCAGTATCTTGTTCATCCGCTGTTGAAAAATGTGTAAATATCCCATCCCACCTTAAATATTCGCTTTCCTCTAATGCATGTACTACGTCTAAAAGCTCTTCTTTTGTGCGTAAGCCTAACCGGCCCATTCCAGTATCTACATTAATATGGATTCCCAGTCGCTTCGAGCTTTCTTCCTTTGCTAAAATGTGATTCGCTTTTTTTATCCAATCTGTTTGAAAGCCCGATAAATCAATGTTCCAGACAGCCGCCTTCTCGACACATGTAAGCGGTGTAAAACCAAGCACAAGAATCGGTGCCTTTATCTTTGCTTTACGTAACACGATTCCTTCCTCCAAGCTTGCAACAGCTAGCTCACTTGCCCCGTTCTCAAGTGCATGTCGCGCCACTTCTACAGATCCATGACCATAGGCATTTGCTTTAACAACAGCCATAATTTTACTCTTGCGCGGAATGTGCTGGCGAATCGCTCGCAAATTATGTTTAATTGCATCAAGGTCAACCTCAATCCATACTTCCCGGCACAGTTTTTTCATTCATACTCCCTTCCTCCTAATGAAATCATTAATTCATTCCGCTTTACAGCGGTCGTCTATCTTTATTCATATTTAATGGAAAACATTCAACAACATATATTGAAATACTAGGATGTGCCTGGAAACTGGACCTTATTTCAGGCTTTCCAAAAGAGTTTTTAAGCCCAATCCCACTATTAATCAACTAAATATGGATATATTTTGAATTTTTAAATAATAAGACATTTTATGACATTTTTTTCACATTTGAAGTGTTATCATCTAATTATCTATTAAACATTGATTTAATAGAAAAACAAAATAGAAAGAGGAGATGTTTTTATGATGAAGGGAAAAATCAAAAAAATAGTGGGAGCAGTTGTATTCACTGGAGCTTTATTATTTTCTTCTGGATTACCTGCAGATGCAGCACCGAATTTAATTCCTATTAGGGACAAGCATAAAACAGGCTATCAATTTGATTGGAATGGATATGAAAATGGTGTGGGTAAAGTAACTGTTTGGTTTAGAGATTCAAATGGTAAATCTTACCACGAAGTATATTATTGTGTCACTGTCATAAATAGTACTTGCTACGTTTACGAATAATTAAAAAGATATTTTTGATTCTGCCTCAATTGAATTTTGGGGCAGAATTTTCATTTCTGCTTCGATTGACCAATTACACAAGAAAAACAGAAAGAAGAATCACATAAATCTGTGACTCTTCATTTATATGACTCCAATGTTAAAAGTCCTCCTTACTGGCTAGCGTAACGAGATCGTCGGTCTGTCCTCTTTCTTCTATATGATGAATCTTTAAAAATTCTTCAATATAATCGTAAGCTTCTTGAACTCTTTCCCTTATGACTAGATATTCATCATTGTCTTTACTTACAGGTGATTCAAATTGTATAAAGGTTAATGTAAGACTTGATTTATGTTTGTCATCCACTACCACTCTTAGTTGAAGCTTTGAAACCTTATTTGTAGATTCACCGTCATAAGCTAAACTGTCCTCAGATGACTTTCTAATGGGTACATCGTCTTCTAATACTTCGACTTGAAGGATGTCTTTGAATAGGCGATCCGTTATTTGAAATGTATATTTGCGAAATAAGTTACCTCGATCTCCAGATTGATTTTCCAAAAAGCGTATTTTCTTTGATTCTTCGTCAATCGCAAATGCTTTGTCAAAAGTTTGTGTAATAAAATACTGAGATGACTCAAATCCATCTTGATTCAAAATTGTCATTATCTTGTTTAACCTTTCATTTGAATCGTTCTGTTCTCTCTTTCTTTGTAATCGTCCAGTTATCACTAAAGTTGCAATTCCAGCAATGATACAGAGGACAGGCCCCCAACCATTACCTACATCTATAAAAACAATGAACCCTAAGAAAGCAATGAAAAAAGCTATCACCAGTCCTAAAACCATAAACACGACAATCCCCCTATCAGCCATTATAATCCGGTTGCATTTTGATCTATTCAAAGTATAGCATGAGGAATTTTTATTCATTTAAAAAACGGCAGGAGTGTCGATAAATCAACATCTTCCTACCGTGTGATGATCCGGTTCGAACCAGTGCGCCCAAGAATCATTCATTTATATCTCTGACCTAAACATTTCTTTTCAATGAATTCATAAAAGGATAAAATTTTTATGACACAATTTTTAAACAGTGGGAACTTGAACACAACGATTGCAGTGATGGAAGCAATCGCCGCACCAGCTAGAACATCAAAAGGATAATGTACACCTACCCAAATTCTTGACACTCCCACCGCACTGGCAATGACTAGCCAAAACAAGTTTCGTTTATTATTTAACCAAAACATAACACAAATAGAAAAAATGAATATCGTATGATCACTCGGAAAGGAATTATTGACTTCTTTTTCAATTAAAAGATTCACGTTACTCATTTCTGCGAAAGGTTGCTGATTTGCATATAGCATTCCAACCATTTTCCCGAGTAATTCCGCAATGATAAATGTTACCCCAGCTGAAATGATCATGACTCGATTTTCATAGCTCCTGTTTTTAAACCACATAAAAAGAAGGATGATTGCTAAAATTTGAACTGTCCATTCAGCTAGTCCTATCAATATAAAATTAATCCCTTCATAGTTTATACTGAGGTTGTTGATGATTCTAAAGACCCTTTCGTTAAATTCCTGCATTCGTTTAACTCCTTTTTTTGCTTTTATTAAAGAAGTATAAATGAGCAAATAGTTTCCCAAAATCGATTAAACGAACAAATCTTATGTGTATGGTGACATTGTTGTCACCACTTTGTCATATCACAAACAAACTAAATTGTTTCAATCTGAAAAAAATTTCACAACATCAAGATTAAATCATTCTTTAAAAAAGAAAAAAACCCTTGCTACGAAAGGGTTTCAGTGATGATACCAACTGAGTGCGAGCTAAAAAGTGGTTCCTTTTTAGCTATATAAAATCCCAAACTTCCCCATTGGTAATATACTTTACTAACACTATTACTCCTTACATACAAAGCGCAGCAATTAAACCATTTACCGAACCAGAACTCCCGACAACAATAATCATAGCCATTTTAAATATGCCTTTGCTCTTCATGAACATATCATACTGAACATTAAGTTAAATTTAATTCATAATGATAAAACTGTGTATCTTGTTCATATCCATTTTTTTTATACAGTCTTTGTGCAGAAAAATTATCTGGTGCTGTGCTCAGACTTATGCTCTTGGCACCTGTTTCAATAGCATAATCTTTCGCCTTATGTAAAAGCATTTCTCCTATTCCTTTTTTTCTGGCTTCTGGATCGACAAACAAATCATTTAATATCCATGCTTTTTTCATCGAGATTGATGAAAAAGTAGGATAAAGTTGTGTAAATCCTACGTACCTTTGATTGTTTTTAACAACAAATATGACAGAGTCTTCGTTTTCTAAACGTTCTTTTATGTAATCCTTCGCACCTTCTAAATCTGATGTTTGTTCATAAAACATGCGATATAAATTAAATAATTTTGATACCCCTTCTAAATCTTCATTGGTCGCTTGATATATTTCCATTTGAAATCCCTCCCTGTTAGATTTTAATTATACATCAAACAAAGTTAATGTTCTTACAGCATCTGTGATTTTCCCCCTCTTTCTATCGTCAATAGTTAGACTGTCGAAATTTAACGATGATTGCTGGATATGAGTCAGCAAATCCGTACCGACATCTATTTGCGAAATATTACAGGGAAAAGAAAAAGAGGCGTCACATTAAATAGTGTCTCCTCTTTTTTGTAACTTCTATGTGACTCCGATAGTCAAGTCACATCTCACAAATAGAAGCTCTTTTATGAAAGCAGTTTTAATTTTGTCTTTACGTTATTAATGTCTTCTTTTTCTCCACAAACGTTGTTTTTCGGTCGATCATCGTGTGTTTTAACCAGTTTTTTGTGGTACTACCGTTGTATGACGATCAGTTGCTACTTTTGAGAAATTAATTGAGTTCATTGAAACAATACCTATTAATAAAGCAGAATGAGGGCTTTGAAACTGTCAATAAACGCTTAGACAAGATTGTGGAATCTTTAGCACGAATTGAAGAGAAAACAAAATAAAAACAAGCGAGTTATTTCTCGCTTGTTTGAGCATACTTTACAGATAAATTTCTTTAAAAACAGTTTGCGACAATACCTGTCAAACTAAAGAAGTCTAAAAAGGCAGCCTTAACATCTTTATTCAAACCTTTTGATGCATCATTTAAAGCCTTATCCATAACTTTATATCTTGAAAAACCACCATAGCGATACTCATCATAGTGTTTTTTTATCTTTTTTACAGCTTTAGCAGTCCCACCAAGTACCTTAAGAGCAGACTTTATTTTAGTAATTTTAGTGAATGAACATTGTTTACCAATGCAATGCCAACTGCTGTAACACAACCTGCAACATTAGAAGTTCTAATGTTATTAGGGTCCAGTCCCCCAAACTTTAAAAAACCTTCTCCATCCTCATAATAAATAGACACAAACAAATCTGTTTCTTTCTTAAACCATTCAGCGCTTGCTTCTATTCCTTTATCTAATACTTCATTAGGAACATTCTCAATTGCTTTAAGAACTTTTTCGGATTGATCAAACATCTCAACGTCAGCTAAACGTTCATTTTTTGTGGGAGGTGAAACACCAGTATCAATGGCACTTGCAAAACTTGGCGCAAGAACTGAAAATAAAAAAACGGACACTATTATGTAGACGCAATTTCTTAGTTTTTTCATTCTATTCCTCCTATTAAATTAAGAATGATATAGTTTTACCATTCATGTAAATATATCTCTATAATATAATAGGTTCTAGAAAGGAGAATTTTTATGAAGAATAATTTATCCTTATTAGGCGCATTAGCCATTTTAATCATTACTATTGTAAACTTCGCTACAAAAGATGAAGTAATCACAGGTATAATTGGAGGCATATTGTTTATATTATTGCTTGTTTTAAACATCGTTTCTAGAAAACGAGCAAACAATGACTCTACTTAATGGGATTGAAGTGAATACTTTTAGGTAGTTTCACAAATGACCACTTACATTAATGTGAGACAAAAGGATGGTGACTACATATGTCACAAAATCAATTCATTCAGTTCCAAAAAGCCAATGGTTTAGACGATGAAGACGTTCAATTCCTAATCACTCTCTCAGGAGCATTTTGCACCTGTGAAGAAGAAAACAAAAAGGCATATGACATAACAAGGACAGCGTTCATTAGACATTTTGGCGAAGAATTAAACCTTTCAGATATTGAAGGAAACACTAGAGAAGAATATGAAAATATCATCAATCAATTTCTAAGCAAGAAGGATAAGAAAATCAATGTAGATGAGCTTTTACAATCCTTTTATGCTGCGGATATGATGGATGGATTAAAGAAGAAATTTAATTAATGGCCTTCATTTGAAGGTCTTTTTTATTACCATCATTTACATATATACACCTCTCCCCTTTCTGGACATACTTGTTTATTGTGAATGAAAGAAAAAAGAAATTGGAATTTTCTAAAGCATTATTAGCCCCTTTTTCATCAGCGACCATTTTATCGATGTGCATATTCACTAGGGAAAATAGGTTATGCCCCAGAAACGATAGACAAAGCTTTTGATGTTATTAGCGGATGTTTTAATTATGCAATTGATCATGAATTAATTAAAAAGAACCCATGTGACAAAGCAACACTCCCGAAGATGAAAAAAGGTGAGACAAATGTGCGGACTGAAGCTGAAGCCAAAACATTCTTGGATGGCGATAAAGATCATCGACTATACTGTTTGTTTTATATAGCTTTACACACTAGAATGAGACAAGGAGAGCTTTTAGGACTGCGCTGGAAGGATATAGACTTTAAGCACAAACACTTATCAGTTAAACAAGTGATGTCCCATGATGCTAAAGAGATGTTTCTTGGAGCTAAAACCGAAGCTGGTAATAGAAGTATCGATCTAGGGGATAAAGCTCTTAAAATATTAAAAGAGCACTAAGCTAAATTAGACGAAGAAAAAGAAAAATACGCTGACATATATAAAGATTAGGATTTGGTCTTCTGTACACAATACGGAACACCAGTGAACCCATCAAATATCCGAAACAGGATAATGAACCCTGCAATATAGGAAACAAGCGTTTCCAAAATACGATTCCATGATCTAAGACACACATGTGCAACGATTTTATTGTTAATTGGCGCACCTGTCAAAGCAGTTAGCGAAAGGTGAGGACATAGAAATAAAAAAGTAACACTTCAAACATATGCTCATGTACTACCTTCAACAAGCCAACAGATAGCTGATCAAATGGATGGCATCTTAAATTGACCACACTGTATTTTTTCAGTGTGGTTTTTAATTTGCTTATGTTACCTTTTTGTTTTTAGAAATACAAAAGCCACTCTCGATTATCTCAAGAATGGCTCTGTATCAACGTCTTTTTATATGATTCCGACTGGGCTCGAACCAGCGACCTCTACCCTGTCAAGGTAGCGCTCTCCCAGCTGAGCTACGGAATCTTGTTATGTATCAGTGCTGGGCTTTCTCTTACTGACATCTTCTATTATATAAATTAACTGCACAGTCGTCAATACTTTTCATATAAAAAAGAAGCCGACGATTTTGCCGGCTTCTTTGCTAGATGGATTCACTGACAAGTGCGGGCTCCAGTTGGTCTAGTGCTTGTTTGAAGTCACGCTTTAAGTCTTCTGCATTTTCGACACCGACGCTTAAGCGTAGTAAGCCATCTGTGATGCCGCGCTTTGCTCTTTCTTCTTTTGGCATGGCGGCGTGTGACATTTTTGCAGGGTAGGATAGAATGGATTCAACTGCACCAAGGCTCACTGCAAAAACAGGCAATGTGACTTGATCGACCAGTTGTTTCACTGCTTCTTGGTGTTCTAGTTCAAATGATAGGACCGCGCCTGCACCGTTTGCCTGCTCTCTTTGAATATGTGCACCTGGGTGATCTTCTAATCCAGGGTAATACACTTTTTTCACAGCAGGGTGCTCTTTTAAGAAATGTGCTAGTTCTAGTGCGGTTTGACTTGCTTTGTCTAAACGAACTTGGAGTGTTTTTAATCCGCGTAGGACAAGCCAGCAATCCTGCACACCTAGCACAGCTCCAAATGAATTTTGTAATTTGTATAATTCATTTCCAAGCGTTTCATCTTTGACAACCGCAAGTCCAGAAAGGACATCACTATGGCCGCTTAGAAATTTTGTTGCACTGTGTAGAACAATATCTACCCCAAGATCGAGCGGACGTTGAAGTGCAGGTGTTAAGAACGTATTGTCTAAGAACGTTAAACAGTCATGTTTTTTTGCTAGTTTCACGACACCTTTAATATCCGTTATACCGAGCGTAGGGTTTGATGGTGTTTCCATGTAAATGACCTTTGTATTAGACTGAATGCTTTTTTCCACTTCATTCAAATTCGTCATATCGACAAAGGTATGTTCAATCCCAAATCGGCTGAGCACCTCTGTAATCATCCGAAATGTACCGCCATATACATCTTTTGTGATTAACACATGATCACCTTGAGACAGTAAGAGAAAAGCCGTTGAAATAGCTGCCATGCCTGAAGCAAATGCGAAGCCTCTTGTTCCTCCTTCAAGAGAGGCGATCGTGTCCTCTAGTGCCTGTCTTGTTGGTGTGCCCGATCTAGAATAATCATATTTGCCAAAATCGTCAAAGTCACTTTGATGAAATGTCGATGCATGTTGAATTGGCACGCTCACGGCTCCTGTTGTGCCATCTGTTTTAAACGGATTGTGTACGAGCTGTGTTTCTAACGTCCATTCGTGCTTTGTCATTTTACTTTCGCCTCCTCTTGCACTTGTGATAATGCCTGTTTGAGATCCTTTTTTAAATCTTCAACGTGTTCAATTCCTACAGAAAAACGTAGTAATTTATTACAGACACCATTTGCAATCCGAATTTCTTCTGGAATGTCCATGTGGGTTTGTGTTGCTGGATAGGTAATGAAGCTTTCAACCCCGCCAAGGCTTTCTGCAAAACAGATCGTTTGCAATTGCTTTAAGAATGGATTAACCCATTCTTCCTTCGCCAACCTGAACGATAACATTCCGCCTTTTTTAGGATAAAGAACATCTTGAATTTCTGGCTGATCCTTTAAAAATACGGCAAGCTCCTTCGCATTTGCTTCATGTTGCCGCATTCTCAGTGCAAGTGTTTTCATCCCTCTCATAAGTAGCCAAGAATCAAATGGGGATAAAACGGCACCGATTGCATTTTGATGTTGAAACATAGCTTCCGATAATTCTTCTCCCTTTGTCACCACTAGTCCAGAGAGAACATCGTTGTGACCTCCTAAATACTTGGTCGCACTATGAATGACAATGTCGGCACCAAGTGTGATCGGCTTTTGCAAGACGGGTGTGTAGAACGTATTATCTACAATAACAAGAATGCCGTATTCTTTTGCAATTGTAGCGACTTTTTGAATATCTGCTTCTTGCATAAGTGGGTTTGTTGGCGTTTCAATAAAGATGGCTTTGGTCTCTTTATTTATTTTTGAGCGGAAACAGGCTTCGTCTGTAAAATCATCGTAAAGGAAACGAAGGCCGTATTTTTTCCATTCGTTTTCAAATAGGCGATATGTACCGCCATATAAATCAGACGATACAATTAATTCATCTCCGCTTTGAAAAAGAGCCATAATGGTTTGAATTGCTGCCATTCCAGAGCTAAAGGCAAAACCAGCTGTGCCTTCTTCGAGCGTCGCTATGGCATCTTCTACAAGCTGTCTTGTCGGATTTTTCGTTCGAATGTAATCAAAACCTGTTGATTCTCCAATTCCTCTATGTCTATATGCAGTCGAAAAATAAACGGGCGGATTCACAGTTCCAGTTACTACTTCACTACGGTTTCCAATTTGAGCTAATTTCGTTTCTACATGTTCCGTCATTTGACACCATCCTAATGTAAAAATCTTTTAAAAACAGAAAACCCTTCTTCATAAGAAGAAGGGTTTTAGTCGCTTCTTCTTATCTTCCAAGCAAAAAAAATGCTTGCTGGATTTAGCACCTTGGTACACCGCACGGCGGTGCATACCGGTTGCTGAGGTTTCAAAGGGCCAGTCCCTCCACCTCTCACGATAAGAATGTTTTTGTAAGTTTGTTCTAATTCTTAATACTGTAACGCATACAACAACATTTTTCAAGGGTAAATCGGTGCTTTTCCAGACGATTATTTAAATTTTCTGCATTTTTAAAAAGGGCGAGATGACTGCCATTGGATTGTACGTTTCAAATAGAAAGATCCTCGTTTTTCATGATACAATGGATGGAAACGCTTCACATGTTTTAACTTGGATAGTTGGAGGAATGGATTGTGGTGAAGAAAACAGGAATGATACAAGAAGAAATGTTACATTCAACTGAACTTGGGGAAGATATGACTGTACTCATCTATTTACCAGTCAATTATTCACCCTTGTATAAATATCATGTCATTATTGCACAAGATGGACATGATTACTTTCGATTAGGAAAAATCGGCAGACAAGCAGAGGAATTGATGCAAAACAAAAAAATGGAACGTTCCATCATTATTGGAATTCCATATAAAAACGTCACAGAAAGAAGAAATACGTACCACCCTGAAGGGAGTAAATTCGAAGCCTATAAACGATTCTTGGCAAATGAACTTGTTCCATATATTGACGACCATTTTCCAACCTATCAAATTGGAGCGGGTCGCACATTCATTGGTGATTCATTGGGCGCAACGATTTCGCTTATGACAGCAATTGACTATCCTTATTTATTTGGGGGTCTTGTCCTTCAGTCTCCGTATGTTGATCACGCAGTCCTTCAAGCCGTAAAAGAAGCAAGTACACTGACTCATTATGCGATCATTCACCAGATCGGCTTACAAGAAACTGCCGTTAAAACAACAGATGGACAAATACTTGATTTTATCGAGCCAAATCAAAAGCTCAAAGAATTACTTGAAACATCAGGTGCTGATTATATATTTGAAACATTTGAAGGAGATCATAAATGGACGTATTGGCAGCCGCTCATCTCTCCTTCGCTAAAAAGAATTTTGCCCCATTCGTTAATCGACTGAATTTTGTTATAATAACTTGTAGCACACATTTTCTTTATCAGGAGGGAAAACTATGAAATACGGAGTTGTTTTATTTCCATCAAAAAAATTGCAAGATATTGCGAACTCTTATCGGAAACGTTATGATCCGAACTACGCACTGATCCCGCCTCACCTGACACTCAGAACACCGTTTGAATTAACGGATCATGAAGCAGCTGAGGTTGTGACAACACTGCGTGAGTATGCAAAGCATGCATCTCCTATCACACTAAGAATTAAAAAATTCAGTTCATTCGCTCCTGTAAACAATGTTATTTATATGAAAGTAGAACAAAATGAGGAATTAACTGCCCTCAATGAAAGGCTTTATGCTGATCCTATAGACGGTACACCAGAATATGCTTTTGTACCACATGTGACTGTGGCTCAAAAATTATCAGATGATGAACTTTCTGATGTACTAGGTTCATTAAAACTAAGAAGTATTGATCACGAAGAAACCGTTGATCGATTTCACCTTTTATATCAATTGGAAAACGGTTCTTGGACAGTATACGAAACATTTCTATTAGGAGAAGGGGTTTAATCACAGTTTGGAGACAGTCATTGTAAGAACAAAACAACAACTAGAAGATGCATATCATGTTAGAAAAGAAGTTTTTGTTAAAGAACAGCAAGTGCCTATTGAAATAGAAATTGATGAATTAGAAGATGTCGCTACTCATATTGTCATATACAATGACGATCATGCACCACAAGCGGCTGCAAGGTTGCGAATCCTCGACGCTCAAAAAGCGAAACTTGAACGGATTTGCGTGTTGAAAGAAGCTCGTTCATTCGGGCTTGGGTACAAGCTTTTGGAAGCACTAGAAGAAGAAGCGCTTAAAAACGGGGCAAAAGAAGCCATTATGCATGCTCAGGTTCAAGCTTTGCCCTTCTATGAAAAAAAAGGCTATCGAGTGATTTCAGAGCCATTTGAAGAAGCAGACATTCTACACGTTAAAATGTCAAAGCCTCTTTCCGCTTAATATACAGTTATTCTACCATGTTTCCTTTTAAAAAAAGATCAGTATGTCAGATGATATACTGATCTTTTTTTAATGAGAAAAACCCTTCAATCACGAAGGGTTTTTAGAAAGCGTATCCATTTAAACATACACATTAATGTTTAATCCTTTGCCTTCCTCCATAAACATGTCTCTCACAAAACGTTCTCTCTTTTTTTGTTGCACTTTTGTTTCTGCTTCTGTGAGAAAGTCTTCTTTTTTCTCTATCTCTTGATATACTTTGTCATGAAAAGTGCGCGCGACCTTTGTCACTTTTGCATAATCTTCTTTATCCTGAGGAGCAGGACGATTCATATATTGAAAATACAGATCCGGCTGAATCGGTGCTATATATCCCATCAAGAACGCCTCCTTCGCTACTCTTATATTCTATTATTCCCTAATAAAGACTGTTTGAAACACGATACATTTGATATGATTAGTTTTGTTTCTTTTTTCGATTTTCACATATACTGGAGGACTAGCTTTGAAATGCGCACGACTCAATGATCGAACGATTTCATTACATACATATTCGAGAGAACACTATCAATTCCTTCATGAGGAAGGGAAAAAAGGACATTTATTTTGTCCACATTGCGGAAACCCCATATTTTTCAGATTAACGATTCATGAAGCTCCTGCCTTCGTTCACAAACAAGCATCACATCTAAATGATGAATGTGAGAAGGCTTGTGAACATGCCGAAAGCTTACAAAAGGAACAAACACCTTCTTATCAAGAACATGGAGGATTTCGTTTTCCTACAGGAAAGCAAATCATTACACAATCAAATCAAGTGCAAGAATGGCAAATGCCGAAGCCTATTAAAACAAATGAAGAATTTCGTGCGCTAGCGGAACAAACACATTCAATCGAACCCTTTACACACGTGTCATTCAGTACACCTCAGTTAGAGGCAGTCACACATACAGATGGACCAATGCTTGTGTTAGCAGGTGCCGGAAGCGGCAAAACACGCGTTCTTACTGCGAGAGCCGCGTATATGATCTCGGGGCAAAACATTCCTGCTCATCACATTTTACTTGTGACGTTTACAACAAAAGCAAGTGCTGAGATGAAAGAACGATTAAGAACCCAATATGGGCTAAAACCATCACAAGCAAGTCAAGTCATCACCGGAACCTTCCATAGTCTTTTTTATAAAATGCTACTACATGACAATTCAAAGAGATGGCACGGACAACAATTAATCAAGTTCGATTGGCAAAAGGAACAGTACATTCGAAAAGCTTTAATTGAGGAAGGACTTGATGAAAAGGAATACCCGATGGATCAGATTCTTCAGCTCATTGGTTATTGGAAAAATGCTTTTTTACCGAATGAAACACCAGATTTAGAAGATACAAAAGAAAAACAGATGTGGTCAATTTATCGGCATTATGAGCGTCAAAAGCAAGAAAATAACCAATTTGATTTTGACGATATGGCCATCTCCTGTCTACATATGCTAATGGCAAAACCCGCACTCTTAAAAAGCTATCAAGACAGGTTTCAATATATCTTAGTTGATGAATTTCAAGACATTAATCCTGTCCAATATCGGATTATCCAGCTTTTAGCTGCTGAATCTAAGCAGCTCTTCTGTGTCGGTGATGATGATCAAGCGATTTATGCGTTTAGAGGGAGTAATCCATCATTTATTCTTGATTTTCCAAAGGATTATCCATCAGCAAAAATTGTCCATCTCCATGCCAACTATCGTTCTCATCATACAATTGTCGCTAGTGCTGATGCAATTATTCAAAAAAACCAACATCGTTTCAAAAAAACATTACGAGCCGTTCGAATTGAACAAACAAGTCCCATCCTCTTTTATCCACATGATGAAGAAGAGGAAGCGACAATGATTGTATCAGATATTCAAGATAAAATTGCAAATGGTGCAAATCCGAATGATTTTTGTGTTTTGTTTCGTACAAATACTGGCGGTAGAGCTATTTATGAGCGACTACATCAATCAGCCATCCCTTATCAGGCAGATACTGGCGTGAAATCTTTCTACAGTCGTAGGATTGTCCGGATGATTCTTGCATTTCTTTCACTGAGCCAGAATGAAGATGATGTCACGGCGATGAAGCTATTATTGCCTGTCTTCTTTTTAAAACAGCAGGCACTCAACACATTAAAAGCTTTGACCATTACAGAAGACTGTTCTATGGTTGAAGCACTTGCGAAACTGACAGACATTAAACCTTTTCAACAAAAGAAATTAAGATCCATTGCACCTCTATTTCAAACACTTCGGAAACTAAAGCCAACTGAAGCCATTTCATTTATTGAACAAAAATTGGGTCTTGGTGATTATTTAAAAAAGCGTGGAAATGATTTGAGCATCCTTGAAAAAGGGGCAGATGATGTGCGTGATGTGAAAACAGCCGCTAAACGCTTTGAAACAATCGAGGAATTCCTAGCACACGCTGATCATATGAAATCAGCAGAAAAGGAAAAAACGGATCATTCAGGTGTACAACTCATGACGATGCACCGAGCTAAGGGGCTTGAATTTAAAACAGTCTATATTACCTGTGCCGTAGATGGTGCTCTCCCACATGACTTTGCACTTGATGAACTGAGAAACGGAAATGAAGAAGCAATTGAAGAAGAACGACGCCTGCTCTATGTGGCAATGACAAGAGCCGAGGAATCACTTTACTTGTCCATTCCATCCTTTCGAAGAGGGAAAACAGCACATCGTTCAAGGTTTTTGTATCCTGTTCTTGCTCAAAAGCGTGAAGAGGTGCACATAAAACAGTAGGCCCTCCTTAAATGGAGAGCCTACTGTTTATTTTTTATTGTTCATCATTTTCGAAATTGTATTAAAGTCAAGCTTCTCTTTTCCGCTAGTAATCGACTGAACAATTTTATCTTCTAGCTCTTTTGGTACGCGTTTATTCGCCATCTGCGCCACTTTTTTAATCACACCACGAACAGTTGCTTCATCTTTAAAGTTAGCGTTTTGCAATGATCCAGCTAATTTAAACACGTCATTCATATTGACACCTGTTTTGTTTTCTACGCTTTTAAAAAATTTATTATCCATTCATTTGCCTCCTTTTTGTGGAGTAATCACCTTACTATATGAAAATAGGCGGGATATGTGCCTATCCTAAAGCCACTTTTGACCAAATAGAAAGGAAAGCAAGGGTCATTATCCCATTGCTCCCCTCACTTCTTGCCTGATTAGTTGAAGAAAGAAGCACCAACAATGATTAGAAGAATGAACAACACGACGACAAGAACAAATGTTGAACCATATCCACCGCCGTAACCGCCGCCGTAGCCGCCACCGTAACCGCAACAACTCATATTTAAGCACCTCCTCTACTCAATTACAAAATATGAAAAAAATCCTTTTTTGTTTGGACGATCACCTTAAAAAGTGCGGAAATTTATTTCGGTTGTTTAAAAAGATAAGCTACATCCCCATATTTACTAAAAGTATCTTCTGTCTCTTTAGCAAATACATCCATTTTTTCACCGAAATCTTTTAAGTATTGTTCAAGGTCTTTTGCTTTTTCTGTTATTTCCTTTTCTTTCTTCTCATGCCCTTGTTCATTTTCATCATGAGGCTGGCTAAATAAAGAACCGATTAATTGTTCGAATGCATCCATTTTGGTCACCCCTTCTCTTTTTCATATGCAAAGATGGGAAAAAGGGCAACAAAAAAACCGGATCAATCCGGCTTTTGTTATCCTTCTATTGAATTTTCTTTTTCTTCCCGCATCCGCAGCCAGATTTTTTGATTTTCTTCGTATAAATTGATTGTTGATTTGACTGCGCTGGATAACCTTGGAGCAAATGAGCCGGCGTTTCATTCGGTTTCATCGCAACCCTTCCTTTCCTTTTCTTTGTTAGTATATGCTCATTTTTAATGTGTGTCTGATCAGAATGCCTGTTTATTTCACAAGCTTCGACACAACTGCTTCAATGATACCCGCTGCTGCCGCAATGGCTAACAGTAAATTAAGCCACATGCTGACGCTTGGGGAAAGTATGTAAATTCCGATTAAAGCGGCGGTACACCATACACCTGTGCACCAATAACAGCTAATTAATTCACCTATCCACGCTCTCAGACCCTTTCCCTTTATAACGATATACGTTTCTATTTCACCTTGTGCATTGGTTTCTTCATGCTCTTCATGAAAGTTTCGCCGAAAAGGGGCAGTGATCGTATCAAACACAATGAGTCTCGTCAGCCTAAATGCCGCGAGTGAAAATACAATAAAAGAAAGAAAGCCGCTCATCACATGCACCTCCCCGCTTCCCGTACATTTACTTATATGCCGAAACCGAAGCAAGCATGATAAAAGGGAAGAAAATAAAATTGGGTTGTATTTTTCGCATTTTATGATTCCGTCCTGCGCCATAGCTGCATTAAATAATGTATAGATTAAGAAAGGAGTGAAAGTATTGTCTATTGAAGAAAGTGCCGATCTATTATATACACAATTGCTCAACGAATTAATCAGTAACTATGATGCTTACATCGAAATTAAGGATTCAGAAAACATCATCATTAACAAATCAGATATAACAGCTGCACTCTCCCTTCAAGCGTCTGTTACGACAATCATTACTCTTTTGATTCAATTCGCTTTCACAGCTGATGAAGTGGCTGATGAGATCTTACAACAATTATTCTCTTTTCACCAATCTGTTGTTCAAAAAAACACAGTGATCCAAATCATTCATTGTCATAACATCACCATAACACTATCTCATACATCCATACTCAGCTCTGTCCAACTCTTATTCCAAGCACTTAATACGTTACTAGTTGCAACTGACATTCTTTAACCCTTTCTTTTTCTAAAACTTATTTGCCAAAAGAGGTGAGATGATATGACTGAAGAAAATGAAAGAAATCCAAAATTTAAGATTGATACAAACGTAGACCCGCTGACAAACTTACTTGTCAATGACATTATGACCAAATACAACGTCACTGATGATAAAAAACGAAAGCTGACAGAAGAACAAAAAGAGATGATATTAAAGTTGGTTGAAGATGTGCAAAAAAAAGCCAATGATTTCGTTGAAGAACAAAAAGAAAAAAAACGCTTAGAAGAAACCGCAATGACAGAAGATGTCAAACCAGAAGCAGATACAAAAACGAGACGTATAAGACGGAACGGTTCACTTAGAGACCGTATTCAACAGAGAAAAGAAGGACAATGAACTACCCAAACTGAAAAATGGGAGTTTGCCTCAGGTTATCTGCCTCAGACAAAACATGAGATGTACGCATTTAATAAAGTAAACGGAAGGAGGAAAAAATATGGAATCCAAACCTTATTCTTGGGTAGCCCTTGATCGCAACTCTCATCACCAAAGCGAGTACGGTCATTACGAAAGACACTCAGTTTGTAATGATTACTGTGACGAAGATGAAAATATTCTCCAAGCAGGCGACCAAATTTCATTGACAAAACAAGTATCCGAAGAAGTGATTATTGTAAGAGATTCTTGTGATATTGATATAACTTCTATCGATGCTCAAGTAGCCGTTTCTGTACAAACAGCCATCCAACTTGCATTAGTAGCAATTGTCAACATTTCCATCGCTGATGGTGACCTAGCTGACCAAGTTGCACAAGATCTTGTTCAATTAACAGCCACTAAGCAAGCAAATCGTCAAAAACTGGTGATCGAAAATTCTAGAGATGTAAAAGTTTCCACGATTGATGCAGATGTCACTGTTGCTGTTCAAACATTAATACAAATTCTAGCTGCTTTAATTATTGCAATCGGTATCCTCTAATCTCTAAAAGCAGAGCCAAAAGCTCTGCTTTTCCTTTTATCGAAAATAATAGACATTTACCCACACCAACTAGAGGGCGCATACATATGTTGTTAAGGACTAAAGTCAAATACCTTGTTAAAGGAGCTGAAATCCATGAGCTGCGGAAAACACCATGGCCGATATGATGAAAACTGTGTATGCGATGCGGTTGATAAGATTTTAGCAGAGCAGGAAGCTGTAGAAGATAAATGTCCAACTAGCTGCTACAGCAATTTATTAAGCCCAACAGTTTCTGGAAAAGATACAATTCCGTTTTTACTTTTTGATAAGAAAGGCGGATTGTTTTCCACATTCGGAAACATCGGAGGATTTGTAGATGATTGCCAGTGCTTTGAATCTATTTTCTTCCGGGTTGAAAAATTAACTGACTGCTGTGCAACCTTATCTGTACTAAGACCTGTTGATGTACATGGACATACGCTAAGTGTATGTCACCCTTGTGACCCAGACTTCTTCGGTTTAGAAAAAACAGATTTTTGTATTGAAGTTGATTTGAACTGCTTCTGTGCTATTCAATGTTTGAATCCAGAACTTGTAGACAGAGTACTGCCAAAAAAAGATAAAAAACATCATCACCACGGCTAAACCCGATCACATGTTGACCTGAGTCGTCATTAGCAAAAGAGCATTCCCTTCCTAGCTGATGACAATGAGATCATTTGGAGCAGCCTTCTTCCGAAGTGGCTAGCTCCATATTGATTTCAAAAGGAAGAGGCTAATATCGACATTTACCTCTCTCCCCTAATTGAACCAGGATAACATCTATAAGATGATCACAGTGCTCAAGTCAGACAAAATTCCTTGTATAGGAGGGTTGAATATGAGCCGCAAACATTCATGGAACTGTGTAGCAGAGGCTGTTGAAAATATTAACGACTTGCAAAATGCTGTTGAAGAAGAATGCCCAACAAGTTGTTACAGCAATCTCCTTTCTCCTTCACACTCATTAGGTGATACTGTCCCGTTTGTCTTATTCACTTCAAAATCAAAACCATTCGTCGCATTTGGCAATGTCGGAGAAGTAGATGAAGGTCCTTGCTTCAGCACTGCATTTTTCAGAGTCGAACATATCTCTGATCACTGCGCAACACTCAGCTTGCTTATTGCATTTGACAAAGATCGTCATATTTTAGATTTTACAGATAAAGATACTGTCTGTGATGTGTTCCGTTTAGAGAAATCAAAGTATTGCATTGAAGTCGATCTCCATTGCTTCTGTGCGATCGAGTGCTTAAACCCACGACTCCTCAACCGCAACTGCTAATAAAAAAAGTCCCGCCTTGGGACTTTTTTTATGTGACTGCTATTAGAATCCAAGCGGATGAATCGAGGTGATGGTTTCGATTGGAAGCTCAACTGGATTTCCTCCACCTGTTGTTCGAACGATCACTATACCTTCTTTTCTTTCTACTACAATCCCGCGATATGTTTTCTCTTCAGCTTCAATAAGACAAAGAGCCCTTGGCATATTAAGTGGTAATCGTGTTAAAAAATCGACCTTCTCTTCAATCGTCATCTGACTTAATGGTTTTTTCACTCTTTTTCTATTTGGCTCTTCTTTTTTTGCATTTAATACAGCTTCTGGATATTTCTCTATTTTTCGCTCAACGTCCGGTTGGTTGCTTAATTGAGGTGAAGTCTCTTGCTGTTTATGCTCATCTACAACTTGAGAAGCAGGTTCTTCTTTCATTGCCTCAGCGCCTACTCCGTTGCTTGGAGAATGACTGGAGGTTTTCTCAGATTTCTTTCGTTTTCTCACAATATTTTGCATGGCCGGCTGTGTATCTTCATAGCTTGGCTGAACAATGTACATGAGCGGTTTTTGATTCTCATCATCTTTCTTTGGCATGCTGATCCCTCCCGAATGATTCATTCCTTATATATATGACAGCATGAATCAAATCAGAAGAAAAATAAAAAAACAGCATATCCTTTTACAGATATGCTGAAAATGTTCTTTATCGAGCAATGATATGGAAGCCGGAATCAACATGCAGGTTTTCACCAGTCATGCCTCTTGATAGATCACTGAATAAGAATAAAGCAGTGTCACCAACTTCTTCTGGCGTTGTTGTACGACGAAGAGGTGCGCGATCTTCAATATCCTTTAAAATGGTATTAAATCCGCTAATTCCCTTTGCAGACAATGTACGAATTGGCCCAGCAGAAATGCTGTTCACACGAATTCCTTCCGCTCCTAAATCAGCAGCTAAATATTTGACGCTTGCTTCAAGTGACGCTTTCGCTACACCCATAACATTGTAGTTAGATACAACACGTTCCCCGCCTAAGTAAGTCAAGGTCACTATGCTTCCACCCTCTGTCATTAAAGGACGGGCTACTTTGGCTACAGCTGTCAAAGAGTATGCGCTAATATTATGTGCTAAAAGGAAACCTTCACGATTCGTATTTAAGTATTCACCGACAAGCTCCTCTTTATTTGCAAAGGCGATCGCATGTGCCACACCGTGAATGACTTGTACTTTTTCTTTAATCGTTGCAAAGCATTTTTCGATTTCTTCATCACTTGTCACATCACATGGAAGGATGATTGAATCATCACGCTCTAATGTACCTGCAAGTTCTTTTACAGATTCAGCAAGGCGGTCTCCTACATAAGTAAAGATTAAACGTGCACCCGCTTCGTGAAGCGAACGAGCAATCCCCCAAGCAATGCTACGCTTATTGGCAACGCCCATTACAACAATATTGCGGCCTTCTAAAGAAAATTTCATATGTATTAAAGCCTCCTATTTTTTAAAGACATAGTATTAGTACCTGATCATAATATTATCACATAAGTCGAGTTATTGACACTTTTCCTTGAAATAAAGTTTCTTTTGACATAGAAAAAACTACCTCGCCTAAAGACGGGGCAGCTTTGATTTACGTTCTCCGATTTTGTTGATAGGCAAAATGATTGGTTGGACCATGACCTCCGCCAATATTCAAATGATTTTTAATGGCTTCATGTACAAAGGTTTCTGCTGTCTCAAACGCTTCTCTCATATGAATGCCCTTCGCTATTTCCGCAGTGAGTGCCGCAGCAAACGTACAGCCTGTTCCATGTGTATGCTTCGTTTTAATGTGTTCATTTGTCACCTCGATGAACACATTCCCATCAAACAGTAAATCTGTAATTAAACCGTTTTTCGGATCATGCCCTCCTTTGATGACCACATGCTGTACACCAAGTTGATGAAGAATTTCAGCTGCTTTTTTCCGATCATCCTGTGAACCTATGGACATACCAGTTAGCGCTTCAGCTTCTGGTAAATTGGGTGTTACCACATAACTGAGCGGAAGTAAGAATTTTTTCATAGCAAGCATTGCATCTTCATTCAGTAAAGAAGCACCGCCTTTTGCAATCATTACTGGATCTACGATGATTTTCAAGCGATGTTGTGCCGTTTTTTCGGCGACTGCTTCAATCATTTCCGCACTCCATAACATGCCTGTTTTCACAGCATCAGGAGGTAAGTCATCCACTACTGCATCAATTTGAGCTGTCAATGCCTCAACTGTTAATGGGTAAATTCCATGAACCCCAAGTGTGTTCTGAGCAGTAATCGCTGTAATGGCTGACATGCCAAAAACACCGAGCTCTTGAAAGGTTTTCAAATCTGCCTGAATGCCAGCACCGCCACCCGAATCTGAACCTGCTATAGTTAACGCTTTATGAATTGTCATCTCATCACATCCTTTCGTTCCTACCCAATCCACTTATGATAGATCGTTCGGGCTCTGACGATATCATTTGTTCCATGCACCAATGCTCTACCATCCTTAAATAAAACAAGCTTCACCTCATCATGTTGACAAGAAAGAAGATACGGATTTTCAAGAACATCCATCCCTGCCTCTTTGAGTTGCTTTGCGACCTTTTTTAAACTAGGTGGTGTTTGCAATGCGCTCCGAATCTGCACAGTGTTGCGACCACACAAAACATCCGCTTTTGCTTGCTGATCAAATGAAAGGAATGGATATGTCTTTAAGCCACAGCTTGGACATTGTTCTTTTTTTAAAGAAGAAACAGCCCTAATGTCTGACCGTTCATTTGTCCATAAATCGAATGACCTTAAAATAGGGGTCACTTCATGCCCAGTTAACCATTTGAGTGCATCTGCAACTTGATATGAAGCGACCTGCTGTACAACAGGACTAATGATTCCAGCAGTATCACAAGTCATCCCTTGTGCTGGTAAATGCTCAAGTAAGCAATGCAGGCACGGCGTTTGACCCGGCAGGACGGAAAAGCTAATGCCGTAACTCGCGACACATGCACCATAAAAAAAGGGAATGTTTTTTTTCAATGCCGCATCGTTTCCAATCATTCGAACCTCAAAATTATCGGCTGCATCAATGACGATGGAGGCATTTTTGATGAGCTCCTCTACGTTTTGAGCCGTCACATCCATGACAATTCCTTTTATATCAATCTGACTATTTACTTGCTTTAATCTTGCTTCAGCTGCAACCGCCTTTGGAAGCTTATCCATCACATCCTGCTCTGTATACAACTGCTGGCGCTGAAGGTTGCTCCATTCAATATAGTCCCTGTCCGCAATGATCACAGAGCCTACTCCAGCACGCACAAGCATTTCAGCACTTGCTGTTCCAAGCGCTCCAGCTCCAATAATAACTGCTTGTGCAGACAAAAGGCGTTTCTGACCTTCTTTTCCAATCGGAGCAAAGAGCTCTTGTCTTGAGTAGCGTGTACTCAAAATGCAGGCATTCCTTCCACTGGACTGCTTGTGGTTCCATAATTTTTCACAGGAATACGCCCTGACTCAAAGCCAAGCCTTCCTGCTTCAATGGCTAGCTTCATTGCCTGTGCCATCTTCACTGGATCGGCTGCTCCTGATACGGCTGTATTTAAAAGCACTGCGTCTGCCCCTAATTCCATCGCAAATGCCGCATCCTTCGGTGAACCTACCCCCGCATCAATGATGACTGGGACTTTTGACTGTTCAATAATAAATGAGAGATTCAGTGGATTTAATAATCCTTGACCTGATCCAATAGGAGATGCTCCCGGCATAATGGCGTGAACACCAAGCTCTTCTAATCTTCTAGCTAATACCACATCATCTGAAGTGTATGGCAGGACGATAAACCCTTCTTCAAGTAGCATTTCTGATGCTTTCAACGTTTCCACTGGGTCAGGGAGCAAGGACCGTGAACAACCAATAACCTCTACTTTGATCATATCGCAAAGGCCAGATGCTTTTGCTAAACGGGCAATGCGTACTGCTTCCTCAGCGGTACTTGCTCCAGCTGTATTTGGAAGCAACGTATATTTTGACAGATCAAGCTGTTCTAAAAAGTTCGGCTGTGATTCCTCAAAAATATTCATACGTCTTACAGCGAATGTCAAAATCTCCGCTTCCGACACTGCTACTGCTTCCTTTTGAATATCAAATGACGGATATTTCCCAGTTCCAAGTAACAGTCTTGAAGTAAATGATTTCTCTCCGATGTGTAACATGTTTCATCCTCCTCCAACAAAATGAACAATTTCAATGATGTCATTCGGCTTTATTTCTGTTGCTCGAAAGGCTTGCTTATCAATTATCTCGTGGTTTTTTTCAACGATGACCACCCGATCCTCTAACTTATAAGTTGCAAGAAGGTCATAGATTGTCCCATTTTCCTGTTCAAAATCAATCATGCGACCATTCAATTGTATTTTCATACGAGTGATGCCTCCTTACGATCAATGCGAAATGCATCAATCCATTCCTTTTTCACCTGCCGTCCAAGGATCAAGTCCCGAACGATTTCTCCTGTGATAGGAGCGAGCAAAATGCCATTTCGATAATGACCGGCTGCAAAAATAATCCGCTCATCACCTGGATGCTTCCCAATGTACGGATGTCCGTCATGAGTAGCGGGTCTCAGCCCTGCCCAAAAACGGTCAACTTTCATCTGTTTAATCGTCGGCATCAGTTGAGCCGCTTTTTGGATAACGGCTTCTATTCCGCCAAGAGTAGGAGATGTACTCCAATCATGTGGCTTCATGGTGGCGCCAATAACCAGTCTACCGCTATCTCTTTGAACGATATAGCAGTGATCATGATATAACGTGTGGTCAAGCTTTGGTCCATCGTTCCACACCGACACACATTCTCCTTTTACTGGATATAGAGAATGAGATAATCCGAGCTCTTCAAAAAAACGTCCTGTCCATACGCCACTTGCAATGGATAATTGATCACATGTGTAAGTTTCTTGAGATGTTTTCACTGTAAGCCGATCTCTTTCACGCTTTACCTCTAATACAGTCGTATGCTCTAATACATCTACTCCATAGTGCACGGCAGCCTGATAAAAGCCGCGACAAACTGAATACGGTTCAACATGAACATCATCCTCAATCAGTCCAGCACCAACAATATCGTCAGACACTTGTGGCATGAGCTGCTTTGTTGCACGCACATTTAGCCATTTAAATGAGGTCAAATGCTTCATACGACAAAGCATTTCTTTTTCTTTTTCACTGAATGCAAGCTTGGCAATTCCACCATCTGATCTACGAATATCAATACCTGATTCCTTTTTTAAATCAATGTTTAACCGTTCATAGGATGCTTGACTTGCTCTACCAACCTCAAAGAATATATCCTGTCTTCCTTCCCCTTCGGCATGAGCACCGAGCATCCCTGCCGCAGCACTTGTTGTACTTTTCCCAATTTCGTTTGCCTCTATAACAAGCACACTTTTTCCTGCTTTTACAAGGTGGTAAGCAATCGACATTCCTATAATACCGCCACCAATAACGGCTGTATCATAATGCTTTTTCATAAGGATGCTCCTTTAGCTTTTTTGAGAATGCATGCGCTGCAGCTTTTGAATTGGTTTGCCCAAATAAGCCTGACATGACAGCAATACCACTTACTCCAACCGCTTTCAGCTCACTCACTCGCTCAGGAGTCATCCCACCAATCGCTAGGACTGGAATTGATAAAGTTGACACCATTTCAGATAGAACTTGAATCCCTCTAGGCTTTAGGTTTGGTTTACATGATGTATCATACACATGACCAAATATCACATATTCCGCCCCTTCCTTTTCAGCCTGGCAGGCTTCTTCTAACGAATGAACAGACACACCTGCATGAAGATGAGGAAACTTTTGTCTTAGTTCTTTCGGTGAAAAGCTATGTCCTGGTAAATGAACACGATGAATGTTTGTTAAAAGTGCAACATCCACTCGGTCATTGATGACGATTTTCTCCTTCGTAACACCAATCGCTAGTAGCTGCTCTATGAGATAGACAAGTTCTTTTGCCTTTTTCGAACGCTCACGAATATGAATAAAATCGACTTCTTGTTCAATGTCCTTGATTTTACCGATTAATTGATCGACTGGAAGTGTATCACTTGTAATTGCGTGGAGTTCCACTTGAATCAACTCCATCTAATAAAGCTGTCTGCCATTTTTCCTTTTCATATGCCATGTTCCAAAAGTGGTATTCATAATAGCTAGAAATCACAAAATTTTCTTTCATATTTGCTCGAACTTGTTCTGTCGCCTGCTCTGCAAGTTCATCAAATCGATTGACTTGTTCAAAGACTAGCTCTTTAAACCAATCTCCTCCATATGTTAAAATCCATTCTTGATAGATTGGATGATCAGGTGTTGTCTTCTTCAGTTGTTCGCCAACATCGTAATATAGCCAGTAACAAGGCAAAAGTGCAGCTAGGATCTCTTCAAAACGTCCACTTTTCACAGAACGATACATATGAGATGTATATGCATACGCAGTGGGCGAAGGCTTAAAGCTTGCCTGCTCTTCCTCAGAAATTTCTAGTAATGTCGTAAACTTTCGATGAAGGGATAGCTCCGCTTCGTAAGTCCCTTGCGCATGAGAAGCCATTCTGCCAGTTGTATGTAAATCCTCAACAATGGCAGCACCAAACGATTGTACTTTTGCAAAATGGGTTAAATAATAGGAATCTTGCATCACATAATATTTAAAACGATCAAGTGAAAGCGTCCCATCACCAATTCCTTTCACAAATGGGTGCTCAAAGCTTCCATTCCACCATGTTGAAGCCGCCTGTTTACATTCTTCAGAAAATGTCATTTGTCTTCTCCTCCTGTCAATGTACATAAAAAAGCCACTTTCCGGATGGGAAAGTGGCTTGGAATTTGTCGAAAACACATTCAAATACCGCACCACTTCCCTACGCAGGTTTGAACCTGTTCAGGTGATGAGGGTCTAAAAGTCAGTACTTTTATCTCAGCCCTTATAAAGGACTCCCCTAGTGGATCATTCTTATGATGTTATGTACATCTATCTTAATCATGATTCAGTCATTGGTCAAGCGTTCATTACGATTCTAATCGTTTTCTGAGTCCTGCGACATATTCACGCGAACCAGAAACTAGTATCCGATCCCCTGTCTTTAGCGTTGTATCGCCATGTGGAACAAGACTGTCTATTCCTCTAAAAATACGTACGAACACCAAATCTCCCGTAAATGGAAATTCTCTAAGCATCACTTTGTGGTATCGGTTATTTTTCATTTGTATTTGATAAAGAGACGAATCTTCATTTGTTAAAAGACGAATCGCATCTGGCGCTTCAATTAAAGCGCGCAGAACCGTTTTGGACGAAAGAAATGTGGAGAATGTATCTATACCAGCTTCTTTTAATGTCATTTCTGCTTCTGCTTTGTTCACACTTGCAATGACTTGTTTCGTCCCTTCTTCTTTCGCAAATAAGGCAATTTGCTTGTTTCTTTTTTCATTTCCGGTTGCAACCACAAGCACGTCTTCTTGTCCAATTCCTACCATTCTTAATGTCTCTTCTTGATAATTATCAATTGCCTCGACTTCAAATAACGAATCGGATAAAAGCTCCTCTTGATTCTCTTGAAACACATGGAGAATACGTACTTTATATTCATCCTGATGGAGATCCAGTGTTACAGGTAATGTCAGTTGATTTGCTCCAATGAAGGTGACCTGTTTTTTATTTGTTGCTTCATTTTCTCTTTTAAACAACGCTTTAAACCATACAGGGGTCAATATACTTGTTAAAACAGCGACGAGTATGAGTGCACCAGACATTTTATGGTCAATTACACCTAACCTTTCACCAATGGTCGCAGCGGCAATAACAAGTGAAAGCGTTGAGGTTAACAAAAATCCCGAACCGAGCACTTTTTTCATGTCATACCACTTTTTTAAATACAGGATCGGAATCAGCTTACTTAACAATAAAGCCAAAAATAATAATGGAATCATGATTATGATATTCATATCTTTAAAAAGCGACCAAATATCAAGATCAACGCCAACCATCACAAAGAAAATAGGGATTAAAAACCCGTAACCAAATGAATCTAACTGCTGAACCAATTCCTTGTTTGGCGAAAGTAGCGATACAAGAACCCCTGCCAAAAAAGCACCAAGAATTTTTTCTGCTCCCAATGATTCAGATAACGCAACTAAGACAATAATGAGAGTAAAGATTGCCCTTGTCCCAATTTGCACCGTGCCTTTTGACATGACTTGAAAAATTGATCTAGTCTTAAACATTCGCCCAAAGAAATAAAGAAGAATACCTGCGGCAAATAATATGAGCAGTAGCCACATATTCCCTGTTCCATCTCCATAGATAGAGGAAAATACCGCAAGTAAAATCATCGTGACCAAATCCGCAATGACAGCTACTAAAAGAATGATCTGTCCGATATTGGTTTGCATCAATTTTTCCTCTTTTAAAGTAGGCACAACGACACCCAATGAGATGGTAGAAATAATAAGTGTCATCAAAAAGGCATTCTGAATAAAACCCGCCAGCACAAAGGCATATGACAGGATAAAAGAGAGTAAGAAAACACCAACAAAAATCACAAAAGCAGCACCAAATGTATTCGGTTCTTTTAACCCATTCGGCAATAATTTTACTTTTTTCTTTGATTCAAAAGAAGAAAAATCTATTTCAAGACCACTTAAAAACATGAGAAAAATAAATCCAAGCATTGATAGTGTATCGAGCCACGCATCATGTTCTACGACAAGCTGAAGCCCACTTTTGCCAATGATAAGCCCCATGATGATTTCAGCTACTACGACTGGAATAGTGAGCTTAAATCTATGCAATAATATAGGTGTAAAAAAGGCAATCATAATAACAACGACTAGTGATGAAATGGATGTATGTCCCACTGGCTGAAGCCTCCTAACTTTTTCATTTCATGGTATGATTCTTTCGTTAAAGCATTGATTCTAACAACTCGGCGAATGAAATGAAAGTAATTCATCATATTTCTAAAATTCAATTTTCTTTTACAATGATTTCGTTAGGAGGATGTGAAATGAAATTTGACATCATTGGTGATATACACGGCTGTTATGAAGAGCTAATAGATCTGCTGACAAAACTCGGATATGAACTTAAAAACGGTTTGCCTATCCATCCTGAAGGGAGAACCGTAGCTTTAGTAGGTGATTTGACTGATCGCGGACCACAATCAGTTGAAGTGATGCGCTTTGTCATTCATGCTTGGAGGAATAAAGCAATCCGGTATGTACCAGGCAATCATTGCTTTAAGTTATATCGTTATTTAAAAGGAAATCCAGTCAAATTACTGCATGGCATTGAAACGACTGTAAATGAAATCAAGCAACTCCAACCACAGGAACAACATACATTGTCGGCTGATTTTAAAAATCTTTTTGAACAGGCTCCTCTCTATGAGCTACTAGATGATGGGAAACTCATTATCACACATGCTGCAATGAAAGAAAAAGACATTGGGAAAACACCAAATAAAGAAATGCGTTCATATATACTGTTTGGGGATGTGACCGGAGAAATATTGCCTAATGGCAGGCCAGTTCGTAAAGATTGGGCAAAAAATTACAAAGGGAACCCATGGATTGTATATGGTCATACCCCTGTCAAAACACCGAGAATTGTCGGGCGAACTGTCAACATTGATACTGGCTGTGTCTTTGGAAATCAGCTCTCTGCTTTACGTTATCCTGAGTTTCATATTGTTTCCGTGCCTTCTTCAATGCCTTATGATGAATCTCGATTTCAATATTTCACACAATAAAACCCGGACCTGTCTAAACAGGATACCGGGTTTTAATTTGATGTGAAAGGAAGCAACGATTGCATATCTACAGGCAAAGGAGCTGTAAATGTCATGTATTCATCTGTCATCGGATGGCGAAATACGAGTGTTTCACTATGTAGCGCTTGTCTGTCGATCAACTCTCTTGTTCCCCCATACAATGTATCTCCAATGAGAGGATGTCCTGCAAATTGCATATGGACACGAATTTGATGAGTTCTTCCGGTTTCAAGTATTAAAGAAACATCCGATATTTCATTCGCAATGTCGACCGATTGAACTTCATAATGAGTAATTGCACGTTGACCATCCTTTGCCACCATCCGCTCGATGATACTATCACTTTTTCTCGCAATAGGTGCGTCAATTGTTCCTTTCTCATCCAAAAAGATTCCGTGAGTGAACGCTCTATATGATCGTTTAACCTCACCTTTTTTTTGTGCTTTCGAAAGTAAACTGTGAGCAAAACGGTGCTTGGCTACAAGCATCACACCTGAGGTATCTCGATCTAATCGATTGACTAAATGAACAGTCGCTTGCAAAGATTGCTGTTCATAATGAAACAACAAGCCATTGGCGATGCTAACATGTGGATGTTCACGAGATGGAATGGATGAAATATTTGGCTGTTTATTGAGCACCAATACGTGCTCATCCTCGTATAAAATACGAAGAGGGACAGGCGTAGCCTTTAAGCCTTCACTCACTTTTTCCTCTGGAAATAAAACAGTGAGCGTGTCCCCTTCCTTCAACTCATATCGAACAGTCACATGGTCACCATTGATGAGGAGATCACCACCACGAAACTTGATATCTGTCAGCATTCTTTTCGATATCCCAAGCTCCGTCAAATAGTCTTTTAACAACAAGCCACTCTCTTTTTTTGAAGCCGTTTTTTTTAATTTAAAATATTCCAGGGAGAACAACCTCTTTCTTATTCACCTTTTCCGATAAAGGAGTCCTGCACCCTTTTCCAAAACGGAAACGGTCTAAAACGAGCAAAACGGACATTCTCATCAGCCACTCGACATTGAATAGATTTGACGTCTTTATGAAGCAGTGTCAAATGATCAATCGTCACTTGGAAATCTACATCATTGATCGGTTTGATCACACATGTGTGATGATCCGGTAAAATGAGCGGCGAACCAACTGTGCGAAATACTCTGTTATTGATAGATGCCATCTCAGCTAATTGAATCGCACGGATCGAAGGATGGATAATCGCTCCCCCAAGCGCCTTATTATAAGCGGTACTACCAGATGGTGTTGATAAGCAAAGACCATCTCCTCTAAAGGTTTCAAAAAGCTGACCTCTAATTTCAACATCTGCCACAAGAGTGCCTTCAATGCTTTTAATCGTACACTCATTCATGGCTAAATATTTCGCCTCACGTCCGCCGTCATTGTAACGGACAATCACTTCAAGAATCGGGTATTCCACGATATGATAAGGCGTTTTTGCAATCGCAAGCACAAGCTTTTCAATTTCACTAGGGACCCAATCGGCATAAAAACCAAGATGCCCTGTGTGTACACCAACAAATGCCGTTTCATTCAAACGACTACTATAACGATGGAACGCATATAACAGCGTACCATCACCACCAACAGAGATGACAATATCCGGTTCATCTTCGTCTAATTCCATGCCAAAATCTAATAAATATGTCTGAATTTTATTTTTGAGTGCGTCAGATACAGAATCCCCTTTTGAAGATATCGCAAATTTCATGAATTCTTCTCCTTTTAGCTTTGCCGCTTCAGCAGCTTCATATTTTGATCAAGCATCAGCTAAGCCCATCTGTTTTCTTTTTTCGAGAGAACGCAACCTGAGCCTCTTGAATTTCTTCTCTAATTTCAGACATTTCATCATCAAGAAGAGAAGCAGCTTCTGAGGCTCTTTGCAATCTAAGCTTGACCTTTTCAGGGATATTACCACTGTATTTATAATTGAGAGAATGTTCGATTGTTGCCCAAAAATTCATTGCGAGCGTACGAATTTGAATCTCAACGAGAAGCTGTTTCTCCCCATTTATCGTCTGAAGCGGATAAAGAACGACGAGATGGTAAGAACGGTATCCGCTTTCTTTATGTTCTGCAATATAGTCACGTTTATCAACGACCACAAAATCTTTGCGTGCCTGGAGCATCTTTTTGACAACTTGAATATCTTCAACAAATTGACACATGATGCGGAGGCCAGCAATATCCTGCATCGTTTCAATCTCATGCATGGGAATGTTTTTCCGTTTTGCTTTTTCCAATATACTAGCAACTGGCTTTACTCTGCCTGTTACAAATTCAACAGGTGAATGGTCATCCTCAAATTCATAAAGCTTCCGAATGCCCTTTAGCTTCACCTTCAATTCATCGACTGCTTGTTTGTATGGTGCGAGGAATTGATCCCATTGTTTTTCTTCCATGAAACTTCCCCCAATTCCAAATACCTAATTATTTCAGAGGAATGCTCTTTTCACTTTCTCTTCCATATCTCCGTAATTGGCATTGTCTTTTATATTGTCAACTAAATAGCTTAATTCTAGATGAATATCTACGAGCTCGAGCTCAATTTCTTCATCTTTCGTTGTCACATAGACAGGAATTTCCTTGCTCATTGCTTCTTTCATTTGAGCCCAAATGGTCTCTCCTAAAATAAGATATGTAAACGACTCATCTGTCTCAAGTATGTAAACGAACGCAAAGTGATCAGAATCAACGAGCATTTGCCCTGTTGCCTTCGCCTTTTCAATATGCTCTCCCGACAGTACAGTGAGGATTAGCTTATTTTCTTTTAAGGTTGCTTCTTTGATTTCAATTCTGTTTTGCATCATGATCTCCTTTACAAAAAAGTACAACTTTATTTTATCATATCAAGTTCAATATTGATAAACCGAACTTTCAAAGAAACAGCAAGTATTTATACAAAAGAACAAATTGATCCTCTACAATCCTATATAACCAACTTAAAACAATTAAAACGATGTTGGATATGACTTTTAAAAGTGATATTTTATCTTTTTAAGCCATTTACGTCTATTTAATTGAAATGATCTCATAAACACCTCATGATGACAGGATACATCATGTACAATATACTTATTTAATCAAAATGAAAGGTTTGATGAAACATGTCACAAGAAATCGAAATTGAATTTAAACAACTGCTCAATCTAAATGAATTTGAGCGATTGAAACAGCACTTTCATCTAAAAGGTGAGGATTTTCACACTCAGACAAATTATTATTTTGATACCCCTCATTTTGATATAAAAGAACGTTTTGCTGCACTTAGAATTAGAGAGAAAAATGGCAAGTGGGTGCTAACCTTAAAAGAACCGAATGATGTTGGGCTCATTGAAACGCATCAAACATTAAGCAGCGTCAGTCATATAGAGTGCTTTACTCTTCCAGAAGGGGAAGTAGCTGAGCGACTGAAGCAATGGAATATAGACACCACACAGATTGTATTTTTCGGTACACTTGTGACATCAAGAGCAGAAAAAAAGATCGCTGAAGGCTTAATAGTTCTAGATCATAGCCGATATTTAAAAGTAGAAGACTATGAATTGGAATTTGAAGTCAGTGATGCTCAAAAAGGCCAGCAGGCTTTTGAACAACTGCTCAAACAATTCCATATCCCTGCCCGACAAACGAAAAACAAAGTCGTCCGTTTTTATGAAGAAAAAATGCGCCAAAACACAAATAGATGAATTCCTTTAAGGAGGAACACGATGAACGTCAATCAATTGCAATCGTTTGTACAGCTGCAAGCGCTAAAATCATTACAGACTGAAAATAGCCAAGAAACAGCTCAAAATGAAACAAGTGCACAAACATCTTTTCAAGCAGTACTCAGTGAATTTTTAGGTGGGACAGATTTCACACGACTCCCCCTTTCGATTTCCGCGCTGACTGGACAGGCATCATCATCATTAACAAACACAAATTATGCGAGAATGAATCCTTATTTAGCGGCAACTGAGAGTAGCAGTCCGCTTGCAACAGACTCTTTATACGGTAACGCTAGTGTCTCAAATTTAAATACGGCTAATGGCATCGGTAATGTCGTGAATACAACATATACTTCACCACTTAGCCAAAAGGTCTCTAGCGCTTCTACAAAAGAAATCAACAGTATCGTGACACAGATGGCACAGAAATATGGTGTAGAAGAAAAATTAATCCACGCAGTCATTCAGCAAGAATCTGGTTATCGTACAAGTGCAGTAAGTCATGCTGGTGCTTTAGGTTTAATGCAACTTATGCCTTCTACTGCTCAATCACTCGGTGTCAAAAACGCCCTCGATCCCGCCCAAAATATTGAAGGTGGGACAAAGTATTTAAAACAAATGCTCAATAAATATAATGGAAATGTATCTCTTGCACTAGCTGCATACAACGCAGGTTCGGGAAATGTAGATAAGTACGGAGGAATACCACCATTTAAAGAAACGCAAAACTACGTGAAAAAAATAACAGCACAATATTTCGCATAAACCGAAGAGAATAACCTCTTCGGTTTTTTGTATGTCTCGTTTCACCCTTTTTTGATTGAATGTGTTATGATATGGACAATTGATTAGCGCATCAAAAATCTCACTCTTTTGTAAGGTACAAAGCGGTTTGTTTGTGGAATTGAGTAGAGGTTGTTAAAATAAGTATACAAGATCAGAAATAGCAAAAAAGAACTAAGCTTAAACCATTCGTTTAAATAAATGATGACCCGCAATAGGAGTGATCCTATTAGCTATTATTAAAAGGAGTAGTCAACATGGTACAATCGTTTAACGCACCTTACGAAGCGGTTGGAGAGGAACTTCTATCGCAACTTGTTGATACTTTTTATGAACGTGTAAAGTGTCATCCTTTGCTGCATCCTATCTTTCCGGATGACTTAAAAGAAACAGCAAGAAAACAAAAACAATTTTTAACTCAATATTTAGGCGGCCCACCACTTTATACAGAGGAGCATGGACACCCGATGTTAAGGGCAAGACATCTTCCCTTTCCGATTACTGAGGAAAGGGCTGACGCATGGCTTGAATGCATGGAGGATGCAATGGATCACGTTGGTTTAAATGGTGATATTCGTGACTTTTTATTTGAACGACTTTCTTTAACAGCACGCCATATGGTGAATCAAACAGCTGAAAAGGATGGACGATCTTGAGCTGCAATCAGCATGATCTGTATTTTTCACATTGTCACGGACATCCTCAAAAACCAATTGAAATTTATGTATTCATCGATCCTCTCAGCCCAGATTGCTGGTTATTAGAGCCGGCAATTAAAAAGTTAAAGATTAAGTATGGTCGTTTTTTTACATTACGTATCATTACGAGTTCAAGTATTAATGCACTCAATCGTAAACGAAAGAAGCATCTTCTGACAGAAGCTTGGGGCAAATTCTCCAATAAACAGCAAGACAAAAAAGAACAAATGCTTTCAGAACAAATTGTGGCTTCACCGTATTTGGCATCACTTGCGCTAAAGGCAGCAGAATTGCAAGGTAGAAAGTGTGGCATGAAATTTTTACGCTTAATTCAAGAAGCATTGTTTTGCCATCAGCAGGATGTGACAAATGAACATGTGTTACTAGAGAATGCCAAAAATGCTGGACTAGATGTTGAAGAATTTCAAAAAGATGTTCATTCACAAAGTGCTGTAAAAGCCCTTAAATGTGATATGAAAATTGCAGCGGAAATGGACGTGTCTGAACTCCCTACTTTCGCCTTTTTTAATACGTTAGAAGGTGATGAAGGGTTAAAGATTTCGGGTGCACATTCATACGATGTATATGAAGAAGTCCTTTTTGAAATGATTGGTGAAAAACCAACACCTTCGGAACATCCGCCACTTGAATGGTTCATTGCTTACTTCCAGTTTGTCGCAGCAAAAGAAATTGCCGTTGTGTATGACCTCACACTGGATCAAGTCGAACGAGAAATGAAAAAGCTTGTGTTCGCTAGAAAAGCAGAGCGTGTGCAAGTACATCAAGAAATGTTCTGGCGATATAAAGAAAATAACGATCAACATCATACAAATTTATATTGTTGTGAAAATGAACATGGGTCCTAACCCATGTTTTTTCACATCCAAAAAGGAACATTTGTTCTATTTCAAGATACGAAGAAACCGCGCCGGGATAAGCGCGGTTTCACTATGTCTTAACGACAACAAAGGGGATGGGAGAAATTTTTCACGGTCAAACAAAGGGGTAATGTTTGTATGTGATTAATTTCACATCTGTAGTATATCAAATTTTGTCGACTTATGACAACCAATATCCTATATGTTCATATTTTTGTCACAAAACATAAGAGGAGTCATTCGTACATATGCTAATAGTAGTGAAGAAATGGAGGTCTATTTATGCGTAGTACATACATTGGACTTACGGCGATAATCTTTTGCTTCTTTCTAAATATACTCGGTTTAATGAAAATGGTTCCGCTCTACCTCACTGCTCCACTATTGTTTGCATCCATTCTGTTCACAGTATATCGGCTGAATCATCGAAAGACCTTCAAAGGTTTTTAAATAGGAGTTGAGTAACAGGAGTTTTCAGTATTGATAAGTAACATCACAAACTGCCTCAGCTCGTCTCATCGGACACCATATGGCTTTCTATTTAAACAGGACTTCTCTTATAGGAGACGTTTTTTTGAATTGAGCTTCAATTGAAGAAAAAACGTTGCACACATCCCTACCCCTAGTCATTCTGAACCATTAAAAAAACAGAAAAACTTCTGCACCTGCATTGAGATCGAAATTATTTGCAGGGCAGAAGTTTACATGACATTTATTCATTCGTTTTGGAAATCAGTTCTTCCATTTCATTGAGCTTTTCTTCAAACAATTTGCAAGCAGCTTCAATCGGTTCTTTGGATGCCATATCGACACCTGCTTTTTTCAGCACATTGATTGGATAGTCAGAGCTACCTGCTTTTAAGAAATCAGTATATCTTTCAACAGCAGGCTTTCCTTCTTCTAATATTTGTTTACTGAGCGCTTGAGCTGCACTATAGCCTGTCGCATATTGGTAAACATAATAATTGTAATAGAAATGAGGAATACGAGACCATTCTAAGCCGATTTCCTTATCAACCACCATACCATCGCCAAAATACTTTTTGTTCAAATCATAGTAAAGGTTAGACATAAATTCTGGGGTTAATGCCTCACCCTCCTGTGCTTTTACATGGATTAAGTGTTCAAATTCAGCAAACATGGTTTGTCTAAACACTGTACCTCTAAAGCCCTCAAGTAAATGATTGAGTACATATAGGCGTTGTTTTTTATCCTCTAGATTGTTTAATAAGTATTCCCCAAGTAAAGCTTCATTTGTTGTAGAAGCTACCTCAGCGACAAAAATACTATAGTTCCCATATGGATATGGTTGATGCTTCCTCGTATAGTAGCTGTGAACTGAGTGCCCAAACTCATGAACAAGTGTAAATAAATTATCAATATTATTCTGCCAGTTCATTAAGATATAAGGATTCGTACCATAACTCCCAGATGAATATGCACCACTTCGTTTTCCTTTATTTTCATACACATCTACCCAGCGGTTTTCTAAACCTTCTTGAAGAATCGATACATATTCCTCTCCTAAAGGAGCCAGCCCTTTTAACATATATTCCTTTGCTTCATCGTACGTTAATTTCATACCAGCATCTTTTACAAGCGGTGTGTACAGATCATAACTGTGAACTTCATCAAGCTGTAAAACCTTTTTACGTAGCTCAATATAGCGATGTAATAAAGGCAAGTATTGATGAACTGTATCAATGAGATTGTCATACACTTCTTCTGGAATACTGTTTCTAGAAAGTGCTGATTCTCTTGCTGATTGATATTTACGTACTTTTGCATAGAAGTTGTCTTTCTTAATTGAACCACTTAACGTAGAAGCAAGCGTATTTTTGTATTGATCGTACGTTTGATAGACAGCTTTGAATGCATGCTTTCTCACATCACGATCATCACTATTTAAAAATGTGATGAAATTGCCATGCGTGATTTTCTTTTCTTCACCATTTTCATCTTTTACAGTAGGGAAAGAAATATCTGCATTGTTAAACATACTAAACGTTGTTGATGCAGATGAGAGCGGTTCAGAAGCTTCTGCTAATAATGCCTCTTGCTCTTCACTTAAGATATGGGGGCGCTCTTTGTTTATTTCTTCAAGAGCATGAGAGTATAGTTTTAACTCTTCTTTCTCAAGAATGAATTGCTGTAGCTTATCCTCTTGAATGGAAAGGATTTCGGGAACAATATAAGCTGACGCACTAGAAAGCTGTGTGAACAAATTTGATGCTTTGTCATTTAGTGCCTGGAATGATGAGTTTGTCGTGTCTTCATCATATTTCATATGGGCATATGTATAAAGCTTACCCAGCTTTTCGGATAATTGATCCTGATATTTTAGGGCTTCATACAATACATCTGCCGAGTGAGCTAACCTGCCTTTGTATTGAGCAAGCTTTGGAATTTGCTTTCTCACGTCCTCAAATTCCTGATTCCATGTCTCGATGCTTTCAAAGATATCTTCAAGACGCCATTTGTTTTCCTCTTTTACTTCATTTCTGTCAGGTAAATGGTTGTTTTTGTTTTGTGAAGTCATATGAATCCCCCTTGCTCTAGATATTTTGGGCCAATCTTTAGGAAAGTGAAATAAATTGGCGTTGTACTTATCTTCTTTGTTTTGAACTATATTTGTCAAATCATATGCAGAAATAATGACCATACAGACTAAAAAAATAAGAAAAAGACGTTTATTTCTTTTCAACAACATCACCACCTTTTTCTTATGATGATCAAAGGGGCGCTGAATCATGCTTGTTAAATAAGAAAGAATCCAATTTCATCACTTCATCTAATGTCAGAATGGGCTTTGTTTTCATTTGTAATCTATACTTACCCGCTTCAGAACACGCTAAAAACCCTTGTTGCACTAATAATGAGACATATACATACAACACTTCCTCAATTTGCTCAGAAGTGATGCATGCATATCGCAGCTTGATTTCACGGTTCATGATACGTTTTTTTATCTCTGTTGTAAGCATTTTGATCGTGAACGAAGAATGCGCCATCTTTCTGACGATAAAATCATATATAAATCCCTGCCACACATAAACAGGACTTGCAAAGATATAGGAGGACGTGATTGGAACAAATACTTCTGGTGGTAAAAAAGAAAATGCAGTGTGGTGATGTGTATAGAAAAGCTGCTGAAGTTTTTTACTTTCATTTGTCAAAATACGAGGTGGTTTGCGCCTAAATTGGCGAACACAAAGGCTCCAATGTTTATGTGTCTGTTTTGGTTTAGGGAGCTGTAGCAAGTCAATGATGCCCTTAAAATGCCGAAGTGAAACAACCCGAATATCGGCACATGTTTTGGTGGACTGAAAAGGAATGATGTGATCAAGATAAATAACAGCTTGAGTGACTGGACAAAAAAACAGTAAGCGCTGCTCTTTAGACAGACGTAACATATGCCAATGAAGCGCAGAAAAAGAAAATAACTGTGATGTCTTTCTTTTTAGACGATTGGCACCAATGAGCCACACTGGAATTGTCTTCTCTTTATGTAACCCAGCAGTTCTTTTTTTAAGCACTTGATAAGATAAGTTTGCGCATTGAAATTCAATCGCATACCTTTTCCCCTGCTCTGTGACTATAACATCCGGTCTTTGTTTAATTGATTGGAAATAAGGCTCAAGTTGAGGCAATTTCCCATTCGTTTTAAGCCAATCATATAATGTCTTTTTGCCTAAATGGTGATAATCTGTTTCGCCTTCACTAGCATGTGGGCATTGATGTTGCTGAATATGCGAGAAATGGTACATTCGATGATCGCCTAATTTCAATCGCACCTCTTTTTTGCACACAGGACAGTAAAATTTGCATGTTCTTCTTGCACGTTCTAGACTTCTCTTAGAATAACGACTTGATAAGTGGATGATCTCCCCATTTTCCGTTAATGCAGTGTACACGAGGCCTCTCTCCTGTCTCTTTGATGACTGCATTATATATTGTTTCATCATCGCTGGCGAACAGTGAAAAAGCCACTTTGTCTTTTGAAAATCAGAAATCAGACCTCGAGTTATGTATAAAAACAGAAAATCCCCCTCCTATTGAGGGGGAAAACAACATGTTATAGAAGTGGTGACAATAGCCTCGCTGTTGATTCAAAAAGCCGAATTCTTAGAGGTCTCTTTGCAAAGTCATCAGGCACAATTTCATGTGAGTGCTCTAAATCTTCTAAGAAATCATTCACTAATTTTTCCGTGCTTTTTGTTTTATATAGAAATGCATTAACTTCGAAATTCAAATGGAAGCTTCTCATATCCATGTTTGCTGTTCCAATTGAGGCAAGTTGATTATCAACAATAATAAATTTGCTATGCATAAACCCTTGATCATATTCATAAATTTTCACATCTGCTTCAAGCAGCTCTGGAAAATACGAGCGCGAAGCATGAAACACAATTCGTTTATCTGGATTTTTTGGTGCAATAATTCTCACATCAACACCACTTAAAGATGCGTTTTTTAACGCTGACAAAATATCGTCATCAGGAACGAAATAAGGTGAGGCAATCCAGATTGACTTCTTCGCAGATATAATCATTGAGAAAAATAGATTTTTAATGACTTCCCACTGTTTGTCCGGACCGCCAGCAATCATTTGTACTCCCTCTGTTGTACTTTCAAGGCTACTGAAATCCTTGAAATACTCAGGACCCGAACATGTTTCATTGGTCATGTAATACCAATCCTGCATAAAAATTTGCTGCAAGTCTCTTACAGCCTCTCCTTTTATCATAAGATGCGTATCACGCCAGAAGCCGTACTGTCTGCTCCTTCCCATGTATTCATCACCAATGTTGAGTCCGCCCACAAAACCAACTTCACCATCAATGACGACAATTTTTCGATGATTACGGAAATTGATTTTATTATTTAGAAGCGGTAGTCTAACAGGTAGGAATGGTACAATTTGCACGCCAGCCTTTTGCAGATCTGCTACATACTGGCGCGAAAGCTTTAAACTACCTACATCATCATACAGAAATCGAACAATAACGCCTTTTTTTGCTTTTTCAATTAAGATATCCTTTAATTCATTGCCAAGCTGATCATGACGCAGGATATAATATTCTAAGTGAATATGGTGTTTTGCCTTTTTGATTTCTTCAAAGATATGAGAAAAAGTTTCCTCTCCATTCGTTAAGACCTTGGAAGAAGTTCGGTACGTGATCGGCGTATGACCAAGGCGGTGAGCCAGTTTAAATAAAAGCTGTTGATGGTCACCCATATGTGTCATTTTTTCAATTGCTTCTCTATGCACATGTTCATCTTCTTGGACAAGTTGTTCATCAAGTATCGCTTTCTTTTCAAATAGTCTGCGTTTTTTAATATTGCGTCCAAAAAAGATATAGAAAAGGAATCCGAATAACGGGAAACTTCCGAGAAGGACAAGCCAAGTAAGCGTTTGAGAGGGATTTCGATTCTCTAGGAAGATGACAAACCCGATAAAAATAATTGATAATGTGAACAGAATACTGATCAAGCTTAAAGCACTTACTGCCAAATCGCCAGCAAATAGCTGAACAATAAAGTAGGCGCCAATCGTAATGATAAGAAAGAATAGAACTTTGACTAAATTTCTCATTTGGTTTCTCCTTGCCGATCTCTTTATATGGCTTTATTGCCGGATGAAAAAAGCCGATTCCTCTATAGAAATCGACTTTTGTTGTTTACGAGAAATGCTGTTGAATCGTTTCAAGGGCATTGTCATTAACAATCAGATGACCATACTCTTGCAGTCTGTGAATGCTGACCACTGATTCTTGTGCATATTCAAGCAGAATACTGAGCTTATTCTCAACTTGCTCATCCGACAAATCCTCGTGAAAGTCAACATATAGATAATAACGGTTTTCAAACGAATATAAACTTGTGGTATATTCCTGCATATTTAATTGAGAAAGGGCAATTAAATCTTCAAAATCATCCAATTTTAATACAAATTGAAGCTGAAGTTTTTTATCCTTCTCATTCATTTCCGCTTCATCCTGCTCTTCTTTATGAAAATCATCGAGCAGTGCGTCCAGACTTTCTTCGTCTGATTGTTGCTTTTTATCTTCTGGTATCGGCAATTCGAGCTTCTGTCCATCTTTAGAAAGTTGGGCTTTTGTCACGACAATCTCCAGACCTTTATCAAGTGCCTGCACTTGAATCCAAAGCGGTCCCTCTACTGCAAATTCTTCTTCTTCGTGCACTTCGTCCATTACTTCCCAGAACAGTTCTTCACTGCGCTCACGATTATACCAAATCTCTTCTCGGTCAAAACCGCGATCTTCGATATCACCGTAGGAAATATAAAATTTAACTGTATGTTCATTAATTCTTTCGATTTCCATTTTGCCAACCTTCCCTTCTATATAAGATGTTGAAGGGACATATAAGCTCCCAATTAATAGTACTTTACTACACTTTACCCGTTCCGTCTATATGTTAACCACCTAAAAGACTGAAGGTATTGCTCTGTACTGTCTATTTTATGATAAAACAGAAATAAAAGAAATAAAAACGCATTTTTTGCAGAGGAAAGTTCAATAAACATATATTTGAATTGTCTTCATATATTGGTTGTACAAGCTTTATATGTGAGGTGAATTGGGTGGCAACTGAGTGGATCGTTTCCTTTTTAATGATTATTGGCATTGATCTAATTTTAGGTGGAGATAACGCTCTTATTATCGCCATGGCGAGTAGACACCTGCCGGATGCAAAGCGAAACAAAGCTATATGGATTGGTACATTTTTAGCAATAGTGATGAGAATCACACTGACTGGTGCTGCTGTTTATTTATTAACCATTCCCTATTTACAATTTATCGGTGGTCTTTTCCTTCTTTATATAGGGTATAACTTGCTCATTGAACAAAAAAAAGAATCTCTCCGTATGAAAAGTAGTAACTCACTGTGGCGAGCTGTTCAAACCATCATCATTGCAGATCTCTTCATGTCATTGGATAATGTGATCGCTGTAGCTGGTGCCGCAAAAGGAAATATGATTCTCACTGCTTGCGGTTTAGCCATATCAGTCCCTATTATTATTTGGGGAAGTAAACTGATTCATACAGCATTGACAAGATTTCCAATTCTTTTATATGGAGGAAGTGCACTACTTGCCTATACAGGAGGAGAAATGATTGTGCGCGATGTAAAATTGAATTCTTTCATGGCACAGCACTCAACTCTAGAGCTTCTTCTTCCTTTTTTAACTGTGGCAACTGTAATTCTTGCGAGTTTGTTTTATGAACAGACAGCTGAAAAGTAAAAAAAGCTACCGAATGATCGGCAGCTTTTCATAATATTAGTTAGCAAGTCTCTGTGCTTCTCTAAGCTGGAATGTACGAACTGTTCTTGGAAGGAAACGTCTAATTTCATCTTCGTTATAGCCAACTTGTAGACGTTTTTCATCTAAGATAATCGGACGTCTTAGAAGACCCGGATGTTCGTTAATCAACTGATACAATTGCTGAAGCGGCATTGACTCAACATTCACATTCAGCTTTTGGAATACTTTAGAACGAGTTGAAATAATTTCATCTGTTCCATCTTCCGTCATACGAAGAATTTCTTTAATTTCATCGATTGAAAGCGGCTCAGAGAAAATATTTCTTTCTTGATAAGGGATATTATGCTCTTCTAACCACGCTCTTGCTTTTCTGCATGATGTACAGCTAGGTGATGTGTATAATGTTACCATAAATCTTCACTCCTCAATTGTTGTAGAATGAAATGATCTGTATTCTCAATTTAAAATTGTTCTAAATAAGTAATCTTTATAGTGATTATACTATAAAAAAGTAAGTGTGAACAGTTTTTCTTGCATTTTTTGTGACAAAAACGAAACAATTTCATTCACATTGATCATTTTTGGTTCTTCGTCATTCTCATTTAGTCCAAATGATCGAAAATGTTTTTCTGTTTTTTGTGTTCGATAACCTCTAACACGTCATCTACATCTTCATACGATGTACCATACCATTTTTCATCTTTATAGGTATGAATTCGTTCGTATGTCTTTCTCATCGCTTCCATCATCTCCGATTCATCATTAGAAGTCGGTGACCAAAAGAGAATTTCCATTTTATTCACTTCGTTTGTTGCGAGTGATCTTCGCTTATATCCAATGGACTCCGCATGTTTAAAATGTTCTCTTTGATAAAACTTTAGGCGTTTTGCAGTATCTTGATTGTCTTCATCAACAGGCTCGACCTCAAGCAAAATCGGTTTGTTTTTCTTTTTTAATTTATGAATGAGCTTTGAGCCGAGACCTTGGCCTCTTGCATCTTTGGAAACAAATAAATAATCAATAAAGATGAAGGAATCAAATTCGGCAAACATCAACACATGATGCGAACCTTCCTCCTTGTGATATATTTCACTTCTTTCCTTTAACAAAGCTTCCATATGCTCTTTTGACTTCATTTCTTCTATCGGGAAATATTCACTGAGCTTTTCATACCAATTCATGGATCTGCTCCTTTTGATAAATTCAAGAAACCACTTCCTTAGATATTCCCGATTTCCTGCTATTTAAACGCCTGTACTAGTAAGACGTGAGAAAAGTCGATGTGGTTTCACTTTTTTTAAAACATCTCTAAAAAAAGGGACTTCACCTTTCTTAAGAAAGCATATTAAATTGTAAAAACCAAAATCATCAATGCTATAAACACTTGAAACATAACAAAAGAAGATCCCTTCTGTTCCTGATTTTTTTTGTGCTGAACGAGAGAATCCCTAGAAAACATGTCTTTATGAAAAATGTATCTCACTGCGGTAGCCGGTCTACATAGCTAATTTCTCCAATTGATTTCCACTAAAAAATACTTGTTTATTTTTCGAAAGAAAGTATTTTAAAGCAGCAGCATACTAAGTCTTAACACATCAGAAAAGAGGGACACATTTTTTGTTTATTTTATAGAACATAAATGCGTTAAACATAAAAAAGCTTGTAGAAAAACATGAGTTTCTCTACAAGCTGATCTTGTCAGACTATTTATTGACCTGCTTTAAGTGCCGCAAATTCTTCATCTGTACAGCTCACAAAGTGTCCTGGTTTGATTTCACGGAACTCTGTGTTCTGACCTTTATGCATAGCTGGATCATATTTAATCCGTTTGCGGGTACGCTCATAATCTGGATCTGGAAGTGGAATCGCAGAAAGCAGCGATTTTGTATACGGATGAAGCGGATTCTCATATAATTCGTTTGCAGGTGCTAGTTCAACTAATTTCCCAAAATACATAACGCCGATACGATCGCTAATATATTTCACCATTGACAAGTCATGTGCAATGAATAAATACGTTAATCCTTTTTCCTTTTGCAAGTCCTTCATTAAGTTAACAACCTGTGCTTGAATTGATACATCAAGGGCTGAAATCGGTTCATCTGCAATGATGAAATCCGGTTCAACCGCTAATGCACGCGCGATTCCAATCCGTTGTCTTTGACCACCAGAAAACTCGTGCGGGTATCTGTTCGCATGCTCTTTGTTTAGACCTACTGTCTCAAGCAATTCGAACACGCGCTGTTTACGTGCCTGTTTTGATTTAGCTAGTGCATGGATATCAATACCTTCAGCAATTATATCAAGCACTGTCATTCTTGGGTTTAATGAAGCATATGGATCTTGGAAGATCATTTGCATTTGGCGATTGAATTCTAGCAGTTTCTGTCTTGACTTCTTGCCATGGACATTCTCTCCCTTATACAAGACTTCACCGTCTGTCGCATCGTATAGCCTGATGATGGAACGTCCTGTAGTAGACTTACCACAACCAGATTCACCTACTAAACCAAGTGTTTCACCTTTATAAATATCAAACGATATTCCGTCCACAGCTTTTACAGTTCCTCTCGCTGTTGGGAAGTGCTGTTTTAAGTTTTTAATTTCTAAAAGTTTCTCTGCCATGCTATTCACCCTCTTTTACTAATACAGGTTTTTCATAGCTACCTTCGAGTTCACGCATTCTCGCCTTGACTGAAGCCGGCGGTTCAACTTTAGGTGCATTTGGATGAAGTAGCCATGATTTTACATAATGCGTATCTGATACTTTAAACATTGGCGGTTCTTGTTCAAAGTCTATTTTCATTGCATATTCGCTTCGGAGTGCAAATGCATCTCCTTTCGGCGGGTTTGTCAAATCTGGAGGTGTACCTGGGATAGCTGTCAGCTTCCCTTCAGCTCCGCCATCTGTATCTAAACTCGGCATTGATGCTAAAAGTCCCCATGTATATGGATGTTTCGGATTGTAGAAAATTTCATCGACAGTACCTGTTTCAACAATTTGCCCTGCATACATGACGGCTACACGATCAGCAACATTGGCGACAACACCTAGATCGTGGGTAATAAAGATAATCGATGTTTCAATCTTTTGCTGAATTTCTTTCATTAATTCTAATATTTGTGCCTGGATCGTTACATCAAGTGCAGTTGTTGGTTCATCAGCAATCAACAGCTTTGGATCTGCCGCTAGTGCCATAGCGATGACAACTCTCTGTCTCATCCCACCACTAAATTCGTGAGGATATTGCTTAATTCTTTTTTCAGGCATTGGAATCCCAACAAGCTCTAATAATTCAATGGCTCTTTTTTCAGCCGCTTCTTTTGAAATTTGTTCGTGCTTAAATAGTACTTCTGTAATTTGCTTCCCGACCTTCATGGTTGGGTTCAGAGAAGTCATTGGATCCTGGAAGATCATAGCAATGTCTTTTCCTCGAATGGTTTGCATTTGTTTTTCCGTTTTCTTGACAATATCTTGTCCATTAAACAGGATCTCTCCGCGCTTGAAATAACCTGGCGGCATCGGAATTAATCTCATGATAGCCTGTGATGTGACACTTTTACCAGAGCCAGACTCACCTACAATAGCAAGTGTCTCGCCTTTATTTAAGTGGAAGTTCACACCACGAATGGCTTGAACCTCTCCACCATATGTTTTAAATGAGATTGCAAGGTCTTTCACCTCAAGAATACGTTCACGTTCCATCCTAATCACTCCTTATTTACGCAATTTCGGATCTAAAGCGTCTCTTAGTCCGTCTCCAACCACGTTAAAACCAAACATTGTTATACAAATAAATGCGGCTGGGAACCATAATCTCCACGGATAGTACGTCATGGCCGGAATCCCGTCAGACGCCATTGTTCCCCAACTTGCTAAAGGCTGAGGTACACCAAGCCCTAGATAGCTTAAGAATGCCTCTGTGAAAATGGCAGAAGGAATCGTTAGCGTCATCGTCACAAGAATTGGCCCCATTGAGTTTGGAATCAAGTGTTTAAATAAAAGTCTAGATGTTTTCGCACCTAATGTTTGTGCTGCAAGAACGTATTCTTGGCTTTTCAATTGCAAAACTTGTCCCCGTACAATACGTGCCATGTTAATCCAACCTACGACTGTCATGGCGAGGATAATCGTTAATAATCCTTTTGGCAGAACAACCATCATTAAGATGACCATTAGTAATGTTGGAATTGCCCATAAAACGTCTGCGATACGCATCATTACTTCATCAGTACGACCGCCTTTGAATGCAGCAATACTTCCCCAGATAATCCCGATGATCACATCCAAAATGGCTGCAGCAAGACCGATGAAGATCGAAATTCTTGCACCTACCCATGTACGAACAAACATGTCTCGACCTAAATCATCCGTACCGAACCAGTGCTCTTTTGATGGTGGCTGGTCTGCATTAAGCAAATTTGTAGTAGAGTAATCATATTTAGAAAACATCGGAACGAAAATCGCCAGCATCACAACAATGAAAATAATTGTAAGCCCAACCATTGCAAGTTTATTTGCACGGAAGCGAAGCATGGCATCTTTCCATAAAGATAGACTAGGTTTAGAAATTTTTTCAGATTCTGCTGCGTCAGCCGTCGCCGGCACAAATAAGTCTTTTCTCATCTCTTCCATGTGTTAGACCCCTTTCTTCGCCTTCGTCAGTTTAATTCTTGGATCGATGATGCCGTATAGGACGTCAACGACTAGAATACTGATTAATAGAATAATACTATAGAAGACTGTGACACCCATGATGACGGTGTAATCACGGTTTGTAATGCTTGTGACAAAGTGAGAGCCTAATCCAGGAATACCAAAAATCTTCTCAACGACAAAACTACCTGTTAAAACCGAAGCTGCCATTGGTCCCATGTATGTAATAACTGGTAACAATGCGTTTCGAATCGCGTGTTTGATCGTAACAGCTGATTTTGTTAATCCTTTCGCCCTAGCCGTTCTAATGTAGTCACTGTTTAGTACTTCAAGCATACTTGACCGTGCAAGTCTAGCGATAAATGCCATTGGCATGAAGGAAAGTGCAATAGAAGGTAGTACGGTGCTTGCCCAAGACTCCCATCCTGCAACTGGGAAAATCGCTAAAAAGCTTGCCTCAGATGCAAATACATATTGTAGTAGCGCCGCTAAAATGAAACTCGGAATCGAGATTCCAAAGATCGTTAAAATGGCAATCGTATAATCTTGCCACTTATTATGATAGAGCGCTGCAAGGACCCCAAACAATACACCAAATGCTAATGCGAGGAGAATTGCCTCAATTCCGAGGGTAAAGGAAACGGGGAATCCAGAACTGATTAAGTCATTTACGGTTTGTCCTTTATATTTAAATGAGGGACCAAAATCTAATTTTGCAACAGAACCTAAGTAGCTTAAATATTGAACAAATAAGGGCTTGTCCAACCCGTAGTGCTCGTTTAGGTTTGCTTCAATTTCAGCAGGAAGTTTCTTCTCTCCAGAGAATGGGCCACCAGGTGCTGCCTGCATGAGAAAGAAAGTTGCAGTTACAATAACAAACAGTGTGATTAAAATATATATTAATCGCTTACCGATATATTTAAGCAACGGAATTGCACCTCCATGATTTTACAACAATTTCTCTAATCAGCAAGAAAGGTATATGGAGAGACATCCTCCATATACCTTAAGATCCTTGCCATAGATCTCTTACATTATGATGCTTACTTTTCGAAATATGCCCATTTATATTGAGCATCACCAAGACCAGATACAACTACACCTTTTAGTTTTGGATCTTTAACCCAAAGTTCAGTATAAAAGTAAATTGGTGCGATTGGCATATCATTTATCAGAATTTTTTCTGCTTTCTTAAGCATTTCTTCACGCTTCGAAGCATCTGTTTCTTTTGCAGAATCATTCAATAATGTTTGATACTCTTTGTTTTCCCATCCAGTATCATTGTTTCCACCGTCTTTATCTTTGTAAAGCTCAAGGAAGTTGACTGGATCGTTAAAATCACCTAACCAGCCCATACGTCCGATTTGGTAATCTCCACTGTGTAGTTTATCAATGTAAACGTTCCACTCAGAGTTATCAAGTTCAACTTTAACACCTAGATTTTTCTTCCACATTTCTTGGACTGCTTGTGCAATCTTCTGATGTGCTTCATCTGTGTTATAGGACAATTTTAATGCTGGAAGATCAGCTGCAGACTTATAACCTAATTCTTTTGCACCTTTTTCAAGAAGTTCTTTAGCAGTTTTTACATCATTATCTTTAAAGTAACCAGTTTTGTTATCAGTAAATCCTTTCATTGTTGGAGGAACGATTGCCATTGCTGGAACCTGTTCACCTTGCGTAATTTTGTCAACAATCGCTTGACGATTGATTGAGTATGCAAGTGCCTTACGGATGTTGGCATTGTTTAAAGGCTTTACTTCTGTGTTGAATTTGTAGTTATAGACACCAGCGATTGTTTGAATTATAAGATCGCCATCTTTTTTCAATGTTTGTAAAGATTCAGTTGGAAGGTTTCCAGTTGGAGAACCCGCCCAATCAAGTTCACCTTTTTTGAACATGCTAAGCTCAGTGTTTGTATCTTTGATCATAGACATGTTAATCTTTTTCAGTTTTACAGTGTCTTTATCCCAGTAATTATCATTCTTTTCAAGCGTGATAGAACCACCATGTTTCCATTTAGAAAGAACGAACGGTCCGTTAGATACGTAGTTTTCACCAGCATTTGTGTACCAGTTTTTGTTCTTTTCAGCCACTTTTTGATTGACTGGCATATAAGTGTAGAATGCAGTAAGTTCAGTAAAGTATGGTGTTGGGTTCTCAAGCTCAACAACAAGCGTTTTATCGTCTTTCGCTTTCACACCAACATCAGCAACTTTTGCTTCACCCTTATTTGCTGCTTCAGCGCCTTTGATATAGTAGAGCTGATAAGCATATTGAGATTCATTTTTAGGATCTAATGCCCATTTCCAAGCATATTCAAAATCTTTCGCTGTAACGGCATCACCATTAGACCATTTTGAATCACGAATTGTAAATGTATATGTTTTACCGTCTTTACTCACTTTAATATCAGAAGCCATTGCATTTTCAGGCTTACCTTCAGCATTGATTCTTGTTAACCCTTCAAAAGTCTGACGAATTACGCCTCCTGAAGTTGAATCATTTGCTAATCCCGGATGTAGAGAAAAAGGCTCGGTTGAGATATTGACATTGAATGTTGTCTTAGCCTTTCCAGAATTGCTCGAGCTGTCGCCTGATTTGTTTCCATTGAAACCACAAGCACTTAATACAAGTGTGAAAATAAGCATTAAACTTATAACAGACCAACGCTTTTTCAACTGTATTCCCCCTTATAATATTATTTTTAGTCCAAAGGTCTCGATAGAAGGTTGGATTCAGAAATAAGAAATAGTATAAAAAAGTCCTAAATTGATTTACTTTCTATTTCTTTTGTTTTTTCTGAATTTTCACTATGTAAGGAGCCTAGCACAAACGTGTGAACAAATTAATTATAATGAATAGAATAATTTATTGCAATATCATTTTCATATATTTTAAAAAAACGTAAATGGGAATAAAGATTGATTTTTATAAACTAAAGTCTCGATTACTTCAACAAATTAAAGCGTAAATACGTTAATATGAATATCCTTCTAATGGGCAAATAATGTTTTATACATATAATTAATCCTTCTTATTTAAAAAAATCTGACAAAAAATTAAAATTTTATATGAAATTTTAATTTCTCACAACATGATGAGAAGGTCACGGCTTCGTGACTTTGCTGCCAAAATCCTTTATAATAGGATAGAATATATTTGCGATGAAGAAGAAGAGTACATATTCTGACCATTTTTCAAGAGAGTCTGCGGTTGGTGTGAGCAGATAGTGGCTAATATGGAATGGGCTTTGGAGCAGCTGACCGAACGCAAACAGTTAGTAGGCTTAGACGGAGCAGACTCCGATATCAACGTCAATGAGTGATTTCTATGTGAAATAACGAGGGTGGTACCACGGTTCATTCGTCCCTTTTCTGATGAAAAGAGACGAGTGGGCCTTTTTATATTGAAGAAAAGAGGTTTTAACATGACGAAGAAAACAATTTTTTCAGGTATTCAGCCTAGTGGTTCCATAACATTAGGAAATTATATTGGTGCCATGAAGCAATTTGTCGACTTACAGCATGATTATAATGGATACTTTTGTGTCGTCGATCAGCATGCAATCACTGTTAATCAGGATCGATTAACGCTTCGTAAAAATATTCGGAGTCTCGCTGCTCTTTACCTGGCAGTTGGTCTTGATCCGGAGAAAGCCACATTATTTATTCAATCAGAAGTTCCTGCCCATGCCCAAGCAGGATGGATGCTGCAATGTGTTGCTTATATTGGTGAACTTGAGAGAATGACACAATTTAAGGATAAGTCTGCTGGGAAAGAAGCTGTGGTGTCAGGCCTATTGACCTATCCTCCTTTGATGGCTGGAGATATCCTACTTTACAGCACTGATTTGGTCCCTGTCGGTGAGGATCAAAAACAGCATCTCGAGTTAACAAGAACGTTGGCTGAACGTTTTAATAAAAAGTATAATGACATCTTTACCGTTCCTGAGGTAAAAATACCGAAGGAAGGTGCTCGGATTATGTCTCTGGCAGATCCAACGAAAAAAATGAGTAAATCTGATCCAAATCTAAAATCATTTATTACATTATTAGATGAACCAAAACTGCTTGAGAAAAAAATTAAAAGTGCCGTCACTGATTCTGAAGGGATCGTCAAATACGATAAAGAAAACAAACCAGGTGTTTCTAATCTCTTAACGATCTATTCTGTCTTAAGTAACACATCCATTGAAAGCCTTGAACAAAAATATGAAGGTAAAGGCTACGGAGAATTTAAAGGCGATTTAGCACAGGTTGTCATTGATGCTTTAAAGCCTCTTCAAGATCGTTATGATGAGCTTATTGAATCAGAAGAGCTAGACCATATTCTAGACGAAGGTGCTGAGAAAGCAAACCATGTAGCGAGTAAAATGCTAAAGAAAATGGAAAATGCAATGGGTCTCGGTCGAAAACGCAAATAAAACAAGCTTGCAGCATTTGCTGCAAGCTCTTCTTATATTAATTAACCTTCGATTCATTTTCCAGTTCCCATAGCTTTTCAAAGAATGGCTGTCCCTTGATCATTTTTTCGCAAAATGCCAAATGATTCTCTGACCAACCATCAAGTGTTTCGTTATAAAGCATATCCCATATTTCTTCAAATGACATCCGCTTGATTTGCTTATACATACGTGGATTCCATTCTGTGTACCAATAAGCAATTTCCGCACGGTTTTTCAGCCCCTTTAATTGATCTAGGGCCATAAACATCAGTTGTTTTAGCTGTCTTTCTTTTCTCGTTAAACCACTAATATGTTTTGGTGATAAAGATAAAATGTGATATTCCTTAGAAGACGCTAATTCCTCTGGTGTAAAATCAAACTCTTCTGCTTTCACATCTTTCACCATCTCATACACAAGCTGCTCCTGCCTCGGAATGAGGCGACTCTTTCTTACAGGTATCGAGTAACCGATCGTATCAATGGCTATAATACGCATTCCATCAGTAACGACAAAACAATATTCTAACTTTTTTCTTTCATGATTTTTACGAATATATGCCTTTTCAAAAACTGCTTCCAAAAGCGCCTTCGGTAGCTCTGATAAATCATTTTCTATGTACTCAAATAGAGTGTTCTGTATTTTCAACAGTGGAACCTGATCTAATAACTCAACACTATCCTCTTTGCGCCATTCATGAAAATGACAAACATTGTACCCGTTCTCTTCCCCTTCAAACCAATTCACCCATACGTCATGAAGAAATAACATAACCAATCCCTCACTTTTTAAAAACTGTTGTCCACAGTATGGGCAAGGGATAGAGAAATTATTCCAACTTTATTAAACTTCAAGCTGAGTGGCTGACGGTTTGCTTTTATTTTTTTTCGTCACAGTTAATAGTGCGGAAAAACCTTTCATCCGTATTGACAATAAACTGATCTATTGTTACTTAAGCAATGCAGATTACTTTAACTTTTTAGGATCAAGAGCATCTCTTAGCCCATCTCCTAGAAAATTGAAGCATAATACGGTTAGCAGGATCAATAGGCCTGGGAACAGTGGATACCACCATGCCTGCACCATAATTGAAAAATTTTGCGCATCTTGTAGCATATTTCCCCAGCTTGGTGTCGGAGGTTGGATACCAAACCCTAAATAGCTTAACGTAGACTCAGCAAGAATGACTGTACCTATTTTAAGCGTTGCCGATACAATGATCGGTCCAAGACAATTAGGTAAGATATGCGAAAAGATAATGACATGGTTTTTTGTACCTATCGTTCGTGCTGCTAATACAAACTCTCTTGTTCTGAGTGATAAAAATTCACTTCGAATTAGACGTGCTGTTGTTGTCCATCCTGTTAGTGCAAAGATCAGAATAAGCTTATCAACCCCTGGTCTAAAAATGGTGACAAGTGTAATCAATAGAAAGATATCAGGAATGGATAACACGACATCGACTAATCGCATGAGTATAGAATCGACCCATCCTTTAAAATACCCTGCGATTGCCCCAACTACTGTTCCAATCGTTATCGCACCAAGGACAGATACAAAACCGACTAAAAGAGAAATTCTTGCCCCATATAACACTCTTGAGTAAATATCTCTGCCAAATTTATCTGTTCCCATTAAATGTTCTGAACTTGGGGGCATCAATTTTTTAAGCAAATCCTGTTGCTCCGGAGAATATGGTGCGATAACCGGTGCGAAGATGGCAGAAAAAATAATCACGAACAGGATAAATGTCCCTACAACGGCAAGTTTATTTTTAAAAAACTTCTCACAAAATAGACGTAGCATCGTTTCCGGTTTGCTAGGCAGGCTTTCCTTTAATTTGATGTCAGCAGGAGGTGGTCCGATATTTGGTTGCGCCAAGTCCGTTCAGCTCCTTTCTAATACTCGATTCGTGGATCAACCATTGCATATAAAACATCCGCTATTAGATTTCCGACCACAACGAGCACCGCAGAGATAACGGTCATGGCCATGATGACAGGATAGTCTCTCGAAAAGGCTGAATCAATAAACAATTTTCCAAGGCCAGGCCATGTGAAAATTTGCTCAACAACAACCGCACCGCCAATAAAAGAGGGAATCATCAGACCAAAGATTGTAATAACTGGCATAAGTCCATTTCTTAATCCATGCTTATAGATGACCCTATTTTCTCTAAAGCCCTTCGCTCTTGCTGTACGGATATAATCCTGTTGCATCACATCTAACATGCTTGATCTCGTATATCTCGTTAACCCCGCCATATCAGCTGTGGCAAGCACAAATGCTGGCAAAATCAAATGGTGGATTCGATCAAACAGGCTAAAATCTGTGTTGAGCGTCGCAACCCCGCCTGTTGGAAACCAGCCTAAGTTGACAGAAAGAATCATAATGAGAATAAGACCAAACCAAAAATTCGGAATAGCCAGTCCAAGGAAGGATGTAAAGGTAATTCCGTAGTCGAGCTTTGTATACGGACGTTTCGCAGAAAGAACACCAAATGGAATCGCAATAATGAGCGCAACAATTGTGGAAAAAATCATGAGGATGAGGGTATTAGGTAGCCTTGAAAAAATTAAATCGGCCACTGGGGTTCCCTTTTTGACGATGGATGTACCAAAATCGCCTTGCAACATATTGCCAAGCCACTTCATGTACTGCACGTATTCAGGATCATTCAGACCATATTTTTCAATAAATGCTTCACGATCTGCCGCACTAATGGTTGGGTCCATCATGAGTGACATCGGATCACCTGGTGCTGCCTTCATAATCGCAAAGGATAAAATGGTGATACCAAAAAGGATCGGTATTGAGAGCAAAGTCCTTCTGATGATATATGTAATCATTTGCACGACTCCTTTTTTCAACGTATTGCCAACCTCGTGTTAAAAAAGGGGAGAGAACTCCCCTTCTTCACTGCATTTCTACTTTTCAATCCACCATTTTTCAATTTTGTAATACTCATCTTTCGGGTGGTAAGAGTAGCCTTGGAGATTAGTAGGCATCGCACGATGAGAGTTCGCATAGTAAAGGAACGTGTATGGCTGATCTTCAGCAATCAGCTCATAGATTTTTTCATAAGCTTTTGAATACTCCTTACGATCACTAATTGATTTTGCTTCGACTAGCAATTTATCAACCTCTTCGTTTTTATACCAAACATTGTTCAAACCTTTTTCAGACTGACTTGAGTGAAAGATCGTATTTTGATCAGGGAAAGTGGCTAGGCTCCATCCTAGAAGCAATGCGTCAAAGTCCCACTTCGGAGGTGTTGTTTGTTCAATAAGTGCACTAAATTCAACAATTTGCGGCTTTGCTTCTACTCCTATTTCTTTTAGCTGTTGCTGAACAACAACCGCGATGTCCTCACGTACTTTGTTTCCTTGATTTGTTTTGATCACGAAGGAGAATTTTTTTCCGTCTTTATCAAGGTAACCATCTCCGTCAGTATCTTCCCAGCCCTCTTCTTTTAAAATCTTTTTTGCTTTTTCTTTGTCATATTCAAACACTGGTACATTTTCATTTTTAGGGTAGTTCCAAGAAAGTGGACTTTCCGGAATATTCGCTACTTTTCCGTCTCCATTTAATACTTGGTCTACAATGGTTTGGCGGTCAATTGCATGCGTAAGTGCTTGGCGCACTTTTTTACTTTTAAATAATTCATTCTTTTGGTTCCAGCCAATATAAGAATAGTTCAAACCAAGATCAGATTCGATCTTCACTTGACTATTTTTTTCAGCAGTTGCTAGTTCAGCACCCGGTACTGCAAAGAAATCAATATCACCTGCTGATAGCTGTGCAATGGCAGCATTTTGATCAGGGATCGTTTTAATCGTGACGGTATCAATGTATGGGCGACCATCCCAATAGTCATCAAATGCTTCAAGCTTTACATAATCGCCCTCTTTCCACTCTGCAAACTTGAAAGGACCTGATCCGATAGGATTCTTTCGGTTAAATTCATTCTCACCTAAATCCTTAATCGGGACCTCACCTAAAATATGCTTAGGCAAAATACCGTAGCTTCCGAGTGTTACATTATAAAAATAGGGATCTTGTTTATTTAATTTGAATTGAACTGAATAATCGCCAGTCTTTTTTACTGATTCTAACACTTCAAAGCCTGAACCGCGTTCACCATTGTAATTTTTATCAATTGGAATGCTGTATGTAAACACAACATCATCTGCGGTCAATTCTTTACCATCGTGGAATTTGACTCCTTTTCGAATGGTCACATCATACTGCTTGCCATCATCAGATTCCTTAATATCCTCTGCTAAGGCAAACTGCGGGTTTAATTTCCCATCCGTTTCAAGCAAAAAGCTGTAGAGCCTATTTTCTATATCTGCACTTGCTACATCAGTAGAGTATAAAGAGTTAAATAAAGTGGGTTCACTAATTGATCCGATAACAAGATCACCGCCTTGGACTGGCTTTCCAGTCGATTCTTTGGCATTGTCTCCCGATGTTTTATTTCCCCCTGAGCAAGCTGCTAGTATCAGTGTAAAGATCAGCAATAGACTGACCAAAAATGTGTGCTGATTTGAAACTTTCATTTGAATTCCCCCTCATCGTTCATTTTTTAATAAAATCTGTTTCACTAGTCGCTTGCATCCCCCCTCTCACATTGAGGTTATCCGTCATTATGCGTTGTAGAGGTGGCAGGCAACAAAGTGATTCGTTTTCAATTCTTGAAACGTTGGTACGCTTTCTTTACATATGCTTTTCGCTTGTGGGCATCTTGTATGGAAGACACATCCTTTAGGCGGATTTGCTGGACTCGGTAAATCCCCTTGCAAGATAATGCGTTCTCTTTTGACTTGGCCCTTTTTCCTTGTGACTGGAACTGAAGAAAGAAGTGCTTTTGTATATGGATGGAGAGGGTCATCATAGAGACTATGTTTATCTGCAAGCTCCATCATCTTGCCTAAATACATGACACCTACTCGGTCACTAATATGCCGAACAACACTTAAGTCATGAGAAATAAATAAATATGTGAGCTGAAATTCATTCTGAAGCTCTTGCATGAGATTGATGACTTGAGCTTGAATCGACACATCCAATGCAGATACTGGCTCATCTGCAATGATCATCTCTGGATTCATCGCAAGTGCTCGGGCAATACCGATTCGTTGTCTCTGCCCTCCAGAAAATTCATGTGGATAGCGGTTTGCATAGCTTGGATGAAGACCCACTTTTGCTAGTAAGTGTTCTACTTTTTCATTTCGTTCTTTGAAAGTATATAGGTTGTGAGTTTTGTAGGGTTCTTTGATGATACTGCGAAGTGTTTTTCTAGGATTGAGTGAAGCATAGGGATCTTGAAAGACCATTTGAATGTTTTTTCTTGTGGATTGTCTTAATTTCGACTCAGATAGTTCGGAAATATCTTGCCCTTTAAATAAAATTTGTCCATCTGTTGGTTTGTACAAGCGGATCATCGTTCGGCCTAAAGTAGATTTTCCACAGCCTGATTCGCCGACAATTCCCAGTGTCTCACCCCTATGGATCTTGAGGTCAATTCCATCAACTGCTTTGACAGCACCTACTGTGCGCTGGAGAATGCCTGCTTTGATTGGAAAGTGCTTTTTCACATTTTTGATTTCCAGAATGATCTCTTTTGGAACTGGCTCAATGAGATTGTGTTGATTCTCAGCTAGCGTCATCTTGACTTACACCCTCCTCCTCATGTAAAAAACATCTGACCGCTCTTCCATTTTCAAATGTTTTCAGCTTGGGCAAATCGTTCATGCATTTTTCCATAGCCTTTGGACATCTTGGGGCAAAGCGGCACCCTGGTGGAAGCTGATCGGGAGCAGGTACATTTCCTTCTATCGCCATTAATTGATGAATTTCACCGTCTATGACAGGAATCGAATTGAGCAGCCCTTCGGTATACGGGTGAAGCGGATGGTCAAATAGTTCTTCCACTGTACCGTTTTCAACGACCTGCCCAGAGTACATGACAATGACACGATCACACACTTCAGAAACAACACCTAAATCATGTGTAATTAATAAGATAGACGTACCTAGCTTGGTGCATAAATCTTTCATAAGAGCGAGCACTTGAGCCTGTATGGTTACATCAAGTGCAGTCGTTGGCTCATCTGCAATGAGAAGCTTCGAATCACAGCTTAGAGCAATCGCAATCATCACACGCTGACGCATCCCACCAGATAGTCGATGTGGATAATCCTTCATCAATTGTTCTGCTCGTGAAAAACCAACAAGCTTTAACAATTCAACTGCTTTTCGATTTGCTTCTTTTTTTGAAAGGTTTTTATGATAAATGAGGATTTCAGTCATTTGTTCGCCTATGGTTAACACTGGATTTAATGAGGTCATCGGCTCTTGGAAGATCATCGATACTTCATTCCCACGGATTTTGCATAATTCTTTTTCAGCATATGTAACAAGATCTCTGCCCTCAAGTTTAATCGATCCATCTATAATTTTGCCTCCTGAGCCTTTAATCAGGCCCATAATTGACAAGGATGTAATACTTTTTCCCGATCCAGACTCACCGACAAGTGCTACCGTTTCTCCTTTTTTTATCGTAAAATCTACACCATCAACAGCGGGTATAGGTTCTTTTTTTCTGAAGAAATATGTTTTTAAGTTCTGCACTTCAAGTAGCGTGCTCATTCATTCGCTCCTTTCTCATTAGATAAAAAGAACTGAATAAAAAATTCCATCTTTTTAGAATAAAGTGAATTATCATAAAATTTTATATTTGTATATTATTACATTGTCATTACAAAATCAAGAAGTATTTAGTAAAATTGTAATATGGATCTTTTTATGTTATTTATTAACTACTCTAAAGCACTACCTCTAAAAAGGACTCAGATGGCTCTGAAATAAAGGCTTTTTCTGTTGCTCGGTGCTGCTCGAAATATTTTTTCACAATATTGAAGCCAACCGTATACCCCAGCATTTTTGGATAATTCCCTTTTCCATAAAGCAAGTTCTGTATCAGCCTTTCGTCCGTATGGACCTTTGTGTGCAAATGACCGTATACCCATTTTTTGTACATGCGTTTAATCTGACTTTCATCATACAGTGTTGTCCATTTAGCGGTATAGTCTTCTCCATACCTATGATAAACAGCATATTCGGCCAAACCTTCCATGATGATTGTATCAAGGAATGTAAAATCTTTTTCTTCTTTCGTTAGAAAATGCAACCGGCAAACATGGTGATACTCATGTGTTAGTAATGCGCCTACTCGTTTTTTCGGTGTGTTTGGAGATAAAAACAAAAACGTTTTATCCTTAAATGCGAGACCTGACTGATAAAAAAATTGTTCTCTTATCTCTTTACTTTTTTCATCAACAGGTAGGATGAATATAGGAATATTTGGACCATACCAGCGTTTTTGTAGGATCTTATATTCCTTTAACACCAAATGAAAAAAGCCTTTTTCTTTTAGTTCATCCATCATGCGTTTTGAACTTGCCCATGATTTTGTCATACCATGTCCTTGTAGATGTGACAGGAGAGATGACCAATCTTTTTCTTCCATCCCTTCAAAATATGGCACCATTTGTGTCATCAGCTCTTGAAACGAAGCTGACTTTTTCACGAGATGTTGTGTATTGATGAGCCCCATTCTATCTGCACCTCCTTTTCTAACATATGCAAAAAAGCGGCTATCCGTTTATGGATAACCGCCTTGTCTTTTCGTTTATGCTTCATATTTTTTAAAGATGATCGTTGCGTTGTGCCCTCCAAAGCCTAAGGAGTTGCTAAGGGCAACTTGCACTTCTTGCTCACGTGATTCATTTGCCACATAATCAAGATCACATTCTTCATCAGGTGTTTCAAGGTTAATCGTTGGTGGAATAAGCCCCTCTTTAATAGCAAGAACAGAGAAGATCGCCTCCACTCCACCAGCAGCACCTAGTAAGTGACCTGTCATGGATTTAGTTGAGCTAATTGCCAGTTTATTTGCATGCTCACCAAACACTTCTTTAATAGCGATCGTTTCGAATTTATCATTATACGGCGTGCTTGTACCATGTGCGTTAATATAATCGATCTCTTCTGGTGTTAGACCAGCATCTCTAATCGCTTCTCTCATTGCACGTACACCACCCTCTCCATTTGGAGCTGGAGCTGTAATGTGGTATGCATCTCCTGTCGAGCCATAACCAACGATTTCAGCATAAATCGTCGCGCCACGTTTTAGGGCATGCTCTAACTCTTCTAGTACAACAATCCCTGCACCTTCACCCATGACAAAGCCATCCCGATTTTTATCAAACGGGCGACTTGCTGTTTTTGGATCTGGGTTCGTTGAAAGTGCTTTGTTTGCACAGAAACCTGCAAAAGACATTTTTGTAAGTGGTGCTTCTGTTCCCCCTGTAACCATCGCGTCAGCATCACCACGTTGAATGACTTTAAATGCATCTCCAATTGAGTTTGTCCCTGTTGCACACGCAGTCACTGTACAAGAGTTCACCCCTTTTGCACCAAGTGCAATCGAGATTTGTCCAGTTGCCATATCAGGAATCATCATTGGAACGAAGAATGGACTGACACGTCTTGCACCTTTGTTTGAATACACTTCAAATTGCTCTTCGAACGTTTCAAGTCCGCCAATTCCAGAACCAACCCATACACCAACACGTGGTGCGATTTCCTCTGTAATTTCAAGACCTGAATGTTCCAAAGCCTTTTGAGCTGCAACAACTGCATATTGTGTGAAGCGAGCCATTTTTCTCGCCTCTTTTTTATCCAAATAATCTTCAATGTTAAAGTCTTTGAGCTCTGCAGCTACTTTTGCTGTGTATTGACTAGAATCCACGCGTGTAATCGGCCCAACACCCGATACACCTGCTAAAGCATTTTTCCATGTTGTTTCTACATCGTTGCCAAGAGGTGTCAAAGCACCTAATCCTGTAACAACTACTCGTTTTTTACTCATCTATTTGTGCACCCCTCTTTTTTATCGGCCCCATCGCATAGCGATTGCGCCCCACGTTAAGCCGCCGCCGAATCCAACCATCACGATGACATCGCCATCTTTAATTTTACCAGCTTCGATTTCTTCACATAAGGAAATTGGAATAGACGCTGCTGATGTGTTTCCATACTTATGAACAGTCTTAGACATTTTTTCAACTGGAAGCTCCAGGCGCTCGCGAGCCGCTTCCATAATACGAATGTTTGCTTGGTGTGGAATCAAGAAATCGACGTCTTCTTTTGAAAGCCCTGCTTTTTCAATTACATTGACACTTGATTCACCCATTTGTCTGACAGCAAATTTAAACACTTCTCGTCCATTCATGATTGTATGATCTTTTTCATCTAAGTACAAGTGCTTACCGCCTCTTCCGTCAGCTCCAAGTTCAAATGAAAGAATTCCTTTGCCTTCACTTACAGGTCCAACAACCGCAGCTCCAGCCCCATCTCCGAAAAGAACGGCTGTATTACGGTCATCCCAATCTGTGATACGTGAAAGCTTCTCAACACCTACAACTAGCACATGTTTATACGTCCCTGCTTCAATAAATTGTTTTCCAGTCACAAGACCATACATAAAACCAGCACAAGCAGCACTAATATCCATTGCACATGCATTGTGTGCCCCAAGCTGTTCTTGAATCATGCAAGAAACTGTTGGAAATGCTTGATCAGGGGTAACTGTCGCGACAAGAATCATGTCAAGCTCCTCTGCAGAAACATTCGCATCAGCAAGGGCTTTCTTCGCTGCAGCGAGTGCCATGTCGGAGGTATTGACATCATCAGATGCAATCCTTCTTTCTTCTATACCTGTTCTAGTACGAATCCATTCGTCAGAAGTTTCAACCATTTTTTCTAAATCAAGATTTGTTAATATGTTTTCAGGTATATAGCGGCCAAGGCCAATAATTCCAGCATTCATTGAATAAGACTCCTTTTACTCATAAGAGCATGTGATATTGTGATCTTATATTAGTATCTGGTACTAATCCTACCTTATTTTTTTCACCTTGGCAATACAAACGTCTAACCTTTCATCTCACTTTTTTCATAGAGTAATCATATATTGTAAGAAGAAAGGAAGATGAGAGATGGCACAAAAAGATTTTTTTTCAACGATGATGTTTGGAAAACCAAGTGAACCAGAAAAGAAAAAGAAAGAGGCAAAAAGTGATGATGAGTCGTCGTCTAATGAAGAATCTATTGATTATATGCATGTGATGAATCAAATCGGTACTATCATGAATTCAATTGATGAATTAAAGCCAGTATTCAAAGATGTGGGCCCATTGATCAGTGCATTTAAGAAAAAAATATCATGAAAAAAAGCCACTATTTTGTGGCTTTTTCTAATGCATCTGCTTTTCCGAGTTCATATGCTTCTTGCATGACTGATGTAAATAAAGTAAGCAGTGGCTGAAGGGCTTCAGGATCAAGCTGAATGCCTGCTTTATCAAGCTCTTCTTTTGCTTGTGGAAAGTACTTCATGGCAATTTGCAAAAACTCCATAGATTTTTCATGTTGCACGTTTAACACCTCACTTTTCATTTGGTAGTTTTCCAGTCTTTTTATAGGTCGCAATATCGTGCTCAACTTTCTTGACGAATGAAGCATCGACTGTGGAGCTGAATTTCCCCATTTCAATGACCCCTTCTTTAAAATCAAAGGAGTATTCGCTCTTTTCTTTTAACGTTCCGTCATTAAATTCCTTTGCAATAATACCGTATGCTTTATCGACATGCTGGACAGTACTTGTTAAGACGGTATGGCTACCAAGATTCGATTGATCAGTAACATATCCGATCGCTGACAAGTTATCAGATTTGATTTGTTCAATAACAGGAATATTATAACCATCCCCGGCCGGGTAGACAACATCTGCTCCTTGTTTTTTAAGCTTTTTATATAACTTGACCGCTCTATTGGTATCATCCCAATTTTCGACAAATTCCGCAAGTACCTGAACGTGTGCATCCTGATATTTTGCCCCTTTGATAAATCCATCTACTTCTCCTTGCCAGTCATAGGTAGCAAGTATGCCTATCTTGTGTGTTTTAGACATATGTGCCGCAGTCATTCCTCCAAAGAAGCCCATAGCCTCCCCTTTAAATGTCACGTTCGTTACATTGTCCGCTTGAGGCTTTTCTCCATTGACCGTGATAAATTGAATATCTGGATAATCTTCGCTAATGATATTAAAAATATCGCTGTATTCACTACCATGCCCAATCATAAGGTTGACTCCTTTATTGTGGAATTCCTCAATGGCATCAACAATTTCGCTCTTGTCAATCATTCCTTCCTTATAATAAACGTCTACGTTGTATTTTGATTGAATGTTTAACAAGCCTTTATAACCTTTCGTTCCCCAGACTTGATCATTAATCGTATCGGGGACGAGTAAACCCACCTTCTCAATATGCCCTTTTAAGGGTGCCTGCGAACAGGCAGTTAATATAAGAAGGAACGAAAAGATCATGACAAGCCGCTGGTACTTCATGCCATGTCAACTCCCTTTGCAGTATAGAACCTGTATGTTAAATATAGGTTTATTTTATACTGAATAAAGATAAGATGGAAGATCATTCTTGATTTTTGTCGAAAATTGTTGAGTTTTGTCTTTCCCAACTCAGAATTTTTTCTTTTGCTTCGGCTGGTTCCGTTTTTCTCTGTGGCATTAACATATGAATCCCCTCCTGCCTGTGATTATCAGTCAAGGACCATTGAAAAAGAGCTTCGGCAACATCTTCTACATAATACGCCCCGTCATTGACATACCGCTTATCCTCTTCAAGCGTCCATGGACCATACATTGCAGGAAGAAGAATTGATTGTCCTTTTCGTTGATTCTCCTGTTTACTCGTACTCGTATGGTCGGATGGATAGAGCAAACGAAACATGCCTATATTCGCCTTTATCCCCTCTTGTATCTCGTTATCTTTCTCTTTTTGAATATAAATGAGATCATATACATCTTCTCTCATCGTTGGATTGACCACTCGAACTAAATCGTTTCGTCCGAGCCACATCATCCGCTCTTCCCTTAGTTGCTTCTTTTGCTCAGTGTCATCCTCCATAAATGTCAAATCCACTTGTAAGCCTTCTTTTATCATATATTCACAAAGCGCGAGGCCAAAAAATTCATCTGCACCCATAATCAATACACTTTCCATCACCATTTCCCCTTTTTCATCAGTTCGAATATAAAAAGAAGAGCCCTTTCAATTGAAGGGCTGATATCATTCTATTCACTACAATTCTCTTTCATGCGATTTATAAAATTTGCGAACGGATTGAAAAATTCTGCTTGGGTGATCAAACATATGCATGGTTAGGTCTACGTTTTGTTTAGAATCTATATTTAGATTTTGCTGCTTTATAAAAGGCTTGGCATGTAGTTCAAATGAGTAAGGTGCTCCACTTATTCGTTGCCATATATGAATTGGTACCTCTACAGAAGCAGTAGGAAGTGGTAATAGTGTGTGAGCTTCTGCTTCTTTTTCGGACAAATCGTAGCTTTGAGATAGCTCTTTTATGAATTGTTTATAAAAAAATTTATGCTCCTTTTCTCTATTTCGATGTGCTTCGAGGTTTAGGCATGGATTAAGCATCGCAATCGACCTTAGCACGTCTGGCATTTCTGCTGCAAGCTTCATGGCAATGAGAGCACCCATTCCATCTGCAAGTACGTGGATTTCTCTGTTTAAAATTTCTTGTTTTAAGGTGTAATGAATGAGTTGTTTTGCATCAAAAACAGCTTTTTCACACCCCCAATGGTTGCCATGGAGATGGCTGTTAAACAATGTATACCCATCATCCCTCAAACCAGTTAAAAGTTGGCTTCTTCCATAATGCTGAAGCCAGAATGAAGTGTCTTCCCGCACGAAGTGATTTCGGTCACCGAGTATAAGAATGCCAAAGCCATTTGGTTTTTGAGGAAGGTGAATGACGTTCCACTGGGAACCTAATTGTAAAAATCGTTCGTTGATACCCATATGGCCAGCCCCCTTTCAGTGATTCTGCTTTCTATGATATGAATGATCACTCTTCTAGGAATAAGGAAATCCCCTAATTATCAAAGAAATCTTTTTCTTTTAGTAGCAGAAGGTCGAAAAATGGTCACATAAGGGCTGAAAACAGTCTTTCCCCGAGAACATGATATATGGTATGATAATCACTAGATTGTACATAAAGGACGGTGGAATGATGCGCTTTATTATCACCCTCATTTGGATATTTTTATTAACTCATATGGCAGGATACATCGTTGCTTCCATGAATAAAGCAGCCTATGACTTTACTTTTACCTCCATACTTGCAGTAGTGTTTACGGTTATCTTATTCATTTTTGCAGAAGTAAGTCCATTAAAAGATGCTGAAGGTACAAGTAAACATTCTTAACAGACATCAAACCCCCTGTGTAAAAACAGGGGGTTTCTTGTGATTATACTTGGACTGTTTTTGAATTTTGTTTATCTGTATCCAGATGGCTTTTTGCAAGCCCTGTGAATAAGAAGATAGCGACTCCAGATAGGATTTCAAGTAATCCCCCACCTGCAATGACTGGTCCTGCACCAAATTTCTCAGCAAGTACACCTGATATGACCGCAGCAAGCGGCAGAAAGAAATTTGATGTGGAGTTAATGACCGCATATACTTGCGGCTGATCCTCCTGTTCTACTGATGTTTGAATAATGACCATTTCTGGCACATTGATTGCACTAACAGCAGCACCAAAAACAAAGGAAGCAAGCAATACAATTGGTAACCATGTACTCATTCCTGTCATAAAGAAGGCGAACCCTTCAATCATACCTGCGACGATAAAAAACAAACCAAATCTTTTGATTTTCACCTTTGCCAGTGCAAAGCCCATGATAAACGCACCCACTGCAGCGACTCCTCTTAAAATGGAATAGACCATTGAATCACTTTGTAGCGCTTCTGCTACATATACAGCAGATAATGCTTGCCACGGTGCAGCAGCAACATTCATACAAATACAATAAATCGTCAGCGCAAATAAAATATGATGATTTTTGACAATAAGAAAGCCACGCTTCAAGTTATATATGTATCTACTTCTCGCTTGTTTAATGCCAGTTACTCCGCTTTCTTCCGTTTTCTTTAGTTTAACTCCTACAATAAAAAGTCCTGAGATGATAAATAGAGCCGTTGTAATGAACAGTGTATCTGCCGGTCCAATCAATTTAACGAGTAGCCCTGCTACCATGACAGCAGCCAGTGCCACGATTTCAAAAGAAGATTGCAAAATCGCATTTGCTTTTTGGATCAAATGTCTCGGTACGATTTGAGGTAAAATTGCGACAGAAGCAGGATTGTACGCTGCACCAGTTGCCGATTGAATCACCATTAACGAGATCAATAACCATAGTGGCAATACATGCGAAAAATGTAAAAGTGGAATGATGAGTACAATAGTTGCGCGAACAACGTCCGAACCGAACATCCATCTAGACAAATGATGTTTTTTCATTAGAGGTCCAAGAATTGGGGCTAACAATGATGAAGGAAGCACTGTCACTGCAAGAAGAAGTCCTGTACCTAACGCACCGTCACCTCTTAAAATGAGTAGCCAAAGGACAGATGTAAAGGCAAAGCTTTCTCCCGTATTTTTTATTAATCTTGAAATGAATAAAGACGTAAAGCGTTTGTTCCAAACACTTTCAGTGAGATTCATATTTTCCATAACACAAATCCTTTCGCAAAATATGTCCAATTACATATTTTACCTTATATTTCCTCATTTTCATACGGTTGTTAGAAAATTAAAACTTAATTGTATTTTATTATAAAGAAAAAAGAGGCACGATACATGCCTCTAAAGACTTATTCATCGTACCTGTAGTCAATTGATTAAGGCTTTCTTTGATACGTCCAAACGCGATTATGGTTTGAATTATCAGGAAAGACATCGCCCGCTTTCAACTTGATTTTCAAAGGATCTTTTACCATGCTACCTGTTTCACCAATTTCAACGTAAACACCGTTATTAGGTGCTTTATTCCCTGATTTGAATTGATGCTGTTGACCCATTTTATCCCTCCTTTCTCGAATGATGTTATTATGTCCCACCTCCACTCGCACATGCAAAAAGTCCCTACTCAAAGAAAGTAGGGACTTACAGTTGATTATTTTTTTACATAAAGCAATTCTTTCAGTAGTGCTTTTTGAACATGCAGACGATTTTCTGCCTGCTGAAAAACTTTTGAGTGTGGACCATCAATAATGTCAGTTGTCACTTCTTCCTCCCGATGAGCGGGTAAACAATGAAGAAAAATATAATCATCGGCTGCATGGCTGACAAGCTCTGCATTTACTTGATATCCTTTGAATTCTGCAAGTCGTTTTTCTGTTTCAGTTTCTTGGCCCATGCTTGTAAAAACATCTGAGTAAATGACATCCGCATCTTTTACTGCCGCGACTGGATCTGTTGTCACAAGTACAGTTGAACCAGACTCTTTTGCAAATTTGTTTGCTGTGTCAACCACTTCTTGAAGTGGTTCGTAGCCTTTTGGAGATGCAACAGCAATCTCACAGCCAAGCTGTGCCGCGCCTACCATTAAGGAGTGGGCCACATTGTTTCCATCTCCGATATAAGCGATTTTGATGCCTTTCAATGTTCCCTTTGTTTCTTTAATCGTTAACAAATCAGCAAGAGCCTGACATGGATGTGAGTAATCGGTTAAACCATTAATGACTGGAATGGATGCATATTTTGCTAGCTCTTCTACCTTTTCGTGTTCAAAAGTACGAATCATGATGCCATCTACATATCCAGATAATACTTGCGCTGTATCACTGATCGATTCACCTCTACCAATTTGTAAATCATTTGAGCTTAAAAACAGTGCGTGACCGCCTAGCTGTGTCATCCCCGCTTCAAACGAAACCCGCGTTCTCGTTGATGATTTTTCAAAGATCATCGCAAGTGTTCTTCCTTTGAATAGATCTTGGTATGGGTTTTTCTTCATTTCTTCTGCTTTTTCAATTAAATAAGCAATGTCTTCTTTTGTGAAATCTTTTAAAGACAAAAAGTCTTTTCCGTATAATGTTGTTTGCACGTCCACTTGGCTCATGCTGTCACTTCCTTTTTATATAATTCACTTAGAGATACTGGCCCAATATCTCCCTCTTTTCCTTTCAGGAATGCCTGAACAGTTTCATATTCTGTTAATACTTGAACACCATGAGTTAAGGCCTTAAATCGTTGTTCTTTGGCAATTTCATCATGTCCAAGGTGAATATGAAGGGCTTTATTTTCTTCTTTTAACCAGCTATCAAAGCTTCCAGACCATACTTCAAAACCTGCTTGTTTTGCCTCGTCAATTAATTGCTCGCTTCCCTGAATAAATAGACTTCCGTCCCTTTTCCAAATCGATGAGAACACCTTTTTCAAGGCACTTTCTACATTCTTGCCTACACACATTCCCTCACCGGTCGCCTTCATTTCAGGTGTTAGTTTTAAATCAATATCCTGAATTGCATGTGAAGAAAACACAGGGAATTTAACGGCTGTTCCACCTTTGTTTTTGGTCGAAGGTTTCAGCTCATCTATCGTTGCACCCGCAAGTAGTTTCGTTGCCATTGGAATCATGTCAATACCCATGACCTTGCTCACGACCGGCACTGTCCGACTTGCTCTTGGATTTACCTCTAACACTAGCGCTTCATCATTTTTAATCACAAATTGAATGTTCATAATGCCTTTAAATTGTAATTTCTTCGCAATCTGTTCAGCCGCTAAGTACACCTGTTGCTTCACCTTTTCACTGACGGTCACACTAGGTAAAATTGCAAAGCTATCACCTGAGTGAACACCTGCTTTTTCAATATGTTCAATAATGGTTGGAATGAAGACTTTTTCTCCGTCTGCTATTAAATCTACTTCTACTTCTTTCCCAGTCACGTATTCGTCAATTAAAATGGGATAAGGTAGATGATCTGGCTGATCAAGCAGGTCAGTCAATTGCTCTTCGGATTGGACAATCATCATGCCCATTCCACCAATCACGTATGACGGACGGATCAACACCGGATATCCAATCTTTGTCGCATGCCCGATCGCCTCTTCTTTTGAATGTGCGATTTCCCCTTTAGCATGAGAAATCTTAAGCTCATCAAGAAGTTGATAGAAAAGATCGCGATCCTCCAGTGCATCTAGCGTTTCAAACGAAGTACCAAGAAGTGGTATCCCTGCTTTTTCAAGACCTTCTGCGACATTAATGGCTGTCTGCCCTCCAAATTGAACAATTACAAAGTCAATGTGTTCAGCCTCAACAACATTTAGAATATGTTCAAGCGTAATTGGTTCAAAATATAAGCGATCAGCAATTTCATAATCTGTGCTGACCGTTTCTGGGTTGTTATTCATCATAATTGTCTCAAAGCCGAGTTTTTGTAGTGTAAGTACACCATGTACAGCACTATAATCAAACTCTACACCTTGCCCAATTCTGATAGGACCAGATCCAATGATGAGTGCACGCTGCTTTGTTTTTTGCGCATGATCGCCGTCGCTCTTTCCGAAATAAGTAGAATAAAAGTAATTCGTTTTTGCATCGAATTCAGCCGCACATGTGTCCACAATTTTAAACGAGGCTTTCAAACCATATTGCTTGCGGAGCTGTCTGATGGCTTTCTCACTATTTCCTGTAAGAAATGCGATTGTTTCATCAAGAAACCCTTTTTCCTTCACTTTTTGCAGTAGTTCTTTAGAGAGTGTGCCTTCATGAGCCAACAGTTCATTTTCAAGCGAAATCATATGAGCGAATAAATGCAGGAAGAACGGGTCAATCTTTGTTGCTCTATGAAGGTCTGCAATCGTTTCGTTTCTAGATAAAAGCTCCATGACTGCGAAGAAGCGTCGATCATCAGGATTTTGAATCAGCTGATATAAATCATTCGTTGAGGCATCACCGAACTCTGGTAAATGTGTGCCATTTATTTTGATTTCAAGAGATGCAACAGCCTTGTGAATAGCCGCCTCAAGGTTACGGTCGATGGCCATCACTTCGCCTGTTGCTTTCATTTTTGTGCCTAGTTTACGATCTGCTAGCTTAAATTTATCAAACGGCCAGCGTGGAAACTTGACCACAACATAATCAAGAGCAGGTTCGAAGCTTGCATATGTCGTACCTGTGAGCGGATTTTTCAATTCATCTAATGTGTAACCAACCGCTAGCTTCGCTGCCATTTTCGCAATTGGGTAGCCTGTTGCTTTAGATGCTAAGGCTGATGATCGGCTCACTCGCGGATTCACCTCAATGACGAAGTATTCTTTGCTTAATGGGTCAAGTGCAAACTGAATGTTACATCCCCCAACTACGTCAAGTGCAGAGATGATCTTTAAGCTTGCTGAACGCAACATTTGGTAATCCTGATCTGTTAAGGTTTGTGACGGAGCAACGACAATCGAATCACCTGTGTGAACACCAACCGGATCAATATTTTCCATATTACACACGGTAATACATGTATTTTGACGATCACGCATGACCTCATATTCAATTTCTTTAAATCCGGCAATGCTTCTTTCAATCAAACATTGATGGATTGGGCTTGCTAAAAGTGCGCCTTCAATTAATGGCTTAAATTCTTCCTCTGTTGAGGCAATGCCGCCTCCCTTTCCACCTAGTGTATAGGCAGGTCGTATAATGACTGGAAAGCCGACTATTCTTGCAAAATCAAGCGCATCTTTGGCATTATCAACAATTTCACTTTCTGGGACTGGTTCGTTTAAATGATTCATTAAAGTACGAAATTTTTCTCGATCCTCACCATTTTCAATCGTCTCAACAGAAGTGCCGAGCAATTTGACTCCATGCTTTTTTAATACCCCAGCTTTTTCTAGCTCTACCGCAAGATTCAGTGCAGTCTGTCCTCCTAGATTGGCAAGCAGTCCATCTGGCTTTTCTTTTTCAATGATGTTTGCAATGGAATCTACTGATAGCGGTTCAAAGTAGATTTCATCAGCAAATGACTCGTCTGTCATAATGGTGGCAGGGTTGTTATTCACAAGTATGACTTTATATCCTTCTTCCTTTAATGCCATACAGCCTTGTGTTCCTGAATAATCAAATTCCGCTGCCTGACCTATGATGATTGGACCAGAGCCGATGACAAGAATGGTTTGGATGCTTTGATCTTTAGGCATGTGCTACTTCTCTCCTTGCTTGTTTCACTTTCTCAATAAAATCGTCAAATACCCATTCACTTTCAGCAGGTCCAGGGTGTGCTTCAGGATGAAATTGAACAGACATGATTAATTTCTCTTTATGCATGAGTCCTTCGACAGAACCATCATTTACATGTAAGAATTTCACATCAACTTCATCATAGTTGATACTTTGCTCATTTACGACGTAGCTATGGTTTTGACTTGTCATAAATACTCGTTTTGAATCAGTATCTTGAACAGGGTGGTTTGCGCCTCGATGACCAAAAGGTAGTTTATACGTATCACCGCCAAGTGCAAGTGCAATTAATTGATGGCCAAGACAAATGCCAAGTGTCGGAAAGCTCGTCATGATTTCATGGATTGTATCAAGATAAGGTTTCATCGCTTTGGGGTCACCAGGTCCGTTCGATAACAGCACGGCATCTGGATGTAGCTCGAACACTTCTTTCATTTGCTTAAAAGGAATAACCGTTACCTTACAACCTCTTGCGACTAACGAATCAGCGATTGATTTTTTATATCCGAAATCAATTAATGCCACATGTTCTTTACCGTCACCGTGTATATCAATCATATCCCCTACAACTTGTTCAATGACGTTTACTTTCTCGATTGTAGAGGGAGGCTCGTTTTCTTTTGCGCTTAAGATCGCATTCATTGTCCCGCTTGCCCTAATTTTCTGCACAATGGCACGCGTATCCGTATGGGAAAGAAGTGGAATTTCCCATTTTTCTAAATAATCCTTCAAGCTGACAGTTGCTTGGTGATGTGAATAATGTTCAGTTGCTTCATATACCACAACAGCTTTGACTTGTGGTTTCTTACTTTCAAAGTCCTCACGGTTGATTCCGTAATTCCCGATAAGCGGGTATGTGAATACAATGATCTGCCCTTTGTAAGAAGGATCTGTGAGGACCTCTTGGTACCCTGTCATTCCCGTGAAAAATACAACCTCTCCAGTTATACCAGCTTCTCCCGTTAGATCTCCTTCAAAAGAGGCTCCATCTTCTAAATTCAAATAACCTTTCATGCTTGTGTCACCTCTGATTGAATAATTAATAATAAAATTGTATTTTTATACGTTTTATTGTAAGAAAATTAATGTGTGACGATCGTTTCGTTCGATAAGACATGATGAATTTTTTCGACTGCTTGATCGATCTCCTGTTTTTCAACATTTAATGGCGGTAATAATCGGATGACATGAGGTCCAGCTGGCAGGACAAGTAAGCCATTTTCTCTTAGTAGTGTAATGAACGCTGCTACTGGCTGATCACATTCAATTCCAGCCATTAACCCTTTGCCACGAACTTCCTTCACGATAGGGAGCTGTTTCATTTCTTGTAACTTTTGCAGTAAATAATCGCCTTTTTCTTGTACTTCAGCTAAAAAGTCATCCTGAAAAATGAGATCAAGTGTGGCATTTGCTGCTGCCATTGCCAGCATATTTCCACCAAAAGTTGTTCCATGTGAACCCGGTGAGAAAGCTTCTGACAACGATTTTTTCCCGATGACTGCACCGACTGGAAAACCACTTCCGAGTGCCTTTGCTACGGAAATAATATCAGGATCTAATTCTGCATGCTCGTAAGCAAATGCTTTTCCTGTGCGCCCAATCCCCGTTTGAATTTCATCGACTATGAGTAATGCATTGTGCTGCTTACAAAACTGTTCAACAGCTTTTAGGAAGTTATCTGTTGCAGGATTCACACCGCCTTCACCTTGAACAACTTCAAGCATAACGGCTGCTACATCGTTTACTTCACATGAAGAAATGGCTTCTGCGTCATTAAAAGGCAAATAGTGAAAACCTTCTAGCATTGGACCAAATCCTGTTTTAATTTTGTCTTGACCAGTTGCCGCCATACCAGCATAAGTACGGCCATGAAAAGAGTGTAAAAATGTGATGATATTCGTTTTACCCGTAGCTTTACGTGCTAGTTTAATAGCCCCTTCATTTGCCTCTGCACCACTATTGCAGAAGAACACGAGATCTCCTGAACTGTGTGAAGCTAATGTCTCTGCTGCTTTTTCTTGCAGGCTATTTTCAAATAAGTTAGACACATGCCAGACTTGATCTAGTTGAGTCTTAATGGCTTGATTCACCTGTGGATGATTATGACCAAGGTTCGTGACGGCAATTCCTTGAATAAAGTCTAAGTATTTTTTACCATTTGCATCTGTCGCCCATGTGCCTTTTGCTTCTTTGATTTCCACATTCCAACGACCGTATGTTTGAAAAAGATGACTCATATTATTGCCTCCTTCTGCTTTACAATCCGCGTTCCTTTAAAGGATTCTCCTGTAAAAATAGTACCCTTTCCATTCACGATCATGACTTCATCAACATCACCTGATAATGCGGTTAAAGCTGATTGTACTTTTGGAATCATTCCCCCGGAAATAATGCCTTGATCAATCAAAGAAAGCGCCTCTTCTTCCGTTACGACATCAAGAAGTTCTCCATCTTTTAAGATGCCTTCTACATCTGTTACAAACATTAATTTCTCAGCCTTCATTGCACCTGCAACAGCTGATGCGGCCAAATCTGCATTGACGTTTAATGTTTGACATTCCTTTGTCATTGAAAGTGGGGCAATAACAGGTATGAATTGTTTTTCCATTAAGGCTTCTGCCATTTCTGGGTTCACTTGCTTGATTTCTCCTACAAATCCATATACATCTTGATTAAGAAAATCAGCGACTAGTAGCTCCCCATCTTTTCCTGATACACCTACCGAACGAATATCATGCTTCGCTAATTCAGATACGAAAAATTTATTCACCGTACCAGACAAGACCATTTCAGCCACTTCTAAAACAGGTTGGGTTGTTTTTCGCTGTCCATTCACAAACTCAGTTTCTACTTTTAGCTTTTGAAGCATATTTGTGATTTCTGGACCTCCGCCATGCACAATAGCGAGTTTAAAGCCTGCGTCTTGAAGTGTGCGTACATTTTCGAAAAACGTATCTGAAAGCTCTCTGATGACACTACCTCCACATTTGAACACAATGGTTTTATTCATTTAAATCCCCTTCATTATGTGCGATAGCTCGCGTTAATTTTGACATAATCATAGGTTAAATCACAACCCCATGCTGTCCCTTTCCCTTCACCTTCATTCATTTGAATAGAGATCGTGATTTCATCCTGCTCTAAGTATTCTTTCGCTTTTTCCTCTGAAAACGGCTGAGGTTCATTGTTTTTGAAGAGACATTGTCCTCCAAGAATAACTTCGACTCCTTCTGGTGTAACCGACGCAGCACTATGACCAATTGCACCAATAATCCGTCCCCAGTTGGCATCCGTACCGTAAACAGCAGTTTTCACAAGACTTGAACCAACAATTTTTTTCGCAATAACTCCTGCTTCAAGATTGTTTTTGGCACCCGATACTTTCGCTTCTATGAGTTTCGTAGCACCCTCTCCATCTCTAGCAATATCTTTTGCTAAATCTTCACAGGCAAGCTGTAATCCTTTTTTAAACAATGGCCATTCTGGATGGTTCTCATTGAGGACATTGTTTTCTGCCATTCCATTTGCCATGACAAGTACCATATCGTTCGTTGATGTTTCGCCGTCAACTGTAATTTGATTAAACGTAATATCTGTGATTTCCCGAAGTGCCTGTTGCAAAGACTCTTGTTCGACTTTCGCATCTGTTGTCACAAAACCAAGCATCGTTGCCATGTTTGGGTGAATCATTCCGGAGCCTTTTGCTGCTCCAGAGATGATGACTTCTTTATCATTTATCGTAAAGGTGTATGTTGTATTTTTAATGACTGTATCTGTTGTAAGGATGGCTTCTTCAAAGTGACCGTTCTCTGCTTTGGCTTCTTTCAGCTGTTCAATTCCTTTTTTCATTTTGTCCATATCCAGGCATTCTCCAATCACACCTGTGGACGATACTGCAATATATTCTGGGGCTATACCGAGCATGTCAGCACACGCTACTTGTGTGTCATAGGCATCTTTTAGCCCTTGTTCCCCCGTACAAGCATTGGCAATTGCGCTGTTGACAATCACACCTTTTAACAGTCCTGACTTCTTCAGGCTTTCTTGTGTGACTTTAAGCGGTGCAGCTTGGAAGTGGCTTTGGGTATAGACTGCCGCACTTACTGCTGGTACCTCACTTATGATGAGTCCTAAATCTTTTTTCGCATAGCGCAGCCCGATATGGATACCTTTCGCTTCAAAGCCTTTTGGTGATGAAATATCACCATCTATTTTGACAATGCTTTTTTGACCCAATTCAATCATGTTTATTTTCTCCCCTGTTCTTATGGATAAAGAGGTGTCATCGTAAGTCCCGCCTCTTCTTTTAAACCTTTCAATATATTAAAGTTTTGAACCGCTTGACCGGCTGCACCTTTCATTAAGTTATCAATGACTGAAACGATGGTCAGTCTGCCTGTTCGTTCGTCTACATGGAAGCCAATATCGCAGAAATTGCTGCCATAGACCTCTTTTGTTTGTGGGAAAACGCCAGCTTCTCTTACTCTGACAAAATAAGAATCTTCATAAAAAGCTTTAACCTTTTGGCTTAACATCTCAGGTGATAGATCTGTTTTGAGATTCGTATAGATGGTTGCCATAATTCCCCTTGTCATTGGAGCCTGATGTGTGGAAAACGTAATATTTGCAGTATTTGGATTCCACTGACGTAATATTTGCTCTATTTCAGGTGTATGCTGGTGCTCATTTACTTTATAAATTTTAAAATTATCGTTTAGTTCTGAATAATGAGTGCCCAATGATGCCGATCTTCCCGCACCAGAAACGCCCGTTTTCGCATCAACAATAATCATTGATTCGTCGATGAGATCTTGTTTGAAAAATGGCGCTAGGCCAAGTAGCACAGCTGTAGGAAAACAGCCTGGATTTGCAATGAGTTCTGCCTTTTTAATCTCTTCCTCATTTAACTCTGATAATCCGTAGACCGCACCTTGAACGGTGTCTTTCGTAGCAGCACTTCGTTTATACCACTGTTCGTATACTGCTGTGTCTTGAATACGTAAGTCCCCAGATAAATCAATAACGGGTACCCCTTGATTCATCAGCTTTGGTGTTAATTCACTTGATACTCCTGCTGGCGTAGCTAGAAAAATAGCGTCCGTCTCTTCTACAATTGCAGCAGGATCAATGGCTTTTAATTTTTGATCTGCGATGTTTGTTAGGTGTGGATAAGAGTGACTGTAGGATTGACCATTACCACTCGATGAATACAATATACATTCTTCTACATGCGGATGATGATTTAATATACGAACTAACTCCGCACCTCCGTACCCTGTAGCACCTAGAATACCTATTTTCAACGTCAATACACCCTCTTGATCTTTGTGAAATTATTTAACATTATAACATGTATAAAAATTAATTCAATTGTATAATTAATATTAATTTGTGGTTTTTTTCATAAAAAAAGCCGTATTTTATGAATAAACATACGACTCTAGTGCATATTTGATAATTTTAATACGATGAGTCCACTGCATAAATACAAAAATGAACTTGCATAAAAAATCAAATGAACTGTAAAGAAATCAGCAAAAAATCCACCAAGCATAATGGCTATTGAAGAGAATAGAGCTGTCCAAAAATGATAGCGCCCCACTTCTTTTCCACGCATTTTTTCATTTGTGAGGTCTGTAATCAATAACTTCTCACCATGTTTCTGAAAACCACCAAGTATACCAAGCACTAGTTGAATCACATATACCTGCTCCACCTGCGTGATATGTGGAAATAACAATAAAAGAAAGGCCATTCCAATTGAATGAATCATTAAAAAACTTCGCCTATCCGTTTTTTCAGGTAATTTGCCTAAGATGATATGAATAAAAGCACCGCTCAAACCAAACAGCCCATATGCAAGACCGAACTCAGAATAGTTTGACCCTACATTTTTAATAAATAGAATATAGAATGGGAAAATTAGACTGCTTGCAAAAAACAACATACTTTGTGAGTAAACGAACCAATTGAGTTTTGAAGTGTTCATTGCTTGTACCTCTCATAAAAATAGTTCACAAAACGCTCAGCAGGATCAGCTTGTCTCTTCTTCTCCAAAAACAAATCTGTTTTTGGATATGCTCTTCTCATTTGCCCTTTTGTTTGATACGGCATATAAGGCAGATAATAACTCCCATCATGTTCAAGCGTCACATCTGTCATTTGTCGAATGATTTTCTCCGCTTTTACTTGTTCCTCTTTTTGAAAACCGAAGTTGATTAAAAGAACGAGGGCAAACATATCATCCTTGGCGTATGAAAGATCTGCCTTCTCATTTTTTTGAACATAACGGATCGTAATGTTCATTAAATTCAGGTTTTCTTTTTCAAGAAGATTTCTCAGATCATCAATGTAATCATTAAATTTCTTAACAGGAACAAAGTATTCTTGTAGCACATCTGTATCTGACTCACTTTTGTATTCTAAAAAGGCTGATTCAGAGCGCATCACATTGTTTCTTGTAATGAGTTCTTGATTTTGGCTGTTGAAATATTGTTTTTGAAGACTCCAAAGCATTTCTTTTCCTACTTCAAAACGTCTTGATAACCCTAGCATAAATTTCATTGGCCCAGCCATTTCATCTTTCTTCAATTGATTGTATTCATTAATACGTTCATCTGCTGAGACAAGATAATTCGTGACATACATGTCCCTTAAAAAATGACTTTTCGCTGTTGAAATACGTGCTAGGTGCATCCGAACTTGATCGTTATATTTCACGTGATTGTTAAAATAAGTAGCGTATTCTTGATAGTCTAGTTCTTTTGTTTCCATTTGATATAGCTCATCATTTGTTAAACTAAGTTCGACATCTAATATGACACCAAATAGCCCGTATCCACCAATAACAGCAGAGAATAAATCGTCATTTGGCTTCACAGTTACGACCTCACCATTCGCTTTCAATAACCGAAAGGAACGAACAGTATCAATTAAAGAACCGTAGCGGATGTCACGTCCATGAGCATTTGCACTCAATGATCCGCCAATTGTAAATATATTTTGGGATTGCATGACCTTGACAGCAAGACCATGAGGATTGACATATTTCTGCACATCATCCCATGTGGCACCACTCTCTACCCGAATGATCTTCTTTTTTTCATCAAATGACAAAATGCGTCGATACTGCGTCATATCGAGGACAATGCCATTCTCGTAATATGTATGTCCACCCATGCTATGCTGCATCCCTGCTATTGAAACAGGCATTTGCTTCTCCTCTGCTTCTTTTAAAACAGACTTCAGCGTATCAATTTTTTTCCCTTGGACAACCTTTTTTATTTTTACTGGCATGAGTTTACTTACATCTGTAAATTGAGCCAAGTCTTTCTCTATCGGTTTGTTTTTTTGACCAAAATCAAGTGAGAGAATAAGAAACACGGTATAAAGTATGATCAACAAACCAAAAATTAACCATTTCTGTTTCATCACACGACTCCTATCCTCTTTGTTTGATCCATTATACCAATCAACAGACTCAGTTTCCTTTAACTTTGCATTAAAAAAAAGCCTATAGAGAAGTACACTTCACTTCAATACAGGCTCTTTTTTAATATTTTATTGAATACCTAGTGCGATTTTTGCATATCTTGACATTTTATCACGAGTCCACGGTGGATTCCAAACGATGTGAACCTCTGTCTCTTTTACGTCAGGCAGATCACTTAATGCCTTTTTGACTTCATCAACGATAACCGGTGCAAGCGGACAACCCATTGATGTTAATGTCATCGTAATATCAGCTTTTCCATTCTCATCAAGATCGACATCATAGACAAGTCCAAGATTGACGATATCTACATTCAATTCAGGGTCAATCACCTGTTCCAACGCGCCATAAATATTTTCTTTCATTGCTTCATCCATGATAGACACTCCTTTTTTAACTAGTATAACGTACTTTCTCTCTGTACTAAACGTTTGTGCTTTTCAGATGTGTAACAAACCAATCAATCGTTTCAAACATTGCTTGTCTTGTCACTTTATGTCCTGCCTTTTGATCGGTAATAAACTTGACTAAGCTGGGTTCATCACAGTAATGTGTTGCCGCAATCTCATCAAAAAATTCTTTCGCATGACGATACGGAACCACCGGATCATTCTCCGCATGCCAAAACAGAAGTGGTCTATTGTTCAAGCGATCTGTTCGGAGTGTTAAATCATACGGTCTTAATGCGTCTAACTGCTTGTCCATCACCTCGTCTGTGATGTCCTTCATCAATCCTTTTTTACGCAATTCCACCATTTGTGCTTCTAAAAATGTCGTATATTTTGGACTGCCCATTAAGCTGACAGCTGCTTTAATCCAATCATATTGAGCTAAGGCACCAAAGGTTGTAATACCTCCCATTGATGTACCAGCTAGACCAATGTTGTCTCCTTCAATCAATTGCTGTTCTTGAAAATGCGATTTTAGAATGTCTAACTCGCGAATTTCATTTATGACAATTTCCCAAAATTTAGATGCTAGTGTCTCTAGGCTTATATTCTTAGCCCTTACACCATGATAAGCACAGTCAGGTAGGATGACTCGCATCCCTTTTTCGGCTAGATGGAATGCAAAATGCAGATTATGTTCGCGTGCACTTGTAAAGCCATGAATAAAAAATACGAGCGGTAGCGGTTCCTCTTTATGTTCATTTTTTACGATATGTAAAAATGGAATATCGTGTTCAATTTGCTCTTCAATGGTGATCACAGACTATAAATCCTCCTTTATCATTCCCCTCTTTGTTTATTTTAACATGTAGACAATGAAGATGTGATAAAGATACACTATGTGTAGAGGCGTTTAACAATCAAGCCTCATATCACTTACAGATCAAAGGAGATTTTATGGAGACGAAACCTTATTTAATCGCACTTGACCTGGATGGCACATTATTGAAAGATGATAAAACCATTTCCACGCACACACTAGACGTCATTCAAAAAGTGAGAGACGCAGGACATCATGTTTGTATTTCTACTGGTCGTCCTTATCGATCCAGCTCTCCTTATTATCAACAAATGCGGCTCGATTCACCCATTGTGAACTTTAATGGCGCTTTTGTTCATCATCCTCTTGATGAAAAATGGGGCAGATTTCATACATCGCTTGATCTTCAAGTTGTCAAACAGCTTGTCGACATAAGCGAACAATATGACGTGCACAATGTACTAGCAGAGGTACTAGATGATTTATACTTCCATTATCATGATGAAAAACTGATTGATGTCTTCAATTTGAACGCGAATAAAGTTACAGTCGGAGATCTTAGAGACAAGCTTGGAGAAAATGTCACCAGTGTTTTGATCCATGCAAAAGAAGAAAGTGTCGATGAGATTCGCTCTTATTTATCTGATGTTCATGCAGAAGTCATTGATCATAGAAGATGGGCTGCTCCTTGGCATGTGATTGAAATCATTAAAACTGGTATGAACAAGGCAGTCGGATTACAAAAAATTAGTGATTATTACGGTGTTCCTTCAGAGCGAATCATTGCTTTTGGAGACGAGGACAATGATCTTGAAATGCTAAAATTTGCAGGCTGTGGTGTAGCAATGGGAAATGGTATTGACGCTGTGAAACAAGTATCAAACGAAATCACAGGCACGAACGAAGAAGATGGAATTGCACGCTTTTTAACTCGTTATTTTGCACTTTAATTTTTTCCACTCATACATAGACGAGCAGGACGGGTATACTACCGTTAGACAGGGTGACCTGTCAGCTTGTTTGGAAGGGGCGGATCCGAATGGGTAAGAGAAGCAAATCGAAACGCTTTATACAGCAGGGGAAAGATTCAGTCAGTCTTCATGATGAACGTTTTCCTTATCGTTCAACTCTTGAAGAAGCATCGGAAAGAGAAAACATGAAGACCGATGCTTCTGGAGGTTCATTGTGAGAAACGAACTTTTTGATCAAGCCAAATCTTTTACAGAAGAGGCACTTACTTCATCACTAAATGGATTAGAGCATCAAAAAGCTGTGGATAAAGCGAAAAATGCGGTTTCATCTGCATTTGCAAATTCAACAGATGCAGAAAGAAAACAGCTTCGCACATTCCAAAATCAGCTTGATCAATTTTAATCCAGCAAAAGCTGTCTGTTTGTAGGACAGCTTTTTTAATATCCTCTCTGATCCATCTTCTCTTCGAGTGAACACCTTCTTGTATAAATGCCTAAAAATGAGTTGCGAAAGATAAATACAAATAAAAAAGCCCGCAGAAAATATCTGCAAGCCACACGACTACTTATTTTATTTGAAAGGTTTTTTTCTCTGTAATCTGTTTTAACCCTTCCGCTTTTCCTTTAAATGTGACAACAACTTCGTACGTCCCGGGTCTTACATCATTGGACCAAGTGTCTTGAAAATCATAAGCTTCCCCGGCTTTTAATACAAAGGATTGTATCGCTTGTGTAAACATACGATCTTTTGAGTATCGGTATTTTTCAGTACCATTTTCATCGTATACGCTTAACTCAAACTTCTGACTCGTATTAAAAGTAAATTCGATATCACGATCAGAATCATTTTTAAGAGACATATCAAATTGGACGGAACGGTCTTTTTGGACTGGTTTAATTGTTAATTGTACAGTTTTTTCTCCCATGCCAAGGGATACCTCCTTGTCAGGTATATCGTCTTTTTTTGTTCCACAAGCTGCTAAAATCAAAGGAACTAAAAGAAGTACCAAAAGTTTCTTCATCATTCATTCCCACCTTTTTAATCTCGTCTGAAAAATCCAAGGATATTGGTTGTTTGGACAATATTCGTGAAGGCTTTCGGGTCCACTTCGTTTATTATTTGTTCAAGATCATACAGCTCATACCTTGTAATGACAATCACCATCATTTCTTTATTTTCATTCGTGAATGCCCCTTTGGCAGGAACGGTGGTAATTCCTCTGACCATTCTTCCATAAATGGCTTCTTTGATCTCGTCAGCTTTTTTCGTGACAATCATAGCAGTTAATTTTTCATGCCTTGTATGGATGGCATCAATTACCCTTGTTGTGACATATAACGTAACGAGGGTATATAATGCCTTCTCCCAACCTTGTAATAATCCTGCCGTAAAGATGATGATCCCATTTAAGATAAAGAAATATGTACCTACAGGCTTATCCTTCCATTTTGCCAAAATCATGGCGATAATATCAAGTCCACCTGTGGATGCACCGTATTTCAATGTCATCCCAATTCCAAGTGCAGAAATGACACCACCGAAGACTGCATTCAGTAATATATCCTCTGACAATCTCATCTCAGGCAAAATACCGAGGAAAATCGTTGTTAGTGCCACACTGATAATACTGTACAGCGTAAACGAGCGTCCGACTTTCATCCAGCCTAAAATACCAACCGGAATGTTTAAAATAAACAGGAGTGTCCCTGTTGATAAATAAAATGGGGCGTACTGATCGATTAAACTGGATAATAGCTGAGCAACGCCAGTAAATCCACTTGCGTATACATCTGCTGGTATTAAAAATAAATTTAGACCGATGGCATTCAGCAACGCACCTAAGATGACGACGATTATTTTTTTTGCTTCTCCAATGAACATGATGTCATTCCTCCACTTACCGTTCTCTCTATGGTTTTCCCTAAAATTTAGAATTTGAACACGAAAAGATGATTTCTGTGATATAGTTGACCTAAAAAGATGTAAAAATTTGCTGATTTACTTGCAGAAAGAAGGGATACTTATGACTGTTCACATTTTAGCAGACAGTGCTGCTGATCTGCCTCAATCATATTTTGATCATGAAAACATTACACTCATCCCGCTTCGCGTTTTGCTTGGCGATAAGGAACATGAAGACTTAATCACAATTAACCCAAAGCAAGTATTTGATGCGATGAGACAAGGAGAAATCCCTAAGACCTCTCAGGCTTCACCAAATCGAATCAAGGAAGCTTTTGTTTCTGTTGCTAAAAAACATGATTCTGCCATCTATGTTGCCTTTTCTTCAGAGCTATCCGGGACTTGCCAAACAGCTATGATGATGGCAAATGAAGTAAAAGAGGAGTATCCAGATTTCGATTTAAGAGTGATCGACTCCAAATGTGCTTCACTCGGCTGTGGACTGGCAGTAAAACACGCACAGACACTTGCCATTAACGGGAATACAATACAAGAAATCGAAACGTCTGTAAAGCATTTTTGTGAATCTTTAGAGCATATTTTTACTGTAGACGATTTAACGTACTTGGCAAGAGGCGGAAGAATCAGTAAAGCCTCTGCTTTTGTCGGAGGACTTTTAAGTATTAAGCCTATTTTACATGTAGAAGACGGAAAACTCATCCCCCTTGAAAAAATACGTGGTCGCAAAAAATTGCTTAAACGTATTATTGAGCTAATGAAAGAACGCGGAACCGATTGGGAAAATCAAATCGTCGGTATAAGCCATGGTGATGACCTTGCGTTTGCTGAAGAGATGAAACAGCTGATCGAGGATGAATTCCACCCTCAAGAAGTCATCATCAATATGATTGGGGCTGCTGTTGGCTCTCATTCAGGCCCAGGTACGCTTGCGATCTTTTTTCTCGGCAAATCTTAATCAAAAAACTCCTTCCCCAGCCTAGCAAGCGGGAAAGGAGTTTTTTTATGTGAGTTTAAAACGATTGACCGTTTCATTTAATCTTGCTGTCATGTTCATTAACTCTTCCACCTGATCGCTCATGTGATTGAACGATGTCAGCTGTTCGTTGGCTGATGCGGAAATTTCCTGGCTGCCAGCTGCCGTTTCCTCAACAACTGCACTAATGTTTTCAATGCTGTGTAATACCTGGCCACCAAGTGCCGTAGATTGCACAATTTGCTCATTAAGCAGTGCCATTTCATCTTTAATATACTTTGCTTTCTCTTCGATATCTTCAAAGGAGTTGGATGTGTTGTCCATTGCTTCTTGTTGATATATGGACAGCTTTACACCTTCTTGTACTGTTTGGCTAATGGACTGAATGCCCTTTTCAATATGTGCGACCATATCAAAAATTTGTCTAGTGGCACGTGATGACTCATCTGCAAGTTTGCGAATTTCGTCTGCTACGACAGCAAATCCTTTGCCTGCTTCCCCTGCTCTTGCTGCTTCAATTGCTGCATTTAATGATAGGAGGTTTGTTTGATCTGCAATGTCAGATACGGTTTTTGCCATCGTGGTAATTTGATTGGCATACTGCGCAAATTCACCTGCTGATTGTTCAATCTGTCTAGTGGCTCTTGTATTTTTTTCAATGGCTTCTTTTGTTTCTGTTAACGTGTGCTTTCCACGATTAACAGCTTCTATTGTTTGCTCTGTGTTACCAATGACCGTTTTTGAACGCTCAGAATTTCTTTGTCCATGTTGATCCATTTTCTCAATGAGGCTAACGCCTTGTTGAAGATCTTCTGAAATCGCTTGTGATCCATTTGCCATTTCATCCGTTGACACAGAAACTTGATTCGCCGATTCCATCAATTTTTTATTCTCATCATCCAGTTCTTTAGAGAACCCTTCCACCCGACCAGATACTTGACTAATTTCTTGAATGAGATTAATGAGTTGGTCTGTCATTTGGTTAAATGAGTCATTTAACCCACCAATTTCATCACTTCCTTTATAGCTCATACGCTCAACAGCAAGGTTTCCTTCTGCAATTTGTTTTGCTCGATTTGATAAGGTTTTAATCGGTGTCACAATTGATTTGGTTAGACCGATATTTAAAATGACCGAAATAATGATAAGTGTGAGAGCGGCTACAACAGCGCTTGTGATAATCCAGTTCAGGCTATTCGCAGCATCCTCTTGATTGCGCTCATATGCTTCTTTTGCCCTTAAATTCATTGTATGTACATCATTTAATATCCCAACAATTCGGGCAGCCACACGTCTTGTATCTGACGCATTTTTCTCTGCAATGGCACTATTTGCTTCTTTTGTCCATGTTTCATACTTTGAATTCAGTCTAGCAAGGGCTTCTTTGTTCATTTTTCCCGCGTTTTTGTTTAACGTTTGCAATTCCTTTTTTGCAGTAGCCATCTTGCTTTGCACAGTTTCAAGCTGCTCATCTGCAAGTGTCACGGAATAGTTGGTCATTGATTGCTCAATGGATTCTAAACTTGCCTTTGTTGTCTGGACACTTAGTAATGTCTGAACTTCTGTTTCGCTTGAAGACTGGACTTTTGTCATACTGATAATGATATAGGCAATCACACCGACTGCTAAAAGAAGTGAGACAATTGAGTTCAGAAGAATTTTGACCTTTAGGCTCATGATGCAGCAGCCTCCTCTTCTTTTATTAGCATTTGTTTCATCTTTTCAAGCTTTTCCGTCAGTTTTTCTGAATTCTTTAAAATTCGAATCCTTGACAGATCAAGCCCGTTGTTCGATAGATCATACACCACTTGATCGCTTTTAATTTTGTTGTTTTTTACTAGCTGTTCACTAAATTGATAAACGACTTCATCTACTTTTTTGACCATTGATGAAATAACCGCTTTTTCCGCTGTATAGTATTGATCACTATCAACACCAATTGCGTATTTCCCTTCTGTTTGTGCCTGCTTTAATACACCCACGCCTGTGTAACCAGCCGCAGCATATAATACGTCTGCTTTCTTTTTCATCATATCTTTGGCAATGCTACTTCCACGTGCTGCATCGCTAAATGTGCCCGCATTTTTCGTTAAGACCTTGATATTCGGATTGACGGATTTCGCTCCTTCTTTAAATCCTTTTTCAAAGCGATGGATGACTTCAGCATCCATTCCTCCAATAAAACCAAGGACATCACTTTTTGTTGTCATGGCCGCAAGTGCGCCAGCTAAATAGCTTCCCTGCTCTTCTTTAAAGGTGACAGATGTGACGTTGTTTAACTCAGATGTTGCATCTATAAGCAAAAATTGCTTTTTTGGATATTTTTTAGCTACTTTTTCCAAATCCTCTTGTACACTAAAACCAAGTCCGATAATGAGATCATTGCCATCTTTCACAAGTTCAGTAAGCCCTTTTTCATAGGTTTCTGTTTCAGCAATTTCTCTATAATCAAATTCAATGCCAAGACCATCACGCGCTCTCTGTAATCCTTTAAATGAAGAATCATTAAACGATTGATCGCCAAGTCCATCATCTGTCAACATGACACCAATCCGTTTGACAGTTGATTTGGGCGGCCCTGCCTGTTCATTACTACATGAGGCAAGTACAATAAGCATTGCTGCCATCAGAAGAAATGAGATCTTCACTTTCATCCAAAAACACTCCTTTTATCATTACTATCACTCACTCCTTTTTTATCGGTTTTGATAGACTGAGTTTCAATGACAAAAGGAAGTATTTTCAGCTTTTTCATGACTTTTTCATCTTAAAAATCCCATTAATTTTCAAACAATTCTTTTAATAGGTATTTTGAAACTAAAAAAAGTGAGCTCAGCTCACTTTTTCTCATATGTCCAACCTTCTTCTTGGTAAACTTTATCATTTTTCAACAAATGACCAAGTGCACGTTTAAAGGCGGCTTTGCTCATTTGAAATCTTTCTTTAATATCGTCTGGATCACTTTTATCACCATATGGCATTGCACCATTACGGTTTTTCAGATATGTCAAAATTTGTTCTGCATCTACTGACAGTGCATCTTGTTTTCTAGGTAATAGAGATAGATTGACGGTACCATCTTCTTTAACTGCAATCACACGTCCTGTCACAGTTGAACCTAGTCGTGGTTCTTCTTTTCGTTCCGTATGATGAATAAATGCTCTCACGCCTGCATCCGTGATCATAAATGAACCTGTTGCAATCAATCTGTAAATGGTTCCTGTCAATTCCTTGTTCATTAATGTTTGCGGCGCTTCTGTAAATAGTTCGCTTATCACATCTTCTGTTGCTGGCTTTGCAAACATTCTGCCATAACTCGTTACTTTCAGCATACAGTAAAGAATATCTCCTTTTTGAGGCCAAACCTCTTCATAAGGCGGGAGATGTTCAGTTGCAACAAGTGCATCCTTGGACAATCCAACATCAACAAACACACCCATATCTTGCACCGAATCTACGACCTCAACCCAGCCATATGTATGTGCGTTAATCACAGGCTTTTTCATGGTTGCAGCAAGTCGTTCTTCATGGTCTACATAAAGGTAAACCTCTACTTCATCTTTGTCTTCAATCTCTTCCGTAATCTCACTATGATGCAAAAGAACGGATTCTTCACCATCTGTTAAGAAATAACCATACTCCATCTGCTTATCTATTTGTAAGGTCAACTGCTCACCTGGTCTCATGTTCTCTTCCTTCCTATCTGCCCTTTACTTCCACGGGCGTTCGTTCAACTTTTGGATACACTTTATTTTACTATACTTCGTCAAACATGAACATCACTGTTTCCTTCAATAAAATGAACAAACAACAACCTATTTATGCAGAGGGTTCCCACTTCCTTCTCATACATGACGTTATAAGGTTTCTTCCAGACCCATTGCATGTTAAGATAGACGCAATATCTGATTGATGGAGGTCATATGCCATGGCAAAAGAAAGTTCTTTTGATATCGTATCTAAGGTCGAACTACCAGAGGTACAAAACGCCATTCAAGCGGCATTAAAAGAAATTAAAACCCGCTATGATTTTAAAGGAAGTAAAAGTGATATCTCATTAGAGAAAGAAGAGCTCGTTCTCGTATCTGACGACGATTTTAAGATGGAACAGTTGAAGGATGTACTCGTCTCGAAGCTGATTAAACGAAATGTGCCAACAAAAAATATCGACTACGGAAAAAAGGAACATGCATTAGGCGGAACTGTTCGCCAACGCGGAAAGCTGATCAGTGGCATAGACAAAGACAATGCAAAAAAGATCAATTTGTTAATTAAACAATCAGGGATTAAAGTGAAATCCCAGGTTCAAGATGATCAAGTACGAGTAATAGGCAAAAACAAAGATGATCTTCAAGAAATCATCTCACTCATTCGCAAAGCTGATTTGCCTATAGATGTCCAATTTATAAATTTTCGATAAATTTCAAATTTCCCATTGATTAATCCCCATTTTTCCGATAAAGTAGATGAAAGTTCACTATTTGAAAATCCAATATTACTTTCTTATCAAGAGAGGCAGAGGGACTGGCCCTGTGAAGCCTCAGCAACCGGTGAAGTAGAACAAATTCTATGACCAAGGTGCTAAATCCAGCAAGCGACTGCTTGGAAGATAAGAAGAAGAGCTACGATAATAACAAAGTCTTCTTCTTATAAGAAGGCTTTTTTTGTTACATAGAAATAAAGGAGGAATATGATGGGGCTGTTAGATGATTTGCAGAAAAAAGTGTTGATTGCAGATGGTGCAATGGGAACACTCCTATATTCTTATGGCATTGACCGATGTTTTGAAGAATTAAATTTGTCAAAAGAAGAGGATGTGAAACGTGTCCACGAAGCGTATGTGCAAGCAGGTGCTGATATTATTCAAACCAACACATATGGAGCCAACTTTATTAAACTATCTCGTTATGGTTTAGAAGAAGAAACGAAGCGTATTAATGCGAAGGCTGTTCAAATTGCTCGTGAAGCGGCAGGCTCTGCATATGTCCTAGGAACAATCGGCGGTATTCGGACATTTAACAAAAATGCGTATTCACTTGATGAAATTAAAAGAAATTTTAGAGAGCAGCTATATCTCTTATTAAATGAAAAACCGGACGGACTTCTGCTTGAAACCTACTATGACCTTGAAGAAGCAAAGGCAGTCCTAGAAATTGCACGAAAGGAAACGAACTTGCCACTAGTAATGAACGTTTCCATGCATGAGCAAGGCGTGCTTCAGGATGGAACCCCGCTAAGTGATGGACTTGAAGCTCTTTCTTCCCTTGGAGCGGATGTGGTTGGCATCAACTGTAGGCTTGGCCCATATCATATGATCGAAGCGCTTGAAAGTGTCCCACTTTTAAAAGACACTCATTTATCAGTCTATCCAAATAGCAGTCTTCCTTCACTTGAAGAAGGACGCCTTGTCTATGATACAGATAATGATTACTTTAGAAAGAGTGCGCTTGAATTTAGAAATCAAGGGGCTAGAATTATTGGTGGTTGTTGCGGTACAACACCACAGCATATTCGAGCAATGGCAGAAGCGGTCAAAGATCTAGCACCGATCACTGAAAAAGAGGTAAAAGTCTTAAAAGAGGAAATCATCACTGTGCAGGATCAGCGTACAGAGCCAGGACTTGATGAGCTCGCAACTCAAAGGCGTTCGATTATTGTAGAGCTTGATCCACCTAAAAAACTGAATTTTGACAAATTTCTTGTCGCTGCAAAAGAGTTGAAAAATGCAGGAATTGATGCACTGACACTTGCTGATAATTCACTAGCTACACCACGGATTAGTAATGTTGCCTGCGGTGCGTTACTTAAACAACAATTAGATATGAGATCACTTGTCCATATTACATGTCGAGATCGGAATTTAATTGGGCTTCAGTCTCATTTAATGGGGCTAGATACACTTGGATTAACGGATATTCTAGCAATTACAGGTGATCCATCAAAAATTGGCGACTTCCCTGGGGCAACATCTGTCTATGATTTAACTTCCTTTGACTTAATCCGCTTAATTAAACAATTCAATGAAGGGCTTTCGTTCTCAGGAAAACCGTTAGGGAAAAAGACCAATTTTTCAGTTGCTGGCGCTTTTAACCCAAACATTCGTCACGTGGACAAAGCAGTTAAACGACTAGAACGAAAAATTGAGTATGGGGCAGATTATTTCATTTCACAGCCTGTTTATTCAGAGGAGCAGCTTGTGAAGATTCATGAAGAAACGCGTCATCTCACCAAACCAATTTATATCGGCATCATGCCACTTACGAGCAGCCGTAATGCTGAATTTATCCACCATGAAATTCCAGGTATTAAGCTATCTGATTCGATTCGCGAAATTATGGCTCAGGCTGGTGACGACAAAGTCAAACAGCGAGAAGAAGGGCTTGCGATCGCTCGTTCCTTACTTGATACAGCGTGCGAACTGTTTCACGGTATTTACTTAATTACACCATTCCTTCGTTCAGATTTGACGGCTGAACTGACAACTTATATTCACCAGAAAGAAAAGGAGCAACCACATGTCAACTATCACTGAACAACTGCAGAAGCGAATCCTTATACTTGATGGTGCAATGGGAACGATGATCCAAAGTGCTCATCTGACAGCAGACGACTTCGGCGGAGAAGAATATGACGGCTGTAATGAGTACCTGACCATGACAGCCCCTCACGTCATTACAAACATTCACCGAGATTATTTAGAAGCACATGCCGACCTCATTGAAACGAATACATTCGGCGCGACTAAACTCGTCCTTGATGAATACGGTCTTGGTCACCTTGCCTATGAGCTCAATTATCAATCCGCACAGCTAGCAAAGGCTGAGGCGGATCGCTTTTCTACACCAGAATGGCCACGTTTTGTTGTCGGTGCAATGGGACCAACAACAAAAACGTTATCTGTGACAGGTGGAACAACCTTTGAAGAGCTTGTTGCCAATTACGAAGAGCAAGCACGCGCGCTCATTGACGGCAAATGTGACCTCCTTCTTCTTGAAACAAGCCAAGACATGCTGAACGTTAAGGCTGGCTTTAAAGGGATTCAAGAAGCATTTGAAGCGACAGGAATCGAATTACCGCTCATGGTTTCTGGCACAATTGAACCGATGGGTACAACACTTGCAGGGCAAGATATTGAGGCCTTTTATATCTCTCTTGAGCATATGAAGCCGATTAGTGTGGGATTGAACTGTGCGACAGGTCCAGAATTTATGACAGACCATATCCGTACACTGTCATCTCTTGCGAAATCGGCTGTTAGCTGTTATCCGAATGCAGGGCTTCCCGATGAAGAAGGGCAATATCATGAATCCCCTTCTTCCCTAGCGAGAAAAATAGGTGCATTTGCAGAGCAGGGCTGGCTGAATATTGTTGGTGGCTGTTGCGGTACAACCCCTGCACATATCAAGGCACTATATGACGAAGTTCAAACGCTGAAACCAAGAAGCCTTTCAAACGAACCCGCTCCTCATACTGTATCTGGAATTGATGCACTCATCTATGAAGATTCGATGCGCCCGCTTTTTGTTGGTGAGCGAACCAATGTCATTGGATCTAAAAAATTCAAGCGACTCATTGCAGAGCAAAAATTTGAAGAAGCCTCAGAAATTGCGCGTGCTCAAGTTAAAAATGGAGCACATGTCGTAGATATTTGTTTAGCAGACCCTGACCGTGATGAAATTTCCGATATGGAAGGCTTTTTAAAGGAAGCGATGAAAAAGGTAAAAGCACCTTTTGTCATTGATTCAACTGATAAAGATGTGATTGAAAAAGCGCTCACCTATTCACAGGGCAAAGCCATTATTAACTCCATTAACCTAGAGGATGGCGAGGAGCGTTTTGAAGAAATTCTACCTCTTGTTAAATTATACGGCGGCGCAGTCGTCGTTGGGACAATTGATGAAATAGGTATGGCTGTATCAGCAGAGCGAAAACTCGAAATCGCAATCCGCTCACATGATCTTTTAACGAAGAAATATGGTATTCCTGCAAGTGATATCATCTTTGATCCACTCGTCTTCCCAGTAGGTACAGGAGATGAACAATATATCGGCTCTGCTGAGGAAACAATGAAGGGAATCCGTCTTATTAAAGAAAGACTGCCTGCGTGTTTAACCATTCTCGGCGTTAGTAATGTCTCCTTTGGCTTGCCTCCTGTTGGACGTGAAATATTAAATGCCGTCTTTCTATACCACTGCGTCCAGGCGGGTCTTGATTACGCTATTGTGAACACAGAGAAACTAGAACGATTCGCATTGATTCCTAAGGAAGAGATCACGCTCGCAGAAGAACTGCTATATGATACAAATGACCAGACTCTTGCGACATTCACACAATTTTATCGTGGCAAAAAGAAAACAGAGAAGAAACCAAAGGTATCATTATCTCTTGAAGAACGTTTATCAGCGTATGTCATTGAAGGTACAAAAGAAGGCTTGATTGATGATCTCTCACTTGCTCTTCAGAAGTTTGATACACCTCTCGAAATCATTAACGGGCCTCTTATGGCAGGCATGGCTGAGGTTGGTAGACTTTTTAATCACAATGAATTAATCGTAGCTGAAGTTCTTCAATCAGCAGAGGTCATGAAGGCATCCGTCACCTACTTAGAACAATATATGGAGAAGAAGAATGCAAGCGGTAAGGGGAAAATCATTTTAGCCACTGTAAAAGGCGATGTGCACGATATTGGTAAAAATCTTGTTGATATTATTTTAAGTAATAACGGCTATCAAGTGGTTGATCTCGGGATCAAAGTAACACCTCAAACCTTAATTGAAGCTGTACGCAAAGAAAAACCTGATATGATCGGTTTATCCGGGCTACTTGTTAAATCTGCACAACAAATGGTCATCACTGCACAGGATTTACAGGAAGCAAACATATCTGTTCCAATGATGGTTGGTGGCGCAGCACTCTCCCGTAAGTTTACTAACACAAAGATCTCGCCTAACTATAAAGGCCCCGTTCTTTATGCAAAGGATGCAATGGACGGTCTCGCACTTGCAAATGAATTAAGAACTGCCCCCGAACAATTTCAAGTAAAAAAACAAGAGGAGCAGCATACATCAGTCATTGTGAAGGAGAAAAAACAACATCAAGCGGTCATCGAGTTACTTGAAAAGCGAGCTAATTTAGTACAAGCACCTATTTTCACTCCTGAAAATACAAAACGACATTACGTGCGAAATATTGATTTAAACAATATTTCTCCCTATGTGAATGAGCAAATGCTCATCGGCCATCACCTCGGCTTAAAAGGGAAAGTAAAGAAATTGTTGGCTGAGAAACACCCAAAAGCATTAGAGCTAAAACAGCTTGTGACTAATTTATTGAAGGAAGGAAGAGAAAAAGGCTGGTTTGAGCCATCACTTGTCTATCAATTTTTCCCTGCTTCTGCAAATGGCAATGATCTTCATATTTATCACCCTGAAGTGCCTGAGACAATTCTCGAAACGTTTCATTTCCCAAGACAAGAAAAACTTCCTTATCGCTGTATTTCAGATTATGTACGTAGGGATGATCAAAAGGAAAAAGACTATGTGGCCTTTTTTGCCGTAACGGCCGGAGCCCGTATTAGAGAGGTGGCCCATCAGTTTAAGCTTGAGGGTGATTATTTAAAAATGCATGCTGTACAAGCATTGGCACTTGAGCTTGCTGAAGGATTAGCTGAGCAGACTCATCAAATGATTCGTGATAAATGGGGCTTCCCCGATCCAGTTGATTTTACAATGGAACAACGATTTCAAGCGAAATACCAAGGTCAGCGCTACTCCTTTGGATATCCTGCCTGTCCAGACCTTGAAGATCAGGAAAAACTCTTTCGACTCCTTCAGCCTGAGAACATTGGCATCCATTTAACGGATGGGTGGATGATGGAACCCGAAGCCTCCGTCTCTGCTATCGTCGTTTCACACCCTGAAGCTCGTTATTTTAATGTTCATTAAGTGCTAGGACCTCCGTGTGAACGGAGGTCCTTGTTTTTCGTATGACTTGTCTATTAGTTAAAAGCAACTTTTTTCATTCTAAACTGAATAAGACAACCTCATCTTCTCCATCTTACTTATGTTACGATGAGGATAGGTCCATTTCAATGACACATCTGCTAAGGAGTTGCTCCATGATGACGAACGTAATGCAAACGACATTAACACTCGACGATATTCCCGATTTGTTGACATTGTCCAAAGAGGTACAATGGCCAGACTACAGTACTGCCGAACTAACTTTTCTCTTATCTAATGGGCAATTTACTGGCTTCAAAACTGCAAAAGGACAGGTCATTGCATGTGCAGGGCTTTTTCAATATGATCAGATGGCATCCATCGGTGCCGTGATTGTTTCTGAAACGTATCGAGGTCTTGGATTAGCTAGAAAAATGATTGAAACCTTGCTTGAGCAAAGTGATCAACACTGCCCAGTTGTCCTGACTGCCACAGCATTAGGACAGCCTGTCTATGAAAAGCTCGGTTTTCAAACAGTAAGCCATATTCATACATATCAATCACAGCAACCAATCCCCTCAGCGATAGAACAAGCTGAACGGATTCATGTATCTCCTTATCATGAAAACGAGTTCTCAGCGATTGTTGCCATCGATCAACAAAGCGTCGGTGCAAACCGTTCTTCTTTTTTAAAAAGTCGAATAGACAGGGCAACCTTTGCAAAGATCGCCAAAGAAAACACTCAGGAAACTATAGGCTTCGGTCTTGGCATTGAGACACCTGCTAATTTAATCATCGGTCCGCTTACTGCGAAAAACAAACAGACAGCTCTGGCACTCGTCCACACGATGATTTCTTCATTTTCTGGCGCTGTTCGTCTTGATATGCATGAGCATACTGCCAATCTATTGCATGATACACTTTTAGCAGCAGGCTTTGTGAAAACAAGTATCTCGCACTTTATGATGCTAAGAGGAAATGAAAAACGAAACAACGAAAATCTACTTTATTTCCTTGCATCACAGGCCTTTGCCTAAAGAACTCAAACAGACTGTAGACACATGTTGTCTACAGTCTGTTCTTTCTATAATGGTGGGTGCTTTTACCTTTCATTCACCGACGACAAGACCTGTGCAAGCGCATTTGTCACCTTTCCATATTCTGAAGCATGTGGTCTATCATCTCCATCACCATAACCATAATCTATCATTCGGTTACGATTTAAACAGAGTTTTGTCAGTTCAGGTTTGAAAAGATCGAACAAATCAAAACGCTCCTTTAGTTCAGGAAATTGCTGTTGATAGTGTTGAATCTCTTCTGCGAGCAGGCGCCACAATTTCGTTTCATTTAATAATTTATGATTTTCTAAAACATTTGAAACATACCGCAAGTTACAAATGAAAAGACCTGTGAATATAAATTGAACAAGCCCTTCAGGCGGTTCACTTCGAAGGACTAACTTTAAATCCTCATCAAGTGATGAAAGCTCTGGAAACGGCTGATCACTAATATTCACATCATCTACAAAATCCTTTATTGCCAAACGATGTGGTTTGTGATCCTTTAAAACAAGTATCGTATTTTGTCCATGCGGAGAAAAAACGGTTCCGTACTGGTACATAAAATGTAACAATGGTGGCATGACAACACGGAAGAACGTTTTCATCCATTCCTCAGGTGTTAGACCTGATTTCTCAATCAGCTTCTTTACATACGGTTCCCCACCTTGATCTTCATACGTAAGTGCGGCTAGTGTGACAGGTGCCTCCCCTTCATCTAAATACGTATAAATGCTCTCTCTAAAAATAACACCAAGCATTTCAAGGTACTGATAAGGTGCACCTGTGAGCTTGCTATAGTATGGGTGGTCTACATTTAAACTAGCATTCTCACCAGGTAAAATGACGCGACATACCTCCGATAAAAATGGGTCGCGATCAGCAATACCTTTAATATGCTCTGTAATTCGCGGTGCAATGACCGTCCGTTCAGAAGGAAGCCCTCTATAAACAAGTGTGTTTAAGATACTCATTGGTAATTTAATATGATGCTTGCCTTTATTTGAGATATTTGTAAAGGTTCTAATCGACTGTTGCGGCACATATTGATCTAGCCCTGTGCCAAGGAACACAATACGGCGCATCGCAAGCTCTTCTGGAAAATGTTGAATAATCATGTGTGTCCATTGCCATTGATGAACAGGCATCATGTAATAACCCTCTAGATTCAAGTCTTCATCCTTTAATACACGCTGAAACTGACGGATGGTTACTTCATCTAGCTCTTTTTGAATGATCGCCTCATAGCTTTCATGCGGAACCGTATGGAATGTGGCAAGGTCTCTATGAACAGCGATCCATAAGAGTTGAACACTTTCCTGCCTTTCAGGTGCAAAGGCGAGATAATCATCATAGCTAAAACCAATTCGACCTTTGTTATAGACAATCCAAGGATGCCCAGTCATTTCCCCTTCAATCCAAGCGTAGTCAGTATCTGTTAGCTCTTCTGACGTAAGTGCTTTTTTTGATAGCAAATGAACATCTGCTAAAAGTGTATGATGAAGCTCCTTGATTAAATGTCCTGTCGTTTCAGAAGACATTGGAATAAGTGGTTGGATATCAAGTAGAAAAACAATTGCACTTACATCCTTTTTCCACTCTCCATTATCAAAGTATTCAATGGATTCAACCACAGTATCATAGCTATCAAACAAACGCGGTTTGGTAAGATAGCGGTATTTTTTTTCGTCATTGATGATCAATTCATATTGTTCAATGCCAGATCCGCTGTCTAATTTTATTGGATGAAGCATGTCCTCGTACATATACTCGGACAGCATTTTTGCCACCATTTTCTGATTGGCTTTTTTCCAAGCGGATGGATTCACCGCTTTTTTTAGTTCCTCTTGAACAATCATCGCTCATCCTCCTTAACCTTTGATTTTCTCAAATGTGTGTGCCTTCTTGCGAGTGCCAAATGTTTGGAAGACGTGCTTATCATAAAGTGGGTAGATTGTTTTTCCAGTCAGTTCATTGATAATCACAGAGCTTCGATATGCGCCGAGTCCTAAGTCTGGTGCACCAACACCATGTGTATGAAGCTCACCATTTTGAACAAACACATCATTTTCACCAATTGTAGTGGTTTTTAATCGATATTCGCGTTCAATTTGGAACCGACCTTTATCATCCCATTGAATATGGTGAGAGATTGGATCAATAAATGACGGCAAAACAGATTGATAGCCGGTCGCTAAAATAACAATATCCGTTTCATGTGTAAAAGGCTCGTCTTTGACCCATTGTGAGCAGGCAAGCACAAGACCTTCTTTTGTTTCTTCAATGACATTTACCTCTGTCATTGCTTGTAGCTCAGTATTCAAATCCGCCCCACATGCAGAACGTTCATAAAGCAAATGATAAATATCTTGAATCATCGCTGTACTAATTCCCTTGTACAGCAGATCCTGTTGCTTTAATAGCTCATCCTTTTTCCCTTGTGGCAGTCCGTAAAAGAAGTCAATATAATCTGGAGAAAAGTATTCTAGGCCAAGGTTCGAATATTCCATCGGAAAGAAGCCTTTCGAACGAGTAAACCAGTGAATGTCCTGCGCTTCGTCATCAGATAAAATATCGTAAAAAACCTCTGCTGCACTTTGTCCAGATCCAATGACTGTCACTGATTTCCCTTTAAAGAATCCTGCCTCTTTTCGTTTTAAATAGTCTGAGGAATGAAACACGCGCTCCCCTAATGCCGGTTGAAGAGATGCTGGTACCGCAGGCTGTGTACCGATTCCTAGGACCAAGTGTTTACTGTAATACAGCTCAAGTGATTGATCCTGGACATTTCTTACCTGCACCTCATATACCTTCTGATCTCCCTCTTCCAATAAGGATACAGATTCAACATTCTTGCCAAAGCGGCATGAATCTAATTGCTCGGCTACCCAGCGGCAATAATGACTGTATTCCTTACGAGGGATATGGAAATTTTCGAGAAAGTAAAAGGAGTACAATCGATTTTGCTCCTGTAAATAGTTCAAAAAACTATATTTACTCTTCACATCTGCCATGCTAACAAGGTCAGCTAAAAAAGGCACTTGAAGTGTGGTTCCCTCGATTAGCATTCCTGGATGCCAATGAAAGGCCTCGCTTCTTTCAAAAAATAAGGCCTCTATTTCATCCACTTCCTCTGATAAAGCGGCTAATCCAAGATTAAACGGGCCGATCCCGATGCCAATTACGTCCACTACTTCATTTTGCTTGTTCAACCGTGTCATGGTTATACTTCCTTTCAAAACGTTCTCGATCACAAAACATCAATAGACCTGTTTTATCTGGTAGCTTCACTGATTTGACTCGCTCAAAGCCACAAGTTTCAAACACATGAATCATTTTTTCATTGCGAATATCAGGCTCAGCGACAATTTTTTTAGTTTGTTTATTTTGTTGAAATTGGAAATTTGTCATCTCGCGAAGCAAAGGTCCCGCAAGACCTTTCCCTACATAAGTAGGCTCTCCAATTAATAAATGAATGCCTTGATCATGCGGAGCTGATTCATAATACTTTTCGATGACATCGCCTTTGACATTGTAAGCCTCAAAGTAGCTCATCGGCTTCCCATCAATCGTACCTAAATAAAGGGTTTGATGAGGGTCATGAATAGCCTTATAAAAATGCTTTTCAAATTGCGAAAAAGGGATATTCAAGTTCCAAAACGGATGAACATAATCCTCCTGCATCCACTTGTGGACAAGCCGAACGTCTCTATCGTATTCAGCGCGAATGAATTCAATACGATGCCTCACCCGATAAGCGCCTCCTTATGCAAAAATAACGGATTGAGAACAGATGTATAGCGTGACTGTGTTTCAAGAGACCCTGTGAGCTCGTCCATGTCTTCAAACCTTGTTAATAAATTGGCTTTAGACGGAAGTTCTTTTGAACGGAGCAGGCTATCAGTCAGCTCAGATCTACCATATTGTTTCTCATGCTCAAGCAGTGTGTCTCTCATCAGTTCAAGCAGCACCTCTTCTTCTACTAATCTAGCTGTACCAAAGCCATTCACCAAACCGAAAAGATGATTGAAAAAGAAATAGTAACGAAGTCTTTCAACAGCCACGTCATCTGAACAGATCGTTTCACTTCTGACACTTAGATTTTGAACAAGGGCTGCAAGCTTTTCTTTTTTAGATTCACTGTAATAGTAGCCTTGATTATCTCTGTAATAAAATGTCTCTGGATATCCGTCTTTTAACTGTACAACGGCATTTTGCTGATGTGCTTCAAGGGCGAGACCATACGTTTCAAACAGCCATAACATTGGCTTTAAAGAAATATCCAAATATTGCTTAAACCAATCTCTGCTGACAACTTTCGTTGATCTGCCTTCTTTTTCAGAAATGGCATGAATGATCCCAGAAAGTCGGGATTTTTCCCCAAACGCATGATCTTGACATAGTCCAGCAATTAAACTAGCACCTTTTTCATTGTGTAAGAATGGATTTTGACGAATCACCACTTCAAAGCCTGATTCAGCCTCTTCTCCTTGAATCGAAAGATATGCTGGATCTTCAATAACTTTGAAACTAGGAAACCTTTCGTTTAAAGAAAGACCTAACTCACTTTGCAAAATCCGTGACATCTCCACACCACGATCGAGTTCCTTTTGCTTATTCACTCTCAGTGAATTTGTGATTTTGACAGGCACTGAAAACTTCAGCATGTATGCTGCCTCTTTTTGGTAAATGGTTCTAAATGAAGAAGTTGCGGTGTAATGTGTTCCGAGTTCACCAAGATATGTCAACTTGCCATTTTTGATATGTTCTTTGACAAAATCCTTCTCCATCACGACTTTCACTTGAAGAGGATGAATGGGAATAAGGACAAATTCTCCCCCCTCCGTTAACTGTTGAAGCTGTGCTTCCTTTTCTGGCATTTGTCGTTTTAATTCTTCCAACATAATGTTGGAAGCTGACTTTGTTTCCGAAGAATCCTGTAAAACGATAGAGTGATGTGCCTTAAAGTAATGAAGCTTGAATTCTCCTTTTAGCTCCGGAGAATAATCAGCTTCCTCCTTCTCTGACATTCCTTGTCTGCTTTTTGGCGTAGGGTGAGTTAAGTGACCTAGTAAAAGGGACTGCTCTGCCTCAATATAGTCGAAATCAGCACTCGATAGTGCTTCGCTATCCGCCCTTCTTTCTCTAATAAAACGTTCAATGTTACGGCAGCTTAAAATGATGCGTAGCATAAATTCATCCTCAGCATCCGTACGGCCATATTCAATAAGAAGCTCCTTCGCGCAAAGGGCCACAAGCGTTGTATAATCTAGTATTGTCCCTTCTGTACTACTGTTTTGTGGGCGAAACAAAACTGGAAATGCAAAGATGTGACGACCTGTTACTGACCAGTAGCGAATCGGAATCACAAGCTCAAGTCCCTGATGCTTTAACGCCGCGATGAATACAAATGTCCCATCTGCTCCTTTTTCTCTTTTTGCTTCTTTATCAGCGCCCGTTTCACGCAAATAGCAGTTTAAGAAACTTTGCATTGTTGCATTTTCAGCCATTTGTTTAAATTGACTCAACTTAGTACCCTCCCGGATTGAATATGAGCGATCCCGATATCAACTATGTCAGAAAGGATTTCTTCAATATGTGCCATCGTTGTTCTCGGATTCAAGATTGTAAATTTCAAACATGTTTTCCCACTTACGACCGTTTTGGCGATCACCGCTGAGCCTGTCTGGAACAATGTACGATGAATATGCTTATTCACTTCATTCCCATGCTCTGTACCATCAATACCCGCAAACCGAAATACAACTGCATTGATCTCTGGATCTCTATTGATGATTTCTAAGTGTGTGTTCTGTTCAATCACTGCTGCGACTTCTTTAGCAAAACGAATGGTATGATCAATGATTTCACTAAATCCTTGTTCACCTATGACTCGTAAGGATAATAGCAATTTCAACGCATCAAACCTTCGAGTCGTTTGCACTGACTTATTGACAAGGTGGAGAATGCCATCCAATTCGTCTTCCTTTGGATTTAAATAATCGGCATGATAGTTTATAAAACGGAAATGTCTCTTGTCTTTCAATAAAAATGCACCACAGCTAATTGGCTGATAAAACTGTTTGTGAAAATCAACTGTCATCGAATCAGCTAGTTCTATGCCATCAAGTTTATGACGATAGGCATTACTTAGTACAAGCGCCCCACCATATGCTGCATCTGCATGAACCCATATATCGTGCTTATGTGCAATCGCATAAATCTCTTTGACTGGATCAATACTGCCAAAATCAGTCGTTCCACAGGTGGCAACGATTGCAAATGGCAATAATCCTGCTTCCTTTAGCTCATCTACTTTTCGCTTTAATCCATTTGTATTCATACGCTGATTCTGATCTGTTTCTACCAAAACAACTGCATCTTCACCTAATCCAAGCTGAGAAGCAGATTTTTTCACAGTAAAGTGGGCATTCTCTGAGCATAAAATACGCATCCGATTTGCCTCAGGAGGAAGACCCTGTTTTTGCACGTTCCAATTCCATATTTGTTCACAAAAATAATCTCTAGCAAGTAGAAGCCCCATATAGTTTGATTGAGTTCCTCCACTCGTAAAGGTGCCGTCAGCCATTTCTTCATAACCGAATTTCTCACATAACCATTTAAGGATTCGCTCCTCGATCAAAGAAGCAATGCCACTTTGATCGAATGAATCCATTGATTGGTTAAATGAACTGATGATCACCTCACCCGCAAGCGCTGGTATAAGTGGTGGACAATGGAGATGCGCCAAACATTTAGGATGAGAGACATGGATTAGGTTCGGTAAAAGATGCTCTTTCACATCATCAAATACATCCTCAATAGGCTCTCCCTTTAGTTGAAATTGAAACAATGCATCAGTTGCATCAGCTAATTTCCCAGGCAATATTCCACTGTACGGCCCTTTTTCTTGCGCCCATTCATCTAGCAAACTTTTAGCAGATGCTTGAATTGCTACTTGAAAGGCTTCTATCCCTTGTTTACTTTGATTCATGAACAATGAATCTGCCAAATTATTGTTTGATTGCATCGTGTACCGCCTCTTTAAATATCGCAATAACTTGTTCAAGCTGCTTTTCTGTCATAATAAGTGGTGGCAAGAAACGAACTACACTGCCGAAGCGGCCTCCTGTTTCAACAATTAGGCCTTTATCAAAGCAGTTTTTCTGGATGCGGCTTGCAAGTTCCGGATATGCGGGATAACTTCCATCAACATCCTGTCTTTCCTGAGGGTTAACGATTTCAACACCAATCATCAATCCTCTGCCACGTACGTCACCTAATTCAGGTACATCTTTCTGAATTTCTTTTAGACTGTTTTGCATGCTCGTTCCTAGCTTCTCGACTTGATCAAGCAGGTTTGTTTCTTTGATATATTTTAAAGTGGCTGTGCCAGCTGCCATTGCCATTTGATTCCCTCTGAATGTCCCGATGTGCGCGCCTGGATTCCATTTATCTAAATCCTTGTCATAAATCACAACTGAGAGTGGCAGACTGCCACCAATTGCTTTAGATAAAACAATGACATCTGGAACAATTCCAGCATGTTCAAAGGCAAACATTTTTCCAGTACGTCCGATACCCGATTGCACCTCATCTATGATTAATGGAATGCCTTTTTCTTTCGTAATTCTTCTCATTTCACGAATCCAATCGACAGATGCTGGGATTGAGCCCCCCTCACCTTGAACAGCCTCAAATATCATAGCTGCCGGTGGAAGAATTCCACTTTCTGGATCATTTAAGATTCTCTCAATATATGAACTTGAAATGCGGTGCGAATCTTTCCCACCAATCCCAAATGGGCAACGATATTCATATGGATATGGAAGAAAATGTACGTCTGGAATAAGCCCTTGTACATGCTCTTTCGGAGATAAATTCCCACTAAGAGCCATTGTGCCATGAGTGGCTCCATGATATGCACCATGGAATGAGAGAATGGATCGTTTGCCCGTTGCTGTTTTGACTAATTTGATCGCTGCTTCTATCGCATCTCCACCAGTTGGGCCGCAAAATTGAATTTTTGCTCTTTTTGCAAACTCTTCTGGCAAGCTAGAAAAAATCTCATTTACAAATTCTTCTTTTATTTCTGAGGTAATGTCCAATGTATGTAAAGGTCTCTTCTCATGAAGCATCTGTTCAATTGCTTCAATGACAACAGGATGATTATGACCTAGTGCAAGCGTTCCAGCTCCAGCAAGGCAGTCATAAAATTCTCTACCATCTGCATCCGTCACAATCATTCCTTCTGCTTTTTGCATCGCTAATGGGAACCGTCTCGGATAAGACCGTGCGTTAGACTCTCTTTGGTTTTGCTGCTCTAAAAACTGCTGATTTTTAGAAACGGTTTTGATGGACATATAAAACACTCCTCCAATTGATAAAGATTATCATTTTCAATTATAAGCCTATTGGATTTAAGGTATTTAAGTCAATTGATTTCAAAAAGATGATTCTAATAGCTCAATTAAACAAATAGTCTTTTTTATGAGGAAGATTGATAAGTTTCGAGGTTTTTCTGTTTAAACAGAGGGAATTCGCTCTGTTCTGTCTTGTGAGAACAAAATTTCATAAATAGAATTTCCTGGATCTTTTGTTCTAAAGAAGTGTTTTTCACAACATATACAATTAAAATGCAATGTTTTAAAGTATAAATTTCAAATAGAAATACAAAAGACTAAGCATAAAATCACCTTGATATAAGAAGTAAAAATGGTATAATTTAACTAAAAATTGAGAAAAAGCAGGTGAAGGGATGATTAGAACGAAAGATGATTTGCATGACTATTTAAAACAGGATAAAAAAGCACTAGGAATCTCACATAAGCGCCCTAAATTTTTTGGTGACGACATTTGGAAGTACCAAATTTGTCTGCGAAAGTATGAATATTATGCCAACATAAACTCGACCTTACTTAAGTTTTACTATCAATTTTTACATAAAAAGAAAGGACTGAAGCTTGGATTTGATATTCCTATCCGAGTGTTTGGCCCAGGATTGAGAATCAACCATTATGGACTACTTGTCGTGAATAGAAATGCTAGAGTTGGAGCAAATTGTGATATTCACCAAGGTGTGAACATTGGCCAAAATCACGGTCCTGATGATGTACCGCTCATTGGAGATGATGTGTGGATTGGACCAGGAGCCAAACTCTTCGGAAAAATTGAGATTGCAAATGGCATTTCTATTGGTGCCAATGCGGTTGTGAATCAATCATTTACAGAGGAGAATATTGTGATTGCTGGGATTCCTGCGAGGAAAATAAAAAACAAGCCCTTCATATGAAGGACTTATGTACGTGTGGACACATAAAAAGTAGCAATGCCAACGAGAATCAATAATATTAAAATGACATAAACAATAGTTGAAAAGATGATGATTAACCATCCTATACCTTTTCTATTTGTCTTAATGAGGTAAACACCTAATGCGAGCAATCCAAAAATCAATCCAAGAATTGCCCAGAGCCATTTTTCCTTTTTATGTTTAGGTGCATCAATATATAAGAATATCGCCACTGTGATGGAGACAAACCATCCACCACCAAAATACTCCATACCTCCACTTCCTTCCTCATATTATCAGTAATAGTACTTAATACCTTTATTTTTGTCAACACTTGTAGAAAGTCTATCTTTACACCTAGTTCGAGAGAGGAAATGACCTCATCCTCTCTTTCAACCGCTATTATTGATTTGAATAGCCCCACACCAATAACAGAAAATATAAAATAAAAATCGTAATGAGGACTAAATAAATAAGAATAGATATAACCAACACCGTCCAACCAAACCCTTTACGCCCTGTTTTGATTAAGTAAATCCCTAATGTAAATAGTCCAAACAGTAAACCAAGTATTGCCCACAGCCACTTGTTCTTTTGATGTTTTGGTGCATCGACAAAAACATAAACAGCTACTAATATTGAAACAAACCAACCTGTGATCAATTTCACAATGGCACTTCCTCTCTCATTCCCTATCACAATACATAATGTCTGATCACCCGTCAATACTGCTTTCACCAAGTCATAACACTAATTCTAGTCATACTTTCTGTTTGATGGATACCCATTCTTCTCTTAATATCCCATAGCGCATAGAGTCATAATATTTCTCTTGGTAGTAGCGCACCTTTCGCAATCTACCTTCTAATGTAAATCCACACTTTTCGGCACAGCGCATCATTCTTTTGTTGCCTGACCAAGTGGTAAGACCGATACGAGGGATGTCAATCTGATGAAATAAATAATCAACCCATAGTGATAAGGCTTCTGTACCAAAACCACCACTCCAAAAGCTAGAATCATAGATAATAATCCCACATTCAAGCCAGTGTGTTCGTTCATTCTCCCAATAACAAGAGACGGTTCCTTTTACTTCACCTTGAATCTCAATGGCGGCAAGCTTAGGCGGTACAGATACGTCTTCCATGTATCTTTTTTTAAACGGGGCAAGTGGGATTTCATGTTCATGGAAATAAGGCGCATTCCATTTCCTATAGGATTGATCGTCAGCTTTAAATTTCATATGCCACACATTCTCAATATCTTGTTCATCCAATGATCGAACGACCACTCGATTTCCTTTCAATATCAATTGGTTCACACTCCTTCATCTTGATGTTCTCCTTGCGAGATTGCGATATTGAATGGGGGTCATTCCTTCTGTTTGTTTAAATAGCTTTGAAAAATATGTTGGATCGTCTATTCCGATTTGTTCAGATATGGTGGCCATTTTTTCATTTGTTGAGGTAAGAAGACGTTTGGCCTTTTCTATTTTTAATCTGTTGGCATATTGATTTGGCGTCAATCCATACACCGTCTGCATGCAACGTGTGATGTAATCAGGATGATAATGCAAGACTTCTGATAGTTGTTCCATCTGAAGCTTGTCAGTAAAATGGTGCTCTATCCACCGGACGACTTCCGAAGCAACAGCTTCCTTCGCACTCGGAATATGAAATGCTTCCTTTTGCAACTGGATGAGTAGCTCTTCAAACTGTAGCTGCTTTCTGAGTGGCAGTTCTGATGTATCATCAGATAGTGCTCTCATGACGGAAAGTTGTTTTTCAATAATGGATCTACTTTTCACCCTTCCTTTTCGTGGCAGACTGAATTCATATCGTGCTGGCTTTTCAAAAGTGGCTTGATTTTGTTTTAGATCAAACCAATGATCCCTTGCTCGGTCTGTCCAATCAAATGTCTCAATCATAAAATGAAGCCATTCGTAATGCGCCTTTTCACTTGAGGCACGGTGGCCATAATGAGGTAAACCCGGTGAAAGAATAACGTACTCTCCTTCTTTCACATGATATGGCACATCATTCTCTGTAATAAATAGCTCCCCCTTTTGTACATATAGAAAGTCAAATACAGTGAATGTTCGAGATATGTGCCTATCCCCTTGACGAAACATGCCTTCTCCAGATGCGATATAGATCGGAAACGGTGGTACAGTAAACGTAATATATTGACTCATATTCGTCCCCTTATGAAGTCGTATTTTTCCAATAAGTTTCGTGTTCATCTCTTCTTATTATAGTCGATGCAAGGTACACTATAAATCGGATTTATGCTAAAAGGGGGCTGTTCTATGAAACAACATTCACTTAATTTAAAGAAGGTACAACCGAAAAAACAAAGCAAACACCCCTCATTGTTCGCTTTGACTTGGCCCATTTTTATTGAAATTTCTCTCTATATGTTGATGGGGAGCGCAGATACACTTATGCTGAGCCAATACTCCGACAATAGTGTTGCCGCAGTCGGTGTCAGCAATCAACTATTGAATTTACTGATTGTGATGTTTAGTTTTATTACAACTGGTACGACCATCGTCATTGCACAGTTCCTTGGTGCCAATCGACAAAAAGAAGCTGTTGAAGTCGCTTATGTTTCTCTAGGAACGAATTTCTTGATCAGTTTTGTTATTAGTATCCTGATGTTTCTGTTTGCTGTTCCTATCTTACATATGATGGGGCTATCCTCTGAACTGATGCCTGATGCTACCGTCTTTTTACAAATAGTTGGACTGCTCTCATTTATCCAAGCACTCATTATGACGTATAGTGCGATTTTAAAAAGTTACGGTTATACGAAAGAAACAATGTATGTCACTATTGGTATGAATGTTTTAAATGTGATAGGCAATTATTTTGTCATTTTTGGCCCATTTGGATTTCCTGTATTGGGCGTTACAGGGGTGGCCCTGTCGACATCATTTGCACGTCTAATAGGGCTAATTGCGATGATCTTCATTGTCAGGAAAAGAATCGGACTTACGTTGTCTCTAAAACGAATGTTTCATATCCAAAAAGCACATTTGCAAAAGCTATTAAAAATTGGCATTCCTTCAGCTGGTGAGCAGTTATCCTACAATGGGGCTCAAATGATCATTACGTACTTGATCACATTTATGGGAACGCAGGCACTTGCGGCGAAAGTGTACACACAAAATATCATGATGTTCATTATGCTGTTTGGCGCTGCGATCAGTCAGGGTACACAAATTTTAATCGGTCGTCATATTGGTGCGAAAGAATTCGACGATGCGTATCGTAGATGTATGAACAGCTTATATTGGGCAATCGCCATCTCGCTTCTCTCATCATGTGCATTATCTTTATCATCGACACATATTCTTGCTCTTTTTACAAGTAATGCAGAGATTATTCAAATAGCCAGTGTTTTATTACTCTTGACCATTATCTTAGAACCTGGTCGCTCGTTTAATATGGTTATTATCAATTCTTTAAGAGCTGCTGGTGATGCGAAGTTTCCTGTCTATATGGCAATCATTTCTATGTGGGGCATCGGGCTTCCGATTGCTTATATACTTGGCGTTCAATATGAGCTAGGGTTAATCGGCGTCTGGATTTCCTTTATCGTTGATGAATGGGTCAGAGGCGTTTTTATGTACAGACGTTGGCGTTCAAGAGTTTGGGTTACAAACCGGCTTACTTCTTCCTAAAAGAACAAAAAAGACTGTAGACGAACCTTTAATTTTAGCGGTTTGTCTACAGTCTTTTCATGTCATAACATACAATGATTACTTCATTTCCTCTAAAATAAGTGCTTCCTCTTTTTTTGTTATCAATTGTCTTTCTTTAAATACGTCATATCCGTTTGTTCTTACTTTATCTAAAATGGCTTTATAAAAATGAGCGACTGCTTTGACAGAGGTACGTGAATAAAGTGGAAACTCATGTACATGATCAAAAAATTCCTCATAGTACGCCTCTGCCTCAAACGCCATATACTCCCATACATGTATAAAAGCCTGATTGATTTTCGCTTCATACAGATCTTGTTCTGTATAACCAAATTGATTGAGAACCTGTTTTGGCAAATAAATGCGACCTCTTTTGGCGGCATCCTCTCCAACATCACGCAAAATATTTGTCAGTTGTATCGCAATGCCAAGAGACATCGTTGCCTCTCTTAAACGTTCGATTTTTCGAGGTGCTATGATCGGTAACAGCATCAATCCAACTGTGCTCGCCACATGATATGAATACATCAATAGCTCGTCTAGCGTTTCATATCGCTTATGTTCTAAATCCATTTCTTGTCCTTTCAAAAACTCACGAAATGGCGTCTCATTCATCTTGAATTCTTGAAATGTATGTTCAAGTGCCACCCACATCGGATCATGGCAATCCACCTCACCTTTTAAAAAGCGTTCAAATGCATCCGATAAGGATGCCAACTCTTCCTTTGAAGTGGCGATTTCATCTACAATATCATCCGCTCTTCTGCAAAAAGAATATACTGCCCAAACAGCCTGCCTTTTCTTTTTCGGTAGCATGAAAAACGCACGATAAAATGTTTTTGAATGATCCTTAATTATATCCTCACATGCTATGAACGCGGTTTGTACATCAATCACTCATCTTCACTTCCTTTCGTTCACTCAAAGAAATGTCATGTCATTCATGAATTTCAAAATACCCCTCATCTTCTTTTGGAAACACTCGCCTGATTTCCTGAAGCTGACGATCAAGATCCGTATACTTTGTATATATGGAGTATAGCGGGTCTAGTTTCAGAAGGTTCAGCCTCATATATCAATTCCGACGTCATGTAAAACGCCCTTTAGCATATCAGGAAGTAGGAGAATCGTCGATCCTTCATCTATTTTATAGCCTTTCTCCCTAACAAAAGCAAGTCTTTCCCCCAGCTTGTTGCTCTTCTCCATCAATGTCACATCATGACCCGCTTTTTTTAAATAGAGTGCGGAAATCATACCACCAAATCCTTCGCCAACAAGCCAGCAATCCTTCAATTCATTATTGCTGTTGCAAGTCCTGTCATCTTAAGTATTAAAAAAGTCGGTTTTCCAATCTACTTAAGAAAACCGACCCTTTGCTACACTTCTATATCAATCCGATATGTTTCAAACCAATGATGAATTTGTGCCAAATGGGCAATTAGCTGTGGGCCTTTCATTAATTGTCCGTACCAAGGTACTTGAAAAGAAGCACCTTCAGAATCAATCAGTTGCTGAAGTTGGCTTGGGTCAAGGAATTCATGAAGCACTGAATCTTTTTTGTAAAGACATTCAGTGAGCATTTGCTTCACCACCTGTGTATATGCTGGGTGATGTGTTTTTGGATATGGGCTTTTCTTACGATAAAGCACTTCTTCCGGTAAAATTCCCTCTAATGCTTTTCGTAAAACCCCTTTTTCCCGATTACCATACATTTTCATTTCCCACGGTATGTTCCAAACATATTCAACTAACCGATGATCAGCAAATGGGACACGAACCTCAAGACTCGCCCCCATACTCATTCTATCCTTACGATCAAGCAATGTTGTCATAAACCAAATTATATTTAAGTAAAAAAGCTCTCTTCGGGCTTTATCTACACCCGTTTCTCCATCTAAAAGAGGTGTTTCTGCCACCGTTTCCTCATATTTGGATTGAACGTACTCCTTGAGTTTTAGCTTTTTTTGCCAAGTATCTTGTAGGAGCCCAATGCGCTCCTCGGTTGACCTCATCCATGGAAACCCATTTGTTTCATTTGCCGTATGAAACCAAGGATATCCACCAAATATTTCATCCGCACATTCTCCCGATAAGCCGACGACAAATTCCCTTTTAATTTCACGGCAGAACCATAATAAAGAAGAATCTATATCAGCCATCCCCGGCAAATCTCGAACTTCTACAGCTTCTTTTAAATAAGCAGCAAGCTCCTCCTGACCAATCACACATCTGTGATGATGAGTGCCAAATGCATTTGTCATTTTTTCAATCCAAGGTCCATCACTATTCGGTTGAAAATGGCTCGCCTCAAAGAATTGGTCATTTTCTTCATAATCAATGGAATACGTATGAAGTGGTGCTTTACCAATTTGCTCAAAATGCTTGGCACTAATCGCAGTAATGGCACTAGAATCTACCCCACCTGATAAAAACGTACAAACAGGCACATCAGACACAAGTTGACGTGTGACCGCATCCGTAAATAAATGCCTAACATTGTGAACTGTGTCCTCTAGAGAATCAGAGTGCTCTTTGCTTTGCACATTCCAATATCTCCATACACGTAACCCCGATTTAGAAAAGGTAAGTGCATGGGCAGGTCTTAGTTCTTTGACTCCTTTAAATACCCCTTGGCCTGGCGTTCTTGAAGGTCCTAAACCGAAAATTTCTGACAGTCCCTCCCCATCAACCTTTGCCTTTATGTCTGGATGGGCAAGCAATGCTTTGATTTCTGAACCAAATAAAAAGGAACTATTCCGCTCAGTATAAAAAAATGGTTTGACACCTAATCGGTCTCTTCCTGCAAACAATAAGTCGCGCTCACCGTCCCAAATCACAAACGCAAAAATACCGTTAAAATGGGTGACACATTCTTCCTTCCACTCCGCATATGCGTGAAGGAGAACCTCTGTATCTGAGTGCCCCAAAAAACGGTGACCTCTTGTCAGCAGTTCCTTCCGTATATCCTCTGTATTGTAAAGTTCACCATTGTATACAACTGTGTAGGAATGGTTTTTATGTGTATACGTCATTGGCTGCTTGCCGCCTACTAAATCAACGACAGACAACCGCTTATGTCCAAACAGGACATGTTCACTTTTCCATATATTCGTATCATCCGGCCCTCTTTTAGATAATGTATCTGTCATTTGGTTTATCACATGATCCTGTTGGATGAGCTGCTTTTTAAAGTCTGCCCAGCCTGTAATTCCACACATCATCATCAGCTCCCATCCGTTTTTCATCAGGTGTTCTCATTCAGCCTTTCTTAGTTTATGCATCGCAAGCGCGATAGTTGATTTGTCCTTTTTTGACTTGGTATAGGACAAGCTTTTTTTGGAAAGAAAAATGAAGAAACGAAAGGAGAAGTGTATAGCAAATGGAGAACAGGATGAAGCAACTGGAAGATGGGAAACGAAAATGGAGTCTTGGATATTTGCTGCTTGAAGATGGACATTGTCTCATTGAGGATCAGACAGGCGATGTGATGATGATAGAAAGTTTGCCAAACCAGATGATTTATTTACAAGAGGAAGATGGATGGACAAAAGGTGAGTTAAATGGCACCACAATTTTGCAAGAAAATGGTCGTTTCATAGATGTTCAAGGTGGAGAGACCATTCAATATGCCCGCTCGGTTCCTAAAGGCTTACTCGACTTGCTTTTAACTTTAAATGAGGATGTATTCAATGAAGTGATCATTCAATTAGAGAGCTTTGGCTTTTCGGTTTATGATTGCATCTTTTCTTATTTTAACCAAATGCAAAATGTGAATAAAGGCGTATCTTTTTTTCAGTTTTCAACAGATGAGGCAAATGGTGCGCTTCAATATCATATTGATCGCTCATCAGGCACTGCACGCTTTGAATGGACAACAGCAGATGGAAAACGCCATGTCTCTATTTTTCAGGAAAAATCATAAAGAAAAGGCATCGCACAATGAAGCGATGCCTTTTCTTTTTAAAAAATATGAAACCCGATCGGTAAGCGCAGTCCGAGAAGAATGGTCACAACAGCGACCACAACAAAACCAATCAAGACGCCGACAATTGATTTCCCTTTCTTCTTACGAACGAGCACCATTTCCATCAATCCGATGACAATAATACCTAGTAGCATTTTGCCCATATATTCGCCTTGAAAGCCTGGAATCTTCATTCCAGTTCGAACATACAGCTCAGCACCAGTTGCAATGATAAGCAAGTAAAAAAGGCGAACGATCATATGTACAATTTTCGCACCTTTTTCATTTTTACCCGTCAGTGCAAGGGCAACAAAAAACAAAATAAGACCTAGAACCCATGCTGTAATATGTAAATGTGTACCCATCAGTCATTTCCCCCTTTATCAGAACAAGTACCTACATCATCGTACCACGAAATAAGTCGAACACAAAGCAACAATCCTGTGTCAAAAATGCTTTATTTCACTCGATTGGATAACGTACCAATTGGCTCGATGGTTACATCAATTTGATCCCCAGATTTTAAAAACTTAGGTGGTTCAAAGCCTTTGCCAACCCCAGATGGCGTTCCAGTTGCAATGATATCCCCTGCCTCTAATGTCATCCCTTTAGACAGGGTAGACACAATTTCTTCAATGGAAAAGATCATCAAATCCGTTCCAGCAGATTGTCGAATTTCTCCATTTATTTTCGTCTCAACATGCAGAGCATCATGATTTTCAATTTGGGATTTATGAACAAGATAAGGCCCCATCGGACACGATGTATCTAAGCTTTTCGCAATAAAAAATTGTTTATGTTTTTTCTGTAAATCCCTCGCCGTGATATCATTTATAATGGTGTACCCAAAGAGGTGATCCTTTACTTCTTCAGGCTGAATATTTTTTGCTGTCTTGCCAATAACGACTGCAAGCTCTCCTTCATAATCAAGTTCATTCGTCACACCTGCATGCAATTCAATATCAGCCTCATGACCAATCACAGAAGTCGGTGCTTTAGTAAAGATCATGACATTTTCAGGAATATCAGCTGCACTTCCCATCTCCATGACATGGTCTTTGTAGTTCTTTCCGACACACATCACATTTTTAATAGGTTTTGGAATAGGCGCATGGAGCTTGACATCTGACAATGGATAAATGTAAAAACCACGATCCTCTTCCTTTTTTTCAGCCCAATCTAAAAGCTGCTTCACATGATCAACAAACTTGTCCCCTATTTTGACACAGTCAGACAAAGAATCTGGCAGGGTTTCTAGTTCAAATAATTTAGCCTCTGCTCTTTTTAAGTCCATGACTCTTTCATCATCAATAACAACCCCTGTAAAAAGACGATTATTAATCTCACCAGTAAAAAACTTCATGTCTTCCCCTCACAATCTCAGTTTTACAACATAACAGATGTCACTTCATAACTTCTCTACACAATAAAAAAACCCTTTTTTATCATACTCTCTTTTAAAAAGGGTTTCAAAAATCGACAACCTGCAGATGTGATTTTTATTATTTGTAGCGACGGTATTCCCACATGTTACCTTGATCCCACTTACGATGCACATTTCTTTTGCTTCTTGGATGGTGCTTTCTTTTTCCACAGCCTTTACATGGATAACTTCTTTTGCGGCGATGAGATCGTTTAGATTTGTAGCTTTTTCGTGATCGTTTAGATTTGTAGCTCTTTGGTGATCGCTTGGATTTGTAGCTTTTTCGTGATCGCTTGGATTTGTAGCTCTTTGGTGATCGTTTAGATTTGTAGCTTTTTCGTGATCGTTTAGATTTGTAGCTTTTTTTGTGATCTTTCGAGCGCTTACTCTTATATGGCTTTTTACTGTGAACACTTTTCTTTGAGCGACGACTCTTTTTTGAACGGTGGGTTCTGTAACTCTTTCTACTTTTACGAGATTGATGACAGCGGCCTCCACCAAAGAACCAATGACGGCGCTGGTAAGATCGCTTAGAACGATGAGATCGTTCTGAACGCTTAGTTGACTTGTGTGAACGTTTAGATATTGGTTCACGATCCAGATGTTGATCGCGTCCTTCGCTTCTCAACGATTGAACCGCATGATTAATATGTGCATGATCAAATGTTCCCACGTATAAATCCCTCCCCTATCTGTACTTGGACAAAACAAACAGAATAGCTGTTTATCTTCTCTACTTCATGGTACGAGATTGGAGAGACAAGTGTTCTTGGCGAATGACCATATCTAGTAAAACTCCACATACACCCACCTTTTTGGTACAGGACATTCCCTATGTGTCATATGCTGTTGTAGTAAATAGGAGGCTGATGAAAAGATGACCCCTGAAGCGTTACCCATCCTCGATTTATGGATTCATCCGAAGGATTTCATCGATTTAAAAAAGGACATTTGGAATGATGAGCCGGTGGATGCCGTTATAAAAATAGGCAAAATGAAGTCTCATGTCTACATTTCGTTTCGTGGATCACATATACGGAAACTCAAGAAGAAATCGTATCAAATTGAATATAGAAAACCAAAAATGAGAGGTGGCGAAGCTTTATTCCACCTAAACGCTGAATTCAATGACCCTTCATTGATTCGAAACAGACTATCGTTTTATTTTTTTGAACAAATAGGTGTATTAAGCCCGTCTGCTTCACATGTATTTTTGACAATCAACGGAAAAAAAGAAGGCATTTATTTAAAAATCGAATCAGTGGATCAGCATTTTTTAAAAAAACGTCATCGCACAGAGGGTGCCATCTATTATGCAGTAGATGATGATGCCAACTTTTCACTGCTTAGTTCCTTTGATAAACAACCAAAAAAACATTTATTGCTTGGTTATGAAAAAATGTTAGGTTCCGTTCATCATGATCAACGTCTCAGTGAATTTATTTATTTTGTGAATACCGCAACAGACGACGCTTTTGCAAAGGACATCGACAAATACCTTGATGTAAAACAATACTTCTTATGGTTAATCGGTGTCGTCTGTACCCAAAACTTTGATGGGTTTGTTCATAACTATGCGCTGTATGTAAACAACACTGGGCATTTCCACGTGTTACCTTGGGATTATGATGCGACTTGGGGGCGAGATATACACGGTGAAGAGATGGAACACGACTACATCCCAGCAAGCGGCTTTAACACACTAACTGCAAGATTACTTGACATTCCCTCATTCAAAACAAGCTATTACACCCTTTTAAACAATGTACTCAACACGCATTTTACGGTTGAGAGGCTTTATCCCGTCATCACTTTATGGCATGAATCTTTCGAAAAATTCATCGAAAAAGACCCTTACTTAAAAGAGAAAAAGAATGTTTTGCAAGCAGAACGAGATTTAATTAAAAAATATATCAACAAAAGACGACGTTATTTACAGAATGAAATAAAAAAAGAAACAGAGTGAGTAAGAGAATACCTTCGAATTTTGTCACTTTATTTCTCATATTGACGAAACAGCTTTTCTCATAGAAAAATAGGGTATACTAACCATATCCTTCTATTTGATAAAAAATGTGAGAGTTGGCGTCCGTTATGATCAATCATGAAATTGAAGAGAAAAGACTGCATTTGATTGAGACTGCGAAAAAATTTGGAATGAATGCTGAAGAAACTATACGCTGTAGTCAAGAGCTAGACACACTATTAAATAAAGGCATCAAACACACCTCTAAGAAAAGTTCAAAAAAAGGGTAACAACTGAACTTACTCCTCTATTGAAAAGCTTTCAGAAAAGATAATCACACATTTAGGTGCACATCATAAGCTATGGTGAAACGCCCAAAACCAAACGCCCGAAATTCATAAAGGATGTGCACCGCGATGCCGGCTATTGTTGGAGCCTTCAAAGTAAACGCCGTCGGAACGAGCGGAGTCGTTCATGTTGGAGATTGCATCACAATTTCTCCGACCAGCCAGGTTAAGACGTTTGCCGGAGCAGGCAGCTTTAACACAGGTGATCAATTACGAATTAACAATTATAAAAGCGTCACGAACACGTACGATAGTGATGTGATTGATCAGCCGCTTGTTGGTAACTTGTAAGGAGTGAAGTGACATTGAACTTCTATATTAATCAGGCGATCCAAATCAATTATTTACGCGTGGAAGCTGTGAGTAACTCGTCTGTTTTACAAATTGGAAGTGCCGGATCGATCAAAGCGCTTTCGAACTTGTACAATACAGGAAGCTACGTAGAATCTGCCCCTGCGGCGGCTGGAACACAAGGAATCGAAGAATCTCAAGGGTCGAGCACGACACCATTTGTCCCGCTTCAATCACCGACAGCTTAATTCATGTGCAAACCCGGAGGTGTATCAAGATGTATGATTATCAAGCAAATGCTTCCCAAATGTATGGCATTATCCAAAAACAAACACAGCAAATCATGATGCTTGAAAAAAGGCTCAACGATCTTCAACAGGAAATGCAAATGATAAGAGACAAACCAACAACAAACATCGAACGGATCGATTATAAGTTTGATCAACTAAAAATTGAGCGGCTTGAAGGTACATTAAATATCGGCCTTAATCCTTCTGATCCAAATAGCGTGCAAAATTTTGAAGTGAGCCAAACCGCACCGGGAGTTGGAATGATGCAACAGGAAATAGCTGATCAATTTTTAGACCAGACGAGACAGCTTGTCGATGCTTTCTTAAATGATGAAGCACCAGAGCTATTAGAAGAATTAGAACAGCGCTATGAAGGAAGCCTTGATGATAGCAATAAACACCATATTATAGAAGATATCCGTAAACAAATTGATAGCAGAATCAAATATTATGCTGCACAATTGCCTAAAAATGAAGACATGACACCTAAGCAACGTGCTGAACAAATAGCTGAATACGTCAAACATGATATAAAAAGAGCGATAGAGCACTTTTTAGCACATATTCCACCTGAAACGAAAGGAGAGGAAAACGGATGAATTTCACAGTCGTGAATCGAAACATTGAGACAGGTAGCATTAAAGTGGTAGGGGTCTCGTCCTCCTCGTTATTTATCATCGGTGACACAGATCATGTTCAATTATCCTCTATATTTGATACGCCGCCTGAATCACTTATTATTGGACCGTTTGTTCCTCTAGCGCCAAGATAATGATTAAGCGAACATCTCAGGTCAAATTTGCAAAAGTAAATTCTGTTGGTATATCAAGCATCGTTCAAATTGGTGATACACAAGAAATGCGACCAGAAGTAAAGGTGCTTGCCGTCCAAAGAACGATTAGCTTATTTTACGGATATGAAGGAAATTTTACGGCAAAAGAAAATGAAGTATACTTTGAACCCATCCCATTAATGCTTCCTGAAAGATCAGTAAGAACCGCATTCTTTCATGAAACACCAGTCATTAAGGCATCTTCTATTCATGTAGAAGGGGTCTCTTCATCATCTATCATGCAAATTGGCTCAACATGTTCATTTAATGCTACAGCCCGAGTAAAACACATTCGTGAACTGTTCAGCGAAACCAAAAATCCGCCAAACTCACAAATGAATCCACAAGCGCATATGATGGTGATATGACTTCGGATAAAGGGTGTCGATTATGCCAGCAATTGTCGGACCAATTTACATTAATTCTATTTCTGGAGGCGTCGTGAACGTCGGCGATTCATTTTATCTTTCACCAAAAAGTTCGTCGAAATCTGCTCTAGGATCTGGAGCGGGGAATACCGGAGATTTTTTAATATTGAATAATGGCATTAGTGCAACTAACTATGTGGACCCAGACTTAAATGATCAGAACATGGTAGGCAATGCATAAGGCATCTCCTCTAAGAGCTTCAGTCAGCCTAGAGGAGTGCTTTTTGTGTTTATTTCCCCCTGCGTTCTCTCGTTTTTCTTGTTTTCACCAGCTTACTTGCTGGCTGTCTTCTGATCCATTTGATATATGGAACAAGTTTTTCATCTTGCCTTAATGCCTCTATTGTATTGAGACGAGCAGCAAGCTCTTGGTTCGTGTATAGAGCATGAATTTGTTTATGACATGGAAGACAAAGAAATGCGGTTGGAAGAAATGTCCCTCCTTCCTCCCTTGGTGTTAAATGATGCTCTGTGCGCCGTACATTTGATCTTCCGCACAATTCACATTGTCCAATGGATTTTTTCGCCATTCAAACACCTCGTTTTCTTACATCAGTTCCAGCGATACTGTCGTTCCCTTTCCACTCGGTTCTGCTGGATGTACAATCAATTTTTTCGGCAATCTCATTTTTAACTCTTCGACATGACTAATCACGCCAACAGCTAGATTTTGTGATTGTAGTTTTTCTAATGCCGTAATCACAGTATCTAATAAATCTTGGTCAAGCGTCCCAAATCCTTCATCAAGGAAGAAGAACTGAAGCGGATATTGTCCTCTAAGCTGAATTTGTGCCGAAAGTGCAAGCGCAAGTGCTAGTGAAGTTAAGAAAGTTTCGCCACCTGACAAACTTGAAACCGGACGTCTTACACCACCGTTTGCATCATCACGCATAACAAAACCGCCCTCTGAATCAACTTCGATTGCATATCTTTGTCTTGTTAAAATACCAAGACGAGATGATGCATCACGACTCACACTCTCCAGCTGCTCCTCTGCCAAGAATTCAACAAAGGTGTTGCCTTTAAATACAGTTTGTAACTTATCAAGTCGATCAATCTCTTGTTGTAGCTCACTTAACTGTTCATGAATATTTGAGAATCGCTGATGATTCGCTTCAGTGACACGCAGATGCTCATTCGCCGAACCACTAACAATGGTTGCTTCTTCTAATGCTTTCTCTGCATGTTCTTTATTTGCCTGAATGTCTAGCCATTTTTCCTCACTAAGGGATTGATGATTTAATTGCTCAGAAAGTCGCTTTAAGTTTGCTGCACATTGTTTGCTTTTATCCACAAAATTTTCTATTTCCTCTTTCATTTTGTTGAATGTTGTCCGATCCAAAAGGACAAGTTGAATGTCTTGTGGATGTTTAAAAGCTGATTGAGCAGACGCCTCTTTCCAGGCAAGTTCAGCTTCTACTTTTCGAAGCTCTGCTTCTTTTTGCTGGCGTTCACTGCTTGTAAAACCACTTTGCGCCTCATTAAAGAATTGTTGCATTTGTTTCAACTTTTGATAATGCTGCTGTTCTTTTTCATTCAAATCGCTTAGCTCTTGTTCAACTGCTAATAACTCCTCTGAAATAGAATCCGCTTTTATTTCATAAGTGGACAATTCAGACTCATATTGCTGAATGGATTGACTAGTACTCTCAAGCTGATGCTCCAACTTATTCAGCTCTTTTTCTAAATCAAAAACCTCAGTTTGTAGTTTTTCTTTTAAGCGTTGCTTATCCTCAAGAAACTCAATACTTTTCTGGATACGCTCTTGATACCCTTCAGATTGTTGGTCTTTATCCTCAATACTTTTTTGAGCATCATGGACTTGATCAAGAGGAAAATCAGCGAATTTCTGCTTGAATTGGTCTTTTTTTTCTACTAACTCAGACTGCTGTTCTTTTAACGAGATGTCCACTTCATTTTTTTGCTTCTGCTCAAAATTCATTTGTTCTTCCATTTTTCTTAGCTCTTTTTCTGTCTCATGGCATGAATCAATCGTATGGAAAGTTTGGGTTTCTATCCCTTGAATATCTTGTTTGATTCCCTTCCATTCATGAGTAATATCTGATAAGGAATACGTGCTATGAGATATATCAATAGATGCAGCAACCTCAGCACCCAGTTCTTTTTTTGTTAAAAAGGGGAATTCTTTCACTAGATGATCAGATAGTTTTTCTAAGCTCTGTTTTGTTGAATAAATGTCTCTAGCATGTGCTTCGGCTTCCTTCAGAGCTTGATCAATCGTTTGAATGTCTAAATCGATTGCAGTAACAGAAAGATCATGATCATATGACGATACAAGCTGTTGCTCATGATGTGTTGATCCACAAACCGGACATGGCTCTCCTTCAATTAAATCTGCCGCTAACTCTTTTCTTAATTCATCCGCTCTCGCTTTGTCACGTTGCTTTAACTTTTCTGTTTTATGATCGGCTTCTTTTTGCGTGAATAACATGAGTGCACGCTCTGTTTCACAGACATAATAATAAACTTGCGCAACAGATTGGAATGATTGTTCCAACTTTGCATGTTGATCGACTTGATGTTTTTGAAGTCTTTCATATACCTCGGCTGAACGAGTGAACTTTTTCTCCCATTCAGTAAGCTTTTTTTCTTCCTTTTGGATGTTCATTTTGATTCTATTGACATCCTCACTGAAGCGAAACGCATCCTGTACACTCTTTCGTTCTTTTGCTGAAACATATAAATGCTCAAGCTCTTGTTTAAGTTGGGTTTGTTTTGCAAGCGCTCGATCAAGCAAAGAAATTACGTCCTCTGCTTCTGTCTTTTTTTGCTTCATAAGTTGTTCTTTTTCTATTCTCCGCTTAACTAGCACTTCTTTATCTTGCTGGGTCTCTTTTTGCTTTCGTTCAACATCCTTTAAACGAATGAGCTGTTCCTTTTGTATGAGAAGCTGTGGTTCATGCACTAATTTCAGCTTTCTATGATGCTCATACTGTCTATTGATTTGTTCATACACAGACTGTGCTTCTTGAAGTTTTTTCTCCGCTTGTTGAACCTCTCGGACAGCTTGATTTAGTTGAATGTCCGCACGAGTTAAGGCATCTGCATATGGCTTTAACGTTTCTGCATGTTGAGCTTGCTCTAGCTTCTTTTTTTTCTCTTCAATTGAAGGTGCTAACGTATCAAGATGATTTTGCTCATTTTCATATTTCGCCTTTTCTACTTGCCATTGCCAAATCGTTTGTGCTTCAGTAAAACTGCGCACTGCTTCATCTTTCGCCTGCTTCTTTTGGTTAAATTCCGCTTGAGCTAATGCAGCAGCTTCCTTGGCATTTGCTAAAGCCTCAGGTCCTGCTTCACCTAACCCTGTAAGTTCGGCAAGCAGTTCATTTTTCCGTCCATATTCATGCTGTGCTTTTGTACGAAGTCGTTTGACAAACTGATCTCCATATCTTTCTAAATTAAACAAACGTTGAAGCATTTGTCGCCTTTCCGTACCTTTTAACGAGAGAAACTCGGCAAATTTCCCTTGTGGCAATACGACTGCCCTTGTGAAATCATCGATTGTTAGACCTAACAATTCCTCTATCTTCCGATTAACCTCATTCGCCTTATCGGCAAGTACAGTTTGTGAATCTTTCATTTCAATTAATCGACATAGAGTCGTTCTGACTTTCATTTCATCTGCACGTTTAAACGACCGTTCCACTTTATAAGAAACTTCATGATGTTTTTGAAGAGCAAATGTAAACGAGACTGTCAGCTTGTCCTCTGCTTGATTAAGAATGCCATGTGTATTATTCAGCGCCCGTTCTACTTTTCCGTATAACGCCAGTGTCATCGCATCTAAAATAGATGACTTTCCACTACCTGTCGGCCCAAATATGCCAAACACGCCCGCATCACATAATGAATTTAAATCAATTGTTTGTTCTTCTCTGAAGCTATGAAGACCTTTAATCGTTAACGCTATCGGCTTCATTTCGCTTCCTCCTCTTGAGTTTCATTTGCAAGTTCTAAAAACAGTTTGACTGTTTGTTCATCAGGTAGTCCTCCGCCAGTTTGCCGTTCGTAAAACTTCACAAATTGCTCTTCTATTGAGAGTTTACTTTGCATTTTTTGCTCTTCGATTTGCACAGACTCTAGAAATTTAGGCCGTATATGTACAAAACCGCTATGTTCTTTTCTGAGTTGATGGATTTCTTCTATAGAAAGCTGATCTGTTAAGTGAATCTCCAGATCTATCCATGCGTTCTGATCTCGTTTTTCGTCGATCCATTCATGTACTTGACTGAGCCCTTCTGTTGCTTTCCATTTCACAAGAGGTTTCCCGCTGGACAAGAAAATTTCATGCCAATTTGCCTTAGCACCAGGATGCGCATCAACAATTGTCACTGACTTTGCGTATCCTGATTCTGAAAAACTATAGGCAAGTGGTGAACCTGAATATCGGGCAATGGTTTTTGCCCTTTTAATGGTTTGCGGCCGATGCAGATGTCCAAGTGCCACATAACACGCAGCTTGAGGGAGGCTCTCTGCTGCTACTGTATAGGCTCCCCCAACTTCAATTGGTCGCTCCGAATCCGTTTGGCTTCCGCCTGCAACATAAATATGGCTTGTTGCAATATTGACCGTGTCCTTTTGAAATTGATGGCTTAAATGCTCAAAAGTCTGTCGTATTTTCAAATCATAATGATCACGTAACAGCTTTTCATCAAAAGTTTCTGCCAGCACTTCATTTAATCTTGCCTCCGATGGATAAGCAAGTGCTGCAATGGATAGACGTTCGCTTGCTGAAGGAACATCTACGCGAATGATATCATTCGTTGGATAACCAATTAAATGGATGCCCCGTTCATTTGTTAAAGGCGAAGCAGCTGATAGTCGATCAGGGTTGTCATGATTCCCTGAAATAACAACGACCTGCCTTCTGCCTTTATCTGATAAAGCAGACAGACTTTCATAAAAAAGCTGTTCGGCTCTAGCTGGTGGATTCACTGTATCAAAAGCATCCCCTGCCATGACAACAACATCAATTTTTTCATCTTTGACGATACGATATAATTCATCTAAAAATTCAGCCTGCTCCTCTAAACGACTTCTTCCTTCTAAAGTTTTACCTAAATGCCAATCAGCTGTATGCAGAATTCTCATTTCGCTCACCTCTCATTCCGATAAAATTAAAGAGACACTTCTAAGTTCCCATCAAAAAAATAAAGAATTCTCTCATCAAGTGATCTCTTTGTTAAACGCTCTACCGCTGTTGCATAAAGTTCTATTTGTGTCTCATAACGCTTCCGCAAAATAGGTTCTGCCGATTCAATCCCATCTGGAAACCTTCCGTGAACCCTATCTGTTTTATAATCTAGTAAATAAAGCTTGCCTTCTGTCTCAAATAAGCAGTCAATCATCCCTTGAATAAGCACTGGTTCACCTTCTGCTTGAATGTTACTGTACACTTCCTTAACAGGCAGGACCATACTAAAAGAAACCTCTCGCTTGATCCAATCAGCTTTTTGTAGCTTTTGACCAATTGTTGATGAAAAGAAATCAATTATTCCTTGACGATCAATCGTTCGAATCTGCTCTTCCGTCAATATCTCCCGATCCCTTAAACGTTCTAATAGCTTTTCAATGCTGTTATCATTTAACGGCTCAACAACAGGGAGGAGGATATGTTGCATAACGGTATGCATCGCAGTTCCTTGCTCTGCGGCAGTAAGTGTCTTTTTTTTCATAAATGCAGGACGATCATATATGGCAGACCGTTCTTTTCGTATCGATGATGGACGACTATATTGATCTTCTACCTCTTTCATTCTTTTGATCTCTGTTACAGACTGCTTTGTTCCAACTTGTGAAGCATCCAAATAAGGATAACGCCATGTCAACCTCTCCATGACCTCTTTTTCAAAGGCATAACTACCTTCTATTGGTTGACCTTCCTGTAACGCTTCCATGATGGCGTCCTGTTCTTCTTTTTCTTCGACGAATTCTTCCATCTGAAGCGCTGTTGCTTGAGTAAATGAAATTTGAAACGTAGACGGATGGGACAAAAATAAATCATCATGTGTATCGTTTTCTTCTAAATGATGTTTCATGTTGCGATGACGAATAAGTGCAGGCCCAATGAAATCCAAGTACGTTTTTGCCTGATACCTTTCAAAATCAGGTAGCAACCAATCTTGAACATCTGCAACATTCCGCCATTTAGCAAGTGCCTTCTCTTGATTCTTTAATGATCCAACTAAATATAGCTTTTCTTTTGCCCGAGTGAGTGCAACATACAGCACTCTTAGCTCTTCGGATAGTAGCTCTTTTTTCATCTTTTTCTTCATCGCAACAAGTGGTAGCGTCGAGTAACTTATTCTAAGTTCAGGATGAATATACTTTGAGCCGAAGCCTAGTTCTTTATCAAGTAAATATGTTTGATTTAAATCCATCATATTAAAGTTCCTACCTAGACCTGCTGTAAAAACAATCGGGAACTCAAGTCCTTTACTGCTATGAATGGTCATCATCCGGACGACATCTTCTGTCTCACTTAGTGTTTTGGCTGCACCAAGATCATCTCCACGATCCTGCATTCTTTCAATAAAACGTAAGAACCTAAAGAGCCCACGAAATGTTGCTCTTTCATATTGTTTCGCTCGATCATAAAACACCCTTAAGTTGGCTTGTCTCTGCTTGCCTCCAGGCATTCCGCCAACATAATCCATATATTGCGTATCCCGATAAACCTCCCAAATGAGTTCTGCAACTGAATGATTCATCGAGAAATCACGCCATTTACGTAAGAGCTGGAAGAAGCGTTCTAGCTTTCTGCATGTTGGATGATCAGAGCTTGTCATACTCATATATTTCTTTACAGCTTCATAAAAAGGACTTTTCTTATCACTTGTTCTCACAAGAGCTAGCTCGTTTTCATTCAAACGGACAATTGGTGACCTTAGGACAGCGGCTAATGGAATATCTTGATATGGGTTATCTATCACTTTTAATAATGACAATACAACGGATACTTCTGTCGCTTCGAAATATCCGGAAGATAAATTCGCATAAACAGGAATCCCTTGTTTTTTTAATTCCTCCATCATCTGTGGTGCCCATGGCATAGATCGAAGCAGGATCACAATATCGCGATATTGCAGATTTCTATTCATTTGTTGCTTTGCATCATATACTTGAAATGGCTTTGCAATAAGCTCTTTTATTTTCCGTGCTATGACTCTAGCTTCTAATTGTACAGTCTCTAGCTCCTCCTGCTCCTCATCCGTCTCTAAATCTTTTTGATCAAGGTGTACAAGAACCATTTCTGTTGTTGTCTCTTCACTTTCTGGATAGATTGCACCGAGCTTTAATTCTGCTTGCTCATCGTAATCAATTTCTCCAACATTCTCACCCATTAGCTGTTTGAATAAAAAATTGGTGCTATTCAATATATCAGCACGACTTCTAAAATTTTTATTTAAATCGATCCTTTTTCCTGTATCGATTCCTTCCTTAGTAAAGTTTTTATACTTGGTTAAAAACAACATCGGTTCAGCAAGTCGAAAACGATAGATCGATTGCTTCACATCACCCACCATAAAGAGATTTCCTTCATGAGGGCTTTTACTTTTAGAAACAAGCTTTAATATCGTCTCTTGCACAAGGTTCGTATCCTGATACTCATCAACTAACACTTCTTCAAACTGGTTTTGATAATATTCCGCAGCCTCACTCTCAACGAAATCTCCCTGTTCATCTTGATTTGCTAAGATTCGAAGACAATAATGTTCAAGGTCTGAGAAATCGACAATAGATTTCTCCTGTTTCGCTTTTTCAAAACGCTCACCAAACTTAATCACAAGTGAAACAAGGGTCTCCACTATTGATTTCATTTCAGCAAGACTTTTTAAATGCTGCTTCGGGCTTCGCATAAAATATTCGTCTTTCAGCTTTTCTAGTTGTTTTTTTACACTATTGCGATCCTCTGTTGCTTTTTCCACCAGACTTGGATCATATTCATCACCTTTGCACGTCTTTAATCTTTTAAAATTCACGTTCGGTAGCAATTGAGATAGAGCTTTGAAATCACTTTGGTGTGCAATCAACTCTTCTACTTGTGCTAAATCATCTAAGAAGTTTTCTGCTCTAGGAGCTGGTCCACCCGGCTCTTTTGTTAAAGCTAGCGCTCTTTCAAGCTGTTGTCGACAGCTATTAAGTACTAGTGAAATGTCCTCTTTTATATAAGGATAAAATAAAAGATTCTCTACTTTCGTATTTTCATTCACATCATAAAGCGACACAAATGCTCTCATCCATTGCTCTGGAGAAGGATGTGATCTTGAAAATTCATAAATTCTTTTGACAAGCCATTGCAAATCAAGATCATGACGATCAGAAGTGTATCTATCTACCAATTCAAAAAACGCTTTGTTTCCCTCTTTATACTCATCTTCAAATAAATCATCCAACACTTCATCGCTTAACAGCTCTCCTTCGGTTTGATCTGCCAGACGGAATCCCGGATCAAGGTCGATCAAATAGTAAAATGTACGAAGAACCTGAAGACAGAATGAATGCAAGGTTGAGATATTGGCACGATTCATTAACGATAACTGCCTTCTAATATGCAAAGAGCCTGGATGATTTGTTAATGCCTTCTCAAGAGCTTCGGCAATCCGATGCTTCATTTCCGCTGCAGATGCATTTGTAAATGTCACGACAAGAAGTCTGTCGACATCAACTGGATTTTCTGCCTGTATCATTTTTCTGATAAGCCGTTCAACCAAAACAGCTGTTTTCCCCGATCCAGCTGCTGCTGCTACAAGTATGTCTTGTCCATGTGAGACAATGGCTTCCCATTGATCATCCGTCCACGTACTGTTATTCGGTTTTGGAATTTGCATACTGATCCCCTTCTTTTTTTATCCGATCGATCATGATATCGTCCTTTTCAGGTTTTAGCATCCTGTATTCGTTATCTTCAATTGATTCATCAAATTGACAAAATGATTTAAAGGAACAGAAACGACACGGTGTTTGATCTTTTAATTTATATGGATTAATGGATACTTCGCCTTCAGTAATTTTTTCACCAGCCTTTTGAAACATTCGACGGACATGTTGTGTGAGGATATGGAAACTCTCTTCATTAAGAACAGCAGAATCCGATCGGAAAGAACCATCCTTTTTAAAGCCCGCTTGAATGATTTGTGATCTGCCCGATTCAAGGCTTTGATCCATTAGTTGGACAGCTTCTACGTCTTCTAATAGTAGACCCTTCATTTTAAATTTCTTAAAGATTTCCTGCTCAATCTCATCTTCTGCTAATGGTATAGGTGCTTGGATCAACGGATCATGAATATGAAAATATAAAATCCCTGCCGGTGTTGCCTTGATGCCAAGCCAGTCTGTAGAATGTGTGATCGCTAAATCTAAATAGGTCAACATTTGCAGAGCCAATCCATAATAAACTTCCGCCAAATCAAGTCCTCTTTCACTTGATTTATAATCGACAATTCTAAGCAATAATCCTTTGGAGCTTTCAGCTTTATCCACTCGGTCAATTCGTCCTACAAGTTCCATCGTACAACCATTTTTGAGCTTAAAAGTAAATGGTGGAAGCGGTCCTTGACCTCCGAATCCAAGTTCAAGCCCAACAGGAGAAAATCCGCTGATTTTCGCATGCTCACTTAAAATAGATGACACTCGGATTAAGATTTTTTGCAGCTTTTCTTTCATATAAGCATGACGATTGGAACTTAATAAAATCTCTTTTTGTAGACGGGGAGCAAGCTGTTCTATCGCACTTCTTGAATAGCTGACACACTCTTCTTTAGTTAAGTTCTTCCAATCTTTTCTCTGTTCTATGAGTGTATCTGAAATATGCTTTAACGCAGCATGAAAAAGCTGGCCAATATCAGGTGCTTCTAACTTATAAAATTGTCTATCCTTTAGTTTCAATCCGTGCGATGCAAAGTGAGAAAAAGCACAAGCATTAAATTTTTCCATTCTTGATACACTACCTTGAATATGGTCACCATAAAGCTGTTTCGTGACATCCTTTGTTAGAGGCTTTGCTTTATTTGTAAAAAACAAACTGGAGATGACACCTCTTGAAATGTCATGTGTAGGCTGTTTCATTAGGTAGTTGTATACATTCCACCACACATCACTCATCCTGTATTGATTCAACCATTGCTGGAGTTGTGTAACAGTATAAGATAATGCAACATGCTCATTAACTACAAACTTTAGCTGCTCATCATCATGAAGTTGCTCAGGATCAAGTACATATAATGCTTCCTGATGATTTGGCAGGAGCTCATGACAATTTTTTATTAAAGGAGAAGGCAAAAGCGATCGCCCTTCAGTATCTGCACTAGAATATGAAAGGAACAATTTATGAGTCGGACTTGATAAAGCTTGATAAATAAGAAATTGTTCATCAAGTAACCGTTCTTTTCCTGTCTCAGCAAGTTCTGCCCCAGCTCGTTTTAACCACTCTCTATCATCATCAGACAACACACTTTCATCAACTGGTCTAGCTGGTATGACACCATCATTTACTCCAATCATAAATGTGCACTTCACTTGATATATTCTTGATAAATCCATACTTCCAATAAACACCTGATCGAGTGAAGGTGGGATAAGGGCAAATTTCAAAGATTCAAGACCGGTATCTACCATCTGTTGAAATAAATTGAAGCTCAACTCTTCTTCCCCTAGCATTTCAACAAATTCATCCATTAATTGGATGACCGCATCCCATACTTGCCCATGCTGCATCGCTTCAGATAACCTACCACCCTGTTCGGCTTCTAAACGTGCCTTTTCCAGCTTCTCTGGTACTTTCGTTTCCTCTAATAATAAATAGACTGCCTCTATCATATCTTTCACACGTTTTGACTTTGTTAGTCTGTTTTGAAGCTGTACTAAAGGGGGGACAATCCAATTCTTTACTCCGTTTAACATATTTTCAGTTTCAATTTCCTGATCTGTTTGTCCAAATTCTTCATCTAAAGATTGAAATCTTCGATATTGAAAACGACTGCCATTCGTCCAGCGATCTCCTTTTACTCCATATGCAATACAGTAGTTCTCAAGCTGATCAGCCTGCTCTCTCGCTTGTGTTTTTGGAAGATCAAGCGGAAATAAGAACTCTGTTTTCACACACCTGAACACTGCTTCATAGCGCCAATTCCCTTTGATGACATCTAAACTAGATCGTATAAATTCAATCAGTGGATGATACTGCATCGCTTCATTTCCATCAATGAAAAAAGGAACTTCATAATCTTTGAATACTTCTTTTAATGTCTCCTTATAATCCTCTAGATTTCTAGCAACAATCGCAATATCTCTTAATCTCAGCCCTTCTGTTCTAGCCAAGTCAAGAATGTCTCTCGCTACACCTTCAATTTCAGCGCGCTTATTAGACGCTTGAGAAATTGTGAAATGACGCGTCTCTTCTTGATATGGAATCAGCGGTCTTTGTTCATATTGTGCTTCTAAATAGGCAAGGTCATCCCTATGCTGATGTCGTTTATTCTGATCCAATACTCTTTCAAAAACATTTGCACCAAGCTCTTTTGCGAGCTGATATAACTGAAAATACGTTTTACCTGTCATCCGAAACAAATCAAGTTCATCTGGCTGCATGTTGCTATAGGAACGATCGACTGTAAAGGCAGCAGTTATTTTCGTTGTACGTAACATGAGCTGTTCGATTACTTGAAGCTGCTGTGGTGTGAACTGATAAAATCCATCTATATAAATATGTGCATTCTTAAGCTCGTCAGAAAAGGGAATTTGCTGTGCCAATAAAGTCAAATAATCTTCAGAATGTACATATTCACCTTGCAAATGGTGTTCCATCTGTTTGTAAAGCAAATGCAGATCGTAAAGTTTTTCAGCAGCCCGACGCTCTTCAACATATTCAGAGTAGATGGCAGATTGCGCAATGCGTTCGATCTCTTCTGGCAACATACAGTATCTCTTGAATTCTGACATCGTCTTCTCAATTTGCTCGACAAAACCTGGTTTATCGCTCGCCTTTTTAAAAACTTTAAAGTTCTCCTTATTTTCTTCAACAATTTTTCTAAGTAGCATTTGAATCCCGGTGCTTGTGACGAATTGCCTGTTGATCCCACCTGTCTGCTGTAAGATATACCAAGCAAGTCTTGTAAAGCTAAATACTTTTGCCCGAATCATGCCACCAGCTTCGGATGTTTTTGCAAGCTCATACTCCATTAAGAAGGTCATTTGATCCGGGACTAAAAAAATGATTGGATGACCTAATGGATTAAGTCTCAATTCTTCTTTTATTTCTTCTAATATAGCAGTCGTTTTTCCACTCCCCGATCTGCCTGCTAAAAACTCAATCTCCACGTTTTACAACACCTTTCTATATGTACTCATATTCTAGCGAAAATGAAGACAAATAGCTATTTTCCTATAGCGAATTCACCTTTCCTTTTCATTCAGTTACAACACAGAATAGGCACATTTACTACACCTTTTCATATAATAAACCATCATGAAGAAAAAGGAGGCTGGCAATATCATGTATTACGGTTATTATTACAACGCCCCATATGATGTCCGTCAAAATACCCAATTAATTCCTGATCTTGAAAAAGCCATTAATGGCGAATATTCTGCCATACAATGCTATGAAAAACTTGCTCAAAAAGCTCAGAACCCTGAAGTAAAAAAAACAATCCAAGAAATTAGACAGGATGAGGTTCGACATTATCATAACTTCACAAAATTATACTATGCACTTACTGGAAAAAGCCCCAAGCCGAAGATAACCGATCCTTGTCCAGATGACTTTAAACAAGGATTAACTCATGCATTTAAAGATGAACAAAACACGGTCGATTTTTACTTATCTGTATCTGACTATGTTCAAGACGCAGGAACAAAAGAGCTTTTTAAAAGAACAGCACAAGATGAACAAAATCATGCAGTATGGTTTTTATACTTTTTAACACACCATTCGTAGTATCTAGTATCATTTTAATAGGAGACCGTATGTTCCGTCAAAATCCGAAAATTGTTTTTTCAATAATAAAAAAGCCAAAAAAAGAGTCCCTGCCCAATCAAAACGCAGGAACTCTTTTTTATTTATACTGATTAATTAAAATTGGTTTCTTTTTGTTGCTGTTGTTGTTTGATTAAACCATCAATTGAAAATAGCTTACTTCCACTTAATGCAAGAAAAATGGACATGACCAATAAAGAAAGCTCAAATTCAAATCCACCAATAAATCCTTTTGAGAAACCTACAGTGATAATCGCTACCACCATAATAGGTACAAATAGTGTAGCAAAAATACGTGTACCAAGTCCTAAAATAAGCGCAATTCCACCAACAAGCTCAATTGTTTTCACAACATACGCCATGAATTCAGGAATCCCCATTTGTCCAAAAAAGGCTGCTATGCCGCCAATTCCTTCTTGGAATGATTGAAGACCATGAAAAAAGAAAATTGCCCCTAAAATCACTCGGATAAAAATAGCACCTATTTCTTGATTTGTTTTCATATCGTTATTTCCTCCTGTATTTACACTACACAATGTAATGTTTATGTTTAAAAAAATTTAAAAATTAAGATTTAGCATAATGATGAGTGCTCCCATTAAAAATGTTGAAGCAATCATCGGAACAAATGGTACATTAAGGGGTACATTATACGTTGGATTTAAGATCTTTTGTATTCTTAGGTTAAGTGCTCGATCTCCAAAGGAGACTGCAAAATTTGTTTGTTTTTGAAACTGCGCTTCTTTTTTTATCAGTTTCAAAAGCGCCTGTCCCACTCCAAGCTCTGTGCCAGTCTGTTTTATTGCATATTGATCAGCAATAATTTCTCTAAAAACTGAATAGCTTTGTCTCATATGTTTAAGCACAGGGATATACCAAATGACCTTTGTGAAAAATGAGAATATGAAGGTTTTTAATGGATCAAAGTTATATTTATGGTGTAATTCGTGGTGAACTACGGCATCAATTTCTTCTTTTTCAAGTATATCAATCAATGTCGTTGATAGATAAATCTTAGGATTGAGCATGCCCATTGCAAAGGCAAGTGGTTCGTGGCAATGAAAAACAATGATTTCACTTTGATATTCCTTTGATAACTTAGCTGATGTGTCTCGATCAGTAACAGCCATAATGATTCTTTTTAATTGTACGTATTTTTTCATCTCCGTTGTAATAAAAAGGACCGAAAAGAGTAGCGTATAGACGACCAAGGCATCTAAGAAATATTTCAGTGGAGTAAAACCATAAAAATCGAATACAGACTGGCATACATGTATAATATTGGAGCCCTTGTCCCAGTCAAAATAACTAGAAAGCACATAGTAAGCCATTTGATAAAAAATCGTTACTCCAATGCAAATACCACCTAAAAACAGCATGATTGATTTTGCTTTAATCATTTTTTTTGCCCTCTTTTTTAGAAGCAAGTCTAGCCTCAAGAACTTTGAGTAGTTCTGGATCCGCACTTTCAATCGCATCAACCATATGGTTGAGAGCAAGTGGTCCAAAATCAGCCATTAAACCTTGGGTGATACATTTTGTTTGCTCATTTAAAAATTCCTCTTTTGTTAAGATTGGATTATAAATAGATGAGCGGCCTTTTGTTCTTTTTTCCACAATACCTTTGTCAGTCAGCCTATTTAGTACAGTCATGACTGTATTAAAATTAATAGGCTTTTCATCAGAAAGCTTCTGTTGTACCTCTTTGATTAGCATATCTTCACCTTGATACAAGATCTCCATAATTCTTCCTTCTAAAGGACCGAAAAATCGATTTAACCCTTTTTCATTGTATTTAAAAGAAGGAATTTTCATGTTACCACCTCACACTAGCCATTGTAGTGTTACTAGGTAAAATAATCAAGTCAAAATATTTCATCTAATCATTCGTGTGCTCCCATATCTAAAATGGGAGCACACTGAATGGTCAATAATATTCATGACATCACGGCCACTGTTGTTCACCTTTCATGACTTTAGCACTCAATTCTAAGTCTCCAGTGTTCGTAAAGTTCGGATACTCTTTCTTCATTTCAGCAATCAATTGAGCTGAATTGTCTGCCTTCTTAGCTGTTGCTTCAAATTTTGTAATATAATCACGGGTAAACACAACTGCTGATGTATCTTCAGCACTCTTACCTAGATAATGACCTGGAATTACACGATCTGGCTTCAGGTCAAGAATATTATTAAGAATCTCACGCCATTGATTACGACTTTTTTGAGTTTGATTGTCTGCTGTCCAAACATATTCATTCTCATAAACAGTTACTCCACCTAGAACTGTCTTTTTCGATGGAACCCAAAGAAAAGTGTGAGACGGGTCTGGTCCGTCAAGTCCAATGATGTTGATGGTTTTTCCATCAACTGTTAATTTATCTCCCTTTAAAACATCTGGAATAATCTGTGCTGTTGGCGCATTTTTCTTCAATATTGGATTCCAGTAATCATTTTTGGCCTGAATCGTTTCTTTAATCCCCTTAACAGTTTCAGGCGTTGCCACAATTTTCACATCAGGGAACGCTTCACGAATGGCAGAGAGACCAAAGTAATAATCCGGGTCTTTATGACTAACATAAACAGTCGTCAATTTCTTTCCTGTATCGCGAATCATTTTTACTAACTTTTCTGCATTATCCTTTTCAAACTGGGCATCGACAAGAATGACTTCTTTCGGTCCTTCAATCAAGCTAGAAGTGACAGCAAAAACTCCTTTATCACCTGGGTTGAACGCTGTGATTTTAAGATTTACAGCTTGTTTGTCCGCTGTGTTTTTGTTATTGGTGGCTGTATTTTTTGTATCCGTATTACTACCACATGCGCTTAGCAATAACACGAAACAAATGCCCAAAGTAAATCCTATGACTGATTTTAATTTAAACATGAAATGATTCTCCTTTTACATTTTTTTAATAAGACCCTATATCTTATTTATTGTTTAAATACACAAGTCTTATGTATGAGTGTAGCCAATACATGAAATAAATATTGGATATTTATCTCTTCTTTAGCAAATTAATATGATATTGTTCAATCACCAACCTCCCCGAAACAAAGTAAATAGTTGCTCAAAGCTGTATAAACTTATCTACTGACGAGATGTAACTACTAAAGTTACACCCGAATGTGATGTAACCATTATAGTTACATCTTTTAGTAGATGTCAATAGGAAATGGTCACTATTTTATAAAAATGTCTTTTCTGTTTCATTTATAAGTCTTTGACACAGCTGAAACATGGTTATAAATTTGAGATTTTCAACAAATTTCACTTTTGATTATCCTAATATGTCTTTTTAACAATTCATTTTTAAGAAAGAATTGTATGACATGAAAGAAACACCATTTGAAGTTCAATAAGTTTTGTTTATTAAAAAGATAAAATAATTCGTATTTTATTTATCAAGGAACTTATATTATAGTGAACATATCATCATTTCACTTACTGAACAATTGTATAGGAAGAAGGTTTAAATTTTATGAAGCAAGAAAACAGCCTTCGAACCGATGTTACTTTCATTTTCATTAGTGGTCTAGGCGGGTTCCTTTTATCTTTAACGGGGATGTCAATCGGCTGGATGATTGGAACACTCGTTACTGCTGGTTCGATTGCGCTATTTCGTCCCAACTGGTTTCAGAGTGAAGGAAAGCCAATTCATATTCATAACGGCTGGCTCCTTCTTGGTCAATTAATTCTTGGCATTGAACTAGGTCAAAAAATGAATATGAAAGTACTTCATATTTTTGCAGAAAATTGGCTTGCAGTCAGCTTTATGCTTATTTTCTCTATTTTATTAGCCATGTTATCTGGATTTATTCTATGGAAGCTAAGCAAAACAGATATGCTGACTAGCTTTGTTAGTACAGCTCCTGGTGGTCTATCAGCAATGCCAGGAATTGCTCAGGAAGTTGGCGCAAATACAGCTGTTGTCAGTTTAGTTCAAACCATTCGTGTTTTAATGGTCGTTCTCACCATTCCATTTATGGTTTTGTATTTAAATGAAAAAAGTAGTTCAGAAGTAGCGACTGTTGCAAAGGTCAATGCTTTTTCATCAGGTGTATTTACATGGTCAAACGTTTTATGGGCACTCTTTCTCATCGTGACTGCTTGGATCGTTTCACGAATTGCCGATCGTCTCCATTTTCCTGCACCTTGGTTGATTGGGAGTATGCTTGGTGTTGCAACGCTCCAGATCGCAGCAGGGGCAATAACTGGACTTGATTTTGTCCCTTATTGGCCAGCACAAGCCAATATTGCCTCACAAATATTCCTCGGTGCTACTATTGGTTCAAAAATGAATAAACACATGTTTATTGGCTTGAAAAATACATTGATTGTTGCAGTCATTAGCTCCGCTGGTTTGATAGCAGCAACTGTACTAAGTGCGGTCGCGGTCGCAGAAATCACCGGAATCTCAGTCATTACAGCGATTCTTGCCTTCTCGCCTGGCGGTATTGCTGAGATGGCAACAACAGCGGTAACTCTTCATGAGGATTCTACCTTTGTTGTCGCTGTACAAGTTGTTAGAGTTATCCTCGTCATTGCGATGTTGCCACCATTTTTTAGGTTCTTACACCACTTTTGGTTAAAAAAACAGACAACTTATAAAGAAGCAAAATAAAAGGAGCTACTCAATGTATGCTCCTTTCGCTTTATCAGTTTTATTACTCACTTCTTTTTACACCAACAATTCTATCTTTTGAAATTGTCCCAAAATGACGACTGTCATAGCTGTGAATTCGGTTGTCACCGATGACAAAGTAATGATATTTCTCTATTTTTTTAAGCCCTGTTATCGATTTCAATTGAAAATCCCCTGTTAATACATTGCCCATCTTGTTTTGTTTTTGTTCCTTCAAATATGGCTCTTTCATTTTCATATCATTGATAAATAGTTGATCATTTTCGTATCTTAATGATTCACCTGGTAGTCCAATGACTCGTTTAATAAACACTTGTTGATTTGGTCCTTTAAAAAGCACATAATCAAAGCGATCAATCTTTGTGAACTTAGGTGAGAATTTGTTGATTAACAGCTCTGTTCCATCAGTAAATGTAGGGTCCATACTTGTACCTTCTACTTTATACGTGACGAAAATGAAATTTTTCACTTGGAACAATAACACGATGCAAGCAATAATTGTCATCCATAAAAATGGCTTCTTCTTCATTACAAGCCCCCTTTGTCCTCACGCTGACTCATCCGAATATTCAATCTGTTTTCTACTCTTTTACCAACATACCATAATAAAGCAATGACTAGAACAGCAAAAACACTTCTTAACGGATTCTTTACTAATGCTGAAAGATCATATCCGATAAAGCTAATAATAAACAGCATCACACACTTGCCAGCAAACACTGCAAGTGAAAATTGCCAAATGCTGATTCTCGAAAGCCCTGCTACGACGTTTACTGCTGCCGAGGGTGTAAATGGAAAACAAAGCAAAATAAACAAAGGTCCAAAGCCTCGTCTTTCGACCCATAACATCAGCTTTTTTATGGAAGGATGTCTGCTAATAAAATGGAACATCCGCATCTGTCCAAATTTTCTGATCAATAAAAAGACAAGTATTGACCCTGTGCAAGCCCCAATCCAAGTTAATAAAAAGCCTTCCCAAAGTCCGAACGCATTTGCATTCGCAACAGCAAAAGCCACTAGTGGTAAAAACGGCAGAAACGCTTCAATTAACGGGAACAATATAGCAATGAAAGGTCCAAAAGCTTTATAGCTTTCAAAGAATGCCGAGATATTTTCTTGAGTGAAATATGAAAGAAATTGCTGCAAATCGTTTACTCCTTCATTGTTTGTCTACATCTCATTTTACATAGAAACCAAGAAAATACAAATGATTGTAGCTTGAGATTCCTCGAAAAACCATATATAATAAAACAGAACAAACGTTCTTATTTTTGAATGAAGGTAGGAATAGCAATGACTAGGTTATCAAAGGGGCAACTTCATATGATGGAACAGGCTATTTTCCTTCCTATGGTCATCTCAATTCTCAATCGAGATCTGGAGCATTTCAAACAGAACCATTCATTGAAGCTAAATGAACCATATATTAAACTTGTGACTTCCGCTTTAAAAACTGCACAAAAATCACTATATCAGCTCAAACAAGACTTGAGAAGTGAGCAGATGAGCGTACACCAAATTCATCATGATGAAGGCTTTACTACTTATTTATTCAAGATAGATGGCTATGAAGAAAAACATAAATACTTTAATCCTCGGATTCGTCATCGTGTGGAGGAACTTCTCTCTCATTATTTTGTCCATCATGAACAGTGAAGTATATGTATATTTTTTACAAAAATAGAAGGATATCTCCCCTTTTTGGTGAAGTGTTTAATTGCACCAAAAATTAGGAGGTATTTTCAAAATGATGAAAAAAATAGCCGCAATTACTTTAGCAACAGGGTTATTAGTACCGGGAGCAGTTTCCGCAGCTGAACAAGCAAACCCGATACCAAAAGCAGAAAATAAAGCAATCACACAATTTACAAGTGTGGCCTACACAGCTGTGTCTATCACTGGAAAAAGAGTCAAATTTGAAGTGAAAGGCCTTGAAAATCCATTTAACACGACACATTACAATCGTATTGCTTGGACAAGTAATGATGAAGAGCCAAGTGTTTTCAATGACAACATTTTATCTGTTATTGTCGCAAAGAAAACTGGACAAGCTTATCAAGTCACTTCATATGAAGCACTTGCTTCCGTAAAAGAGAAAATTGAATCCGGTGAAAAAGTGTATGGGTGGGCTCTTGCTTTAAATGGCGTATGGTATCCAACAATGCCTGCTACACTAAATTACTAACATAGAAAAAAGCCTGCTATGTCGGCAGGCTTTTTCCATTATTTTATAATTCAAGCTGTTGCTTTAGTTCTTCTCTTACTTCTTCCAGTCCTGCTGCATCTAGCTCAAAATAATATACATTTGCTGGCTGATAATCGTGGCCTTTTAACTGGAGTGTCTCGACTGATTTAAGCGAACTAAGCAATGGGAAAAGACCTATGAATTGCTTCATCGACAGATTTGTTGAAACGTTGTCACCGAGTGTGTCAATGATGTTGTCATATGAAGGAATAGATGTGATCGATTTTGATTTTTCAAAAATCGCCTCAAGTGCCTCCATTTGACGCTTTCCTCGCATAAGATCACTGTCGGCTTTTCTTGTTCTAACAAAGGCCAACGCTTCTTTTCCATCTAAGGTATGTGTCCCAGTTTGCAAATGAACCCTTCCTTTTGAATCTTTTTCAATTTGCTGGATGACACTTTCATCATCAATGGTAACCGTAATACCGTTTAACTCATCAACAATGTCCTGAAATGCTTTGAAATTTCCTGAGATCACATAATCTACTGGAATGTTCAGCAATTGTTCAACGGTTTTGACTGACAAATCTGCACTGCCAAAGGCGTGAGCATGGGCAATCTTATCATAGCCTCTCCCTGGTATGTCCACATAGGAATCACGCGGAATACTTAGGAGTTTCATCGTTTTATCTGTTCGATTCACAGTAGCTAACAAGACTGCATCACTTCTCGCTTCATCTACTGATTCACCTGGACGGCTATCAATCCCTAGAAGTAGCACCGAGAAGCTATCCTTTCCGGGGTCAAATGCTTTCACACGTTTTTCAGAGGTTTCCCCTCTTTCTAACGAAACCTGTGCTTTGTTTGATGCCTTATAAATTTTATAATAAGCATAACCCGTTAGAGATACTGTCATGACCATGATAAATGCCATAATGAAAAGCACTACTTTTACCCAAGATCGGAGTTTTCTTCTTTTTTTTCTTGTTTCCTTCATCCTTTCTGAACCCTCACTTTTTTCCAATCTATTTATTTCTAGTCATCACTATATCATATTTCAATTAAAGTTTCCTTCACGCAACATATTTTTATGAAACCACAAAAATAACCACTCTAAAAAAACCGTCCCAAAAAAAACAAAAGGACATGAACCCAGTCATACTGAATTCATGTCCTAGCTGTCGCCTCATTTAGAGCCACAGCCTATCTTTCATAAAAACGGTTTTATTAAGAACGTATCACTTTGATTTGAAATTGTCCGCCAAGCTCTGCTTCAGCTTCTTCAAATAACTGGAGTGTTGCCTTTGCATAATATCCAAGGTATTCCTCACTTTTTGAAAAATCATTCCAAATTAACTTTACTGGAAGCTCAACACCTGCTGTCAAACTGTCCCACAATGCATCAAGGTTTGCCCCGTAATGTTCTGGCAGTCCAAGTGCCGATTTCAATTGTTGATGCATTACCTCCTGTGAGGTGAACTTCGATCCTTCAAGACGAATCATTTTCAAGAAACCTTCTCCTTTCTCTCACCTTTATTTATTGTATCGAAATGGAAGATAAAGAGAAAGAGCCATACACTGTATAACACGACGACCGCTAAAAATAATGTCAGAATGAGAGCACTTCCAGAGCACACCAAGTCCTAGCTAGGCAAATAAGTATCTTGCAACCGAGCGAGCCGCTTCATCGTTTTCCCTCTCTACAATCAACTGTAGACCGCCAAGATAAGTAAAGGCTGTACATGCAAGTATGTCCTTTAAGCCCTTACTGTTTTGAAAGCACAAAGAAGGGTCTATTGCTTGGCTTTGCCAGTACGGATGAAGAAATGGCATCTGTTCTGTCGACTCAAACAAGTATGAGACATATCAAAAAACTCGTAAGAGAAATCCCCCCCTTCTCTTACAAGCCTCTAAATGATGCATCCATTTACCGTTTTTCTTGAACCTTCGCCACTTCTGAAATAAAACTTTTTGTCTTTTTCAGTCCATCTTGTAAGTTGTCCGTGCATGCAATAAACAATTCTTCATCTTCTGGGTGTTTAAGCAGTTGATCAATGTTGTTCTTTACTTTCGCAAATGACTTTAAACCAGATTTCAAATGCTTGTCTGCCTTTGCATAAGCGGCAGGAACATCTTGATGTGAAAGCCCTTCCTGTACTACCTTATCGAAAGTTTCAGCGGTTTTTGCCAATTTTGCATTCTGTAGAATGGCGCCGTTCCCATCTGAAATAAATTGATCTGTCATCTGTTCATATGTGTCGTTTAGCTGATCCATATAATTTGATACCCACTGTTCATACACTAGTTCTTTTGTTTCCTTTTTAGAAGGCGACTGAGATGCACCTTTGCAGGCTGATAGCAACGTAACTGTCAGACATAGAGACAGCACAAGTATCATTCGTTTTTTCATATAGAGCCTCCATTTCTCATTCACACTCGTTCATATCGGTAAAATACTCATATGATTTAACCAAAATCGGTTTGATTTTTTTAAAATGCTTTCTTCTTATTGTAACAGACCGCACCTTCTACTATCGTGCTTTTGATATCAAACCTTTGAAAATGAATCCATCGATGCAGACTTCTATGGCATTGTCCCCCAGAACTACTTTTTCGGCTGAATCTAGCATAATTTTACCCTTTCAATTCACAAGAGATCTTTAGCCATTTTCTTTTAATATAGAAAGTAACAGTTCTTAAAACAAAAAAGACCCTTCGATTGGGTCTTTTTTAACTTCAGTTAAATCCACACGTCAGATTCAGCTGTAAGCTCAGATTCTTTATCTCCAGTATTGACGACACCTTTTGGCTCCACAAGCATTACCTGACATTCAGATTTAGCATAGGGCTTATGTTCCACACCTTTCGGAACGACAAACATTTCACCTTGTTGTAATTCCACTTTTCCATCTCGAAATTCAATCACCATTTGTCCTTCAATGACCATAAATACTTCATCTGTCTCTTCATGCTGATGCCACACAAACTCCCCTTGAATCTTCACTAATTTCAATTGATAATCATTCATTTCAGCAATCACCTTAGGGGACCAGTGTTCCTGGAATTTCGCCAGTTTCTGCTTAATATTAATTGGTTGAACGTCCATTGTATCTCTTTTATCATTCATTGTCGTTTTAGTCGATCAGTTACGTTACAGACTTTAATCCTGCACCACATAGAGGAATGACCACAACTTCATGAGATTGTCGCTGGTATTTGAGATACCCTGCATAATTTGCCGCAGTTGTTAATTCAACATAGAAGCCCTTTGTAGCTAACACTGCTTGTGCTTCTGCTATTTCATCCTCTGTCGTTGTGAGTATTTGTCCATTCGTTCTTTGAACGGCCTCTAATATCTGCCTAGAGCGTGCAGGCGCTGCGATTGCAATTCCTTCTGCCAATGTCCCTTTGTTTTCTACCTGCTTAGCATCCCTTTTTTTCTGTTCATATGCTTTTGCAAGTGGTGCACAATTTTCAGCTTGGATTGCGACTAATTTTGGCATTTGTGTAATAAGACCTTGCTCTAACAGTTCACGAAAGCCATAGTAAACGCCTAACAATAACGTACCATTCCCAACAGGTATGATCAATGTATCAGGTACTTTTTTTAATTGCTCCCAAATTTCATAAGCATACGTTTTTGTTCCCTCATAGAAAAATGGCTGATATACATGGCTTGCATAAAACGTTTTTTCCTTGTGAACTGCAGCTTGTGCAGCAAGAGCTACATCCTCACGAGATCCTTTAATCGCACGAATATTTGCACCATGGGCTTTTACCTGTGCCATTTTTTTCGGTGAAGTATTTTCACTTAAAAAAACATCACAGGAGATTCCGGCACGCTTTGCATAAGCCGCAATAGATGTACCTGCGTTTCCACTGCTATCTGCTATCACTTTACGTACTCCTAATTCCTTTGCCTTCGCAATTAAGACAGCGGCACCTCGATCTTTAAATGATAAGGTGGGCATCATATAGTCTATTTTCACAAACGTATTTGGCTCTTCTTGCGCTAATCTCACAAGAGGTGTATTCCCTTCTCCCATTGTCACCTGCTGCCAAACACTTGAGTCTGCATCAAAAGGCATGGCACTAACATATCTCCACATGCCTGGAAGCTCTCCGCGTATGTGGGAAGCCGTAAATGAGCTCTTATTCTTTTGTACATTCAACATCCCTCCGCATTCACATGTCCAAATGTGTGGCATGATTGGATATGTAGTACCACATGATGCACATTCATATTGTTCTTTCATCATGACTGCCCCCTACTGTGTAAGTTTTATTTAGAAATATACGCAACTGCTTCGATTTCCAATTGAAAGCCGTAGTGTAATTCATTTGTTGTAACAATGGAACAGAGTGGTTGAAGCCCACTAAAAAATTCATTGAAAATGTGCATGATCTGTGATTGTTGGTTTTTATGTGGTGTATAAATAATGACTTGTACTATCTGTTTTTTATTACTGCCAGCCTGACAGACAATCAGCTCAATATTTTGCAGCGTTTGAAGCATCTCTTCTTCAAACGTACCTAACTTCTTTTCTTGTGTCAGAGGATCAATTGAAAACTGTCCAGATACGTAGACGGTATGTTGATGAACCATAGCTAATGAATAATGACCATTTGATTTCAGATTTCCAGCTTCCGTCACACTTCTCATTGAAAATCTCCTTCATGTGAATCTTTTGTTTTCTTTTTGATCTCATCTAAATAGCTATACACCGTTACCTTTGAAATGCCCAATTTTTCTGCTACTTTATCCACCGATCCTTTCATTAAAAAGATCCCTTTTTCATCCATAAAACGAATCAATTCAATTTTTTCATGCCGCTTTGTCAAAGGAGCTTGGTTACTCGAAATGATTTGTTCAATTAGTTGATCCGCAATGTCTACTACACTTTGAATCGGGTCTTTTTTTTCTTTCATGTCTTCTCCAGGCAATTCTGTAGAGAATCCTGGGATCAGTTGATTCATCATTTCTTTGACGTGATGTGCTAGACTCATATCGTAATTAATACAAAACGCACCAACGACCTGATCGTTTTCATCCCTAATAAGTGTAGTTGATGCCTTAATTGTGCGAGCATCAGGTGTTTTAAATTCATAGCCTGCTAAATAATCATCCTGAAATTCCTCTGACAAGAGAACCTGTTTGACAAGATGATCAAATGATTGACCAACTTGCCTGCCTGTTACATGATTATTGATCGTGAATATAACGGACGATTGAGGCTGAGTAAGATCGTGGATGACGACCTCACATGCTGAACCGAACATGTTTGCAACGGTTTTTGCCATTGGAACATAACTCATTAATATTTTTTTTACTTCTGACAACAGTTCCACCTCTATTTTTCGGTTATTGTAATTTTCCTTTACATTCATTCAATAGTCATCCACCACTTCACCATCTGGTGTACATGTTGACTCCTTTTGATAGCTTGTAATAATAAGCTAAAATCGCTTTCTTCAATAATGCCAGACCGCTCTACACCAACTTCAATCTCAATAAGAACCTGTGCTTTTGCCTGACTGAGCCCCTTGAAACACCTCTTCGATTTCATTTAGCTGTTCAATACTATCAATTCCAAAGGAGATATCGACCCTCTCTGATAGATTTCGAATTTGTTTTATATTGGATTTTCCTACGATTTCGTTTGCAATGAAGATGTTTGTTAAGCCATTTGCCGCCATAACCTCAGCCCTTCCTGCAGTTTTGCAAGGTTATGTGTTTTCGTATGGGGGCGCTTAAACTCACTTTGTTCCGATCAGCATATTGTTCAATAGACAAGAGATTCTACAGCATCACTTTTTTGTCAATTAACAGAGCAGGTGTATGTGTATCAAGTTCTCCACATCCCATCTATCCTTTTTCCTTCAATGCAACAATTGCCTCAACTTCAACAAGGCTATTGCTAGATAATTGATTTGTAGGGACAACGACTCTAGCTGGTTGATGACCTTCAAAAAATTGAGCATATACTTCATTAAGTGCAGGCCAATAAGCAACATCTGGTGTATATACTTTACACATGATGACATCATGCTTATGTAAAAAGTTGGTTTGAAGCTCATTTTCTAAATTTCGTAGAGCCTGCTCCGCTTGCTCCCTGATGCCTCCAGCAGGAGCCTTACCCGTAACAGGGTTAATGGCTGATTGAGCTGAAATGCATAAGATTCCAGTATGCTCCAACCTCGGCACAGCTTGCCTTGAACCGCTAGTGAAATCATGAGAATGAATCGGTTTCATAGATGCTTTCCCCCAGTCTATTTTGGTTTCACAAAATATATAATTTTTTATACAAAAAATGATTATCTCACTTAAATTTTATATTTTTTTATATAAAAGTCAATAAATAATTCTCATTTGTATATTTTTTTATATAACAAAAGCTGTTTATCTTGCTGTGCACATTGACAACAAAATAAACAGCTTAAACTAAACGTATCAAAACATGACGCACTCCGATTTAAGAGGTTAATCGGAAAGACTACAAGACGATACTACAATCATCAATGAAAAAAGACCTTTTCACCTTAGAGACTTGATGACGATATATAACATTTTTCAGAGCACCGAAGTTTTCATCTTTTCTCTTTCCTGTCTTTATTTCTCACACCTTCAGAATGACTTACATAAGCTGAAGCACTAGGTACAATAGATAGAATGGAAAGCTAAATTCCTCTTCTAAATCTCTACTTTCATAAAAACCTCTCACTAATATAGCCTTAGCACATTTACATTTTCTTCACACAACAAAAAAAGCAGACTCGTATAAGCCTGCCTTTCACTTTTTTTAAAACTTTCCTTGCAACACTTATTGGGAAATTTCCCCTGGAGTTTAAGATATATACAATTAACCGTTTAACCACTCTTCCCAATGCTCTATAAGCCATCTCAAGTATTGGCTATATTGACCGACATGATAGCCATCACAAACAGCATGATGTACTTGAATCGAAACTGGCAAAATTATTTTTTCTTCTTTCATCTTAAATTTTCCTAATGTGAAAATTGGTAGTAAATAGCTTTCTTCTGTAAATAGGTTAAGATTAAAAGAAGTGAAATCAACCCAAGGAAGACTTGAAATATTAAAGATGTTTTCTGGCATATTAGGTTTCGGAAATAGTTTGCTACTTTTGCTATATGTTTCAATGTCCGCTAAACAACTTTTATAAAACTTAGAAAAGCTTTCTTCATAAGGCGTCCAAATACTTGAAAATGTCTTTGTTTCTTTATTTAAAACAGTATAACTTGTATGAAGGATATCCCAATAACCAAGTTCATCGTTAACTTGATCCATCCGAAATTCCGGTATTTTTTGCACAGCTCTTGCTAACAAATAAATTTGTACAGGATATACTTTCAGGTTTCTTTCTTTCAATATTGAATACAATTTAGTGATGTCTAGATCGATAACTAGGCTATATGAGCATCGTGTTAACGTCATATAATGATTAAAGTGCTCTTTTCGCGGGTAATTTTCATCTATTTTTTTAAACATTTCTTATCTCCTCCTGAATTTATTTCATGTATTCAGGAGGAGATTTTATCTGATTTAACCACCACAATCATCCTTTCAAAGATACCTAATTTATTTGTTCTACCTGTTTTATGGATGGTTTATTATATCTCAAAGTATAGCCGGCTTCCATTTCTTCGTATTGAAATATAAATCACTTGGATTTTGAATAGGAACAAAATATTGTCAATTTCTATTATACTATCACCATACTTGATTATAAAATGTTTAGATGATTCCTAATGACTGCCGTCTTCGTTGTGACTGTATCAGTTTTAGTGACAAAACCATTCCAAAAGATGGAGGCGACAACAGTCTCATCCAATGCTTTCTTGAAAATACATCACCATTCACCGTATCTCTTTTATAGGAATCGAAGATGGCTTTTGACGTTTACATTGGATGTAGACAGATCCAACCACATTACCGGGATCACCTTATCATAGCGTCCGACTGCCCCCCCCTTTTAATTCTATCTATATCTTCTTTCTGCCCCTGCAATCACCCAGCGGCATCATACCACTGGTCCACCTTAATATCTGTTTCGAAGTTCTCTTAAGATAAAATCATAGACGAGGTTTAGCTGTTGTTCCTTCGGATACAGCATGAATTCCTGTTTTTTTGGAAGTCCTCCGTCCAAACGATCCTGAAATTTCGTGCGAAGATACGCCGTTCGGTGCACCTGGCTCTCAAATGATTTATAAGAGACTTCAAGTTCAATCATTTGGTCGTTGGCAAAGGTGACAATTGTGTCACCAAGGGACGTTTCTTGGAAGGTTTCGATATATTTATGGGAGATCCAACCACATTGCGGGCGATTGGATGAAAACGTCGGGAAAAAATAAAGGTGGTTGGATGGGTCTATGACAATCGGAGGCTTGTGTGAAATACCTGTTACTTCATATGTCCCTGCTTTTCTGCCGGCATAGCTTGACCCGAAGAATCTGCAGCTACGTTCAATAATTTGCAGCGGCTTTAATTCGACGAAAAAACGTTTGTCTCTTTCCATTACTTTTGAATAAATTTTCTTTCCTTCCTCTATTGGAAGGATCGCCATTGTACTTTGATTAATGACGTATGAATCTAGTGGTGTTTCGCTTGTTTCTGACACTGAACTTCCTCCTGTGTTAATTTTTGGTTATCGAATACTATTAATCTATCACCAACCTATAAGAAACGACAGGATTTTTTTCAAAATTATTGAAAATATTCTTTTTGTAGAATATTTTAGTTCATTCGATCTAGCTAAAAACATTTTTTATATTGTGTCTTTTTTTGTCGATGGGACAAGGGCTGTCGATATTGATCAAAAATAAATTGTCTAAAAATTATAAATTCTTATTGATTTTTTTGCCGCCAATCCATATACTATAAAAAAGGCATCGGGGGGATTCTTTATGAAAGAGAAAAAAACGTACGCTGAGCTCATGAAGTCCCGTAACACCCAAAGAACCGAAGAAAATGGCGTCACGATTTTAGACATTTATATTCAAATGGTTTTAGATGAGGCGCTTTACAAACAGCGCTTAACCTTCCTTAGAGATGAGATTGATAAGGCGCTGGATCAACGTGATGAAAAATTATTCCTCGACCTATCAGCTCAATATGCAGAACATTGCTTACATCAATAATTTCTAATTTTTCACTTGCGGAGGAGAGACGAAAGCTGTCTCTTTGCCGCAAGTTTTTTGTTGTTTAGCCATTTAAAATCGTTCCTCCATTCACGTGTAAGATCTGTCCATTCATATATGACGCATCCTCGCTTGCTAAAAATAAATAACTAGGTGCAAGCTCGACTGGTTGACCAGGTCGTTCCATTGGGACATCTCCGCCAAATTCAGATACTTCTTTTTCAGTAAACGTCGATGGTATCAGTGGTGTCCAGATCGGTCCCGGTGCTATACCATTTACCCGGATTCCTTGTTTAATCAGGGACAGTGACAACGATCTTGTAAAGGTAACAACCGCTCCTTTTGTCGATGAATAATCAATGAGCGTTTCGTGCCCTTTATAGGCTGTCACTGATGTCGTATTAATAATACTGCTCCCTTTTTTCAAATGTGGTAGCACTGCTTTTGTTAAGTAAAACATCGCAAAAATATTTGTTTGGAACGTACGTAACAGTTGATGTGCGCTAATATGTTCGATGCTTTTTTGCGGATTCTGTTCTGCTGCATTGTTCACCAGTATATCAATGGAACCGAAAGCATCCTTTGCCTTTTTCACAATCTCATGAGAAAAAGCTTCATCCCCTAAATCACCTGCAATCAGTATACAGCGACCCCCGTCTTTTTCAATATATGCTTTTGTTTCTTCCGCATCTTGATGCTCATTCAAATACACAATGACAACATTTGCCCCTTCCTTTGCAAATAAAACGGAAACCGCTCTCCCAATCCCACTATCTCCACCAGTCACAATAGCTGTTTTTCCAGCTAATTTTTTCTCTTGCCTCACTCTATCAAATACCGGTCTAGGATTCATTTTATATTCCAGACCAGGTCGTTCGCTTTGGTGCTGCGGTGGTAACGTTTTTTTCGGTTGTTTTGTAGACATGCATTTCCACTCCTTTCTTCATATCTTGTCTATTTTTATGAGACAACGGTTTTTTTATGTATCAAGTCGCAACTCACTTATTTAAATGTATGATTTTTAGCTTTGTGGAAAAATTATACACAACAAAAGACTGGAGGCGGCAAAAATGGATCACGAACATAAAAGGAAGGATCAAGCGGCATCATTATGGCTAGCTAAACAGATGGACCATTCATTCCCATCTGTGGAAGAGGATTTAACTGCGGATGTCATCATCGTTGGTGGTGGAATCACTGGGATTGCGACTGCATATGAGCTTACAGAACGTGGTCTATCAGTTATTTTGATTGAGACAGAACGCCTTTTACAGGGTACAACTGGGCGCACAACAGCAAAAATCACTTCACAGCACGATGTTTATTACCACGAACTGATTCAGCATATCGGCATGCAAAAAGCCCGTTTATACGTAGAGGCAAACGAAAAAGCGAAAGAACAAATCCACGCTCGTATACTCGATCAACAAATTGAATGCCATTTTGAATGGAAGGATGCGTATTTATACACAACGGAGGACAGTGGCGTAAAGAAGCTCAAGAAAGAGCTAGAGGCCTATCAAAAGCTTGGGATTGATCGCGAATGGCTCACAGAGATTCCTGTCAATCTCAAAGTGAAAGCAGCACTTGCGATGAAGCAACAGGCACAGTTTCATCCACTTCTGTATTTAGACGCACTTGTAAAAAAGCTGATGGAGCGTGGGGTACGTATTTTTGAACAAACAACGGCAACAGATGTCAAAAATGGACATAGACCTTCTGTGATCACAAAAGAAGGTTTTCATTTGACAGGTCGTTTTATTGTTTCATGCTCACATTTTCCTTTCTATGATGGCAAAGGGCTATACTTTACACGCATGCACCCTGAGCAATCATATGTCGTCGCTGCTAAAACAAAACAGCCATTATCAGAAGGAATGTTTCTTGGAATTGATCAGCCAGCTACCTCCCTCAGATCCGCTTATTTAGAAGGGCAAGAAGTTGTGTTAATTGGCGGTGAAGGGCACAAAACAGGGCAAGGAAAAGATGAAGTTGAGCACTACAAGGCGTTAGAATCATTCGGTGACCATGCTCTTGGAATTGAAGATGTACTCTATCGGTGGTCCACACATGATATGGTGACAATGGACAAAATTCCTTACATCGGTCAGCTCACCAAAAGCAAATCGAATATCTTTGTTGCAACTGGATTTAGAAAATGGGGAATGTCAACTAGCCACGTTGCAGCTAATTTAATTAGTGACCTAATTGAAGGAAAACAAAACTCATACGAAACCATATATACACCTTCACGTTTTATTCCAGATCCATTCGTTAAGGAATTCATTAAAGAAAATACCAATGTCGCCTCCGAACTCATTTCCGGTAAGCTGAAACATCCTGAAAAGAACATTGATGATTTAAATCCAGGTGAAGGTGGAGTCATTTCTTTTGAGCACAAGCGCTGTGGTGCCTATAAAGATCAAGATGGCAGCTTGTTTATAGTAGATACAACATGTACCCATCTAGGATGTGAAGTATCTTGGAATCATAGTGATCGTACTTGGGATTGTCCATGTCATGGATCAAGATTTTCTATTACTGGAGAAGTGGTAAAAGGGCCAGCCAAAAAACCACTAAGAAGGTCATATAAAGAACAGTGAAAATTTTAAAAATACCTTTAAAAAAACCATAATTAACCGATAAAAATATAAAGTCCGATATTTGTGATGATTATGGGAGGACATAACATTGTTATTTAAAAAAGAAGCAAAAAGAAAAACCACTGCTTTTTTCACTCAGCAGGAGGATCTAACAAAAAGAATCAATCTTGCGAAGAATACTGACATCGCTAGACAGATCGAAATGATTGATTTGAATCAAAAGGATCTCCATCTGCTACAACAGTTAAATCCGCTTGTACAGGAGGCAATTGAACGCATTGTCGACAAGTTTTATAAAAACTTAGAAATTGAAGAGTCATTAATGCACATTATCCAAGACAACAGTTCCGTCGATCGTTTAAAAAAGACACTTCGCATTCATATCAGTGAAATGTTTGCAGGTATAATTGACGAAACATATATTGCCAAGCGTATTAAAATTGCACAAGTTCACTTGCGTATCGGTCTTCAGCCAAAATGGTACATGGCAGCATTTCAAGACCTCTTGTTATCCATCATGGATTTATTTGCCCAACATATCCATGATTTCAAAGAATATCAGGCAGCCGTACAAGCTACAACCAAAATATTGAATTTAGAACAGCAACTCGTATTAGATACATTTCAAAATGAATATTCTAAAATTCGTGATGTAGCTGAACAACAACAAGAAGAGCTTCACACGAAAATTACTGAAACGTCTAACTCGCTTGCTTCACTGTTTTCTCATACAACAAATGCAGTTGATCAACTTGTCTCAAAGTCTGATGAAATGGCTGAGATGTCACAGGCAGGCACAAAAATCTCTGCACAGGTGGAAGAAAAATCAATTGGCGGAAAAAAAGAGTTAGAGGTTCAACAAACACAAATGAACCAAATTGATGGCAGTATGACGAAAATCGAAACAGAAATCAAGCGACTAGAAGAAATTGCAAAACAAATTGAACAGATTTTTGGTATCGTCACAGGAATTGCCGAGCAAACAAACTTGCTTTCATTAAATGCATCAATTGAATCAGCTAGGGCAGGTGAACATGGAAAGGGATTTGCTGTCGTTGCAAATGAAGTCCGCAAGCTATCAGAAGAAACAAAGAAAACGGTATCAACTGTATCTGAACTTGTAAACAATACAAATTCTCAAATTAGTATTGTCTCACATCATATCGCTGATGTGAATTTGCTTGTAACGGACAGTAAAGAAAAAATGACACAAATCAACTCGTTGTTTGATGAGATTGTGAGCAGTATGAATGTGAGCAAAAATCAAAATGGTAAGATCGAAAATGACCTACAAACGTTCCTTAATGATTTAAAAGATGTGAACGAAACCGTCTCACAAGTAGCAAGTTCTGTGGAATCTTTAACCCAGCTCACAAACCGCTAAATTAGTTTTTCTATTTTTCTTCTAGTATAATAGAAGAAAAATAGAAAAGGTGGGGATTAAGTGACGACCATTTGTCTAGTCAGACACGGTGAAACAGATTGGAATTCAGCCAAACGACTTCAGGGACGGACCGATATTCCTTTAAATGAGACAGGTAAACAACAGGCAGAGCAAACGGGTCTTTACTTAAAGGAATCACACTGGGATGTCATTATATCAAGTCCATTGACACGCGCAAAGCAAACAGCAGAGATCATTCGCCAACATGTTCATGCACCTATAGTGATCATGGATGACTTTATCGAACGTGATTATGGGGATGCAGAAGGAATGTCATTTGAAGAGCGCCAAATACTTTATTTTGATAAACAGTATCCAAACATGGAGAAACTTGAAGCACTCCAGGAAAGATTACAGCAAGGCATTCAAAAAGTGGCAGATACATATCCGAATAAAAAGGTGAGCATTGTTGCACATGGCGCAGCCATACATGCACTGCTTTCATTGCTTTCAAATGAAGATGTCGATCTGAATCATACGAGACTTGTAAACGCATGCTTAAATCATATCGAGTGGAAAGAAGATAAGTGGACTGTCCACGACTACAATGTAAGCAGCCACTTATCTTAGTACTCCCCTTCATAAAAGATCTGCTCTTCCAGAGTGGATCTCTTTTTGTATGAAAAACGTTTATGAAATAATATTTTTTCATCTCGAAATTCGAAATACCCCATAAGTATTTTCTCCTATTTTTGATCATTTCGTGTATCGAATTTTTTCACAAAATCTTCAGTAAGAAAATCGGCACACTCCTTTTTTAACAAGAAAAATCGAATAATCTCCCCTAAACATATTTAACTATATTTTCCAAGGGACTTATTCACCTAATTTCTTCTAGGACTTTCACAAAAAAACGGGTCTACTCTTATTTACCTAGTTCTATTAAACTGAAAATACAGAATAATCCAACCTCTCATCCCGAAGGCTTAAGTGTGATTATTCTGAAATAAGAAAAAAGGATGTGTTGAGTTAGTGAAAAAGAAAAATGTAATGCTGGGTTTATTTTTGGCAGTTCCGCTCGTTTTTTCAGCGGGGTTCGGTGGACCTGTGGCAAATGCGGAGTCACAAGCAAAAACAGATCATGAGAAAAGCTATCTTGTTGGCTTCAAAGCCTCTGCTACTACAAATAGCGCCAAGAAGAGTGCTATTACTCAAAACGGTGGAAAACTAGAAAAGCAATATCGCCTCATTAATGCCGCACAAGTCACGATGACAGATCAAGAAGCAAAAGAATTAAAAAATGATCCTAGCATTGCATACGTGGAAGAAGATCACAAAGCAGAAGCATATGCACAAACTGTCCCTTATGGAATCCCTCAAATTAAAGCTCCAGCTGTTCACGCTCAAGGCTACAAAGGTGGAAATGTAAGAGTAGCCGTTCTTGACACAGGTATCCACGCTGCACATCCTGACTTAAACGTAGCTGGCGGTGTAAGCTTCGTCCCTTCAGAACCAAATGCCACTCAAGATTTTCAATCACATGGAACTCACGTTGCTGGAACAATTGCAGCACTTGATAACACAATTGGTGTTCTCGGTGTTGCGCCAAATGCATCCCTTTATGCTGTAAAAGTTCTTGACCGTTATGGTGACGGACAATATAGCTGGATCATCAGTGGTATAGAATGGGCTGTTGCTAATAACATGCGTGTTATTAACATGAGTCTAGGTGGAGAAATTGGTTCAACAGCACTTAAAAATGCGGTTGATCAAGCCAATGCACGCGGAGTAGTTGTAGTTGCTGCTGCAGGAAACTCAGGTTCCTTTGGCTCTACAAGCACTGTTGGCTACCCTGCAAAGTATGATTCTACCATCGCTGTTGCAAATGTTAACAGTAACAATGTAAGAAACTCTTCATCTAGTGCTGGTCCTGAACTAAATGTATCTGCACCAGGAACGTCTGTATTGAGTACAGTTCCAAGTAGCGGCTACACATCTTACACTGGTACATCTATGGCATCTCCACATGTAGCTGGAGCAGCAGCGCTTATCCTATCAAAATATCCAAACCTTTCGACCACTCAGGTTCGTCAACGTTTAGAAAATACAGCTACACCGCTTGGTAGCTCGTTCTATTATGGCAAGGGATTAATCAATGCTCAAGCAGCATCAAACTAGTTCTTTCTAAAAAAGTCCGGCTCTTGTCAGCCGGACTTTTTATGTGTATTCACTTGTGTTTTTTTTCTTTTTCCGCCGCTTCTTCCATCTGAATGATTCTTTCCATCATTGTTGGGTGTCCGTAGCGGAAAATCTTAACTAAAAGCGGAGGATTCACTTGAGTTAGTCCTGATTTCGCCAACTTTTGAAAAGAAGTCACACCTGCTTCTCCATCTTTTGTGAGCTTAATCGCATACGTATCTGCTGCCTTCTCTTGATGCCTTGATATTGCATTTGTAAACGGTGAAACTCCAAAAGAAAGCACAGAAACGATGATCAACAAAATTGGAAACGCTGCAAAGTCATGGGCTGACTTGAGCTTAAATGCTCTTTTTCCCCTTTCAACAATACGAAAATAGATTTGATTGATCATAAAAAAACCTACAAAGGAGAGCAGTAAATATCCTGCTAGCCCAATATATACATGCTTCATTACATAGTGACCCATTTCATGTGCCATGATAAATAATATTTCACGATCCTTTAGCTTTTGAAGCGTTGTGTCCCATAATACAATTCGCTTGTTTTCACCAATACCAGTGACATAAGCATTCATCGTATTTGTTTTCTCTGACATGTTCACTTCATAAACATGATCTGCTGGTATGTTTGCTTCTTTTGCTAACGTTAATATCTTTTTCTCAAGCGTCTCATTTTTGAGTGGATAAAAATCATTGTATAAAGGATCAATGACAACAGGCTGGATAAAAAACAGAAACAGTGTGACAGGTACTGTCATACACCATGCATAAAACCACCAAGACTTACGTTTCTTTTGAATAAGCCAAAAGAATACAATTGCACTGAGGGCAAGAAGCGGAAAGCTTATCCAAAAATCGAGGGTTTGATCTTTTATCCAGCTTCCCGTACTTTGCGCAGATACCCCGTACTGTAAGGAGATTCTGTAGCCAATCCATTTAATTGGCAAGGTGACAATCAATGTTAAAAGAGACAGAACAAAAACATACACCAGTCCACTAAGCACTCTAAAACGCGCAGCAACTAAACTCCAATCCGCTATTTTACGTGAGAAACCCGTAATTAAAAGAATAAAAAACACATACCAATCAAGCGGAATCCCAATGAAAAATAAAAAATTTCTCATCTTAGAATAATCCTCACTAATCACCAGCTCATGCTGGCTCATAAAGGTGTAAGGATCAGCACTTGTCCCCGCTACACTCTCAGGCACAACTGAATCTCCAGTTAAAAATAAGTAAGAATAAATAGTAAGACCATATAGCACATATGCTAAAGATGCCCCAACAATCCATTTACGCATATTTCTGCCCCTTTCTTACCTGCTATCTATATTGTAATTCAACATTTTTTCATTTAGAACCTGTCTTATATTGCTCCATCATAGCATGACTCATAACAAACGGCTTCACGCAAAAAAATGATTATGTTCGTCAAGTAACGGAGAACCTATTGGTAAAACAGGTAGTTGGAGGATGGATATGAGGAAAATTCTTTTAGGAATTGTAATTTTTGGACTTCTGCTCATTACTTTTTTTTATGTATTCAGTCGAACAGGTGATATTTTTGATGAAAACCGTGCAGAAAAACTACTGCTACAGCAAACCAATCCAACAATATCCTACGAAATTGAAGACAAAGATACTGTAGAAGATTTAGTCGAGCTATTGAATAAAGGAAGACAAACTGGGAGCAACCTTCAAAAAAAGCTCATTCATCCCGATTATGTAACAAAAGTGATGTTTGGCAGAACAAATGGCACTTCATTTCAGCTTTGGACAACCCGTCCACAGGTTGTTTTTTTAGTAGATGGCACCTACTATGAACTAAACAAAGAACATTCTATTTCCTTCAAAAAGCAATTAAAAGATGCCATTCAAAAAGGAGCCTCTTCATGAGACTCCCTTCTCTTTTAAACACTTTTTTCTGTTTGATATTTTTCTTTCAACGCCCTTCTTAAAATTTTACCTGTTGTGTTCTTTGGAATGTCTTCTATGAAATGAATGGTTTGAGGTTGCTTATATTTTGCAAGATAATGCGAACAATGTGTGATGATGTCTTCTTGAGTGATGTGTGCATCTTTTTTAGGGGATATATAGCAAACGACAGCCTCTCCAGTTTGCTGATCTGGAACTCCGATCACTACCGCTTCTGCTACTGCCTCATGCTTGTAAAGGACTTCTTCTACTTCTCTTGGGTACACATTATAGCCGCCGACAAGAATCATATCCTTTTTTCGATCGACGATATAAATATATCCGTCTTCATCTCTTCTTGCCAAGTCTCCGGTATATAGCCAGCCATCTCGAAGTGCTGCTTCTGTATCTTCTGGCAATTTGTAATATCCTTTCATAATGTTCGGGCCTTTCGCAATTAATTCTCCAACTTCATTCGGTCCTACTTCTTCTCCTAGCTCGTTAACAATTTTATTTTTAACATTCATGATATCTGTGCCAACAGAACCTAGTTTTCTTTTTCCATCTAGTGGATTAAATGCAGTTACCGGTGAAGCCTCTGACAAACCATATCCTTCAAGCACGGTAACGCCAAATTTTTGTTCAAATCCATGAAGAAGTGCGACAGGCATAGAAGCGCCACCAGAAATGCAAATTCTTACTGATTTCATCGCTTCATCATGCCCTTCTTGACGATATAGGTAGTTATACATCGTTGGAACTCCTACAAATAAAGTCGGTTTCTCTACTTCCATCATCTTTAAAAGCTCAGATGGACTAAAGTGTGGAATGACATAGACTGTTGCTCCATTGAGAAGTGGGGCATTCATACATACTGTTAGACAAAACACATGAAACATCGGAAGTGCGGCAATGACCTTATCATTCTCATTTATTGATAAATAATCGGCAATATCTCTTGCATTTGAAAAGAGATTTGTATGCGTCAGCATTGCCCCCTTTGGTTTTCCGGTTGTGCCCGATGTAAATAAAATCACAGCCGTATCATCAGCCCTAATGTTGGGATGATCTACTGATGCTACGTTTCCTAATACGAGATGTCCAAAAAACGCAAGCTTCTCCTCCACTTCTTTTATACTAGACCGGCAGCTCTCTTCATTTTCTGAACAAATGACCACACGTTCAATCGCAGGAAGCTTTTCATACACTTGTTCAAAGACTGGCAATAGCTGATCATGCGCAACAATTCCCTTCACATTCCCTGTTTGCAGCATGTAGCCAATTTCACTAGGTGTGTACGTTGGATTAATTGGGACAACAACAAGTCCTGCTCTCAAGGCGCCAAAAAAAGATATCACATAGTGTGGTGAATTTCCTAAAATAAGCGCAATGTGATCACCTTTTTTAAATCCTTCGCTTATCAGCCCATCTGCAAAGTGTTCCACATGGATAAACAGTTCACGATAGGTTATGTTCTTTTCCTCAAACACTAAGGCTATTTTTTCACCACATGTCTTAGCCGTCTGCTTGAGATTCGATATCAAATTCATTCTCCCACCCCTTACTCATTGTAAAATGAATGAATAACCATTCATTCCATGGCCAAACATTCTACTTTTCTATTATACTGGACAAATCGAAAAATTCACAAGGTCAAATGTCATACGCTTTCATTTCTGTGAATCAAAAAAAGCACTGCATCTCTTAACAGTGCTTTTTTCGTAGCCTGATTAATAAATCAAATCAAGGAAATCTTCTTTCGATACATTCCCAAAGTAATGTTTCATCTCGATGTCCTCTAGTGCATCACTGATTGATTTAGGGTCATATTGTAGGCCGATTAGTTTTTGCTCAATATCTGAAATGTCACCTACACCAAAGAAGTCTCCAAAGATTTTACAATCCTGAATCGTCCCCTTCTTCACTTCAAGGCGGAGATCAATAGAGCCTGCTGGATATCGCTTAGAATGCTGGAGGTTAAACTTTGGTGAGCGTCCATAGTTCCACTCCCATTTTTGATAACGTTCATTCGAGATTTCATGTATCTTTTTCCAATCATCCTCGGTTAGCTTATATTGTGGTACGGGTCCTTCTGTATCAAAAATATAGCTTAATAAGACTTGTCTGAACTCTTCTGTTGTCATCTTCTTGTCCATCAGTTCACTTATGTTTGCTACACGGCTTCTGATGGATTTGATTCCTTTTGACTCAATTTTTTCTTTCTTTACATTCAGTGCTGATACAACATGTTCAATTTCCGAATCAAACAAGAGGGTTCCATGGCTAAAAATGCGACCTCGCGTTGCAAATTGTGCATTACCAGAAATTTTACGTCCACTTGCCATAATGTCATTTCTTCCGCTTAATTCTGCTTTTACTCCTAGCTTCTCAAGCGCCTGAATGACTGGCTCTGTGAACTTTTTAAAGTTATGAAAACTATCACCATCATCCTTAGTGATGAAGCTAAAGTTTAAATTTCCTTTGTCGTGGTACACTGCACCACCACCTGACAGGCGACGGACAACCTTAATGCCATTTTCTTCAACATATTTTGTGTTAATTTCTTCAATGGTGTTTTGATTTTTTCCGATAATAATGGATGGTTGATTGATATAGAACAGCAAATACGTTTCTTCTGGGTCTAAATATTTTAAGCAATATTCTTCAATTGCTAGATTAATCATTGGATCATCATTTTGCTCATTATCTATAAACAGCATGTTTATCTTCCTTCCTTGTTCCATCTAAGCCCTGATTGAGCAAGCTGTACATTGCCAGTATATAACGCCTTCGCCTCATTTACTAGGTCTTTATGCCATCCGAAATGTGGCAGGTGTGTGATGATGAGTTCGCCTACTTGCGCTTCTCTTGCAATCGTTGCTACTTCTGTACTATTCATATGTCCAGCGCCTGACCCGTCTTGGCCTGCATAAAAATTACTTTCAGCAATGAGAAGATCAGCATCTTTTGCAAACGGGATAAATGCTTCATGATAACTGGAATCTGCCGTATAGACAATCACATGTTTTCCATCTGTGATACGCATCGCATAGCATTCTGCTGAGTGAACCGTTTTCAAAAATTTAATATGGAATGGACCTATTTGAATCGACTGCGAAGGATCATATGCTTCTGCCTTCGTATGTATGTCATGACTTAATTTTGAGAAAGCCTCCTGATCACCAGCATGACCATAAATGGTGAGCGAACCACTGCTTTTCCCTAAGTGGTAGCCAACTAATTTTGCATATTGAAGCGGGCCAATATCAGCAATATGATCATGGTGATAATGAGAAAGAATGACCGCATTTAATTCTTCAATATCAATGTATTGCTGAAGCTTGGATAATACACCGCTGCCGCAATCTATTAAAAGCCGAAAACCACCTGATTCAAGGAGATATCCTGATGTTGCCTCTCCTGCTGCTGGAAATCCTCCGTAACATCCAATCACTGTCAAATTCATGTGGTTCCATCCTCCTTTTCTTCAAAATCCTCTCCTAACAATATACCCATTTTTCAATAAAAAAGCATTCTTCTTGCTTATTGTTACAAAACAGATTGACATTATATAATCTGTTATAATACAATATGAACAACAAAACGAATTGGGGGATGACAAATGCTAGGGAAAATCACTGAATTTTTTAGAAATTTGCCTTCAAAAAAATGCACCAATTGTGGAAATGATATGGCTGAACAACATGAGTGTTACGGTAATATATGTGAGGATTGCTCACAAGTAAGTTATCTCAAATGAGGAAATAATTAGATATTAATAGCACTTTTGGGTTCCGTCTCTAGATGGAGTCAAAAGTGCTTTTTATTTTTCGTGAAAAATAGGAATAAAGGTAAAGTCACTGATACGAAAGGGTTTTTTAGTGTTTTTATATGATGACTTTTAGTTCTGAAGGCACTTTTTATTGTGTTTAAGTGACGTAAAGAAGTCTAAGTGTCTATTTTTTAAAAAAATTCTGTATTTTCTTAATATAATTTATTGATAGACGAACCTCTTAAAATTTAGTTATACTTTAAATTCGAATATCCAAACTTATATGGTGGGAACATCCCTTTAATGAAAATGTTAGGAGGAACTCTATGAAAAAATTAAAATTTGGATTGGCTACTCAAATCCTAATCGGTCTTATTCTCGGTGTTGTTGTAGGTGCTATCTTCTTTGGTAACCCGGGAGTCGAAACATACTTAAAACCTATTGGCGACTTTTTCTTAAGATTGATTAAAATGATCGTCATTCCGATCGTTGTATCCAGCTTGATTCTTGGTGTAGCTGGTGCCGGAGATGGGAAAAAAGTTGGTAAACTTGGTTTCAGAACCATCCTTTATTTTGAGATCATCACAACATTTGCCATTATTCTCGGTCTAGTGCTTGCAAACTTCTTCCAGCCTGGAACAGGTGTTGATTTCGGAAATACAGAAAAACAAGATATTAGTCAATATGTTGAAACGGAGAAAGAGCAAAGCAGCAAATCAGTTGCTGATACATTCCTTCATATCGTTCCGACGAACTTCTTCCAATCACTGGCGGAGGGTGATTTGCTTGCCATCATTTTCTTTACCGTGTTATTTGCACTAGGGGTATCTGCTATCGGTGAACGCGGGAAGCCTGTACTCGCCTTTTTTGAAGGGGTTTCACATGCTATGTTTCATGTCGTTAATATCGTCATGAAAGCAGCTCCATTCGGGGTATTCGCTCTGATTGGTGTCACTGTGTCTAAGTTTGGTCTAGAATCCCTTATTTCTCTTGGTAAACTTGTAGGTCTTGTTTATTTTGCGCTCTTTTTCTTCCTCATTGTCGTATTTGGCATTATTGGAAAAATCATTGGTGTGAACATATTCAAATTCCTTGCTTATATGAAAGATGAAATGCTTCTAGCCTTCAGTACGTCCAGTTCTGAAACGGTATTGCCTCGTGTAATGGATAAAATGGAGAGAATTGGTTGCCCAAAAGGAATCGTCTCTTTCGTTATTCCGATCGGTTATACGTTTAATTTAGATGGTTCTGTCTTGTATCAGGCCATCGCTGCTCTTTTCCTTGCACAAGTGTATGGCATTGATTTAACAATTGTACAGCAACTGACGCTAGTTCTTGTATTGATGGTTACTTCAAAAGGAATGGCTGCTGTACCAGGTACATCATTTGTAGTCCTTCTTGCCACATTAGGGACAATTGGTGTTCCAGCTGAAGGTCTTGCCTTTATTGCTGGTGTTGATCGAATCATGGACATGGCTAGAACCGTTGTCAATCTGACAGGAAATGCACTTGCCGCTGTCGTGATGTCTAAATGGGAAGGACAATATGATTCTGAAAAAGGTCATCGTGTCATGACTGGACAAGACACATTAGAGCCAACACAGCTTTCAAGCTAATGACAAAAAGAACCCTATTTGGGTTCTTTTTTGCGTTATGAAATCAAATTTGATTTTACATAGTGATAAAGGAGATTTGCGGTATGCTTAAGTGAAAGTTGATGTGTTCTTTCAAAAGCGTGTGATGCATCAATCCCAGGTCCAATCAGTCCATGTATGATGTCATGGCCTGCACGTATGGCAGCTGAAGCATCCGAGCCGTAATAAGGATAAATATCAAGCTGATACTCAATGGCATTATCTTCTGCTAGAGCCGCTAAGTGTTTTCTCAATCCATAATGATAGGGACCACTTGAATCTTTAACACAAATGGACACACTATATTCATCAGTTGATTGACCATCTCCAATTGCCCCCATATCCACCGCTAAATATTCGACAGTCTCTTCAGGAATATTAGAGTTGCCACCATAACCAATTTCTTCATTGTTTGAGATAAGAAAATGTGTGGTGTGCGGCAAAGAGATGTTTTCTGTTTGTATACGATGGATAAGACGGAGTAACAATGCCACACTTGCCTTATCATCTAAATGTCTTGATTTTATAAAACCAGATGGTGTCACCTCGACTCTTGGATCAAATGATATGAAGTCACCAACCTGAATACCAAGTGCCTTTACATCCTCAGCATTGTGGACTTTTTCATCGAGACGAACCTCCATGTTTTCTTGATTTCGTTTTGCTTTCCCCGCATCCTCATACACATGAACAGAAGTTTGATGCATTAAGATCGTTCCACTATATGTACGTCCAGAAACTGTTTCAATTTCACAGTATTCACCTTCAATTGAGTGATATTGAAATCCACCTATTAAAGCAAGGCGGATGCGACCATTTGATTTAATTTCCTTCACCATGGCACCAAGCGTATCAACATGTGCTGTTAGCATACGGTGATTTTTGTCGTTATCCCCTTTGATCGTAGCAATTAAGCCACCCTTTCGATTTCGCTTCGTTTCCACATTCCAATCATTAAAGAGACTCTCTACAAAACCGATCACCTTCTCAGTATTTCCCGAAGGACTTGGGATTGAGACTAGCTTTTTAATGAGTTGAATGGTTTCATTTACTTCAGTTGCCACAAGGTTCATCCTCCTTCGTCAAAAGCTCATTTGAGCTGATTCTTTAATCAGAATCTATTCTTAAAATATATCTCTTCCAGTAAAACATGTCCAATTTGGCGAAAAAAACCTTTCTCTACACGAGAGAAAGGATTTCGTTTTTACGCTTCGTCTTGATTCATTTTTTTCATATTCCAAGCGAAATACAAAGTTGTAGCTGCCATCATGACAATTGCAACGATACCAAGTACGGTCGCTTGATGCCATAAATAGCTGTCATCTCCACTTGCAATAATGTTTCTAAATCCATTGATTGTATATGTCATCGGAAGTAGGTTGTGTATGATTTGGAAAAACTTCGGTACAAGCTCAAGCGGGAATGTTCCTGCACTAGCCGCAAGCTGAAGTACCAAAATAATCACTGCAATAAAGCGTCCGGGATTGCCCATCGTGGTAGCAAGAAGCTGAATGATAGAAAGGAATGTCAAGCTTACAATGATGGCAAATAGATAGAAACGCCATATGCTTTCAACTTCCAGTCCAAGTCCATAGATGAGCACAGAACTAGCAATCACAGCTTGTAGAATGCCAACAAACATGAGAACACTAAATTTGCTGACAAACCATTCAAATGCATTTCTAGGCTGTCCAGATGGGTCTTTCAATGGGAAGACTACTGTCAGCATTAATGCTCCTACAAATAGGCCCATCGATAAGATATATGGTGTTAAACCAGTTCCATAATTGTCGATTTTCTTCGCTGTATCATTTTCAGTTTTGACAGGGCTGGCAATCATGTTGTAGTTCTCCTGTCCAGGGTCGATTTCTCCTGTTTCATCTGCGGCGCTTTTCAATTTATTCGAAAGTTTACCTGTACCGCTCTTTAAATCTCCTAAGCCTTCGTCAAGTGATTTTGAACCTTCTGCAAGCTTAGAAGTATTGCTTTGAATATTAGCTGATCCGCTTTCTAGCTTGTTTAATGCAGCACTTAGCTGACTAGATCCACTCGCTAGCTTATCTGCACCGCTTTTCGCTGTTTCCAGCTTTCCATTTGCAGTCTGTAAACCTTCCTGTAGCTTACTTTGACCAGTTTGAACCTGAAGGGCGCCTTGATAAAGCTTACTTGTTCCCTCAGTCATTTGATCAATTGCATTTTGGATGGCGACAGTAGATGTATAAAGCTGCTCTGTTTTCTGCGGCAACTGTTTCAACTGTTGCAACTGCGCTTTAGCTGAAGCGACAGCCGAACTGATATCACTCGCATCAGGTAGTTGATCAAGAGCACTTAAACTTTGTTGGAGGCCTGATAAGTCAGGAAGCTCAATTTTTGGTAAGCTATCCATTTGCTCGATCGCTGCTTGTTTTTCCTCATCCGTCATAGCGCTATTTTGAATGATGCTTTTCACTTTTTCATCACGATTTGAAATCGATTGTTGCAATGAGGCGAGCTTCGTATTGAGTGCTTTTGCATCATTTTTCACTTGGTCGATCTTTGTGCCAAATTTCTCAAGGTTAGCAAATTCCTCAGAGGATAATGCACTCTCCACTTGGGCTAATTTTTCAGAGAACGATTGTGCCTTGTTGTTTAGCTGTTCCACACCTGCTGTAAATGCAGGCATTTTTTCTGCAAGTTTTTGATGGCCTTGCAGGCTTGTGTTTAGTCCTGAAGTTAATGTATCAATTCCAGTACCAAGCTCACTAAATTTAGCATCTATTGTTTGATAACCTGTCAGAAGCTGCCCAAGTCCACTATCAAGTGTTTGAACACCTGTGTTTAATTGGCTCATTTTCCCTGAAAATTGATGAACGCCCTCACTATAAGTTAATGTACCTTCTGCAAGTTTGGCGAGATTGTCTTTTAGCTTCTTACTTCCGTCTTTTGCATTCTTTGTGCCATTGTCAATTTTTTTGGCACCATCACTTGCTTGATCAAGTCCTTTGGCGACCTTTTTAAAATTGTCAAAGATCACTTCTGCATAATTTTTTGTGACTTCTTTTGAAACTGAATCTTTTAATTTGATAATGGCATTATTCGCAATTTGTGATCCAGCGTAGTTTGCGCCAGGATTCGTATAATATTTTAGATTTGATTTTTTCGGATGTTGATCTAAGACTGTACTGGCATTTTTCGAAAAGTCTTTTGGAATCTCTACGACAAGGTAATATTTTTCGTTATTTAGACCCGTTATCGCTTTCTTCTCATCGACAAAGTGCCATTGGAAGCTATCCTTTTTCTTCAGTTCATTGACTAAATCATCTCCGACTTGAAGGGTCTTGCCATCGTAATTACTGCCCTCATCCAAATTAACAACTGCTACAGGCAATTGATCCACTGTACCATATGGATCCCAATATGCCTTTAAAAATACGCCACTATAGATCAGTGGAATAAATAATACAGCGAAAATCGGGATCAGCAGTTTTTTATTTGTGGCGATGTCTTTCCATTGATTCCGAAGTAAGTTCATTGCTGTTTCCTCCTATTGATGAATGACTAAATATGGAATTTAGTCACTTGACCTTAAAAAAATTAATTTGTTGCAGAAAGTCCTTTTAATACATAAAGCTCAAGAGATTCAGCCACTGTTTCTTTTGATAAAGGTTCGTATCTCTTTTCCCAATCAAATATTAAAGCAATGTATAGTTTCACCATCACAAACGCCGTTAATTCAGGGTCACACTGTTTAATGTCGCCTTTGTCCATCGCTTCTTTCACTTTTGTGTGAATATAGTGAATGATCATTTGCTCCATTTTTTCGATCATTTCTTTTACAGCGGACGTGCCCAGCTCGGTATTTTCCTGAAAAATTTTGATTGTTAGCTGGTGGTTTTTTCTAAATTCTAAAATCGCAAATAAGGCTTGGTGAAGATTTTCAGAAAAACTCTTCTCCTCATCTATTGCCTCATCAGCTATTTGTCTCATCTCTTTTAATAAAGAGGTAAAGATTTCATCAAACAGCTCTTCTTTGTTTTTGAAAAAGGTGTAAATCGTTCCCTTCCCCACGTTCGCAAGTTTTGCCACAAGGTCCATCGTTGTTGCTTTATAACCAAATTGGGTAAAAGCTTTGGTTGCCCCATCTAGAATCATTTGTCTTCTATCAACACTCATCATTCTCACTCCTGAAATGACTATTTGAACGTTTCGGTCATTAAGTACAGGGAGTAATATAACACATCCTTTTTTTTTATGCAACGGTTTTGTTTTATTTTTCTCTTCAATGCTTACATATACAGTGCAAAAAAACTCCCTCCTCGCGATGAGAAGGGAGTTTTCACTTTAGCTTGACAGGTACGATAACGCATCCTTGATGGCTTTTTTCCCTTGATCAATACAATCAGGGATGCCAACTCCTTCAAAGGAAGCACCTGTGATATAAATGCCAGGGTATGATTGCATAAACGCATTTTTCATTTTTATCATTGTTTGTTGATGCCCAACGTGATATTGAGGCATACTTGTTTTCCATCGAGTAACTGTCGTGAATTCTGGGTCTGCTTTAATATCCATCATTTTCTTCAAATCATCCAGTACGATCTTTACAATTTCGCTATCTGATTGCTCAACAATTGATTCATCCCCAGATTTGCCAACGTAAGCTCGTAGCAGAGTTTTACCTTTTGGAGCGGTATGTGGCCATTTCTTATCGGTCCATGTACACGCCGTAATAGAAAAGTCGCTATTTCTTGAAATGACAAATCCTGTTCCCTCTTTATCAATATGAACGTCTTCGTCTTGAAAGCCAAGAGCGACCGTTGCCACAGAAGTTGAAGTCATTTCACGTAAATAGTCGAGACCTGCTTCTTTAGGAAACATAGAATAAATGGATTGATGCGGTGTTGTCACGATTGCTGAATCAGCGTAAAGTGTTCCACCGTTATCAAGCTGAATGTCATAGCCCTGCTCAGATCTTTCAATTTGAGTGACCTTTGTTCCTTTATAAATCTTTGTCAGCTTCAGCTTTTTTTCTATTGCTTCTACAAGTGCTTGCAAGCCTTGATTAATGGTTTGGAACTGCCCTTGCTTTTTCGCTGTTATTTGCTGCGCTTTTGCAGTTTGTTGGGATTTTTTCATTCCGAGAATCAAGCTACGATGCTTTTGCTCTGTTTGGTAGAATTGTGGAAAAGTAGACATTAAGCTAAGCCGATCAATATCTCCCGCATAGATGCCAGATAAAAGCGGTTCAATCAAATTTTCCACAACCTCATCACCAACACGTCTTCTGAAAAATTCACCGAGTGATTGATCTTCGACTTGCTTACTTCTCGGCATCACAAAGTCCATAGCTGCTCTTGCCTTTCCTGCGAATGAAAAAAGACCTGTTGTCACAAATGGCGTAATTTGTGTCGGAATGCCCATGACCGCTCCCTTTGGCATCGGATGAAGTGTTTCTTTGACTAGCACATAAGCCTGACCTGCCTTATTGTTGACAAGCTGATCTGACAGTCCTACATCCCTTGCTAGCTGCGGGCCACTTGCTTTTCTTTCTAAAAAAGAGTCTGGACCACGTTCTATGATGTAACCATCTTTATATAATGTTTGTATTTTTCCACCTAACCGTGGACTTGCTTCAACAAGAGTTATGTTTAAAGAAAGCCCTTTGTCTTCAATTTCTTTTTCCAAATAGAAGGCGGCGGCTAAACCAGTAATGCCACCGCCAATGATGACAAGGTGTTTTTGTTTGTCATGCATATGATCGCCTTCTTTTATATGATTACTTATTTTTCTTGAAACTTCTTTAAAACAACAGTTGCGAGTGCATCAATGAATGCTGGCTTTGCATTTGGCATTTCAGGACGATAATAGGTTGCACCGATTTCATCTGTCACGACCTTACATTCATAGTCATTGTCATAAAGGACCTCAAGATGATCCGCTACAAAACCAACTGGAACATAGACAAATGTCTGATAGCCTTTTTGTTCAAATAAAGCTCGTGTTAAATCTTGTACGTCTGGGCCAAGCCATGGGTCAGGTGTATTACCTTCACTTTGCCAGCCGATTTCGTAATTCTTAATAGCTGCTCCTTCTGCAATAAGTTTCGCAGATTCAGCAAGCTGATCAGGATATGGATCACCTACTGCAATAATTTTTTCAGGTAAGCTGTGAGCAGAAACAATGAGCACTGCTTTTTCTCTTTCTTCATCACTCATGGATGCATAAGTGTTTTTGACTTGCTTTACCCAATAGTCCACAAACTTCGGTTCATCGTACCAGCTTTCAACCGATGTGATGTGCAAGCCCCCAAGCTTGTCTGCCTCTTCTTGAGCCCTTTTATTATAAGATTTCACACTAAACGTGGAGAAATGAGGTGCTAACACAATGCTCACTGCCTCTGTCATCCCGTCTTTGTGCATCTGGGCTACCGCATCTTCAATAAATGGCTCAATATGCTTTAGACCGATGTATACCTTAAACTCTACATCATTCTGTATTTCATTTAAACGGTCACATAAGCCATGTGCTTGTTCCTCTGTGATTTTTGACAGAGGAGAAATACCGCCAATTGCTTTGTAACGATCTTTTAAATCTTGGAGCATTTCAGGCTCTGGCTTCCTGCCTCTACGAATATGTGTATAGTAACGCTCAATATCGTCTTCTGTATATGGCGTTCCGTATGCCATGACAAGTAATCCAATTTTCTTTTTCACCACAAGTAACACTCCTTCAGATCTTTAGAGATTGTTTAGATGGACAGCTTTTTTTTAGTGGCTGAATAGTCATGAATAAAATCAGTCAGCTTTTTCAGTGTATCTGGTGATACCTCTGGAAAAACACCATGACCTAAATTAAATAAGAAGTGATCTGACTTCATGCCTTGGTCCAAGATGTCCTTCGCTCTTGCTTCGATGATCTCCCATGGAGCAAGCAAAATCGACGGATCTAAGTTTCCTTGTAGTGTTTTCGTTAGTCCTTCCGCTCTTGCTTCATCAACACTCATACGCCAATCAAGTCCAACTACATCAATCGGTAGGTCATGCCAATCCTTTGCAAGATGACGTGCTCCTACACCATACATGATCATTGGCACATTCTCTGACTTCAGCTCTGTGAAAATTCGTTGCATGACGGGCTTAATAAATGTACGATAATCCGCTGCATTAAGAGCGCCAACCCACGAGTCAAAGATTTGAATCGCGCGAACGCCTGCTTTAATTTGTGATCGAATATACGTAATCGTCATATCAGCAAGCTTATCCATAAGTACCGTCCAAGTAGCTGTATCACTATACATAAGCGCTTTTGTTTTATGGTAGTTCTTCGATGGTCCACCTTCGATCATATAGCTTGCCATCGTAAATGGTGCACCTGCAAAACCGATCAGTGGCACATTTAACTGCTCTGTCGTTAAGAGCTTGATTGTTTCAAGCACATACGGAATATGCTCTTCTGGATTCAGCTCACCTAAACGCTCAATATCTCCCTTTGTTCTAATCGGCTGATCTATCACTGGGCCAATGCCGTTTTTAATTTCGACATTCACTCCGATAGCTGGAAGAGGAGTCATAATATCTTTATATAAAATGGCCGCATCTACACCATACTGTTCAACTGGAAGCCTAGTGACATAGGCACACAGTTCTGGCTGATGCGTAATTTCAAATAAACCGTACTTTTCCTTTAATGCACGATATTCAGGCTGTGAACGTCCAGCCTGCCTCATATACCATACAGGCACATGATCTGTTTTTTCCCCTTTGCATGCTTTTATGAATGTATCATTAAAAGTTGCAGATTTTCCCATAACCTGTCATTCCACCTTTCACCTTACGCTCTTTTGCACAAGGCTCAAACACTGATTTTACTATACCGTTTTTTTATGGAGTGGTATACCAAAGTAGCTCATTGTTCAAAAAATCGCCGAATATTATTGCGAAAAAACCTCTGGCTTGACATAAGAACTGCCTTCTCCCTCTTCTTTCGTCTGTGTATTATAAGGAACGACCCTGTATTGAACATCCGAAAAAATATTGGCATAGGGCAAGCTATAGCTGTTTGTACCTGTTACTGTGTCTATGAGCGTTTCGTTGTCATTCCTCTTCTCGTAGATTCGATACTCAGTTCGTTTATCCTCTTGCTCATCCCAAGAAAGCTCTAATGTAAAAAGCCCTTTCATCTTAAACACATAGCTGGCTTTAAAGCCGGTTAATGGTGACAAGCGAATTGGAGACTGTAATTCCTTAATGCCAGCAGGCTTCTCAAACGTCTCTTGAGTAATCTGTGCCTTTGTTAAGATATCTTTGAAAAGTCTCACTGGATATTGACTACCACCTGTTAAGTAGTGACTGTTGTCTGTTTTGTCATATCCCATCCAAATCGTCCCTGTGGTACTTGGTGTGTATCCTGCAAACCATGCATCCTTTGTAGCACCTTTCACGCCAGAATAAGTTGTTGTACCAGTTTTCCCCGCCAAGTCTCCAGCATAAGAACCGCTTTGAGCCGTTCCACCTTTTACAACCTGTTCAAGCATTCTTGTCATATTCCAAGCATTTTGCACACTATACACACGTTCATTTTTGGCTTTGTTTTTTTCAATGGTGTCCCCGTCTTCGTTTGAAATTTTCGTAATGAAAAATGGTTTTTTATATTCACCTTCATTCGCAAAAGTATGGAAAGAACCTGCTATCTGCAAGGGAGACACTCCTTTTTCCAATCCACCAAGTGCCAATGCAAGCCCGTCATCCGGAATATCAATGCCTACCTTTCCCAAATAAGACTTAGATGTATCAATTCCAATTTGATTGAGCGTCCAAACAGCAGACGTATTTTTGCTTTTCATTAATGCATCTACCATGGTCACTTGCCCTTCATATTGTCCATCGTAATTTTTCGGGGTATAGCCGTTATAGCTTTCTTCTTTATCTTCGAGCAATGAGTAAGGCTTAAATTTTTTCTCTTGCATCGCTGGACCGTAAACAGCAATCGGCTTAAAAACTGATCCTGGCTGTCTAACAGCCGTTACCCTGTTATAGCCCCTTGCTTGATAATTCCGACCACCAATGGCAGCTTTTACACCACCTGTCTCATTGTTAATGAAGACTGCACTCCCCTCTGGTTCACCGCTTTTTCCCGGGAAATAACGGCTGTCTTTCATTAAATCATAAGTAGCTTTTTGCAGTTTCATATCAATTGGTACCGTAATTGTATAACCACCTTGTAAGAGCTGTTCATGCGAGATGGAGTAATCAGCTTCTGCTTCTTTAATGATGAGATCGACATAGCTGTCAAACCAAGGAGTCGCCGATTTTTTTTTGATATGAAGACCAAGAGTTCTCCCTTTGGCTTCAACCGTTTCTGTAGAGTTTAAATAGCCTTGATCATTCATTAAATTTAAGATCGTATCACGTCTTTGTTTATTTTTATCTGGATGAAATACAGGAGAGTAATTCGATGGTGCTTTTGGAATTGCAGCGAGTGTTGCTCCTTCACTTACTGTCAAATCCTGTACATCCTTATCAAAATAATAGTTGGCTGCCGCTTGAATGCCATATAATCCATGACCGAAATAAAGCTGATTGAGATACATTTCGAGCAGTTTGTCCTTTGTATAATCTCGTTCCAAATTAATCGCAATGATCACTTCTTTTGTTTTACGAAGAAACGTTTTATCATTCGTTAAGAAAATATTTTTTGCGAGCTGTTGTGTAATCGTACTACCGCCTTCTACCTTACCACCAGCTAAAATATCTCTATAAATAGCCCTGCTGACTGCTTGTGCATCAATGCCGTGATGTTCGTAAAAACGTTTATCTTCCACTGCTACAAATGCTTTTGCCACCTTATCAGGAACTTCTTTTAATGAAATAGGGTCACGATTCTCTGAATACATGCTCGTTAATTCTTTACCATTCCGATCAATAATCTTTGATGAAGCATGAAACACTAACTTCTTTTCATCTATGACATAATGTCCTAAAAATAAAATGGTCAGGTAGCCAATAAATGAAAGCAAGAGAGTACTTACTACAATGACTAATGGAATGATTATCTTCTTTTTCTTCAAATTAGGTCACCTCATTCCTTTATACGGATAGTATGGGATGTATTGCTTCATAATATGTTTTATGGATTGACTACAAAAGAATTATATATCATTCTTTTGTTATACTATCAAGCAGGAGGCGGTTTAAATGAATTTCTTTATTACATATGGAACGTCAGATTTCCTTCAAAAAATCGCAAAAAAACACCATCTCGAAAACATGCTTTATATGATTGGAAAAGACCAAGCTGCCCTTTTCCATGAAACAGAAGGTGATACCGTATTTAAGGCTCCACATGCGTATGATGTAATTTATGCAAAAGGAGAGCTTGTTCAATCTGGCTTTGTTACTTTAAATCATATCCCCGTCAAACTTGAAAGCAGACCTCTGTTTGAATCTACCTATCAGAAAAAAACAAACGCCTCTGAACATCAACCTGGCTTTCAGGCATTACGTGTGCTGAAACCTCAAAAAAATGAAGAAGTGTACCTTATTTTAACCCTTTGGGCATCAGAAGAACTGTTTAACGACTTTCAAGAGTCGGAAGCATTCTTCAAACCACACGAGGATACAGGCTCGATCTTCTCACGCCCCGCCTATTTAACGTCCTATCATGCCGTTGAAAGTGACTAAAAGCTGTTCGCCCGTCTCTGACGGGTTTTTCTTTTCTAACAAAAAAAGCCCCCACTCTGGGCTTCATGAAAAGATCTTATCTCAACTTTTATTTCTCGTTTCATAGCGATAAATCATTGGCTGTATGATATAGAAGCTAAATAGAATCCATACAAACAAAATAGGCCACTTCACGAATGGTGTAGCACCTTTCATTTGGATTAAAATCAAAAGAAGCGGTACCACACAAATAAAAAGAAAGCTGATTTTTGAGATAAACGTCTCCTTGATTTCATGTTTACACGCTGGACAAAGCGTGACTCTCACATGAGATAGGTGCAACTTTTGTACAAAAGAAAACGATTCTGAGCAATTCGGACATGTCCCCATACGCATCTCCTTACCATCCTTTCAATCATGACTTGTAAAATGCTGTCTTTTTATCTTCTCGCCCGAAAGCAGATGCCCTTTTTTTGTTCAATTTCAGCCCTCATCTGTTGAAAGATTCTAACAATTCCCATACAATCAGAAAAAGAAGATGAGAGGGGATTGACAAAGTGGCGCTTCCGACTTTACAAAAAAGCATTTTTGAACGACTTGATGAACATTATGAGGAAATGGTGGAAATTAGACGACATCTTCATATGCACCCTGAACTTTCTTTTCAAGAAATTGAAACAGCAGCCTTCATTGCTAGCTATTATGAAAAATTAAATATTCCGACTCGTACGAATGTTGGTGGTCAAGGCGTTTTAGCATATATTGATGGAGCTGAATCAGGACCTACAATTGCTCTACGTGCAGACTTCGATGCCTTGCCGATTCAAGATGAAAAAGATGTTCCATATCGGTCTACTAAGCCTGGTGTCATGCATGCGTGTGGACACGATGGACATACAGCAACGCTACTTGTTCTTGCAAAAATTTTAAACGATCATCGTGAGCACCTAAAAGGAAGGATTGTATTGATTCACCAGCATGCTGAAGAATATGCTCCAGGTGGAGCGAAGCCTATGATTGAAGATGGTTGCTTAGATGGAGTAGACGTCATTTTCGGTACACACCTATGGTCAGCCGACCCATATGGCACAGTACTTTACAAAAGCGGGAATTTCATGGCGGCCGCTGATCGTTTCTCGATTACGGTTCAAGGTAAAGGCGGGCACGGTGCAATGCCTCACCTGACAAAAGACGCTGTCTTGATTGGTTCACAGATTGTGGCAAACCTTCAACAAGTCGTCGCCCGAAAGGTAAACCCAATTGACTCGGCTGTTGTATCTGTCGGGGGATTCGTTGCAGAGAATGCATTTAATGTGATCGCCGATTCAGCCGTTCTCACTGGAACCGCCCGTTCCTTTGATGAAAATGCTAGAAATGTCATTGAACATGAAATAGAACAAGTCGTCAAAGGGGTTTGCCAAATGCACGATGCCACGTATGCCTATGAATATGTGAGGGGCTATCCTGCAGTCCAAAATCATCCTGAGCCAACAAAATATATTGCAGACATCGCTAAGAAAACAGATGGTGTAGAGATTGTAAAAGAAGCAGATACACAAATGGGTGGAGAAGATTTTGCCTACTACTTGCAGCATGTAAAGGGAACGTTCTTTTACACTGGTGCCAAACCTGAAAAGGACGAAGATGCTTTCCCCCATCATCATCCGAAATTCGATATAAATGAAAAAGCCATGCCTATTGCCGCTAAAGTATTAGCAAATGCTGTTCTTTCATATAATTCATAAAAAAAGGAAAAGCCGCTGTTATTCATGAGCGGCTTTTCCTTTTAATAATCTCAGATGAAAAACATAGCGGGCTACGTCTCCAAGTTGACCTGTTAACTGATGATTTGCCACACCACCAATGGCTGCGCCTAATACAGGCATTAATTGGAATAGCTTCACAAGGTCAATATAATCTCGATACTCTTGTTGAAAGTTATGCCAATCAATTTCATGCCGACTCGTGTCCCACTCTTCAATAACCTTTAGAATATCTCTTCGATGTGAGTTGCTTGAGAAAGCAAGCTGAAAAATGCAGAGGAGAAATAGACGTTCATCTTTTTTTGATAAATCAAAGCCATAAATACTGGCAAGCTCATAAAGACATTTCATTTTAATACTAAGTAAAAGAGGAAAGTCTGCAATTCCTAGCAAGACTCCACCGGCTCCTGTTCCAATCCCTTCGACAGCTGCTGTCTTTTGATAATAGTTTATTTTCTCTTTCGCTAACTCATTCCGTTCAGGAATAGATAAATGTTCATCATAAACTGTAAATGATGTCAAATGTGTGCCTGAAACAGTTGCTTCAACCATTGCTTTCACGCTATTTGTGATCACTTGATGAAAACGGGCAGGAATACGGCTATTCACTTGCTGTTGAACACCTTTGGAAAAACGCTCCATTTTGGATGCCTTCCTCAAAAACTTCGTTTGAAATAACACAGCCTCTTCATACAATAGCCGTTCAGCTTCATCCATTCCCTTCCCCCCTTTTTGACTCTTTCTCATCTTACGAATATGCATTTGGCTGAGTGCATATTAACGCAACTTTTTTAATCTTCCTTGTACGTATGGCTTGAAAAGCACAAACACAAAGAAGAAAGAGACTGCGAGTGCAAGGGCACTATTTGTGATTCCTCCTGCTGGGAGCAAAGTCAGGCTAAGCAGGACGGCCTGAATGATGAGAACATTTCGAACAAGAACAAAAAAGCTAAGGTTCTTTTCCTTTTGAGGCACAGGATAAAGCTCCTGCAAGGAAAGATGTGCAAAGTGTTTGGTTAACGGAACAAGCTGTACCCCTGTTATAAATACTGTGAAAAGAACCAGTACCGAACCAATCCAGCCTGTCACGCCGGTGTATAGGACAATCAATGCGAAAACAATGGTTAATCTGATGACAAGTCCAAAATAATCATTCGAGCGAATAAATGCTCTTGTATACATGTAAGAAAATGTTTTTCGCTGATCATATGGAACAAATTGCAATAGCCAATCCATATACACGCGCCTTTTCACTTGTTTTTTTAAGTGCGGGACATCAGTAAATAAATTAGCAAGTCGATAAAAACGCTGTTTACGCTTTAATTCATCTGATATATGAAGCTCCCATTGAAACGGCTGCTTTTTCACCACAGAAGTTAAATAAATCAGGTATACCGCATACAAAATATAGATGACAATAGCGTAGATGTAATCTGCATGTAAAACGGTATAAACAAGGACTGTATTCACGATAAATCTCACGCAGACATCAAACCATCTCGCATGTTTGCCTTGAAAATAAGTCACTCTCCACTGAATCGCTAGGTTTAATCCTTTCAAAATCAACAATTGGAATAAGATAAATAAATAAACCGAAATATCTCCTACAGATACAGCCGAGTAAAGCGGTAAAGCAATAATGGCTACGGCAATAAGTGGAAACAGTTGAGATACATAACTAAAACGGAAGGCTTGTTTAACATATGGCTCCATCTTTACCTCTAGTGGCAATAAAAATACAAGGTCTGCTTCCTTAATGAGTGTACGAACATAAGAGCTCGTCAAGACAAAAGAAAAAACGATGGCCATCACCCAAAATGCCGGAAAACCGGTTGGAATGGCTTTGAGCCATTTGCTGTACCAACTTGCACCACCTGCTAAAAAGAAAATAAGAACAAGCACAAGATGGTCGTTGAACATGTATTTTAAATATTTTCTCGTTTCTTGAATATGTTCTTCTAATCGAGATTTCCAAATAGATAACGTATTACTCATAATTTTCTTCCTTTGTCAGCTCTAAATACAAATCATCAAGGGTTGCATCCCTCATGCCAAATTGTTCCCTTAGCTCAGCCAGTGTGCCCTTTGCTCTTATTTCTCCTTCATGCAAAATAATGAATGAGTCACAATATCGTTCTGCCGTCGCTAAAATGTGCGTAGACATGAGGACACTTGATCCCTTTTTCTTCGCTGCATTCATGCGTTCAAGAAGGGCATTAATGGCCAGTGGATCAAGACCCAAAAATGGCTCATCAATAATATATAATTCTGGCTCTACTAAAAACGCACACATAATCATGACCTTCTGCTTCATTCCCTTTGAGAAATGGGCAGGAAACCATTTAAGTCGCTTCTCCATTCTAAATTCCTTTAATAAAGAGGGTAATCGTTCCTCTAATGTTTCCTTTGATAAGCCATATGCCATTGCCGTCAGCTCTAAATGCTCTTTTAAAGTTAATTCTTCATACAACACAGGCGTTTCAGGAATAAACGTAAATTGTGAACGATATGCTTCTTGATCTTCTTGGAGTGTTTGACCATTTAGTTGAATTTCACCTTTATGTGGTTTCATTAAACCAATGATATGGCGGATCGTTGTACTTTTTCCCGCTCCATTTAAACCAATAAGGCCGACAATTTGATTTCTTTCTAATTCAAATGAAATATTTTTTAGTACCGGGTTCTTTGTATATCCACCCGTTAGACCTTTAACTGTTAGAAGGGACATTTGTTCGTTCCTTTCTTTCTTTTTTCCTTTATAGTATCAAAAACGAATGGTAATTTGAAATGATTACCTGTAAGAGATAGGTGAATACAATCCACAGAGAAGGGCATCCTAATGGTTGTAGAAGGATGTAGCTGATCACCAATACGTAAATGAGGTGTTTGTTAAAGGCACAGAACCGCATGACAAGTTGGTTTTTCATCAGAAACCTACGCTTAGTTTTTCGCTTCACTGATTATTGATTTTTGTGTCGTATACATATGTATACGACAAACCAAAACGTCAAATGAGGTGTTTACGGCAGAAACTTTAGGCACATGATTATTTTATTTCCACAAATAAAGTAATCAAAAGGCATAGACGATTGAAAAATATCAGCAAACCTTCTACATTAGCAGGATGAGCGACTTTTCAGAGTTCGCTTGTCCTGTTTTCTTTTTTGGCACTTTTTATGATACGATAATGAAAAAGATATAGGAGTGAAATAGTGTGAGCGACTGCATATTTTGCAAAATTATCGATGGAGAGATTCCATGTGCAAAAGTTTACGAAGACGAGCATGTCCTTGCTTTTCTTGATATTAGTCAAGTGACAAAAGGTCATACCCTTGTCATTCCGAAAGTACATAAAGAAAACATTTATGAAATGACACCTGATGTATCAAAGCATTACTTTGAAGCAATCCCGAAGATTTCGAGAGCCATTAAACATGAATTTGAACCGATTGGCTTGAATCTGCTTAACAATAACGGTGAAAAAGCGGGACAATCTGTTTTCCATTATCATATGCATATCATCCCTCGCTACGGGAAAGGCGACGGCTTTGGCGCTGTGTGGAAATCACATCAAAATGAGTACTCCTCAGAGGATTTGAAAGACATCTCTTCAGCTATTAGCGAACGACTTGCCTCATCATGATGATGAGGTTTTTTCAATTTAAACATGAAGAAAATCATCGCTGACGCAGTCAAAAAAAAAGCATTTCACTTCCTTCTATCAGAAAAATTGAGATTTTTATGACGATTCAATTTTTTCATGCCATTCATTCAAATTTGTGATAGGATGGTTTTATCTTTTGATACATTAACGCGAGAAATAGGGAGAGATAGTGATGAAGCGAACAACGAACTTTAATGCTGGACCTGCGGCATTGCCGCTTGAAGTGCTCCAAAAAGCACAAGAAGAACTTGTTGATTTTAAGGGCACTGGAATGTCTGTCATGGAGCTTTCTCACCGTAGCGGTGAATATGAAGAAGTACATGACAAAGCCAAAGCGCTTTTAATTGAGCTAATGAATATTCCAGAGGATTATGAAATTCTCTTCCTTCAAGGTGGAGCAAGTCTTCAGTTTGCCATGATTCCAATGAACTTCTTACATGAAGGTGAGACAGCACACTTTATTCAAACAGGTGCTTGGTCTGAAAAAGCATTATCAGAAGCAACATTGTTTGGTAACACGTCTATTTTGGCATCAAGTAAAGAAGACAATTACACCTACATCCCTGATGTTGATGCATCTACCTTAAAAGATGGTGCTTATTTGCACATTACATCCAACAATACGATTTTCGGCACACAGTGGAAAACTTTCCCGAACACGTCTTTACCACTGATTGCTGACATGTCCAGCGACATTCTAAGCAAAAAAATCGACGTCTCTTCATTTGACTTCATTTATGCAGGGGCACAAAAGAACTTAGGTCCTTCAGGAATTACCATCGTGATCGCACGCAAAAGTTTACTTGAAAAAGAAAAAAGTGACACACCGAAAATCTTAACATATTCAACACATGTGAAAACAAATTCTCTTTACAATACACCTCCAACATTTGCAATTTACATGCTGTCTCTTGTACTTGAGCATGTGAAGAAAATGGGCGGGGTAGAAGCTGCTGAAGAACGCAATGAGAAAAAAGCAGCGTTATTATACGATACAATTGACCAAAGCGCTGGATTCTACAAAGGACATGCACGAAAAGATAGCCGCTCTCATATGAATGTTACATTCACACTTCGTGATGACTCTTTAACAAAATCGTTTGTTGCACAAGCAAAACAAGAAAACATGGTTGGTTTGAGCGGACACCGTTCAGTCGGTGGATGCAGAGCATCTATTTATAACGCTGTATCCCTCGAAAACTGCCAAAAGCTTGCTGACTTCATGAAAAAATTCCAGCAGGAAAATGAGTAAAAAGACTTTTCTAATATGAAATGAATTTGTTATAATAATGAGATATATAGATAAACGACTCTTGCAATAAATGATCAGACATATTATTGGAGAGTCTATACTAGAGCTTAGCAGAGGAGAGCATAGAAATGAAAACAAAAGAATTAGTTATTATGGCATTACTTGCAGCAATGGGAGCCGTTCTGCATACCATCTTTCCGCCGATCTTTTTCGGTATGAAACCTGATATGATGCTGGTTATGATGTTTTTAAGCATTATATTATTCCCTAAGGTACAGCATGTGATCGTCATTGCCCTTGTAACTGGAGCCATTTCTGCCTTAACGACAGGATTTCCAGGTGGGCAAATCCCAAATATGATCGACAAACCGGTCACAGCATTCATTTTCTTAGCACTTTTCTTATCTTGCCAAAAGATTAAAAATAAAGTTGTTCTCTCGGCTGTGTTGACAGCCATTGGAACAATCGTATCTGGCGTGATTTTTCTTTCAGCCGCTTTAGTGATTACTGGATTACCAGTAGCATTTCCTGCACTACTTGCAGGGGTTGTCTTACCTGCTACTGTCATTAATACAATTGCCATGCTATTTGTATTCCCGATTGCCCAATCGATCTTAAAGCGTGCAAGAATAATTGAAATTGCCTAACCTTCGAACCTCTTCATTTTTGATGAAGAGGTTTTTTTATCTGTTCCTATATGAGAAAAGCAGTGAGTAGCAGAATGGTTAAAGTAACCCCCGCACCTGCTGCACAAACAAGCGCTTTTTGCCTTAAAACATGTTTCGGTGGATATGATGCCGCATAGCCAAGTTGCCTTAAATAATGGATAGAGCCTCCAGCGAATATAACTCCTATACAGGTAAATACAAACAGAACGACAGACAACCTTCTCCCCTCCCTTTTCTTCAAAAGTATGCTAAAATAAAGCAAGCTATGTATGGAAGTTCATTCAAGCTGACAACGTGATGAATGAGAACCATGTGAAAACGCAAAATTTGACTAGAGGTGATGACAATGGCTAGTGGACGTTCTTTACTTACAGGATTATTCGTAGGCGGTATTGTTGGAACTGTAACAATACTACTCACAACACCTTCATCTGGAAAAGACCTGCGCGGAAAAGTGAAAAATAGTTATGACAAATTAGAAGATACGTTAACGAAATTAAAAAATGATGGTCAAGCTTTAATAGACCAAATTATTGAAAGTGCAAAAGATAGTGCAGATGTCATTAAAGAGGTTAGCTCTGAACTACAAACATCTATTAAACAGTGGCGTGAAGAGATTAAACCTCATCAGCAAGATCTGCAAAAAGAAATCCAAGAAATTGAAGAAAAATTGAAACAATTGGAGAAAACCTTACAAAACTAATATACTCACAAAGAAATATTCGTTTAAAAAAGTGTGCGGGATGCGTATTCCGCACTTTTTTTGTAATCAAAGACCTGTTTTTCAAGACTTTTTAAAAATCTTGAATTTTCAGCTTTATTAATCTTTATTTTATTGGCATAATAGAATTACAAGAAAAAGAGAAGTAGGTGAAATGGATGAATCATTCGGAACAGCCTTTCGATGTAAAAGAAGCACTTTTATTCAGTCAAAGAATGGCACAATTGAGCAAAGCTCTTTGGAAATCCATTGAAAAAGACTGGCAGCAGTGGATCAAACCGTATAACCTAAATATCAATGAACATCATATTTTGTGGATTGCATATCAGTTAAAAGGAGCTTCAATATCAGAAATTGCGAAGTTTGGCGTCATGCATGTATCAACAGCGTTTAATTTCTCCAAGAAATTGGAGGAACGAGGATTTTTAAAATTTTCCAAAAAATTAAATGATAAACGCAATACGTATATTGAGCTAACGCCAAAGGGCGAAGAGACATTCCATAAACTACTTGAAGACTTTGACCCGGCAAGAACTGGCATCGTTAAAGGTGCACAACCATTACATGACATTTACGGAAAGTTCCCTGAAATTTTAGAAATGATGTGTATTATCCGAAACGTATATGGTGGAGACTTCATGGAGATTTTTGAGAAATCGTTTTCAAACATCGAGAAGGACTTTTTAAATGAACGCGGAAAAATCACAAAAAAACCCGAAGAACTTGAGGACTCAAGCGAAGCAGAAGAAAAAGCGGCTAAAACAAATCAAATTGTTTAATGATCTTTATAAATTCATTCATTAATGGCCCATAAAGACCTTGATCATGAAGAGCAAAAATAGTTTCATGAACATCAAGCTTCTCAATGAGTTGTCCTGCAAAAAGCGCAAGGAGATCGTCAAACATGACATAGCCTTGTGCTTTTTGCTTGTCCATTTCTTCTGTAAGCTCAGCACAAATACGCGCGATAACCTCCGCTTCATCTTTTGTCACACGTTGCCTGATCAGCAGCGCATAGTACGGATAACGGCTCATATCTGTCGTTTCAAGTAAAAGCTCCATTTGATATTCGAGCTGCCTCATTCGTTCCTCAATACTCATGTACGTTCCCTCTTTCTCTTGGTTCTTCTATTTTAGCCCAAAATGCTCATTGAAGATAGAGACGAACCTCCTCATCCCTTCAATTTCTTGAAAAATACAAAGTTTCCTCTCTATTTCTATCTCCTACACATCAATTTATTTTTTTTTATAAAAACCATTGATTTTTCTTCGTAGGAGGAGTAAATTATCTTGAGATATTCAATTAGAATGAAGATTGGAAGGATGAAAAATGAATTGTTGGAAGACCATTAATCTAGAAAAGGATTATGGTTACACTAGAATGATCATTTCAGCAATATGTCTTACTGTACTCTTTTTTATATTGGCTTTTTTATGTTTTCAATTGACTCATCCTGACACGAAGCTAAGCAGTCACAACGCTCCATTATTTGTTATGCTCATGTTTGCTACACTGCTTGCTCATCGGGTCATTCACATCATTCCAGTCATGAAAAAAAATAAAAAAATTGATTTCGTAAAACTAAGATGCTGGCAACGTGTACCAAAAAATATGATGCTCATCTCACTTCTGAGCCCGTTTTGTTTATTATCACCCGTCTATTTTGGCTTAGGAATTGCATTGCCCATGTATGCTCATTATTTCATCATGATCGCAAGTATTCATGCAGGCTATTGTTTGCCTGACTTTTTATTTGCTTGGAAACTACTGAAAGCACCTAGAGCATGTGTGATCGACCAAGCCCAAGACGAATTTGATATTTTAATTGACCAAACACCTTCATAATCATGTTTTTAAATCCAACTTCTATCTTTTTCATAGAAAATTTGGTAATGTAGTATGGAATAGCATAGAGAGGGGGGATCTCCGATAATTTTATTTTACTTTATCGTATTTGCCGCGTTTATTGTCTATTCAATAAACAGGCTTACTAATACATTATGCCTTGTCAGAGAGATTCCTGAAGAAAGGCAAGATAAGGTGTTTCGCTTTATCAATGTATCGATTTTAATTTTACTCATATCGTCTTTTGTTGAAATTACAATTGCCGTTTAAGGCACAAAGCAAAAGCTGCCCAGTATGGCAGCTTTTTGTTTTCATTTATATTAGTAAATCCAAGATGCACCGATGATGATCAATAAGATGAATAACACGACGACTAGTGCAAAACCGCCAGCAAATACTTCTCCACCCATGTAAAAACACCTCCTGCTACTTCTACTCCCGTTCTAACCTCAGTGTATGCAGAGAAAACAAAAACGTTTAGGCACCTGTCATCGTTTTAAAAAAGAACCGTCCCCTCTAAGCAGGACGGCTCCCTTTTTTTTGTAACAGCGATTAATTAATAAAGATATGCTGCACCAACGATGATCAGCAAAATGAATAGCACGACCAATAAAGCAAATCCATTAGAATATCCTGCTCCCATATATTTCAGCCTCCTTTTTGTGATCACTATATGTGTATGTTGCCTGAAAATTTTTGACTAGACGAATGCCCTTCCATTTGCATTTCTTTTTACAGCGTGTCACAATATGTTATGATACAAGTTAAATAAATTGGAAAGATTAGGAGTGTTTCTTGAATGAAAAAAATGGCTTTAGCAGCTGTCACAGCTGTAAGTGTTTTAACTCTCGGAGCTTGCAGTAGCGGTGATAAAGAAGTAATAGCAACAACTAAATCAGGAGATGTCACAAAAGGAGAACTATATACAACATTGAAAAAACAAGCTGGTGGAGATGCTTTAAACCTACTTGTTCAACAAAAAGTCCTTGCTGACAAATATAAAGTATCAGATAAAGAAATCGATAAAAAAATGGATGAATACAAAAAATCACTTGGAGAAGATAGATTAAAACAACTTCAAGATGAATTCGGAAAAGACTATATCAGAGATCAAGTCAAATATGAACTACTTACACAAAAGGCTGCCAAAGCAAATATCAAAGTAACTGATAAAGACGTAAAAGCTTACTACGATGATCTAAAAGGAAAAATTCGTGCTAGCCACATTTTAGTTGCTGATAAAAAGACAGCAGAAGAAGTTGAAAAGAAATTGGATAAAGGTGACAAGTGGGATGACCTTGTCACAGAATATTCAACTGATACAGCATCAGCAGCTCAAGGTGGAGATGTAGGTTGGTTTGCGAAAGAAGGTCAAATGGATGAGAACTTCAGTAAAGCTGCATTTAAACTAAAAGTAAATGAAATCAGTAGCCCTGTTAAATCTCAATTTGGTTACCACATCATCAAAAAGACAGAAGAACGTGGAAAATACGATGACATGAAAGCAGACTTGAAAAAAGAACTCATTGAGCAAAAACAAGCTGATACAACTGAAGTCCAAACAGTATTAAACAAGCTTGTGAAAGAAGCCGATGTCAAAGTAAAAGATAAAGAACTTAAAGATACGTTCAAAGAGAAATCAGAAAGCACAACACCAACAGACACAAATCAATAATCATGACGAAAACACCTTTACAACATGTAGAGGTGTTTTTTTAGCTGTGATCCTCATGAATAGAAAAAGAGAAATAGCCAGCGCACCAGCTACTGGCTGTTTCTCTTATGCAATCGAATGATCCTCACTAGCTGTCTCATGGACTTGTAATGCTTTTTCGTTTGCTCGCCTGCGTTCCTTTTCTTGCTCCATACGCTCGATAAAAATTTCTCCCTCTTTTTCGATAAAGGATTGATCAATCGCCTGTTCTTCTTTTGCCGTTGTCATTAGCTTATAAGCACTGAAGATAATCCCGATGATACACAAATACACCCACCATGGAAAAAATAGCATCAAGTAGTCGCCTCCCTTGTTTTGTCTATATCATCCACTATCATTTGTCATACTATGCTTATGCAATATAGAGACAAGTTATGCAAAAAAACGCCCCACCATAACGGCGGGACGTTTCCTACATTAGCGATGAAATGTTGGTTTGTAAAACGAACGGTTTTCAAGTGCAAAAATCCGCTCTGTATATTCTCCTGGTTTTACATGTTCAAGTGCTCGGTCCATCATATTCATTTTAGCATCAAGGTTATCAATGTAATGAAGGATTTCAGCCTCTTTCACCATTGGCGGTTTAGGACTGCCCCACTCACCTTTTCCATGATGACTAAGCACCAAATGTTGAAGAATTAAGATTTCTTCTGCTTCAATGCCTAGCTCTTCCGCTGCTTTAGAAATCTCAGTCACCATAATCGAAATATGCCCGATTAAATTTCCTTCGACTGTATATGAAGTAGATACAGGACCAGAAAGTTCTTTTACTTTTCCTAAGTCATGTAGAATAATGCCAGCATATAATAGATCGCGATCCAATGATGGATACAAATCAACAACGGACTTAGCGAGATGGAGCATGGAAACAACGTGATACGCAAGGCCAGACACAAATTCATGATGATTTTTAGTTGCCGCTGGATAATCGGCAAACTCTGTTCCGTATTTTTTTAATAAATGCCTTGTCACTCGTTGAATGTTTGGATTCTTCATATCAAATATATATTGCATAATCGTATCCATCATGTCATGTTTTGGAATAGGAGCTGTCTCAAGGAAGTCATCAATACGAATTTGTTCATTTTCAGCAACAGGGCGAATGTTTCTAAGCTTTAGCTGATTTCTTCCACGGTAATGATGGATATCACCAACAACCTTCACAATTGTTTGTGGTGCATATGTTTGTTCATCATTTTGCTTCGCATCCCACAGCTTCGCCTCAATGTCTCCGCTTTGATCCTGAAGAATTAAAGTTAAGAATGGTTTACCGTTACTTGCAATGCCCTTTGTAGATGATTTAATTAATAAGTGCATGTCAACTTGTTCGCCGACATCATAGGTCATAATCCTTTTAGCCATTCAATAAAAGCTCCTTCCATGTTTCTGCTTCATTTCAGTATAACATAAGTCATTATTTGTAAAATATTCAAACCGTTAAACTCGTAATCTGCTCTTTTAAAGTAGTTTGTTTCATCGACTCGTGACAGGTGAAATAAAATAGTTGTGTTTCAGATTTGGTCAACTCGCTGATTAGGCCCATTACTCGTTTGAGCCGACGGTGATCAAAATGGACAAAGCTGTCATCCATCATAAATGGCAAATGACATTCATTTTGATGTGACAAGGCTAACGAAAATCGTATGGACAGATAAAGCTGTTCACATGTCGCTTGTGACAACTCCTCCGCACGAAAGGACTGATCATCACACCTTTCCACGATTAAACGATCATCTTCTTTTGAGAAATAAATAGCTGTGTAGCGGTCATCAGTCAATGGTTTTAAAAAGCTGGAGGCGGTCTTTAAGAGAGCTGGTAATCTCGTTTCTTTGTGCTCACTTAACTTAGAATGGATAACAGTACGTACAAGCTGAATAGCTGCCCATTTCTTCGTCAGATGTCTAACACGTTCCTGATCTACGCCAAGCTGATGTGTTAAATCAGATACTGTTCCTGAAGCCTCAAGCTGCCTGATTTCAACAGACAGCTCCGCAAGTTCCTCCTGTTTCTTCTCAACATCTTCATGAATGTCCTTTAAGCGCTCTTTTGCCCGAACATTTTTTTGTTTTAGCTGTTCAATTCCATTTGATAAAAGAGATTCATCAATCAAGCAGTCACTTCGATTCAATTCTCCATTTACTTGTTGCAATTGATGGAGCTGAACACGATATTCCTTTGACAATTGAGATAGTTTTAAGAAATCTTCTTTTGAATCGGCTTGAACATGGGCAAATAGCTGATTCATTTCTCTTTCATAATACTGTGCTTCCCCTTCCAGCTCTGCTAATTGTTCTTTCGTATGCTGAATTGAGACATTCAATTCTTGGCACGTCTTCTGCCGATTGTTTTCATCATTCAATAGCTGCTGAAAGTGTGAAATAACTGGTGATATTTCTTTTGCATCCATCTGTAGGTGATGAAGTAAAGCAGTCACCCTTTCCAGATAGAGATTCTTTTTTTTCTCCATATCTACTATTTCTTCTTTTATCTGTTGATATGTAACAGTGTCCTTTTTGAGCTTCTTTAACAATTGAAATGCCTCGTCTAAGTATGAAAGTTCCGTCTGTAGCCCTAACTCCATTCTCATTTGCTCTAGCTTCTGCTGAGTCGGTTCTAGTTCTTTTTCCCACTCTTCGTACTGACGTATGATCTTTTCATAGAAAAGTTCTTTTTGCTTCACAAGCATCTGTGAAGAACTGAACTGTCTTCTCAGCTCTTCTGATCCTTCAGAGACATCATTTGCCCTCGTTTGCACAAGTTTAACAGATTGGTAAACAATAAATAACACGAGAAAAGAAAAACCTGTGAATAAGACGGTTAACCACCACTGCTGTAGGAACAATAAGACAAGCAGAATTGCGATATCTAATGCAAACACTACCTGAAACATCCACTTTTGATATACACTGTGCTTCCTACCTTTTCTACTTCCTTTTGCTGTTCTTACTCCCGATTGTCCTTCTTCAAGATAAGGTATCATTTGCTCTTTCAGACCACTCAACATGGCTTCGGCTTCTTCAAGCTCATGGCGGGCATGATCAAATCGTTCATCGAGCTGAACCTTCTTATCTAGTAACCTGAGATATTGTCCTACAGCTTGTTTTAGTTCCCACTCAAAATCAAGTGAATCATCCAATTCTACACTATCTCGATGATCACCAAGCTTCAATTTCAAAAAAACAGCTTCTATCTTTTCCGCCATTGGATCTGCTTGCAAGCTCAATACTGATAATCTTTTTTCTGTTTGTTCAAAGTCTGGATAAGCTTCAATCAATCTTCTCATTTCTACAAAAATATTTTCATCATATAATGGTTTCAATTTATCGAAGGATGTTTGCAAATGCTGTAATTTTTGTTTTAATGCGGTCAATTGCGCTTTTTGCGGATGTACATGTGATTCTAATTTATCAAGCTCATATACCGTCTCTTGTTTAAATTGTTTGACTCGCCCAGTGTACGCTGCCAGTTCTTTTTTTAGATTCACTTTTTGTTGCATGAGTGGATACAAACGAATCTGCTCCGTCACCTTGTCAATCTTTGCTTCTACATGCGCTGCTTCTTCCTGAAGATCTTTCACCTGCTCAATTAATTTTACTTGCTCATCCCATTTTTCGGTATAACGTCCTTCTTTTGTTTTTGCCTGTTTCAAATTTGTTGCAATGTCTTTTAGGCGATCTAGCTCTTGATTTAGTTCGGGCTTTCTCCCATTCGGTTTAAATAATGCCTCTTGCTGCTTTAATAAACGACTATCCATTTTAGAGGCAGCATCTGAGCCAAACAGGCTTGAAAAAAGCAAAAACTCACCTATTTGATCTTGATTTAACTCATGTGCATTTTGCAAGCCAAATACATCAAATGAATATATCGATTGATACAGCCTTCGATCAGTCCCTTTTAATACTGTGTGAAGATAGGATTCATCCTTTATCTCACCATCTGCTAAAATAACTTTTGCCTTTCCATTATTTTCAGCCGTCCGCTCTATTTTTAACACACCTTCTTGGTGGTCAACGAATGTCAATGATCCTCCATAAAACGCAGAGTTTTTCGGCTTATAAACGCTATTTTTAGGGAAGCCAAATAGCATCGCTTCGATAAATGCTTTTAATGTCGTTTTCCCTGATTCATTTAATCCGTAAACTAGCTGAAAATCAGCATCAGAAAAATGAAAGGTTCGATTAGAAAATTTCCCGAAATGAGCAATGTGCAGTGAAATAATTTTCATGAAACCTCTCCTTTTCTTACAACTGCCTTAGCTGTTCATTTAATAGTCTTTGCGCTTCTTCTTGGATGTCCTTTTCATCTTCTTTTGTTAAGATTGGACCCGCTTTCCTAAATATCGGATGACGCCTCACTGGCTCAAGCAATTGATCATACTCGTTAAATTGTTCAATTTCTTTCGTGAGCTCTTTTAAAAAGGAATCATCTGGTAATATGACCTGTGTATTTGTAAGGTTCTCTAGGGCTGTCACCCAAACAAAACACTCCTCTTCTTCCTCCTGTTCGCGAAATACAGTTAGGAGCTCTTCCATGACATCGAGGGATGCTTCCTCAAAGTATGCAGGTGCATCGCCGTTCAAGTTCACCCTCACGCAGTATGCAAGATTGTTTTGCTTGAGCTCATCTATTTTTGCATCAATGAGGGACACAAGCTGTGTTATATGTTTAGTATCGGATACATCAATGTACAGCGTATCAAAGATCACATCTGAGCAAGGAATAAATGCAATCTCTGATTCATCCTTTTTTAACTGCACAAGGTAACAGCCTTTCTCACCAGTCTCTTTTACATGCCTTGATTGTGTATTTCCAGGATACACAATCAAAGGATCGTGGTGTATAATCTGGCGTTTATGTATGTGTCCGAGCGCCCAATAATCAACATCTTTTTGAAGAAGCTGATGCACCTGAAATGGCGAGTAATCATCATGCCCTTCAATGCCAGATAGTGTGCCATGAAGCATTGCAATGTGAAATAAAGCATCTGTCGTTTTCTCATAATGAAGCGCCATATTTTCAGTGACAGCCCTTTGCTCATAGCTAAACCCATAAATGCTTGCTGCATGAACACCATCCTTGTAAAAGGAGCGTTCACTTGGCATACCACCTGGAAACACATACACATTCTCAGGCCATTCGACTTTCGTCCATTCACCGCCCAAATGATCATGGTTTCCATAACTCAGAAATACTTTCACTCCGTGTTGCTGTAGCTTGAGAAATTGATTTCTTAAAAAAAACTGTGCCTTCAAGCTTCGATTTGCCTCATCAAATACATCTCCGCTTAATAAAACAAAGTCAACCTGCTTCTCAATTGCTAGAGCAAATATTTTTTTTGCACTTTGAAACGTACTTTCTTTTAAACGTTTAAAGATTTGACTCGGCACATGGGACATGCCGACGAACGGGCTATCTAAATGAAGATCAGCAGCATGAATAAAATTTAGCTTAGTCAACCGTATATCTCCTTGTACTTTTCTTTGTTGTCCATATTTTATCATGCCATTTTTACGAATGCACGTTCTATCTCTTTATTTTAGAAAACTACATTTTGGAACGATTTTTCTCTAAAAAGAAGGTTTTGATAAAGAAATTGCCTAATACATGAGGATAGGAACGAGGAAGGGGAATAAATTCATGGCAAATACGTATTTTTTAACAGTGTTTGATTCATCAGGCAACACCTTGATGAACGATAAAGTGCTTGCTGAAAATGATGACAAGGCGAAAGAAATTGGACTGGATTTGCTAAAAGAACATCACTATGAAAAGCACTCTCATCGACTTGTCAATGACGCTGGGAAGCTCATTTTATTTGAACGATAAAAAGCCGGCTCCGACCGGCTCTTTGGGTTCATTTTTAGGATCTCTGGAAAATGGGCTGTCTTTTTTCAATAAATGCCTGAATTCCTTCATGATGATCCTTACTTTGTCTGAGCCTCCCCTGTGCATCACGTTCATGACGCAAAATCGCTTGTAGCTGAGCCTCGGTTTGCTGATAGTAGAGCATTTTTGTTTCTAAAAAAGCGTGTATAGGCATTTGTAAAAATGGTTTGATACATTCTTCTTGATAGGCTTCTGTCTCTTGTTCAAATACCCCATCTGCTAGTTGTAACTCGAGTGCTTCTTTAGCGGATACCTTTCTCCCGCTCCAAATAAGTTGCTTTGCAACCTGTTCGCTTACTCTTTTTGTGAGGAAAAAGTGACCACCACCATCGGGAATTAGACCAATCCCATTAAAATTCATCGCCAGCTTTGCATCCTTATGCAAAAACAAATAGTCACAGCTTAGCGCAAAACTAAAAGCGAGACCTGCTGCTGCACCATGTACAAGAGAGATGGTCAATTTTTTCATCCCTGCAAGTTTAAGTGTAATCCCCTCTATTAAATCCATCACTCTATGAAAATCCTCTTCGCTTTGTTGCCTAAGCATCATCCCAATATCTCCGCCAGCTGAGAAGCCCTTTCCGTTTCCTCGTAAAATGACGATGGTCGCAGCACTGTCAGACGCCAATTCGCATGCCTCTCTAAACTCAGCAAACATCTCCTCATGAAAGGCATTGTACGCATCAGATCTGTTCAATACGATCTCAAATACGTACCCTTTTTCCCTAATTTGTATATACTTCATCATCCATCCCCCTCTATTATGCGAGTTAATGACTACTTCCCTCTTTAATGACCTGATTCCTTGTCTCCTGACAATAAAAATTTCAAGATCAGTTGATACTAAAAAAGCATAAATGTTGAAACAAGAAATATATTTTTATATAGTAAATGAAGAAATATAAAATATTTGAAAGGAGGAGGATTTTTGACAAGATGGTTCATTGGCTTGTTGATTAGTTTCATCGTCATGTTTTCTCCCTTTTCAAATGTCGTTTTTGCTTCTCAGGCTGAAACGATTATGACGAATATGATCTCTCTATCGACTTACGATGAAGAGATTGACTCTGTCAAAACACCTCCATTTCCAAAGCAATACACCTCTTCAATTTTGCAAAACTACGGATTATCTTTTATCGCCTCTAAGGCTATCTCATTACAAGCCGATCAATCAAAGGCGTTATCCAACGATCTTTGCTTTTTGGAAATGAAGTGTGCGATCCCAATAAAATACCAATCTAATTACCTCGACTAATTCATTTTATTCCGCTTTTACATCCGGATACACAATAAGAATGACGCTAAATCTATATTCTTCGGAGGGATAAAATGAATATTAAAGAAAATGATTTACCAGGGATCGGAAAGAAATTTGAAATTGAAACGAGAAACAAAGAAAAGATGACGATCGTTATTCACGATGATGGCAGAAGAGAAATTTATCGTTTTGACGATGATGATCCGGAAGAAGTGTTGTCTACGATTTCACTCGATGATTCTGAGTCTCGTCAAATTGCTGCTATTATAGGTGGAATGGTTTACAAGCCTCAAGCATTAGAAAGCATTGAAATGGCATTCAATGACCTTGTCATTAAATGGTTTAAAGTCGAAAAAGAAGCAAAGGCTGTTGGTCATACTCTTGGTGATTTAGATGTCAGACAAAACTATGAAGTAACAGTCATTGCGATTATTAAACATACAAATGAAAAATTGCTAAACCCTGGTGCCGACTCCATCATCCAAGCAAATGATACGATGGTTATTTCAGGCGAAAGAAAACACTTGAAACGGTTAATTCGTGATTTTCTTTCTAGAGGGGGAGAGTGATTAGAGAATGGATCATTTAGTCTTAGAGGTTGGCACTGCGCTTATTCTGATTGCCATTGCCAGCTTAATCGCCAATAAAATTAAATTCTCGATCATTCCGTTTCTCATTGTTCTCGGAATGATCGTTGGTCCTCACGCTCCCACCATCGGTATGATTGATTTGAAATTTATTGAAAGTACAGAGATCATTTCTTTCTTTGGCAGAATGGGTGTGCTCTTCCTTCTTTTCTATCTTGGACTTGAATTTTCTGTTGGTAAATTAATAAAATCAGGCAGGTCGATCGCTGTCGGTGGATCCATCTATATTTTGATCAACTTTAGTTTAGGTCTTCTGTATGGATTTATCACAGGCTTTGGTTTCCTCGAGATACTTATCATGGCGGGTGTCATCACCATTTCTTCAAGCGCAATCGTTGCAAAAGTGCTTGTGGATTTAAAACGTACAGCCAATCCTGAAACTGAATTAATCCTTGGGATTATTATGTTCGAGGATATTTTCCTCGCTGTTTATTTATCCGTTGTGTCAGGACTTGTACTTGGAGACGCGACGTCTGTCGGCGGGGCGTTACTGTCTATTCTGATTGCGTTTGGTTACATGATGCTCTTCTTCATCATTGCAAGAAAGCTGCCAAAATTATTAAATAAAATTTTCGATATTCGATCAAATGAGGTTTTCATTATCGTGATTTTCGCAGCGTTATTCTTTGTGGCTGGATTTTCAGAAACGATCCATGTAGCTGAAGCCATCGGTGCACTTTTGCTTGGTCTTGTTTTCTCTGAAACCGAGCACTCAGATCGAATTGAACACCTTGTTGTACCATTTAGAGATTTCTTCGGTGCAATGTTCTTCTTCAGCTTTGGACTGAGCATCGACCCGTTCACGTTAGGCGATGCTTTCTGGCTAGCCATTGGTGCTGTAGTGCTTACCTTAGTCGGAAACTTCACAGCCGGAATGTTTGCTGGCAGAAGAGCCGGTTTTTCTCATAAAGCTTCCTCAAATATTGGACTAACAATCGTCTCGAGAGGTGAGTTTTCAATCATTGTCGCAGAGTTAGGAATTGCAGGTGGACTTGCTGCAACATTAAAGCCATTTGCCGCTTTATATGTACTCATATTAGCCATTTTAGGACCGTTCGTCACAAAAGAATCGAAGAGCATCTACAATGTGTTGAACAAAATATTCAAATGGAAACCAGACGTAAAACCAAAAGCCAAAAAGGAAAGCACAAGCTAATTATAAAAAAGGGGCCCATATTCGCAGGGTCCCTTTTATTTTCTTTAGAAAAATTGCTGAAACGCTGTTTGTTTTTTCTATAGGTGCTTTTAATGATCCAAGAATTATTTGATTTTGGTAAGACGATAATTTTAAATTCGTAGCACCTGTTCCATGTGCATGATCAAGGTTTGTTAAAGTAAAAAATGGTGCTCATGTTGATCTTTAAAAACACGTCTGAAATCATTTGTTACTTTGAAATATTGTTCGCTCTCTCCCACTCAATGAATGATTCATAGTGCTTAAACCATGAAGGTATTTGGTTGAAATGCTTTATGACACCTGCTAGACCCCTTTTGCCAATAAAAAAACACTGCGTCATCGCAGTGTTTACACTTTAGATACATATAATGATTCGAGGAAACTAATTTTCTCTTCTGTGTAATGCTTGAAACGTTCATTATATGATTTTGGGTCCTTCGGATTGGCATATTGTGTGATTTTCCCCGATTGAGGATCAATAAATTTACTTGCTGCTCCGCACCCAAGTCCAATAATCGTCTGCACTTCTTCCATAATCATGATATTGTACAGGCTTTCCTTTCCTTCTAGAGAATACCCGACATTTTCTAAGTTACCGAGAATGTTTTTCTGTCTATATAAATAGTAAGGATAATATTGATGTTCTTTTGTCCAATGAACCGCCTCATCCATCATACGCGTGATTTCATCTCGATTCGCAACCTGGTACTTGTCCTTATTTCTCGTCATCTCAGATGCTCTTTTAAATGACAGTGTGTGTACAGTTAAGGACTCTGGGTTCAGCTCCTCCGTTTTATTCAAAGAATGCTGAAATTCCTTTAACCCTTCACCTGGTAATCCAATGATTAAATCCATGTTGATGTTGTGCATGCCATATTGTCTTGATAAATGGTATTTCTCAATGGTTTCTTCCACTGAATGATGCCGCCCGATCGCTTTTAACGTCTCATTTTCATAAGATTGTGGGTTAATACTAATTCGGTCAATATTGTAGCGATTCAGCACCTCTAATTTTTTCGGGGTAATTGTATCTGGTCTTCCCGCTTCGACTGTGATTTCACGAATGTTTTTAACATCTGGAAAAGAACGATATAATTCTTCATATAATAAGTCCATCTCTTCCGCCGTAATACTCGTTGGAGTCCCTCCACCGAAATAAACAGTCGTCACCTTAATCCCATGTTCTTTTAGCCACGAACCGATGTGCTGCATCTCATAATGCAACCCCCACAAAAAAGTACCTACTCGGCCAGCCTGTCCCTGTATCGCATAGGCTGGAAATGTACAGTATGCACACTTGGTAGGGCAAAATGGGATGCCGATGTAAATGCTGACTTCTTTCTGAAGATCATACAGATCAGGTATGGCATTTAATTGACGATCCACAATCTCCTGCATCAACTCAATTTTCTCATCATGAATTAAATAATCACGTTTTAATTCTGTATGCGCCTCTTCTTTGCTCATACCTTCTCTTAGCTTTTTATGAAGCAGCTTCGTTGGACGTATCCCTGTGAGAATCCCCCACTTCTGAATCATCCCAGAATGATCTTGAAGAAGATTTAAATACACATATGACACAATATGTTTCGTTTGTTTCAATCGTTCTTTTTCATTAAGAACGGCAGGAATTTCCTTTGAGAAATGACTTTTGATCTCAGAATGAGGAATATGTCCAGAAGCTTCGACAACTCCCCCAATATCCTTCCAGTTTAAATGAATGACGATATCTGCTTCAGATGATGTATCAAACACAACCTCACTGTCCTCATAAAACAGGTTGGCAATATTGACAAGCGGTCGATGAAATCGATCATCTGAAAGCCCTTCTATTAAAATTCGCATATAAACTCACCTTTATCTTCAAACTTGTTTCATTTTACAAAATTCATACATGAAAAGCAATGAAGCACATAGACAAAGACCCTGACAACCAAGAGATTGCAAGGGTCTTTATCCATCTATCTTTTGATGTCAAATTGGTGCAGAAACCCTTCTCGCTGCTGCATTCTGAAATACTCTTTGATCATGTATGCAACGCCTAACTCATCATTTGATCTTGTCACCCAATCGGCTTTTTGTTTTACTTCGTTAGGTGCATTACCCATGGCAACACCTAGACCAGCTAGTTCAAGCATAGGGATGTCATCTATTCCATGTCCGATAACGACCGTATCCTCCAATGTTAAACCTAACTCTGCCGCTAAAAAAGATAGCCCTGCTTCCTTTGAAACACCTTTACTAACGATATTCATCTTTTCGTTATTAATTTTTATCAGTTCTATTGTAGGAAAAGCCTGTTTAATGGTTTGATAAATGTCAGATTGAAGTTCTGCGGAAGAATAAACTTCAATCACCGGTGTACTAATTGGTTCATCCATCAGCATATCACTTAGTGATTCCACAAATTGAACAGGATAAAAAATCGGGTCAGATGGATGAATAAGTGTTTTTCCTACTAATTGTGATTCTGTTTTCTTACGATTGCCTATTGAAAATTTCTCGTGTAGCAATCGCACATTACAATCATAGCTTTCAAGAATTTGAACGATATTAAATGTTTTCTCTTCGGTGAGTTTCTTTACATAAAAAGGCTTGTCGAGTTTATCCGCAATAAATGCACCACTATGGGTCACAAGCGTTGAAGAAGAAATTTTTAATGCCTTTGCAATTTTTTGTGCTGATCGAAAATGTCGATTTGTCACGATGGTGACATACACACCTTTTTTCTTTACATATTCTATAGCTTCCTTTGTAGCTGTATGAATTTTCCCGTTGGAACGAAGCAACGTTCCATCTATATTGAGTGCAAGTAATCGTTTTGACACTGAGGCATCTCCCTTCTTGATGACTGTACTTAAGATGAGGATATGCCCTTTCTCCATCCTTTAGAACATGCAGTTCAAGCTCTAAATGTAAAAAAGAAATCAAATAAAAAAAGCCTACCCCAAGGCTTTTTTCTCTTATGTATTCTTTGGATGCGCATCAATGGAGTGTCTTGTTCCCTTTTTTCCCCTTAAACTTAAGTATCATGAAACTTAAGTTTATCAAAGCACTACTTTATCAAGATCCCCTTATGCTTTGTTTTTCTCCCAGAAACGCTTCTCTCCTGTTCGGCTCCAAAAGCCGTAACCCCCACCTTGAACGCACCCAACATTACATCGTAAGCACTTATTGAAAGCACTTTCAATAAATATTATCGCAGAATTTCTCATCTCCGACAAGTCTTTTTCTTATGATTTTTTTGTTGATTAGTCAAGAAAAAAAGGACGAGTGATCTCGCCCTTTCAGCGTGCAGACAAACCCTCGCATTCGTTGTCAGGTCTGCGCGCTTGTGCTCACGAATCTCACATTCGCTCCGCTCCAGTGCTCGTCCTTCCTAGACTTCAAGGGTTTTCAGGTCACGCTGAAAAGAAGACAAAGGGCTAAAATAAACATCATTTTAGCCCTTTGTCGATAATCTGAAAGGACGAGTGATCTCGCCTTTTTGTTTTAGTTTTCTTCAATATTTCCATAAAGCTCTTCAAGAGGCTTCATGATGATTTTATTCATTTCGCCAATGAGGACACTCACACGTTGCTCAGCTTCCATTAGCTTAGAGATCTTTTCATGTTGTTGGACAAGTGCTACTGTTTTTTGTGCTTGTTCTATTTCTTCTTGTGTAATTTCCTGTCCAGTCATCTGTTTTTGTTGAAGATTCACTTGAACGTCTCTGAAGTTTTCAAACATTCGTTTGGATGATTCATCCGCATTAACCTCATCATAAAGATTTCTTAAAGTTGAATATTCTTCGCTATGACGTAGTGCTTTTTCAAGGTCATATGCGACATCATAAAGATTTACAGACATGTTATGTCTCCTTTCTATCCGTTCGTTATCACCGATATGATCGGCGGACACCACTCCACTATAACAAACTATGGCTACTGTTTCACATATATACAAAGAATAAATACAATTTTCCTTTGTTTTTTAAAACAAAGTGACGAAAATGGCTTGAATGGCTCCAATCATTCCGCCCAATAATCCACCTAAAAAAGTAATCATCTTTAATTCTTTGTTCGAGATGCTCACAACAAGCTCCTCCATTTTTTCTAGTGGAAAATGTTCTATTTGTTCCTTAATGATTTCTTCAAATTGAAGCTTCGCTAATAAACCATCTAATACATGCGCAAGAGCTTCAATTCCTTTATCAATCAATACCGGAGCATATTTGTTTTTTAAATCATCAGAAACAACCTTCACGTAATAACCCGCAGTTTGATCAAAGAATGGTTTAGTAGAAAAATGTACAAGAACCTCTCTTTTTAAACTGAACAACAGTTCCTTTGCATTCCACTTTTCATCAAGCTCGTGTAAGGAATACTTTTTTGCCTTGTCCCATTCATTCCTAAGTAAATCTGTTAGAAAATGCTTTGTTTCTTCATTTTTTAAAAATTTTATAAGTTCTGGATGTACGCGATCAATTAAACTCGAATTCCCAAGAAACATTTGAATCATACTGCCAAACATTCCTCGTTCTTTTAAGAAATCATCGATCATATTACCGAGACGCGTTTTCCCCTCTGCACTTTCAAAATACCCTATACCTCTCACCAAAATATAATCGGCAACATCAGGAATTTTATTTGTCAATTTTTCTTCTAATTCAACAGGTAGCAGCTCTGCTAATGTTTTATGGTCATATTTCATTAAAAAATGCTGTAACTTCTCGTCCGTCCATTGCTTCACCCATTTATCAGCTTTTGTTGCTCCATCGGTTACGCCGAATCTGTCCAATAAAGCTGTCACAGATAACTCCATTTCGGAGCCTTTATCGATATATCGGTGAGCTGACTTTAATAATTGTTCTCTCGCTTCTCTTGAGTCAAAACGTTTTATAATTCCTTCAGGTGTAAGCAAATGCTCCATTACCATAACGCCAACTTGTTTTGCTACTTCATTTCTTCTTTTTGGAATCAGCCCAGGTGTAAAGGGTAGTTGTTTTCCAAATAAATAGTATGGCTTGTACGGACGAAAAAGCATTTTTATTGCTAAGTGATTGGTTGCCGCTCCTATTACTGCACCAATCACAATCATAAAAATAAAAGTTGTGAGTATATCCAAAATTGTCATCTACCTTTCAATCAGTCGTCACTCTAAAATGTGCTTTTTCCTATTCGTATTATAGATGTTGTCAAAGGAGCAAGCAAATCGAAACAGATACACATGACATATGGCTAAGCTATCTGTCGTAATGATAAATGAGTACATGATTTATGTAAAATAGACAAAATGTCTTTTTGATGTGTTAAAACAAGTAATTTAAAGAAGGTGGTTTTACACCATGTCAACTTTAGGTTTTGTTTCCATTTCTCCTAAGCATGAAGAGGCTTTTGCAGTGAAACTCGCCAAAAGCGCAGCCTCTTTTGGCATAGAAGTTGTGCGTTTCACTCCTCTCGATCTTCAGCCAGGTTCAAATGTCATTCAAGGCCGGCAATATTCTGCTGAGAAAGGCGACTTTGAGCATGCAAAATTTTCAATCCCAAACCTTATTTATGACCGCTGTCTATATCAACAAAACTCTGTCTCTAAAAAAGCAAAACCAATAATGGATTGGTTAAAAAAGTACCCAAAAACACAATTTTTAAGTCTTGGGTTTCCAGCAAATAAGTGGTTATTATATCAACACCTTCACACAAATGATTCTTTACGTCCTTATTTACCTACGTGTTCAATATTAAAAGATTCTGCCGTGATCGTCGCTTATTTAAAAGAATATTCGGCATGTATGCTTAAACCGCTCTCTCACGAACTAGGAACCAAGCCAATTTATATATACATGAATGATCAGCAAAAACTGACTACTTGCTTCTATCAAAAAAAACAAAAGCAGGAAATGACCTTCTCGAATCAATCTTTATTTGAGAGCTGGAGCAAAAAGTATTTGAACCGCTATATGATTCAATCTATAAACTCATCTCAAACAAATGATCTTTTGTCTGTTGAAATTCGTATTTTTCTTATGAAAAATAAGCAAAATCAATGGGACATCATCGGAAAATGCATAAAAAAAGAGAATCAAATGAACTTTTTAATGATTTCACAGATAACTGAACATATGCTAGGCTTTGATGACTACTTAAAATCGTTAAAACCTGAATTGAAGCAACTTCTTCTCGATGATATTTCAACCATCTGTTCCGCATTTTTAGACTTATTCAATACTCAATTTCCACTGCTCTTTGAGGTCGCCTTAGACATTTGCCACACAAACGAAGGGCAGCTCTACATTTCAAATGTGATATCAAAGCCAGGACGTTCCTCACTTTTAGAAGCCTTTCCAGAGAAAGAAAATGATATTGTGAACGCAATCCTGCATCGTTGTCTCAACACTATAAATGAAAACAAGGTGGTTCAACATGATCAAAAGGCGATACTCGATCGGCATTCATCAAAAAAGTGAACAAACAATTCACCTACCCGTCGGCTTTAAAAAACAAATAGCAGAAGTATGTTATGTAGCTTTAGGCTCTCGAACTGCGAAATGCAACACTTTTTTAGATGATCAGTTACGTCATTCAATTCTTTTATCTAAAGATTTATATCTTCAACTTCTCATCCCTCATCAAACAAAAGTAGATGTGTTTATTCATGATGAGACTCTTTATTTTGGTCCGCTCATTGGCATTTTTTCAGCAGGGTTTCATGCATCTACTGATCCATTAGGAAAACGAACTGACTTTTTTAACAATCTTCTAGCGGAATGCCAAAAGCATTTTGGCTTTACTTATATATTTGGTTCTCATTCAATTGATTGGGAATTAGGGGTCGTCGAAGGATTGTTTTTACAAGATCAGCAGTGGACTTATAAGGAAGTGCCACTCCCCACCGTTGTATATGACAGACTTCCAAGTCGAAAAACCGAACAATCTGCACGAGTGCAGGAAACAAAGCGGCGTCTGATGTTCGATTATGATATCCCATGGTTCAATCCTGATTTCTTTAATAAATGGAATATTCATGAACAACTATTAACAGATGAACGTACACTTCCATTTCTACCACATTCCTTTCAATTGCATTACTTAGATGCTCTTAGTAAAATCGGAGCTCTTCTTCACTTACATGATGTAATTTATTTAAAACCGATGAATGGAAGTTTTGGAAATGGCATTTACCAATTAAAAAAAGAGGATGTAGGCTTTTCTCTTGAAAGTGCTACAGAAAGCCGCTCTGCTATGTGCTCTCATTATCAATCAATTGAAGAATTTTTTACTGATTTTCAAAGAAACAACAACATTCATGAATATATAGCCCAGCAAGGAATTGAGTTGATACAACTCAATCATCGGTCATTAGATTTCCGTGTTCATACAAACAAAAATACCAAAGGTAAGTGGACCATCACAGCAGTGGCTGCAAAAGTTTCAGGTGATAACTGCATTACAACACATGTTTTATCCGGAGGGATTGTAAAAACATTAGCTGAAGTGTACACTGACCCTCAAAAACGTTTGGAAATATATCATAATCTAGCGAGTACGGCTCTATTACTCAGTCAAGTTATTGATGAAAAAGCATCTGGACTTATTGGAGAAATAGGCTTTGACCTTGGAATCGATCGCACAGGAGCGATTTGGATGTTTGAAGCCAATTCACGACCTGGAAGAGGCATTTTTGAACATGTTTCTTTAAAGAATGCCAAATGGCTCTCCACTAAAAGAACAGTCGAATATGCTGCATTCTTATCGAAAGAAGCCATTTTAACGTTAGATAATTTAAATTTAAAATAGGTGACTTCTTCACATTTTTTCACTTTAAACCATTTATGTCCTACTATGCTCTTTCATCAAGATAAGATACAATAAGACCAAGTCAACATTTGCTCTCAAACTTTAGATTTTCTTTATTGTTTAATGAATAAAATCAAGGAGGCAGTGACTGCATGATTACTCATTTCCAATGGAAACCGCTTTTTAAGAAAGCTCAATTGCCGGGTTGGAGAATTTCATTTTTTCATAATGGTGCTCACTATGAGGGCGTCTACCACAAAACTGGTGATATTGAATGGGGATCGGTTCTCCCCCCTCATGATATAGAACCATCGCTTAAAGAAGAAATCCACGAATTAATGCTATTTCATGTCTATGATTAAATTGCCTAAGGAGTCCAATCATGCTAGAAAAGTTAAAACTTGTTTACGGTCAACACATCATTACAAAGCCTTCAAGTGATGAAAATATTCTCTGGTATCAAACAGATCAGGGTGAAGTATTTGGTGTTGATCCCTCACAACTAACACATAGAGAAACACTCCTTTTGAATTCATTTTTGAAGCCAATTGATCCATTCAATACGCTGGCAACTGATTGTGAAAAAAGTTGGTATAGCTACCTTTTTGAAGACAAATCGCTTCCGATCATTGATTCTGTTCAAGTACATTATTTTAAAATGGAGCATCAGCCTGAGCAAAGACAGCAAATTAAAGAGGCTGTGAACGGAGTATTTGAAGGTACACAGATTGTTTGGACAGGTGCAGAATCTGCCATGATGATTCAAACAAATGTTTCGTCAGATTATGGGCAGCAAGATATTTTATTAGAGCTTTCCCACGCTTTTACAAGTGACTTTTTAACAGACTCTATCTTTTTCCAAGGTCAATTACATGTCCCGAATGATCATTTAAGAACTCGTCTGCTAAAAGAAAATCAACTATTTTTGCGCCTAATAGAACGAGGAAAATTACGTTCAGGTGTCTCTTCCTTTTATCTCAGCCTCCCGTATCTTGCTTGTTACGATAGTCATGAACTCACAGAAGCAATTTCAGATGCGTTTAGAGAGGCGATTTCAGATCGGGATATTGTCAATACACTCAGCACATATATGCGCTGTAATTTAAATGCTTCTCAAGCAGCAAAAGCGTTATATGTTCATCGGAATAGCCTCCAATATCGAATTGACAAGTTTATTGAGCGAACAGGGATCGACATTCGACATTTTTCTGAGGCTTCTGCTGCTTATTTCATGATGAATCTTTTAAATGTGTAAAAATGAGCGAATCCCTTAACAGCAAACTATCACAAACAAAATCAAAAGCACCTTGCCTAAAAAACTTCAACAGATGTTGTGCATGTTGTCTATTTACATCGCCCTCTTAATTTTTATACACTTTACCTATAAATAAAGCGCTTTCACTTAAAGATTGGGAGGCAATACTATGGCAGAAATTATGCTCGACCACATTTATAAGGTGTACGACAATAAAGTAACGGCTGTTGATAATTTTAATCTGCACATCCATGATCAAGAGTTTATCGTATTTGTTGGTCCATCAGGTTGTGGGAAATCAACAACTCTTCGAATGATTGCAGGTTTGGAAGAAATTTCACAAGGTGATTTCCTTCTTGATGGCAAGCGTATGAATGATGTGGCGCCAAAGGATCGCGATATTGCAATGGTTTTCCAAAACTATGCCTTATATCCTCATATGAATGTATATGATAATATGGCATTTGGCTTAAAACTAAGAAAGTTTCCTAAAACTGAAATTGATGAGCGTGTTCGTAATGCTGCCAGAATTTTAGGATTGGAACAATATTTAGATCGTAAGCCAAAAGCTTTATCAGGCGGACAAAGACAGCGTGTCGCTCTTGGAAGGGCAATTGTACGCGATGCGAAAGTATTCCTTTTAGATGAACCGCTTTCTAACCTTGATGCTAAATTACGCGTACAGATGCGTGCTGAGATTTCTAAGCTACATCAGCGTCTAAAAACGACATTTATTTATGTGACACATGATCAGACCGAAGCAATGACGATGGCAACAAGACTTGTTGTGATGAAAGATGGCTTTATTCAGCAGGTCGGTGCTCCAAAAGACGTGTATGAAAATCCGGAAAATGTATTTGTTGGTGGATTTATTGGTTCACCTGCGATGAACTTCTTTACAGGTAAACTCTCCGATGGAACAATTGCCGTTGGTGAAACTCACATTCGTATTCCTGAAGGAAAGATGAAGATTTTACGAAGCAAAGGATATATTGGAAAGGAAGTGATTCTCGGCATACGCCCTGAAGACATTCATGATGAGCCTATTTTCATTAATACATCTGAAGGTACTAAAATTGAAGCTACAATCGAAGTTGCTGAGCTAATGGGTGCTGAGACGATGCTCTATTCCACTATTGCCGGCCAAACTTTTATTGCACGGGTTGATTCACGCACAGATATACAAGCAGGACAATCACTCCCACTTGCTATTGATATGAATAAAGCACATTTCTTTGATATTGAAACAGAAGAGCGCATTCGCTCCGCAGAATAATCGCAAAACATCACTCACATGAGTGATGTTTTTTTGTTGAAACAATAAAAGCTACACAACATTTACCATGTTCTTTTTTTGTATGTTTTTTTCATGAATCAACCATAATACTTAGTACAAAGCGGATACAGCATTGGGTTTCGCCAAGTGGCAATGATGCAACATCATTTGCTGGTGCGACTCCAGCAAACCCAACCATATCATATACAAAAAGGAGAATATTATCATGGCTAATTCTAGAAGTTCAAACCAATTAGTTGTTCCTGGTGCACAACAAGCAATCGATCAAATGAAATACGAAATCGCTTCTGAGTTCGGTGTCAACCTCGGACCTGAAACGACTTCTCGTGCTAACGGATCCGTTGGTGGAGAAATCACAAAACGTCTTGTATCTTATGCACAGCAAAATCTTGGCGGTACAAAAGCTTAATTTCATATGATGGATCATAGAAGGTACCTCTTAAGGTGCCTTCTTTTTCGTTTTCCGCCCACACTCATTTGACGCATTTTACATATCATGTGAATAAAAGGAGGCGGATCTTCGTGGACATTTTATCTGGTATGAGTTTTGAGCTTTTGCAATTTGTCGGGGTATCTTTATTATGTGAATATGGTCATAACATCCGATCCTTTCAGCTTTACAAGAAAAGCTTAATATAAAGTTGTACCATTTCGAGTTATTTTCACTTATAGTATGTAGTGGAGGGATCGAACTGATGAAAATAGCTCTTTTCGGTGGTCATGGACGTGTAGGACAAGCATTTCTTCGTTTTGTTAAATTAGATGAACGATATTTGGTTCGTTCACTCATTCGTACAAAACGTGAAGGAATGCTTGCGGGTTCGTTTCAAGTCACCGGTAATTCAAGAATGAAAGAGGATGTGCTCGCTACGATCAAAGGGGCTGATATTGTGGTTAGTTGCCTGTCAACTGATGGAGATGACACTTTATCTGTTTCTATGGAGCACATTGTACAAGCCATGCAGTCATCTGGCACGAAACGCATCATTACGATTGGGACAGCAGGAATTCTACAAGCGAGACAGTCGCCAGAGCGTTTCCGCTATGAGACCAATGAATCAAGGCGGAGCACTACCCGTGCCGCGAAGGAACATGCGAAAACCTATCAAATGCTGAAATCATCAGACCTTGATTGGACTATCATTTGTCCAACCTACTTGCCTGATGGAGAAGTTACTCGATCTTATCGTTATGAGAAAGATTTTCTCCCAATGGATGGGAAGCAGATTTCTGTTGGAGATACCGCTCATTTTTTATATCAGCAATTGAATTCAAAGGAGTTCCTACATCAACGAGTCGGCATTGCTTACTAATGACGCACTTATTATTTTACTCTTTATACAAAAAGCTTGCGGAGATGAATCCCGCAAGCCTTTCTACTTATCCTGTCATGGCTGTGCCTTTTTGCAGTTCATACATTTGGGCATATACGCCATCTGTTTTCATTAATTCTTCATGATCGCCCCGTTCAATGATTTCTCCTTTCTCAAGAACGAGAATTTGATCTGCCTTCTTAATCGTTGATAAACGGTGGGCGATGACAAATGTTGTTCTTCCTTCCTTCACGATGTCGAGCGCCCGCTGAATAATGGCTTCTGTTTCTGTATCAATATTGGCTGTTGCTTCATCAAGAATCAAAATCGCTGGATCATAAGCTAGGGCCCTTGCAAAAGAAATCAACTGACGCTCACCAGAAGATAACGTACTCCCCTTTTCCACAACTGGTTCATCAAAGCCCTCAGGTAAATGTTGAAGTAGCTCTGTTGCACCTACTTGTTTCAAAGAAGATTCAATCGTCTCACGACTAATCTCATCATTGCCTAAGCTGACATTAGATGCAATCGTTCCTGAAAATAAATAGGGATCTTGCAACACAATGCCCATTTGTTTGCGAAGTGTTTGACGCGATTGATGATAAATACTTTCTCCATCAATCATAATGTCTCCTTTATGAATGTCATAAAAGCGAAGAAGCAAATTCATAATCGAACTTTTCCCTGATCCTGTGTGACCAACAAGAGCGATTGTTTGCCCTTTTCTGGCTTCAAATGTGATGTTTTTCAGCACATCTTTTCCTTCACTATAAGCAAATGTCACATCTCGAAAGGCTACATCGCCTTTAATCTTTGTCTGCTTCGGTTCTTCTACTTCTATTCCTGGTTCGTCTAATAATTGAAAGACCCGCTCAGATGAAACCCTTGCAAGCTCCAATCTTGAAAACTGATTCACAATACCTGTAATTGGCTGGAATAGTCTGTTCAAGTAATCAACAAATGCATAAAGAACTCCGATTGATACGATACCTGTTGCACTTAGTGATGCACCCCCAAAATACCAAATGAGTGCGACATATGCTAAGTTACGTAGCAGGTTCACCAAGTTATGTGAGAGCAAAGAGTTCAAATGTAGCATTTTTCGTTGATATTTAAAATGTTCAGCATTCAGTTCCTCAAATTCTTGCTTTGTCTCCTTTTGATAACGGAATGCTTGAATGATCGTCATTCCCTGAATGGCTTCATTCAACTTCGCATTAATGTCACTGATAATTGAACGAATACGGTGATTATAAACGGATGCAAATTTCCGATAGGTAAACGACCAAATGAAAATAACCGGTACTGTGATCATGCAAATCAGTGCCAATTTTACATTCAGCAAAAACATGGCGATAAATATACCTATCATATATATAGCACTCGTCACAAAGTTAGCCAAAACGGTGACATATAAATCGCGAATCGTTTCCGTATCATTCGTTACCCTTGCGACGACATTTCCAGCTGGCAAGGTGTCAAAGTAACGAATCGGCAATCGTTGAATATGCTCAAATATGTCGACTCTCATCTTTTGAATAATCCGATTGGCCGTCCGTTGTAATAAATAATGCTGACCATACTGGAAGAAAATTGCGAATATGAGCAAGCCCAAATAGAGCAGCACCAGCTTGATTAAGCCTTCAATTTCTGGCTGATAGAAGGTGAAAATCTCATCTTTGGATAAACGCTCCACTTCATATGTTTTCTTATTGTTTCCATTTTTAATCGTTAATTGATCTCCATTGACTGTTCGGCTTCCATCAAAGCGTATTGGCTCATTTAAAAAATAATAGCCGAATCCAACCTGTACGATATTGACCTCTTTGCCAGTTTCAATGGTGTTATCAATACGATCTTCACGTAAATACTCATTTCCTTTAAAGGTGACTGAGCTTTTTGTTTTCTCATTTACTTGGAAGTACGGCTTTTCAACCCCTAGAATGTGATCATCAATCATTTTCTTCCCGATAAATGGTCCTGTCAGCTCTGCCCCAACCGCAGCAATGAGAAATAGTAGCGCAATCACCAAGATTTTTTTATATTGGAGTGCATAGGCAAGCAATCTTCGTCCTGTTGTCATGCCTCATCCCCTCCTTCCAGCTTATTTGTCAGCTGCTGGCGTTTAAATTGTTCCTTGTACCAGCCTTCTTCCTTCACAAGCTGTTGATGAGTCCCGCGCTGGACGATGCGTCCATGCTCCATCACGAGGATCAAATCAGCATGTTCAACTGCTGACAAACGATGTGTAGTGATAAACGTCGTCTTTCCTTGACGATTTTCTCGAAGGTTTTCTAAAATGGCTGTTTCTGTTTTTGCATCAACCGCTGATAGTGAATCATCCAGTATTAAAATGTCTGGATCGACTAAAAGAGCACGTGTAATTGAAATCCTCTGTTTTTGACCACCAGAGAGTGCGACTCCTTTTTCACCAACCATTGTTTCTAGTCCTTCAGGTAAAAGTGGTAAATCTTTTTCAAAATAAGCATCTTTTATCGCTTGCTTTAATTCATCATTTGAGGCATCAATATGTCCAAAGCGCATATTCTCTTCGACACTTTTAGAAAACAAAATATGATCCTGCGGCACATAACCAATCCAGCTAAATAGCTGATCCATGTCAACATCCTGAATTGGAATGCCAGATAGGAGAACATCACCTTTACCTGGTGGATATTGACGTAATAGCTGTTTAATTAATGTCGTCTTTCCGCTGCCTGTTTTGCCAGTGATGCCAATCGTTTGCCCTTGGCGAACCGTAAATGTGACATCAATGAGATTGTCTTTAGATGCACTCGGGTATCTAAACGTGAGGTGGTGAAATTCTATATCTCCTGGTCGATTGAGTTTTTTCGGCTTCTCTGCTTCTTTTACGTCAGGCTTATAGTTTAAAGTATGGTTTAAACGATCTAAAGACGCATTTCCTCGCTGCATGATATTAATCAGTTCACCAATGGCAAACATCGGCCAAATCATCATCCCAAGGTATACGTTGAAGGATACAAGCTCACCAAGAGTCAGCTCACTGCGAAAGACGAGATACGCCCCATAGCCAATCCCAATCAAGTAACTAACACCTACAAGCAACTTCACAGTCGGCTCAAATAATGAATCAATGACGGCAACACGCATATTTTTTTCAAATACATCTTCGGTCATCTCACGAAAGCGCTGGACATCCTTTTTTTCTTGCACGAATGAACGGATGACCCGAACGCCAGACACTGATTCCAAGACACGATCATTCATATCTCCAAAAGCATCTTGGGCCACAGTGAAGCGCTGGTGAATTTTACTCCCATAAAAGGCGATTAAAAGTGCCATCAGTGGCATTGGTAAGATCGCCATTAATGTTAATTCCCAACTGATTGTAAAGCCCATTGTAAAAAAGATCATGAGCATAAATGCAGTGGAGTCAACTAATGTCAGCACACCAAATCCCGTCGTTAGGGCAATCGCATTTAAGTCATTGGTTCCAAGCGCCATTAAATTACCCGTTTTTTTCTTTTCATAAAAGGTCGGTGTCATCTTAAGCAAATGACGCATGAGTTTTCCACGTAGCACTCGTTCCATCACATTGGCCCCGCCAAATAGCTGATACATCCAAAAATAAGTGAGTATATATACGATGACACCCAGTAAACAAAAGATGGAAATATAAAATGCAATGCTGGAAGTCGTAAACTGTCCTGAACGAATGTCATCAACCGCTTGACCGAGATATTTAGGCGGAAGCATTTCAAGTACGTTGACAATCAAAAGCAAGGAGATCGCAATGGTATATCTTCTCCACTCTTGTTTGAAAAACCAACCTAGTTTTGCAAATACTGAAAACATGTTTGTCTCTCCTTTAAAAGCTAGCCGCTTTCTGGTTTTTCCTTGCTGTCAGCTTTTTCTGTTTTTACTACTTTAGTCATTTTTCTTGCTTTTATCTTGTTCACATGCTTTCACTCCTGTTCTTTTTTTGATTGATGATGAACCTATCTTGCGTATGATTTTGACACCCTAAATGTGATCAACAAAAAAAGAGGCAGACCAGTTGACCTAGCATGCCTCTTTAATCAATATAAAAAAGGCGTATGTTGGCACAAGAACGCAACATACGCCTTAATCGATAAATTTAACCTGGAACAAAATCGTCCCGTTATACGATCGATAAAGGAGTAAATGTCACGTGAACAAACCATTGATTGCTGATCGGCATTCTTCGTGTGTTAAGCATGACATTTCCTCCTTTCGGCTCTTTCATCTTTTTTTATCTTATAGTAGCTTTCGATATTTTGTCAATAAAATTTTTCAATAAATGAAATTTTCTAACAAAATTAAGGCGATATTGATCCTATCTTTTACTTGTTATGATGTGTATAAAGAGTCCATATCGGGTATACGTTAATTGTAGTGACTCCTTTTGAAAGGAATGAGGATATTGTTTCATGCAGATCGGATGGTCGTTGCCTTTGATGGACATGAGGATAGTAAGAAAGCTTTAAAGAAAGCGGTTGCTCTAGCTAAAACCTTACAGGCCAAATTGACGGTTGTCTATGCACATGATGGCAAAACGCAAAGGCAGGTGTTTGATGCACCTCGTCCAATGACTGGTGGAGCGTATATTGGTGGCGGTATGGCAGACCTTCAAGTTCCTCCTGTTTATGTCCCTCATGATGAAAAGAATCCCATCATTTTTGAAGATCATACGGAGGAAGTGATCGCCGAGGCCCAGATGCTTCTTAATGAAGAACAGTTTGAAGGAACAATTGAGGTGGTTAGAGGATAGTCCATCCTATTATCTCTTGATTTTAAACATTAAGAAACTAGAGTAAATGGTTAACACATAAAGATCTCTTTCTCTTCTTTTTATATTGATACAGTTGGTGATTATGTTATAAAATAGAAATAGAAAATAAGCTAAAAGAAGAGATTATCAGTTGGGAGAAAAGTGATCAGCAATCAGGAGTTAGAGGAAATAATCATCGAAACCATTCTTCACATAAAATTCCAATTAATGAGGGGATTTTTATATTCTTAAAGATTTTAAACTTTTAATTGATATGTATTGTTTAAATTGTAACAAAACATCCACCTTTAAATCACAACCATCAGGTAGAGATGCACTTACAAATAAAAACCTTAATAAGTATGAGAGCATAGATGTCATTGCAACAATGAAATTTAATGATAAACATGAGGAAAAAGTAGAGTTTTTGATGAATAGGTTTTGAAATAGCACTCATTCATTTAAAGTTTACTTTGATTGCCAAAGGTACACTAAACATATGGTTTATGGAATCTTTCATATTAAGGAATATTTAACATTGAACAGTATCCATCAACAGCCTCTATTGACCAAGAGGATTTATAAAAGTACAGAACAATACTTGGCAGAGAAAAATATAAAGAGTTTAATACTGGTGTTGGTATAGGCTCATTTGTGTATTTAAGAAGGATTTTTGAAGGTTTAATTGAGGTATGTCATATAAAGGAAAAGAAGAGATACCAGACTGGGATGAAGAAAAATACAAGAAAGCAAGGATGGATAATAAAACTCAAATGCTTGAGGGGTTTTTTACCTACATACATTAGTTGAAAACAGGTTTCTCTATGGAATACTGAGTAAAGGTATTCATGAGCTAGAAGAAGATGTATGTTTGGAAATGTTCCCACTAGTTAAGAATACAATTGAAAATACTTGATGAAAAAATTTTTTAAATGGAAATAGAAAATAAGATAAAAGGAATTTCCAAAAAGTTGCAACCTCCCTCCCGATTACTACAACAATGAGGAAATTAAAGCAACCTTTGAGTATTAAGCTAATTAACTATTGTTTAAGATTCAGGGGGATTGAGTATGATTGAGGTTCAGCAAGATTTATTATTTATTAAAAAGATGTACAACAAGTTTAAAGATACAAATGAGGAAAACATTAAAATACATGTTGTTACTAACTTTTTGAAAATGTTAGGTTATGACTCTACAGAGTTTGATTATGAACAACAAAAATATTTTAAAGATGGAAGAGCTGATATAGCAGTAAAGGTCAACAATACCAAGAGTTTGTATATTGAGGTGAAATCCTCTCAAAGTAAATTAACAGATAAAGAACAATCACAATTAGCTGATTATCTTTTTAGTAACAGTTATGAATGGGGAATACTGACCAACGGGAGAGAGTACATATTATTTAATGTGAAAATAGAAAGTATCCCTAACTCAAACAGACCAGGCAATTTAGATCGGGTTATCTTTAATGTTGATATCTTTAACAAAAGACAGTCAAAATTCATTAAGTATTATAGTAAAGAGAACATCTTTGATAAAGAAATTACAAATTACTTTAAGTATATTTCCCAATTCAAGGCTTATAGGTTTCCTGATGGGGGAAGTAGCTGGAATGTTTACAAAAGTACATTGTATAACTTTTTCATTTATTACTCAGATAATTTAAAGAGGTACAGGGATTTAAATCAAATTAGATTAGAGGAATTTGAGGATTTTTTACTACATGAAAATGAACAGAGTAATAATAAAGAACAAGCAAAAAAAATAAGCTCAAGTGATACTTTTAATAATAAATATTCTCATATCAGGTCTTTTTTTCAGACATTAAAGATAAAGCTACATAGCTTCGATGAAAATAGAACTGAATTAGTAAAAAGGATGAATTTATTAGAAGAAAAAACAATTAAGGATGACATGCTAAATCAAAAAAATATCCAAATTATTCTTGATTATTTTGATAGCAGAAAAGAAGCTTTGAGAAATAAAGTGATTTTTCTTTTATGTATTTGTTTTGGATTTGAAAGGTCAACATTATACCAACTAAAAACAGATAATATTGTTAAAGGTAAAATAATAATTGACCAAAGAGAACTTGTGATTCCTCCAAAGTTAATCAGTCTTATAGAGGAACTATTAGAACAAAACAAAAATAATAAAGTTAAAGGTACATCTCTGCTTTACACCAAATACAACAATCAATTTAGACAGATGTCAGAGAGTACAATAAACTATGTATTTGACACTCTTAAAGGAATAGATACTGAAAATAAGAATTGGAAAATACTAAATCCTGCCTATATTAGAACACATCTTATTAAGAATCTTTTCACAATGGATTATTCAATTGAAGAAATAGTGTATATGACAGGAGCAGATTTAAATAGTTTGTCAGCTCTAATTGAATATGACCATATAATTAATAAAGTAAAGGCTAGAGGTAGAAAGGTGAATAAAGTTCATCCATACCATAGCTTTTTATATTAAGTCATCTCAGAAATTAAGATTAATTTAGTGGGGGCTTTTTAATGTGATTTATAACAAGGGAGAACAGTTACCAAGAAAGAACATATTGAGTTATCAATTAGAATACAAACAGGATAAAAAGATACAGAGGCATTATGTTTTAAAAGATGAGGAAGTACACAAGTACATTAGGCATCTTACTAATAAGCAACAGTTACAGTTGAAATAGGAATGGAAGTATGGGGGTAATCCATTAGAGGATTACCCTTTTTAAATAAAGAAAAGTACACACTTAGGGTGAAGTATATACTATCTTGTTAAAAGCTATTTGTAATTCTTCTACATTTTGATATCTTTCTTTATAGTCATCGGCAATACCTTTTTCAATGAATTTCTTAAATTCACTATTGTTATATGATTCTAATTTGATTTTCCCAGTCATGACAAAATACACAATTCTGGTCAGAGCAAATGTTTCATGTACAATATTGTATTTATTAAAACCAACATATTCTAGTTTTGGGTCATTAAAATATCCTTTTATTGCTGTACCTTTATTAGTTAATATACTGTCTTCCAATTTGACTAGTCCAAAATCAGAAACCTTTATTACATTTAACCCATCATATTTCTTAATCAGGATATTCTTTGTGCTTATATCTCTATGCAGAACCCCTTTACTATTAATGTAAATAAAGGCTCTCAATATCTGTTTAACTAAACTAACTCTTTCTGGTACTGTCATTGTTCCATTCCTTTTTAAGATATGGTCATCTAATGTTTCATCAGCATACTCCATAACATACTCATGCTTTTTATCATCAAAATTATATACCTCAATTACATAAGGGGAATTTAACTTTTTCATTTCTTCAAATTCTCTTTTAAACCTTTCAAGCTCACTTTCTGTTAAACCTTTTTTTGCCTTCTTTATAACAAAGTGCCTGTTGTAGTAATCATCCTTATATTTATGAACAGTAGCATAAGAACCAGTGCCAATTGATTTAGTAGGGAATGATACCTTTCTGTCCATTCTTGATATTGAAACCTCTGTATCAAAGACAAATATAGGCTGAGCATCAATTATATCTATTAATGGAAAATCATCTGGTATTTGGCTGCCTCTACTATCAACAAGGAATTTATCACATTGGTTTAAAATCTCCTTGTAATATGGAATCAAATCAAAATAATATTTAGTACCTTTAAGGTTTGATTGAGTAGATTGTAATTCCTCAACCAGGTACATTAATTCTCTACTTTGATGAGCATTATAGTGTTTGTTGTTTTTTGATTTACCATTTAGGAATTTAAACAGCCTATTTAAGTTGTAATGGTATGAGGAAAAAAATTCTTTGAATTCTGGAACACTTATATCTTCATAAAAATCAATATATCTGTTTACATTTTCATATGAGAATTTTGCAAAATGGTCATCTATTTTGTTGTTGATATATATTAAAAGATTTCCCATTATTGTAGGCATAATATTACTCCTTTAGTCATTTATAGAATTTTGATGATACTAGAATTATATCACATGCCTTAAAGGTTAAATTAGCTATTTAACCTTGTTAATCTGTCCAAAAACATCAGTATTAATTACTTTTTGTTCTCTGTGGAATGGTATTTATAATCTTCATGATACTAGTTTTTCTAAACTGTAGCATTAAACTAATTTGTATATTTTGAGTTTATGTATTGAGTTTTACTACATGGAATTAGAGTTATTATGTTAGTAAGTTATTTAGTAATAGTGCAATCACTGGACTTCTAAGTTGAATAGCCTAGTGGAGGTCTACTGCCAATCCATAACTACATTGATGATTTTACACTCAGTAGTCTATGTCTGATTCTCTTGTATTCAAAGGAGGAGAGTACCTGAGTAAAACCCATATAAGTTCTTGGTTACTATCTGTTAGGTCAATGACATTGTTAGGTGTTTCAATCAGTACACCATGTTCAATAAAGAGTTCATTGAGTTCTGCTGAATCTCTTTCATCTCTTGATAACCTATCAGAGTGGGAGACCAGAATCCTTTTAAATGGCTCCTTTGAGCATATTAACAAGCTGAGGGCTTTCCCAGTTGATTGAGGACTCAACCTCATGAAATACCTCAAACTGAATCCCCATTCCTTTCAGCTAATCTCGTCAATGTCTCTCTGATTTAAAAGAACATCTTCTTTTCCTTTTTCATCTCTGGACTTAAACTAACATAAATAGCTACTAGTTCCTTTACCTTTGTTGCTGTTGTCATATTAAGTCCTCTATTATTCTGCTTAACTGTTTCTCACTACTTGTTTAGAAAGTAATTTGAAACTGTGACAGGTTAAGCAGATTTTATAGAGGATGCACTATCCATGTATCATTGAAATTGTGGAAGGACATCCTGCAGAAGCGATTGTACAATTTGCCGAAAACATCTCAGCCGATCTTATTGTGATGGGCGCACGTGATCAAAGCAGATTGAAGAAAATGCTGTTTGGCAGTGTTAGTGAGAGGCTTTCAGCAAAATCTGATATTCCTGTTCTTATTGTGAAATAGATCGGATAAAAAGGGCTGGAAACAAATGTTGGTTTGTCTACAGCCCTATTGCAGCAGAAGTTGATTCTGCTGTTTTTTATGATGAAATGGATTGTTCCGTTTCTTGTTTAATTTTATTTTGGAAACCTAGTTGCACCCGCTTCGTTAATTCACCTGGAACACCTACACCCACTGGCTTTCCATCAAGCTCGACAATTGGTACAACCTCTGCTGTTGTGGAGCTAATAAAAATCTCGTCAGCACTCAAAAGTTCCTCTTTACTCACATGTGTTTCTTCAAAAGCTAAGCCCTGTTCAGCAAACACTTCAATTAACTTTCTGCGTGTAATTCCATTTAAAATAAGATTGGTTGCTGGATGAGTTCGAATCACACCGCTCTTCACAACATACACATTCGAAGATGTCCCCTCTGTGACAAAACCATCTCTCAAGAGAATCGCTTCAAACGCACCTGCTTCAGATGCTTTTTGCTTTTCCATCACATTATATAAGAGGTTTAAACTTTTAATATCACATCGAAGCCACCTGAGATCATCTGAAATGAGCGCTTTTGCTCCGTTCGTTTGCTCTTGTACTGGCTTTTTCACTTGGAAAGTGTATGCTGTTATTTGCGGAACGAGAGAATCTGCATATTGATGCTTACGAGGTGCAACTCCTCTTGTCACTTGAACATACACTCCGCCTTCTGCTACTTGGTTATCAGCCACTAGTTGCTTTAATTTTTCTTCAAATGCTGAAACCGTTCCAGAAAGTTGAATACCAATCTCTTTTGCACTTTTGAAAAGACGCTCTGTATGCTCTTTTAGCGTAAACAATACACCATTGTACACCCGAATCACTTCGTATACACCATCTCCGAATTGATAGCCTCTGTCTTCAATATCAACATGCGCCTCTTCTTTATCAATAAAATCCCCATTATACAATACTTTCATACGATTCTCCCCTTTGCTTTAATGGTTGATTCTGATGCTATCTTAGCGGATAAACTCTTACGTTTCAATGATAAATCAGAAATATTTCAAGCAATTTAGATACATAATCTTTTATTGTAAGAAATATAGATTCATAACCAAAAAGATTCCAATTTTTTAGATTTATCTATATTCAGAGGCTCTTTTTTCCTGTATACTTACAAAATGAGATAATGACAAAATATAGCCAAAAAAGACAGATTCATATACCCAATTCGACACAAATTTAGTTCAACTGGAGAGATTTGATATGCAACGGGTTACGAAAAAGCAAGCACCTTCCAATGTGCTGCTTATCTCTAAGGCAATCGGATTAGTGGTTCTCACCCTTATCCTTTTTTTTATTTGGGATATGTCCAAGTCAAATATGCGGGCAGCGGATAAAACCATTCGTCTTTCTGCCAGCAGTCAATTGCGTGATACACAAACAAGTTTGAAAGCGAAAGATGCTTCATCTCAAACACTGTTTACACATTTTAAGATGAAGCCGAATAAGAACATCACAGACAAAACGATCTTTCTTACATTCGACGATGGCCCTTCAGCCACATCGAATCAGCTTTTGGATGTATTAAAGGCCCAGAATGTAAAAGCGACTTTCTTTATGCTAGGGCCGCAAATACAAGAACATTCAGCAACAGTCAAAAGACTTCATCAAGAAGGACATCAATTAGGACTTCATGGGATCACGCATGATGTCAAACGTTTTTATCAAAACGATGATTCCCCACTAAAAGAGATGAAAGCTGATCAAAACATATTAGCAGCTATAACAGGAGAGTACACACATCTTGTGCGGACGCCGTATGGCAGTGTACCCCATTTAACAGATAAGCAAAAAGCGCAATTGAAGAAAAATGGGTTTGTTTATTGGGATTGGACCATCGACAGCCTTGACTGGAAGTACAAAAGTGCCAAATATGTACCAGAGGTATTAAACCAATTAGATCTACTAGATAGCAAGCATCCAAAAGAACCCAAAATTATTTTGATGCATGACCAGCCTGCCACCGCAAAGTACTTAGGCAGCCTCATCACTCAACTAAAAAAGAAGGAATATACGTTTGCAGTAATCGATGAAGCCATGAGACCACTTCAACAATAACCCTTCTTAGACAAACAGCCCGCACAATCGTTGCGGGCTGTTTCTATCTCAAACATTTTTTGACAAAGTCGCCGATTCGTTCTTGTATGACAAGATCAAATAAGGGGTCGCTTTCGGTGTCACTTAGGTTGATCATCACTTTTTGTAATGAAGGAATTCGGGAGGCATCTTCTGGAATATACCGAGCTGGTGCTACTTCAAGAGACGTGCCGATGACAAGTAGCACATCTGATTGACGTAGCGCTCGTTCCACCTGATCAAGATGCTTGACCCTATCACCAAAAAGGACAACATCCGTTGCTAGCACCTGCGCGCAGGTTTCACCAGAGGGCTTCGTTTGATTGCAAATCGGCACCTCTTCTTTTAACAAATAAGGGATATGATACTGAGTCTTACATCTTGGACAAGTTGCTGTCTGAATAGAGCCATGAAGCTCATAAACATGCTGGCTACCAGCCTTTTTATGAAGACCATCAATATTTTGTGTGAAAATATCGACCTGCTTCCCTTGCTGTTCCAGTTCTGCCAAATAGAAATGCCCTGCATTTGGTTCATAGCTTCCGCTCATTTTCATTTGAAACAGGTCTTTAAATTTCGGCCAAAACTGATCTGGATGTTGCAAAAAATAGTGACGGCTCATTGCCTCCATACGTGAAGTATCCTCAGTCCACAATCCGCCGGTAGAACGGAAGTCAGGAATACCTGATTCTGTGCTCATTCCTGCCCCTGTAAGCACTGTCACATGTGCTGCCTTCCCAATCATTTGCGTGAATGCAGCTACCTTTCTTTGATCCAAGCGCTCTTCCCCCTTTTATTGACTTAGCTGTTTCTCATTTTTTTGTTTCATATAAATGGTTTGACCTGGGAAGGCAAACTCGACACCTTCATCGTGGAAAATATCCATAATGCGATAATTAATGTCCTGTTTAATATCCAGGCTTTCTGCCCAAGATGTCGTTTTCGTGTAAAAGTTAAAAAATAAATTCAAGTAACTGTCTCCTAGGATGTCTAAGTTCACCATGATGGTTTCTTTATGAACACCATCATGCTCATGTAGCATTTCTTTTAACCGTTTTATACATCTGTCGATATTTTCTTTCGGTGTGTTGTAGGAAACCCGAACAGAAAATGTAATCTGACGCTTGTTCATTCTTGTCCAGTTTGTAATCGGCTCCTTGGAAAGCGTTGAATTCGGTACAGTGACAACGGCCTCAGCAGGTGTTCTAAATTTTGTACTTCTGAATGTAATATCTTCAACCGTTCCTAATACACTGGGCGTTTCTATAAAATCCCCCATAGTAAATGGCTTTTCCGTAATGATGACAATGCCGCCGAAAAAGTTAGCCACTGTGTCTTGTGCTGCAAGTGCAAATGCCAAACCACCTAAACCAAGTCCAGCTACAAGTCCATTCACGTCATAGCTAAACTCTTGAGCGACGACACTAATGCTTAGAGCAATGATCACAAAGCGAAGGACCTTTGATAAGAAAGGTGCTAAAATATCATCCATGTCCAAATCAAACTTTGAATTGACTTTGTGGAATAGGAATGAGGACTTAGCAGTTAAATTACACAGTCCCCATGTCATCATTAAAATGATTGATGACCTGTAAAATTTGACAATGACATCCATATGGTGTTCAAAATACGGAGCCTGTCTTAATGCAAAATATAAACCGAGTGCAACAAAAAACAATCTTGCTGGTTTCTCAAAGGCAACAACAATTTGATTAAAAACCTCTGTCTTCGACTTATTCGTTAGCTTAAAAATGATATTAAACAAATACTTCGTAAATACCTTTCGAAGCAATAAAAAAATAAATAAAATACAAAGACTTATGCCAATTTGAATGACTGTATCCATTGTAAAATACGTATCCATCAATTTTTGTGTAAACATGTATGTCTCTCTCCTTTAATGCAATACTCTCTATTCTATAATATATCATTCGTTTATGTCCTCTAATAAATGTCTGACCTCTACACAAAAAACCCCGGGGTATATCCCCCGGGGCATCATTTTCATTTTATTTAATTGTTGGCTAGAGACTTATCGACGGGCAGCACACTACTTCTTCTTTTGAGCCTGATCAAGGAGAGTCGCTTTAAACATTTCAGCATCCGTTTCGACCTTAATACGTTCTTCCACTTTAATTCTCCCTTTACCCAATCATCTCGCCTCCTTTTCATCATTATAAAACATCAGAATTTTCAGTCAACATGACGAAAGCACTAATATTTTGACGAATGTTGGCGATTCATAACTGATTATTCTGAAGAAAAATTGATGTTATTCAGATTTACTCAAATATAGCATGGCCTATTCCGATTTCACCTAAAAAGTGAACATTTTCATATTGTACCAGGGCGACACCTCATAGAGTGAAGTCATCATCAATATAGTATAGGGTAAAAGAAGGTCTCATTTGATATGATAAAAAGAACTTATTCAAGGAGCTGGATCACGTGTATATCATTGCACACAGAGGATCGTCAAGCCTTGCTCCAGAAAATACAATCGCCGCATTCGATTTAGCGGTTCAGCAGGGCGCTGATTATATTGAGTTAGACGTACAATTCACAAAGGACAAAAATGTAGTCGTTATTCACGATGATACAGTAGATCGAACGACAAATGGAAGTGGACCTGTCTCAAGCTATACACTCTCAGAAATCAAAGAGCTGGATGCTGGTAGTTGGTTTGATGAAAAATACTCAAATGAGCGAATTGCCACCCTCCAAGAGATTCTTGACAGATACCATCAAAAAGTCGGCATATTAATTGAACTGAAGCATCCAAAAAGAAATGTCGGGATTGAAAGGGTTGTTTGTGATTGGGTCAATCGCTTTCCTTATTCAAGAAATATCATGATCCAGTCTTTCAACCAAGAAGTGCTCGAGAAAGTAAAACAACAATTCCCTTCCCTTCAAACAGCATTTATTATCAAACCAAGCATTGGTCAGCTTGTAAAAAAGCGACTTTCTTTTTATCGAACCTTTGCTGATTGCTTAAATATGAAAAAAACAATGTTGAATCGCTTTCGGATTCGAAGCGTTCAATCAAGCGGAATGAAAGTATTTGTTTGGACGATAAAAGATCAAAAAACAGCCAATCGGATAAAGGCATATCCGGTCGACGGTGTCGTGACAGATCATCCACTATTTTTCCAAAAGGAGAAATCATTAAAATGAAGCCATATTTAGCCGTTTTTATCGGTGGAACCCTAGGCACACTTTGTAGATACGCGCTTAGCCTTACCATTTTAAACCACCCATTTCCTTTTGCAACACTGATAGAAAATGTCCTTGGCAGTCTGTTGCTCGGTTTTGCTACAGGGTATTTGATGTTTCATAAAAGAAAGGCCTTTTTATTTCCACTCATTGGGACAGGATTTTGTGGAGGCTTCACCACGATGTCTACTTTTTCAAAAGAAACTGTTCTACTTCTTCAATCTGGACAACCCTCAGAGAGTAGCTTGTACATGTTACTGTCTGTAGCAGGAGGTGTCCTTGCAGCGATGATTGGATTACTAATAAGCAGTCGTTTCTTTGATAAGAACAAAAGAAAGGTAGCAGATAAAAGATGATCGTTATATACATGGCAATCGCTGGAGGCGCAGGCAGCGTCTTGCGTTTATTTCTTAGTCGTCTCTTTCAAAGCAAAATGGCATCTGACAGTTTCCCATACGGCATTATACTCGTCAATTTGATCGGTGCAATTGGACTTGGTGTTTTAACCGGTGCGCTAGACATTCACAGTCAGCTTGTTGTCATTATAGGTACAGGGTTCTTTGGGGGATTTACAACTTTCTCTACATTTAGTGTGGAAACAGCTACCTTGCTATCGGAACGAAAAATAGCAGCAGCCACCGCTTACCTTCTAATGACCGTCTTAGGCTCTATTATTTTATTTGTTGCTGGCTTTCAATTGGGACGTTTATTTCATTAAATGTCGATCAAGTTGGCAAGACTGACAAGTAGTTTATCCATCAATTTCTGTTTAAATAAAGAGTTTATTACATAAAAAAACCTTGAGCCTATTTTTCGCTCAAGGTCATTTCGTTCACTAGCAGTGGCTCCTTCATATCTAGTTCTGCTAATGATCCTTTATCTACTCGGCTAATGCCTTTTTCTAGGTCGATCTGTTTGATATAACGGCCGTCCATTTCGAGAACTTTCATCCGAACGTCACCTATAAATATTGATTGTCCTTCTTGGATATCAATATTCTCTTTTAATATCAAACCACCAATTGTATCAATCTCTTCATCATCATATGAAAGATCAATCAATTCATTGATTTCTGTCAATCTAACCTTGCCATCCAAAACGTAATGATTTTCTGCCCGTTTTTGGATGATCGGCTGTTCATCTTCGTCGAATTCGTCACGTATATCACCGACGATTTCCTCTAAAATATCTTCTGTGGTGACCAGCCCTGAAGTTCCGCCATATTCATCTGTTAAAATCGCCAAATGCATTCTGTCACGTTGCATTTTGACAAGCAATTCTTGAATTGGAATTGTATCAATGACCTCAATGACTGGATGAATATAATCTTTTATATTGATACGGTCCTTTTCGTCTTGATAGACAATATCTGCAAAGAGATGTTTTTTGTTCAGCATTCCAATAACTGTATCTTTATCTCCTGAAAATACTGGGAAACGTGTGTATTTCTCACTCGTCATAATAGCCAGAATATCAGATAGCGGCATGTCATCTGGAATCGCACAAATTTCTCTGCGCGGAATCATAATCTCCCTTGCAATTCGGTTATCAAAATCGAAAATTTTATTCATATAATTGTATTCAGATGGGTTGATCTCCCCATTTTTTAAGCTTTCAGATAAAAGGATTTTCAATTCTTCTTCAGAATGGGAAGAATCTTTTTCAGAGTTCATATCAAGTCCGATCATTTTAGTTAAAATGCGTGCTGAACCATTTAATATATAAATGAAAGGATACATGATGATATAAAAAGCATGCAGTGGGCCTGACAGCCAAAGCGTCATTCGCTCAGCTTTTTGAATGGCAAGCGTCTTTGGAGCAAGCTCGCCGACAACCACATGCAAAAAGGTAATAATAGCGAACGCAAGTGTTGCTGAGATCAGGCTGATTGCTGAATCAGGAATGTTTGTCAATCCAAAGAAACGCACTAATATCTCCTTTACAGCTGGTTTACCTATCCACCCTAAACCAAGTGATGTCACTGTAATTCCCAACTGACAGGCTGACAAATATTCATCTAGCCTTGCTGTCACCTTCTTTGCCATTATCGCTTTTTTTGACCCTTCGGCAATAAGCTGATCAATTTTTGAGCTTCTCACCTTCACGATGGCAAATTCAGATGCAACAAAAAAAGCTGTTAAAGCAATCAAAACCCCGACTATACTCAGATTAACAATATCGTCCATTTAACCTTGCTCTTTCTTAGAAGAACAAGGAGTCACCTCCTGATTGATGATGTTGTCATGTTCTAAAACGGTAGACTGATTAAATAAGACTAAAGAGAGGCCCCACTTAATCACTTCCGACTCACATAAACTTCGCCTCATATCATGTATATGAAACTTATTCATTTTATTTTACCATAAATAATCTGAAAATTCCTGATCAGATCGCTTTTTTTGGGAAAGCAAGCAAAAACGAGTGAGCATTTCCACATCTTCATCAAATTGCCAGTCATTTTGAACAATTAACTTGTATTTCAGTCTCTAAGTATATTAAAATATTTTCATAAACTATAACGTGACGGTTAGGAGGAGATGTTCAGATGGGGCTGAGAAAAAGTATCGAATTGGCGAACTAGCACAGATTGCACAGGTGACAAAGAGAACTGTTGATTATTACACAAATTTAGGTCTGCTTGCACCTGTAAGATCGTGTTCGAATTATCGTTATTACGATGAAAATGCTTTAAAACGATTACAATTAATCGTTTGTTGCAAACAGCAGAGATTAGCTCTTTCTGACATCAAATCCAGATTAGATGAACAATTTCCTTCTCATACAGAAGAACTAGATGAACTTGTCCATTTAACCTCTGACATTGATTCAATGAATGAGCATATGGACCACATTTTAAAACGTTGTAAGCAGCTTCGGCCAGAACAACGTGAAAAACTGAAAGAACAGCTTACACCTGAAAAAATGACGGCTGTCCAATCGTTTCTACTGCTGTTAAGTTAAAATCTTTTACTAAACAGGAGGTGTTACCTTCGTTCTCAAAAATCAGAACGAAGGCCTTAATTGGACATAGTTAATTTACTCATAGTTGCTTTATTAATAGCTTTAACCGCATTTTTCGTGGCGTCAGAGTTTGCGATCATTCGATTAAGAAGCTCGCGCGTCGATCAATTAATTGCAGAAGGCAATAAAACGGCTGTTGCCGTTAAGCATGTTACTACTCACCTTGATGAATACTTATCGGCATGCCAACTTGGGATTACGATTACAGCACTCGGTATCGGTTGGTTAGGGGAAGAAACAATCGCTCATATGCTTGCACCCGTTCTTGCAGATCTGTCAATCCCTGCATCAGCCACTCATATTGTGACATTTATCATTGCGTTTAGTATTATGACATTTTTGCACGTTGTGGTTGGAGAGCTAGCGCCTAAGACACTTGCGATTCAAAAAGCAGAACAGGTATCCCTTCTCTTTGCTAGACCGCTTATGGCGTTTTACAAAGTGATGTTCCCATTTATCTGGATTCTAAATGGTTCTGCCCGTATGTTGACAAAAGCATTTGGTCTTCAGCAAGTATCAGAGAACGACATGGCGCACTCTGAGGAAGAATTGCGGATTATCTTATCTGAGAGCTATAAAAGCGGCGAAATTAACCAGTCTGAATTCAAATACGTTAACAAAATTTTTGAATTTGACGATCGTCTGGCGAAAGAAATTATGGTTCCTCGTACTGAAGTCGTTAGCTTCCCGCATGATATTACAATTAGCGAAATGCTAAAAGTGACAAAGGTCGAGAAATATACACGCTACCCGATTGAAGATGGCGATAAAGATAACATTGTTGGTGTTGTGAACATTAAAGAAGTACTCACTGCTTGCATTAGTGGTGAATGCTCAACAGATGACACCATTGAAAAATTCGTGAATCCAATCATTCATGTCATTGAGACTGTACCAGTTCATGAGCTTTTACTCAAAATGCAACGTGAACGTGTACACATGTCGATCTTATCTGACGAATATGGTGGAACAGCTGGTCTTGTGACAGTTGAGGACATCCTGGAAGAAATCGTTGGTGAAATTCGCGATGAATTTGACATTGATGAAATTAACGAAGTTCGTAAACTTGGTGAAGATCATTATATCTTCGAAGGAAAAGTTCTAATCGATCAAGTGAACCTGCTTCTTGGCACATCACTTAATAACGAAGAAGTCGATACAATCGGCGGCTGGTTCCTTACACAAAAATATGAAGTTGAGAAAAACGACTCAATTCAAGAAGAAGGCTATGAGTTTATCATTAATGAAGTAGATGGACACCATGTCGAGTATATCGAAGTAAAAAAGTTAAATGAACAGCTGTTAGAAGCTGCTGAAGAAGGCGCTTCTTAAACGTTAAACGCAGAACGACCCCTTGCCCTAAGCAAGAGGTCGTTTTTTTTATTCTTTCTCAGTTAACTGATTTTCAAGATCTTTGATTCTTTGGTTTAATACTTCTGTCATCGCGCCTAGTCTTTCTTTAGCTGGGAGATGATCGAACTCTTCAAGCATGATGGGTTCACCGATGATCAATTGCATTTTCCCTTTCTTAAAAAGACTTTTTCCATTTGAAGGGCCCCTATATGCTGCGGGTACAATTGGTGCTTTTCCCATTTGAGCAATTGTCACTGCACCTCTTTTGAGCGGTACATCCTCAGATGTCCGTGTACCACTAGGGAAAATACCGACAATTTTCCCTTCCTTCAACAATTTAATTGGCGTCTTGATGCTACTAGGTCCCGGATTTTCGCGATCAACCGGAAACGCATGAATTCTTTTCAAAAAGCCACCAATCAATTTATTTGAAAACAGCTCTTTTTTCGCCATGTAATGGATTTCAAGCGGGAGAATCCCTGTACCTAATGCAAGAACATCCACAAAGCCCTCATGCGTACACGCAATAACAAAACCTCTATCCGTTGGCAGGTTTTCTTTTTGATAAACTTTTACTCCGCCTCGGAGAGCAAAAAATGCTTTGATGGTATAGCCTGAAAATTTATACATATTGCACTTCCTTTGTCTGAATAATGAAGGTTTTGTCTCTATTATAACAAAAAATTTATTACCTGGTACTAATTTTTTTTGAACGCTTTCCATTAAGGAACGTTCGATTGCAGCTGCAATCTTTTAAATGAACGCTTTATGCCCTTTATAACTATCGTTCCTGTGATGGTTTTGGTGAGAATCTAAGAGATTTCTGTCCTTATTTGTCGTTTTTTGCTCTTTTTTCCTTATTTGTTATGATGAAAATACTTTATAAATGTTCCAAATTTCGCTATGATAAGGAGAAATGATTTTGATTCGGTGAAAGCGACTTAAAGAATGATGTACGGTCTTCAATGTTTCGTGCAACTTTATGCCTTTCTTATGCGTGTATAACATAGAGGGGAGAAAAATCAGTGACGATCGATGAAATTTATCAAATGTATATGAACGATGTTTACAGGTTTCTACTCTCCATGACAAAAGACAAACATCTAGCAGAAGACTTGTTGCAAGAAACCTTTATGCGTGCTTATATACATATTCATTCCTACGACCACAGCAAAGTGAAGCCTTGGTTATTCCAGGTGGCACGAAATGCTTTTATTGATTATGTCAGGAAACATAAAAAAGAAGTGACCATATCGGATGATTTGATTGGCGGACTCTTGCAAACATCTGTGCAAAGTCCTGCTGAACAGGTTGAAATTAAAGAAGTTCTGTCAATGTATTTGTCTCAGCTCCCAGAGAATTATAAGGAAGCACTGACACTCTATTATTTAAAAGAACTGAATTACAAAGAAGCGTCCAAGGTCATGCAAATTACTGAAGCAAATTTTAAAAGTGTTTTATTTCGTGCAAGGCAGCGCCTAAAAGCACTTTACAATAGAGGTGTTAATGATGAATGAAGAGTTTAACAAGCGATGGGAAAAATATAATAACGGCGAAATGACAGAGGAAGATATGATTGCTTTTGAGGAAGAGCTTGAGGAAAACGAAAAACGTTTAAGCCAAGAGCTACACGAATCTGATTGGACAGATTTTTCAATTAGTCCCGAGAAGCAAAAAGCCATCTTACAATATGGAAAAAGAAAATCTTATTTACGTATTTCTGTACTTGCTGTCATTTCCACATTAATCATTTTACCGCTCTGCACACTTGGGAGTTACCTTTACTATGGAGTTGGCGGTGCAGATAGCAAAGGAAATCATTTCATGGAAACAGCAGCTGTCACAATTGCACTGACAAAGCCAAACGTAGCAATTGATATGAAGGACTTAAAGGGACAAGTCAAACTCTTTGGAATGAATACAGAATTGAAACTTCAAAAGCAAATTGGCAATAAAACAGAAGCAATTGGCAACGAGCAAATTGAAATGTTTTTTGACAAGTTAAAACAGCCAGTCATCTCTTTTTACGGAGACAGTGTAAGAGATACAGAACATTTCTTTAGCCATCCTTCTCTTCAAGCAGATGATTCCAAAAAACAAGCACTAGCTACATTAAACAAATTGCCTGAAGGAACAGTAAGTGAAGTATATGTTTCCTATGACAGAGCCTATGCGCCAAAAGATGTTTATACTTTTTCAAACAAATATGATGTCAAAGTGCTTTGGAACGCGATTAAAACAGAGGATTCGTTGGGCGGAAAACAACAAGCCATTGGTTTCCCTGGTAAAGACTCTGAATTCTTAAAGGAATTACAGCACACTTCAAAAAATGAAGTAGATAAATTTAAGGATGCACTTGCTTATGTGAATCAGCATCCTAATTGGACAAAAACCATCTCTGGTAGACCTGATCTAGATCTTTCTAACCGAATCCGTTACATCAATCAAAATGGTGTTTATATTTACGGTTCAGTGATTACAGGACCATCTAAGGAAATTCAAAAATTGGTCAAAAACAAACGAGTCAAAGCGGCTAATGTGAGTGAGGTGGAATTATGGAACTGGTAAGAATTTTTAAAGAGCATAATGTATTTGGCTGGATCTCTGTAGGCACTGCAATTTTGTCATTGCTCATGCTGAATCTTGCCATTATCAGTAATGTCACTTTCTATTCATTCCAAATGCTTCCTTTTGCGATGGCAGCAGTTCCATTTGGCATCATTGAATTGATCATAAAAAAAGGACGCACTGGCCCAGGTTTCCTTGGCGTCGTCCTAAATATCTTTGTGATTATCTGCGTATATGCGATTATTTCAATTGATGTCGATCTACAATTAGGTTTTTAATGAATGACGAAAAGCCAGTGTCAACTTGTGTAAAACAAGTAACACTGGCTTTTCCAATGGATGTAAAAGTTATTTCTAAGTCATAGCATTACATATATCGGGCTGTAACCATTTTCTTTCTCGTGTAAAATTCAACGCCATCTGTCCCGTTTGCATGAAGATCACCATAGAATGAATCCTTCCACCCTGAAAACGGAAAAAATGCCATTGGTGCAGGAACACCCACATTAATACCAAGCATACCCGCTTCGATATTTTCACGGAATTCACGTATACTTGATGCCCGATCTGTATACAAACACGCACCATTTGCAAACTTTGATTGATTGGCAAGGGTAATCGCATCAGCAAGTGATTTCACACGAACGACCGATAGCACTGGTGCAAAAATTTCATCCTGCCAAATTTTCATTTCCTCTGTCACATGATCAAAGATGGTTGGACCGACAAAATAACCGTCTCCCTCTGTTTCGCTATCCTTTCGTCCATCACGAATGAGGGTTGCTCCTTCTTCAATGCCTGATTGAATGTATTGAAGCGTCCGTTCTTTATGACCTTCTCGAATGACCGGACCAAGGAAAACATGCTCGTCAGCCCCATTTCCAATCACAATCTTATTTGATTCTTCAACTAATTTTTGAATAAATTGATCAGCAATGTCTTCTTGAACTGCAACAACAGCTGCCGCCATACACCTTTCCCCTGCTGATCCGAAGGCTGCCCCAATGATTTGTTTTGTTGTCATATCTAAATCTGCATCCTTCAGTACAATCGAATGGTTTTTTGCTCCAGCTAATGCCTGTACTCTCTTTCCATGTTCTGTCCCTTTTTTATATACATACTCTGCTACTGGTTGAGAGCCAACAAATGAGATCGCTTTAACCTGACGGTGTTCGAGCAATCCATTCACAACATCGTGCGCTCCGTTTACAATATTTAACACACCCTTTGGAAGACCCGCTTCCTCAAAAAGCTCAACTAATCTTGTAGCCAGGATTGGCGTTCGTTCCGATGGCTTTAAAACGAAAGTATTTCCACAAGCGATGGCAAGCGGGAACATCCAACAAGGAACCATCATTGGAAAGTTAAAAGGTGTAATCCCACCAATGACCCCGACCGGATACCGATACATACCTGATTCTATTCCTGTTGCAATATCAGGAAGTTGTTTGCCCATCATTAACGAAGGAACACCTGCTGCAAATTCTACACATTCGATTCCACGTTGGACTTCTCCCCGTGCCTCCGTTAAGCTCTTTCCATTTTCAAGTGTGACAAGTTCGGCCAGCTCTTCCCATTTCTCTACGAGTAATTGTTGATATTTAAAGAGAATCCGCGCACGCCTCGGTACAGCTATTTTTGACCATTCCTTAAAAGCCTTACTTGCAGCTTGAACAGCGAGATCAACATCCTTTTTTGTCGATAGTGGGACCTCAGCAATGACTTCTCCGGTTGCCGGATTGAAGACAGATTCCTTTTGACTTGTTTCAGCCTCTACCCATTCACCGCCAATATAATTTTTCACTGTTTTTATGATTGTTTTTGCCATCTTTTTCTCTCCCCTGCTTTGGTTATGCTTAACACCATTGATGAGTTAGACTTAGAATTGACAATTAAAGTAGGCATTCAAGTATTCTCATTGAAATGGCCTATGATACAAACAATATACAATCAAAATATGCTCAAATATTTATCAAAAAATGATAATCTTTTGGTCAACTTCATATTCATGATATTATGTAAATTGTTTAAGGTCAATTAACATTTCTGAATATTTTATCTTTTGAAACATGTATTCAAATAGACAATTAGTCCAATCATAAGCCGAATGATAAATAGAATCGCACCTAACTTGTAAATCAGCAAAAATCTGACACTAAAAAAGAGACTGCCTCATACGCAGTCTCTTTGATATCATTACTTTACAAATGTTTTCGCTCCAAGATAAATCGGTTTCCAATAGCTTGACGTCATATCACTCGTTGTGACTCCGTCTGAACCAGCATGAATAAACTTATTGTTGCCAATATACACACCCATATGTGATGGACCCGCTTTATATGTTGAGAAGAAAACAAAGTCGCCCACCTTAGGACTCGAAACACTCTTCATTGTATTCCAGAAACCTTCCGATGTTTGTCTTGAAATTTTCGTTTGTTTATTGATGATGTACCACATAAATCCACTGCAATCAAAGCCTTTTGGTGTTGTTCCACCCCATTTATAAGGTGTACCATTTTGTGCTTTTGCATCAGAAATTAATTTTGAAGTGTTTAAAGATGACGAAGTCACTGTCTTTTCTTTTAATTGTGGTGCACTCACTTTAGACGTTTTTTTTACTTTTAGTACTTGTCCAATTTTAATCAAGTCTGTTTTGAGGTTATTCAAAGATTTCAGCTCTTTTACAGTCATGCTGAATTTCTTACTAACTTTTGATAAAGTGTCACCTTTCACAACTTTGTAGGTAGTAGAGGATGAGGTCGCTTTGACTTTTGCCGAAGTTGAAGCACCTTGAATGGTTAAGGTTTGTCCCACATAAATAATATTTGATTTCAACTTATTTTCTGATTTGATTTTACTGACTGTTGTTTTATATTTTTTCGCTAAGACAGAAAGAGAATCACCTTTTTGAACCTTTACAGTTTGTGCTGACGCAGCGCCTGCAAATAAAGTCGTTCCTAACAGAAATGCGCTTGCAGCTGTGATCATTTGTTTTTTCATTTGTTCCTCCTGTATGTATGTATCTATCAATATGTGAAATAGTATAATGAGCTTCTTTTCTATTATAAGGTTAAAATACCATAAGAAATAGTCTTGACTTCCTAAGACAAATTGCTTATTAATACGACAAATTCTGATTTTTTTAAGGGGTATTTATATTTCAATTACATTACATGATCGTAACAAAGAATACGGATCTTTGTCATAAAGAATGGATACATTCAATTCGTTTTTTTGTCCATTCTATGTAAAGATGCACTTTACAATTTTCAAGTGATCTTTACGACGGTGTAAAAGAGAATCCACACTTTTGCTCTACCATTGTAGTCGAAGTGAAGATACATAACGAATGAGGAGGCAAATGAATGAACATGCTGAAAAGCTCAAAAACAAAAGTGGTGGCAGTTGCTACTGCATCCGTGCTAGCAATTGGTCTTTTTTCAGGACTTGAATTCGGACAACCAGACAAAGCCGAAGCAAAAAAGAAGAAAAAAAATGAGGTCCAAAACGTGATTGTACTGATTGGTGATGGCATGGGAACACCTTATCTTTCAACATACCGAGCGTTTAAACATAATGGAGATCTTTCAGGGGCTACTGCATTTGATCCTTACCTCACTGGCATGCATAAAACTTATCCTAACGATTCCAAAAGCAACATTACGGACTCAGCCGCAGCTGGAACAGCCATGGCAACTGGCAAAAAAACATACAATAATGCCATCAGTGTAGAAAAAAATGGTAGGAAACTAAAGACGGTTCTGGAAGAAGCAAAAAACAGTGGTAAGTCTACAGGACTTATTGTTACATCAGAATTGACAAATGCTACTCCAGCAGCTTATGCAGCACATGATGTTTCAAGAAAGAATACAGCAGCGATTGCAGATGATTTTTTTGATGAAACCATTCGTAAGCAGCATAAAGTAGATATCATGCTTGGTGGAGGACTTGTTGACTTTGTTCGTAAAGATCGTGATCTCACGAAAGAATTCCAACAAGCAGGCTATAACTATGTGACAAATAAACAAGCGATGGAAAACAACAAAAAACAAAAAATGCTTGGGATTTTTGCAGACGGAGGTTTAGACAAAGCCATTGACAGAAACAAAAACACCCCTTCGCTTAAAGAAATGACATCCTCCGCGATTAAGCAATTATCGAAAAACAAAAAAGGCTTCTTCTTAATGGTAGAAGGCAGTCAAATTGATTGGGCAGGACATGATCATGATATTGTCAGTGCGATGAGTGAAGTGGCTGACTTTGAAAAAGCATATGAAGAAGCGATTCGCTTTGCGAAAAAGGATCAAAACACACTCGTTATTGCAACTGCGGATCATTCTACAGGTGGACTATCTTTCGGTGCAAATGGCTCTGGGAACTGGGATTTCAAACCCGTTAAAGCAGTAAAGAAAACACCTGATTACATTGCCCAAAAAATCGTTGCTGGCATGTCTGCCGAAGCAGCACTCAACAAATATATTGATCTAACGTTCACAAAAGAAGAATTGAATTCTGTTGAAAAAGCGGCTGAAACAAAGGATACTGTTAAAATTGATGACGCAATTGAACAAATCATCAACGCACGTTCAAATACTGGCTGGACAACTTCTGGACATACGGGTGATGAGGTACCGTTTTATGCATATGGACCAACAAGTGACAGGTTTCGTGGACTGCTCGAAAATACAAATCAAGCAAAACTTATTTTCAAATTGCTCCAAAATAAATAAACATTGTCATAGACAAAAGTGAAGAGTGGATGCATTTTCATCCACTCTTTTTGTGCTGTTTTTATTTCATTTAGTTCCAATTCCATAAAAAAAGATGTCCCTTTTTCAGGGCATCTTTTTGAAATTAATGTGAAAGACATTCCTCGTTAGCTGATAACGCTCGCTTATTTATAAGTATTTACGGTGCACTCCTTTGCCGTCATAAGAGAACATCACTTCTTTCCCTTCAAGTAAGGTCTCCAAATGAACACTTCTTCCCCATAGCTGATGCAAATAAGGGAGCACCTTCTCTAAGTATTTGAGATCAAGTTCAATGCCCTCAAACCAATGCTTGATATAGAGCTCATTGTTTTTTAAATAGTCACCGTCAAGGACTGTTAAGTATGGGAACCCGCCATTAACTCTCATGCTGACAAGCTGATCACGTACGGATTCCCATTTTTTGTCGATGATTTTATAGTCTCTCCCCTGCTTTTGAAACAAATATAAATCTTCTCTCATGACAAGGTCTTTCGTTAAATAATTACGAATAAAGGAGATATCGGATTCAATCTCACGGACCTCAAACATTTTGCTGCGACCAGAGCCCTCTTTAACTCCAGCTTTTTTCAGTTCATCATTGGGCTGATTATAACGTTCTTCAATATCCTCAAATATTTTCAGCCCCAGATAATAAGGATTAATACCCGTTTTTGATGGCTGGACAACACCGGCATTTAATTTGGCAAATTCAATCGACTCACTTGAATCAAGGTCAAGTTCTCTCATGATTTGCTGATGCCAATAAGATGCCCAACCTTCATTCATAATCTTTGTTTCCAGTTGTGGCCAAAAATAAAGCATTTCCTCGCGCATCATCGTTAGCACATCTCGCTGCCATGGCTCAAGCTCACGTGAATGTTCTTGAATAAATAACAAGATATCTTTTTCAGGACTCGGCGGAAATTGTTTGATTGGTTTCTTTTTTTCGACTGGCTTTGTTTCATCCATATTCCATAGATCATCATATGGCGTTTTGTTTTTTTTCTTTCCTTGTACCTCTTCCCCCTCATCAACCGCCCAACTTAAATTTGGACGAACGAGTGATGGGTCGATATGCTCTTGGACTGCCAGTACTGCATCTAAAAAGGATTCTACCTCTTTTGTTCCATGGACATGTTCATAATGTTTAATGCGCTCAGCTGCGGCCGACATACTCTCTACCATATCTCGTTTTGTATTTTGAAAACGGCAATTATTTTTGAAAAAATCACAATGTGCCAGTACATGAGCGACAATCAATTTATTTTGAACAAGTGAATTGTTATCGAGCAAAAAAGCGTAGCATGGGTTTGAGTTAATGACTAACTCATAAATTTTACTTAAACCTAAGTCATAATGCAGTTTCATTTTGTGAAATTGTTTCCCAAAGCTCCAATGGCTAAAACGTGTCGGCATACCGTAGGCACCAAATGTATAGATGATTTCCGCGGGACAGATTTCATATCTCATCGGATAAAAATCAAGACCAAATCCTTCTGCAATCTCTGTAATTTCTTTAATGGCTCTTTGTAAAAGACGTTTTTCATCTACGCTCAAGGATACCATCCCTCCTCATCGGACTTAACCCTACTATATGAGCGCAAATAGAAAAACATGATGTGGTGAACGTTTATGAGACAACTTCTGTTTCTATTTGTGTTTGCCCGCCAAATGCTTCAAAATGAATTCTATTTTCTCTAATACCGATGGATTTAAGTACTTGATCAATCTCCTTCGTAAATGCCGGGGAACCACAAAGATAAAATTGCCCATTTTTATCTGAAATGTGCTCTTTCAATAACTTTTTATTGATGCGAGATGATACTTTTATCACCTCTTGATTTTTGTCGTCACTCTCAAATTGTTCGTTGCAGAAAATGACTTTACCAGTTGTTTTTGCATCTTTGACAACACTCGTTAACTCCTCTTCAAAAGCAGTCACATCAGCTAGGTGGTCAGCATGAATCATTGTAAAGGGCTGAGCTTTGGCAGCAACCGTTTTAACTAATCCAATCATTGGTGTAATACCAGAGCCCGCACTTATGAAATACGTTGGATCTGGCTCTGTTGCCTGATTATCTAAGCAAAACATCCCTTGAGGCATACTCAAACGCAGCATACACCCTGTCTGTACTTGGTCATGTAAATAAGTTGATACGATGCCATCACGTTTGACTGTGATCCGGTAATGAGATGAATGAAATACATCAGATAAGCTGTATTGTCTGCTGCATGAAAAATCTTCTCCGGGTATATCCACTTGAATGGTCACATATTGTCCAACTGAATATGACGGGAGTGTCGTTCCATCTGCTGGTTTTAAATAAAATGACATCAGTGACGGTGATTCTTGTTTTTTTCTCATGACGATAAACGGCTTAAATTGTGACCAACTATTCTCTCTCTGTTCATTTTCCTTCATCATTTCTGACTCGACAGTCACAAAGATATTGGCAATAATTTCATACGCATCCTTCCAAGCTAAAAGGGTCTCATTGTCTTCAGCTAGCCCGAATAATTCCTGCATCGCCAAAAGTAAATGATATCCTACAATCGGGTATTGCTCCGCTTTGACTTGTGTACTGACATGTTTATGAGCAATTAATTTTACTGCAGGCAACAATTCTTCTAACCTGTCGATATGTAAAGCGGCTTGATAAAGTGTGACGGCAAGAGCTTGAGGCTGACTGCCATTCATTAAATTCGTTTTGTTGAATTGATTCAATAACTCTGGATGATGACTGATCATGTTCTCATAAAAAATGGTAACGAGCTCCATTCCTCGTTCTTTTAGTAAAGGGGCAGTCTTCTTAATGAGTGTCATTTGCTGATCAGTTAACATATCAATTCCTTCTTCCAAAAGATATATTTTAAATGCATCTTTATCGTAAAATAAGAACACCCAAAAAGCAATATTATAAATACATGTTTTAAATGTTGTCACAAATAGAACTTTCTCGACCAGTTCTTGACTAAAATGTGTTACGATGATACAAAATTCTCTTATGTTTAGAGGTCATAAAAATGAAACTTACCAATTACACTGATTTTTCATTAAGGGTGTTAATTTACTTAGCATCAAGAGAAACCAATGAACTGTCTAATATACAACAGATCGCAGATATTTATGGCATTTCAAAAAACCATCTAACGAAGGTCATTTATCACCTTGGGAAGCGTGGATATGTTGAAACGATTCGTGGAAGAAATGGAGGCATTAGGCTAGGAAAAAGTCCAGAGAGCATCAACATTGGAGAAGTCGTCCGCTATACTGAAGATGATCTCGTGATGGTTGAGTGCTTTGATCCGAAAAAAAACAACTGTATCATCTCCCCGATTTGCTCATTAAAGCACGTTCTTCATGAAGCTCTCTCTGCGTATTTAAACGTCCTTGACCAATACACATTAAACGATTTAACGAAAAACAAAGATGCTTTAAGAGAGCTCTTACTGTAGACGAAAGAAAGATTTATTTTCTTTCGTCTTTTTTGTAATAATAATCTATTTAAAATAATTATAAATAAATATTGACTATTATGTTTGATTAACTATAATTAGGGTAGATAGATAACTAGATAGAACTTTTGTTTACAGGAGGAGAAAATGAATGAATAATCCAAACCATAAAGATTTGACAACAAATCAAGGCGTGCCCGTTGGCGATAATCAAAACTCAAGAACAGCAGGTCATCGTGGACCTTCATTTCTTGATGACTATCATTTGATTGAAAAACTTGCACATTTTGACCGGGAACGAATCCCTGAACGTGTAGTACATGCAAGAGGTGCAGGTGCATATGGGATATTCGAGGTAGAAAACAGCATGGAAAAGCATACAAGAGCAGCTTTCTTAGGTGAAGAAGGAAAGAAAACGGATGTTTTTGTTCGCTTCTCAACCGTTATTCACCCGAAAGGATCACCCGAAACACTCCGTGACCCACGTGGATTTGCTGTCAAATTTTACACGGAAGAAGGAAACTACGATTTAGTCGGAAATAACTTTCCAATTTTCTTCATTCGTGATGCGATGAAATTCCCGGATATGGTTCACTCTCTAAAACCAGATCCTGTAACAAACATTCAAGACCCCGATCGTTATTGGGATTTTATGACATTAACTCCTGAATCTACTCATATGCTGACATGGTTATTCTCTGATGAAGGAATTCCAGCCAATTTTGCTGAAATGCGTGGATCTGGTGTTCATACATTTAGATGGGTCAATAAATATGGAGAGACAAAATATGTGAAGTACCACTGGAAACCAGTACAAGGCATTCGCAACTTGTCTAGTGAAGAGGCTGCTGAAATTCAAGCGAAGGATTTCCAGCACGCGACAAGAGATTTATTTGATCGAATTGAAAAAGGGAACTATCCAGCATGGGACTTATATATACAGCTTATGCCGTTAAGTGATTATGATGACCTTGATTATGATCCGTGTGATCCAACTAAAACGTGGAGCGAGGAAGATTATCCACTTCAAAAGGTTGGAAAGATGACCTTAAATCGCAATCCTGAAAACTTCTTTGCTGAAACAGAGCAGTCTGCTTTCACGCCAAGTGCTTTCGTTCCAGGGATTGAAGCATCTGAAGATAAACTACTGCAAGGTCGCCTTTTCTCATATCCTGATACACAGCGTCATCGTCTTGGAGCAAACTACTTACGAATTCCGGTTAACTGTCCTTATGCACCGGTTCACAACAACCAGCAAGATGGCTTCATGACAACGACACGTCCAAGCGGCTCAATTAATTATGAGCCAAACCGCTATGAGGATCAGCCAAAGGAAAACTCCCATTACAAAGAAAGCGAACCAGTCCTACAAGGTGACCGCATCGTCAGACAAAAAATTGAGAAACCAAATGACTTCAAACAAGCTGGCGAAAAATATAGAAGCTACACAGAAGAAGAGAAACAAGCATTAATTAAAAACCTTACAGATGATTTGATGAACGTAAATGAAAAAACAAAGCTACTCGCCATCTGTAACTTCTATCGAGCTGACGAAGATTACGGTCAACGATTAGCTGATTCACTAGGTGTAGACATCCAAGCATACCTTAAAGGAGCACCAAATAAATAAAGCAAAACCTGACACCTCCATTTACGGAGGTGCTTTTTTATGGTCAATATTTATAATCGGAATACATTAATGCTAATGAGATGGCCTGTCACTGGATGAAAATAGATCTCTGCATGTGCAGCAAACGGTTTTGATCCCCGATCAATTGTGACACGAAATACATCCTTTGTTTGTTCCTCGTTCACCTTAGTCCGTCCAATATAATGATAATCCTTTAACTTTGCTCCTTCATATTCATCTTGAAATGCTGTATATGCAATCCTTCCCCATTTTTCAACTGGCTGTTCAGCAGTGGCATTTGTTGTTTGATGAAACCATAAACCACAGAAAAAGCTACATATCAGTAGGAAAGGCATCCACAATTTTGATTGCATCGTTAAACTCACTTTCTTGTCTTGTTTTCATTTATTTTTTGCCCACATGTTCTGTTTCATACATCCTTTTTTTATGCAGCCTATAATTGCCGACAGCTTTCATACGCCATCGCCAACTTTTCCCCTGTCAAAGAATGAACAGCCAGTACAAACTAATGAAGACTTCTCAAAAGGAAAGGAGAAGGTTTGATGAATTATGCGGATTATGATAAAGCACTCTATTACACACATCGTTCACAGTGGGATAACTTACTTATTCTCATGGTGCGAACACAGGATGATTTGCTTTCAAAACGAATTGAGCACTTCCTTCACGCATACCAATTTAACCGAAACGATGCTGATGTTGAAAAATGTTTATACGGTCTTTTGCAATATATTGATCATGCTTCAGAATTAGCTGCCTCCGACCGATATGCAGAACCTGTTTACACATAAAAAAAGGCTGAATACATTTCAGCCTTTTACATAACGAACAAGATCATCTATCAGTTCTTTCGCGCGAATTTGTGCTTGTTCAGATAACGTTTGATGTTCCATATCAATGTCTACCGGATCTAAAACAAGCTGTCTTGGAATGACATTTCCGTATAAACTGCGTATGACGGTACGCATATTATTAAGGGCATTGATGCCACCTTTCCCCCCACCCGCAGCGGCAATGATCGCACAAGGTTTTTGATTAAAGTGTGTACTGTTTAAGAAATCAAACGCGTTCTTCAGTGCGCCGCTCATTGCACCATGATATTCAGGTGAGAGTATCACAATTGCGTCACAATGAGCAACCTCTTTTCGAAGTGACACAATTTTTGGTAACATGGCTTGTTCTTCCTCGCCGTTATAAATAGGTAGAACCGTTTTACTTAGGTCAAAAAATATCCCTTCATACGTATTTGCAATATAACGAGCGGCAACTCTTGTTCTTCCCGTTTTTCTTGGTGTACCATTGATAACAAGTAAATTCATTTTACAACAGCTCCTTTTTATTATTTTTTTGGTAATCAAAGGCCAATAAGGCTGCTTGTGTTCGATCTGCTAGCTCTAGTTTTGACAGCACATGTGACACATGCGTTTTCACTGTTTTTTCAGAAATAAATAACGATGAGCCAATTTCTTTATTGCTTTTGCCTTTGGCAATTTCAAACAGCACTTCTCTCTCTCGATTGGTCAGCTCGTCAATGAGATCCCACTTTTGTTCCTTCGGCTTTTTAATATGCTGGATAAGATAGTTCATGATTTTCCCATCTAATTGGTAGCTACCGTTTTGCACGTCAATCATAGTTTTGAGCAACTTTTCGGGATCGACATCCTTTAACTGATAGGCTTTAGCTCCTGCTTGAATGGCTGGGATGACATAATCTTGGTCTGCATAGCTTGTCAGGACAATAATACGCGCAGTTGGTACCGCAACTGTCAATTGTTTCGTTGCTTCTAGCCCATTCATGACCGGCATTGATAAATCCATCAGCACAATATCAGGCTTTGTTTGTTTGACAATATCTACAGCTTCTTGACCGTTTGATGCTTCTCCCACAATTTCCATATGAGGTAGTGTTTGAAGAAAAAACACGAGCCCTTTTCTCACAATATGATGATCGTCTGCAATCACAACTTTCATAACGAACCCTTCCTTTCCTGGAAAAACGGTATGCGAACTGTAACAGTCGTCCCTTTTTTAAGCTGAGAATGGATGTTTAATGTTCCACCTGCTTTTTCTGCTCTCTCCTTCATTCCCTTTAGCCCAAGTGAAGGAAGATTCGAACGCTCATCATATTGAAAACCATTTCCATGATCAATGATCTGCATTTCAAAGATATCCCCAATTTGATAAAGACCGACTTCTACTTCATGAACTCCAGCATGTTTTTGACAATTGTTTAAGGCTTCTTGGCAAATACGAAATAAGCTCTCATTTTGCGTATGATTGATTTCCATGCATCCACTAAGCGAAAGTGTACATGCTAAACCTAAAAGCTGTGCATACTCTTCAATAGCTGCTGTTAAACCTTTTTCGAGTCCTCTTGGCCTTAGTTGCCAAATAAGTGAGCGCATTTCGATTAAAGCATCCTGAGACAAATGTTGGATAAAATCAATCATTTCTCCTAGCTTTTGATCATTTGTCATTTTTCGAGCGGCTTTCGCTGTGAGACTGACAGAGAAAAGCATTTGATTCACAGAGTCATGTAAATCCTGTGCGAGACGATTTCGTTCAGTTAACAGCGCATGCTGCTGTTCGCTTTGGACGAGCTCTATTCGCTGAATGGCTGTTCCGATTTGTAAGGCAATACTTTCAAGTAAACTGAGTTCTTCTGGAGTGAATGTCACCTTGCCTTTTGCCGCCACATTTAATAGGCCAAATGTTCGTTTACCAGCCTTTAGCGGCACTGTAGCATGATGTGTAATTCCTTCTGTGTCACCTGTTTTCTTTTCGATTGCTGTTTCAATTCGTTTACAATTGATGATATTAATGGCTGCATTCAATGAACCGTTTGCATAACGGGTTAAACAGTAACATTGATCCTCGCACATCAATATTTTTTGATGACGGGCGAGTGCATCTGGTAATGAAACATCCGCAATAAGCTCATAGGTACCATCCTCTTCAATCAAATAAATCCATGCTGTCTGAAAGCCTGTTAGATTTAATAGCTCATGAAGCACATCATCCAGTGTCTCTCTCAGCTCATTTCCCTCATTTAGTTTTTCTGCAATCTCTTTTAACGTTCTTAAGGTTTTCACTTTTTTCTCTTGTTCACTCATCATCCCCAGCAAATGCCGCCTCCTGTTAGTTGTTACAATGATTATAACATGTGTACTTTTGATCTTGCTTTCACGAAAAGAATGATTTTCCCCTCAGCCTTTTGGATGACAAAAAGCCATCTAAACACATGATGGCTTTTCCATTTTCGCGTTATTTCGTTGTTTTTTGGACTATCTGGTCAACAATGTTCATCACTTCTACTGATAAACGCTCTAGCTTTTCTTCACTCTCTTTGAGTGATGATCCTTTCACAGCAATATAGAATTTCACTTTAGGCTCTGTTCCGGATGGACGAAGGCAAAACCATGAACCGTCTGCTAGGAAATATTTCAACACATTCGATGATGGAAGTTGAATTTTCTCTTCCTTGTTTTCTTCTATAAGCTGTCTTGTACTTGATTGATAATCCTCGATGACAACAACCTTTTCACCAGCAACAGCTAAAGGAGGATTTGCTCTAAAGGTGTGGAGAATCGCAGCGATTTGTTCTGCACCTTCTTTTCCTTTGAGTGTCAATGACTCTAATCCCTCTCGATAAAAGCCAAATTCCTTAAAGATATCTAACAGCGCATCATACAATGATTTCCCTTGCTTTTTATAAAAAGCTGCCACTTCAACCGCAAGCAAAGCAGCCTGAATAGCATCTTTATCACGAGCAAAATCGCCAATTAAATAACCGTAACTCTCTTCATAACCGAACTGGAAAGTATACTCTCCAGATTGCTCGAACTGTTTTATCTTTTCACCAATAAATTTAAAGCCTGTCAGTGTATCAATTGTTGTTGCACCAAATGCCATAGCAACAGCCCGGCCAAGCTCACTTGTGACGATGGTTTTCATTACAACAGGATTTTTCGGTAATTTTCCGATTTTTTGCTTTTCTGACAGCAAATAATGCAGTAAAAGTGCGCCTGTTTGGTTGCCTGTTAAAACGGTAAAATCCCCTTCGCTATTTCTTACTGCAATTCCGAGTCTATCTGCATCGGGATCTGTTGCAATTAAAATGTCAGCATTTTGGCTTTCGCCTAGTTTTATCGCATATTCAAAAGCTGCATGCTCCTCTGGGTTTGGAGATGAGACAGTTGAGAATTGTGGGTCCGGCTTTTCTTGCTCAGGCACGACTGTGACATGCTTATAGCCAAATGCCTCAAGTCCCTTTCGAACAGGTTTATTCGCTGTTCCGTGAAGCGGTGTAAACACTACCTTCACATCTACTTCATCTGCTAGCTCTGGGTGCACAGAAATGGTCTTTAATTTCTCAATATATGCTTGATCAATTTCTTCTCCAATGATGCGAATGAGCCCTTTTTCCTTTAAAGCTGCTTCACTATCTACTGGGATGGCGAGCTCATTTTCAATGGCATTTACCTTTGCAATGACTTGATCTGCTTCATGTGGTGGAAGCTGTCCTCCGTCTTCACCATATACTTTGTATCCATTGTATTCTGGCGGATTATGGCTCGCTGTGACAACAATTCCTGCAAATGCATTGAGCTTTCGAACAGCAAATGACAGCTCTGGTGTTGGGCGCAGTTCATCAAACACATAAGTTTGAATGCCATTTGAAGCGAGTGTTTTTGCTGCTTCCATCGCAAACTCAGGAGACTTATGACGAGAATCATATGCAATGGCGACACCTCTTCTTTGCGCATCTTCTCCATTTTGAGCAATATATGCGGCAAGACCTGCTGATGCTTTTCGAACCGTATAAATGTTCATGCGATTCGTACCAGCACCTATTTCACCACGCATTCCCCCAGTTCCAAACTCAAGGTTTTTATAAAAGCTATCTTCAAGAGATTTCTCATCTCCCTTTTGCGCTTCTAACAATCCTTTTAGTTCAGTATCTAGTTGCTGTTCATTGATCCATCGCTCATAATTCTTATTCCAACTCATGGTCGTCCCCCCAGCTCTTTTCATCAGTTATTTAATATCTACTGTTATTTTATATTGAAATAGACATGATGTCATGCTATATCTATTTCGAGGAGAATTGAAGGGCGATTTGACTCAGTTGATGAATTAAGAAAAGCCGATTCTGTTCGAATCGGCTCGACTGCTTCCATGTTATTCAGACTCAAGCGGAACAACCGCTTCATGGAATAATTGATTTAAATTCTTTTGGTGCATCTGTTTTGTCTCTTCATCCCACTCAAAACATTCTGCCATGTAATCAATAACAGCCTGTGCATATGTTTTTGCCCAATTGATATGAAACAGAAGGCTTCCTGTTCTTCTTAGGAAAAAGTCCACTGGTGTGACAGCAAGCTCTTCCTCAATCGCATACACGAGTTCAGCCAGAACATATGCAGGAATATCTCGTTTTTTCGCTTCTTCCTTCAGAAGCTCTGCTCGTTTAAAGAGACTGCTCACGTTTGAGCCATACTTTTCTGCTAATTTTTTCGCAATAGGTTCTGTTAAACCAACGGATGCTCCTTCTGCCGTTTTCGCTTGAACAAAGGACGTCATATTTTTAGAACCGCCTACATGCCCACCTGAAATTGGCATATGTTTGGTTTTACATGGTCCGTAATCTTTGCCAGTCTCTTCTTTGAGTCCATCACGTACAAGGTTCACAATGTGCTCAGCCATTTTACGGTAGCCTGTTAATTTACCACCAGCAATTGTGATCAAGCCTGAAGATGATGTCCATACCTCATCCTTACGAGAAATTTCTGAAGGATCTTTGCCTTCTTCATGAATGAGCGGACGAAGACCAGCCCAGTTGGATTCAACATCTTTTTCCGTAATGTTGAGATCTGGGAACATGTATTGAATCGCTTGAATGACGTAATCACGATCTGCTTTTGTCATACGTGGATGTTCCAGCTGTTTTTTATACACAGTGTCTGTCGTCCCCACATATGTTTTGCCTTCTCTTGGAATAGCAAAGACCATTCGTTTATCCGGTGTATCAAAGTAAATCGCTTGCTTTAACGGAAATACAGATTGATCAAATACTAAATGAATCCCTTTTGTATGCTGAAGGTGTTTCCCTTCTTTTGAATGATCTTTTTCTCTTAATTGATCCACCCAAGGACCTGTCGCATTGACAATCTTCTTCGCATACACATCATACGTTTTTTTCGTAAAGACATCCTCAATGACGACACCAACGACTTTCCCTTTATCATAAATAAATTCTTTCACCTTCGCATAATTGACTGCCTCAGCGCCAAATTTAACAGCCTCTTTCATGACTTCAATCGTTAATCTTGCGTCATCTGTACGGTATTCAACATAGTAACCGCCGCCTTTTAAACCATCTTTTTTGACGAGCGGTTCTTTTTCAAGTGTTTCCTTTGCACTAAGCATACTTCTGCGTTCATTATGCTTAACCCCTGCTAAAAAGTCATACACACGAAGACCGATAGACGTTGAAAACTTACCAAATGTCCCGCCCTTATGCATCGGCAGAAGCATCCATTCTGGTGTTGTCACATGTGGGCCATTTTCATATACAATGGCGCGTTCTTTACCGACTTCTGCCACCATTTTCACTTCAAACTGTTTTAAGTAACGCAATCCTCCATGCACCAATTTCGTTGAACGGCTAGACGTTCCAGCAGCAAAATCCTGCATTTCCGCTAAACCGACACTCATACCGCGTGATGCTGCATCAAGTGCCGTTCCTGCGCCTGTAATACCCCCACCGATGATGAAAACATCAAACGGTTTTTTTGTCATCTGCTTTAGCATATTTTCTCTTTCAAAACTTGAAAAAAGGTGTGTCATCTCTTGTTCCTCCCCAGTTGTACGGTAAAGAAAAAGAGACCGCAAACACCCAAAGCGTATTTCTACAACTTCAGTGCCTGCGGTCTCTCCAGTTCTCCAACCGTTCTATTAACTTAATTATAGTATATCATACTGTTTGATCACTTGAAAGCTTGAGCTGCTTTTACTGCCTTTTTCCAACCACTATAAAGGGCGGCTCTGTTTTCTTCTTCCATTTTAGGCTCAAAGCGCTTTTCAAGATTCCATTGTTTCGCAATGTCTGAACGGTCATTCCAGAAGCCAACTGCTATTCCCGCAAGGTAGGCTGCACCAAGTGCCGTCGTTTCATTCACTTCTGGACGTTCAACTGGCACATCCAGTAAATCACTTTGGAAGCCCATTAAGAAATCATTCTTCACGGCTCCTCCATCAACACGTAATGTTTTTAATGAAATTTCTGAGTCTTTTTCCATTGCGTCTAAAACATCTTTCGTCTGATAAGCAAGTGATTCTAACGTTGCACGGACGAAGTGTTCTTTTGATGTACCACGAGTCAATCCAAAGACTGCTCCTCGAACATCACTATCCCAATAAGGTGTTCCAAGTCCTACAAACGCTGGGACAACATAGACACCATCTGTAGATTCAACTCTCTCTGCATATGCTTCGCTATCTTTTGAATCTTTAAACATTCTTAATCCATCACGTAGCCATTGAATGGCAGATCCGGCAACAAAAATACTTCCTTCTAAAGCATATTCAACTTTGCCGTCAATGCCCCATGCAATTGTTGTTAATAAACCATGATCAGACTTAATGGCTTTTTCCCCTGTATTCATCAACATGAAACATCCTGTACCATACGTATTCTTTGCCATACCAGCTTCAAAACATGCCTGGCCGAATAAGGCTGCCTGTTGATCGCCCGCTGCTCCAGCAATCGGAATGTTTTTTCCAAAGAAATGATAATCTACTGTTTCTCCATAAATGTGTGAAGAAGGCTTGACTTCAGGTAGCATCAATGCTGGAATACCAAGGATATTTAACAGCTCTTCATCCCACTTCAGATCATAGATGTTGAACATCAGTGTTCTCGATGCATTTGAATAATCCGTCACATGTGATTTGCCTCCGGTCATTTTCCAGATGAGCCATGTATCAATCGTACCGAACAGCAAATCACCTTTTTCAGCTTTTTCACGTGCCCCTTCGACATTGTCTAAAATCCATTTTACTTTTGTACCTGAGAAGTAAGCATCAATGAGTAAACCTGTTTTATTTCTAAAAGTGTCTTCATGCCCCTGCTGCTTTAATTCATCACAAATGCCTGATGTTTGTCTGGACTGCCAAACAATTGCATGATAGATAGGTATACCTGTATTTTTATCCCAAACAACAGTCGTCTCACGTTGGTTCGTAATACCAATGCCAGCAATTTGATCAGAATCAAATCCTGATTCGATCAAAGCTGTAGAAATAACGGATAAAACTGAACTCCAAATTTCATTGGCATTGTGCTCTACCCAGCCTGGATTCGGAAAATATTGCTTAAATTCCTTTTGCGCGATGTGAACAATCTTTCCTTCTTTATCAAATAAAATCGCTCTTGAACTTGTTGTCCCTTGATCTAATGCGAGAATATACTTTTCTTTTTCCATGATTGTTTCCTCCCCTTACATCATTTTGCTAGCATGTTGTATTTGGTTTTTCGTAGAGAAATAGAGTCCTAACAATACCACAACTAAAATTACGCTTACAATCCAAAAGGCTGGTGTTACATTTGCTTTAAACGCTGCGTTGTAAAAAACGCCACCAAATGCACCGCCTAATATCGGACCAACTACTGGAACCCAAGCGTATTTCCAATTAGATGGACCCTTGCCTGGAATCGGTAAGAATGCATGGGCAATTCTTGGACCTAAGTCACGGGCTGGGTTAATTGCATAACCGGTTGTTCCACCTAATGAAAGACCAATAGCAACGATTAAGAAACCAACAATTAACGGGTTTACACCATCTGCAAACTTATTTGCACCAATTGCCAAAATTCCTAAAACTAACACGAATGTACCAATGACTTCACTAAGTACGTTGGCAAATGTATGCGGAATCGCTGGGCCTGTTGAGAATACCCCTAGTTTTGCACCTGGATCATCTGTTACTTTCCAATGAGGTAAGTAATGTAAAAAGACAATAATAGCTCCTAAAATCGCACCAAGCATTTGACCAACAATATACATTGGAACGTCAGTCCAAGGAAAACTTCCTTCAAGTGCCAACCCAATCGTTAGTGCAGGATTTAAATGAGCACCGCTTATGCCTCCAGTTGCATAGGCTGCAATAGCGACCGCAAACCCCCAACCGAAAGCGATTACAATCCATCCGGACTGGTACGCGAGCGATTTTTTTAAGTTAACTGCTGCACACACACCGCCTCCAAAAATAATGAGTAGCATTGTACCTACGACTTCACCCCAAAATGGTGTCATGAAAAATTCCTCCTCTTGGTTCAGTTTCCATCCCCTGTATACTTCCAAAAAAGATAAAGAAAAAAGATCCGCAACAAACAGACTTTACACAAGGACAAAGATATACCTTGTAAAGTGTTGTTGTGGATCTCCGTTTCTCCATCACATGATATTAACTTAGTGCTATAGTATCAGAGGATGAAAACGTTGTCAATCAATTATCACATTTCATTTATTCATGTTGAAATGCTTTCCATAGATCAGTATTAGAGGTTGTGACAGCTGTGGCTCCTGCTCGTAAGGCTCTTTCTACATCTTCTTTTGTGCGAATAAAGCCACCGGCAAATATAGGTATTCCTGCCTTTTCACGTACTTCTTTTATTAAATCAGGGACAACACCAGGTAATACTTCAATAAAGTCAGGGCGATGTTTTCCAACAAACTCCATACTTTTATCCATCGCACTTGTATCTAATAGAAACATTCTCTGAATGGCGTATACTTTTTTTTGTTTCGCTTTCACTATGACTGAAGACCTGGTAGAAATAATACCTGCTGGCTTCATTTCCTGACAAATAAACTCGGTTCCATATTCATCATGCTTGATGCCATGAATTAAATCCACGTGGATGAACATCTTTTTTCCATTTGCTTCTGCCTCTTTCATCATGCCTTTTAGTCTGCCAAGATGAACATCTAGAAGGACTCCATACGTAAATGGACTTCGTAAAAATTCTTCAAATTGCTTCATATTCCGAACAGCAGGTAGTATTGGTTGATCGTGAAAACTCATATGCCGTCTCCTTCTAAATGAATTGGGTCCAATCTTCTTTTAACAGTAATGGATTCTGTCCGTTTTTTCAATAGACATCCGCTGGTGGCTCTTACTAAATAAACACAATTTAAAAAAGCAGAGATCCCTCTCTGCTCTCGCCTTTACAATTGCGCAATACTTTCTTTTAACGTTCTAATGATAAATGCAACATCTTCGTCTGTGATGCTAAGCGGTGGTGCGAGCTGAGCCACATTGTTATAGCCAGCAACCGTATCACCATTCTTTCCGATCAGCAGTCCACGTTTTTTACATTCCGATATTAATGTTCCTAACACATCAGCATCCGCAGGGATTTTCGATGTCTTATCTTTGACAAACTCTATGCCAATTAGTAATCCCTTTCCTCTCACATCACCGACCAAAGGATGTTGTTTCAATTCCTCAAGCGCTTCAAGCAGAACCTTTCCTATACGCTCTGAGCGTTCGACTAGCTTTTCTTTTTCCATGAGTTCTAAGTTTGCAAGTGCGAGTGCGCATGAGGCTGGATGTCCACCAAATGTATTCACATGTCGGAATCGATCATATGTTTTATCACCTGCATATGCCTCGTAAATTTCACGTTTTACACAAGTTGCTGAAAGTGGCAAATATCCACTTGTTATGCCTTTTGCCATTGTGATGATATCCGGTTTGACATCGAAATTCATAAAGCCAAACCGCTCCCCTGTTCTGCCAAAACCACAAATGACTTCATCTACTATCAGTAATGCACCATGTGCTTCACAGATCTCTTTCACTCGTTTCATATATCCTTGTGGCGGCATTAAAATTCCGCCTCCTGTAATAATTGGTTCCATGATGACACCAGCAATGGTTTCACTCAATTCCCACGTCATCACATGATCAATGGTCTCTGCACTTGCTAAAGTGTCTTCATCTTTCGGAAATCGATAAAGATCAGGCGGTGCCACATGAATAAAGCCTTGACCGAGTGGTTCATATTTGAATTTGCGCTGCGCCTGTCCAGTAGCAGCCAGTGCCGCCGCAGTATTACCATGATAGGAACGATAGCGAGAGATAAACTTCGTACGCGCACTTTCTCCTTTTTGTGCATGATACTGTCTCGCTATTTTAAATGCTGCTTCGTTCGCTTCTGATCCACTATTTGAGAAAAAAATGACATAGTCTTCCCCAAGCCATTCGTTCAATTTTTCTGCTAGTTGAATGGCTGGTACATGGCTTTGTGTCAATGGATAGTAAGGCATCGTTTTCAGTTGTTTGTACGCCGCTTCAGCTAATTCTTTTCGTCCATAGCCGACATTGACGCACCAAAGTCCTGACATCCCGTCTAAAAAACGGTTGCCATGAATATCTGTCACCCATGCCCCATCTGCTTCATGAATGACCATACTTTCATGCGGTTTATTTGTCCCCTTCATTTGATGCCAAATATACTGATCGTCTTTTTGTTGAAGATCCCTTGCCTGTTCATGTATTTTCATTCTCCCACGCCCCCATGTTTCATTTTCATACCAAAAGAAGCATGAACGGTCTCTATTGCCTCTACCACTCCATTATATGGATGAATGGCAAGGCATATGAAAAACAAGCGATATGACCGTCATGATACAAGTTTCCACTATTTCTTTTATTATAAAAAGGGGACAATTGGAATTCATTAGACAGTTCGTCAATTGAATCTTAAGCAAAACAAGACATTTCACCATATGAGGCGTTATTTTCTGACATGATGTCTATTTCCGCGAGTTGCTTGCAAAAATTCATATGCCAGCATTGAGAACTCAAGTGCTTGCCGTTTAGGCGCTTCCATCATATCCTCTCCAAGCAGGGCATGTAATTTTTCTAATCGATGATACAAGGTTTGACGGACAATATACAACTGCTTTGCCGTTTCTTTTTTTGAACCATTTGTCTGCAAGTACGTATTGAGCGTTTGATACAGCTTTGCGCCATTTTGCTGATCGAAATTGATGACTGGCTCTAAATATTCCTTCACCATCGTTTCAAGTAGACCACTCTTTTTTACCGCAGTCATCAGCCTAAGCATATGCAAATCTTGATAAAATGGACTTACTACCCGATGCGGCATTGTCCTCTTTAAGAACAGCACTTCCTTAGCTGCTTCAAAGCTTGTCTTCATTTCTTGCAAATGCTCACAAAAAAGACCTATTCCGAACATGAACGCTTGGCGATCCTTTTGCTGCGGTTCGTATTTTTGTTGAATCTTATAAGCCGCATCCTCCGCGCGTTTCTTCCAATCCTCAATTTTTCTTGTATTAATTAAAATAAAGACTGTATATGCCTGATGTTCATGCGAAATGAGATGAAAGCCTGCACGTTGAAAAACAGAACGACAAAACACGAGAAAGTAGAGATTTCCAGCTCCTTCTTCAAGGTTACTATTTTTTTGAAAGAGCATAATAACACAACCCTTTGGTTTTTGTACCCCTTCTGCATAATCAAGATGTTCCATAATTTCATTTTCTGAATGCTCACCGTCAACCCATTTTTGAAGCCACTCACTCTCTTTTGTTTTCTTCAGCTCCTCAGTGTATAGCTCTCTTAGAATCAGTTGAGCAAGGGCATTTGCTCCTTTGTCCATCACTAACGCTTCAAATTCTGTTAGAACGCTTGACTGATGGATGAGAACAAGATCAGCAAATGTTTGTTGAAGTGCAAGCACAGGCCTTTTGTGTACATGGAACCCCGCTGGAAGTGATTCTTTTTTCAAATAAGACAACACGAGCTCTTCTGTCTTTTCAGACGAGTCACATAAAATGGAGGTCTCTCCTTGTACCGGAATAAATAAAAGCGTGCCACTAAGGTGCTGATACACTTGATCTAAAATGTCTATTTGTGGATGAGCCGTCAATAATAGCTCATTTAGCTTCGAAGACAAACTCTCCAAATCAGCCATCATTTGATATTGCCGTTCAATCATCATTGTGTGGATATGCTGTGTAATGTCCACAAATTTCATTTCTTTTGTGAAAAGAATAAGCGGGAAATTCTTTTGTTCTGCATATTGAATAATCTCCACTGGTACATCAAAACGAAGAGGAATAAATTCAATGCACAAACCAGCAGCACCCGAATCTACAAGCTGTCTCAGAAACTCGATAAACATGCCTTGTTGATCCTGAAAAGCAGCAGCGGTTGTTAAAATTAATTCTCCTCCGTTTAATAAATGCTCCACTGTTGGAATCTCTAATACATGAACCCACTTCACCTGACGAAAAAGACCCTTTTCGCCTGCCAAAATCTTTGCATGAACAAAATATTTCGTTTTTAACACATCGCTGACTTGAAACTGAACATCAACATTCATCCACATGGTCCCCCTTGTTTGTCTATTCCTATCCCACAGGGTGCATAGACAAAATCCATAATAAGACAGGCAATGTCACAATACTTAAAATCGTACTGACAAAAGTTGTACTCGAAACAAATTCAGGTTTTGTTCGAAATTGCACAGCCATGAGTGTTGTGTTCGCAGCAGTCGGCATTGCTGCAACAAGAATCATGATTTGCTTCACTAAATCATCGACCGGCAAAATAAGTGTGAAACCAAACGCGATAACAGGTGATAGAAAGAGCTTGATGATGAGAGCATACGAAATATTGCGATAATCAAATTGTTTAAAAGAAATCACAGCCAATTGCATGCCTAAAATAAGCATGATCGTCGGAATAGCTGCATCCCCCACAAGCTGAATGCCCGTCATCAGTTCTTTAGGAATTGAAATATCAATGAGCTGAAATATTAGGCCGATAAGTGCCCCATAAGCTACTGGCATGCGTAACACTTTTTTTAGAACGACTTTTATATCCCCTGCGTCCTCGCCACCCTTAGCTGCATAATACATCCCAATCGTACTCATCACAAGCTGCTGAAGAACCATTAGAACAATCGCAATATCTAAACCTGCTGCACCAAACACAAGTAGAACAACAGGTGTGCCATAGTTGCCATTGTTCATGAAAGCGGACGACAGAACCATCGCACAATACGTTTCATTAGAATATCCATAAATACGAGAAAGGATATATACGCAGAGGACGAGTGATAGACACAGCCCTACTACGAAGATAGACAGATAGACATAATCCATCGATACTTTATTTTGATAAAATGTTTCAAATGCAAGGAATGGAGACATTAAATATAAAGACATAGATGAGAGCGTATGTATGTTAAAGCCAATCGTTTTCTGCCCGATATAGCCAATAAGGAAAATACCAAAGACAGGCATTAATACAAGTAAAAACTCCATGATGCACCTACTTTTCTTAGATGAATTTCATTTATCCTATAGATATCATACCATTTCAAATCCATTTATTATCGATAAAAAAAACACCCCCTCACAGAAGGCGTGCTTTAACCAATGTCATGATCCTCATCCATATAAAACACTTCCCATAAATGTCCATCAATATCCTGAAAACTCCAACCATACATAAAACCATGATCTTGCCTTTCATTGAAAGTTGAACCACCTGCTGCAAGTGCATGTTCCACCATCTCGTCAACTTCTTCCTTGCTATTCGCCTGCAATGCCACTATAACTTCTGTTGTCTGACTGGCATCTGCCATGTTCTTTTGTGTAATCGATTGAAAATGCTTATAGGACAGGAGCATCGCATACGTTGCATCATTGATGATCAAACAAGCTGCCTGATCATTTGTAAATGACGGGTGAAACTCAAAGCCAATTTGTGAAAAGAAAGCAATAGATGCCTCAACATCCTTCACAGGCAAATTAATATAAACATGCTTCGTTTGAAGTCCCATCATACTCTCCTTTTGATTTAAAATATGTCTTCACTCATTCTATTCGTGTTCTGATCAAGACATCCCTTTCGGCACATGAAAAAAATGATCTTCAATCCCTATTTACCTTAAATTAACATAAAAGTAATATAGTAGATGTAGTATCCATTCTACTAATATACTTAGGAGGTTTTCAAAATGAAAACAATGGTAAAAGGACTTATTCTCACTACTTCTTTAACATTTTTCGCTACACCACTTGCATCAACAGCTGCTGCACAAACAGCACCAGCTCCGATTGAGCAAGTACAAACAACTGGTGATTTTTCAATTCCATCTGTAACAGATACTATTAAGAACAATCTCAATCGTGTACTTGAAAACAAAGATGAATTGTTCAACAAGATTGAAATATTTGCTGGCAAAGAAAAAAGAGACCAAATTGAAGAATTATATAACCAGCACCTACATGCAGATCTGCAAGGATTATTAGAGCAAGAAACCCTTTCTTGGAAAAAGGTAGATACAACAATTTACAATTCATTTAAACAAGCTGGCGTGCCATTCCTTATCGCTAAGAGCTTGTCACACTTTGCTACATTAGCTGTTAAAAAAATGTAATGTAGCCATTACAATAAAAAGCACCTTGACGCCTGGAGACTGACCCACTCCGTTCAAGGTGCTTTTTTCTGTTATTTTTTATACTCAATATGGTATACATCTCTGCGTCGATCCTTTAACTGTCGAACCGTTCCATCTTGGCGCTGTCTTCTTAAAATTTCTAAGTCGACGTCACCAATGACCACCGTTTCAATATTTGGATTACACTCACCAACGATCCCATCTCTTGCAAATTCGAAATCAGATGGTGCAAATATCGCTGATTGCGCATACTGAATATCCATATTTTCTGTTTGTGGTAAATTACCAACTGTTCCTGAGATAACCGTATATATTTGGTTCTCAACCGCTCTTGCCTGTGCACAATAACGCACCCTTAAATAGCCCTGGCGATCCTCTGTACAAAATGGTGTGAAAATAATTTTTGCTCCTTTATCTGCTGCAATGCGTGCGAGCTCAGGGAATTCGATATCATAGCAAATTTGAATGGCGATTTTCCCGCAGTCTGTATCAAACACACGTACTTGATCTCCACTTGAGATTCCCCACCATTTGCGCTCATTTGGTGTAATATGAAGCTTGTATTGCTTTTCAATCGTTCCATCACGTCTAAACAAGTAGGCGATGTTATAGATTTTCCCCTCTTCTTCCACAAAGTGTGAACCACCAATAATATTAATGTTGTATTTAACAGAAAGCTCCGTAAACAAATTAATATAGTCCTCTGTATATTCAGTAATTCTTTGCACAGCAAGACTTGGGGATCTCTCTTCTAAGTAACTCATGAGCTGTGTTGTAAAGATTTCAGGGAAAACCGCAAAATCTGCGGATGCATCTGAAGCAACATCAACATAATACTCTACTTGATTAGAAAATTCCTCAAATGAATGAATTTTCTTCATCGCATATTGAATGACGCAAATCCGTACTGGGAACGCTGATTTAAAAAATCGTTTCGTTTGGGGACGGTAATCAACATTGTTCCATTCCATTAAAGTTGCGTAGGTACTTGATGCCTTATCATCAGGTAAATAGTTCGGATTAATCCGCATAAGACTAAATTCATTCAATAGCTGAAACGATAGCACAGGATCATAAATTTGGTGTAACATCACCTGTTCGACATATTGACGAGGTGTCATCTCCCCTTGATATTTATGGTAATTTGGAATACGACCGCCAATAATAATACTTTTTAAATTGAGCCTTCTTGCCAAGTCTTTTCTTGCTTCATATAGACGATGCCCAATTTTCATACGTCGGTATTCAGGGCTGACCATCACCTCAATACCATACATGTTCATACCATCAGGATTATGGTTTGTAATATACCCATCGTCTGTAATGTCTTGCCATGTGTGACGATCATCGTATTCGTCGAAGTTGATTAATAAACTGGAACAAGACCCAATGATCTCACCCTCAAGCTCAGCACAAAATTGTCCTTCTGGAAAATGCTCTAGATGACTTTCAAGGTGTTCTCTTTTCCATGGATCCATACCTGGGAAACAGATTTCTTGAAGGGCAACAATCCGATCAATATCCTGCTCACGAATATTTCTAATGATCATTTTTTTCTCAAAACGTGTTAAATCAAGCTTTTCTGCCATCTCTTTGCTGCCTCCTTACTGACCCTTTTCTTCAAGTTGGTGAAATAGTTGAAGCAGTTCGATTTCTGCCATTGATTCTAATCGGTAATCATATTCCTCAAATTGAAGTGTACTTGTGACTTTGTTTGGGACGATCACACATTTCATACCCGCTCGCTTCGCAGCCATCAATCCATTGACGGAATCCTCAAAAGCAACACATTCAGAAGGAACTACCCCTAAACAGCGTGCCGTTTGTAAATAAAGCTCTGGATTTGGCTTGACCTCTTCCACATCATCAGATGTACGAATGCACTCAAAATAATCAAACAGACCAATTTGTTTCAAGTGATCTGATACCCATTTATAGTCAGAGCTTGACGCAAGTCCAATTTTAATACCAAGCTCTTTTGCCGCCTCTAAATATGCCTCTACGCCAGGCCTTGCTACTTCATTTTGTATTCTTTCCTGAAAGCGTGATCGTCTGTCTGCTGTTAATGTCTCATGATCCAGCGTCTTTCCAAGCTGTTTTTCCAAATATTCGAATGGCTTAAAGCCAGCCTGTGTACCGATGACTTTCCCCCAGACAGAAAGCGGAAGTTCTGACTCATGCTCTACAAACATTTCTTGCAAGACTTCGTATTCATGTGTTTCTGTATCTAAAATTAAACCGTCAAAATCAAAAATAATTGCCTTTACCAATGAAGGACACTCCTTTTTTTGCAAAAATCAAAAAATCACTTATTTTCATGATACCGCTAATAAAATTCACTTTCAAAGATGAATGTCTGCTAAAATGAGTTATGTAAAAAGGAGCCTGCAAACGATATTGTCAGGCTCCGAACATGTTCGATTCATTCTGCAAAATTCCCAAGCGCTCCGATTCATGGAGAATATAGGCTAGGTGAAAAGCAGCGGGTTTGGTTTTGCAGTCTGTATAAAGGTTTCTCCGTTCCTTAAGAATAGTATGTACGACCTTTCGTCATGTTAACAAGGAAGTTCACACCATCTTTTACGCATTTTGAAGCTGCTGTTTTTCAAAATCGTCAAGACGAAACGGAAAAGAATACCCACATTCGTTGATTTGTTGCCTATTCTGTTCAAACAGCTCTCGATCTCTTTTTGTTATTTGTCGTCTTGGCTTCGAAATAATGGTATGTAAAAGCTGAAGTCCTGATAAAATACGGAAGGCATCATCCATTGTACCATTATATGTGCCATCGACAAATGTAAGTATACGCTTCTGTTTCAATTCGGCAAGCTCATACTCATAAAGATAATGCGATAAAATTTGATAAAAATCAGCGGATATTTCTTCTATCGCTTGTTCCTGAAGCTCCGTCGCAGCTTTCATTAATCTCAAAGTGACATCTACCTCTCTGTCGTTATTCTCCCTCAAGAATAGCATAGAAAAAAAGACGTTTGCTAAGGTAAGTTTTCTATCCATATCCATGTTTTATAGAAAAGAGGAACGAATTTCATGATGACAAAAGAACAAATCCTTCGTTTTCAAGTAAGTGAAGGCCAAACGGAAACTTCATTAAATCAATGGTTAAAAACAGAGGTACATGCCTCAAAACCGATCATACAATATTGGATGGAACAACAAAAAATTAGGTTGAATCACAAGCACGCTCATCACGCAAGCAAGGTGTCTGCAGGTGATATGATCACAATTGATGTATTCGAATCAGAAACAAGTGATGTCACGCCTGAATATGGCGAACTGGACATCTTATTTGAAGATGAACATTTGCTCATCGTTCAAAAGCCATCAGGACGCCCAACACACCCCAATGAAAAGGGGCAAACAGGGACACTTGCCAATCTGGTCGCCTTTCATTATCAGGCAAACGGTGAGGAAAAACGCGTCCGTCATATCCACAGATTAGACCAAGATACAAGTGGCACTGTCGTATTCGCAAAACATCGCCTAGCACATGCAATCCTCGATCGGATGCTCGCAGAAAAAGACATCAAAAGAATTTATGTTGCGCTAGTGGATGGAGTGATCCGTCAAAAAAAAGGGACAATACAGGCAGCAATAGGTCGTGATAAACATCATGCTGTAAGGCATCGTGTTTCTCCTACAGGACAAAAAGCGATCACTCATTTTCGAGTGTTGGCAAAAAGTAAACGTTACGATACGACAATGGTAGAACTACAGCTTGAAACAGGAAGAACCCACCAAATCCGAGTGCACCTTAGCAGTATTGGCCACCCATTAATAGGCGATATCTTATATGGTGGTAGCAGCAAATGGTTAGATAGATGTGCGCTTCATTCAAAACAAGTCGCTTTCAAACATCCATTTACAGGCGAACAACTTGTCATCGAAGCCCCATTGCCTCAAGATTTATCTGAGCTGAACGAGCAATTATTTGAACAGGTATAAACAAACATCTTGGTAATGGTACAAAAATTTACACTTCCCAATACCAACTATACCAATCAAAACAAATAGAGCCTGCAAAGATCATTTCTTTTGCAGGCTCTTTATATTCATTACATCGACTCTATCCGCTTTGCATACATAATATAACGCTCTGGTGCATTTCCCACAAAGCTGAAGGGATAGCAAGTTGTTAAAATCAATTCCTCAGTTTCATGCTGCAAGGAAATGATGGACGTATCGTCTTTATCAACAATTTTTGTGTGCGTAATTTCATAGGCAAATTCTCCGTAGGGCACTTTAATTCGCAGTTCGTCACCAATGTTCAGCTCACCTGTTCGTCTGAATACTGTATCTCTATGACCAGAAAGCACAATCTGTCCATTTTGATCAGGATAATAGCTTCCCTTATAATGACCGACCCCTTTGGAAAGGTCGTCTGCATCAGTCCCTTCAACGATAGGTAAATCCGCCTTTAACTTTGGAATCCTCAAAATGCCTGATGCTTGACCTACATTCGGATGAAAGGTGTCCTTTGAGACTTCATGCCCCACAGCAACCGCTTCCCTTGCTTCGTCAAGTGTTTGCTCTGTTTGAAGGTGAGTTGATACAATTTGCCAAATCCCCCATCCACAAATGACGATGCCGGCTGTCATGACTATCAAAGCGATCCATTTTTTCATACTTATACCCCTTCTTTATCCCAACAAGACTTGTATGTTCACCATACCATACGATTAACTAGCTGTGGCTTGCTTCTTTTGAATTGTTGTCGTAATTCGTCCTTCTTTTTGATAGAGGATGGAAGCACCGTTAAAACTTTTGACAAATTGGACGGTTGCTTCTAAATCCTCTGGACCTGTTTCAGGATTTTGCCCAAGTTTTCCGATTGGCGCATATTTACTTCCCGTTGCTGTTGCCATAAAATTATTGACCGTTAACGAATACGTCTTGTCAGGAACAATCGGTGAACCGTCTGGAAGTGTGATCGCCACTACTTTCAATGTAGCAGGATCATATGAATACTTAAAGCCTGAAATACTATAATCAGGACCAAATTGAGCTGATATTTGGGCCTGAATGATTTCGGTTAAATCCCTGCCTTTAATATCAAGCTTCACCAGAACATTACCAAAAGGCTGAATATTAAAGAGGTCTCCCCAAGTGATAGGTCCTTGCTCTAGGTTTTGTCTAATCCCGCCGCCGTTCATTAAGGCAAAATCACTTTTCATTGAATAGCGCATTCCATCTGCGATGAAATTGCCAAGTGCCGTATCACCGTCATTTGAATAGCCGCCTTCCATTTTCACACCTGCTTTACCAACAACTTCGCTAATGATCGGCTCTACCTCTTTGCCATAATACGCTAAAATTTCGGCCGCTTTTTTGTCTTTTTCAATGGCTGACTGGTCAACATATTGGATGTAAGCATTCTTTTTGACAATATCTTTTGTTTTGCGGTTAATTGTAACGTCAACCACACCAATCGCTTTGCCATATTCATATGCTTGGACAATCAGCTTTCCATTTACTTCACCATTTACAACCTCATGATTATGTCCGGCAAAAATGACATCAATTTCGTCATCACCTTCGTTTGCAAGCCTTGCACTCTCACCAGTGATCGTATCCCCATTTTGTGAAGCAGTCATGTGGGCAAGAACTGCAATCGCCTTTACACCTTTTTGTTTTAATTCGCGTGTCGCACGATTGACCGCCTCTACTTCATCTGTGAATTGAATATTCTTAATTCCTTCTGGCATTACCATTCCTGCTGCTGATCTTGTCACAACCCCTATAAATGCAACAGGTACTCCCTCCACATCAATGATTTCATAAGGAGGAAGAAGTGGTTTTTCAGAATCTTTGTATTGACAATTGGCGCAAACAAGTGGAAAGTTCTGACCATCATATCCCTTTGTCCCCTTCGGATGCTCACCGCCATTTATCATTCTCAGCAGCTCATCTACACCTTCATCGAATTCATGATTACCAACAGTCCCAACATCAAAACCGATGTTTTCCAATAGTTCAATCGTTGGCTCATCCTGAAGAAGAGATGATACTGGCGAACTTCCACCAATCATATCTCCCGCATGGACAGTTAGCGTGTTTTTCTTTTCCGTCTGCTTTTGTTTCATATAAGCAGCAACGTAATCCATTCGGCCATAGATGCCTTTCGTGCCGTCTCCTTTTACATCAAGCTCATACTGCTGATCAATCTTTCCATGTAAATCATTCATACTTAAAATAGTTAATGGGATCTCATCTGATTGCTCAACTTCATGATACCCTGCCTGCTTAGCCTCCTCTTTTGAAGCAAAGAAAATTCGCTTATCAACATCTACAGTCATCCATTCTTCAGGCACTACATACGTTCTCGTCGCTGAATCTCCTACATATCGTGATAACCCTTTTTTCTGTTCTCGTGCTCGAAATTCAAATGGCTGTTCTAAAAGTGGATCTTCATTATTCCAAATACCGAGTCCTTTTTTCTTTGCATCTTTCACAGCCTGTTGAAAGGTTTGATAATCCGCTTGATTTCCAACTGGCCAAATAAAATATGTCGGTGCATAGCCTTTTTTCACAAGCTCTAGATTCGTATTTAGCCCTTTTTTTGTCTTGACCTGTGCAAGCAGGCGGCCATAGTGATCCTTGGCTTCTTCTCCTACTTTTAATGTGACGGTATCTCCACTAGATAAGAGCGTTTTTAAATAATCTGTCGCTTTTTTTCCGAACCGTAGCTGATTTTCGTCCTCTTCATTTTTAGGTTTGTGATAAGTTTCTGGTGTATCTATGTTGACAAAGCGAACTTTTGTCGTGCCAAGTACTGGCTCTTTTAATTGGATTGTATCTCCATCAATCACACGGTCAACGGTCGCTTTGTACTCTCCTTTGATCTTTGGAGGTTTTGGCTGACGCTTTAGTTGCTTGAGATCATCTTGACTTCTCGGAAGCACTTGTAGCGTATCATAACGACTTAAAATTCCCGTAAACTCATACCACTTACCCTTTTCAATATGTCCAATCGCCTTTGTGTCCTCCATGACACGCAGAACTGTACTACGATACTTCTCGTCAATGATGACAACATTGTATCCGCCCCCCGCTGGCGAGTCTGGCTTTGATTCTACATAACCTTTTACCTTAATGAGCCTTCCTTCATAACGATCCGCTTTACCAGAAGCGAACTTTTGTAAGGACACCTTTTTTGGAGATGGAAGCTTTTGATTCTCCGCCTCAATTGTGACTCCACCTTGGTCAGGGACGATTTCAATCAACCCTTTATAAGAAGTGACCATTCCCGTTACAGTCACCTTCATGCCTTCTTTTAGTTCTGGGAAGTTTTTTGACTGGCTTGAATATAAATTGACGCCTGCTGTTTTGTCTTGAATATATGTAGAAAGCTTCCCATTTCCAATTGCCGATTGATCAACTGTGATAATCCCGCTTACTGTCACAGTTTCTCCTATTAATTGACGTGCTTTTTTTATTTTCATTGTTTTTTTATTTTTCACCGCTACCTGTTTTTCAGCTGCATTTATTTGCTGGCCTATGTGAACCCCCGTCCATAAAGATTGAACACTGAATATGACTAAGATCAAACAGCAGACGACTTGAAACATTTTGGAGCGCCTCATTTGTGTTTCTCCCCTTTCTCAATATGTCTTATATAGATTACAGATGAAATGTTGAGAGTGAATGGATTTCATGTAAAACCTCTCTTGCTTTATTTCATTGGAAACGTAATTTGCACAGTGGTCCCTTCAAATGTCGTGCTTTCAAATTGGATTGTTCCACCATGGCTTTCAATGATTTTATTCGTTACCATTAAACCGAGCCCTGTCCCTTTCTCTTTTGTTGTATAAAAAGGCTCTCCTAACTTGCTAAGCGCTTCCTCTGGTATCCCTTTCCCTTGATCCTGAAACGTGAGAACTATTCGCCCATTTTGGTGCATCGATGTCACCTTCATCACTCCTGTAATCCCATCCATCGCTTCAATCCCGTTTTTCAATACATTTAAAAAGACTTGCTTGAGCTCATTCGGAACACCTTGGATATTTGGAAGTGAAGGGGAGAGATGCTTTTGAATAGAGATCCCTTTTAATACAGCCTGTGATTCGACGACCATAATCACCTCGTCTATTAAGTGATTCACATTAACCGGTTCAAATTTCACTGATTTACTGCGAGATAGGACAAGAAATTCATTGATAATGGCTTCTAGTCGGTTAAACTCAGACATCATGACATCCGCATAATCTTTTTGATACTTTTTGCTCTGAATCATTAATTGTAAAAATCCTTTTAACGAAGTAAGTGGATTTCGGATTTCATGTGCGATCCCTGCTGCAAGCTGACCGACAGCAGACAGCATTTCCGACTTCATGAGCATCTTCTCTGATTGCTTTTGGTTCGTAATATCCTCAGAAATACGCATAATGGTCGGCTGTATTTTTTCAGGGTCATCAATACGATGTAAGGACACACGTTCCCATCGTTCACGCCCAATCGTGTCTTGGAAATACATTTCACCCGTCCAACTTCCTTCTTTTAAACAGACTTCCCATTGTAAAGGGAGATCATCACACTGACATAATTTTCGGTAAACAGAAAAGACATCTTTGCCAATGAGATCATACTCCTGTTGATTAACAAAATGACAAAAGCGTTGATTCACACATTGAATGACACCATCAACGGTGGCAACAACGATGTGAATATGACTATTATCAAGTGCTGTGACAGCAAGATGAAGCGCTTGCTTGATTTTCGTAATTTCCGTCATTTGCATAAATGTCATAGCGACTCCATGATGTGCTTGATATAAAAGCGGTATGATCTGGACTGTAAATTGCTCACCCTCATTTGTTTCAATTTCTCTTTCGATCACACGACTCTCTGCCATGACCACATGAATATCCTCAGATAATGTTTCATCATTCAGTTCTGTCGCAATCGACTGAAACGGCTGTTCTTGTGATAGAGACCCTAGTTGAAATAACTTTTTAGCAGATGGCGTGAAATAACGAATCACCATATCTTCATCGACAAACAAAGTAGCAAGCTCTGCCTTCACAGACGGGCGATACAGCTCTTCTCTTGTCACCTTTAAATTGTTAATCACATTAATGAAATGCTCATCATTTCTCTTATATTTCTCAATTTGCGCATTCATTTCTGCTAACTGCTTTCTTGCTTCCTGCTCTTTGTGTTTGACTTCATTTAATTCATGTTCAAGGTCTAATATGCGCTGTTGATATACAGAACTCTGATCTAACATGACTAAGTCCCTGCCGTTCATTTGAATTTTTTCTGCCAAATTGATACGAATGAGAATGACATACACTCCTTTGAAACGGCTGCTGAAACTTTTCACTGTAAAGTCAGCATATTGCTTTTGATTATTTTCTGATATGAGTACACGCTGAAAAACAACTTCTGCTTCATTCGTCCATACTTTCTGAAATGTTCGATTCATAATCTCTTTAATATAGGCCGGTGTCACATAAGAACATGACTTGTCGTTTATTTGTGAGTAATCAAGAAAAGAATAACCACCTTTTGAAACAGCAAGAATTTCGTTTTGGTCATTGATGACCATACATGCATCATGCCCCTTACAGGCTTCTTCTACATATTGCTGTGCCTTTTCTTTTAGCGCTTGATCATATAAGTTTTTTTGCTCTTTTTCATTTAACATAGGAACGTCCGAATGGGTGTAAATGCTCCATTTTTCATTAAATAAATGAAATAAACGAGATAAGTCGTGTACCTTTTCATCTGGGCCTAATATAAGAATTCCTTGATCCTTTAGCGCATATTGGAAACGGAACAATACTCGTTTTTGCACTTCCGTCTGGAAATACATAAGAACATTTCGACAACTGATGAAATCGAGGTGAATAAATGTTGAATCAATCATTAAATTGTGAGGGGCAAATACGATATGCTTTCTTAGCGACTGCTTGACATTAAAAACGTCTGCTTCTTTTTCAAAATAAAGCGCCCGCCATTTTTCTGGCACCTTTGCCATTGCCTTTTTTGAATAAATGCCTTTACTCGCTATCTGAATGGCTTTTCGATTAATATCTGTTGCAAACACTTGCAATTCTAGTGACACGTTTCTTCGTTTGATCTCTTCTAGAAAAAGGATCGTAAAGGAATATGCTTCTTCTCCTGTTGAACACCCCGCAATCCAAAGACGACATCTGGTTTTCCCACTATCTATCAGCGATTGAATGATTGAAGGAATTGCGTATGTTTGACATGCTGTAAACGCTTCTTGATCTCTAAAAAAAGAAGTCGTTCCAGATAATAGCTGTTCATGTAAAAGGTGTAGCTCATCAGGCTCTATGGCAAGCATTTGATCGTATTCTGATAGGAAAAATACAGGCGGGCGTGCACACCGCATTCGTTTCTGAATGATAGAGAGTATGCGTTGTTTTTCGTATTTCGAAAAGGAAATTCCCTTATATGTCTCAAGGCGTTCAACAATTCTTAAGAATGCCTGATCTGTCAAATCGTTGTGAGGTATTTTGATTAAATTTGCCATGTATAACGCAAGGTCAGATGGCTCTTTAAACCTTTTATGGTACATGCTTTGAAAGCGAGATTCAGACTGACTGCAAGAGACCGCTGTTCCACCCTGGTCGACCAATTGAAGAAGACCGCGTCCCATGCAATGACCTTCTTGAAATAATATCGCAAGGGCCTCATCTTTTTGCACTGTTGCAAGTGACTGAAAGAAAGTATCAACAAGGCAACGCTGCTCCGAATTTAATCGAGGAGACAATAGAAGTTGTCTGCTTTTCGTTAACGAAACAAAGGAATCCTTTGGGCAAAAATAGATTGTGTTAGGTGTGATTTTTTCACCATGCCTGATCGTTTTTGTTTGATAGACTAATGGTAAAGTTAAAGTCTCTTGGTTCATCAAATATTCGTTCGAAAAATGACTTTGCACGACAATAAAAGAGGCATTTAGTTCATGGGGAAATGTTTGAAAAAAAGCCTCAAGACCACGCTGTTCAAAAGGCGAAACACCTATTCCGATGATCGGCGTTTGCTCATGTTCATCTTCTAAAAAACGATCAATCATTTTGTCCTGCATCTGGTACCCCCAATGTTCATTTGTCTGAATACTTTTTTTCGACAAAAAGAAAGAAAACCCTCTAATTGTAAATAATGTTTTTTGTATGAAAGAGACAAAACTTCCTCAAATTAAAGAAGACTGTAAAAATAGAAGGAGGAAATACCATGCAAAATGAACAGCAACCCCCATTTCAAGCAAACGCTTCTCAGCCTGAGTTGAATCACGGCGGACACGAATTATTTGATCTACATGAAGTCTTAGCTGGGACGATTAATATTTTAGACCAATATATGATCCTCAGGCAGTATGTCCAAGATCCTACACTAACCGATATCATTGATAGGCAATATCAATTTATCATGTCACAGTACAATGTAACTGTAGATTGCTTCACTACAGGTCAAAAGCCAAGTCAAGAAACAGCGACATATATGATGCAAGAGGACACACTGATCACATATGGCATCAAGCCATCTCAGCCGAAGAAACCGAATCAATCTTTACAAGATGTCAAAGATTCTGGTGTCACAGGTCATATGCTCGGATTGGTCAAATCACACGCTGGACTATTAGCTATGACATCCGCTGAGGTCACCAATCCGGTTGTGAGACGCGTCCTAGCTGCCCAGATTCCAAACTTCGTTGAGCTTGCATATGAAATTTTTCTTTACCAGAACAAACATGGCTATTACCAGGTGCCACAATTATCTTTGCAGGACATGAAGGCGATGACTTCTAGCTTTAGCGCAGCACAAGGTCAAGTTCAAATGCCGCCAAGTAAAGCAGATCAGAATAGACCACTCCATTAAAACGGAAAAAAACGGCAAATCGCTTTTGATTTAGCCGTTTTTTCTCTCATATTTTTGGCGAAATTGTTCTTCAAAATCTGCTAGTTTTTGACCACTTGCATGTTCAAAGCCTTTTTCAAAATCGCCTGTCTTTGCTGTTTCTTCGATCACTTTTGCAATGATATCTCGCCCGTAAGCATGATTCAACTCGCAAAGCATATAATAGCTTTGCAAATAGACATCGGTTTCATAGGCAAATCGAGACTCCTGCCAATCCTTATCTGTCTGAAGAAGTGTAAACGGGATGACATCAAATGTCTCTGACGTTGCATGTAAGACATCATTTGCCGCCCATTCTGCTGTCCCTTCATGAAACCAAAGAGGAAATGCCGCAGGCGAAACATGCAATGTACGCAGTTTCTCATAAAACACAAAGTGAGCAAACTCATGTGTCAGTAAGTTTTTGAAAAAATAGAAAGACAATGTTTCTTTTTTTAACAGCTCGCTCCGTTCATCAGGATAAAGGCCAATCATGCGATCCTTATCAGAATAAAAACCGGTAATATTTTTGATCCCCGCATAATGTTCAATCGTTTCTTTGTCATCAAAGAAAATAAGATCAAGTGTCTTCTTCGTCTCAAACTGAAAAACGGATGAATTTCTCTTCTTTGCTTGTTCTAGTCCTTCTATCGTCAAATCTACTAATGCTTTTTCTTCTTCTGCATAGTAAATCCGAAAATTTTCATAGACTTGCTTATTCAGCCCTTCCGTTAAAACAGTTTTTGGAGAAGATTGTTGTTCAAGGAAATGCCCTGTTACCTGAAAGACAGTATAGAATAAACATGCGATGAACGCATAAAAAAGAATGCCTGCTGCGATCAAGCCACATACAAGCTTTTTTTGAATTGTAAAATGTTTTGCTCCCATTTACTCCCCACCTGAAACTGAAGATAATCCTCTTTCTATCAAAAAAACGGAAATCAACAAGAGATGATATATTTTTTAATTTATGCATCATGGCGTGGGAGGTGTTGCTTAATTAAAAAAAGCCGCATATGTCATACGGCTTTTCACTCATTATTTTGATTCTGGGAACACACGTCTAACGGTTTCAGTAAACTCATCAAAGAAACCTGAGATTGGTTCACCACTTTGAATACGTTTCCCATATCCTTTCATACGGTCAACAAAATCCGGGTTCGCTGATACATACACATTATCAATGTTTTGATCAGTTGATTTCACTTTGTCTGAAATCTTCTTTTTCAGGTCATCCGTCACATCGCCACTTTTATTTCCTTCAAGTACAACTGCAACAAACGCGTTTTTACCTGTTACAAGTACATTTGCTGTTTTCACTTCAGACATATTGGCTACTTTATCTGCAGCCTTGTCAGCTACTCTTACCTTTTGAGGAGTTTGTACCCCTGTTTGATCCTGACGCGGATTGTTCTTGTATGTGACATTCTCATACTGACGATCCATTGTTCCTCTTCGTTCCCCACCTTGATTGTTCATTCCGCAACCAGAAGTGATGAGAACTGGAACAAGTAAGAAAGACATCATCCATTTCTTATTCATCATTTATTCCCTCCTTTTGCTTATAGGGTTTTCTTGATGAACAGGATTTATGCACAGATTCTCTATTTCAACAAAAGGTCAGCAGGATAAAAGTGCTACATTTGGTCAAGCTAAAAAGGATGAAGAAGCATATTAAGATCAATTGGAGGGATTTCGTTTGTTTAAAAGAAAAAGAAGCATGAGCCCTGCAGCCATCATCGCTGGATCAACGGCCATTATCGCCCTATTCTCACCTGTTTTGCGGAGAAGGCTCATAGACATGACAGGTAGCAATAACCAATCTTTACTGAAAACAAAAAAGCATGATGCATCACATCATAGCCAATCTCACAATCAGCCCGTCAAAACTGAAAAAGGTACCGCCCAAGTCTCTCAAATGATCAAACAAGCATTTGCTCATGAACAGTCGAACCAAGGAACCCATCAGGAAAATAAGCCAAGTAATCAGCAACACCATAAAAGTTCATATGCCCAACCAATTCATATTGATGAAAATGTCATGAATGTCTTGGATGATGACTCAATTCAACAAGTCATTGGAGAGATTGAAGGCAAGTAAAAAAACAGGGGCCTGCTTGTTTATGAGGGGCTCCTGTCTTATGTATATTTTACAAAGATACAAAATGAAGGTGAAAAGGTCATGTCGGCTTTTCATGATCCTGATCTAAAATAAGAAGTAGCTCTTTTTTTCTATGATTGATTTCTCCTTATTTCAATTTTTTTACCCGTTTTAAATGAATACACTCCATGATCTTAGGCCTTTTATTCATGGATAACTAAAGTCATGTTGATGATAAAGAACTCAGTGTTTTATTCTCAAATCGAAATGTGATATCAATAGTCTTTTTATCATCTAAATGTTCTAGTTCACTTTCTAAAAATGACAAAAATCCAATTATTTATGTGATAAACCCTTCACTTTTATAAAAAAATCATTCCAATTAATTTTATTTTTCTTTTTTATCTTTCTTTTTGCAACAAATTTTAGTAACTTAAAAAATGGTGATTTATTTTGTTAAAAGACCTTTTTATTAACTTAACGATTCTTGTTACTTTTCATTATTTGTTTATGCTTGTATTTAAAGAGAATTTTCTTAGAAAAGAAGATACTTTTTTGCCTCAATTATGTAAAGGTACAGTTTCAGGTTTACTAGGTGTTATTTTAATGTTTTTTTCCATCAAAACAGAGCAAGGAATGATTGATCTAAGACATATTCCAATCATTCTAACAGCATTTTATGGCGGCATTCTTCAAACAGCTGTTGCCGGGATGATTGTAGTGATCGGTCGCCTGATGATTGAATTCAATCTCGCATCATTCTTTAACATTTTCTCCATGATTCTTTTGTCATCTCTCTCTTATTTCATTTCAGAGCGAAATCTTCACAACTTGTTAAAGATCATTTTATCAATTACGATTTGTAACGTTATTGCAACAATCCTTTTCATTTCCATTCTTGATGAAGCATCGCCACATCTTCATATTTTATACTGGATTTTTTCCTATATTGCTGGATTGTTTAATTTCTATGTCATTGAGCATCAAGCGAAAGCATACCAGCTACTCAATTTGTACAAATTCCAAGCTCATTATGACTTTTTAACAGGAGTATTAAATAAACGGAAGTTCGATGAAGTGTTAAATGACTTTTTCACTTCGAAGGTGAAGCATCCTATCCACCAAATGTCACTTATTTACATTGACATCGATTTTTTCAAAGCAATTAATGATCAATACGGGCATCATGAAGGTGATGCTGTATTAAAAGAAATGGGACTTCGTTTGATCAAAAACACAAGAAGCTCTGATTATATTGGGCGAATTGGCGGAGAGGAATTCGCTGTATTCCTGCCTAACTGTTCTATCGAAAAAACATGGCAGATCGCAGAACGACTAAGAAGAAAAATAGCCGATCAACCGATTTACTTACAAAGCGGAAAACCAATAAAAATAACCGTATCGATTGGGTGTGCTCACTATCCAAATAACCTCCATGATATGAAACAGTTGATGATTATAGCCGATCAGGAGCTTTATAAAGCAAAAGAAACAGGTCGTAATAAGGTGAGTTTTTCAGCTCGTCAAATAGGTTAAATAAGCAGTCTTTTTTCCTCCATTAGTTAGCCATATTTATTTTTATAAAAAGTTTTCATATAACAGTTGTTTTTTGGCGTAAACACTGGTAAAGTAAAGGTAATTATTTTTGTTCGTATCATCTTTAAGAAGAAAGTTTTGTAAGAGTTTTCGTCTTTGAAGTTTGTGTAAGAGCAAGAATAGTGAATTTAAGCGTTTTGATCGCTTTAGGAGGAAATTTCATGTTAGAAGGTAAAGTAAAATGGTTCAACTCTGAAAAAGGTTTCGGATTCATCGAAGTTGAGGGTCAAGATGATGTATTCGTTCATTTCTCTGCTATCCAAGGCGATGGCTTCAAAACTTTAGAAGAAGGTCAAGCAGTTTCTTTCGAAATCGTTGAAGGTAACCGTGGACCACAAGCTGCTAACGTTAACAAAGCGTAATTTAAGGGCAACAGCTCTTTTAGCACTTTATAGAGTGAAGAAAAACCGTTCGGCACATGCCGGCGGTTTTTTTGTACAAAAAAAGCAGAAAGCCAATGTAGGCTCTCTGCTTTTTACTTATCCTTATGTTTTAGCTTTACCAAAGCGGAACGATACATATCATCGTTCATTTTCAGATCTGGTTCTTCCTCTTGAACAGGCGAGTCAGGCTGTTTAAACTTTTGAAGCGCCTGCCTGTAAAAATCATCACCAGATGCTTTCTCATTCAATATAGAAGCCTCTGACACGTTTTTTCCTCGTTCAGGTTCAATAGGTCTCTCAACCTCTGTCGACTCGTCACGAGGCACGTCAGGCTCTGAGACAGCATCGCCCTTGATCACTTTTTTCTCAACAGACGCATGTCTGACATTAAACGCCACCAATCCAATAATGACAATAACAGCAGCTATTAACGCTACAATAATGGTCGCCATGTGGAACCCTCTCCTTATCACTTAAATGAGGCTGTCACCGATGCTACACGTCTTCCTAATGCCTGACCAAGCGCTAGCCCTTCTTCAGAAATAAGATCATCAGAACCAATCGGGCAAGTAACCCCTGCTCCGTAATAAGATCCATACAGTGCATTCTCTGGTACATTTCCTGGAAGTCCAACAACAACCATTCCTTGATGGAACATTGGAGTAATCAAATTGTGCATAGTCATTTCTAAACCGCCATGAGTGGTCGCAGTTGTACAAAAGACTGCACCGACTTTGTCGATCAGCTTGCCCTCTGCCCATAAGTAGCCCAGACGATCAATCCACGCCTTTAATCCAGAACTAATGGTTCCAAAATGACCTGGGCAGCCCCAAATGATGGCATCCATCTGATCAAGCTTGTGCACATCTGCATCTTGGACATGATCAATGAACACCTCAGCAAGCTCTTGCTCACGCGCACCATCTGCAATTGCTTCGGCAAGTGCTTTTGTATGATCACCTTCACTATCGTACACGACATAAATTTTCATTTACTGTCCCTCCACCCTTAGCTTGCATCATGGTTTGCTTCCTTTGGTGCCGGAAGCAGTGTAAGCTCTTGTTTTTTATGCTGTTCATCTTTACGTTTTTTATCCTTGCGTACATCTCGTAAGAAAAGACTTAAAATCACGCCAGCGACGCAGAATAGTGTGACCCACATATATGCATCATTAATTCCCATCACATTCGATTCCACTTGTGCTTTCGTAAAGAGTTGTGTATACACATATTGCTGGGCAGCAGATGCTGTCATACCCATATGATGCATCACGTTTGAAATCGCAGATTGGAATGAATTCATAAAGAATGGATCACTTGTATTTGTTTGATCTGCCATATTGGCATAATGGAACGTTGTACGATTCGTATAAATCGTCGTAATCAAACTGGTCCCGATAGAACCACTAATCTGGCGAAGTGTATTGGTCATCGCTGTACCATGACTGTTTAAATGTTGCGGAAGCTGGTTCATCCCAGCCGTCATCACAGGCATCATCAGAAGTGACATACCAAACGCCCTTACTGCATACATCAACACAATATGGCTGTAAGATGTATCAATCGTCAGTTTTGTAAATTCATACGTTGTGATGACTGTAATAATCATCCCAATAATGGCAAGCGGACGAGGTCCGAATTTATCAAATAATATCCCTGAAATTGGCGACATAATGAGCATCGCTAACGCACCAGGAAGCATCAAAAGACCAGATTGTAATGCTGTAAATCCTACAAGATTTTGCAAATATATCGGCAATAAAAACATTCCCGTATAAAGCGCAATCGTAATAATGACATTAATGACACTTGATAAAGAAAAAATACTGTATTTAAATACCCTAAAATCAAGCATCGGACTTTCTGCTTTCAACTGTTGGAAGATAAAGAGGATGATCGCAATCGCCCCGATGATCACAGTGGAAAGAACGATTGGGTCCGTCCAGCCATCACTTCCCGCTTCGCTGACCCCATAAAGAAGTGAAGCAAAACCTAAAATGGATAAGATGGCACCAAGACTATCAAGTTTAATCTTTTTCGGTTCTACAATGTTTTTGAACATAAAGAAAGCCGCTATAATAACAATGATTCCAAACGGCACAAGTCCATAAAACATAATACGCCAAGAATAATGCTCAATAATATAACCGGATAATGTTGGCCCAACAGCAGGTGCGAACATCATCGCAAGTCCAAAAATCCCCATTCCTTTCCCTCTGCTTTCTGGAGGGAAAATAAAAAGGATTGTTGTCATGACAAGCGGCTGTAAGATACCACCGCCGATTGCCTGAATCAAACGACCAATTAGCATCGTTGAAAAGTTAGGTGCAATCCCACAAATCAATGTTCCAATTGTAAATGAAATCATGGCAACGAGAAATAAACTTCGCTGTCCAAAACGAGTGATCAAAAAGGCTGATAACGGGATCAGCACACCATTGACTAGCATATAGCCAGTTGTAAGCCACTGAATCGTTGTAGCACTTACATTAAATTCCGTCATCAAATGAGGCATTGCCACATTGAGCAATGTTTGGTTTAAAATTGCTACGAACAAACCGGCCATTAAGATGATAAGTAAAGACAAGGAGCCGCTGCCCTGTTTTGTCGCTGCAGGTTGATTTGCCATCTCAGACAACCTCCTTTCAATTTTTTAACATTCGTTTAAATTATGAAGAAATTTTGACAGATGCATTCATACCAGGAAGCACTTTGTCAGACGGGTTTTTAATTGAAATTTTCACTGCAACTTTTTGTGTCACTTTTGTATAGTTGCCACTTGAATTTGTTGCTGGCAGCATATTAAACGTTGAGTTTGTCGCATATCCAATTTGTTCAACTGTTCCTTCAAATGTAGCATCAGGATCACCATCGACGACGATGTCTACTTTATCGCCTTTTTCAACATTTTTAATATCTGTTTCTTTAATGTTTGCCGTAATATACAGTTTGTTCATATCGATGGTTTCCCCAAGCACTGTTCCTGCTTGAACTAGCTGATTATTCTGCACTTCTTTTTTCACCAGTGTTCCATCAGAGATTGCTTTAATGTTTGATTTTGTTTCTCCTTCTACTTTTGCGACCGTGTCATCTTTCTTCACTTCGTCGCCCTCATTCATATTCCATTCCTTGATTTGCCCAGCAGCTGGTGCTGTAATTTGATACATATCACCTGTTACCTTTGCTTCATCAGTCTTCACAAAATTAGTGCTCTCATAATAGTAATAAGCACCTCCGGCAATAATGGCAAGAATCACAATTAAACCAATAATGTTAGTGAGTAATAAACGCCCTCTGTTCATGTTTGTTTCTCCTTTCATGTCTGAAAATATAGTGGATGAGCACGTATTGAAAAGGTGTGCTCGGTTTAGCATACTTAGAATGCCCATCATCTGACAGATTATGAAACAGCTTCACAGGTCATCAGACTTTTCTTTATTTTCCGCTCGGTTATCAATGGTGTGCATCCCATTTATTCTATTGTTCACTTATGAGCAATAAGCAGAAAAAGAAGAAAAGACGATGGACATCTTTTTGAAAAATATATATTTAACAAGATTAAATATTAATAAAAGCAAATTGAAATGTCAAAGAGAAAGTTTTGTTTTTTTTCTGTATGTTATTACCTTTTCACAAAAAATAACCTTTCAGCCCTTATGCTGAAAGGTTTTCTATGAATGTGCCGTTATAAAGGAACTTCTTCCTGCTGAAAAAAATTTTTTAACGCTAGAAATACATCTGACTTTTGCTTTAAAATATAATGCTTAAATTTATCATCTTGAATATGTTTGTACGCAGACATTAGCGTTGAATGACGATTATATTGATTCACTTCACCATAGCAGAAAAGATTCGCCTTTTTCATAATTTCTTTTACAAGTTTTACGCAACGAGCGTTATCTGACGTTAAGTTGTCACCATCTGAGAAATGAAAAGGATAAATATTATAGCGTGACGGATGATACCGCTCTTCCATAAGTTCTAGTGCCTTCCGATAAACAGAGGAACAAATCGTCCCACCACTCTCTCCGCGAGAGAAGAAATCTTCTTCTTCCACAACCCTTGCTTCTGTATGATGTGCAATGAACTCAATATCCACTGTTTCATACTTTGTCCGTAAGAAACGTGTCATCCAAAAGAAGAAACTTCTTGCCATATACTTTTCCCATAGTCCCATACTGCCACTTGTATCCATCATTGCCAAGACAACAGCCTTCGATTCTGGTTTTGTCACTTCATTCCATGTTTTATATTTGATATCCTCTGGATAAATTGGATAAAAAGACGGTGTTCCTGTCATAGCATTTCGCTTAAATGCAGACAACATCGTTCTTTTTTTGTGAATATTCCCTGTTAAGCCCGTTTTGCGAATATCATTAAATTCGATATTTTCGACAACAATCTCTTCCATTTCCTTTTGCTTCAGATTGGGCAACTCCAGCTCCCGAAAAAGAGCTTCTTCTAGATCCATTAACGACACTTCCGCTTCATAATAATCCTCGCCTGCTTGATCTCCTGCCCCCTGTCCTTTTCCCTGACCCTGTTTCCCACCTGTTCCGTCACGTGCGACAATATCGCCTACTTGACTATCTCCATCTCCTTGCCCAACATGCTTATTCTTATCATAGTTGTAGCGAATTTTATACTCATCTAATGACCTGATCGGAATTTTGACTACATCTTTCCCATTGGACATAATAATACTTTCTTCTGTCACAAGATCCGGCAAATTATTTTTAATGGCATCCTGTACTTTCTTTTGATGACGCTGCTGGTCGTCGTAGCCTTTACGATGGAGGGACCAGTCTTCTTGAGAAATGATAAAACTGCTTCTATCTTGCCGTGACATCCATCCCCCTCCTCACTTGTTTCCGAATTTCTTAACATCCGGATGATTCATTTATCATATGCATTCCTAGTTAACAATTGACAAAATATTTTGATAAAAGACAGAGCCCTTTTTAACAACGAGCGCTTCCTTTAGAAAAAAGCACTATCAGAGCCCACTTTCTCCGATAATGCCTGCCTCTGGTCTTTTAACGATTAAGAAGACTGCCAACATATTTTAAAAGCTCATTTGCACTTGTGGAGTTATAACCATGTTCATCAATAAGACGAGCAACGACTTCATTTACCTTTTTCAACTGCTGTTCGTCCGGTGTTTTGGTCGAAGTTGTAATTTTGACAACATCTTTTAAATCAGCAAACAGCTTCTTCTGAATGGCTTCCCTAAGCCTTTCATGTGAATTATAGTCAAAGCGCTTGCCTTTTCTAGCATATGCAGAAATACGTATCAAAATTTCTTCACGAAATGCTTTCTTCGCATTCTCTGAAATACCGATTTGTTCCTCAATAGATCTCATAAGCTTCTCGTCTGGATTCATTTCCTCACCTGTTAATGGATCACGCAATTTATTTTTATTGCAGTAAGCCTCAACATTATCTAAGTAGTTATCCATCAGCGTTTTTGCAGATTCTTCGTATGAATAGACAAACGCTTTTTGCACTTCCTTCTTCGCAATGTCATCGTACTCTTTACGAGCAACCGAGATAAAATTCAAATAACGTTCACGATCTTCATTTGAAATAGACGGATGCTGGTCAAGTCCTTCCTTTAAGGACCTTAGAACGTCAAGTGCATTAATGGACTCCATGTTTTTACGAATGATTGTAGATGAGATTCGGTTAATAACATAACGAGGATCAATTCCACTCATCCCCTCATCATGAAACTCCTTTTTCATTTCATCAATATCAACGGAGTGAAAGCCTTCGACGCTCTCTCCGTCATACAGCCGCATCTTTTTCACAAGATCAATATCTGACCGCTTCGGCTCTTTCAGGCGCGTTAGAATGGAAAACATCGCTGCGACCTTGAGTGTATGCGGTGCAATGTGCACATCCGATACATCACTTTCCGAAATCATCTTTTTGTAAATACGCTCTTCCTCTGTTACTTTTAAATTATAAGGAATCGGCATTACAATAATACGTGAATGAAGGGCTTCATTCTTTTTATTTGCAATGAACGAGCGGTATTCCGTTTCATTTGTATGGGCGACAATCAACTCATCTGCACTGATCAATGCAAAACGACCCGCTTTAAAATTCCCTTCCTGTGTTAAAGAAAGCAGGTGCCATAAAAATTTTTCATCGCACTTTAGCATCTCTTGGAATTCCATCATCCCGCGGTTCGCTTTATTTAATTCACCATCAAAACGGTAAGCACGAGGATCAGATTCAGATCCAAACTCAGCAATCGTCGAAAAATCGATACTTCCTGTGAGATCGGCAATATCCTGTGATTTCGGATCAGACGGACTAAATGTACCTATCCCAGTTCGTTTATCCTCTGAAAAGAATATGCGTTCAATCTGTACATCTTCAATTCTGCCGCCATACTCCTCTTCAAGTCTCATCATATTAAGTGGAGACAAGTTACCTTGAATACGAATTCCATATTCCCTGTAAAAGTCCTCACGTAAATTTTGCGGAATCAGATGAAGGGGATCTTCATGCATTGGGCATCCCTTAATGGCGTAAACCGCACCATTTTCTGTATAAGAGTATTCTTCAAGACCCCTCTTCAATCGGGTCACAAGTGTTGATTTCCCTCCACTGACAGGTCCCATGAGCAGTAAAATCCGTTTGCGCACATCAAGACGTTTTGCCGCAGGATGGAAGTACTCTTCAACCAGGCGTTCAAGCGATTCCTCTAAGCCAAAAAGCTCTTGATCAAAAAATTTATATGTTCTGACTCCATTCTCTTCTTCAATCCCATTGTCTTTTATCATATTATAAACGCGAGAATGAGCAGATTGAGCGACGATGGGGTTTTCCTTAATAATGTCTAAATAGTCGCTGAATGTTCCTTCCCATTTGAGACGCTGCTGCTCTTCTCTGTGCTGTTCGATTTTCTTTAAAATATCCATGTGAACCTCCTCTTCCAAGATTGAAGCTAGTAATCAGATACTGTTTTACAATCTATGCGAAGGCGTCCAAATACATGCTTTCCTTCTCAAAAATGAAGAAATGGCAAACTCAATTGACAACCCTCATCAAAACCCTTCATAATAAAGGAAAAATAGGTGAAAGTTTGGTTTCTTTCTCCTGTTCACCAAGACGAACCTCACACGATCTAAAATGGACAGTGTTACTGACAAAGGGATAAGGGGGAGCTTATATGAGAACGGTCATTATGATGGGCGTCATCATTACATTTTTAGTATCCATTTTTACAGCTGGCTACGAAGGCAAACCTGGTAAAAAATAAAAAAGGACGTTCCTATATGGAACATCCTTTTTTAGCTTTCATTCTGAAATCACTTTCATGCAAAAAACACCCCATCAGACCTGATGGGGCATTAAGACATTTACAATCTATTATGTCAAATCACGATAATTCTGCTGACGAAGTGCCTCATAAACAAGAATGGCAGCTGTATTGGACAGGTTAAGCGAACGAACGTGCTCTGTCATCGGTAGACGCAGACAACGATCCATATTGCGTTCAATTAAATCCTTAGGCAAACCACTTGTCTCTCTTCCAAAGACAAAGAAGTAGTCCTGATATTGATCTGCGTAATCAAAAGCTGTATGAGGCTTCTGGCCAAACTTTGTCATATAGAAAAACTGTCCTTGTGGATGAGCATCAAATAGTTCATCTAATGAGTCATGATACACAACATTCGCATACTTCCAGTAATCTAGACCAGCACGTTTCAGCATTTTATCATCTGTTGAAAAGCCCAGCGGACGGATCAAGTGAAGTGTTGTATTTGTTGCTGCACATGTGCGAGCAATATTCCCAGTATTAGCAGGAATCTCTGGTTGATATAAAACGACATGAAGTCCCAAAAAATTTCACCTCTAATTTTCTTTTCCGTTCATCATTATACCATTAACCATCCTTTGCGGCATCGTCTAAAATGTGAAAAAACACATAACGAATGGAAGGCGTGTACGCAGTAGAATCCTCATAAGACCAATAGCGCATACGGCTATCATATGTCTGTGCGTTGACAAGCGGCATTCCACTTTTATCATGGGCAACAACAATTGTCGTATGATTAAAACGCCCATCTCCCTCAAAGTCATAACAAATCACATCACCCACGCTTAGCTCACTTGCCTCTTTCATTTGCTTTGCCCTTAGACCTGCTTTCGAGGAAGTTAAATACGTTTTCATTGAATGAGCAACTGTCCAGCTATAGCTCCATGTATGCGGACGCACCCACCAGCCAGAGCCACGGTTTGGGTATCCCCTTGTTGGCGCGTTCCCTGCTTTCAAACATTGTGAGATAAAATTGGTACAATTGTCTTCAAAATTTTTATAGGCAGGGTTTCGCTTATTCCAATAGGTTTCTGCATACTGAACCGCCGCAAGCCGATCATAATGAAACGCTCTCCCAAAATGTTCTGTGTCTTGAAAACGATCCAATACACTTTCCTCTTCCAGAGCGTCTTTCTGTACAATATGATCTCTCACAAGCATTTCGTCATATATAAATGCTTCACGTTCCTCCACTTGTTCTTCTAAATAAAAGGCATCATCCTGATCCTTACACACATACTCCAGATGCACTAGGTATTTTACATGCTGAGTTCCATCATCTTCGATCGCAGAATGCAGCAGTTTCGTCCTAGCTTTTGCCTTTACAATCGTTACATTCCTTTTAGCAAAAAGCTCTTTTTTCCGCTCAATTGCCTCCGCATCTGAGACAAGTTTATACTGCCTCATTGTCGTACTGCCATTTAATAAATAATTCAGCCTGTCTTCTAACGTTTGCTGTAATATCTGTTTCACATCGACACCACCAAACATTTTTTTAAAATTGTATGTTTGGTTCATTCTATGTCATTAAGGCAACTATTTAGTATTTAAAGGTGCCTTTAAGAAAGCAATCCCTTTTTCAACTTCCTGCATTGCCTCTTCATCTTGCTCTCTCTCTAAAGCTTTCTCTAATTCAGATAATTGTTCTATATCACCGATTTTCCCTATCGCCCAGGCAGCTGTTCCCCTAATGACGGGTCTCGGATCCTTGTGCATCAATTCAATTAAATCTGGTAATGCAGACCTGTCTTTAAAGTGGGCAAGGGCTAATATGGCATTACGCTGAATTGGCTTCTTCCCACGCCATGATCCAGACACATGACCGTATTTCTCTTTAAACTCACGGTTACTGATGGTCAGAAGCGGTTTGAGCAATGGTTTAGCAATTTCTGGGTCTGGCTCCATTTCTGGATGAAGGTGAAAGTCCTTGCCTTTGTTGATTGGACAAACAATTTGGCACGTATCACACCCATATAAGCGATTTCCTATTTTCGAACGAAACTCATCAGGTAAAAAGCCTTTCGTTTGCGTTAAAAACGAAATACAACGCTGAGAATTTAGTTGTCCTGGGTTCACCAGTGCACCAGTCGGACAGGAATCTACACACTTATTACATGTACCACATTGATCCTCTATTTTCTCATCTGGTTCAAATGGAATATTCGTAATCATTTCTGCTAAATACACATAAGAGCCAAATTCAGGTGTAATGATCATACAATTTTTCGCACTAAATCCAATACCTGCTCGTTCTGCAACAGCACGGTCTGAAAGCTCTCCCGTATCAACCATTGATTTAGTTCTAATGTCCTCATGCTTGCTTCGCAAAAACGTCTCAAGCAATGTCAGCTTTTCGCGAAGAACCACGTGATAATCAGTCCCCCATGAAGCTCTGCAAAAAATGCCTCTTCTCGCGTCTTTTGTACTGCGAGGCGCATCTTTCATTTTCGAAGGATATGCGAGAGCAATAGCAACAATTGATTTTGCTTTCGGCAAAAGCAACGATGGAGTTGTTCTTTTTTCAATATCAGGCTCTTCAAAACCAGATAAGTAGCCTAGTGATTCGTGTAAAATCAAACGATCCTTTAACGAATCAAATGTATCGGCATGAGCAAACCGAATTTTATCGACTCCAATTTCATTCGCATAACGAATCAGTTCTTGTTTTAAATCTCCTACATGAATCATGGCTGATAACCTCCTTCCTTTGTTTCTTCTTGTCTTTTCAGTATAATACGAGTGTATCATGACCGATTGGAGTGAGTCACTGTGGAGATAAAGGTGGAAACAGCCCCCCACTATAGCACCTCTGCCATTCATGTAGGGCAGGTGCATTATACAAATATTGAAATCGGACGATCGCCTCAAATGCTAAAAGGTCGCTTACGCCTATTTCAAGAATCATTGTTTTTTGAATATGAAGGACAATCCCTGATGGATATCCCTCAAATAAAGGAATGGGATGAGCTCATCGCAGAACTTCCTTTAACTAGGTTTCTTTCAAATATTCAGAGAGAGTCATTTATTGAAACAACTGACTCAGCTCAGGATTTATCGACATTTTTCTCTTTAAAATATTTTTTACCTATCCTAACTTTGGATGCAGACAAGCTAACGGAACCTATAACATTAAGCAGAACAGAAGCTCGGCACATCCTCTGGACTGATACAAACAATGTCAAAGGTACATTGGCTGATCCAGCATCCGCACATGTCTCAAAGCAAACAAAAAATGCTTTGCAGCTTGTCTTCTTTCCACCGTCTATTTCTCGGGAAAAGACCGATACACTTCTTCAATCCTTGACGAAGATGTTCACACAAATACATGGCGGTGAAAGCAAATATCATATTTTTGAAAAAGCACTGTAAATCATCCACAGTGCTTTTTTTACATTATGTTAACATAATAAAAAACGCAACACTTCGTTTATCTATGAAACGAAATACTGCGTTATAAACAAATTATGTATGGAGCGGGTGATGAGAATCGAACTCACGACATCAGCTTGGAAGGCTGAGGTTTTACCACTAAACTACACCCGCATATGTCTTCCTCTAGCTAAATCATCGCTTTGACTTATATAATGTTACAACTTTCTTAACCATTCGTCAAGAGAATATGAATATTTTTCGTCAAAAAATTCATATTCTCCATTTATATTACGATAGCTTATTAATCTACTTGAACATAGAATAAAAAAGCACGGCTAGTATTCTTCAATGCTTTCTTAGGATTTGTTTGAATATCCTGCACATTCACATGTGTACCATCCTCTTCCATAGCTGAAACATAGGCAATGAGTGCTTTCTTTCCAGACGTTAAGTGAACAGGCAATTCAACAGAGCTAGAAACACTATCCACTTTAAAAGGGACACTTGATTTTCCTTTTGCTACTGAAGAGATACCGTCGTCCAACAATATACTTCTATGAATTTTAAGATCATCATCCTCATGTTCTAATAAAATGAGGATGTTTGCCTTTTCATTGGTTTCATCTTGATTTAGACTAGCAGAAAATTCCGATGTCTCACTAGAAAGAAGTTTGCCGTTTTTATATTGCTCAACAATAATGAAAATTTCTTTGTTCTCTTTCGTTAGCCCTTTTACATCAAACCCGTATACTTCTCCAGCTACTGCATTTAAAAGATTTTTTTCTCTTGTTGTTAGCTTCATTGTCGTTACTTCCATTTTTTTCTTCGGAGCCGTATTCACTTTTGTTGTTTCCGACTCATTTTTAGTTTTTGTTGGTGTTGTCTCGGTCTTTTGCGCACATGCTGATAGCAAAAAGACAGAAAGTAACAAAATACCACATTTTTTTATCATCTGTTTTGATCCCCTTTTCTCTCTTACAATATGTCTACCATTATACTAATTTTTGGTTGAGTATACAAAAAAAGATTAGGAAATTTATCCTAATCTTTTTTTTTCTGACGGATTGTCGAAATTAGTGTCACTGCAAAGAAAACAACAAGAAAGATAACAATCATTAAAATGAAGAAATTCGGTTTGATTTGAAACGTAAATGCAGATTTCCCCTCCATTTCAAACGCGAGGCTATTAAGTAAAAGTTCACTATTCGTTTTCGCTTGAAAAAGATGATAAAATAGCACACCGATTGTGAGCATCGGGAAACCTAAAAACCCTAAAAATCCACCTAAAATTGCCCCTTGTTTCATTGCTTGTAGATTCATGATCTTTGTCCTCCCATTCCACCAAGCAAAAGTTGCTTCATAATTGATTTACCATCTCCCATAAACGGAAGAAGGTACAATAATTGAATAAAATACGTAATTGAAAAAATAAAAAATCCTGTTGAAATTGGATTCTCTTTTAAAAACAAAAAGGTGACCATGATACCAATAGCTCCTAAAATGCCAGGCACAAGCGGTCCAAGTATCGTAATCCAAACTAACTTTTTATGAAATGGATCTAAAACAGGTCTTACAAACTTAACTGACATCATGTCAGAAGCAAAGAAACCTTGTGGTCCATCAGGCCCAGCAAATTTCCGATGACTGTAACCATGTGCGGCTTCATGTAACGCTGTCCCCGTAATGAGACCAAAATAAATAATCGAAAAATAGATAGCTATGGCAACAATAGATGCATCAGGCACGAACATATAAGCAATTCCCACCATTATCATAAACATAAACCAGAAAAAAATAATCTTTCTCGTGACCATGGCTAAGCACGTTGTAAAAATCGACCAAAATGATTGACTGCCACATTCATACCGTTCATTACGTTTTAATTGGTATTGTTTAAAAAATTGACAAAGAGTTGTAACAAGAGCGTACGGCGATTGATAATGAATCGATACTAAATAGTGCTGATTCATTCCAAGAAGCAACTTGTAAAAGTCACGAGCAATGATCGATTCATCGACCTGAAACAGTTCTGTAAGCTCTTTTGTAATGCTTGCTTCCGTTTTTTTACCATCAATTTGTTTTAACATATGATATGCACTCTCATTAATTGGGAGATCGCTGCCATACTGCTCATCTGTTATCTGTTTTTTTTGCAAAGTGACGTGTGGTGAAAGCGCTGGAACCCGCTCAATCTTGAGCTTACTTTTAAGAAGTTGAATCATGTCCATACCTCCAAGAAAAACCTTTGTATATCGTAAAGATGAGCAGCCCTTCAAAACCACAGACAAGCAACCATTGAAGTGTCTGATTCGTTGCACCAATGACATAGTTACCAATAAACACAATAGGAATCATCACCAAAATGAGAGCCCCAAATGAAAAGATGCCTGTATAAGGATTATTACGATCAAGCGGTAGCAAAATACCCACAACATAAAAGAGAGCCGTTGCATTTAAAAGTACTGCCAATCCGATTGGAATAACCCACACACTCTCAGGTATTGTCAGTGTTGCTAACATAAAAATCAGCACTTGAAGCAATCCGACAGCCACAAGACCTGCATACTTGTAAAGCGCAACTTCCCATGCTCTTAATCCAAATGTCTTATACATGCCAAGCATCCGTTTATCATTCCCAAAAGAGTTAAAAGCTGTTAACCCAGAGACAGCGCATAAGACAAAAAACGCCTCTCCCTGAAAACGAAAGGAAAATTGATAACGTACAAAGAGGATGACAATGAATAGAATGAGAAAGTTTAAGATATTCTCTTCATTTCGTACTTGTGATTTGATTTCTTTTGCCATCATGGACCACTTTTTTGATGAGGAAAATGGCAATCTTTTCAAAAACGTTAATGCCTTCTTCTCTGCCATAATCGGCATAAGAGCAAGTGATACAAACGCACCAATTGCGGAAAGTATGATAATGATCATCAGCATCGTGTAATGAACGCCCTCTGGTGACATCTCCTGTGTAGCCAAAAAGAAAGGTGCAGTAAAGTACATTAAATGATAATCAAAAAATAAATAAGATTGCTGAATTTGTTCCAAATTGAAATGAGTCATCGCATACGCAACAATTAACGTGAGCACAACGAATATCGCAGCGAATTTTTGCAAAGGCAACTTTAACTTGAGCACAAACAGATACGTGATATTGTATATGAGCTGCAAGAGCGATAAGACAAACAGTGCTTGTAAAAGTACCATCAAAAAGAAAGCACTAATAAAACCGACACCAACTTCACGAGCGATGAAATTAGGCAAAAGCAAAATACCGATAAAAAATAGGACAAGACCTGTGACAACCGTCACCATCGGAATAAAATAACCTAGACTTTTTTGAAAGGTTGTCAGCGGAAACCAGCTTAGCTGCATAGAAAAACGATCCTGTTCAGGCGTTCTCACCTTGATCAGCACAAAGAGAAGACTTGTAAAAATGGATGTATTCATCGCCATTGAAACCGCTAATAGTCCAAGTGAACGCTCATCTCCATTTAAAAATGCTTTCATAAAAACGCCTGTAAAGCTGTAGCCAATGAGTGCTCCCATGACAACTGCAAATAAAACAAACAAGATGGCAATGATTCGTTTTGTTTGGGTGTCAAAGAGCTTATACATCTCCTGCTGCCACATTTTAAGCATCATTTTAGAAATGATTAATGATTTCATCAAAATGCGCACCCCTATCACTTAACATTGAAGCTTTCAGAAACACCTGTTCTAGCGTACTCGATTGATACTTCTCTTTCAGGGCTGAAACTGTTCCTTCATCCATTTTATTTCCTTTAGAAATAATCGCGATTTTATGACACAACTCTTCAGCTGAAAGCATGTCATGAGTAGAAAGCAGAATCGCACCATGTTGCTTAACGTAGCGCTTCATTAACTTTTTTGTGTTTATAACCGCTTCAATATCAAGTCCTCTAAAAGGCTCATCCATGATAATCATCTTACTTTCGAGCATGAAAGCGGCAATCAGCTGTGTTTTTTTCTTCATCCCATGTGAATAAGTTTCAATTGGACGAGATAATGCCTTTTCCATATCGAATAATTCAATAAGTTGATTTCTTTTATGAATTGCTTTACATTCATACATAGAAGAAACAAAATCCAAATATTCAATACCTGTCAATGCTTCTGGAAGCAAAAGGTCATCGGGTACATAGCCTAATTGTCTTTTAAAGGATGGTTCCTCATGAGTCACATTTTCTATCATGATGGTTCCTTTTGTTAGCTTGATAATGCCCAGTATACAATTAATTATCGTTGTTTTACCTGAGCCATTTGGACCTGCAACAGCAACGACTTCGTTTGGTTTAATATCTAAATGAAAGTCATTGACAGCAGTCACATTATTTTTATACTTTTTTGTCAAATTCTCGATCTTAAACATATGACCTCCGAGTGTCTGTATATTCTTTAAAAACAAGATCAGGCTAAACCGCCCGCCACAGACGGTTTAGCCCTGATGTCATGTCTAAGAAGTAAAAAGATGAATCCTAAGTATAGCTACTTACATTCAATATTGACTTTTAAGCCACTTTCCCATTGAACGGCTCCTGTAAAGCTACCATTACCGTTTGCTAAACACCAAATTGCTGCTCCTAAAACAACAGTTGCACCCAATCCCAAAAGGACTGCAACAAATACTAGGAACCATGCTTGGTCCATGATAGCAGGCTCCATAGTGGAATAGTCAACTTGCGGCGCTGCATAAGTCATACTTTTCACCTCCCAGCTTATGATGATCGTATCATAGGGGGAAGTCTTCTAGCATCGACAGAACATCCCATTTTCGACAGAACATGCTTTCGGTCAAAAAGTGACTTATTATTCAATTCCCCTTCACAATTTCCCCTGTTTATATCTATTCAACTAGATTTTAACATATCATAAGAACCAACACATACAAAATATGTAAATCGGTTCAGTTTTTTTCTTCTTGCTTTGAGATAGCCCTTTTTTATCATCTCTTGTTTTCACCTTTTCTTTCCATAGATTTAGAAGTAAATCCCCCCAAATATCAAGTAAAAAAGTCCTACTTTCACGCAATAAAAATGTCGAATACGAAAAATTTACTGATCATTCTGATAAAAGAGTGAGAATATTTTACTTCTTCTCATGTCACCGGAAATATGTATATACAAAAATATGAGACTGGGGAAAAAATCACTCTTCCGATCTAAATACTTGATCAACATCACTTATTTCTTCTTCTGTTCGCCTCTTATCCTTAACGAGCCTTCTTGTTGTCTGATCAACTACTCTTGATATTTAACATGCTACATTCATATTAAAATGCTGTTTTCGATTAGTAAAAAATCTTTATTTTTCTCATATATGTTTTTCATCCATCTTGTCATAAATGGCTTCCATGAGTTCACGATTACGATAAATCTTATATTTTTTCCATTTTTTCTTCTTCTTCAACACCCTTCCTTTTAATAAAAAAGACTCTCCACCCCAATTGGGTAAGTGAGTCTTCGATCGTCCGATCAATTGTTTGATCTTCCATTTATAGTATCTCCATATCAATGCATATTATTGCTACCTGTAAACTTAATTTAAATATTTTTTCTGATTTATCTAAAAAAACAATTGACCGAGAACAAAACAAGTCTTATAGTCTTATTAAATATTCTTATAAAAATAGTAGGCTTTCAATCTAAAGGGGGATACATCAATGTCAGAAGAAATTCAATTCCGTCTCGAAACAAAAGCGATTCATGCAGGACAAACACTCGATCCAACAACTTACGCTAGAGCTGTACCAATTTATCAAACGACTTCATATGGATTTAGAGATAGTGAGCACGCAGCTAACTTGTTTGGATTACAAGAACCAGGCAATATATACTCCAGAATTATGAACCCGACTAGTGATGTATTTGAGAAGCGAATTGCTGATCTAGAAGGTGGAATTGGAGCATTGGCTGTGTCATCTGGACAGGCTGCAACGACCTATTCTCTTTTAAATATTGCAGAAGCTGGGGATGAAATTGTCTCTTCTAGTAGCTTGTATGGTGGTACTTATAACTTATTTGCACATACCTTGCCAAAGCTCGGCATCAACGTAAAATTTGTAGATCCTTCTAATTTAAAAGAGCTTGAAGAAGCCATTACGCCAAAAACGAAAGCAGTTTATGCTGAAAGTATTGGGAATCCGAAAGGCGATGTTTTGGACATTGAGGCCATCGCAGAGATTACTCATCAACATCACATCCCATTAATCATCGATAATACACTTGCCAGTCCATATTTACTAAGACCAATTGAGTTTGGAGCAGATATCGTTGTTCATTCTGCTACGAAATTCATTGGCGGTCATGGCACTTCTATCGGTGGTGTCATCGTTGATAGCGGGAAATTCGACTGGACAAAAAGCGGGAAATTCAAAGGTCTCACAGAGCCAGATCCAAGTTATCATGGCCTCGTCTATACCGAAGCCATTGGTGAAGCTGCTTATATTACCAAAGCGAGAGTACAGCTCTTACGTGATCTAGGCGCAGCCATTTCTCCGTTCAACTCATTCTTGCTCCTTCAAGGCTTAGAAACATTACATTTACGACTTGAACGACATAGTGAGAACGCATTAAAGACTGCACAATTTTTGGAAGAGCATCCACTCGTTGAATGGGTCAGTTATCCAGGGTTAAAAGGACACCCATCCTACGAGCATGCACAAAAATATTTACCAAAAGGACAAGGTGCCATTTTAACATTCGGCATAAAGGGTGGACTGGAAGCAGGGAAAAAACTGATTGATTCTGTTCAGTTATTTTCACATCTAGCCAATGTTGGCGATTCTAAATCACTGATCATTCACCCTGCGAGCACAACCCACCAACAATTAAGTGAAGAAGAGCAAAGAAAAACAGGCGTATCACCTGAATTAATTCGTTTATCAGTCGGAACAGAAGCCATTGAAGATATCTTGGCAGATCTCAGCCAAGCCATAGAAAAAAGTCAGTCTGCCTCATAAAGAAAAGCACACAATTGTGTGCTTTTTTATTTGTTCCTCTCACGCTGATTTTCTCTAAAGTCGATTTTACTCTGTTCACTTTGTGAGTTGATCACAAGACGGTAAAAGTGAACATATAGACAAATCCAAACATGCATTTATATGGATACTTATTTAATCATTCAATAATCGAATATCCTGAAATGGATAAAAGACAAAAGAAGTCGTTCCTTGAATATCACTTTTCTTGAAAAGACCAAGACCATTTCGGCTGTCCATAGAATTTTGACGATTGTCTCCCATCACAAAGTATCTATCCTTCGGTACAGTTACAGGACCAAAATCAGGTGTCAACAAATTCCCATCTGCTTCTGCCTTCTTCTTTCGAGATGCAAGATAAGGCTCAGCGACCTTTTTACCGTTCACATATAACTGATCATTTTTCATTTCAATTTTGTCGTTAGGCAAACCGATCAATCGTTTGACGTAATGTGTACTACGGTCTTCTCCATCAAGCACGATGATTTGTCCGCGATGATAATCACCAAAATAATCAACCGTTTTGTTTACAAACACTCTTTCAGTATCATGTAAAGTTGGATTCATTGACGATCCTTTTACAATGTAAGGTGCAAATAAAAAATTCCGAATGATAAATACAGCAATAAATGCGACAAGGATGGCTTTAATCCATCCCCATAGTTCCGATTTCTTTTTTTGCGGTTTTGTGTTTGTTGTCATAAGCTCCTCCTGAAATCCCTTAGACGAAATTGAGTTCTCCATAAGTGACTGCTTTAGGCTTGTATCTACCTAAATATAAACATTTTTTGCCAACAAATCAAGCTGAATATCCAAAAAGGCAAGCACCACTCGTGCTTGCCCTATAATTCTGTTAGTTAGCTGAAGAACTCGCTTTTTTTTCATTGTCAGTATTGCCATAGAAATAATCTGATGGCTTCACTGCTTTAAAATCAGATAGTTTATGGAATCGAAGCAAATCCCTGTAAAGGACTTTGTCAGATAAACTTAACTGATTATCAACACGGGCTTTAATGGCTTCAGTTTCTTTATTTTGTTTCACAGTTTTACCAGTTTTCGTATCGTAGACTGTCGTATCCACAAGTGTATATTTCGGTGTCACATAGTTCCCGTTACGGAAAGCAACCGTTTCATCATGCTTTTTAGAGAATAAGTCTGTCCCGAAATTCACATATTCATTTGAATCAATTCCTTGCAAATGAAGCAATGTCGGCATGACATCCACTTCTCCACCAAATGTATGATTTACGCCGCCCTTTTTACCTGGAATACGAATCATAAGCGGTACACGCTGATTCTGTGCATTTTGATATGGTGTAATATCAGTACCTTGAATTTCACTCATTGCACGGTTATGGTTCTCAGAAATTCCGTTATGATCTCCGTAAAGTAAAATCACAGAGTCATCATAAAGACCGGATTTTTTCAGATCTTTAAAGAACTGTTCTAATGACTCATCCAAGTATCGTGCAGTTTGGAAATAGTTATCAACGGTTTTATCGCCAGTTGTTGCTTTCGCAATTGTTGCATCTTTTTCATCCAAATTGAATGGATAATGGTTTGTTAATGTCATTAAGTGTGCGTAGAATGGTTTCTTCATCGACTCTAACAACGGGATGGACTCTTTAAAGAACGGTTTATCCTTTAAACCCATATTTACTAGATTTTCTTCATCCATGTTGTAGTAAGAAGCATCGAAGAATTGATCGATTCCCATATGTTTATATATCATATCACGATTCCAGAAGGATTTATAATCTCCATGGAGCACTGAACTTGTATAGCCTTCTTTTTGATGTAAAATCGCTGGAAGTGATTGATACGTATTTTCACCCTTTGTGACAAATGCTGCCCCTTCAGGCAAACCGAACATACTATTATCCATCATTAATTCAGCATCAGATGTTTTCCCTTGACCTGTTTGATGGAAGAAGTTATCGAAATAAGTAAAATCACCCTTACCATGCGCTAGCTTGTTTAAAAATGGTGTCACTTCCTCACCATTAAGCTTATAGTCAATCAAAAACGACTGGAAGCTTTCTAAATGAATTTTAATGATGTTCTTACCTTTCGCTTTACCGAAGTATTCGGCATTAGGTTTAGCGTAATGAGATGCCGTATAGTTTATAACATCCGTTAGATCATCACTGCTTGCATTTGCTACCTGTGTTGCATTTTGTGCGGTTTGTACACCGTCATAGATGGCATAGTTGTAAATACCAAGATATTTTACAACGTACTTATGGTCAAACGTTCTTGTTAATAATTCAGGACGATCTTTTTCAGCCAAATGTAGGTTAACAAAGAAAAGACCTACACCCGCTGCGACAATAAGAAAAGCAAACGTCTTTTTCATTTGAAATTTCTTCATCTCTGGTCTAAGGACAACGATCGCAATCAAAATCAAGATATCAAGGAAGTAAAAAATATCATGTGGCTTGATACTAGCAAGAACTCCACCAGTCATTCCTCCACCAAGATTTCCTGCCTGCTTCATCGTTGGAAATGTAAGAAAATCATCAAAGAAACGATAATAGGCTACATTGGCATATAAAAGTGCGGACATAATAAAGTCAATTATAATCATGACAATGGCTGATTTACGGCCCTTAATGAAGAGAGCCAGTCCCAAAAACACAATGGCTGAACTAAATGGATTTAAAAAGAGCAGACCTTCTTGAAATGAGCCTTTTACCCCTAAGTTGAAATCCATTTTGTAGGCAGTATAAGATTTAGCCCAAAATAAAATCACTGCCAAAACAAAGAAGCTATATTTGTTTGCAAATATTTTTTTCATAAAACCTCTTCTTTCTTGTTTATCAATCTGTTTTAAATGAAATCATAAAAATTTACATTCATCTTGCAATTGTAAATCTTCTATGGAAAAGCTTACCGGAATTACTCAAACAGCCGGTCAAGTGCGCTCCTTTTATATAACGGATATACACCAGAAATAGTTTCAAAAAAATTTAGAGTAAATAAAAGGAAAAATGCCCATTTACAAACTGTTCACACTAACTTTAAAATTCATTCATTTTTTGAGATTTTGTAAAAACGTTCAATATTACTTTACTTTTTTCATCTAAGCATGTCAAAGTAATTATAAAGATAAGGAAGAATAACCTAGGTTTTTCGACTTATTTATTCAAATTGATACAAAATTCGATTCAAATGATATTTAAGCTTTTCCCTTCTTGATTTATTGTGATTCAATATCCGCTCAGTCATGTATCTCCACTCTCTTTCAAATAAATCTCAAAAATAGTTTTAAACAAGTATATACATTTGTTTTTATATTAGCCTCAAACATCGGTGATGCTGTTCTATCACAACAAATATGTCATTAAGGGGGCATTCACATGAAAAAAGAACAACAAATCAACAAATTTGAAGAGAGATTTTCAGAAGAACCCATTGAAATCGTTGCCGTCACAGGTCTCTCCGGAGTAGGCGCAGGCAAAGCGGGAAGCGAACCGCTTTGGACCGCTTCCATTCCAATCATTGAATGGAAAGAAAAAGACACAGACCAAGTCATGACTGACAAGATCAGGCTTTGCTGGTTAACAGATGATTACGGTTTAAGAGAAAAACAAGCGCAATTACATCAAGAATCCATCGTTAAACTACTTGTACGAAAAGGTGAACACGAGATGATACTGATGTCTATCATTGATAACGACACACAAGATGATGAGCTACAGACCCTTTTAGAAGAAGCACAAAAACCAATCTATTATCATGATGACAAGCTTGGGGCATTCAAATTAGTCAAAGGAATTGATTTATTTGAAACAAACGTCAAATGGGGAAACCAAGAAAGCCTTCTTTACTTCAACCTTGGAGAAGATGAAGAAATAAACGATTGTCTCCAAACTGCTAGACAGCTCGTGCAAGATCAAGACAAATGGGACGCTACCATGAAATCATTCGCAGCAAAAGATCTCTTAGCACAAGCAAATGAATGGAATGAACACAACGATACAGAGCTAAATGACGAAGATATCACATATGACCTATTTATGAGTCGTATCACGCTTGAAAGCCTCCAGACCTATCCAAATGGAGAATTTGAAGCACTCTATCATGACGGTGATTTATTTTGGGGACATATCATCATAGTCAGGGGACATATAAACGGTTCGTTTGAATCTGCAAACATCGCAGGCTAAATTCGTAAGCTGGGGGGGTTACATTGGGAGGAAGCCTTGCAGATCTATCAGAAGTAAATGAAAACGAAGAAGCGACAAATTACTTCTTTCAACATTATTCAAATGATTCATTCACAAAAATCGGCGGATATGGTGCCTATATTCAATCTCCTCCCCATCATGAGCTAGTCGTATTTAACCTGCAAATCGTCTTAGAGGAAAAACCCCATTTTATGATAGGATTTCCAAATAAATGAAACCTTTTATCATATCAAGCGTTACTAATAATAGAAAATATATGAAAGGAGTAGATAAAATGGGATTCATTTTAGATATGCTAAGTCTTGTTATGTACATGCCTTTTTTACAAGTAGATGAAGAAGATATATCAAGAAATGCAAAACATCTCAAAAAATATGTTTGGTTTCAAAACTTGTTAAATAATAAACATAATCGGGAGCTTATTATTCATCATAAAGATGTTCGTCAAGTGATTGGAAAATTCAACATCGAAAAACTTCATAAAAAACATTACAACACAAAATGTGAAAGAAAGTTAAATAAAGTACTGCGTGCCATTTAATATCCCAAAAAGAGCTTGCCTATGATGCGGCTCTTTTTGGTTATACGAATCTTCTATCAAATGACTGATGAGACTTAAATAAAAATCACACATATTACTACTCTTTTATAAACGTTTTTATTTTTCAAACTGTTGCCCTAGATAGGCAGTGGCATCCATCTCGTTATAGCAAGTAAGCTTTACTTGATGGTGATAAGATCGTATAAGCAAAGGCAACTAGCTAACAAATGCTGTGGACATGAAAATAAGATAAACATGTTTCAAGAAAAAAATTGACGCCTGGACAACTTTACTCGTATATTATGTATAAATCCATCTTTTGCTTATAAAAGGAGGCCTCCCATGTGTTTGTCTAAGAGCTGGAGAAAGAAACAGAACAAACAACCAAACCCTATAGAACAACAAGAATCTAGCATCCCTATTCACTTTTCCACACTTCCATTTGGCACAGACACCATAGATGATTTTTTATTCAATTTAGACCTTACTTCCAAACTCACAGATCCCTACAAAGAAATAGATACGAACAAATCCACCTAGAATCTTATCAATCCTCATCCAATACTGGATGATTTTTTTATACTCTACTTAATTAAAGAAAGGCGTATCAAATGAAAACATATTATTTCAAGTCCCTATAAACGGGCAATACAATCCATTGAGCTACTTGCCCATGCAAAACGACTCAAGGTTGACATCGACGCCCGTCTCTCTGAACGTGTGTTAAGCAGCAAACTACTTGATGATTGGTATGAAAAACTAAAACTTAGTTTTTCTGATATGAATATCGTCTTTGAAGGCGGTGAATCAAGCCAAGAGGCCATGTATCGCATTGTACAAGCACTTAATGAACGAATGAACTCAGATGAAGATCACATCCTCTTTGTCACACATGGCAATATCATGAGCTTGCTTCTTAAACATTTTGATTCAGCAATAGGCTTCACAGAATGGCAAAATTTTAGCAATCCAGATGTGTATGTTTTGAAATACCACAGCGCTGACCATGTGGAAATAGAGCGTATTTGGGAATGCTAGATAAATAACGACAGAGTCGGTTCTGTCGTTTTCTCATCATATTTATAATGATTTTCAAATTCCTTCAGTAAATGTTTCCTCTGAAGAGGGAGAGTAGCATTCTAATTTGCATATATTGTTCCATTATCTGAAACAAAAATTAATATACTGAATTCCTAATTTGTTATCTCAATATAATATTTTTCTTTTTTCTGATAATAAGTCTGCTTTCTTTTACATCATCAACTTTGCTTCCTGTCAATTGTGAAGTAAGTTGACCTCTTCTTGCCATGTTATTATCTGATTATAGCTAATTTCGGTCGTGTTAAAGACAACAAAAAAAGACCTCCAACATGAACTGTTGAAAGTCTTGATTTAGAAGGGTTCTCACCTTATATTTGATACCGGTGGCCGGGGTCGAACCGGCACTCCGTGAGGAACACGATTTTGAGTCGAGTTTCAAATTCATTTTTTCAGTATATAACGGTGAGATACCGAGTTATTAACGTTTATTCAACAGTAAATTGTGGTGGTTACTGAACACTTCATACGATTACTGAATATGGTTATTATACTTGTTTGCGTTACTTTCTGCAAGATAATAATAAACACGTGTTGCTGGTGATGATTGTGTTGCATTTACTTTTGTCCTGACGTACCTACATACCTTTCACTTCTCATATGGTGCTTATACACACTTACCTTTCCAATACAAGAATAATGAAGGGTTTGAAGATTAATTATCAGCAATAAGTTCACTTTTATATATTGTAAGAAATGAATTTAAATCAATATTCAATCCAATTTTATTGAACCCTTCTTCACGTTGCCTGAAAAGGTCAGTAAGTATATGAACCTTTTCTTCAAAGATTGAATGATGTATTTTTTTATGGCAAACCACACATAAGCACGATATGTTTTCCAACACATCAAGATTGCACTTGAACTGTTTCTGTAAACTTAATGGAACAAGATGATGTGCTTCTACGTAATTTTTACCAGTTGTTGCGGAAGTGAAAAACATATGATTGCTGTCAACTTCACACAAATAATTTGCCGTTATTAATCCCTTTTCAGCCACGGTAATGTTCCTTTGATACTTTGATACAAGACTTGACTTCTTTTCAGGTTCACTGTTTTTAATACTCTGTTTAGTAACCTGTTCAGAAGTGCTGGATTTACTTCTAATTTCTTGTACGAAGTTTTCATAGTTCTGATTATAATATTCGTTTGAAAGTTGATACATGTAAGTCACTAAATCATCACCCGATAAGCTTGGGTTTTCTTTAATATGCATTGTTTCATGAAAAAAATTAATAACAGCCTGAACTTTTTCTTCACTTAATCTATTGGAATTACCTTTTTTAATAGTTTTGACAATGTGGCGGATTGCATTATAATTTTCATTATCAATTCTATACCTGAAATTGAATATAGTAAAATTCGTTTGAAGTCGTTCTTCGCTTTCGGACAAGAATTTGTTACGTTCATCACTATTAATCTTTTTACTAAAGCCTGTATAAAATTTACTCACAAACCACAACCCCCATCTACTTTTTTTTAACTCTTTTTTAACTTATTCCTGACAAACAAAAAAAAAACCTTCACCATTCCTGTTACGGAACAATGAAGGATTACAATAAGGGTTTGAAAAATAATATTCAATTTACAACGTACATATCGAATAAACCGATTGCAAATACAAAGAACACACCAAGCAAGAAAGCCATATTACTTGTTACCTTTTACAAAGCGTTCAAGCTGTTCCGGCTTCCTTCCGTATGCTAAAAAGTTCTTTACGTTCAGGCAACAGGCTGATATGACCACCATTACCAACTGAAACAAGGTTCAATGCTTCATAAGCATCTGATACGTAACTTGTTTGTTTCATACCAAGCTTTATCTTCAGTGCATCCAGTTTTCTTTGTGGTGATGTAATTGCATCATATTTTGCCTTTGCTTCAACCATCTTTGAAAGATAAGCCAGCTTTGCTTCAAGAAGTTCCTTTTCAATTGCACGAATTTCTTCCTGTTTTTCTTTGCCGTATTCCCCACGTTCAGATTCTAGTTCTGCAAGAATGGAATGGACATCTTCAGTTTTATATTCCTGAATTAGCTGTACTTCTTTGTGTGCTTCTGCAACCTTTTGCTTCAACTGTTCAAACTTCTGCTTTTCAGCTTCAAATGTTTTCTCTGAAACTTGTCCAAGCATAGCCAGCTTGTGTAAATCACGGTACGTTGCTTCTTTATCCTTCAGTTCCACTTGCAGTTGAAGAAGCTGTTCTTCCTTCTGTTCAAGTGCCTTCTGATAAGATTCTTCAGTTTTATCAACCTTTGCAAATAGTCCTTCAAGTTTGTTCAATAGTTTCATAATATTATTCCATCCCTTTTCCATTAAGTTTTTCTGTTAATTCAAGCATTGCCAGTGATAGAAGCTTTACTTGTTCTTCTAAAGGCATTTCAGAAACTTCAGGTGTGTTTGTATGTCCTTCAGCTTCTTGTTCCTTCTGCATATCTTCTTTTTCTTGCTGGTTCGTTATATCAGCTTGCTTAATTGCTTGTTGTTTCTGCCGTTCAGCTTCATAACCGGCTGAAATTAATTGATAACTATTCATGTGCCATATCCCCCATTACCCTTTTAAACGTGCAAGCAGTGATGCCTTACGTTCTTCAACTGTTTTAAACTGTCCCTTTTCGTGTTCAGGAACAATACCAAGTTCCTTCATTCTTGATTGCTTATCTGCTTCAACAACGTGTGAAAAGTTTTCAAGGAACAACTGAATCTCTTTTACACCAGCACTTTGCTTTGTTGCCATCTGCATTATCTTTTGCTTTACAATCTGATAAGCTTCTTGTTCATCAGCACTTACCACTGTTCCACCAAGTGCAGTTAAATAGCTTTCAAACACCTGATTTTTCATATAGCTTTCACCGTACCATGTGGCGGTGGATATACCGTGTTTACTGCAAAAATCACCCACACTTATACCTGATTGATGCCGTTCCATGACATATAGTTTTGCAAGTCTTGCTTGTTCTTCAGTGATGCCTGAAGGTACTGGTATTTGTTTCTGTTCACTCATGTTAAAACATCCCCTTTTATCTTGAATAAATCATTTCTGTAATGCTTCCATAACGTACAGGTGAACTTGGAATGAACATATCAAGTGATTCTTGTACACGTTCTTTGTACAAGTCAGAATCAAGCATATGCTTCACCAACTGCAAAGAACGGTTTGTATTTTTCTTGTGAAGTTCGCAGTTTAATTCTTGTAAGTCTGAAAGCAATCTGTACTTTTCTTGTGTTGCTAGGTTGATGAATGTCTGTAAGTGTTCTCGGTGAACTGATACCGGCACTTTGTACTCAACATCAAATGCTTTTACAGAAGCATAAACTTCAGACAACAGTACAGTAAGGATGGGTAATTTTTCTTTGTATGAATCATCCAGCAAGCTTTTTTCTATATACTGTAAGTCCTGCATCACGTTTTCATGTGATTTAATTTCTTCAGCTTTCATCTTCATTAAAATCTTCCATCCTTTTTGATTTGTTTCATCTTGCGACTTTCAAATATTGAATGTAATAAAACAATATCTTGTCCACTGATTCCTTCATCACCAAACACACGCAGCAGTGCTTTTTCTGTTTTTGATTGAAGTGGTATTGAACCACTTTCAACTCTGCTGATAATTGTTTGATGCACACCAACACGTTCAGCAAGTTCTGCTTGTGATAGATTGGTAATACTTCGTAAATGTTTAATCAAGTCTTTGTTCATTTTCTTTCACCCCGTATATTCGTGAATAATTTATTCATTTTAAAGTAAAGAAAAAGGATGCCGGTTAAACCAGCACCCAATGATTTCTTCATATATTAGGTACTTGAAATGTACCTAAAGTAAGACATAATTAAGGTAAGGAATTTTTTGTAAGGGGGGATTTTTTTGGAAGGTTCTGTATTAAGACCAACCAAAGCTGAAACACAATTTTTAAACATGTCGTATAACAAGTTTTATGATGTATACGAAGAAGCAGTTACTGATGACTTTTGGCAAAAAGATGCTTTGTATCGTTTCTCAAAGATAAACACAGCGTTTTCAATCTATGCTGAACTACTCAATTACGAACCGTTGAAATGGGTAATTGAAGCAATTAAAAAACAAAGACCACCAATGGAAGCGGAAATTGGAAGTGATTTGTTCAAGTTCATCAGAAATGTTCTTGCACACTTTCCTTACTTTGAAAGCTGGAATAATGTTTGGGTTAGTAAATCCATTGTAAACTGGAACAAACCCGGATTAACGATTGATAAGTTCCTTACAAAGTATGCTGGAAGAACAGAAGTAAAATATAGGTTTTGGGAACCTGATAAAAAACAAATGACATACTTAAGTATTAACTTCCCTGAAACATATTCAGGTGATGCCAAAATCTACTTACATACAATTCTTTCAGAAAAAGATGGTTTCAAGTTTTCATTGATGCTGATGAAACAGATATTAGATACACAGGTGGAGGAAATTAATGAGTAAAGAAAAAGAAATGAAAGATGTATATGAAAAGTTAAATTCAATGTATGAGAAGATGAAGGAATTTCGACAGACAATGAATAAAGAATTTGCTGAAGTGAATGAACGATTGGATAGAATCGAAAAGAAGATACCTGAAAAGATACAGCACTAAAAATATGGTATGTATTGTTGAAACGGTAACTAAATGAACCGCCTACCCCCATCCCCCCGTGTGGTGGGGTATCCTTATGTATTCAGAAGCCACTGAATGCTTCACAATCAAACAGTTCTATTCCTGAATGGTTATATTAAACGGTACAACAAACGCAATACAAACTGAATAGTAAGCTTTGTATGCTTGCCTTTCAATGGTTCAGCATTCTTCAGGTAACATGCAACGTGTAACATTATCGTTCGTTTAAGTTACATCAAAGCTTCATACTTCAGTTCCTTGATATTACGCTATTTAACGTGTAACAAAAGTATGTAACAAAATCAATATGTAACACTTTACACTAATAACCCTTTTTGTTACACTTATAACAGATACTTAATTAAAGGGAATGGTACATAATGATATTTGCTTATATGCGAGTGAGTACGGAAGAACAACGACTTGATAGACAAGAACAGGCACTTCTTGAAGCTGGTGCTGAAAAGGTATTCTTTGAGAAGATAACCGGTACTAAAAAGGACAGACCACAATTAAATAAGATGCTGGAACAGTTACGAACCGGTGACACGGTAATTATTACTGACCTTACACGGTTATCAAGAAGTACAAAAGATTTGATTGAACTGGTGACACTGTTTGAAGAAAAAGGTGTAAATCTAAAATCACTTAAAGAAAGCTGGTTGGATACCACCACACCGCATGGAAAGCTTATGTTTACAATGTTTTCAGGTTTGGCACAGTTTGAACGTGACCTTATTTCAGAACGAACAAAGGAAGGTTTGGAGATTGCCAAAAAGAAGGGTAAACAGATTGGAAGAACTGCAACCAGTGAAAGTAAAATCAAGTATGCTTTAAACTTAATAGATACTGGTGAAATGAACATTAAACAAGCATCTGAAGAAGTTGGTGTTTCACGTATGACTTTACACCGATACCTGAAGAAGCGTGATGACAAATGAAGCAAAAGTTGAACATTAATATTCAAGAAGGTTACAAAGTAAAGGTATATGCCGGAACTCACTATTCAGGTGAAATTACTGAAATTGAAGAACATGGATTTTGGATTACTGAAAACTATCAAACAGAAGAATACATTCCATTTATTGAAGTGGAATCACTTGAACTAGTGTTGTAAAAAAAACACTGGTTCTTTTTCTTTTGCATATACAAAAAACAGGCACGTAATGCACCAGTTTCAACGCTTAATCTTATATTCTTCAAGGTATTCTGAAGCTGTATATATCTTCAATATATCCGTATATGGCACTGTAACATCAAATTTCAATGGACAATACAATTCTTTTGTTATATCAGAAAAAATCGAATTGCTGATTATTGATAATGATTGATATACCAGCCACTTTCTTTTAAGCAGTTCCAGTTCTTCACCTTCAAGGTATTCAAATTCATTCTTACTTATTGAACCGGCATCACCTGTAAAGAACGTATCATTTGCACAATTCGATAATGCAGTTTTGAACTTAACAACGTAACACTTTTTGTTTTCTTGCTTTCTCCAATTGAAACCAATATCATTTGAACCTAAAAAATCTGATAAATTGTGAAGAAATTCAGGCATATTTTGAACACCGTATTCAAGCACATTACCGTATGAAAGAAATGAGTTCACTTGGTAATCGTCATATAGTTTGTACGGTACAAAATCCTTATCAGAATCCTTTATACCAGTGTGTTCTTTATTGATACTGTAAAGTTTATCTTTGTACTGTATTTGCTTATTTTCAATATCAAAAAGCACACCTTCATTCTTCAAGTAGTTCCCCAGCGGTGTATCATTCATTATCGTTTGCTGTAAGTTCAGTAACCCATGCTTTTTAATTGCTTCACATTCATCAGTATTGGTTGTTACGTGTAAAGACACCAAACTAATATCACTTTCCAGCAATACATCATCAATTAAATAATAGTCCTGTAAATCCGCAACATAGTATGAATCTTTGTTTTGTGCAAGATATGTACCAATTTGCCTTTCAGTTAAATTCAGGTATTCTCCAAGTGAATCTATCGCACTATGCAATGATGTAAGGTCATATAATATATCCTTTTTCATTCTTCTTCCCCATTTCTCCCATCTGTATATTTCCATTATTTATCAACAGTGCTTTCATATCAACAGTGCAAAGAAATTAAAAGATAAAAACATTCTTGAAAGGTGGAAAAGCACCACCTTCCAAGCCTTAAAAAATAAACCAATCAATATCTTTGTTAATCCTGAAGGAAGAAGAACCGGCAATACTTCTTTATTGTTCAGAATAATAAACAAAGTATTAATGGTTTTATCTAATATGGGGAAGGTGGTTTTCCTTCCCTTGCGTAACGAAGTGAAGCAATTTCTTTTATCTTTCATCTATTACTTCTTGTTCAGAGATTCTTTAAGACACAATAAGAATAGAAGGACAGAATCAACAAAAAGTGCCTTTACCCTTACAGCCACAAGGGTTTCATCGTTTTTTAAAAGGGTAAAACCTACCGCAAATTTGGCTGTTTAAGGGTAAAATCTACCACAAACATGACATTTTTCAAGTTGGTTTGCTTATTTTCAGGGTAGATTTCGGTGCATTTTCTGCAAGAAGAACCATGACATATAACATGACATTTTACTTTTTCGAGAAACAACGTCTTACTTTATCCCCTTTTTAAGCACCTATAAGTACAGAAAAGTGATAGCTGCGAAAAACTGCAACCATTCCTTTCTGATACTTAACTTGAAAAGGATGATACATATGACAATTGAAATGATTACAAGCGGTGTAATAAATTATGAAACTGGTGAGAAATTAGAAGGCTTATTCATTACTAATCCTGAACAATACACCATTATCAGCAAGGAAAAAGAAGTGAATAAGAAAGCGTACTTACGTGGCAAAGAAAACAAAGAATTGTTTGAAGAACTGGCTGGAAGATTTACCTTCACATTATCCAGCACAATAAAAGAACTGAACCTAGACCAGCGTTTCACACCAGCTGAAAAAACAAGAATTATGTTTCTCGGAACTTACGTGACTTATCAGGAACAAGGAAGCTATTTACGACATGATAACGGTAACTTCATCTTAAAGAACAGGCTTCAAGAATTGCTTGAAATTAAGAACAAGAAAGAGTTTTTCACCTTCTATAACAAACTTGTTGAAACCGGCATCCTTTCAGAAGAAATTGAAGGTAAAAGCACGATTTACTTGAAGTGGAATAGCAAATATCACTTTAAAGGAAAACCTTCATCTTCAGCACAAAAAGAAAAGAATCTTGTCAAAACGTTTGATAAGCAAGTAAGGGAACTGTACAAAGAAAAGAATGATAAAGGCAAAGCAGTACATACACCGAACAACCTTTACACGCTTTTCATGGTGATGCCGTATATCCACCCTGAAGCAAATATTCTTTGTAAGCATCCTGAAAATGATTTAAATACTTGTGAACCACTTACAGTAAATGAACTTGCTGAAATGTTTGGTTTCAGCCGTTCTAATGATTTAAAGAAGAAGCTGTTCAAAGTGATGCTGAAAGATTTACCAGTGTTCACCATACAACAAAATGCCTTTGTATCACATATCCTTGTAAATCCGTTTGTTGTGTACAGAAGCAGTAAAGCACCCAATCCGGCATTAATAGTTCATTTCAGAGATACCGCTGTTCGCTTAATGACTAATAAGGGTATAACCGGCACACCTGAAGAACTGCTACACATCAAATAATACAATTGATTACAGAAAGGAACTTTTATTATGTACAACGTGAAACTAACCGATAAAGAAGTTTATCACATTCTATACCTGAACAAAGTGGAAGGGATGCTTCCATACCAGTTGGAAGAAAGGTTTCCAGTATCAAAGGCAACCATCAAAAGCATTGTGAACGGTCGAAGCAGAAAAGATTGTTATGAAGCATTTATGTATTACAAAGAAAAGCATCCAAGAAAGGTATTGAACTTGTTTTAATGTGTGGTGCTGGTTCTGAAACCATTCTCCCCTGTATCTCTATTATTGGATTATTGATATTCCAGTGATAAAGGTATAGGGGATTTTTATGTACTCATTGCAATTGAAAATTAATATTCAACTGTAAAATAATCAACACTTATTTTCTTTTCCACGTGCCAGGCTTGTTACATGGGTAATTCTGCACCTTTACAGTTCCCTTCAGTTATAACTTAATCCATTCACGTGCTTCTTTTAACCCCTTGTACATCCTTGCCATTGCACTGTTTGCTTCAAGGTATTCAATACCCTTCATAGTAATCTTTGCTGAAGATAATGATACAAAATAAACTGAATCATCAGCATATAAAATAGAAACACCCTTTGCGTATCCTTCATCACGTATAAGTTCTGCTATTTCTCCCCATTGTTCGTAGGTAATTTCATAATCCGTTTGTTTCGGTTCGTTACCTTCCTGAAGTTCCTTTAAGATGCTGTATACAAGTTTTCTTCTGTCCAACTTATCATCATCCCCTTTCAGCCATCATTTCGACAGGTTACTGCCTAATCCCTGTATTTTTCCTGAAATATGGTGTTGACTTTGCTTTTCTCTTTTGCCTGAATGGGTAGGTTATTCAAGGAAAACGGCTGGCAACGAAAACTTCTACCTTTCAGCGATAAACAAATTAATGTTTAAAGCTGAAAAGCAGACGTTTGTTTATACTGAATGGTACAGGAATACAAGGTGTCCGTATGTATAACCCTTATTTAAACGCTGGTGTTAACCACAATGAACTTTTTTCACGCAAAGCTTGTCCTACGTGATGAAGATGTTTATTCTTCTTTGTCCATTGCTACCGTACCGTAATACCCAAGCAACCACCCGAACCGATTATGTGCGTTCGCCACTTGACTTCCCACAACAGAAATAAGGAACTGTTTTAACGTGGGAACGCTGAATTTTGTGCATTGGCTTCGCTAACCGGTCAAGTTTATTTGATACATTGCTGTTAATAGGCATTCCAGCAAGTGAACACCACCAGCAATCTTACTTAAAAAAGGCATTACTAAAGACACCTTGCATCATCATATTTTTTTCGATAAAATGAAGGTTAATTACAGCTGGTGCTGTTCAGTATTCAGTTGTGCTTTTGTGTGTGTGTTTTACTTGGTCACGTGCTGGAACACGTGGCTTTTTCTTTTGTTTAAATATCACGCTTTTCTAGTACCTTAACCGGTGAAAACTTCTTGTGGCTTTCACGTACATCAGTACCAAAAAGGTTTACGTATGTCTTAACAATTTCCATGCTGGTATGTCCAAGAATGGCTTGTAATTCAAAGATATTTGCACCTTGCTGAACACTTAACTTTGCGAATGTGTGCCTGAACGTATGACAGCTGCAACGCACACCCTTTATACCAGCAAGTACCCCATACTTTTCAATTCTGTTCTGAATCCCCCGCCTTGTTAAGTACGTGCCATCAATACTTACAAACAGTGCGTCACTTTCAACATAACCACGTATTGCAACATACTTTTTAAGCTGAATCTTCATTTCCTTTTGAATTGGCACTAAACGTTCCCTGTAACTCTTTGCATTCCTGATACAGACAAGGTTATCTTCCCAACGAATATCAGCCAGCGTTAAACCAGTCAGTTCATTCACACGTATTCCTGTTTCCAAAAACATCATCATAATGGTATAGTCACGAACACCAATAAATGTTTTCAGGTCAGGTTGTCGAAACATCTTGTTAAGCTGTTCCTTTGTGAATGTGGGAATAACACGCTTTCTATCCTTCAGCATCTTAATATTTGCCATTGGATTTTTCGGTATGTGTTTTTCCCTGTGAAGGAAGTTAAAGAAAGCACGTAAGGCACGTAAGCGTGTGTTTATACTGACAATCCTTGCACCTTTATAGTTCCTCATATACAGAATCACATTTTCTTTAATATGTTCATCTGTAACATTTGTTGGTTTTAAAATACTTGTATCAATACCTTGTTCAGATAGGTGGGTAAGAAATGCTGAAATTTCATTCCGGTAATATTTAATGGTAAAAGGTCGTAAATTACGTAAATCACAATCCTTTTCAAACAGTTCAAAAGCATCTTTAAAGCCTTCTACATACGATTTCTTACCTTTTCTTATAATTGTAAGTTCAGCTTCAGTTAAAGCGTTATTTCGCCTTGTCATACCAGTATTCACCCCAATCATTACAAACGATTTATTCATACGATTTGAAGTGTTCAGTTTAGATAAAATCATTGTAAATAAACACAAAAAAACCGTTCCCCACACTGTGAGAAACGGTTGATATTACGGTATTATTCACTGTTAAATTGCTGAAAAAATGGTACCGGTGGCCGGGGTCGAACCGGCACTCCGTGAGGAACACGATTTTGAGTCGTGCGCGTCTGCCAATTCCGCCACACCGGCATGATCATGAAAGAGCGCTACTTCCATATAAAATAAATTAAATGGTGCCGAGGGCCGGACTTGAACCGGCACGATAGTCACCTACCGCAGGATTTTAAGTCCTGTGTGTCTGCCAATTCCACCACCCCGGCAGTCTATTCAAAAGGCGACACCCGGATTTGAACCGGGGATAAAGGTTTTGCAGACCTCTGCCTTACCACTTGGCTATGCCGCCATATTGGAGCGGAAGACGGGATTCGAACCCGCGACCCCCACCTTGGCAAGGTGGTGTTCTACCACTGAACTACTTCCGCATATAAAAACTGGGCTAGCTGGATTCGAACCAACGCATGACGGAGTCAAAGTCCGTTGCCTTACCGCTTGGCTATAGCCCAATAATAAAATGGGGCGATTGATGGGAATCGAACCCACGAGTGCCAGAGCCACAATCTGGTGCGTTAACCACTTCGCCACAACCGCCACGATGAAAAATATACAATTGGCAGGGGCAGTAGGAATTGAACCCACACCGGAGGTTTTGGAGACCTCTGTTCTACCTTTAAACTATGCCCCTATGAAAATAAAATGGTGGAGGGGGGCGGATTCGAACCGCCGAACCCGGAGGGAGCGGATTTACAGTCCGCCGCGTTTAGCCACTTCGCTACCCCTCCACATAAAGAAAAACAGTGCCGGCAAGAGGACTTGAACCCCCAACCTACTGATTACAAGTCAGTTGCTCTACCAATTGAGCTACACCGGCATATGGTGGTGGCTCGGGACGGAATCGAACCGCCGACACACGGATTTTCAGTCCGTTGCTCTACCAACTGAGCTACCGAGCCATATCTTTATTTAAAAATGGCGGTCCGGACGGGACTCGAACCCGCGACCTCCTGCGTGACAGGCAGGCATTCTAACCAACTGAACTACCGGACCATTTTGGTTGCGGGGGCAGGATTTGAACCTGCGACCTTCGGGTTATGAGCCCGACGAGCTACCGAACTGCTCCACCCCGCGATAATAATATGTGAAAAATATGGTGGAGGATGACGGGCTCGAACCGCCGACCCTCTGCTTGTAAGGCAGATGCTCTCCCAGCTGAGCTAATCCTCCATGTTAAATGCTGGTCTTTGCTATATAGATATACGTTGGTGACCCGTACGGGATTCGAACCCGTGTTACCGCCGTGAAAGGGCGGTGTCTTAACCGCTTGACCAACGGGCCCTATATATTATGTAACTTGTGGCGGAGAGCAAGGGATTCGAACCCTTGAGACGGGGTTACCGCCTACACGATTTCCAATCGTGCTCCTTCGGCCACTCGGACAGCTCTCCAAATTGGCTCCGCAGGTAGGATTCGAACCTACGACCGATCGGTTAACAGCCGATAGCTCTACCACTGAGCTACTGCGGAATGAAGAAGCCTGGCGATGTCCTACTCTCACAGGGGGAGACCCCCAACTACCATCGGCGCTGAAGAGCTTAACTTCCGTGTTCGGTATGGGAACGGGTGTGACCTCTTCGCCATCATCACCAGACAATTTAGTGACAAAAGATATTATACTATGTATTCAAAATAAATCAAGAGATATTCAGAAAATATTCTCTCAAAACTAGATAACAATGTTCAATATTCACAAAAGAAAAGGTTAAGTCCTCGATCTATTAGTATCTGTCAGCTCCACGTGTCACCACGC
>NZ_JBNNIO010000002.1:22669-952826 GCF_050269555.1 Bacillus sp. NPDC077027 | reverse complement strand
GTCAGCTTGACTGACTACCTATGATGCGAATCATAGGATTTTTTTATTAAAACTCGAATTAACAGGTACGTTTTGTCTTGTTTAGTTTTCAAAGAACTTGTTTGCCACTCTCTTAAAGCGACCACTTAAATATATCATGTCTCTCTATCAATAGTCAACATATTTTTATATTTTTTTTGATTTTCTTGAGAAACAAAGAGTATAAAACAGAGCTGTTTTTTGCTCCTTTGAAAGATTATCATATCTCTATTAAAAATGCATTATAAATTTCAAAAAAACCATTATTTTTTTAAAAAATAAAGCCGCCCTGTTACGGCGGCTTTATTTCTCATCAAGATTCTTGGTCTTCTTCTAAATGCTCTTCAATATTTTCTTCTTCTGACTGTTCAACTAATGCAACAGTTGCTACATGCTCATCTTCCCCTAAACGGATGAGACGGACACCTTGTGTAACACGTCCTGTAGTCGAAATATCTGCAACTGCCATTCGAATGATAACACCGCTTCCGGTAATAATCATTAAATCTTCTTCAGCATCAGAGTTTGTTGCCTTTACTGTCACAAGCTGACCGTTGTTTTCAGTGATTTTACATGTTTTTAGACCTTTACCGCCTCGGGTTTGAACTCTATATTCTTTTTCTGGCGTTAATTTGCCGTAGCCTTTTTCAGTCACAATTAAAACATGTGAATCTGGCTCAAGGATTTCCATTCCAACGACAATGTCGTCTTCAGCTAGTGTAATTCCTTTTACCCCTGCTGCTGTACGTCCCATTTCACGAACATCTGTCTCTAGGAAACGAATCAGCATGCCTTTTTTCGTACCAATGATGATCTGCTTTTCGCCATTAGTCAATCGAACTGACATTAATTCATCTTCATCACGAAGGCCAAGTGCTATTAAGCCATTGTTTCGAATATTAGCGAAGTGAGAGAGCGCTGTTCGTTTTGAAACACCATGCCTAGTTGTGAAGAATAGGTAGGAATCTTCATCAAATTCGCTAACAGGGATAATGGCATTAATCCATTCTCCTTTTTCTACTTCAAGGAGGTTAATAATCGGGATTCCCTTAGCAGTTCGTCCGAACTCTGGTATCTCATAACCTTTTGCACGATAGACTTTCCCTTTATTGGAGAAAAAGAGAATTGTATCATGAGTCGAAGTAGAAATGAGCTGTTCAACAAAGTCGTCTTCGTTTGTACCCATTCCTTGTACCCCTTTACCGCCTCTTTTTTGACTGCGGTATGTGGAGGAAGGAAGTCGTTTAATATAACCATTATGGGTCAACGTAATAACGATATTTTCAACAGGTATCAAGTCCTCATCTTCAATCGTTTCGATACCCGCCGTGACGATTTCAGTTCTACGTGTATCATTGAACCGTTCTTTGATCTCTGTTAATTCTTCTCTAATAATTTCAAGTACTTTCTCATTATTAGCTAAGATGTTTTTCAGCTCATCAATAAGTGCCACAAGTCCTTTGTACTCTTCTTCAATTTTTTCTCTTTCTAAACCTGTTAGGCGTTGGAGACGCATATCTAAAATGGCTTGTGCTTGTTTTTCGGACAAGCTATAGTTTTCCATCAAACCATTTCTAGCAATTTCAGCTGTTTGAGAATTTCTAATTAAAGAGATGACTTCATCAAGATGATCAAGTGCAATTCTTAAACCTTCTAAAATGTGTGCCCTTGCTTCTGCTTTACGAAGTTCGTATGCCGTTCTACGTCTAATAATAACTTTTTGGTGTTCAAGATAATACTCTAGACATTGTTTAAGTGACAAGACCTTTGGCTGGCCATCTACCAATGCCAATAAGTTGATACCAAAAGAGGTTTGAAGCGTTGTTTGTTTATAAAGATTGTTTAATAGAACGTGAACGTTGGCATCTCTTCTAAGTTCAATAACAATTCTCATTCCATTACGATCTGATTCATCACGAAGATCTGTTATGCCATCAATCTTCTTGTCACGGACCAGGTCTGCGATTTTCTCAATAAGGCGTGCCTTATTAACTTGGTATGGAAGTTCATTCACGATAATCCGTTGTTTGCCCGATGAAGTTTCCTCAATTGTTGATTTTGCTCGTAACGTAATAGAGCCTCGGCCCGTTTCATAAGCCTTACGTATACCGCTTCGGCCAATAATTTGACCAGCTGTTGGAAAGTCTGGTCCTGGGATGATTTCCATCAAATCTTGTGTTGTCAGCTCCGGATCCTCACTGATAGCCAAAACGCCATCAATGACTTCACCAAGTTGGTGAGGCGGAATGTTTGTCGCCATTCCAACTGCGATCCCTGTTGCACCATTGACTAATAGGTTAGGAAATCTTGCAGGCATGACAACAGGTTCTCTTTCACTACCATCATAGTTATCTTGATAGTCAATCGTATCCTTTGTGATATCACGCAGGATTTCCATAGAAATTTTAGAAAGGCGTGCCTCAGTATAACGCATTGCTGCGGCGCCATCTCCATCTACAGATCCAAAGTTCCCATGTCCTTCAACTAGCATATTACGATAGTTGAAATCTTGCGCCATCCGAACCATCGCTTCGTATACTGCACTATCACCATGTGGATGGTATTTACCAATAACTTCGCCGACGATACGCGCAGATTTCTTAAATGGCTTATCGCTTGTCATACCTAGGTCATTCATGGCATACAAAATTCTTCGATGCACTGGTTTTAAACCATCTCGCACATCCGGTAGAGCACGCGAAACAATAACACTCATCGCATAGTCTAAAAAGGATGTACGCATTTCCTGACTGATATTCACTTCACGTACATTTGGTGTATGTTGTTCACTCACTATAAGAACCTCCCTTTACGTATCACATGAAATAAATTATGTGGGAGTAAAATATGTATTTATATTCACAAGACTATTCTCCATTATATCAATAATCTTGTTTTTATACACATCAATTTACTAGAAAATCGGCGAAACGTTGAAAACCTTAGAATTTAGATTCGAGTCATTGATTCTTGAAAAACAACCTTATTCCCAAACATAGAAATAAGGTTGTTGTTGCATCTCTAAATATCTAGATTTTTGACGTATTGAGCATTTTCTTCGATAAAGTTTCGACGTGGTTCTACTTTATCTCCCATTAACATTTCAAATGTTTCATCAGCATCTATTGCATCTTCAAGTTTTACCTGAAGAAGTGTTCTTGCATCAGGATCCATTGTCGTTTCCCAAAGCTGCGTAGCATTCATCTCTCCAAGACCTTTATAGCGCTGAAGTCCCGGTTTTGGGGATTGTGGCAAGGATTTCAGAAGCACATCAAGCTGTTTGTCGTTATACACATACTCAACGCGTTTACCTTGCTGTACTTTATATAATGGTGGCTGCGCAATATAGATATAGCCATTTTCAATGATTTGACGCATGTAGCGATAAAAGAATGTTAACAGCAATGTCCGAATATGCGCTCCATCGACATCGGCATCTGTCATAATTACAACTTTGTGATAGCGTGCTTTCTCTAAATTGAAGTCTTCTCCGATTCCTGTGCCAAGTGCAGTAATCATGGAACGAACCTCGTTATTAGATAAAATTTTATCAAGTCTTGATTTTTCAACGTTCAAAATCTTCCCTCTTAGCGGTAAAATGGCTTGGAAGTGACGGTCACGCCCCTGCTTAGCCGATCCCCCCGCAGAGTCCCCCTCCACAATATAAAGCTCTGATATTGAAGGGTCTTTTGATGAACAGTCTGCAAGTTTTCCAGGTAAGCTCGACACTTCAAGCGCACTTTTTCGTCTTGTGAGCTCTCGTGCTTTCTTCGCAGCGAGTCTTGCACGTGCTGCCATCAACCCTTTTTCAACGATTTTCTTTGCGGAATCTGGGTTTTCTAATAGGAATTTTTCAAGTGCTTCAGAGAATAGTGCGTCTGTAATGGTTCGTGCTTCTGAGTTTCCGAGCTTTGTTTTCGTTTGCCCTTCAAATTGAGGATTCGGATGCTTAATAGAAATAATAGCTGTTAATCCTTCACGAACATCTTCACCGCTCAAGTTGGAATCTCCATCTTTGAACACACCATTTTTACGAGCGTAGTCATTAATTACACGAGTAAGGCCTGTTTTAAAGCCTGCTTCATGCGCACCGCCCTCATAGGTATTAATGTTGTTGGCGAAAGAGTAGATGTTGCTTGAATAGGAATCATTGTATTGAAGTGCCACTTCAACCGTAATCCCGTCCTTCTCACCCTCGATATAAACAGGTTCTTCATGAACAACCTCTTTAGATCGATTCAAGTGTTCGACATAACTTTTAATACCACCCTCGTAGCAGTATTCATTCTTTCGCTCTTTGCCCTCACGAAGGTCTTCGATCATAATTCTGACGCCTTTTGTCAAGAAGGCTAGCTCACGTAAACGATTGGCAAGTGTATCGTAATCATACTCTAAAGTTTCTGTGAAAATTTCAGGATCAGGAATAAAATGAGTGGTTGTACCTGAGACATCTGTTTCTCCAATGATTTTAAGATCAGCAACAGGAGCACCTTGTTTAAACTGTTGATAGTGAACCTTGCCATCACGATAGACCGTCACATCTAGACTAGTAGATAAAGCATTAACAACAGATGCACCTACACCATGTAGCCCACCAGATACTTTATAACCACTGCCATCAAATTTCCCGCCGGCATGAAGGACTGTCATAATGACTTCAACTGCTGGACGACCCATCTTTTCATGAATTCCAACTGGAATCCCACGACCGTTGTCTTTCACTGTGATGCTGTTGTCTTTTTCAATTTGCACAATAATGTCAGTACAATGTCCTGCTAATGCCTCATCAATACTGTTGTCGACAATTTCCCATACAAGATGATGGAGTCCTTTGGTACTGGTTGTCCCAATGTACATTCCTGGACGTTTTCTTACAGCTTCAAGACCTTCAAGCACCTGTATCTGATTTTCATCATAACTATTATTTTGCTGTTCCATTGCCACGTACATTCACCTACACTTTTCTTAAACGATATATTTATATGAATTGAGCTTTTAGACATCAATTTCAATCACAAACGAAGCACGTTTTTTCAGCGTGCTTGATGAGAGAGGAGAGTAATAAATTGATTTAGTTGTGACAACAATAGACTTTGGAGTCCCATGTGATAACGAAATGAGATGACTCTTTTGTTTTTGCAGAAATTCTTCTACGACAGAAGATGTTTTCATTTTGTAATCTACAATTGCGACAATCTCCCGCGTCGACACAACACAATCATCACCTAAATGAATATACAAGACTCACACCTCATTTATCGGTCAATTACTTTTCCATTGGCTACTCTGAAAATTTCCGCTTCTTTCAGTGTGGCATGGTCAATACCTTCAACACTTGTTGTCGTGACAAAGGTTTGTACACGTCCCTGAATCGTATGAAGCAAATGAGACTGTCTGTAATCATCAAGTTCAGATAATACATCATCCAGTAGAAGGATCGGATATTCTCCTATTTCTTCATGAATCAAATCAATTTCTGCAAGTTTTAGTGAGAGAGCTGTTGTTCTTTGTTGTCCTTGAGAGCCATATGTTTGAACATCTCTACCATTCACAAAGAAAAGGAGATCATCTCGATGAGGTCCCCATAAAGTGACACCTCTGTCTATTTCTCTTTCTCTGAGTTTAAAAAACGATTCTTCGTAGCTATCTTTTATTTTCGACAAGTCTGACGCTTCTGATACCTCAATAGCTGTATGGTATTTGAGCGTTAAGGTTTCTAGCTCTCTTGAAATTCCAAAATGAAGAGGCTGAGCCCATTTTTCGAGCTGTTTCGTGAAGATAAGGCGCTTTCGCACAACCTTCGCTGCCGCGTCAATGAGTTGCTCTGTTAAAACCTCTAGCATTGCTTGATCCTTTTGCTTCCTTGTTTGCAATTGTTTCAAGTAATGATTTCGCTGAGATAGAATTTTTTGATAAAGCGATAAATCATGTAGATATACAGCAGAGACTTGTCCGATCTCCATATCAAGAAACCTTCTTCTGATCTGAGGACTCCCTTTCACAAGGCTCAAATCCTCAGGCGCAAACATAATTGTGTTAAGCGCACCTACATAATGACTGAGCTTCTGCTGCTCAATATGATTGACCTTACCCTTTTTCCCTCTTTTAGAGATCACGAGTTGCATTGGGAGTGGTCCGTTTTTCTTTATGACTCTACCTTCTATTTTAGCATAGTCTTGGTCCCATCGGATAAGTTCTTTATCATTTGACGTGCGATGGGACTTTGCCATCGACAATACATAGATGGCCTCCATTAAATTTGTTTTTCCCTGTGCGTTCTCACCTATCATGACATTCACTTTATTCTCAAATTGAAGCTCAGTGTGTTCATAGTTGCGGTATGAAGTTAACGCCAGACTTTGAATGTACATGTAGTGTCACCCGTTTCTAATTCACGACTTGAAAAGAACCAATTCCTTCAATCGTGACCACATCTCCAGGGTAAAGCTTACGTCCCCGTCTATTATCTGGCTCTTGATTAATAAGAACCTCGTGTTCACTTAAGAACCATTTCGCCATGCCGCCAGATTGAATCACATCAGCTAATTTCAAAAACTGTCCCAATGTGATCATTTCCGTTTCAATGGTAACAGGATTAGACATTTTATCGACCTCTTTCAATATCACTAATATCTAATTGTACTAAAAAACAAGACAAGAAGGAAAGGGGAAAGCAAATTGGGTCAAAAGAAAGTATAAATAAAAGAGAAGAAAAGCCGCTATGTGTCCACACAGCAGCTGTTTGTCATCAGTTAGTACGTTCTCACTGGGAGAATAAGTTGAATGATTGAATCATCATTTGGCGTACGAATAAGGAATGGTCTCATCGCACCTGTAAAGCTGACGTGAATTTCAGTTCCCTCTAATACTTTTAAGGCATCTAGCATATATTTCGGGCTAAAGGAGATTTTTAAATCTTCACCCTTAATTTCATCTGCTTGAACCGTTTCGACAACTTTACCAACCTCTGGTGAATTTGAAGAAATCTCAATACTTTGTTCAGGATCAGCAGAAAGCTTAACGACATTATTACGTCCCTCTCTTGCTAAAAGTGAAGCTCGATCAATCGCTTGTAAGAACTCTTTTGTATTCACAACAAGGTCTGTTTTGCTTTCTTGAGGAATCAAACGAGCTGTATCTGGATAATTCCCATCTAGCAGTCGTGAGAAAAACAAGACGTTTTTCGTTTTAAACAAAACTTGTGTCTCAGTGATCACAATATCAACTAAGTCTTGACCATCATCCAATATTTTACTCAACTCAGTTAAACTTTTCCCTGGAATGACAACATTGTATGAGCTTTCCTCGTTGATATCTAATTTCGCTTTTCTTAATGCCAGACGATGACTATCCGTCGCAATGCATATTAATTCACCTTTTTCCACCTTCCAGTTTACACCTGTCAAGATAGGGCGTGTTTCTGAGGTGGACACCGCGAAAACAGTTTGGCGAATCAAGTTTTTAAATAGGTCTGTTGGGATCTGAAAAGCGTGATGTTCCTCTATTTGTGGAAGATGTGGGTACTCTTCTGCATCTAGTCCATTTAAGTTAAATTCAGCAGATCCTGAACGTATGATAGTTGAATAATTTTGTTCAACTTCAATTTCTACTGTCGACATTGGTAGCTTTTTGACGATTTCGCTAAAGAAACGAGCCTGAAGCACAATACTTCCGGGGCGATCAATCGTAATAATTTCTAAATCTCCTTCTGTTTTAGAGATAAAGGATTCAATAGAAATATCAGAATCGCTCCCTGTAAAAGAAACCCCTTCGTCTGAAGCAACAATTTTAATCCCTGTAAGAATTGGAATTGTTGTTCTAGATGACACTGCTTTTAATACATCCTGGACACTTTCGACTAGACGATCTTTTTGAATCGTGAATTTCATAATGGTCCTCCTAAATATCTTAGTGAAGCTGATATATATTTAATTAATAAAAATAGTAGAAGTACTAGTAGGGCTTGTGGATATGTGGATAAGTGGTGAAAAAGAAAGGAAAGACAGCCTATCCACATGTGGACAGACTGTGTATGATCTAGCTGCAGTTATTCACATTATCCCATACTAACCGTATCAGCTTATTTATTTCAATTGTTCTTTGATCTCTTTGACATGTTGTTGAAGTTGCTCATCTTCAACAATCAACCTAGATATTTTCTCATGAGCGTGAATAACAGTAGTGTGATCACGTCCACCAAATTCTTCGCCTATTTTTGGGAGAGATGAGTCTGTCATTTCTCTAGAGAGATACATCGCAATTTGTCTAGGGTATGCAACGGATTTTGTACGTTTTTTTGCTTTGAAGTCTTCTAGTTTGATATTAAATTGTTGGCCTACAATTCTTTGAATTTCTTTTATTGTAATGACCCTTGGTTTTGAAGATGGGATGATATCTTTTAATGCTTCTGCTGCTAAATCAGCATTAATGTCTTTATTAATTAAAGACGAGTAAGCGACAACACGAATCAAGGCTCCTTCTAGCTCTCTGATGTTGCTATCAATTTGATTCGCTATGTAAAGCATGACCTCATTCGGAATATCAAGTCCTTCAGCTTTTGCTTTTTTGCGAAGAATGGCAATCCTTGTTTCTAAATCTGGTGGTGTAATATCTGTAATTAGACCCCATTCAAAGCGGGAGCGTAATCTGTCTTCAAGTGTCGGTATTTCTTTAGGTGGACGATCACTAGAAATAACGATTTGTTTACTTTCTTCATGAAGTGTGTTGAATGTATGGAAAAACTCTTCTTGAGTTTGTTCTTTTCCTGCTAAAAATTGAATATCATCTATCAAAAGCACGTCTACACTCCGATAGCGATTGCGGAAATCGACTGCTTTATTGTCTCGAATTGAGTTAATAAATTCATTTGTGAATTTTTCAGATGAAAGATAGACCACTTTAGCAGACGGATTATGGTCAATGACGTAATGACCGATAGCATGCATTAAGTGGGTTTTTCCTAAACCTACTCCCCCATATATAAAGAGCGGATTGTACGCTTTCGCGGGTGCTTCAGCGACTGCCAGTGAAGCAGCATGTGCAAAGCGGTTCCCTGAACCAATAACAAACGTATCAAAAGTATATTTTGGATTCAGCATGTTTTGTGGAATATCAACGGGTTCATCTTTAGACATTTTTTTGATAGGAGATTTTGGCATTGCTTCCTCTTCATCTTGATTTTGAGGAATAATGAATTTAATACTAAGTTCTTCACCGGTTAGTTCATAGATGGTATCTGCGATTAAGTGGAGATACCTTGATTCTAGCCAGTCTCTAGCAAATTCATTAGGTGCGGTAATCGTAAGCGTATCTCCTTGAAGAGAATGGGCTTTTGTCGATTTCATCCATGTTTCATAGCTAGGCTTGCTTAATTTTGTTTCTATTTTTAGAAGTGCTTTGTTCCACAGATCCAAAATATTTTCCATGAGACCTCTCTCCCCTCCTTTTCTCGTTAAAATGGCTAGCACCAATCTGTTATAGAACACGAAAAAGAACAAATGGTTATTACCATTCGTGCACAATATTTGTTGAAAAGATTTAATATAGTAGAAAAACGTCTTTTCGACAAATTACACAAGCTGTGGATAAAAAAATCAACAGGCTGTGCAAAATCTTTCCACAGGATATCCACAGATTGTGGATAAGATAAATGATGCTGATAAGTAATTAAGAGTTAAAACACAAATATAATATCAAAATAAACGAGATGGTGCAATGGGTGCCGGAAACTTATCCACACACTTTACATGTTGTTGAAAATTAATTATCCACATACGTTATTTGTGTGAAAAGGTTGTCGATAAAGGATGTGGATAGTCTAAATATGCTGAAAAAGTATCCACAAGCAGTTTTTTGAATCATTTTCTGAGGAGAAAAGAGGTTAAAATATTTGAATCTAAAAAAAGAAGGTTTCTTCATCGAGCAAATTGTGTTATGCTTATCAGGTTGATAATAAGAGAAGTATCGTTGATGTTGACAATCAATGGGTTCACAAATATAATGAGTTAGACTGTCTTTAACAGCTATTCCTCGAGGGAGGTGTCATAAATGAAAAGAACGTTTCAACCAAATAACCGTAAGCGTAGTAAAGTTCATGGCTTCCGCAGCCGTATGAGTTCTAAAAACGGACGTCTAGTTTTAGCACGACGCCGTCGTAAGGGAAGAAAAGTATTATCAGCTTAGGCCACTGAATAATGTCAGTGGTCTTTTTTACATAAGATCGTAAAAAGAACTGTCAGTTTTTATCGGAGTGGAAGAATAAATGAAGAAGCGAAACAGGCTAAAGAAAAATGAAGATTTTCAAAAAGTGTTTAATAAAGGTCAATCAATGGCGAATCGCCAATTTGTCATGTATCAACTTGATCAGACTGATCAATCTGAACTCCGTTTAGGGTTATCTGTTAGCAAGAAGATTGGAAATGCTGTTACCAGAAATCGAATTAAGCGTCTCATTCGCCAGGTCTTTTTAGAAGAAGGTCATAAGTTAAAGCAGGAGAAAGACTATATTGTGATTGCTAGAAAACCAGCGAGTGAAATGACCTTTGAGGAAACAAAGAAGTCTCTCCAACATTTATTTAGAAAATCCGCTGCTTATAAACAACAACCTAAAAAGTCTTCGTAATAGAAACTTAGTTGATGCTATTTTTAAAAGCGCTTCCTTCATTTAGTGAATTAAAATGAAAACACCACTTTGTGATTAAAAAATGTTACCATACTGATTAGGTAAGTTTTTTTGAAAATCAATTCCAACTAAAATAAAGTTTGAAGTAATGGGAGGAATCTTGTTGAAAAGGCGATTATTACTGATCTTTAGTTTGATCGGTGTGTTGGTTTTATTAGCTGGATGTACACAAATCAATGAACCGATCACATCAGAAAGTAAAGGGTTTTGGAATTCTTATATTGTCTATCCATTATCACAATTAATAACGTATATGGCGGAATTGACTGGCGAAAACTACGGTGTTGCGATTATCATTGTAACTATTTTAATTCGTTTGCTCATTCTCCCACTAATGATTAAACAATTAAGAAGTACAAAAGCGATGCAGGCACTGCAACCTGAATTAAAAAAACTGCGTGAGAAATACAGCTCTAAAGACCAAAAGACACAGCAACAGCTTCAACAGGAAACAATGGCAATTTTTCAAAAGAATGGTGTTAATCCACTAGCAGGTTGTTTTCCAATTGTGATTCAAATGCCAATCTTAATTGGATTCTATCATGCGATTATGAGAACTGCTGAAATTAAGAAGCACACATTTTTATGGTTTGACCTTGGAAGTCCAGATCCATTATTTCTATTGCCGATTATTGCAGGTGTTGCCACTTTCATTCAGCAAAAACTAATGATGGCTGGAAACCCGTCTGATAATCCGCAAATGGCTATTATGCTCTGGGTGATGCCGATCATGATTATTGTCTTTGCAATTAGTTTCCCAGCGGCTCTTTCACTATATTGGGTTGTTGGAAACCTCTTCATGATCATTCAAACATTACTAATTAGAACCCCGCAGGTTCAAGTTGAAACAAAAGAAAAAGCGGACGGTAAGAAAAAATGAAGGAAATAACTGCTGTCGGTCGCACAATCGAAGAAGCAGTAGATTCCGGACTTAGACAAATAAATTTACCAAAAAATGATGTAGAAATCACCATCTTAGACGAAGGAAAAAAAGGGTTCTTGGGATTATTCGGTAAAAGACAAGCTGTTGTAAAAGTAGTAGAAAAGCAGGACGCTTTAAAGCTTGCAACACAATATCTTGAAAAGCTGGTAACAGCAATTGATCCTGAAGCTATTGTCAACGTAGAAAAAAGTGTGAAAAAAATCGCTTTTCATGTGAATGGAGAAAAAACTCCATTGATGATTGGAAAAAGAGGACAGACACTTTATTCATTAGAAACGCTGACACAGCTTGTTTTTAACCGTTATTCAGATCAATATCATCATATTACAATTGATATTGGAGATTATAGGAAAAAACGCCAAGAAGCTCTTGAACAGTATGCAATAAAAACAGCGAATCGAGTACTAAAAACAAGAAGAGAGGTTCATTTGGAACCTATGCCTTCAAATGAAAGAAAATTGGTGCATGACGCAATTACTTCTTTTTCTAAAAAGCTAGGTACTTCCTCGGAAGATACGGGAAATAAACGTCATGTTGTCATCTTTTATAAAAAGTAACAGAAAGACTAAGATTCAGCAAAACTGAATTTTAGTCTTTTTTTGATGAAAAATGATGTTTTATTAGCAGAAGTGTGTATAATTTCCAGTAATTTAGCAGCGTTTTTGTATAAAAAAATGGTTTTATATATTCATCCTAGGTGCGATTGGCGTTTAAATTTATATGGTTTAGGTGTAAGATGTTGAAGAGTAGGAAGAGTTCGTTGTTATTCACATGTGGATAAGTTAAGTGTTAAAATAGATAGCATGCAATCCTGTGGATAATTAGAGGTTGCATACTTTCACTTCTAATTAAATTATGTTATCTTTAAATTTTGGTTAAACGTTTTTAATATTCACATGGATAATATCCATATAGATAAAGGTTAGATATGTTAATAGAGGAAGAGGTGAAGAAGCGTTGGATACAATTGCTGCAATTTCTACACCGATGGGTGAAGGAGCAATTGCCATCATTCGATTGAGTGGTCCTGACGCGGTGCAAATCGCTGATCAATTGTATAAGGGACCAAAGGGAAAAAAGCTTATTTCAGTCGATTCCCACACAATCCATTATGGCCATATTGTTGATCGAAGTACAGATCAAGTGATTGAGGAGGTCATGGTCTCTATATTGAGAGCACCAAAAACATTTACGAGAGAAGATGTTGTTGAAATTAACTGCCATGGCGGAATTGTAACGGTAAATAAAGTGCTTCAGCTTGCTTTAAAAGAGGGAGCAAGATTGGCAGAGCCTGGCGAGTTTACAAAACGTGCTTTCTTAAATGGAAGAATTGATCTATCTCAAGCGGAAGCGGTCATGGACTTAATTAGGGCGAAGACAGACCGTGCAATGAATGTAGCGTTAACCCAAATGGAGGGTCGTCTTTCTGGTTTGATTAAAAGACTGAGGGACGAGATATTAGAAACGTTGGCGCACGTTGAAGTGAACATTGATTATCCAGAGTATGATGATGTGGAAGAAATGACGCATCGAATGCTAGTGGAAAGAGCAAGGTCCGTAAAAAAAGAAATTGAATCAGTCCTTACAACATCGCAGCAAGGGAAAATATTACGTGAAGGTTTGTCGACAGTGATTATTGGACGACCGAACGTTGGTAAATCATCCTTATTAAATAGTCTTGTTCAAGAAACAAAGGCCATTGTGACAGATATTCCTGGAACGACGAGAGATGTCATTGAGGAGTATGTGAATGTTCGAGGTGTGCCACTTCGATTGGTCGATACTGCTGGGATACGTGAGACCGAGGACATTGTTGAGCGTATTGGGGTTGAGCGTTCGAGACAGGTCTTAAAGAAAGCAGACCTGATTCTACTTGTGCTTAATTATAGTGAAGAGTTATCTGATGAGGATGTAAAACTTTTTGAGGCAGTGTCAGGCATGGATGTGATTGTTATTGTCAATAAGACAGACCTTGCGCCTAAGCTTGACCTTGAGAAGGTGAAACAGTTTGCAAAGGATCGTCCTGTCGTCACAACGTCGTTATTGCAAGAGAAAGGCATAGATGAGCTTGAAATTGCCATCCAGTCTCTTTTCTTTACAGGCTCGATTGAGAGCGGTGATTTGACGTATGTGAGTAACACAAGACATATTGCACTTCTTCAAGCTGCTAAACAATCAATAGAAGATGCACTTGAAGGAATTGAAATGGATGTACCGATCGATATTGTTCAAATAGATTTAACACGTTGCTGGGAGCAGCTAGGTGAAATTATTGGGGATGCTGTTCATGAAAGTTTAATTGATCAGTTGTTCTCACAATTCTGTTTAGGAAAGTAAAGGGAGGAAAGAAAGAAATGGGTTATGAAGCTGGCCAATATGATGTCATCGTCATTGGGGCAGGTCATGCTGGTGTTGAAGCTGCTCTTGCTTCTGCAAGACAAGGCGCTAAAACACTGGTATTGACCATTAACCTTGATATGGTTGCTTTTATGCCATGTAATCCGTCTGTAGGTGGTCCTGCTAAAGGGATTGTTGTGAGAGAAATAGATGCACTTGGCGGAGAGATGGCTCGAAATATAGATAAAACACATATTCAAATGCGCATGTTAAATACAGGTAAAGGACCGGCAGTGCGAGCGTTGAGAGCACAGGCAGACAAGTTCCAGTATCAGCATGAGATGAAGAAAACAATGGAGAATGAACCGAATTTAACACTGCTTCAAGGCATGGTTGATCGTTTAATTGTCGAAAATGATGAATGTAAAGGTGTTATGACACAAACTGGTGCGCATTATCGTGCAAAATCTGTTGTTATTACAACAGGTACTTTCTTGAAAGGGCGCATTATTCTAGGTGACCTTTCGTATTCCAGTGGTCCTAATAATCAGCAGCCATCTATTAAACTGTCTGATCATTTAGCGGAGCTTGGATTTGATTTGGTTCGTTTTAAAACTGGAACACCGCCTCGTGTAAACAGTCATTCTATTGACTATAGCAAAACTGAAATTCAGCCAGGCGATGATGTCCCACGCGCTTTTTCTTATGAAACCGTTGAATTTATGACTGATCAGCTACCATGTTGGTTAACTTATACAAGTCTTGAAACACACCAAATTATTGATGAAAATTTGCACCGTTCCCCAATGTATTCAGGTATGATTAAAGGAACTGGACCAAGATATTGTCCATCTATAGAAGATAAAGTGGTTCGTTTTAATGACAAGCCTAGACATCAGATTTTCTTAGAGCCTGAAGGTCGTAATACGCAAGAGGTTTATGTACAAGGCTTATCTACAAGTCTTCCTGAAGATGTACAGCAACGCATGCTGTCGACGATTCCTGGACTTGAGAATGTTCAAATGATGCGTGCTGGTTATGCCATTGAGTATGATGCCATTGTACCGACACAGCTTTGGCCGACACTAGAGACGAAAAAGATTGCAGGGTTATATACTGCAGGTCAAATCAACGGTACCTCTGGGTATGAAGAGGCAGCGGGTCAAGGTATTATGGCCGGAATTAATGCAGGAAGAAAAGCGCTTGGAAGAGAAGAAGTCATTTTAAGTCGTTCTGATGCTTACATTGGTGTTCTAATCGATGACCTTGTTACAAAAGGAACAAGTGAGCCCTATCGTCTTTTGACATCAAGAGCTGAATACCGTTTACTTTTGCGTCATGACAACGCAGACCTTAGATTAACTGAGCTAGGTCATGATATCGGCTTGATATCTGATGAACGATTCCATGCGTTCAAAGAGAAAAAACAAGCAATTGAAGCAGAGAAGAAACGTTTATATTCAGTCTTCATTAAACCTTCAGAAGAAACACAGGCCTACATTCGTTCCCTTGGTGGGAGTGAACTGAAGGATGGGATTCGGGCGAGTGACTTAATGAAACGACCTGAAATGAACTATGATTCAGTTGTTAAATTGGCTCCTTCCGATACTCCGGTGACATCAGATGTAAGTGAACAAGTGGAAATTCAAATTAAGTATGAAGGTTATATTGAAAAATCCCTTCAACAAGTTGAGAAATTGAAAAAGATGGAGAACAAAAAAATCCCTGATCGGATTGATTATGATGCCATTAATGGGATTGCAACCGAAGCGAAACAGAAGTTAAAAGAAGTTCGTCCGCTTTCTGTTGCGCAGGCTTCTCGAATTTCGGGTGTAAATCCTGCTGATATTTCTATTCTCCTAGTGTATTTAGAGCAGGGACGTATTGCGAAGATAGCGGAATAGAAAGGGTGGCGGCATGAACATTGAGCAATTTACAGCAGCATTAAAGGAGAAAGGGATTTCTCTTTCTCCTGAGCAGCTGGAGCAATTTGAAACTTACTTTCATATGCTTGTGGAATGGAACGAGAAAATGAATTTAACATCTATTACCGAAAAGGAAGAAGTGTATTTAAAACATTTTTATGATTCTATTTCGGCAGCATTCTATATTGATTTTAAGAGCGTAAATACAATTTGTGATATTGGTGCTGGTGCAGGTTTCCCAAGCATACCTCTCAAAATTTGTTTTCCACATCTACAAGTTACCATTGTCGATTCGCTTCAGAAACGAATCACATTTTTGCATGAACTTGCGAAGAATTTGAATTTAAAAGATACTACATTTAATCATGATCGAGCGGAGACTTTTGGTCAGCGTAAGGACAAGCGTGAAAGCTACGATCTTGTGACAGCTAGAGCGGTTGCCCGTCTGTCAGTATTAAGTGAGCTGTGTTTGCCGCTTGTGAAGAAACAAGGATTATTTGTGGCGTTAAAAGCTTCTGCTGCGGAGGAAGAAATGCAAGCAGGTAAAAAAGCAGTCACTGTACTTGGTGGGCAGATGATAGAGACACATTCCTTTGTTCTTCCAATGGAGGAGAGCGAACGAAATATCATAGTGATTGAAAAGATAAAGCAAACACCCAAAAAATATCCTAGAAAACCAGGGACACCTAATAAATCACCTATTGAAGGTTGATCATGTAAAAGGTCGGTTTTTCTTCAAAATTTATGATTTTACAGAAGGAAAAAACATGAGAAAATAGAATTATAAAAAGGTAGTTTTTAAAGGTGGTGTAGGTTCATGAAGCATTCACTCTCACGCTTCTTCGGGATTGGCGACAAAGAAAATTCCGAGCGTGAAACCGAAATAGAGGCAGAGATTGCTGATCATGCTGAGCAAGATACATTAAAGGAAGAGATTCAAGAGCTCCCAGTCGACACGATTATGCCTAACCGTTTTCAGCCACGCACCATTTTTTCACAAGAAAAGATACAAGAGCTGGCAACGACGATTCATACACATGGTATTATTCAACCTATTGTCGTCAGACCGACTGAAGAAGAAGGAAAATATGAACTGATCGCCGGTGAAAGACGTTGGAGAGCGGTGCAAACTCTCCAATGGGGAAAAATCCCTGCTATTATAAAAGATTTTACTGATACTGAAACGGCATCTGTTGCATTAATTGAAAATTTACAAAGAGAAGAGTTGTCTGCAATTGAAGAAGCTCATGCTTATGCACGTCTTCTTGAGCTCCATGATTTAACGCAAGAAGCCCTCGCGCAACGTTTAGGAAAAGGCCAGTCTACTGTTGCGAATAAGTTAAGGCTTTTGAAGTTACCTAAAGAGGTTCAGGATGCGATATTAGAGAAGAAAATCTCAGAGCGTCATGCACGAGCTCTTGTACCGTTAAAGCTCCCAGAATGGCAGATTACGCTTTTACAGGAGATTATTGAAAAACATCTGAATGTGAAACAAACTGAAGAGCGTGTCGTAAAAATGCTTGAACAGAAAACAGACCGCAAACCGAAACCAAAGCGCAAAGCATTTAGTAGAGATACGAGAATTGCGATGAATACCATTCGTCAGTCTTTACATATGGTAGAAGATAGCGGACTCAAGATAAATACTGAAGAAGAGGAATTTGAAGAATACATTCAATTGACGATTCGTATTCCTAAATAATATCAAGCTGATGAGATCACTCGTCAGCTTTTTTAGTGTACCAAAAAGTAAATACATAATATTTACTTTTAATAGATTAATTGGTAAAATATGAGTTGGGTTGGTATTTTATTCAATCTATTAAATAGAAAGGGGAATTATATGAGGAGAATGAGAAGTAGTGTTTTTGCTATTATTTTCTTTTTTGTTTTTTCATTTTATCTTTCTCCGAATGAATACACAGCATTTGCTGTAGAAAAAGCGTCTGAGAAATATCCCTCGACTGAAACCATCTCAAAAGAAGAGCTCAAAGCATTAAAGAAGCAAGGAATCGTTGATCAAAATGTGACAACGAAACAATTAAATCAGGAGAATCAGCCGTCTAATGATTCAATTGAGATGGTCACACCTGATGATGAAGATTTAGAGGCCTATGGTTTAACCAAGAGTACTCATGATCAAGTGATAACGGATGAAAAACCCAATTCCATCACAAAGCTTTTGGCTAAGCCGTATCCTGGAACGGATATTATGCCTAAAAAAGGGGATATCCTGATCACAAGTACGGGTGCATTGAATGGTTTAATCGGTCATGCAGGTATCGTGATTAGTCCAAAGACATATGCGACCATTCCGGGCTTTAAACAGCAACCAATCATTTATTCGATCGATAGTTGGTTTCGTATGAGCGCTAACACTAAAGTGATACGTGTCAATGATGAAGAACTTGCAGAAAAGGCAGGGGGATGGGCAGATGATTATGTTCAGACGCATCCCAATGCTCGATATGGTATTACTTTGTCTATTAATTCATTGGACCCTACATATTGTTCCAAAATTGTTTGGCAGGCGTATGCCAAAACGGGTGATGCTGTTGGTAGGGCAAAGTTCACCATAAAGGCACCGTACGGATTTCTTAAAAAGAAAAGCTACAAGACGGTTACACCTAAAGTTATTGTAAGTGAAGGCAATAAAATCGGTGGATTGAATTTTTGAAGAAACCCCTCTCACTCGTTAGAAGTGAGGGGGTTTTTTAGGTGGATTTCATCACGTGTAACTTCCTCGTCTATGCATGTTTGCATCTATTTTTTTCTGAGAAACGCCTCCACATTCTCTATCAATATAATATATCAACATAACAATAATGCTCGATAGAATGCTTCGTTTGGCTGTTTTCTTTTCGTTCACATTTGAAAATGGGGTACTAAAAAACATGGATCTAACGAATTTATAAAGGAAAAACAAAAAAAGCAAACGTTTCTTTCTTTTTTTGATAGAATAGAAGATAAGATAATATGAGAAACTTTTTAGTTGAAAGTAGGTGACATCGTGGGAAAAATCATAGCGGTTACCAATCAGAAGGGTGGCGTTGGGAAAACGACAACTTCTGTTAATTTGGGCGCATGTTTAGCATACATAGGAAAAAGAGTGTTGCTTGTTGATATTGATCCGCAGGGAAATGCCACGAGTGGTATTGGCATTGAGAAGGCCGATGTTGAGAAATGTGTCTACGATATTTTAGTAGACGATGCAGATGTGTTAGATGTCATTAAATCCACAGCGGTTGAAAATCTTGACGTGATTCCTGCGACAATTCAGCTTGCGGGGGCTGAAATTGAACTTGTGCCAACGATTTCGCGCGAGGTAAGGCTGAAAAGAGCCCTTGAGTCTGTTAAACAAAACTATGATTACATGATTATTGATTGTCCGCCTTCATTAGGATTGCTGACGATTAATGCTTTGACAGCTTCAGATTCGGTGTTAATTCCAGTTCAATGTGAGTATTATGCACTTGAAGGGTTAAGCCAATTGTTAAACACAGTGCGTCTTGTACAGAAGCATTTGAATACCGATTTGGCGATTGAAGGGGTTCTCCTCACGATGCTAGATGCCAGAACCAATCTAGGTATTCAGGTCATTGAAGAGGTGAAAAAATATTTTAGGGATAAGGTTTATCAAACGGTCATCCCGAGGAATGTAAGGCTAAGTGAAGCACCGAGCCATGGGAAGCCTATTATTTTATATGATCCGCGTTCGAGAGGTGCAGATGTCTATCTAGACTTAGCAAAGGAAGTGGATGCGAATGGCTAAAGGTCTTGGAAAAGGAATTAATGCACTATTTAACAACGTAGAAACAAATGAAGAAACTGTCGAAGAGTTGAAATTAAAGGATTTGCGACCAAATCCTTATCAACCAAGAAAAACGTTTGACGAAGATGCATTAGCTGATTTAAAGCAATCGATTGAGCAGCATGGTGTTCTACAGCCTATCATCGTGAGAAAATCGATTAAAGGATACGATATTGTTGCAGGAGAACGCCGTTTCCGAGCAGCAGAAAAAGCAGGATTAAATACAATTCCTGCGATTGTGAGGGAATTTTCAGAGGCACTCATGCGGGAGGTAGCTTTGCTTGAAAACTTGCAGCGTGAGGATCTATCGCCATTAGAAGAAGCTCAGGCATATGAATCATTGCTTGATCACCTTGATGTTACACAAGAAGAATTGGCAAAAAAACTTGGTAAAAGCAGACCACACATTGCGAATCATCTGCGCCTTTTGACACTTCCAGAAGAGATCCAAAAGCTGATTGCAGAGGGTACTTTATCTATGGGACATGGTCGAACGTTACTTAGTCTTAAAAACAAGCAAAAGCTAGCACCTTTAGTGAAAAAAATTGTAGATGAAGAGCTGAATGTACGACAAGTTGAAAAGATTGTGCAACAATTGAATGAAAATGTTCCACGTGAAACAAAGAAAAAAGAAGCACCAAAGGATCGTGTTTTAAAAGAAAGGGAGTCCTTCTTGCAAAATTACTTTGGTACTGCAGTAACAATTAAAAAACAAAAGAAAAAAGGGAAAATTGAAATTGAGTTTCTCTCAAATGAAGATTTGGAGCGTATTCTTGAGTTGTTGTCAACGAGAGAGTCGTCGAACTAACCATCTAATTGCTAGATGGTTTTTTTATATTCTCCCAGTCATATTTTGAATGGATGGAAAGATGAATCGGTTCTTTTCAGTTGTTAAGTCAGTCTGATCAATTTCATATAAGCTTTCAGATAGCGTGTTTGCCATTGACATCACAAGGTGAAGACGTGTGTTTTGTAGTACGAAATACTCCATGAATCCACTCACATTTACAATCCCATTTATATGAATGTCGCCTACTTCAGGCAATTCTTTTTGTACGCCAGCACCAGGTTTTAATGGACCATCACCAATTTGGAACGATCCAACGCTTTTGACTCTGCCTAAGCAAGCATCGACTGCAATGATGAATGGACGTTTATGTTCCTGTTCTATTTCTGCTAACTTTTCTTTTAAGTTCACTGCATGAACAGGATCAGAAAGTGTGCCGTATACATGAAGACGTTTCATTTCTAACTGAGACAGTTTTGTTCCAACAAGAGGTCCTAAGGAGTCTCCTGTCGAGCGATCTGTTCCGATGCAAACGATCACAATCGGTTTTTTTCCTGACTTTTCTAAGTGTGATATTAAAATGGTTTTTATCTGCTGAATCGCATTTGTATCCGTATGTGACACGTATTCTTTTACCCTATTTCTAAAAAAAAGACCGTTCTTGCTATTCATAGGTCTCACTTCCTTGTCATAGTAGTTAGTATCAGTATACGGAAACAAGCTTAATTCTATACCTATGAGGTGATGATTGTGTGGAAGGCTGGTTCGAGATGGACGCTTTTAATTTTAGGAAGCTTAATAGGAGCAGGTTATGCTTCCGGTCAAGAAATTTGGCAATTCTTTGGGGTTGAAAGTGGACTGGCCATTCTGTTGTTTACTGTCATGTTTATGCTTTCTACTTATGTGGTGTTGAAAATTAGTTATGAGGTACGAGCCGAGCATTTTGTACCGGTATTGGAGCGGCTTGTTGGCCCCTGGCTAGCAAAAGTGTATGACGTATTAATTGTCCTATATTTATTTACGACAACCACTGTAATGATTGCAGGTGGCGGTGTGACACTTGAAATGTATCGTGTTCCATTTTGGATAGGAATTGCGGTGTTTTGTTTGTGCTCATTCATGATCTTTTTCTGGGATGTGAAAGGATTATTATCTATGAATGCTCTCATTATACCAATTTTAGTGGCGGGACTCATCTATGCGTTTATTTTTTATTATATGAATCATGAGCATATGTGGATGATTGATTTTGGTCAGCAATATAATTGGCCTGCCAGTATTGTCTTTGCCTCATTGAATATATTGTCGGTGGTGGCTGTGCTATCGTCAGTAGGCAAGGAAATGAAGGGACTTGGAGAAGCAAAGATTGCGAGTATTTTGAGTGGGTTAGTGTTCGGTGTCATTTCCTATGTTTATAACGAAATTTTAGTGGATATCTCTGGAGTCTTAGATACAGAGGGCATCCCGTTGTTTACTGTTTTGGAAGGTGCGCCGCCATCCTTATTTTTGTTTATGACGATTGTATTGTGTTTGGCTATTTACACGACGACTGCTGCAGGGTTATTTGGTCTTTCAAGTAGAATGAGTTCCTTTGTACCGCTGCCTCGTTGGGCTACTGTTCTCATTTTGCTTCTCTTAATGGCTCCTTTAACATCTCTTGGTTTTGCGGACTTGATCGCTTTTTTATATCCGATTTACAGTTTGTTGAACCTTTATTTACTTGTTTGTCTGATGCTTTACCCGATTTTGAGCAAAAGAATAATTTCTCGATAAAAAATTATATTAGAAAAATATAATAAGCACACCTCTTCAATAGGTGTGCTTATTTCATACGGATAGAATCGATCGCGTCTTTGATGTCATCGTAAAGCGGCATTCGATTGAGTCGTTGCATTCGTTCTTCTAATTCTAAAATGGCTTGTCCTTTTAGGTGTAGTGTCAAATGCTGTTTTGCAATCGTTGTCTGATTCATCACATCTTCTGTTTTGGAGAGTTGATATTCGAGTCGCTGACGAACCCGTGCTAATTCATCATTGAGTCGCATTCTGAGAAGACGTTTTAAATCTTTTCGCTGTCCTTTTCGTCTCATGGCATTAATCGCCGCAATTTCTTCAGGAGAATAGGATTGCGGGTTTGGTGCCGATTGGTTTTCAAAAATTGACATTGATTTGCGTGAGCTGACGTTTTGTAAGAAGCGCTGTGTGTCACTAGGTGGTTTATTTTGATTGATCAATTGTTTTTCATTCCTTTCTAATGAATCCCTATTTGCGCAGCCATGCGTTTATCTGCTTTTGCGTAGTCATTGCCCATCGTATAGAGATGTCGTGAAAGTGTAGAAAGTTCCTGCCCGTAATCCTTGAGTGTTTGAAGCGCATTGAGCTGTTTATCATGTGAATGAAAAGCGTGATAAGTTTGCTCTTGTCTCAATTCTTCAAGGAGTGAATCGACATCAGCTGCACTTAGTAGATCGTAGTGACCAAAGCCGACGAGACCTTTATGCACCTGTTTGACATGATTGACCGCTGTTTTGACACTTTCATCGATCGAATCAATTTTTTCAAAAATGGAGTGTACTTCATGTTCGATAATTTCTTGTAAATCATATGAAGTGTTTTTTAGTAAATGGGATTTTATCACAATTTCTAATCCCTTTCTCGCGTCTGCTCGTCCAGCATAGATTTCTCCTAATAACATCGAAGTAAAATCAGTATTGTGATCAAGCTGTTCATCTAAAAGACGTGTAGAGCCACTTGGATGAAAGGAGTAGCCATTTACTTTAAGGTCTCCTGATACAAGCGCCAGAAATGTATTTGTGTCGATCGATTCATTCCAATCTATGTTCATGGAAGCAAAAGCGGATTTAAGAAATGTCTCCAACTGTTTGGGATGATAACGTTTTGTTGCGCTAATTGTAGAATTGTCTTTTGGTGGCACTGTATATTTCACATTTCCGATACTGTTAGACGCTCGATTCAGGAGCCCCACGTGATTTGCAGGGTTAATAAATTCTGTTAAAACGTTGGTGAATTCTCCTCTGTTTGCTTTATGCTGAACACTAGGTGGTAAGCTGTTCAGGATATTTGGGCTGTCAAAGGTCACTGCTTTTTTGACCGATGGCTGCTGTGTTGCAATGAATGCACAAACAGCACCGGCAAGCGCTTGTCCAGTGAGTTTAATTGATACCTTCGGATGACTGCTACTAATGTTTTTTACATAGTCATTTCCTTTGAAAAACACGTGATTTTCTTTTCCAGCTAATGTTTTATTTTCAATTGGATAAGAAAGATCGGTTTTTAGTAAGGATTGCGCTGCTGTTTGAACGTCTTGTAGGGATGAGATGGTCGTTCCATTAGGTGTCGGACAGTGAAAAGCAATGATCATTTCATCAGCTTGATCAGATTTCAATGTTAAACCATATAAATCATTCTCTATTTTTAGGAAGTCTTGCACAGTAAGTGTCTGCTGCTGACTGATTTCTATTGTATTGTGATGCTGGTAATTGTCTAAATTGCTGGCTTGATCGGATATGATTTTGTAGTCTTTGTCTGTTAATCTATCCTTTCGATTGACCATAGTACCTGCTCCCTCACATATCATTTATGGAGTTATCATAAATCAAAAAATATCGAAAGACCACACTGATCTACCAATAAAAACCTTTTGACCTACAGTGTTTGTGACAATATTGAAAAGAAAGAGAATTTAAGTAACTATTGGCCACAAATAAAATGATCTAAAAGAAGGGTTTTTTGCTTATAAAAGGTCATTAAGGATAGATTATTGTCAGGAATTTATGGGGGGAACGAATTTGATATGTCGACTTGTTTCTTATTAAAAGGTAGTTTATCATGACGTTCTTTTTCACATTGCTCTTTTCAGTTGTTTTTTTGTACAATAGATTCAGTTATGAATCAAGAGAGGTGAAAGCTGATGGCGGATAAAGCTTTTGGGTTAAATGACGTGGTAGAAATGAAGAAGTCTCATCCCTGTGGTGCCAATCGGTGGAAGGTCATTCGGATGGGTATGGACATTCGAATTAAATGTGAAGGTTGCGGTCACAGTGTCATGATACCGAGGAGGGATTTTGAACGGAAAATGAAGAAGATTTTAGTCAAGCATGAGGAGCCAACTGCTTAATTAGGGCCTCGTGCTTTTTTTATTAAATTCGCATTTTTGTTGATGCAAATGGAGCAGTTTTCGTATTTTCGAATGTGATTTACTGGAAATATATATTTTTATCCTACCAAACATGCGATTTCGTCAGCTTGTCTTTTCAGGTAAACCTACTTATAATTGCTCTAGGTTCATATTACGCAGTATACGAGCATGTTTGATATAGAGGAGATGAAAGAATGGCTTTAACAGCTGGTATTGTTGGCTTACCCAACGTCGGAAAGTCAACACTTTTTAATGCAATTACACAGGCTGGAGCGGAGTCTGCGAATTATCCGTTCTGTACAATTGATCCAAACGTCGGAATTGTAGAGGTTCCAGATGAACGTCTTCAAAAGCTGACAGAGTTAGTGCGACCGAAAAAAACGGTTCCAACAGCATTTGAATTTACAGATATCGCTGGAATTGTAAAGGGTGCATCTAAAGGTGAAGGACTAGGAAATAAATTCCTTTCACATATTCGTCAAGTTGATGCGATTTGTCATGTTGTGAGAGCCTTTGCTGATGATAACATCACTCACGTATCAGGAAAGGTTGATCCGATTTCAGATATTGAAACAATCAATCTCGAGCTGATTTTGGCTGATTTAGAGACAGTTGAAAAACGCTTTGCACGCGTAAGTAAACTTGCAAAACAAAAGGATAAAGAAGCTGTAGCTGAATTAGATATTTTGACAAAGCTGAAGGATGCTTTTGAAAGCGAGAAGCCTGCAAGATCAGTGGAATTTACAGATGAGCAGCGGAAGCTTGTGAAACAGCTACATTTATTAACATCTAAACCAGTGCTTTATGTTGCAAATGTAAGTGAGGACGAGGTAGCCGATCGTGAAGGCAACGAATTTGTACAACAGATTCGAGACTTTGCTTCAGATGAAAATGCCGAAGTGATCATTGTTTGTGCAAAAATTGAATCTGAAATTGCTGAACTTGAAGGGGAAGAGAAGCAAATGTTCCTTGAAGAGCTTGGCATTGAGGAATCAGGTCTTGATCAATTGATCAAAGCTTCTTATTCATTGCTTGGTTTGGCGACTTATTTTACTGCCGGTGAGCAAGAGGTACGTGCTTGGACGTTTAAGCAAGGAATGAAGGCACCTGAATGTGCTGGAATCATCCATACTGATTTTGAGCGAGGCTTCATTCGTGCTGAGACTGTTGCTTATGAAGATTTATTAACTGGCGGAAGTATGTCAGCTGCAAAAGAGGCAGGAAAAGTGCGTTTAGAAGGAAAAGAATACGAAGTAAAAGATGGAGACGTTATTCATTTTCGTTTTAATGTGTAGGTTATTGTCATAGGACAAGAAATTTGTTATAATATACAATTGTGAGTAATATTTTTTTATTGCTCCTTGCCCGTTTAGGGCCGCTTAGACCAAAAGGAGGTGCAATCAGATGAGAAAGTACGAAGTTATGTACATCATCCGCCCATCAGTTGACGATGAAACGAAGCAAGCAGTTATCGAACGTTTCAACAACGTGTTAACTTCTAACGGAGCGGAGATCACTGGAACAAAGGATTGGGGTAAACGTCGTCTTGCTTATGAAATCAATGATTTCCGCGACGGTTTCTACCAAATCGTACACATTCAATCTGAAGCTGTAGCAGTTCAAGAATTTGACCGCTTAGCTAAGATCAGTGACGATATCATTCGCCACATTGTTGTTAAAGAAGAAGAGTAATTCATTGAAATATACATTTAAAGGTGGTCTTGCAATATGCTAAACCGTGTTGTATTGGTCGGAAGACTAACAAAAGACCCTGAGCTTCGCTACACGCCTAATGGTGCGGCAGTAGCTACGTTTACTCTTGCTGTGAATCGTACATTTACGAACCAGTCTGGAGAGCGTGAAGCCGATTTCATTAACTGTGTTACTTGGAGAAGACAAGCCGAGAATGTGGCTAATTTCCTCAAAAAGGGAAGTCTTGCCGGTGTAGACGGTCGCTTGCAAACAAGAAACTACGAAAATCAGCAGGGACAACGCGTCTTTGTGACAGAAGTTCAAGCTGAGAGTGTTCAATTTCTTGAGCCTAAAAGCGGCGGTGCTGGTTCAGGTGGATACAGCGGTGGCAATAGCGGAGGCCAGTATTATGGCGGAAGCCAAAACGATCAAAATTCATTCGGTCAACCAAATGAGCCAAGTCAAAATTCGTATGGCAATCAAAACAACCAAAACCGTAATCAGGGCAACAGCTTTAATGATGACCCATTTGCGAATGATGGTAAGCCGATTGACATTTCAGATGACGATTTGCCATTCTAATTTGATCTTATAAAATTGATAAAAAGAAAGGTGTGAAAACATATGGCAGGTGGACGTAGAGGCGGTCGTGCGAAACGTCGTAAAGTATGTTACTTTACTTCTAACGGCATTACGCACATTGATTATAAAGATGTTGATCTTCTTAGAAAGTTTGTTTCTGAACGTGGTAAAATCTTACCTCGTCGTGTAACAGGAACGAGCGCTAAGTATCAACGTAAACTTACTGCAGCAATTAAAAGATCACGTCAAATGGCATTACTTCCATACGTTACTGGAGAGTAATCAATTGTTTGACAAAGCGAAGGGCCTTAGGCTCTTCGCTTTTTTTGTGCCATTTTATTTAAAGTGACTGACTGCCGTTTCATTCCAGAAAAAATAAAAAAGTTGACATTCAATTTGAAACATCATATCCTTAATTCGAGATAAATATACTTTTTTAATTGAATATCTCGAATTCGAGATAAATAAATTCTTCTGAGTAAGCCATCATAAAAATGGACGCACAGAATGTTGAATAGGAGGGAATTAGTGATGAAAAAAACAGAAGGAATTCATCATATTACAGCAATTGTAGGGCATCCCCAGGAGAACGTCGATTTTTATGCAGGGGTGCTTGGGCTACGATTAGTGAAAAAAACAGTCAATTTCGATGATCCTGGAACGTATCATCTTTATTTTGGGGATGAAGCAGGGTCACCAGGTACAATTATTACGTTTTTCCCATGGCCTGGCGCACAAAAAGGACAAATCGGGGCAGGTCAAGTAGGGGTGACGACGTATGTCGTGCCAACTGGTTCATTTTCTTTTTGGCAGGAGCGTTTCAACCAATTTGCAATTTCATATGAAAAACAAGAGCGGTTTGGTGAGACTTTCCTCTCGTTTGAAGATCCGCACGGGCTACTCATTGAGTTGGTAGAACGGGAGGGTGGAAAACAAAATGAGTGGAGTTTTAGTGGGGTAACGCCTGATGTTGCCATTAAAGGATTCGGCGGCGCCATTTTATTATCATCTCAGGTTGAACAGACGATGGAACTATTAGAGAAAACGATGGGGCTAGAGAAAGTGAAGGCAGAGGGTGATTATGTCAGATTCCGTTCATTTGGTGAGATTGGCAATATCATTGATGTGAAGATTGCACCGGTAGCGAGAGGACGTATGGGTGCTGGTGTGGTCCATCATATTGCATGGCGAGCACAGGATGATCAAGATCAGCTAGATTGGCAACAGCATGTCGCACAGAGCGGTTATCAGGTGACACCTGTTCAAGATCGAAATTACTTTAATGCCATTTATTTTAGAGAATTAGGCGGTATATTATTTGAGATTGCTACAGATCCTCCAGGTTTTGCACATGATGAATCATTAGAAACGATGGGTGAAGCACTTAAATTGCCACCACAATATGAATCACAGCGCAGTCAAATTGAACAAATTGTTTTGCCAATTGAAGTAAGGGAATTAAAAAGTGAGAAAGGAGATTCAAAATAATGAAGCATCTTTTTCAAAAAGGAACAGACGAAACGAAGCCTGTCCTCCTTTTGTTACATGGGACAGGGGGAACAGAAACGGATTTATTGCCACTTGCTGAAATTGTTGATCCTGATGCATCTGTACTGAGTGTAAGAGGAAGTGTACTCGAAAATGGGATGCCTCGCTTTTTCCGTCGGCTGGCGGAGGGTGTATTTGATGAAGCGGATTTGATTGAGCGAACGGAGGAGCTTTATACATTTTTAGATGAAGCAGCAGGCACATATGGATTTGACCGCAGGAAGATGGTTGCGATTGGCTACTCAAATGGCGCAAATATTGCGGGGAGTCTGTTATTTCATTACGAGGATGCGTTAAGTGGGGCTATCTTGCATCATCCGATGGTTCCGAGAAGAGGAATTTCTTTGCCTCCATTACAAGGAAAGCATGTATTTATTGCGGCAGGGCAAAATGATCCGATGTGTCGACCAGAGGAGTCACAGGAGCTGCAGCAATTACTGACAGATGCTGGCGCTTCCGTAGAACTACATTGGGAAAATAAAGGTCATCAATTAACAAGAGAAGAAGTGGATGCCGCGGCTTTATGGTATCGTACTCAATTTCAAGCATAGGTGGGGAACATTCATGGGGTTTTTTCGTAAGCTTTTCGGGCAAACAAAAGAAAAGGAGATGAATACAATGGAAAACGTAAAATTGGCGATCATTTACTATAGTTCAACAGGAACAAACTACCAAATGGCGAAATGGGCAGAGGCTGGTGCAAGAGAAGTAGGGGCTGACGTGAGAGTAATGAAGGTGCCAGAGCTTGCACCTGCTGGGGTAATTGAGTCTAACCCTGCATGGAAAGCACACCTTGATGACACAAAGGATGTGCCAGAAGTTCAGTTGAGTGATTTAGAGTGGGCGGATGCTATTATTTTCAGCATGCCGACACGGTTTGGAAATTTGCCAGCACAGATGAAGCAATTTTTAGATACGACAGGTGGTTTATGGTTCCAAGGGAAATTAGCGAATAAAGCGGTGAGTGCGATGACATCTGCACAAAATCCGAATGGCGGACAGGAACAAACTGTTCTTAGTTTGTACACCACGATGTTCCACTGGGGAGCCATTGTGGCAGCCCCTGGTTATACGGATGACTCACTTTATGGAGCAGGTGGGAACCCATATGGTGTCAGTGTAACTGTTGATCAAAATGGTAAGATTCAAGAGGATGCAGAAGCGGCAGTCAAGTATCAAGCAAAACGTACAGTAACTGTGGCAGAATGGCTGAAAAAAGGAAAACAAGCTTAATCTATGAAAAAGAATGCAGTGTAGCGCTGCATTCTTTTTGTGTTGATCAATATGGTTCAGGGCATGTGCACCGTCGGCGATTTGTTTTCGTAACATCTCTGAGAAAATCACAGTTTTCTTTCTAAGTTGTTACCTAATCTATAAGGGAATTGATATAATAGGTGAAAACTTTGAAGGGAAAGTGTGACATGACCATTCATTTACATTGCCTCCATGCACATGCTTCTAATATTGAATATATTAATCAGGCTCTTACCAATCAACAAATAGCTCTTCATCATCATGTAGATGCTGATTTGATGATTCGATTGACACGCCAGCCGCCACTTGATCTTCATCAGCAGCAAGCTTATGTAGCAAGAAATGTCGAACAACTTGCTCAGAAAGGGGCAGATATGATTCTGCTGACTTGTACACAGTATATAGCGCTTCTTGATGAACAATTACTTACAACCTCAGTTCCTGTTATAAAGCTAGATGAACCTTTGTTTGACGTACTTTGTGCGGAGAGGGCACCGTTACAATTGGTGTTTTCTAATCCTGGCACAGTTGATGGCACGATGCAGAGACTTTTTGCGTTTGCAGATGAACAGGGAATCTCGGTTGAAGCAGAGGCTGTGGTGATGACGGGCGTATTTGACTTGTTAATGGCAGGAGATAAGGTGGCTTATGAAAAACAAGTCGAGCAACAGCTATATGCATTGATTGAACAAAAGAAAGGCATTCTTTGTGCCGCTCAGCTATCAATGGTAGGTGTTGCACAGAGAGTAGCGCGCACGACAGGACAGCAGATAGTTCATCCACTTGCACCTCTTGTTCAGTTTGTGGAAAAACAGGTGCAGTTGCTTCTTTAAAATTGAATTAACATTCCCCGTTTCATCAATCCTCTCTATTTTCCTCTTTGAATAGTAAATAATAAGCGTTTGCAAAATAAAGAACGTGATCCCTCCCTGTGCAAACTATTTTTGACAGGTGTGCGTCTATTCCAAAAGAATCAAATCCTTATTACATTGCCAAGCTTGTTCAAAGGAAGCTTGTGATTTCCTTTAACGAATATGATGTGGCACCAGGCTACATGGGAGTAGTCGAATTTGTAATACCTACAAAGGTGCTAAAGGATGTACTTGTGAGTGAAGCATATATTTATTAGAAAACCGTCATCAGCTCAAAAAAAAGGCGCTCTCTTCAAAAGGAGCGCCTTTTTGATTAAGAAAGTGCGTCAGTTAGGGCAGGAACGACTTGTTTCTTTCTAGAAACGACGCCTTTGAGAATAGCTGTGTTGTTTTCAAGCGTGACATTGAACGCCTTTTCTACTTTCGTTGCTTCCGCACCAAGAGCAAGAGCAAGAGAATCATTTTCTAAAATGTCAGTGATAACGAGAACGAATAAATCAAGCCCTTTGCTAGCAATGACTTGGTTGATTTCAGCTTCGATATCTGCTTGTCTTGCAGTGACTTCTGCAATATCAACAGTATTCACTTGAGCGATTTCTACTTTGCTGTTTCCTAGAGAAAATTCTTTTGCATCAAGTGTAATCAGCTCTTTCACTGTTTTTTCGCTTAAATCAGCACCTGCTTTTAGCATGTCTAGTCCGTATGTTTCAACATCGACACCAGCAATTTTTGCAAGCTCATGAGCCGCATCGATGTCTTGTTTTGTGCATGTTGGAGATTTGAATAGCAGTGAGTCAGAAATGATCGCAGATAGGAGCAAGCCAGCAATTTCTTTTTCAATTGTGACATTGTGCTCTTTGTAAAGCTTATTCAAAATCGTTGCTGTACAGCCTACTGGTTCAGCACGATAGTAAAGAGGCTCACTTGTTTCAAAGTTTGCGATACGGTGATGGTCAATGACCTCCGTCACTTGTACTTGATCAATGTCACTTACGCTTTGTTGGCGTTCGTTATGATCAACAAGAATGACTTGTTTCGCTTCGTTAGCTGCCGTTTCAATGAAACGAGGCGCTTCTTGCTTAAAGAAATCAAGCGCATATTGTGTTTCACCATTGATTTCTCCGAGTCTTACAGCTTCTGCTTCAACACCGATTTTATTTTTTAAATCAGCGTAAGCAATAGCAGAGCAAATAGTATCAGTGTCAGGATTTTTGTGTCCGAATACGAGTGTTTTTCCCATGCGAATTCTCCTTCTTACATTTTATTGATGATGTTTCTATTCTACCAGTTTTCAACCATGAATTCAGGGATTATGGTTAAGAATGATATAAAAAATTGTTGATGCCAGTATTTAATAGATCACTGGAAGATGTTTCACGTGAAACGCTCTTGATGTGTCCTCATTTTACTTGCTATTTGTCGCTATGTTAAAATAAAGGTTGGGGCAAGTTGTGATAGACGATACATAAAACGGATATACCTTAAACTATGTTGCGCAAAATATAGGAAATGAATCGACTGAGGTGAAGTCTTGAATCAAACAAAAGCAATAGTGGAAGGCGCTATTATTGTTAGTATTTTTTCTGTGATTTTATTGTTTTGTTTGTATGTCCCACTTTTAGCATTCATCTTCTATTTAGCCGCTCCGATTCCTATTATTCTTTATACAATCAGATACGGACTGAAAAACGGGCTTGCCGCTGGTGCAATCGGCATCGTCATCAGCATTTTAATTGGTTCGATTGCAGGGCTTTTGAACGCGCCAGTAATGGTTGCAGTTGGTATAGCAATGGGCGTATTTTACCGAAAAAAACAGCCAAGAAATGCGATCATCTCAGGGGCGTTTGTGTATTTGGTCAGCCTGCTTGTCTACTATGTGGTTAGTGTTCAATTTTTCCAATTGGATATAATGGTGATTGCCAAGCAAACCATTGAAGAAACACTGCCAATGGTTGAAAGCTTATTAAAGCAATCTGGCGCTTCTGAAAAGGAAATAGCTGCACAGTTGAAGCGGTTGGAAGAATTTGAGGAAACAGCCAAATCGATTTTACCAATTACCATCATCATCGGGTCGGTGCTGGGCGCTATTTTAAATCATTGGATAGCACAGCCTTTTTTGAAACGCTTTGTCAGTGATATGCCTTCTCTTCAGAAATTTAAAGATATACGCTTGCCAAAAAGCATGGTATGGTATTATTTATTTACCTTGCTATTGGTATTCATCAACACTGAAAAGGATAGCTTTTTGTGGCTCGTTCAAACGAGTGCTTATTATGTATTACTTTTATTGGTACTAATTCAGGGCTTTTCTTTTATCTTTTATTATTGCTATGAGAAAAAAATTTCAAGAGCCGTTCCGATTTTTGTCATTGTTTTCACTATTTTACTACCTCAGATCGGCATTTTGGTACGTATTCTTGGGATCGTTGACATAGGCTTTGATTTAAGAGATAAAATAAAAAACAAATAATTCACTCTGAATGTTGAGGAGTTGATATAAGTGCCAAGCTTCTATAGAAAACCTATCATCCGGTATCCAATTTACTTGTTAATTGTACTTGCGGTGGTCACAGTCCTCCTCAACCTTTTTTTTAATTGGATCATAGGAGTGGCAGGTCTCTTGTTACTTGGGGGCATTCTCTACTTCTTAAAGTGGGCAGATACACAGGTGCAAAAAGAGATCGATTCTTATATTTCGACGCTCTCCTATCGAGTCAAAAAGGTTGGAGAAGAAGCATTAATGGAAATGCCGATTGGCATCATGCTTTTTAATGATCAATATTATATTGAATGGACAAATCCATTTCTTGCTTCGTGTTTTAATGAAAGTACGCTTGTGGGTAGGTCACTTTATGATACATTTGAATCTATTGTGCCGCTCATAAAGCAAGAGGTCGAGACAGAAAATGTGACACTCAATGATCGGAAGTTCAAGGTCATCATCAAACGATCAGAACGACTTCTTTATTTCTTTGATGTCACAGAACAAGTGCAAATTGAGAGACAATATGAAAATGAGCGTACGGTGTTGTCCTACATTTTTCTAGATAACTATGATGATGTGACGCAAGGTCTTGATGATCAGGTGCGTAGCACGATTAATAGTGAAGTTACTTCGCTGTTAAACAGTTGGGCACAGGAATATGGTATTTTCCTAAAGCGTATTTCATCAGAACGATTTATTGCTGTGTTAAACGAAAGTATTTTGGCAGAGCTTGAAGCATCGAAATTCTCTATTTTGGATGAAATTAGAGAAAAAACAAGTATACACAGTGCAACATTAACACTTAGTATTGGGATCGGTGCTTCCGTCTCATCATTAAAAGAGCTTGGGACGATGGCACAATCCAGTCTTGATCTTGCTCTAGGGCGTGGAGGCGATCAGGTCGCCATTAAGCAGCCGAATGGAAAAGTGAAATTCTATGGTGGAAAGACGAATCCAATGGAGAAACGGACGCGCGTGAGAGCACGTGTCATTTCTCATGCATTGAAGGAGATCGTATCTGAAAGTGGCAATGTCATGATTATGGGACATAAGTTCCCTGATATGGACTCAATCGGTGCTTCCATCGGAATCTTAAAGGTTGCACAAGCCAATGGTAAGGATGGTTATATTGTTATTGATGCCAATCAAATTGGTGACAGTGTGCAACGATTGATTACAGAAATTAAAAACTATGAAGAGCTTTGGTCCCGTTTTATTACGACAGAAGAAGCGATGGAGCTTGCGAAGGATGATACGTTGCTTGTTGTCGTAGATACGCATAAACCATCACTTGTGATGGAAGAGCGCCTCTTAAATAAAGTTGAGAATGTCGTCGTGATTGACCATCATAGACGTGGTGAAGAATTTATTCGTGATCCATTGCTTGTCTATATGGAGCCATATGCTTCATCGACAGCAGAGCTTGTGACAGAGCTACTTGAGTATCAGCCGAAGAAATTACGTATCAATATGATCGAGGCAACTGCTTTGTTAGCTGGAATTATCGTGGATACGAAAAGCTTTTCCTTAAGAACGGGGTCAAGAACGTTTGATGCGGCATCGTATCTGCGTGCCAAAGGTGCAGATACCGTCTTGGTCCAAAAATTCTTAAAAGAAACCGTTGATCATTATATAAAACGTGCGAAGCTCATTCAGCATACAGAGCTATACAAAAAGAGTGTTGCCATTGCATCATTGCCTCCTGATAACCCTGATTTGTATGATCAAATTACGATTGCGCAAACAGCTGATTCACTGCTCTCCATGAGTGAAGTCGAAGCCTCTTTTGCCGTCGCTAGGCGAGATGAGCGTACGGTTTGTATTAGTGCAAGGTCATTAGGTCAGATTAATGTACAGATTATTATGGAAGCATTGGATGGTGGGGGTCATTTGACTAACGCTGCAACGCAAATTTATGATATAACCATTGAAGAAGCAGTAGAAAAACTAAAATCTGCCATAGATGAATATTTCGAGGGAGGGGTTCAAAGGTGAAGGTTATTTTTCTAAAAGACGTAAAAGGAAAAGGTAAAAAAGGCGAAATTAAAAATGTAGCAGACGGATATGCACATAACTTTCTGATCAAACAGGGCTTAGCCATTGAAGCGAGTGCGGCGAACCTAAGCGCATTGGAAGGACAAAAAAACAAAGAGAAAAAAGAAGCCATTGAAGAGCTTGAGCAAGCAAAACAACTGAAAGACACACTTGAAAAGCTGACAGTTGAAATGACAGCAAAGTCAGGAGAGGGTGGTCGTTTGTTTGGCTCAATTACAAGCAAACAAATTGCAGATAAATTGCAAAAAGACCATCAAATTAAGCTTGATAAGCGCAAAATAGAGCTGAATGATGCCATTCGTGCATTAGGATATACAAATGTACCTGTTAAGCTTCATTCAGAAGTGCAAGCAACGTTAAAGGTGCATGTGACAGAACAAGCTTAAATGCAGAAGAAACCAGTCTCCTCAGTGGGGACTGGTTCTTTTTTATGATGGATCTGAAATATAAACACCACGTCCGGCTCGTAAGCCAGTCACAAGCAACAAAAACAAAATGAGAATAAAAATAAGAATGGATGGTGTCCAGGTATGCGTCATATCAAACAGGACACCGATAATGATTGGCCCAACTGCTGCTAAAAGGTAACCAACCGATTGTGCCATACCAGAAAGTGCTGCCGCCTGTTCCAGACTTCTCGTCCGAAGACCAATGAAAGTAAGGGCGAGGCTGATACTAGCACCTTGTCCAATTCCAATGAACAGAACGGAGATCACAAGAATGATTGTAGAGCTCCCGAATAGAAGGCCTGTCATGCCTATTAAATAGACAATGAAAAGCGATAGCACAATGGGGCGCTGTGTCTTTAACTTTACTGCGATGACAGGTGTTAAAAATGTAGAGGGTAAACCCGCAAACTGCATAATAGAAAGCATCCATCCTGCGGTTGAAACCTTCATACCATGTGAAGTTAAAATGTCTGGAAACCAAGCGATGCTGCTATAAAAAACAAATGATTGCAAGCCCATAAAAAAGGTCACCTGCCAAGCGACACGTGAACGCCAAATAGGCTGTTCGGATAAAGAGATACCTGCTCCGCTGATGCCTGTGTGTTGCTGACGTAGCTGAGGAGCCCAAACAATCATAGCGATAAAGGCGAGTCCGCCCCATACAAGGAATGCTGTGTTCCATCCACCAGACAGTGCATGACTAAGGGGTACACTCACACCAGATGCAAGTGCTGCAAACACAGACATGGATGTCGTGTACACGCTGGTCATGAGACCTGCATGTGCAGGAAATTTATGCTTCACAAGACCAGGCAAAAGCACGTTACATATAGCGATACCGACACCGATGAGTGCTGTCCCAATCATGAGAACCACGATGTTTCCAGTTGAGCGAATGAGGATACCACATAATAGGATTGCGAGCCCTAGCCAGAGGGTGCGTTCGTTTCCAAGGCGTTTTCCAATCTTGGGTGCGACTGGGGAAAGCAGTGCGAATGATAAGAGCGGAAGCGTTGTTAAAAAGCCGGCGAGTCCATTGGATAGATGTAAATCCGAACGGATGGCACCGATGACAGGTCCTACTGAGGTAATCGCAGGACGTAAATTAAAGGCAATCAGCAAAATGCCGGCAATGAGCAGAATGGTTTGGCCGATGCTTCGTTTGTACGCCGTTGATATTTCTTGATGTTGTTCCATATGTTAGACTCCTTTAGTTGCTTATGAAGAGGTTTCTTCCTTCTTTTGAAGCTCAGCCAATTTTGCCAATAACATATGCTGGGGCATATGCATTATTTGTTCAATCGGTACTTTTAGTGATTCCGCAAGCTTTTGTGCAGTATCAGCTGAGATTTGTAAAGGTCTCAGGTTGAACCCCTCCTCTTTTATCTATACGTTCCAATATAACATATCCTCTTTGCGCACAGCTGATAAAAAAATCACCAACATCTGGATGGTTAAGTTTCACTTCTGTAAAACCACTTCATTGCTGATAAAAAATTACTTTGAAATTGTCTCAGGTTGTGACCTTCACCTTGTTCGATGTGACATGTGAGTTGCCTTTCCTGCATCCCTTTCTGTGACAAAAGGTCTTGTAACTGCTTGGTGAATAGAGGCATATGCTGTTGAGCCGATTTTTTGCCTTTGCCTTCTTCACTGCCAACGGATAAATAGACGAGGTGATCAACAAGCTGAAATGTCTGTTGTTGGGCATACGGTAGAAAATCCTGATACCAAAATGATCCAGAAATAGATGCGATGTTTTTAAAAAGAGTAGGACGGGTCAATAAGGTAAAAATGGTAAGAAGTCCGCCTAATGAAGCGCCAACGAGACTATGTTCTTCACTAGACTGCTTTGCTGGATATTGCTTTTTGATATATGGGAGCAAGTCATTTGCTAAAAATGATAAGTACGTCTCCGCCTCGCCTTTAAAGTCAGGAAACTGTGAATGAAGAGATGGTGCCTTCCATGGTGTATATTCATCAAGCCGATTGAAGGGGTGTATGCCGACAATCATTATTGGCGAAATGGTATTGGTTTCAATCATTCTTTCGATCTCTAGCAGGTGAGTTCGAAACAAAGAAGAGCCATCTTGTACAAAGACAGCTGGAACATCAGTAGAAATGTCTTGTGGAAGATAAATATCAAGCTGACGTCCGTTAAGTTCGTCATATAAAAATGTTCCGTTCATGTGAAACCCCCTAAAAATGAAGAAAAGCGCCAATCGGCGCTTCCTCCTTTAGTTGTTTTTCGCTAACCATTTGACAGCCTCATCAAGGAAGGTTGTTTTGCTTAATGCCGTTCCTCCTTGAAGCATAGGATCTACGACATTTTCATTGATGTGACCATTTTTCACGGCTTTTAGGCTTGTCCAAATTTTATTTTGTTCTAAATCCTTCAAAGCGTTTGGACTTGATGGGTTTTCCTCTTTAGAGAATTGAACAAAAATATAGTCAGGATTTAGTTCGCCGAGGCGCTCCATCGAAATCATCGTTTGTACTTTGGCTTGTTTGACGTCACTTGGTGCTGTAAATCCTAAGTCTCCATATAGGGTAGAGTTGAAGTAGACATCTTCAGGGTACACATACAGGTCTCCCTGTCTAATGCGCAAGATAACAGCTGTTTTGTTGCTGCTTGTCTTTTTCAAGGTTTCCTTTGCCTGTTTAAGGTCTTCCTGATAATTGGCAATGATATTTTTGGCTTCTTCACTTTTCCCAGTAAGTGTACCGAGCAATAAGAGATTGCTTTCCCAGTCAGAAGAGACATGGGATACCGGGATGGTGGTTTGAACTTTATCCAGCTTTTTAATTGTTGCAGCTGGGAACTTCGTTGATCCGAGGATCACGTCTGGTTTTAGTTTTAAGATTTTTTCAAGGTTTGGTTCGGTTTTTTCACCGATTCCTTCTGTTTTTGATGTGATGTCTTTAAATAATTCAGGGAATGTACCGCCTATTGTAGACGCACCAATTGGACGGATGCCAAGCAATTTTGCATCTTCCATTGATTCTAGGCTTCCAGCGATGACGATTCGCTTCACTGGTGTTTTGAGTTCGTACGTTTGATTTAAGTAATTGATTTTTGTTTTTGTTGATTCAGCCGTCTTGCTTTTGGCTGTGTTTGAAGTTGTTTTATTTTCTGTAGCGCCACAGGCCGCTGAGATGACCATCATGATACATAGGGTAAGCAATGCAAACCATTTTTTCATTTGTTTTCTCCTTTGACTGATAATTGTTCTCAATTAAAGATTGTAGTAGGCTTTCAGTCATTTATCCATAGACAATTTCCTGTCAAACGATGGACTTTTTACGGAAAAAAAGATAAAAGGTCCTGAATGACTCGTTGATGACTGGCAGCAGTGTATTCACGCCAAGGGTCAGAAGCGAGTTGATAGACTTCTTGATGAGTCACAGCCTTGAGATTTTGCCAAGCCTCCTGCTGCTTTAACTTTTGATAAAAAGCAATGGTGTTTGGCTCTTTATGCAAGAGGAGAAAGATACAGTCAGGGTCCAGCTGTTGTATCGAGATGAGGCTGATGTTCTTCTCGATCAACTGACCATGGCCTTGAAAGGCAGGCATAAGACCAATTTCATGAAAAATCACTTCTGACATGGTGCGGTTTACAGACAAATAGAGCCGATCCTGAAAGATGCGAAGAGGAAGGATGGTTTTAGGTCGTTTGTCGGAAAGGCATGTCTTTTTGGCTTGAATGACGAGTTCTTCGTACTGAACCAACCATTCTTCTGCCTCTTTTTCTTCGTTTAGGAACATGGCTGTCTGTCTGAATTGCGCGCGCCAATCTAATTCATTGAATGGAACAAAATGAACAGGACAGATCGTCTTCAGCACTTGTTTTTCCTCTTCTGTCACAAGATCATTGGTAATAATCAGCTCAGGTTTTGTTTCCTTTAATCGTTGTAGGTTGGTTTCAGCATGCTCATTGATACGATGTGCATTCAGGTGAATCAGAATTTCATCTGCATGATGCTCAAAATCATATGCTGTCCATTTAGGATGAAGGGGGGCAGCATATGGGATGATATGAATTGGTGTGAGCTGACCGAGTATGGAATGACCATAGGCTGCAATTTTGCGCTGACGGCTTTTCATATATATAGAAGGGGTCATACCTGTTTTTTTCTTAAAGATACGGCTAAAGTAGTAGGGATCTTGATAGCCGATTTCCTGTGCAATATCTTTGAGCTTTGCATTGCCTTTTGCCATTAACTGTTTGGCTCTAGCCATCCGTCTCTTGGTTATGTAATCAGTTACACTCATGTCAAAATGCTTTTTAAATAGCTCACTGTAATGATTGGCACTGATGCCAGCCATATGTGAAAGGCTGGTAAGGCTGAGCGGCTCTTCAGAATGCTGATCGATATACTGTTTTGTTCTGAAAAGAGCATGTGCCGTGTCACAAATATCTTCTTTATGAAGTGTCAGAAGTTGCAAAACGAGTTGTTGAAAAAAAGTTTGACTTCTAAAGAAGCTAGTGGATTCAGGCTTTTGCCATTCATCTGTGATATGGGACAGTAAAGAATGAATGTGTTCAATCGAGCTAATATCAATAAAGTGCCATGTGCTCAGTAGAGAGCGGGCTTGTTCAGTTGATACTGCTGTGATGCTTTGGTCATGCAGGGTATAGAGCTGAAAACGCAACAGGTAGAGTTCGTGCTTTTGATAAGGCTCTGTTTTCAGCATAAACGTTTCCCCAGGCATAACCGTATAGAGTGTCAGGTTTTTTAATCGCCACTTTTGATCGTTCAACGTGACGAATCCGCTGCTGCTTGTGCTAAAGAGAAGACAGAATGTATCTGATAGTTGCTGCTCAGTATGCGGAAGCTCTACATTGTTTATTCTTTCAGTACTTGTCAGTCGGTAGATGAACTGACTGGGATTTGCCAGTGTACATAATTGATTGTTATTACCCATAAAACCACCTGATCTTTTATTAGTTGATAAATATTCTCAATCAAATTGTAGCAGAAAGAGCCGGAAGATGGTGATAGTAAAGAAGACAAAGGGCCAAAATAAAAACCATTTTAGCCCTTTGTCAACTATGTGACACCCTGAATGAGATCAGGGTGCGATGATTTATTCCGTTTTTCCATGTGCTAGTGCAGGTTCTTTTCTTAAGCTTAATGGTCGTAAGTCCTGCCAGTGTGTTTGGATATAATCGATACAGGCATTTCGTGTGTCTTCTCCAAAGGCCTTTTCCCAACCATCTGGCACTGGCGCAAATGATGGCCAAAGTGAATGCTGTCCTTGTTCATTGACAAGCACAAGAAATACACCGTCTTCACGATCAAAGGGATTTGTCATTTGTCATCTCTCCTTTATTCTTCGTGTTTTTGTTTGACCCTATGCAGTGTATTGTCTAAGATGACACCTATTTCTGCTAGGGGTTCAGGCTGGCACATGTCTTTGTGCCGGCAGTGAATGTCGTATTGTTCAATTTGTCCGTTGATATAAGGTGCCCATGCTTTGGGATCAATTTCTGTAAACCAATCTGGGATAATGGTAGATCTAAAGAATAATATGTCTCCATGATAGGTTTTTGGCTGATATTCTCCGAGCAATCGAACAGAATTGACATAGGTTTCTTTCAGGTTTATGATGGCTTGCTTACTTAAGCTTGCTAGTGCACTTCCATCTTTTTTCAGGTTATCGACTGCACTTTTCATCGTGAGCGGTTCACCTGTTAAGGTTTCTGGGTCGTAACCGCCAAGTGCAAGAAGAGCAATGAGTGCTTCTTCCTCATCAGGTGCTTCTTTAATCGGCAAGAAGTGGTTTGGATATGAGTCCAACATGGCAACGAGTGAAATTTCTTCGCCTTGCTGTTGAAGCTGTGTTGCCATTGCTTGCACAACGTTCCCGCCTAGTGACCAACCAAGTAGATGATAAGGACCCTTTGGCTGAATCGTTTGGATGTACTTGATATAATCCGCAGCCATGTCATCTAGCGTTTGTGGGAAGACATCTTTTCTTGCGATTCCTCGTGCCTGCAATCCATAGAGTGGGATGTCCTTCTCTAATGAATTCAAGAGGCCTGCATAACACCAACTAAGACCACCTGCTGGATGAACACAGAAGAGTGGATATTCTTCACCATTTGCTCGTAGCGGTAGCAAGATTTCTAGTGCATTTTCATCGCTACCTGTCTCAAGTTTTTCTGCCAAGCGTGCAACATTTGGTGCTTCAAACAACGTTCCGATGCTTAGCTTGACTCCTAGTGCATCACGAATGCGACTGATTAAGCTAACCGCAAGTAATGAGTGCCCGCCAATGTCAAAAAAGCGATCGTCAATGCTGACTTTTGGTAGACCAAGCACCTCTTCAAAGAGGTGACATAGGATTTCCTCCTTCGGATTCCTTGGACCACGACCATCGGTTTGCTGCACATGCATGTGAGGTGTCGGCAGTGATTTTTGATCAAGCTTACCGTTTGCTGTAAGTGGCATGGCATCAATTTGAATATATGCCGCTGGCACCATGTAATCAGGAAGACCGGCTGCGGCAAAATGACGAAGGTTTTCTGTATCGATACTGCCTTCTTCAGTTGTCACGATATATGCGACTAAACGTTTGTCACCAGGCTGATCCTCTCGCATGATGACTGCAACTTGTGCAATCACATCATGACGTGCCAAAACGGCTTCAATTTCCCCTAGTTCAATGCGGAACCCGCGAATTTTAATCTGATGATCAGCTCTGCCAATGTAATCAAGTGATCCGTCTTTTGTCCAACGAGCGAGATCGCCTGTACGGTACATCCTTGTGCCAGGTGCTCCATAAGGATCGGCAAGGAATCGGTCTGATGTAAGATCAGGTCTGCCTAGGTAACCTCTTGCCAGCCCAGCACCAGCTACATACATTTCACCTGTAGTACCAGGAGGAACCGGTTGTAGGTATTCATCTAGTACGTAAACGTGTAGATCAGGAATCGGTTCGCCTATTAAGCTACTGGATTTCTTCGTGATCATGTCTCGATTGAGTACATTGTACGTCACGTGTACGGTTGTTTCTGTAATGCCGTACATGTTGATTAGCTTTGGCTTACGATCAGAGTGGCGGCTGTACCAATCTTCTAATCTGCTAAGCTCTAATGCTTCACCGCCAAAGATTACATAGCGGAGTGATAATGCTTGACCAAGTGTTTGTTGACCCTTGTCTACCTGCATGAGCTGATAGAAGGCAGAAGGCGTCTGATTAAGTACTGTCACCCCTTCATCGACTAAAAGCTGTAGCATCTCCTCAGGAGAGCGAGAGATGGTATGAGGTACAACCACAAGTCGACCGCCATATAAAAGAGGCCCCCATATTTCCCATACGGAAAAATCAAAGGCATATGAATGAAACATTGTCCAAACATCTTCTTCATCAAAATGGAACCAATGCGCAGTAGATGTCAGAAGACGGATTACATTTTGGTGTGGGATGACCACTCCTTTTGGCTTGCCTGTAGAACCAGATGTATAAATAATATAGGCTGGATGCAGAGAAGACAGTGGCTCAACTCTGTCTGTATCAGTCGGATTGTTATTTGGCGTATTAAGTAGTTGATCGTTCGTTTCTTTTTCATCTAACAAAATCAATTGACAATCAGCAGGGAGATGCACTGCGGCTGCTTTTGTTGTGATGCTACAAACTGGTTTGGCATCTTGCATCATGTATGCGAGCCTGTCTGCTGGATAGTCCGGATCAAGCGGAACATAGGCTGCGCCTGCTTTATGGACGGCTAATAGACTCACGAGCATGTCGATTGATCTAGGCAGGGAAAGTGCAACGAATTGCTCTGGTCCAACGCCTCTAGCGATTAGCAAATGGGCAAGCCTATTGGCTTTGTTATTTAATTCTTGATAGGTGAGTTGCTGATTGCCATATGTCACAGCCACTCGCTCAGGGTACTGCTGAACCGCCTTTTCAAATAATGCTGGAAGGCTAGGTACTTGGTCTAAATGAGCCAATGTCTGCTTGTCAGGTAGCAGCGTTTGTCGCTCTTTTTCTGATAAAATGTTCATTTGACCAATCGGCAGATGTGGGTGTTTGGCTACTTCCGTTAAAAAGCGCTTCATTCTGTCAGCGATTGCTTGAATGGTGCATTGTTGGAACACATCTGTGCTGAATTCAAACAACCCTGTTAACCCTGCTGCTAATCCAGTATCTGTTCTTTGCTCTGTTAATTCGAGGGTCAGGTCAAATTTAGCTGAGCCCACTGGTTTGACGTAGAGATCCGAATCAAGTTGTGCCAGCTTCATTTCCGCCTTCGGTGTATTTTGGAAGGCAAGCATGACCTGAAACAATGGGTTGCGTGATCTGGATCGAGTTGGATTCAAGACTTCAACTAGCCGTTCAAACGGTAAATCCTGATGCTCATATGCGGCTAAGTCAATGTCTCGGACTCGTTTCAATAGCTCGCTAAAGGTCGGGTTTCCTGCTGTATTTGTACGTAATACAAGTGTGTTCACAAACAATCCAACAATGTCGTCAAGCGCATCGTCATTCCGTCCAGCTATCGGACTGCCAATAGGGATATCCGTTCCCGCTCCAAGGCGAGTCAGTAAAGCTGCAAATGCTGCTTGAAGCACCATGAACAAACTAACTTGATTTTGCTTTGCAAGATCAAGAAGGAGCTGGTGTAAAGCAGGTTCAATCGTAAAGTCTATCGTATCCCCGTTAAAACTTGCTTCCTGTGGACGTGGGAAGTCATAGGGAAGCTCCAGCTCTTCTGGCAGACCATGCAATGTCTCCGTCCAATAACTAAGCTGTTTTGCAAATAGACTACCCTTCTCTTCTTCACTGCCCAACAGCTTCTGCTGCCAAATGGCATAGTCCGCATATTGAACAGGTTGGGCTGGCAAGGAGATTGATTTTCCATGAATACGGGCTTCGTAAGCGACAGCTAAATCTCGTGTCAATGGCGCAAGTGACCAGCCGTCACCAGCGATGTGATGTAGCAATAGAAGTAGCACATAGCGATTTGTATCAAGCAAGAATAATTCTGCTCGCAGTGCGGGTTCTTCCTCAATGTTAAAGCTGTAGCGAATGGCTTCGTTTAACTGATTCTCGATCTGTTGATCTGAGGACGCTGTGACATGGAGTTCAGGCTGAACACTATTTGGATCTAAAATGACCTGTTTTGGCATGCCGTCCTTACTTGGAAAAATGGTTCTAAGCGTTTCGTGTTTTTCAGTGATATCTGCCAATGCACCAATGAGAGCTTTGCGATCTAGTGTACCTGTCAGATGGATGACAAGCGGAATATTGTAAGTTGGATTTGGTCCTTCAAGGCAATGAAGGAACCAGAGCCGTTTTTGGGCAAAGGATAAAGGAATCTCATCGGGCTTGTTTTCCACCTGAAGTGGCGGGCGAATGTCCTGCGCTGAGTCGATGTGTTTCGCAAGCTCAGCAACTCGTGGTGATTCAAAAATGGTACTCATGCTTAGGTCTGCACCAAGTGTATTGCGTATACGTCTAAGCAGACGAGCGGCGAGCAATGAATGTCCTCCTAAGTCAAAGAAACTGTCATCTATGCCAATTTGAGATATTCCAAGAACTTCTGCAAATAAACTACATAACATGTCTTCTTGAGGTGTTCTAGGTGTACGCTCAGTACTAACTAAAGACATATTTGGTTTTGGTAGTGCTTTGCGATTGATTTTGCCGTTTGGTGTAAGCGGGAGTTCTGGCAAAACGACAACAGCAGAAGGAACCATGTAATCAGGGAGTGACGTTTCCACAAACTGCCTGAGTTCTGAAGGATGCAGAGAAGCACCTTCTGTCAGCACAACATACGCACAAAGCAACTGTTGTCCAGGTTTATCCTCACGAACGATGACAGAGGTATGCTTCACTGCTTGGTGTTGCATGATGACTGTTTCAATTTCGCCAAGCTCAATACGGAAGCCACGGATTTTAATTTGATGATCAGCACGGCTGATATAATCAATTGAACCATCCTCACGCCATCTGGCTAAATCACCTGTACGGTACATTCTCGTGCCTTTTGCACCGAATGGATCAGCGACAAAACGTTCAGCGGTTAAATCATATCGTCCAAGATATCCTCTGGATACTCCTTCACCTGCAATATAAAGCTCACCGATTGAACCTGCTGGGACAGGGTTTAATCCTTCATCTAAGATGTAAATGCTCGTATTCCAAATGGGTTTACCAATCGGCGGCCCGCTATTCTCTTGATGGGATGTAACGTTTTCCATCGTAGACCATATCGTCGTTTCTGTAGGTCCATACAAATTGGTAATGTCACATTGAAGAGATTGCAAGGTGTGCAAAAGTGAAGCAGGGAGTGCTTCTCCTCCAACAAGAACACGCATGCCTTTTATTGCGTCGGGATATTCATCTGCCAACGCATGCCACAACGTTGGTGTTGCCTGCATGAGAGTGACATGATGAGAACGAATCATGTCAGAAAGCTTTGCTGGCTCTTGGATGGTCTCTTTTTTTGCCAATAAAAGAGATGCCCCGTGTAAAAGTGGAAGGAACATTTCTAGCCCAGATATATCAAAGGCAATGGTCGTAACCGCTAGAAGCTGATCTCCTTGACCTAATAAAAATGAATCCTGCATGGATAATATAAAGTTGACAACATTCCGCCTCGTTACAACAACACCCTTTGGTTTGCCTGTCGATCCTGACGTGTAAATAATGTATGCCGGATGATGCGGCGAGCCTTCGTTGCTTGTTGGATTGATAAGTAGGCTGTCTGCTATCTCCTCATGAACGGTTGGATCATCTAGTTGGACAATATGTGAATGGTCAAAACGCTCTGCTGTCTCTTTGACTGTGAGCAAACAGATCGGTTTAGCATCATCGAGCATATAGGCAACACGATCGCTAGGATAATCAGGGTCTAATGGTAGGTAAGCGGCTCCTGTTTTGACGATAGCTAACAGACTTACGACCATATCGATCGATCGAGGCAGAGCAATTGCGACAAATTGTTCTGGTCCAATCCCATGCTTTATCAAATAATGAGCCAATTGATTTGCACGCTGATTCAACTCTTCGTAGGTCCATGATATTCCTTCAAACTGTAATGCTTCTGCATGTGGTGTTTTGCAGACTTGTTTTTCAAAGAGTTCACGTAAAGAAGCCTTTGGTAATTCTTGTTTTGTATCATTCCAATGCTTGAAGATGTTCTCTTTTTCTCTGGACAAGAGAAGGTTAAATTGACTGATCGTCTGATCTTGCTCTAGTTCGGTTATTTCCTCCAGCAATTGAAGAAAACGATGCAGATGCGCGTCAACCGCTTGTTCTTTGTAAACTGCAGGGTTTGCATCGAAATCGATTTGAAAACCGTTCCCATCTGCGCGGTCATATATGTTGATTGATAAATCATCCACTGGCCCAGCCGAAAGATTATGCGCTTGACCAACGCACTGATCGAACCTGAGATGATAATCAAATGGCATGATATTAATTTGTGGACCAAATAATCGTTGATTTCTGCCAATGAGTTTAAAGTCTCTCCTCATATCTTCGTGTCGATATCTCTGATGAGGACGAATGGCTTTGAGTTCATCAGATACTTGGTGAACAAGTGCTGAGAGGGTCATATCTGATTTGCATGTTAAACGAAGCGGTACTAGGTTCATGACCATTCCTGGTGTTTGCAATGAGCAAGATCCAAGACGCATCATAACAGGCAAACCTAAAACAATATCGTGTGCACCAGTCATTCGATGCATATATAGAGCAGATGCGGCAAGAATCATTTCATGCCAAGTGCCACCGAATGTTTGCACATTTTTTTTCATTTTACTTACCCTCGTGGCATCATATCTGGCAGTTTTTCGGATAAAATGATCCGAAGTCCTTGGGGCGAGCTCAGCAAGGCTAACGATTTCAGGCTGATCAGCAAAGCGATTTTTCCAAAAAGCCTGATCTTCTTCATAGCGATTGGAACGTTGATATGCGACTTCCTCTTGGACAACGTCACGGAAGGCGCCAAATGTTTGAGGCGGCACAGATCTCCCTTGCGATAGGGCTGAATAGACCTCAGCAACACGACGGGCGATGAGTGAAAAGGCGAATCCATCAATGGCAATGTGATGAATGCGCTGATACCAGAGAAATCGATCGTCAGCAATTTGAAAGAGTACCTCACGGAATAACACATCTTTTTCTAAAGAGACTGATGTTGCAAGATCTGCTTTCATCCACGTTTTTGCCGCATCAAGCGGCTGTTTTTCATTCTGTAAATTGATGAATTGAAATGGGATTTCGTTTTTGGATGTAAACCATTGCTTTGGACCGTCAGTATCCTCAACGAAGCGCATATGCAGGGAATCTGCTTCTAAGACAGTTTCTCGGACGGCTGTTTCAAAGTGTACTGGATCAATATATCCTTTAATGTCTATATACTCAGCTGTATTGAAAATTGGATTGGATGGATCAAGCTGTTGCGCATACCAAATGCCTGATTGGGCACCGGTCAGTGGAATTGAATCGACGGACTGGATCGACAAGGGTCTATACCTCCTTTACAAATAATCGATATTTGGGATAGATGGTTGTTTTTCTGGGAAAAGAAGAGTGCGCCAATGTGATAGCGTTGGATTTGCCGCAAGCTCAACAAAATTGACCGTCGCTCCTTGCTGTCTCCACTTTTCCGCTAGGCTCATCATTCTAATAGAATCAAGTCCTAGGTAGACGAGATTCTCGTCAAGCGGTATTTGATCCGGCTCGACTTGGAGATACTCAGCTACTTGTTGAAGGATGGTCTCAAAGGATAGGTCATCACTGTCTGTCTCCTGTCCGGTTAGACGACAAATGATCTGGTCAGTTGTTGTGGTTACCGCACAGCGCTCAGCTGCATAGGTCATTGCCATTTTGTGATGCTTAAGTGAAAAGTCAGCAACGGCATCTGCGACAAAAAAGGTTTCAATATCGAGCATGAATGCTTCTGCGGCTGTCAGCATACAGCCAATATGTGCATATACGCCAGTAATGATCAGTTGATCACGCCCATCGTCTTGCAGAATATCTAAAAAATTAGATTTTTTAAAAGCACTATAACGCCATTTTGTCAGCACTGTATCTGCTTCAGACGGAGCGAGCTCATCAATAATTTTTGTCAATGTTTCGTCATCACCAAGTCCAGGTCCCCAGAAATCTGTTAATAAGGCACGATCTTTCGGGTTTTGGTCACCAGGTTGAGCTGTATAGACGACGGGAATTCCAAGTTCATGGCATGTATCCCGTAATTGTTCGATATGTTGAACTAACTCTGTTATTGGGGATGTACCATGTTGAAACGCATTTAAAAAATATTGCTGCATGTCATGTATCAACAGAACAGCACGATTTGGATCAGGTGTCCAGTTCACTTTATTTTTTGGTAAGTCTCTTGCGTTTGGCATTGAATACGCAGGAATAGCAGGGATTGCCATGATCATCACTCCTCTTTTTTTCTTTTTACACGTTGTCCGTTTTGGCTGCAGCTAATTCTCGTAATGCTTTTTTACTGACTTTACCTACACCTGTTTGTGGGAACGCATCAATCCATTCAATGCGGTCAGGAATTTTGTAGGCGGCGAGCCCACGCTCTCTTAGAAAAGATTTTAAGACGATGGGGGCTGGTTTGCTGTTGCCTTTTGCGATAACAAAGGCACATGAGCGTTCACCTAGAAATGGATCTGGCATAGACACCATGGCTGCATCATGAATGTCGACATGTGCAAGTAAATGGTTTTCGACTTCTTCAGCGGCAACCTTCTCACCACCACGATTGATTTGATCCTTGTCTCTACCTTCTACAACAACATTTCCTTCTTCGGTTAGTCGCACGATGTCACCTGTTCTATAAAAGCCATCTGGTGTAAATGCTTTTTTGTTTTGTTCATCTGCTTTATAGTAGCCACGAATCGTATAAGGTCCTCTTGTTAAAAGGTGTCCTGCCACTCCGTTAGGGACTGGCTTGTCCTCATCATCAACCACTAGCACCTCATCATATTCAGACATCGGGCGCCCTTGTGTATGGATAATGACATGTTCAGGATCATCTAGTCTGGTATAGTTGACCAGACCTTCTGCCATGCCAAAAACTTGCTGGAGCTTACATCCAAGAGTAGGCATGACACGTTTTGCTGCCTCTGCACTTAATTTAGCACCACCGACTTGCAAGATTTCAAGACTAGATAAGTCATCTGATCGCTGAGGAGCGGCCTCTAGCCAAATCAATGCGATGGGTGGAACGACAGCGGTAATGGTCGCCCGTTCTTTCTCAATGAGTGGAAAGACTTCATCAGGGCTTGATCCAGGTGTAAGAACCACTCTTCCACCTGCATATAACGTGCCAAGTACTCCAGGCGAGCTTAGTGGATAGTTGTGTGCAACTGGAAGTGTAGCTAGATACACACTATCCTGTGTGAGCTCGCACACTTCATTACTTTTCCAAAGACTATAAATATAGTCATCGTGTGTACGAGGAATGAGTTTTGAAAGACCTGTACTGCCTCCAGATAACTGAAGAAATGCAATATTGCTTGCCTCTACATGAATTTGAGGATCAAGTGCTGGGTCCTTGCGCAGATCATCCAAGGCAAGGAATTCTTCAGCTTCCCCTGCAACAATGATGTGAGGCAATGAGGGAAGCTTGTCTTTCACTTGGCGTGCAAGTGATCGATAATCAAAGCCACCGTTGATATCTGCAATGACATATGCGTCTGCTTCGGCAAACTCAATAAAGTAAGTAATTTCACTACTTCTATGAGACGGTAGCGAGAAGACGGGTAAAGCACCGATTCGAAATAAAGCGAAGATGACTTCAAAAAAAGCAGGAATGTTAGGAAGCTGAACGACAACTCGACTTCCCTTTTTAATACCAAGCTGATGAAAACCGGTGGCAAGACTGCTAACGCGCTCATCAAGTTTTTGGTAGCTCAAGTGCGTATCATTATATGTAATGGCTGTTTTATTCTCTAAAGATGCGGCACGTGCACGAAGCATACCGCTAAAGGTTTCCCCACGCCAACAACCGTTTTCACGGTAGCGTTTAGCAAATTCTTCTGGCCATGTAGGTGGTTGGACAAACATGTTTTGTCATCTCCTGTGTATTTTTTATAGCTGATGGATGCCCATTGCATGAAGCATCGTGTTGAATTTTGCAGATGTTTCGGCTAGCTCTTCTTCTGCCTTTGACCCTTTAACTACTCCGGCACCAGCAAAGAGGCGAAGGGAATGACCTTCTGCTTCAGCACAACGAATGGTGACAATCCAATCTCCATCGCCATTTGTATCTGACCAGCCGAGCATACCTGTGAAAAACCCACGATCAAAGGGTTCAATCGCTTGGATGGCTTCACGCGCATCGGCTGTAGGTGTTCCGCATACTGCTGGTGTTGGATGAAGGCTAAGTGCTAAATCAATTGAAGACACATCTGCATCTATTAATTCGCCTTTTACGACAGTAGATAAATGCCACATCGCTTCTGTTTGTATGACTGATGGTGACGCAGGTACATCTAGTGTATGACAGTAAGGAGCGAGTGCTTTGGCGACAGCATCAACAACAACTGCATGCTCGTGTAAATCCTTCGCTGAAGCAAGTAGTTCATCGTGACGACGCTGATCTTCTACTGGATCTGAACTGCGTGGCCGGGAACCTGCGAGTGGATTTGAAACGACAGTTGAACCAACTTTTGAAAGAAGTAGCTCTGGGCTTGCACCAAGAAGCGTGCGCTCGTGAGAAGATTTCGGGTCAGCTACATTTGCAGCAAACGTATAGCCAGTCGTGTTATGACGGGCAAGCCGTTCGAGTATTGCTTTCGTATTCATTTCTCGATTTGATTTGAGATGGAGAGATCGAGAGAGTACGATTTTGCTAAGATATCCTTCTTCAATTTTGGCTAATCCTGCGTTCACACCATTCATGTAGACATCTGGAGAGGGGACAGGTGTCACCTCGTAAGATGGCTCTGTCGCTTCCCACTCATCATCACGTTGATGAAACTCGAGTGGATCACTGAACTGTACGTGGGCTGGGACACTTAAACGAACCGGTTGTGTAGGATCAAACGGAACAGCACCAGCAACAATCGGATTTTGAATACCAGCTTGTTTGGCAGCATCAAATACGTGCGCTACTCTTTTGGATAGGTCATTTAGCTGATTGGTTTCCTTGCTTTTAGCAATATGCTGGAAGATGCCTTCTGTCAGTATCGTACGTTTAGGGGTAGCAAGGAAAAAAGCGCCTGGCTGATAGTCTTGGATCAACTGTGTTTTTTCTTCTGTCGACAATAATGAATGTTTCATGGAAAGACCTCCTTTTTGATTAAATGCTAGATTCCGAGTGTTGCGCCACCATCGATCGTGAGATTCTGCATCGTAATGTGACTGGCTTGCTCAGATGCAAAGAATAGTACCGCATCTGCGATGTTTTGAGGATCAGCGATTTTTTGTAAAGGAATGCCGGTTTTATACGTTTCTAATGAACCTTTAATGACATGGTCTGCTCCTTGTTCATCAGACCATAGCGCCCATTGCATAGGTGTCGCGGTAGAGCCAGGAGAGACGACATTACATCTAATTCCGTAGGATGCTAGCTCTAATCCAAGTGTTTTTGTAAAGGAAGTAGATGCTGCTTTTGAAGCGGCATAGGCAGCCATGTTCATTCTAGGAATGTCACCGGCATTAGAGCTGACGGTCACAATGACTCCTTCTGTTCTTTTCATCATGTATTTGGAGACAGCTTGAGATACATAAAAGACACCATGTGTGTTGACTGCAAAGGTCTGTTGCCAGTCGTCTGCACGAAGATGTTCAATCGAACCCATTCGAAGAATACCAGCTACATTGACCAGTAAATAAATGGGTCCAAGCTGCTGTTCAATTTGGGTGACAATGTTCTGAACAGAAGTTTGATCGCTAATATCACCTGGATAGGCGAAGACGTGAAACCCTTTTGCACTCATTTGTTGAACGGTGCTTTGTAGTCGCTCTTCATTCGCGTCAACTGCTGCAATTATTGCACCTTCTTCGGCTAGTCTTTGTGCAACTGCTTGTCCGATACCTTGTCCGGCGCCTGTGACAAGCGCAATCTTTTGAGATAGACCGCTAAATTTCATGTGTTCATTTCCTTTCTTTCGTGACTGTTGAAGGATCATCATGATAAAGTGCAAAACGGAAAGCATAATTCATCAGCACTGGTAAAACAGATGTATGTCCCTCTTCAGGGAACTCATGATAGTTTGTATGCAAACCATATGAGGATAAAGGCAACATACGGTTTGTCAATGACTGTGCATGAACATTCATTTGACATGGATGGTGTTTTTCTAATTCACCGACACCAACAAGCAAGCGTAAATCCTTAGGCTCCTGACGTAGACAGTTGATGAATTGCTGTTCTTTTTCTAAAAACAATTCTTTGTTCCAGTGGATAGAAGGGCTGCCAGCGATATATGTCTGATAAGCATCAGGGTGCTCAAATAGTGTGTGTAATGCAAAAAGACCACCAAGAGAATGTCCAAACAGTGTTTGACGACTCCGATTAATTGGGAATCGCTGTTCGATATAAGGCTTGATGGTCTTTTCCACAAATGAAAAAAAAGCAGATGCGCCACCGTATGTATTGGCAGAGAAACCCTTTATTTTGGCTCCAATTGATGCGTCAGGACCTGTAAGGGTGAAATCATATTGCCTGAGTGAATGGTAGGGTGCTTCTGTCTGATAGCCGATTCCAACAATGATGGCGGGAACGACACCTGATTTTTCAGGTCTCATTGACTGGAGACGAAGCGCTTCAACCATTGTGCCAAACAGCGAATTTCCATCAAGCACGTACATGACTGGAAAACCAGATGCAGGAGGAGTGGTATTCGGTTTAAATATAAAAAGTCTGTATGGGTGAGCTGTGATTTCCATTTGTTCCGTCCCAGGTATAAAAAAAGGACGACTTTCTTCAAAAAGGGAATCCTCAGTACCCATTTCTTCAGGGTGTTTGGACATATGTGAAAAATCTCCCTCCTCAAATTGACCCCGTTATGAGTGATAAAAGTAGTGTTTGCTTGCGGATATTGAATGAGTGAAAGGGGTTGAAGAACGCTCCCTTAAATGAAAATGATTCTCAGTAGAGTGCAAGCAAGTCAAATGATAATGGTTATCAATTATGAAGTCAAATGTTCATTAAGTTGCATAATTGATGATGTAATGTAAATATTCAGTAAATAAAGGACTTTCTCACTAACTAATTAATGGAAATAAGGAATTCTAGACCATATCAATCAATAGGAGGAAAAACGTCAAATTATCTTGTCCTTCTTGGAAGATTCACAGTTTTTATGATTTGCTGTTGAATGAATTATAGGTTTTTCTTCTTAAAGTAGTTTTGAAGGAAAATAAACTTATGGACCTATATGTTTTTTGAGGAAACAGGAAGGGGAGTTTGCGGAAAGTCGGTGACAATATCTCACAACTTATATAGGAGATATGTGTGCATTCATATATAATAGGCTTCACTTCACTTTTCTCAAGAATACAAGATCGAAGGGAAGATAGGCAGGATGAATACACCGTTAGGAAAGCTGAAACTCAAACTGCATGAAAATCAGCTGAAACTCAAACATACGTTTACCATGGAGGAATACCATGAAATGAAACAAGCATTGCAGGACATGCGAATGAAATTTGCTGCATATGAAGAATGGGATTTGTATCAGCGTACAACAGATTTAATGACCGTTCTCCTCTTTCACTATGCACTCAAGCAAAACCCTCTCTCTTAACACATCCACCATTTCTCAAAACATCGACATGGTAATTTTGACTATAGTCGATGTTTTTCACTTTTTCAGCTGCGAAAATGTTAAAATGTTGAGTAGCGTATTTTTTTATGAAAGGACGGTGCTTGGCATGACGGAACTTCTCGATGACCGGCTGCCGCCGCAAAATATAGAAGCCGAGCAGGCCGTATTAGGTGCTGTTTTTTTAGAACCATCTGCGCTAACGCTCGCTTCTGAAGTATTACTACCAGACGATTTTTATAGAATGTCGCATCAAAAGATTTTCAATGCGATGCTTGTGCTAGGGGATCGTGGTGAACCTGTTGATCTGGTTACCATTACATCTGAATTAGCAAATACAGATTTACTAGAAGAGGTAGGAGGCATATCGTATTTAACAGATATCGCCAACTCTGTACCAACTGCCGCGAACATTGAATATTATGCAAAAATTGTAGAAGAAAAGTCGATTTTACGCCGTTTGATTCGCACTGCGACGTCGATTGCACAGGATGGATATACTCGTGAAGATGAAGTCGAGGATCTTTTAAGCGATGCTGAAAAAACCATTATGGAAGTGGCACAGCGTAAAAATTCAGGTGCATTCCAAAACATCAAGGATGTCCTTGTTCAAACATATGATAACATTGAGCAACTTCATAATCGAAAAGGAGATATCACTGGTATTCCGACGGGTTTCTCTGAGCTTGATAGAATGACGGCAGGATTTCAGCGCAATGACTTAATTATTGTGGCAGCACGTCCATCGGTAGGGAAAACTGCGTTTGCCTTAAACATCGCTCAAAACGTGGCAACAAAAACAGACGAAAGTGTTGCGATCTTTAGTCTAGAGATGGGTGCTGAACAGCTTGTCATGCGTATGCTTTGTGCCGAGGGAAATATTGACGCACAGAACTTGAGAACAGGTAATTTAACAGAGGAAGACTGGGGCAAGCTCACTATGGCAATGGGGTCGTTATCAAACAGTGGTATTTTCATTGATGATACGCCTGGAATCAGAGTGAGTGAGATTCGGTCAAAATGTCGCAGACTAAAGCAAGAAAATGGTCTTGGGATGATCTTGATTGATTATTTGCAGCTTATTCAAGGAAATGGACGTTCTAGTGACAACCGTCAGCAGGAAGTTTCTGAAATCTCAAGGACGCTTAAATCACTTGCGAGAGAATTAGAGGTGCCTGTCATTGCACTATCACAGCTTTCACGTGGTGTAGAGCAGCGTCAAGATAAACGCCCAATGATGTCTGATATTCGTGAATCAGGAAGTATCGAGCAGGATGCCGATATCGTCGCATTCCTTTATCGTGACGACTACTACGACAAAGAATCAGAGAACAAAAACATCATTGAAATTATTATTGCCAAACAGCGTAATGGTCCAGTTGGAACAGTTTCTCTTGCATTTGTAAAAGAATACAATAAATTCGTCAACCTTGAACGGAGGTTTGGCGACGCCGGTGTTCCGCCCGGTGCTTAAAGCCCAGCTCAAGGATGCTGGGCTTTTTTGTGTTGATATACATCGAAAGAATGATCAAAAAACAATCGAAATGAGGAAGAGGGATAAAAAAAGAAATCGTATACTAAGGGAAGAAAAGGAGTGATGGAATATGGAATTTCAACAGTTCCAAGCTGCCCAATTACGAATCGCACGTCCAACGGTCAAAATGAATGAGGCCGTTTCATTTTATGAAGAAGGCTTAGGGCTGAAGAGAATAGGCTCATTTGATCAGCATGAAGGGTATGATGGAGTCATGTTCGGGCTTCCTCATCAGCATGTTCATTTAGAAATCACAAAACATGAAGAAGAAGACACCATTCCTGTCCCGCATCCAGAACAGCTACTTGTTTTCTATATTCCTGACAAGCAGGAATTCGAGATGATGAAACACAGGCTCATATCTTTCGGTGGGCAGCAGGTTCCTTCAGTTAATCCATACTGGAATCGAGGCGGAGTGACATTTGAAGATCCGGATGGGTATCGCATTGTGTTGATGAATACAGAAGGAATTACAACAAACATATAAAAAACTCCCAAGAAGGGAGTTTTTTGTTACGATCGGGGCATTACACGAAATTTAACCCATACATGTTGCTGTTTATTAGAGGTATATAAGAGATAAGCTCATGTGCATGCTTTGACTTGCTTCCATCTCGATTGGCAGAAGCAAGAAAGGCAATCACAGCGACTAAAGATCATACCTTGTAATGAGCGAGATGTTTGATGTAATGCAAGTAGTCATTTTTACACCTGCGAGAGCAGAGGAATTGAATGTGTCACATGCTTTTTTTCTCCTGAAATTTATGTGAACGTTCGACTACTGAAAATTAGTGAAATATGCTTGAAATCATCTCTATTGGGAGTGAAAGTGAAGAATAAAGCGCTTTTCCTGATAGTTAAACGAACAAAATTCGATTTCGATATATTAATGTTCGGATTTTACATTGACTTTCTCTAAATGCGTTGATAAAATAAATGTGTTTGAAAGAGATAACGTTTTGAAAGGTTAACGGAGGTGCACGATATGTCTTCAGTAGTCGTAGTAGGTACGCAGTGGGGTGACGAAGGGAAAGGGAAAATTACCGATTTCCTTTCAGAGAATGCAGAGGTGATTGCCCGTTATCAAGGCGGAAACAATGCAGGTCACACAATTAAATTTGATGGAGTCACATATAAACTCCACCTCATTCCGTCCGGTATTTTTTATAAAGAAAAAACATGTGTTATCGGAAATGGAATGGTGGTTGATCCAAAGGCGTTGGTGACTGAGCTTGCGTATCTTCACGAACGGAATGTGAGTACAGAGAACCTCAGAATCAGCAATAGAGCCCATGTGATTTTACCTTATCACTTAAAATTAGATGAGGTGGAAGAAGAACGGAAAGGGGCTAATAAGATCGGAACGACGAAAAAAGGAATCGGTCCTGCTTATATGGATAAAGCAGCACGTATCGGGATTCGCGTCGCAGATCTATTAGATCGTGAAGCCTTTGAAGAAAAGCTTGCACGTAATTTAGAAGAGAAAAACCGTCTTTTTGAGAAAATGTATGATACAGAAGGATTCAAAATTGAAGAGATCCTAGATGAATATTATGAATATGGTCAACAAGTGAAACAATACGTAGTCGATACATCTGTTGTCTTGAACGATGCACTTGATGAAGGGCGTCGCGTCTTATTTGAAGGAGCACAAGGGGTTATGCTTGATATCGACCAAGGTACGTATCCATTTGTGACATCATCTAACCCAGTTGCAGGCGGTGTGACAATTGGATCTGGTGTAGGTCCTACAAAAATTCAGCATGTGGTTGGCGTTTCAAAAGCGTATACAACTCGTGTTGGAGATGGCCCATTCCCGACTGAACTGCATGATGAAATCGGTAATCAAATTCGTGAGGTTGGTCGTGAATATGGAACAACAACAGGTCGTCCGCGTCGTGTTGGTTGGTTTGATAGTGTCGTTGTGCGTCATGCTCGTCGTGTAAGCGGAATTACAGACCTGTCCCTTAATTCGATTGATGTTTTGACTGGAATTGAGAAACTTAAAATCTGTGTTGCTTATAAATTTAACGGAGAAATCACAGAAGAATTCCCAGCAAGCCTAAAGGATTTAGCAAAATGCGAGCCTGTTTATGAAGAAATGCCAGGCTGGACAGAAGATATTACCGGTGTGAAAAATCTAAGTGAATTGCCTGTGAATGCACGCCATTATTTAGAGCGCATCTCTCAATTAACAGAAATTCCGCTTTCTATCTTCTCAGTCGGACCAGATCGTTCTCAAACGAATGTTGTCCGTAGTGTGTATCGCCCATAATCAATATTCGATTAAAACCGATAAAATCGTTGGATTTTATCGGTTTTTCATTTTCTGGAATTCGTATGTTTCCCGGGCAATAATGAAGGTGTCGATAAAAAAAGCCCTTCAACAGGAGAGCTTCTCATTTGTTTCGGTATTGACCTTTTAGGTTTTTGCGAATGTATTGAATGATTTTACGTAATTCATTGGCATGCGGTCTGCCGAATGGGCTTGTTTGTCTTTGTTGGTAGAGAAGTTTTCCTTTTTCATTCAATAGAAAATAGGCGGGTTCTCCGTGGACACCGTGATCTTCATAAGGGGAATTCTCGCCATGATAAAACACTTCATATGCTTTCAAAGAGGTGAGTTCTTCGTCAGCCATGATTGGGAATGATAAACCTTCTTTTTTAGCAAATTCTTTTAGGTTGTCTAGTTGGTCTGTTGAGATCGCCATCAGGTGGATGTTTTTATCCTGGAAATACGTTTGCTGTTTTTCAAGCTCCTTCAATTCTTCCACACATACTGGACACCAAGCGCCTCTAAAGAAAATAATGAGATGCCAACTATCATGTGACTGCTGGTGTTTAAAAAACTCAATTCGTTCTCCATTAACCGCAGGCAGGGAGAAGTCTGGCATTTTGTCTCCTAATTGATATGAACTCATCGAACTTCCTCCTTCTTTGAGTAAGACTGCTGAACTTATAACCGATTTTGCCCAAATTTAAACGTTTCCATGCTCTCAGGGAAAGAGAAAAGGATTCAACCGATGTGAGAAATTACCTTCTCGGTGACTCAAAAAGTATAGATAATTGCCTGTCCTTGTGGCAGTTGGAAAGGAGTGAATGGATAGAGGGAAGTAGGAGAAACCGCCTGCTAGAAAAGCTGTTTTTAAAGCGGAAATTTATTTTTTTGAAAAATGTCGAAAAAACGTATTGCCATATCTATTTGTTCTATGATATTATAAATCTCGTTGTTGCAAAGGTCTCTGAAACTTGTTAGACTGCTATTTTCCAGCTTGCTTGAAAGCTTTTGGTTTTGGCGTAATACAGTTTTTTCAGATTCACTTTTCACATGCCAGGAGCCATTAGCTCAGTTGGTAGAGCATCTGACTTTTAATCAGAGGGTCGAAGGTTCGAGTCCTTCATGGCTCACCATGTTTTTGTTGGCCCGTTGGTCAAGCGGTTAAGACACCGCCCTTTCACGGCGGTAACACGGGTTCGAATCCCGTACGGGTCATTGATTTACTTTAGCGTAATGCTAATTTCCTCACTTGCTTAAAAGAGCACCACGATTGCTTTTTTGAGCAAGTTACTGAGGTCCGGTAGTTCAGTTGGTTAGAATGCCTGCCTGTCACGCAGGAGGTCGCGGGTTCGAGTCCCGTCCGGACCGCCATGATACATATATTGGCTTTCCTCATCAATATGATGATGGCTCGGTAGCTCAGTTGGTAGAGCAACGGACTGAAAATCCGTGTGTCGGCGGTTCGATTCCGTCCCGAGCCACTTCCAAACGCATCTGCAATCGCAGGTGCGTTTTTATTATGAAAATAAGGCATAAAAAGGGAGAAGCCGGACCTAGGTAGGGCCCGGCTCCATAAGAAGAAGACGTTACATGTATATAGACGAATGGTAATTGGAAAAGTTTCAAAAATAAGCGTAAAAAGAGAAAAGTTCTCTTTTTTTAAAGATGGAGTTGTCTCAATATCCAACGTTTGCTATAAAAGAAAACCTTTAATATTTTTATCTTTTTCCTTTAAAACGTTATAATAGACAATGAGCCTTTTTTTCTCATATGAAAAAGGGTTATAACTGGACATGCAAAAAAGAATGACATAGATGCTAAAAAGCAGGAGGAAATCACAATGGAAAAAAAGATACTTGTCGTAGATGATGAAAAGCCGATTGCTGACATATTGGAATTTAATTTAAGAAAAGAAGGCTACGAAGTTCATTGCGCATATGATGGCAACGAGGCGCTTGAGATGGTCGAAGAAATCAAGCCTGATATTATCTTGCTCGACATCATGCTCCCTAACAAAGACGGTGTGGAGGTTTGTCGCGAAGTAAGAAAGAAATACGACATGCCGATTATCATGCTGACGGCGAAGGACTCGGAGATTGATAAGGTTATTGGTCTTGAGTTAGGTGCTGATGATTATGTCACAAAGCCATTTAGTACACGTGAATTGCTTGCTCGTGTGAAAGCGAACTTACGAAGACAAGCAGCCTCGCCACAAGCAGAGGAAGAGTCAGAATCAAATGACATCGAGGTTGGTTCACTTGTCATTTATCCAGATGCGTATGTCGTGTCAAAAAGGGAAGAAACGATTGAACTCACACATCGTGAATTCGAACTGCTTCATTATTTAGCAAAACATATTGGACAGGTCATGACACGTGAGCACTTGCTTCAAACTGTATGGGGTTATGATTACTTCGGGGATGTGCGTACTGTGGATGTAACCGTTCGTCGTCTTCGTGAAAAAATTGAAGACAACCCTAGCCATCCAAGCTGGATCGTGACAAGAAGAGGCGTAGGCTACTATTTAAGAAACCCAGAACAGGACTAAGATCCATATGAATAAAGTAGGTTTTTTTCGCTCGATTCATTTCAAACTGACGTTAATATATGTGCTGCTGATTATCGTTGCGATGCAAATCATCGGTGTATACTTTGTGAAGCAGCTTGAGCAGTCCTTAATTAATTCCTATGACAACTCCTTGAATCAGCGAATCTACTCTTTATCGTATTACCTTGAACAAGATTCGTCTAAAACCAAGGAAGAATTAAAAGATGACGCTCAAAAGATTTTAAATGATTTTAATAATAAAGATGAGTCCAATGAAATCTCCGAAGTCAGTTATATTGACGAAAGCAGAGAAGTCATCGCCTCTGTGAATAATGAAAATGAGGAAATTGCCGGCAAGAAGATCACAGATCAAATCATCAGTCGTATCTTTGCTGTCGGTAAGGATTATGAGAAAAAGTTCTATGATCCATCGACCAATAAACGAGTTCGTATTTCTGCCACTGCTGTAAAAAATGAAAACCAAGAAACAGTCGGTGTCATTTACGTCGTCTCTTCGATGGAAAGCGTGTTTAATCAAATGCGAACCATTAATACAATCCTTGCAACAGGAACTTTGATTGCTTTAGTGATTACAGCATTTCTTGGTATTTTCCTATTTAGAACGATTACACACCCGATATCGGATATGAGAAAACAGGCAATTGAGCTGGCGAAAGGGAATTTCTCTCGAAAGGTTCGGAAGTATGGACATGATGAAATCGGTCAGCTTGCGACGACGTTCAATCATTTGACGAGAGAGCTTGAAGAAGCACAGATGATGACAGAGGGTGAACGAAGAAAGCTCTCTTCTGTTATTGCTTATATGACAGATGGTGTCATTGCGACGAACCAAAATGGAGCCATTATTCTATTAAATAGTCCCGCCCTGGAGCTGTTAAATGTTTCACGTGAAACAGCATTAGAAATGCCGATTACTTCATTATTAGGTATTGAAGAGACCCATACTTTTGATGATTTAGTAGAAAATCAAGATTCCATGTTGCTCGAAATTGAACGAGATGATCAATTATCCGTATTACGTGTGAACTTCTCTGTCATTCAGAAGGAGCATAGCAAGATCGACGGGTTAATTGCTGTCATCTATGATGTAACAGAACAAGAGAAGATAGATGCAGAGCGCCGTGAATTCGTGGCGAACGTATCCCATGAATTGAGGACGCCTTTAACGACTATGCGAAGTTATCTTGAGGCGCTTGCAGAAGGAGCGATTGGCGATAAAGAGCTTGCTCCTAGGTTCCTTAGCGTCACACAGAATGAGACAGAGCGAATGATACGTCTCGTAAACGCCTTGCTACAGTTATCTAAGTTTGATAGTAAGGATTATCAATTCAACCGAGAGTGGACGAATTTTATTCGCTTCATCTCGTTAATTATTGATCGGTTTGAAATGACGAAAGAACAGCATGTTGATTTTATTCGTCATTTACCTGATCGTAATGTGTTTGTTGAGATTGATCAGGATAAAATTACGCAAGTGCTCGACAATATCATTTCGAACGCATTGAAGTATTCGCCAGAGGGCGGTCATATTATGTTTACTATTGATATTGATGAAGAAAAAGGTCTCGTTCTATTCAGTGTCAAAGATGAAGGGATCGGTATTCCGAAGAAGGATATGGATAAAATCTTTGAACGATTCTATCGAGTGGATAAAGCGAGAACGAGAAAGCTTGGAGGAACCGGCCTAGGGCTTGCCATTGCAAAGGAAATGGTTCAAGCACATGGCGGCGATATTTGGGCTGATAGCATTGAAGGAAAAGGAACAACAGTGACCTTTACCCTTCCTTACAATGAAGAACAAGAGGATGATTGGGATGAAGCGTGAAACCTTTAAAACCATAATACTGACAATCCTGATTGCCATCAGTCTCGTGTTTACGTGGAATATCTGGATGTTCCAGCCGGTGATGCAGGACCAGGCAGATTCTAGTACAACTGTTGTTGAGAAGAAAAAGATTTCAAGTGATGAACCTCGAAGCCTCATAGATGTTGTTAAGCCGCGGGAGATGTTTGTTCATACAGGTGGCGAGCATTATAAGGTGGACAACAAGGAGCTCTTTAATAACCTTTGGAATGATGTCAGTCTTTGGGATGTAAAAAATATTGAGGATGTATCTGATCAATTTTCAGAGCAGAAGTTCAAGAACTTTTTTTATGGACAAGAAAATGAGGGAAAAACCCTTGATCTTGTGTTTAATGATCCAGTTCCAATTGATATCTTTCAATCGCTGTTTAAATGGCCTAATCAATCGATTGAATACAACTCATTCGATCGCATGATTGTCCCATTCTCACAGCAGAATAAGGCGAATAAGAAGGTATATTTGGTGTCATATAGCAAGGAGAGTGTGATTGAGCTTACGATTGAATCGGCGAACTATCGCAATTTAATGTCCAGCATCACAGAGGATCAAAGCTCAATGCCACGTTATGACTTGTATACATTCTCTTCTAACTCGAAACGAGATTTTCTCTTACCAAGAAAACAGGTCTCATTGGAATCGAAGATGTTCTTTATCGAAACGATTAAAACGAGCAAATTTAAAGATGCCTTGTTCACCGAACCGAGTCTTGTTGGAGAGGAATCGAATTTAAACAGAACCGTCTATACAGATGGAACAAGTCGTCTTGAGGCGAATCAAAATGAGCGTCGTATTCAATATCAGCATCGAAATATCAACTCAAGTACGGTGTTCCAAACAGGGGATCTGATTAAGAGAAGTGTGAGATATTTCAATGACACAGGCAGCTTTACAGATGACTATCAATATTTTGGCATTAACAGTAATCAGCAATTGTCATTTAACATGTGCATGGATGGGCTACCGATCGTCAATAGTACAAAAAATCCATTCGGTATGACCTCACTTGAGGTGCAATGGGCGAATGACGACATTTTAAATTATAAGCGCCCGAACTACATTCTTGGCAACAAAGCTAGCCAAAGCGAGCAAGTCAAGCTGATGAACGGAACGGAGCTTGAGGAACTACTCAAAGAACAGACGAAATATGATTTAGAGAAAATTGAACAGATTTTCCCCGCATATCAAGCGGTATCAAAAGCGTCAGATCATGACCAAGCACCGTTTGTATGGCTTCAGCCCGTTTGGTGTATGAAATACAATGGCAAGATTGTCAACCTGACGAAGGACTTACTTGTAGAGGGGAGCGAGAAAAATGGAGTGGAATAAGACGAAAACGATCTTCATCCTAGCCTTTCTCGTTCTCGATATTTTTCTCGGCTTTCAATATTTTGAAAAGCGTTCAACCGATCACTTTGCGATTATTGAAAAAACCGATACACTAGAGGAAATGAAAGCAGATGGAATCAAGTATGGCAATCTGTCTAATGAAGCAAAGGTTGGCTATCGCATCACAGCAGAGAAAAAGCAGTATACGAAAAGAGACATTGATTCACTAACGGGGCAAAAATCAAAGGTCACTTTCCCGAGGAGTGCAAAGGATGACCCTGTGACAGAGCTGAATATGACATTCGTTGAACCAGTCTCACTGCCGAAAAAGGATATAAAAACGGCTGCGACCAACCTTGTCAATCAGCGTTTGCTAGAAGGAAAGAATTATAAGGTATGGAGCTTCGATGATGAAACCGGTGAAGTTGTCTTTTTCCAAACATATAAAGGGAAATACATATTTCAAGAAGGACTGAATGATCAGACCGAAACGATTGGGAAAATCACACTGAAGCTTAATGACAAAAATGAAGTGATTTCCTATCAACAGTCGATGCTGACATCCATCAATGAAGTGAGAAAAGAGACCCTCGTTCCAGCGCTTGAGACAATCAAAGACCTATATACGCAGAACATGCTGAACCAAAATACCACCATTCAAAAGGTGGAGCTTGGCTATTATACGCAATACCCAGGGGCAAGCACTCAGGTGATGGTTCCTGTATGGCGAGTAGAGCTTGAAAGCACAGTAACTGGAACAAAGAAAAAGACAGAAGAAGTATATTTGATCAATGCCATTGATGGCTCCACACTTGATCATTTTGAGAAAGAAGACAAATCTTCAATGGAGTGAGAGAACATGAGCTTGCAGTTCAGTGTACTAGCGAGCGGGAGTACGGGGAACGCTTTTTATTTAGAAACAGATGAGCATGCCTTTCTAGTCGATGCGGGTCTAAGTGGGAAACAGATGGTTGAGCTTCTCGGACAAATCGACCGTAAGCCCGAGGATTTGGATGGGATCTTTGTGACACATGAACATTCAGATCATATTAAAGGGCTCGGCGTGATGGCAAGAAAGTACAAGCTGCCAGTCTATGCGAATGCGAAAACTTGGCAGGCAATGGAGTCTCACATTGGCAAATTGGATACGGAGCAGAAGTTCCATTTTGATATGGAGTCGGTTCAATCGTTTGGTTCGCTAGATGTTGAATCGTTCGGTGTGTCACATGATGCGGCAGAGCCCATGTTTTACGTCTTTCACTATGAGGGGCGTAAACTTGCACTCATGACGGATACAGGCTATGTCAGCGATCGAATGAAAGGCATTATTAAGTCCGCCAATACGTTTGTATTCGAAAGCAATCATGATGTTGGCATGCTACAAATGTGTAGATACCCATGGAGCATTAAACGAAGAATTTTAAGTGATGTGGGTCATGTCTCGAATGAAGATGCGGCACTCGCGATGACAGATGTGATCGGAGATGAGACATCACGCATTTACTTGGCTCATTTGAGTCAGGACAACAACATGAAAGATTTGGCACGTATGTCTGTACAACAAACGCTTGAGACGAAAGGGTTTGTTGTAGGTGAAGGGTTCGACTTATATGACACGGACCCTAAAAAAGCGACACCGCTTTGTGCTGTATGATTTTTATCATTTGATGATTAAGATAATGGCTTCTTACCAACACTATATACATCATTTATTCACTGAAAGGAAGGAATGATAGTGGATTATCGCGATGTAGAGTGGAAGCCGAGACGAAGCAGAAAAGGATATTTCTTATCTGGCTTACTCGGCGTATTGGTAGGGGCTTTTTTAATGGGATTCTTTTTCCCATATGTATCAGGGCAAGGTGGATCACCCTTCAGATGGCAGGGCACAGAGGAACAACAAACGGCAGATGGTGCGCTGAAAACAATCAATGTGAATGTGAATGATGCTGTCACAAAGGTTGTCTCCAGCATGTCAGATACTGTAGTAGGTGTGATTAACATTCAGAAATCCAGCTTTTGGGATGAAGGCGGAGAGGCTGGAAGTGGTTCAGGTGTGATTTATAAGAAAAAAGGAGACACCTTTTACATTGTGACCAACCACCACGTCATCAAAGGGGCCAATCAGCTAGAAATTAGCCTTCATGATGGGACAAGAATAGGTGCAGATCTTGTTGGAAGTGATCAGCTTATGGATTTAGCGGTATTGACTGTGAAAAGCAATAAAATCAAAAAGACAGCAGCCTTTGGCAACTCGGATCATGTGAAGCCAGGTGAGCCTGTCATTGCCATTGGTAACCCGCTTGGCCTAGAATTTGCGGGTTCGGTTACGCAGGGTGTCATTTCAGGAACAGAACGGGCAATACCCGTTGATTCCAATGGAGACGGACAGACTGATTGGAATGCAGAGGTGCTACAAACAGACGCTGCTATCAATCCAGGAAACAGCGGCGGCGCCCTGATTAACATGGATGGCAAAGTCATTGGCATCAATTCGATGAAAATTGCGGAGTCAGAGGTAGAAGGTATTGGCCTTTCTATCCCAGCCAATCTTGTTATTCCTGTAATAGAGGACTTGGAGCGATACGGAGAAGTAAAGCGACCGTATTTAGGTGTTGGTATGAAATCACTTGCTGACATTGCGAGCTACCATTGGCAGGAAACTTTAAAGCTACCATCTAGTGTCACATCAGGTGTTGTCGTAATGAGTGTTGAACCACTTTCTCCGGCTGGAAAAGCTGGTTTGAAGGAACTAGATGTGGTGACGTCCTTTGACGGCAAACAAGTACAAAATATCGTCGATCTGCGCAAGTACTTGTACCAAAAGAAGATTGGCGAGCGGGTCAAGGTGCAATTTTACCGAAGCGGGAAAAAAAAATCAGTCAACATCAAATTATCTCAAACCGATCAGTTTGGCGGATAACCAGTCGTTTCATTGACTGGTTTTTTCTTTGTGGATATACTATGATGATCGAAAAAAGGGGGAGATTTCACTTGGTTGAACTGAAGGATATGTCACAATCTGATTACGATAAATATACTGAACATGCCATCAATGATTATGCAAAGGGCAAGGTGACAGCAGGCACATGGACAGAGGAGGAAGCACCAGAGCAAGCAGCAAAACAGTTTCAGAAATTACTTCCTGAAGGCAGACAATCAGTCAATCACGAGCTCTGGAATTTGATATTGGACGGTGATGAGAACATAGGCTGGCTATGGTTATATCACGATCCTCACCATCCTCAAAAAGAAGGCTTTATCTATGGTTTTATTCTATTTGAAGCCTATCGAGGAAAAGGCTATGCGAAACAAGCTCTTCATGCACTAGATGAGAAAGCAAAAACAATGGGACTTGAAAAGCTCTCACTCCATGTATTTGGGCATAATCATATAGCTCGTTCCCTCTATGAAAAAACAGGCTATGAAGAAACAAGCATTATGATGAGTAAAATCCTTTAAATAGCATGTCAAATACAAGTCCCAGGGATGGGACTTGTCAGTGTGTAGAAAAACCTTCGCATTCGTTGTTCCTAGACATCCAGGGTTTTCAGTCACGCTAAAAAGAAGACAAAGTGGATGTGTCTTGTGCTGACACGCGGTATAGATCGACTTTGCATTTAACGAAGGCACGAATAATCGCAGGAATCTGTGCCTCTGAATGAATGAGTAGTGATGTTTCTTCATCATTTGTTACAAGATCTGTTCCAACACTTTGTAAATACTGTGTGAGAACAGGTCTGATCTCATCATCTATCCAAGAATGCTTGAAAGTCGCCCGAATCAGTAAGGAAGAGAATGTTTTTCCTAGAGGCGTGGGGCTATTATTCACGAGTTTCCCATCGTGGATAAGGGCAGTGTTCGTACAAACACTTTGTGCAAATCGTGGACTGTCGGCTGTTAAAAAGACGGTTTTTCCTTCATGTTTAAATGTATGTATGAGATGCTGAATCAACACAATCGAATCCGAATCAATATCGGCAAACGGCTCATCCAAGAAAATCAGTTCTGGCTGATGAGCGACGGCTTGGGCAATCCCAAGTCTTTTCTTCATTCCTGGCGAAAACGTGCTGACCTTCTCTTGTTGATGTGCCAACAAGCCTACAAGATCGAGCAGTCCCTCATAGTAGCTAGTTTTTTGCCTTATTCCTGTCACTCTTGATAAATAAGCGATGTGCTCAAGTGCAGTTAAAGAATCATATAAATCTGTATATTCTGGGAGAACTCCGATTTGATGTCTTACCTTTTTCAATGGGGCGCCATTGAATAGCGTGAACTTACCAGAGGTTGGACGACACAACCCCGTAATTAGGTTAAAAAATGTCGTTTTTCCAGCACCTTTTTCTCCAATGAAGCCAAAAATATCTCTTTTATGTACATGAAGGTCAATATGATCTATAGAGACTTTAGACCTATATATTTTTGTTAGACCCTTTACTTGAATCACTACACATCCCTCCTTTGAAATAGTAAGGATGTTCCAACCAGCAAGACGATGGTCATCACAAGATTAATGAGCACATAGACAAGAGGTTCACTCAATCTTGCATAATAGTAGGGCGTCATATATTGAAACCAGTGGATAAACCATTCAGTTGAGAGAACAGACAATACACTGAATATCGGAAAAATAAATGAAAATAGCATACCAAAAAACATGGATAGCTGTGGTTTCGGAAAAAGAATTGAAAAGAGTAAGGCAAAGGAGATGCCAACGCTGATAAAGGTCAAGCTTTTCAATGCATCTGAGAACAAAAATCGGTGTGAAATGAACATGTTGAGGACGTATGTAATCATGATACAACTCAACCAAAACAGCATCAATCCAAGGTATTTTCCAATGACGATATTCAGACGAGTCGTTTTACTGACAAGAAAGCGAATCGTTTTTAAGTGGATTTCTCGACTAAAAATATCGTGGGATAATAAAAAGATCAGAAAAAAACCAAATAAGGAAATCACGAGTTCATTCCCTAAAGAATACGGATCTTTTGCTAAATCCCAATCAGTTCGGCTAGTTGTCACAAAGGGAAGACTTGACATTAAAGTAGATAAAATGAAAATAATAACAATTGTTAAGATAGATTTTGTGCTTTTAAAAAGCTGTTTAAATTCGTTAAAACAGATGGTCCACACAATCTTTACCTCCCTTCATCTTTATTATAACGTTAGAAAAGAAAGACACCATATCATCCTCTTTAACATTTGCTTAAATTTTTTTAAAAAAGACCCTTCCAGCAAATATTATTTCTATTTTTAAAATTATCAGAAATATATCTTGATTTATATAAATGGATCATGTATGATATCCTTAATTCAAAATAGTTGAATAGGCAATGACGAGAGAAAGTACAATCATCAATTTTTCCACAGAGAGCTTCGGCAGCTGAAAAGAAGCAAAAATAATGATTCGAAAAATGGTCTCTGAGCCTCGTGCTGAACATATCCATTTTATTAGTAGGTCACGACGAGAGTTGGTACTCGTTATCAAAACCACAGTATATGAGCCAGATTGGAGCTTTGTACTTGTAGAGGCTGTTTAGCGCGAGCAAACAGTAAATAAAGGTGGTACCACGAGACAAATACCTCGTCCTTATGATTCATAGATAAGGATGGGGTATTTTTTATTTTCCACTTTTTTCATAAACTTGTTCAAATGTTCCACGTGAAACACCACAACCATTTTCTATATGAAAGGGAGATTGACATGAGTGAACATGCATTAGTACTACAATCAGATTTTGGTATTGACGATGGAGCTGTCAGTGCTATGTATGGTGTTGCCAATACAGTGAGCAGCAACATCCGCATTTTCGATTTAACGCATCACATTCCGCAATATGACATTTGGGAGGCATCATACCGCCTGCTACAAACCGTCACATACTGGCCAGAGAAAACGGTATTTGTTTCTGTTGTAGACCCTGGTGTTGGATCAGAACGAAAAAGCCTTGTTGTGAAAACAGCAAGCTCACACTACATTATTACACCTGACAACGGTACACTCACGCACGTTGCGCAAGATATCGGTATCGTTGAGGCACGTTATTTAGATGAAACAATCAACAGATTACCGAAATCAGGGAAATCACATACGTTCCACGGAAGAGATATTTATGCCTATACAGGTGCAAGAATTGCTTCTGGAATCATTTCCTTTGAAGAGGTCGGTCCAAAAGCGGATATTGACTCGATTATTCACCTACCAGTTGTACAGGCATATGCAGAAGCAGAGGTCATTACAGGGACGGTGGACATTCTGGATGTCAGATTCGGAAACCTTTGGACAAACATTCACCATACGCTATTTGAACAGCTTTCAATTAATTATGGTGATTCTATAGAAGTTACCATTGCCAACGGGCCGAAAAATGTGTATAAAAATATCATGACCTATGGACGATCTTTTGCCGATTTAAAGGTAGGCGAACCACTCGTATATGTCAATTCACTCGATCATTTAGGCGTGGCGATCAATCAAGGGTCATTTGCAAAGGCTTATAACATCGGTACAGGCACAGGCTGGCGCCTTTCGATTCGCAAAGCTCCGCGCATTATATACGAATAAGAAGGAGGAAACATCATGGCAGGTAAACAACTTTCAACGAAAACAGTCGTTGCCATTGGGATTGGCGCAGCCGTATTTGTGATTTTAGGTCGCTTTGTCTCTATTCCAACAGGCATTCCAAACACACAAATCGAGACCTCCTACGCATTTCTTGCATTAATGGCTGTGTTATTCGGTCCAATCGCAGGCGCACTCATTGGTTTTATTGGTCACCTTATTAAGGACGCAACAACGTTCGGCCCGTGGTGGAGCTGGATTATTGTTTCTGGCTTTGTCGGGTTGCTGATTGGTTTTATCTCAAAGCGTTTAAATGTAGAAGAGGGAGACTTCGGCTGGAAAAAAATCACGCTCTTCAATGTCGTGCAGGCAGGCGCACAGGCACTTGGGTGGTTTGTCATTGCACCAATCCTCGACATTGTGATTTACGCTGAGCCAGCAAACAAAGTATTTGTACAAGGGATTGTCGCAGGTGTATCAAACATCATTACTGTCGGTGTGCTTGGGACGATCATCATTGCTGCTTATGCGAAAACAAGAAGCAAAAGCGGCAGTTTGTCTAAGGAATCATAATGGAGCAAGGTGGAAAGCTTAATGAAGAAACCGATGATTCAATTCGAACAATTCGGATTTAAATATCGCAGTCAGTCAGAACCGACATTGAAAGATATCAACTTGACTATCTACGAAGGTGAAAAAGTCTTAATAGCAGGCCCGTCTGGATCGGGAAAAAGCACACTAGCGCATTGTATCAATGGGCTAGTTCCTGCGTCTTATAAAGGATCAATGGAAGGGAACCTGCTCATTGGTGGGAAGGATGCGCAAAAAGAGAATATTTTCTCCCTATCACAGCTCGTCGGAACGGTTCTACAAGATCCTGATGGACAATTTATCGGGTTGACCGTTGGGGAAGATATTGCGTTTACGCTTGAGAATGATCAGGTGAAGCAAGAAGAAATGAAATGGCGTGTAGAAGAAGCCGCACGTCTTACAGAAGTAGATGGCAAATTAGCCGCGTCAGTCCATGAACTATCTGGTGGACAAAAACAACGTGTTGCACTGGCAGGAGTACTTGTGAATGATGTCGATATTTTGCTGTTTGATGAGCCATTGGCAAACCTTGATCCTGCAACTGGTAAGGATGTCATGAACCTCATTGATCGACTTCAGAAAGAAACGAAGAAAACGGTTGTCATTGTCGAGCATCGTCTAGAGGACGTCCTGCATCGCCATGTCGACCGCATCATTGTTGTGAATGACGGCACAATTGCTGCTGATCTCTCACCAAATGAACTGCTTTCCTCTAATGTGCTGGAGAAAGCGCATTTAAGAGAACCATTATATGTGAAGGCACTGAAATACGCAGGTGTACACGTAACGCCTGAATTAGAGCCGGCAGACCTTCACAATCTCACATTAAATGAAGAGGCGAAACACAAGCTGAAGCAGTGGATGGAGGCAGACACGCAGTATTCGTCGTACGAGGAAGCGCAGGATCTGCTAGAAGTACGGAATCTGAGCTTCGGCTACCCAACAAGACCGAACACACTGAAAAACATCTCGTTTACAGTGAAAAAAGGAGAAATGGTCAGCATCGCTGGTGCGAATGGTGCAGGCAAAACAACATTATCCAAGCTACTCTGCGCGTTTGAAAAACCAAACGAAGGGAACATCCTGATTCATGGAGAGGATATCACTGGAGATACGATTAAACAGCGTTCTGACCGAATCGGGATCGTTATGCAAAACCCAAATCAAATGATCTCAAAACAAATGATCTTTGATGAGGTAGCGCTTGGTCTTGTATTACGAGGAGTATCTGAGGATGAAATCAAGGAACGCGTCGAGCGTGTACTCAAAGTGTGTGGGCTCTATCCGTTCCGTAAATGGCCAGTTTCAGCACTAAGCTTTGGACAGAAAAAACGCGTCACCATTGCATCTATTCTTGTGCTTGAACCAGAGATTATCATACTGGACGAGCCAACCGCAGGACAGGATTTCCGTCATTATACAGAAATGATGACGTTCTTAGAGCAATTAAACAAACAAGGCGTGACCATCCTGATGATTACGCACGATATGCATCTCATGCTCGAATACACCACAAGAACCATTGTCATCTCAGAAGGAAAAAAAATCGCTGATGACGTGCCTGTAAATGTGCTGACGAATCGAGCGCTTGTGCAAGAGGCAAGCCTCAAAGAAACCTCATTATATGAATTAGCCATCAAGGCAGAATGGCCGAATCCTAATGAGCTAGTTGGTAGGTTTATTGAGATTGACAGAAAGGAACGAATGACATGGCTGTAGACATGCTGTCCTATATTGACCGTCCGTCACCATTTCACAGGTTAACAGGCGCGACAAAACTCATCTGCTTTATCCTATGGTCATCCGCAGCGATGCTCACTTACGATACAGGCATTCTCATCTTTATGCTCATTGCCAGCGTTGCATTCTTTCGGCTATCAAATGTCCAGTTTCGTGATATATCATTTGTGGTCATCGTTCTGGCGATCTTTCTTGTCATAAACAACATCGCCATTTATGTCTTTGCCCCGCAACAAGGTGTTAGCATTTATGGCGCAAAGCACGAACTGTTTCATATCGCAGGCTGGTACAATGTCACACTCGAACAGCTTTTTTACCAATTCAATATCACGCTGAAGTATGTGACAGTCATGCCAGCGGCACTATTGTTTATCGTGACAACCAATCCAAGCGAATTTGCATCATCGCTTAGCCGCATCGGTGTCAGCTATCGCATATCATATGCCGTTGCCATCGCTCTGCGCTACATCCCAGACATTCAAAGGGATTTCCGCACGATTGCCATCTCACAGCAAGCAAGAGGCATTGATCTATCGAAAAACGAAAAACTAGGAAAACGCGTGAAAAATGCATTATCGATCGTCATGCCGCTTATTTTCTCAAGTCTTGAACGAATCGAAACCATCAGTAATGCCATGGAGCTCAGAGGATTCGGGAAGCATAAAAAGCGAACCTGGTATACAGCGAAATCATTTCAAAAAGCAGATTATGGCGCTCTCGTATTTGTTGGCGTGGTACTCATTGTGTCGCTCGTGATTACATTTGTGAGAGGAACGAGATTTTATAATCCGTTTTTGTAAGAGAAGAGGAAGGAAGCCTTCACAGGAAGTGGAGGCTTTTTATTGTGGATAAAGACGTACAGGACTATTAACATGTGTATAAATCGGTTATATTGATAAAAGAGTAAATACCATGTGTATAACAAACGAAATATTGGAGGAAACCATTAGTTATGAACAAACAACTTTTTTCATGTGAAGAACACATCGAAACCGTACTAGACATGTACATAGACGATCACGAACTCCCGCCAGAATTCAGAAAAATCGAACATACACACAGCTTATCCACAACCTGTGAATTGTGCGACAAACCAGCAATATATATAGTGGGGAACGAATGATCGGACACAAAATACACAAATTTTATCCACAATTGTTGATAACTTATATGAATAACTTGTTCTTAAGGTGGGGATGACCTGTGAATATATCAATTGTCACAATCGGAAAATTAAAAGAGAAATATTTAAAGCAAGGCATAGCCGAATACACAAAACGACTCCAAGCCTATGCCAAAATCGACATCATTGAGCTAGCGGACGAAAAAGCACCCGAAAACCTCAGCGATCAAGACATGAAAATCATCAAAGACAAAGAAGGCGAACGCATCCTAAGCAAAATCAACCCAGACGCCCACGTCATCGCCCTCGCCATCGAAGGAAAAATGAAAAGTTCCGAAGAATTAGCCGATACAATAGATAAACTGGCAACATACGGAAAAAGTAAGGTGTGTTTTGTGATAGGTGGTTCGCTTGGGTTAAGCGACACTGTCATGCAGCGTGCGAATGAGAAGCTGTCGTTTTCGAAGATGACGTTTCCGCATCAGTTGATGAGGTTGGTGCTGATGGAACAGGTTTATCGGGCGTTTCGGATTATGCGGGGGGAGCCTTATCATAAGTAAATGAGGTTTTTTCAAAAAAAGCATCATAAGATGCTCAGCGTGAAGAGAAAGTGAGGGTTTTTAAGACAAGTGTCTACAAAACCCTCATTTTTGTCTTTTGAACTGGGTCAAGAAGCAGTATGTAGTGTTTTTGCCTTGGAGTTCACTCAATATACGGTGTGTTTAAACCTTTAAAAAAGCTGTCGAGATTTTCTCGACAGCCTGAGCATCATAAGATGCTTTTCTTTTGTTTTATAGGTAAGTATATGATAAATTATACTAGAACTAATGTTCTTATTTTAGTACCAGACAAACACGTTTCTTTTTGTTATAATAAATAGGTTAAATTAAACGGCTCTAAAAAGGGGTGAAAGCGCCAATGTTAAAATTAGGAACCATCTTTAGTGGAATAGGTGCTATTGAGCATTCCTTAGAACGATTAGGTATTGAATATAAAGTATCTTTTGCATGCGATAATGGAGGCATTGATATCTTTTCAAAAACCATTGAAAGAAATTTAATTTCAGTGGATAAAGAAATTGAAGAATTAGAAATAAGATTATCAAGCCTAACAAATGAAAGTTACAAAGATGCCAATGAACTTGATATTCAGGAACATTTTGAACATATACAAAAGCGAAGAGAAGAATTAGAAACCGAGTCAATAATTGTTGCTGAGAGGATTTTAAAGGAACGTTTCTTACTCTCCACAATAGATAATTTTCTAGAGATGATTACTAATAGTCGAGTGAAAATGAAGTATTCTTCATTTCTTGGAAGTTTTCAAGGAATGCAAATAAATGATATATCAAAGTCCCATCTTTATTATTTGTTAAGAGATTCTAGAGATTTTTACAAAGGGCTAAAGGATGAAGAATTAATTCATTCCCTTCTTGGAGTTTCATTGAAGGAGTATGAAGTACATTATAAAGCCTTTGTTGAAACCTCTGCAGTAAGAAAACTTAATAGTCATCTGACAGAAGTTATTGATACAATCAATATGTTAATCGAGAGACTTTCTACTGTTGAAATTCTTGATGATTTATCAAAACTTAAAGATTTCCGTAAGAAAAAAGGATATATAGATAATCTTTATAAGCCAAAAAAGAAGTCTAACTTTGTTTTACAAAGTTATTTAGCTAATTATGAAATTAATGAGGAACATTTCCACTGGAATGCCTCATTTTTAGATGGGAAACAATATAAAGACCAAATAGATTTGTTCGTTGGGGGAAGTCCTTGTCAATCTTTTTCAATGGTTGGAAAAAGAAGAGGTCTTCAAGATACTAGAGGAACTTTGTTTTATGAATATGCTCGTTTAATCAAAGAAATTCAACCTAAAGTATTTATATATGAGAATGTTAAGGGACTTATTAATCATGATGGCGGTAATACTTGGGCAACAATGCAACAAGTTTTTGATGACCTTAATTATGATTGGAAATTTCAAGTGTTGAATTCTAAAAATTATGGTATTCCTCAAAATAGAGAGAGATTATTTGTTGTTGGTTTTAGGAAGGATATAGAATTAAAAGAGGAATTTTCCTTCCCTACCCCAATACCACTTGAAAAAAAGATGCAAGACTTCTTATTAGATTCAGTCTCAGGAAAGTATTATTTGAATAAAAAAGGTGTAGAATTTGTAACAAAAGAAAAAAATATCATGAAGAGATTTACTCAAATAGATGGCGATATACAACTTTGCCAAAAAGCCAATCAGCAATTCAACTGGCATGGAGATTTTGTTTTTGTTGAAGAAAATAAAGATAAAGAAAAAATGATGGAAGACCTAGAAAAATATTTCCTTTCTGAAAAAGTTGAAAAATACGTCATGTCTAGCGGCACTAAAAACTTTTATTCAAAACCTAAAATTGATTTAGAAATTGCGAGACCATTGTTAACAACAATGCATAAGATGCACCGTGCTGGAGTCGATAACTATGTTACAACAGAAGGACGCATAAGAAAACTAACTCCGAGAGAATGTCTTAGACTAATGGGTTTTTGTGATAGTTTCAAAATTGTTGTTTCAGATACACAAATGTATCAACAGGCAGGTAATTCAATTGTTGTTGACGTTCTAATGGAGATAATGAGATCAATCATTAAGAGCTTGCCGGAAATTACAGAAGGAAAAAATTATAAATACAGAGATAACATCGAACAATTATCTTTACTTTAATAAGGAAAACACCGAGTTATTAATTATCTCGGTGTTTTCCTTATTTTACTACTTAAAAATGTTTTCCCTATGATAGTTCAAATAGGGTGAACGTTTGCCTGTTTCATTTGCAATATCATAAATCTTTCCAGAAACGAGGTTTAATTTCTCAATAATTTCTATTGAAACAAGTGCTGAAATAAGCAATGCTCCATTATCCATAAAACTAATCAACCCTCTATCGAACAGTACGTCATAGGTCGGCGTGAGGACAAGTCCATTATAACCATCCAATCTTTCTATGTTGTTAGACAAATTCCAAGGTTTAGCATGACTTGCTCTTAATAGAATAGGATCCGAAATACCTGTAAAAGGACATTTTTTCATTGTGGAAAGTAGTCTATTCTTAAACTTTCCTTGTCCTTTTCTTGAAGTAACTACCGACATTACATCAGTTTCTTCTTCTTCGATTTGCTCCGCATCCTCATAAATCTCTCTAATTACCATAGGCATCTCTCTATCAACGAACTTTTCTTTAATTGATAATGTGAATTCATATTCCACCTTATCAGGTCCGATTAACTTTGTAATGGATAATGTAGAGATGTGCGGTAGTGCCAATCTCCTGAAAACACGCCATATTTCACTGGTCGAATTTATATAAAACCTCTCTGTATCTGTTTTTCCTCTATGATTGAATACTTTAAAGAAGATTTTCTCATCTTTGTAATCTTCAATTTTTTGCTTTAGTTCAAAATAGTACTCACTGATATCGTAGAAATAATTTTGGGCAGGTTCATGATATTCCTTGAATGCCAACTCCAAGTATTCTAAAAGGTTACTCTTACGGAAGTAACAATTTGCGTTGGAAGCGTCAAACTCATTTTTTAAATACACGATTGTATCTGTGAAAGAAAAGAAACTTGACGCAATCGGGGACCCTTGAGAACCAATATAGATGCGAGATTCACCACTTGATGGTTTTAATTTTGAAGCGTTTCTTTCTGTTCTCAGCTTATTTCTCGAGACAAAACTGTCCGATATTGCAACCGAAAGTCTATTTTGAAAAAGACTATTTTCATTTTGCTCAACCTTCTCATCCATGAGTAAGCAACCCCTTTGTTAAAAAAATTCAATTCCTCTTGCTTATATTAAGGTATAACATAGTCAGAAAATATTCAACTATTTTGTATAAACGTCTATAAAAAAGCTTTTTTATTTAATTTTTAGTCAGAAGATTATTTTTATCTGATTTATTAATCTGTATTTAAATGGCGTTGCAAATTTATATTATATACTTGATATTTGAAAAAATTAATTAAAATGGAGGGCTTCGTTGTGAAAAAGCAAGTCGCGAAAAGAGTTAACATTGTTTCAGTTAAATTAGTCAGAGAGTCTAGTATTCTTTATGAAAGAAGAAGTATTCGCTCACCACAAGATGCATATGAATTGCTAAAGATTTCTTAGAAGATAAAGACTGGGAGCACCTCATTGTTGTAACCTTAAACACCAAGAACCAACTTGTATCGATAAATGTCTGCCATATTGGAAGCTTAAACGCCAGCATCGTTAGTCCTCGTGAAGTTATGAATTCAGCAATCTTGTCATCTGCAGCGAGCAGCATGGTAGCTCATAATCACGCTTCTGGTGAAACCACTCCATCAAGGGAAGACCTGGAGGTTACAGAACGTCTTGCTAAAGCAGGTAAGCTAATGGGAATTGAGCTGTTGGATCACCTCATTATTGGAGAGAGAAAGTATACATCCTTGAAAGGAAAAGGATATATTAGATAGGAGCAGAAAAATGAAATTAATCAAAAATATGATCAGGACAGAAGTTATTTACGATGATGATTTGAACAATAAGTTTTTAATCAAAAAAGAATGGAATCAGTACGAGAAAAAGGCTGTTGTCATCATGAAAAAGGCAGGAAGAGCAAATGCAATATTGTTAGATCACACAACCATGTACGTTATGAATAATCTCTTTAAATTGGGATATGGTAGTGTGAATATTGTAAATCTGTTCCCTACAATCAAAGGAAAAGAAACAAAAGAATCTATAACCACAAATATGAAATGCATAAAAGAAGCAGTCCAAAATTCGGATGATGTAATTATCGCGATTGGGAAAGGTGCCGATATCAATAAGAGAGCGATGAAAAGACTAGATATGATTTTAGCTTTATTACTTGATAACAAAGCAAATGTTTTAGAGATAGAATCTAGTTTTGGAAGGAGAGGTTTTCATCCTCTATATCCAGCATTAAAGAATCAATGGAAGTTAGTTCCCTATAGTAGAGAGAAGGTGTGAGTAATTGGAAATAGAGCAATTACTTCATTTATTTAAAAAGAGGTTTGGAGTGACAATAGAATTGAACAATTTAGGAAACGAGACAGTATTGCTGTATCATGACGAACTTGATAATGCCCTTTTTCCAAGTCATGTTTTAGAATCACTTCCGAATCCTGTTTTAATTCACACATACATTTATAAAGAAGAATCAGAGTGGTTGATAGGTATTGCTTCCAAGGCAATAACGAATCAACCACTCTATTTAATTTGCTTAAAAGATGGGAGAAGAATATACGATAAAAAAATAGCTGTTATTTAATGAGCAATCCAAAAAAGAACTAGAGATGATGGTTTGTGATTAATGCATATGAAGAAGCAAACCATCTTATTCTTTAAATTAAAAATAAGGTCTTTGATTTTTTGTGTTACTATAGTCACAGTATATTTAAAGGAGAGAGAATTTTTGGTGACCTATGGTATTACTGAGTTGACTAAAGAGATATATAAAGAAGATTATTCAAAAGAGAATCATTTAAGAAGTCTAGAAGCAGATCGGAAAAAAATTGAACGGTTTATAATTAAAATCGAGTTTTTTATGGGGAGACAACGAAAAAAAGGGGAAAAATTACGAATAAACAAAGAAAATTTTAAGATATATGCTGAGGTTATTAAAGTGTTTTTTAAGCCTGAAAATGAAAGAGTATTCAACTTTTTCAAGAAAGTATTGAAGATGCAAATGGATAGAACTCTATCTGGAAAAGATAAATTCAACAAATATGAAGAAGATAATTATGAAGAGTTATTTTATCAAGTGCATGAAATTATTGGGAATGCACAAGAAAAGTTCACACACAAAGCATTTATAGATACTAACAAGGAACATAAAGAAAATTTACGTTCTAATAAATACACTTCTAAAGCTAGAAACAAAATTAAGGAATTTGAAGCAACTATGTTTACAGACCTCTTTACTGAATTAAATATGAAGATAGATTATATTGAGCCTAAGATAAACTTGCTTGAGTTATATGAATATGAATTTAATGAGGCGAGAAAAAGATTTTATGAAAGTTTAGAAGAAACTCGATTAATGGAAATAGATATGAAAAAAGCAGCAGGAATAATGCAAGACATAAAAAGACAATCATAATAGGGTTGTCTTTTTTGCTGAATAGTTACCTGTCAAGGACAATTTTTGATCAAAAACCTCTAAAAAAAACGTCCGTGGTATTTTTTTTGTTTGATTATACAATCAGCTATACAGTCAAACATTAGGAGGAAACATTTATGATACGTAAAAATTGTGAACCAGCTATACTAGTACCACCCAGTAAGGACATTGAATTATTCCCTTATCGTGTTCAAGGGAATCAGTTACGTAAATTTGATAAAAAAACGGAGGAATATAAATATATCGCCAAAGCGGCTAAAATTAAATCCATAGAACGCTGTTTAGAGACAGGCGAATTAAAAATGAAAATTATTTTTTGGTCAATTGATCGTTGGATCACAATGGATATTGAAAGAGCGGATTTAGATGGAAAAAGCATAAAGAAATTCTTGAATCAAGGTATGGATATTATTGGTGATAAAAAGACAAAAGAAGTCTTTTCATTCCTTAGTGAGCATGAGAAGAGCATCCATCCAAGAAATTTCCATACAGGATTAGGATGGGATCGAATAAACGGATATATGAACTATAAAAGCCATTCACTTATCAATGATAATGGAATTGAATCAAGGTATTCGGGTGATATCAATTTACAACCAATGGGATCTTTTGAAGGGTACGAAAATTTATTACAGGAGTACGTTTTAGGACATGCTCCTCTCGAGCTAATGCTTTGCATAGGCCTCTCTGCTTCATTGTTAGGATTTCTTAATCAGTCAGGTGAATCATTATGGGATTGGTCGCTCATGTGTCACATACATGGGTTCTCATCTACTGGCAAGACTACTGCTAGTATGCTTGCAGTATCACCTTTTGGTAATCCAAACAGTAATCATCAAGGTCTTATCCGTTCTTTTAATGGAACAAAAAATGCTCTCATCTCCTCGCTAAATGGCAACTTTGGAATGCCAATCGTCTTCGATGAAACAACGATGAATGAGATGGAAAGCAAGAAATTAAGCGCCCTTATTTATGAATTTTCACAAAATCAAGAGCGAGCACGCCTTAATCAAGATTCAACCATGAAGAAAAATGGCACGTGGTGTACAACGATTATAACCACTGGAGAGCAATCCATTATTAATAGAGCAGAAAAAAATGATGGGCTTCGGGTTCGTTTGTTTGAATTTGAAGGGATCAACTGGTTTAAAGATGCTAATCATGCAGAAAATGTGAAAAAGGCAGTGACAGAAAACTATGGATTCTGTGGAGAAGCATTTGCGAGACTCCTCAATCGTTATCCATCTAGGGAATTGGAAGAGTTGCTAGAAAGAAATAAAGAAGAATTAAAAAAAGAGATGCCTGTTAGTCATTTAGTTGACCGCATTTCTTTAAAAATGGCACTTATTTTAACAACAGTTGATCTTTTAGAAAAAGGATTTGGATATAAATTATGTCGAGATCAGATTAAGAGAATGCTAATTGATCAAGAGAATAAATCTTTTGAAGATCGAAATATTGGCGAAAATTTTCATAGACAATTTATGGTTTATGTCATTCAACATAGTAGAAAATATTATCAAAAAGGATCTAGTGGAGGTGGCTCTGATGTTTGGGGCACAATTGAATACGAAAAAGGTAAAACATACGTATACACTTTGTCCAACGTATTTAAAGATGCAGTGACTCATTTGGGGTATCCAAATGACAAATCGGTACTACTTGCATTAAAAGAAAAAGGTGTGCTACATCACGAAAACAACAAACTGAAAATTCGGATAAATATAATGAGAGTGAGTAATCAATCAAAAAATGGTGTTTATACGATCTGTATTGTTTTTTCTGAGGATATTTTATCTTTAGAAAAATTATATGAGAGTTCCATATAAGAAGCAGCAGGGGGGATTTTCCCCCATTCCCCTTTTCATTTAACAGAAAGAACTAATATATCAAATATATATCATGAAAAGGATGAGGATAATGGATTTATGTTACGAAGATAAGAATAAAGATTTTGACATTGTTATAGAAATGATGACTGTTGTTGTAAGAGAAGCGATTAGTGATATTGATAAAGAATCAAAGAAAAGCGAGGAAGGAAGATGAATAATTCGACAAAAGCAATAATGGATCTAAATACGACATTAGAACGGAGAAAGGCTGCGTTATATGTGAGAGTATCAACAACAGAGCAAGCGGAGGAAGGGTATAGCATTGAAGAACAGATTAGAGTTTTGAAAGAAATGTGTGATCGTGAAGGATATGAAGTATTCAAAATTTATGATGATAGAGGTATAAGTGGCAAATCAATAAAAGGCAGACCTGCATTACAGCAATTACTTAGAAATGCAAATGAACATGCCTTTGATATGGTTCTTGTTTGGAAAATGAATCGATTTTCAAGAAAAACGTTAGATTTGTTAACTATCGTTGATTTGTTAAAGAAAAAGCATATTTCATTTCGTTCTTTAACAGAGCGTCATGAAACCGAAACACCATCTGGCGTTAAGCAATTCCAAATGATGGCGATTATAGCCGAGTTTGAAAGATCGAACATAGCAGAGAACGTAAAGATGGGAATGATTGCAAGAGCAAGAGAAGGATCATGGAACGGTGGACAGGTTCCTGGATACGATGTGGTTGGTCATTTTGATGATAATCGTAAAAGAAAACAATCTAAATTGGTCATCAATGAGGAAGAAGCGTCAATAGTAAGAGAAATATTTCACATGTATAACACAGGTCATGGCTATAAATCTATTGCTAATCATTTGAATAAAAAAGGTTTCACAACTAAAAAGAATAAATCATTTTCAATATCAGCGATAAAAACAATTTTAACAAATCCATTATATGTAGGCATGATTCGTTTTAATGTAAGAAGAGATTGGGAAGAAAAGAGACGCAATAATATTAATCCTCATCCAGTCATAGAGAAAGGCAAACATCAGCCAATCATTACCGAAGAAACATGGGAAAAGGCAAAATCTATTATGAAAAGTAAATCGGGAAAACCAAATCGAATCCATAATGGCAAATTCCCTTTAACGGGCATTATGAAATGTCCTGTTTGCGGGTCAGGAATGGTTATAGGAAGAACAACCAATAAGAGAAAAGATGGAACAAAAAGAATATTAGAATATTATGTTTGTGGTGCGTGGAAGAATAAAGGGTCTACTGTATGTCAATCAAATGGAGTGCGTGCTGATTATGCAGACAAATTTGTTTTGAATCAGATTTCTAAAGTGGCGAATAATGAGAAGGTTATTAATGCTATTCTTTCTAAACTCAATAATAGTGAAAAGAATAAAATGCCTGAATTAGAGAAACAATATAGACAGTTGAAAATTGATCTATCAAACCTGCAATCAAAGAAACAAAAAGTAATTGAGATTTACGAGGACAGGACAATTACTAAATTAGATTTGCAAAATCGATTGAAAAACATCAATTCTGATCAAGAAAAGCTAGAGGAAAGAATGCGCCTCATTACAGAGAAGTTAGGTGAAAGTCACACGAAACCAATAGATTATAATGTTGTATCAGCCATAATGAAAGAGTTTCATACGAGATTAAAAAAACAATTGACCAACGAACAAATGAAACAGTTAATGAGGTTGATGATTGATCAAATCACAATATCTGATAAAAGGGAAATTGAAAGTATTCAAATAACGTTGAATCATCGAGTCTTAAAATATTTTCATAACGAAAAAGGAGTAGCGGAGTCATCCAATGAGGATGATTTTGCTACTCCTTTTTCTATTTGTTTTGATATCTGTCATTTGTGAGAGGAAGTGGTGTTTGAAGGTATGTTTCAGAATCATAGGGGGAATGGGGGAATTTTAAACAGTCTAATGATTTTTTGGAATGGACATGTTGTGTCCATGTATTTGGTTATAGTAAAAAACAACCAACATAATTGCAGAAAAGGTGTATGTGTTGAAATTTGAAAGAAACAAAACTAATCGGATGCTGTTCTTGTATGAAAAACTTTTAAACAAAGAAGTGATTAAAAAGCAAGTTGAATCAGATCGTTTTCAAGTGACGCTCAAGACGATACAAAGAGACGTTGCTGATCTGAAATATTATATTGAAAGGTTTCATTATCAATTAGAACTCATCTATGATCGGCGTTTAGGAGGCTATACTCTATCAATAAACGAGAGTATGCAATTACATAAAGGTGAAATGATGGCTCTCTTTAAAATTGTGTTAGACAGTAGCAGCTTAACATCAAATGAATCAAGAAAATTATTAGAAAAGATTCTCTTCTCAATCCCTATCCAAGATCAACAAACAACTCAATTTTTTTCAAGGTACTTGCATGAATGTGATACTGAAAAAGATGCAACGTCAGTATTGAACACCTTAAAATTGTTGACTGAGGCAATTGAAAAGAAAAAATGGATACAATTATCAAGCTCAGAAAAGGGAAAGATAGTCATTGCACCAGTAGATATTCTATTACACCAAAACTCTTTCTATCTTACAGGATTTTTGAAAGAAAAAATAACAAAAGAGCGTTTACCAAATGTTTTTCTCATACAGAAGGAGATGAAGATTGATGTATTATCGGAAAAATTTCAGGTCCCTTCTCATTTTAAAGTTAACGGAGAAATGCTAAAGAAAATGATTTAGATATAGAAAGGTGTAAATTCTATGGGGAAAGAATTAAATCAACACAAAATGGTGCAGTTACTTGACTGGTGTTTTGAGAAATCATTGAATGGTTTTTCAACCTCACTTTCTGCAAAGCAGTTAGCGGAGGATTATTTGAAAAAGCATCGATCTAGAGAAGATGCAGTAAACGCTTTAATACGTTGGCAGACCGCAAAAGTCGGTGCAACTGGGTTTTTAACTGGTGTGGGTGGTGTAGTGACTCTGCCTGTTGCTGTCCCAACAGATATGGTATCTAATTTATATAATCAAATTCGTATGATTGCGTGTATTGCTTATTTAAGAGGATACGACTTGCAAGACGATAAAGTGAAAACATTTGTATACATTTGTTTAATTGGAAAGAGTGGAATAGAACTAATCGAAAAATTGAGTTTAACTATAGGAGGAAAACTGGTTGTAACTACAATACACAAAGTCCCTAGACAACTACTGGTGAAGATTAATCAAAAAGTTGGATTTAGACTTGTAACAAAGTTCGGATCAAAAGGTGCTGTAAACTTAATTAAACTTGTCCCAATTGCTGGTGGTGTGATTAATGGTTCGTTTAATGCTAGTGGAAATATGATCATTGCAAAGGTAGCAAAAGATGTATTTGTTCCTTTTGACACATTACGAGAAAAAGCAGAGGGGGAAGAGACATGTTAAGGTCAATGTATTCTGGTGTTTCTGGTTTAAAAGCCTTTCAAACAAAACTTGATGTTATAAGTAATAATGTTGCCAATGTAAACACTGTATCTTATAAGAAAGATCAGGTTACTTTTAAAGATATGCTGAGCCAAACACTGGAAACTGCTTCATTAAACAAGAATTCTAAACAAGTTGGATTAGGTGTATCTGTAGGTGCAATTCATACTAAACAGGCTCCAAACAGTCTTGAAACCACGGGAAGAACACTAGATGTATCAATCCAAGGAGAAGGGTATTTTATAGTTCAAAAAGGAGCGGATGATACAAGAACATTTACAAGAGCAGGTAACTTCTATATTGGAGCTGATGGTGTACTTGTGAATCAAGATGGTGTTCCGATTAAAGGATTAGCTAGAAATAATCAAACAGGTGAAATATTACCACCATTTAATAACACGATTCTTCTAGAATCTATTATGATTCCAAAGCCATCTGATTGGGATGCTACTTCTGGAGAGGAACGCCCAAATGTTAATATTCAATCAATTGGGAAAGATGGAACGGTTTATTATACGATTGTCGGTGATGAAGGTACATTAAGAGAAGCAGGACCTATTGTTCTAGCGACCTTCAATAATCCAGCAGGACTGGACAAGATCGGTGGAAACCTATATCGTAAAACTGCAAGTTCTGGTGATGAGCAATATGATCCAAATGATGATAACAAATTGAGATCAGGTACATTAGAAATGTCTAATGTAGATTTATCGGATGAGATGACCGAGATGATTATCTCTCAACGGGGGTTTCAATCAAACGCAAGAACACTGACAAACTCTGATGATGTATTGGCTGAACTTATGCAACTTAAGAGATGATGTGAAGTAGGACAAAGTCGAATCCAGTGAAAACCTAAAAGTCACAAAAGGCTGCACAGCTTTAGCGTGTGGCTTTTTGCTATTTTGATAATAAACTCGAAATATTTCCAAATGATAGAGAGAGATAGTAAAATAATACATGTGAACTAAATAAAGGGTGGTGACTTTCCCTGAATAAAATACTTGATGCAAAAGCACTTACAAATGCCATGGATACAAGAGCAAAACACTATCAGGAACTTCGCGAACAAATGGTCGATTTAAAAAAGGCACTACAAGGCGTCGCAAACCTCGGTGATGACTTCACTGGGAAAGGTGCAGATAACATTAAAAGTTTCTATAAAGAGCTTGCTGGAAATGTAGACATGTTTATTAGCTTCATTGATAAGCAAAAAGCCTTTCATGAAGGTGTTTCTGGGACACTTGATGATACGAGCTTTGGCGGCGATACCTTTGTAGAAGAACACTTTTTAGACAACGCAGTACATATGGGCATCAAGAATGCCAAAAGCATTGTAAAGGATCAAAAAAAGGCACTCAAAACAATTTTTGAAGACATTGATGATCTCATTTCTCTAGAGGTATATGATAGTCTAACCTTTGATGAAAAAATAGAAGATGCGGAAGATGAACGAAAAAAGACGGTCAAAGACCTAAGAGAGCTTGATCAAAATTTAAAAGATGAATATGCTTTGTCAGAGACGGAGCAACAAGCTACAATGGCATTGTACGCTGAAATGATCAATGCGACAAATGACGGAAAAGCGATTTCGCCTATGAATTTTGACAAGAAATCGTATCAAAATAGCGAAATCTACAAGGCAAAAAGCGATATTGAAAAGCAAACTTCTGAATATCTAAAAATCAAAAAAGAACAAGAAGAAACCCGCGAGATCGTAAAGGAACAAGAAGCCCTCGCCAACCGTCCTTGGTATGAGAAAGCACTCGATTATGGTGGAAATATCGTGAATGAACTGACTGGTGTGAACGATGCAAAACGTGCCGCAACGGGCGTCGATCCAATCACAGGGGAAGAGCTAACCCCAGGCCAGCGAGTCGCAGCAGGCGGTATGGCAGCAGCGGGTTATATCCCAATCGTCGGTTGGGCAGGACGCATTTTCAAAGGCGGGAAAGCCGTCTATAAAACCACCCAAGCCACATCAGCCGCAGTTAGAGCGGTTGACGTTTACAAGACATCCCAAAAGTCTTTTGACGCCCTAAAAACATCTCAAAAAGGCTTATATGGCCTCACCGCCACTAACGGCTTCAGCGAAGCAATCACAGGCCGAGACATGTTTGGAAATAAGGTCTCAAAAGAACAGCAGGAAGCAAGTATGAATGCGGCGCTTGGAATGCTTTTGCCGTTTGGGGCGAAAGGGTTTCATGGGAAGATGGGGATTAAGGGTACAAATGGAATTCAAACTGGTGGTAGGGAAATTTCAATCGATGACTATCTAAAACAACTTGATAGAGCAGAAGAAATGTATGCTAATTTTAGAAAATCTAAAATGGATGTTCAGTTAATTTCTAAAAATACAGGAATGACTAAAGAAAGAGTTCAAAGAATTAAAGAGCATTTATTTATTAAGGAACACATAAAGGAGCATGGTGTCGGACGCTTTGATCCTGATTATGAAATTGCACAGGCATGGGACAGGCTACAAAAAGGAAGTTATAATAAGAATGATATTGCACTATTAAATCATGAAATATTTGAATCAAAGTTCGAGGGGATTTTTAATACAAATTATAGGACAGCACATGATAAAACAGTAAAGTCTGGTCGTCCTTGGTATCCATTAAAGGAGGAATGAAGATGGCTTCATACGTCTTATTACTAAAAGAATTTGAAAATAAAGATGCAGTCATATATAGATTTGGTCCAAATGAAAATAGTATGGGGAAAATTGAATTGAATAAATTGACGAGAAAAGTTTCAGAAATAGAAGCTATACCAGATGAGAATATTCCCTCAAAATTTTATTTTGATAGAGCTGCTCAAAGGTTAGCAGTTTGCCTAATCAGAGAGGGAGGAGTATTCCCAGAAAGAACTGCTTTTGAGTCATAAAAAAGGTTCAACCAAAACTCATATATCAAGAAATAAGAAGATGAGATACATGCGTGATTTACTATACCATGCAAATTTTCCCGAGAGTCATGAGTTTCATGTTTCACAGCAGGAAGTCATGAACAGTGGCATTAAATATTCTACGAAGTCAAATCATAGATATAGTAATGGTGGAAGAGTGAAATTAGAGAGAACAGAAAACTTAAGACCTTCGGATATTCCTAAATGGATTCATTTCAAAGAAGCAATAGGCGCTGATATAATCAATCGTTTTTCCGAGTCTTTTTGTTTCCCTATATTTACGGACAAGATATTTGTATTTGATAGTGAAATTTCACTTTCTATTTATGATCAAGCATTCTATGAAGATATGAAAGAGTTTGATGAGGAAGCTTTAAATTTTGACACTGGAGAAACGATTGATTATTGGATTGAGCAGTACTGGAAAAGTATGATCCCACTCAAAGATTATTTGAGGAAAAGACCTTATCCAAAGCCAGAGGTATTAATATTTGAACCTGTACCGAAGGAAATCATTAGTTTTTGTGAAGAGTGATAAGCACTTTCTAATTTAAATGTAATTCTAGAGATCTTCTAACATAAAATAATATTTTAGAACCTTGGTAGAGGTTGGTCTCCACCAAGGTTTTTAAATAACCTCATTTAAAGGCATCACGGAGAGCCTTATCATAAGTAGGTGAGGTTTTTATAATTAAGATAGATGAAGCAAATGGATAGTTAATAGCATTTAATTGCTATAGGCTATCCTTTTTTTATTATCTAATTTTGGTTTTATCTCTCAGTATTCAATACATCTAAATAATTAATCATGCTATCAATAAAACCAATATAAATCTTCTTTAATAGTAATAATACTTCCAACTATTTAAATTTTAAGCTTATTTTAATGTAAATATAGATATATAGTTTCGATATAATGCGGGTGAATGAAATCTATTATTTATATTTTGGAGGTATTTGGATTGAGAAAAACTATTATAATAATTGTAGCAATTATACTTTCACTTACTATCTTTGCCCCATTTACAGAGGCAAGAGAGACATTCAATATTGAAGGACAAAAAGATTTCCATTCAATTAGTATTGAAAACATGGGTTCACAAGACAATATTGAAAGTGATGACAACATTAACGATGAAACTGATGAGGATTTAACTGAAGAAGAAATTATTAATGAAATGGCAGAACAGCTTGAATTTTTATATACGGAAGCTGCTACTGTGAATAAACAGGGTGAAATAATAAAAGTGGATGTAAACAAAGTAGAAGCGAAATACGGATCACCTGAGCCAAAGAATCAAGAAGCAATGATTGCTAATTCGCTTAGTGTAGCATCTTTTGGAGTGTGTATTGTTAATTCTACAGGAGGTGCAGTAGGATTAGATGTAGTAAAACGAGCATACAACAAACAAGTGAAAAAAGCATTAAAATCACATGCTTGGAAAAAAGCTTCTTCAATCATGTATAACAACATTAAGAAACATCTTGGTAAAAGTGCTACTAAATTTTTAATTAAAAAATTAGCTGGTGTCGCTTTACCTGGGGGCTACCAATGAAGTGTTGCTAAATGTGGAGTAAAAGAGTTAATCTAGAAATGACTCACTCTTGTTAAAAATTCTCAAAGGAGATTAGTATGCTTAAATCTTTTAAATCATTTGTTATTACTTTTATCGTATTACCTTCATTATTAGGAGCTGCATTGGCATTCACTGTAGAAATACTCCCCCTAATTTGGAGTATCATTACACAAAAAGGGGCAAGCTTGGCATTTAAAGATTTAATCATTACATTTGTTTTAGGCTATGTAATGTATCTAATATATATTGTATATAAAGCGATCATTCACAAAATTAATAAAAATAAAAGTCACAACTAAAAAAACAAATCACACCTGTCGCTGGGGATGGATCTGAAAATTCTTAAACTAAAAGCTCTTAAATTATTAATTTAAGAGCTTTTTGATTTGAGATGTCATCTAGTTATATAACGACAGCCTTATCATTTTGGCTAGAGTAGCAAATAAACGTACTCAAAACAAACCGATATATTGTAAGATTCATTATTTCATAATCATTTATTTATAAAACCCAAATAATTCCGATATATGATATATAAGGATTATTAGAGGGGTGTTAGTATACATGGCGATTACTGTACCAGAAACTATTAAAAGTACTGCGACTGCAGGGGAACGAATTTTATTTCGAACATTAAAGGAATATCTACCCGAGGATTATATTGTTCATTATGAGCCTAATATCAATGGATTTAGACCAGACTTTGTGATAGTCGGTCCTGATTTAGGAGTATTAGTTCTGGAAGTAAAAGATTACACCAAAAATACAATAAGAGAGCTAAACGACAATACCTGGGGAATTTTAGACTCGTCTGGTGATTTACATAGAGTTAAGAGTCCTCTAGTTCAATCAAGAGAGTATGCTTTTAAAATAAAAGAAATGCTTGAAAAAGACATTGATTTAATCAATACAGAAGGGAAATATCAGTTTAAATTAAAGTTTCCTTATGGTTATGGTGTCGTATTTACTCGACTTCATGAAGAGCAACTTTTAAAAAACAAAGTATATGAAGTCATTGATCCACAATTTATTTTATCCCGTGATCAGATTGATCCGGATAATGATCAATTTGATCACGAGATTTTAATAGAAAAATTGGTTGATATGTTTCATGTGCCTTTTAAGTTAAATACACCACTATCATCTGACGAATTAGAAAGGATTCGTTATCATCTATACAAAGAAATACGCGTTGGGGCAGGTTGTGAACCAGTCCCATACCAAGACAAACTGTTATTATCTTTTCGAAACATCAAAACGATGGATTTGCACCAGGAAAACTTGGCTAAACAGATTGGTGATAAACATCGTTTAATTAGAGGAGTAGCAGGGAGCGGTAAAACCTTAATCTTAGCGACTCGAGCAAAAATGTTAGCAGAACAACACCCGGAATGGAAAATACTGATACTCTGTTACAATGCAGCTTTGAAACAAAATATTAAACAGATGGTTCATTCTAAATACACCGAACCAAGTGAGATTTTAACATCAGAACCTAATCAAACACCGAATTTAAATAATATACAAATTCTAAATTTTCACCAATGGATTAAGAAAGACCATGGAATTACTGATATTGAAGTTGAAACGTATATTGAAAAGATAGAAAATGACGCGTCAACCGTTATAAAGTATGATGCCATCTTAATAGATGAAGGGCAAGATTTTAAAGGGAGCTGGCTTCATCTCATCAGTTTATGCTTAAATCAAGAGACGCAATCCTTGCTTTTGGTAGAAGATAGAGCGCAAAATATTTATCGGAAAAGTAGAAGTTATGTAAAAGATACGGGACTCGATTTTAGAGGTAGATCTAGAATCTTAAATATAAATTATCGTAATACGTCACAGATTGTAGCATTTGCATGGAAGTTTTACGATAGCCATAGCAATTTAGAACTTAAATTAAAACAAGAACAGACAGAGACAATTGAAATCATACCTCCAAAAAAGACGAAACGTAAAGGGCCAGAGGTAGATATTTTAAGATGTAGTACATTTAAAGAAGAAATAGAGGGAATTACTAAAGAAATAGTGAATCAACACTGTGAAAAAAACGTACCATACTCTGAAATGGCCATTTTATACCGTATAAAGGGATATAACAGCCAATATATATCAGCGATTCAAACGGCGTTTAAAGCAAAGGATATTCCATACAATTGGATAACTGAAAATGGTGCAACAAAACATAAGTTTAATCCAGAGGAAGAAACGGTTAAAATTTGCTCCCTTGATAGTAGTAAAGGTCTTGATTTCCACTCAGTATTTATTGTGAAAGCGGATTTAATGCCATATAAATATGAAAAGGATCAAGGTAAAGAAGTACCGCTAATGTATATAGGAATGACTCGTGCTAAAGAATACCTTTCAATATCTTATTCAGGCGTTTCTTCGTTTACTCAGTATTTTGAAGATGTAAAGAGTAAAGACCTGATCTCTCAAAATTAATAGAGCTAAATGTAGAGATTGAACTTAGACCATAAAGAATATTAAAAGCCCTTGTAAATAAGGGCTTTTGCTAAATGAATTAAACTGATAGGAACATACAGAAGGGAGAATAATTGTGGCTACAACAATCGAAGTGAATAAGCAGAGTGTTAAACAATTATTAGAAACAGGAAAAGTGAACAAATTCATTATCCCTGAGTATCAACGTCCATATGCATGGTCTGATGAGCAAATTCAAACACTTTTTGATGATTTAGTGGATTACACGAAAAATGGTAGTGAAAGTACTTATTTTCTTGGAACGATTGTTTCATACGAAAATGAGAATAATGAACAAGAGATTATAGATGGTCAACAGCGTATCACTTCTTTGTTTTTATTGCTTCGTGCACTTTACTCAAAGCTTAATTCAATGACTGAGATAAAAGAAGTGAAAAATTTCAAGAGACAAATTGAATCAGCTCTGTGGGAGCAGGATGAGTTAACTGCGGAAGTTGATTACGGAAAAACATTAATTGAATCTAGGGTAATCAGGGATGAGGGAAACAAAACATTTCTTAACATTCTGACAAGCGATATTCTTGAAGAAGGTGCTAAAGATAACTATTCGTCGAACTATAAGTTATTTTTAAAGTTAATAGAGGAATTTAATACGAATGAGCCTCTATTGTTTTTCAAATTCATCCTAAATGCTTTAAACAAAGCAATTCTACTACCAATTACTGCAGATTCTCAAGATACTGCTTTAACGATCTTCTCAACTTTAAACGATAGAGGACTCGCTCTATCTGATGCAGATATTTTTAAAGCAAAGATTTATAACCACTTGGATGCTGAAGGAAAAGCGCAGTTTATTGAACAGTGGCAACAACTTGATGATGAGGCTGTCAATGCGAATGAAAGTATTCAAAAATTGTTCTATTACTATATGTTTTATATAAGAGCGTTAGAAAACGATAGAAATACAACGACTCCGGGTATAAGAAAATACTATTCAAAAAATAATTTTGAACAGCTTTATAAGAGCGAATTGATGGACAATTTACGTACGGTGCTGAACCTATGGCTTGTCATCAATAATCGTGTAGAAATTGAAGATGAAGACTGGTCTAAAAATATTGAAGTGAAACAAGTACTTGATGAATTATCTTCATATCCAAATGAATTTTGGAAGTATCCCGTAGTTATTTATTACCTTAAACATAGGGGGGCGCAAGACTTTGAGGAACTATTCTTAAAATTCCTCAAGAAATTACTAGCTGTGTTAGCAGCAAGGTATATAGTGACACCGACTATAAATGCTGTAAAGCGAGGCATCTTAAATTTAAATGCTGAAATTATTAGATCATCTACTCCAACTTTCGTTTTTTCTACTGTAGATGAACAAGAATTAAAAACCAAAATTAAGACTGCTCATCGCAATACTGTTCGTATGATTTTAAAAATTCTAGCGTATCAAAATCAAGAGGTTTTGCTTCCTGATAGATGGGAAATAGAGCACATTCTTCCTCGAAAATGGCAATCTAGTTATTTTCCTACTAACTCGGATAAAGAAGTAAAAGAGTTAGTGGAACATATAGGGAATAAGGTGCCTTTTGAGAAGAAATTAAACATTATTGCGAGTAATGGATACTTTAAAAAGAAACAAGAAAGTTACGAGAAATCAAAAGTACAGTTATTATTAAACCTTTCCAATCATTATAACGATTGGGGCCTTGATGAGATTAGAGAAAGAGATATTAGAATTTCTGACCAGTTGTGGAGTATACTAAATAGTTGGGGATTAAACCAATTAGAATTGTCAATACAAGAAAAACAAACACCTACTCCAACAGCTGAGGAATCAAAGGTGATTGAGGAGTTAAAAAGAAAAGGATTCATTTAAAAGATAAAAAGAAAGTGCTAATACTGGGCTTCTGCCTCAAAGAAACGAACTGTCACAAATATTTTCTTATTTAAAAAATGGTTTATTTTGGAGTATTTCATCTGTATAGAAAACAAAACCTTCAGCGCAGACCTAAATTAAAGATGAAGTATCCCAATTATAGATGCCTTGATAGATAAATAGTCAATCAATGATTATAAATAAGGGTAAGAACAGATATGCAATTTGAGTAAAAAACGCTATTGGATCTTAAATAATAGGAAGCAGGCAGTACACTATGCACTCAATTAACAAAATAGGTCAGAGCTTTTGGTATATCACGCCAGTATCGCTTACCGACCGCCCCATTCTAGGCATGGTCGTAGGCAGTAACAAAACATTAATGATTGATGCTGGTAACTCAAAAGATCATGCCGAGTACTTCATCAAAAAAACATTAATACATGAGAACTCGATTCCTGATATGGTTGTCCTCACGCATTGGCATTGGGATCATATTTTTGGTCTGCCAGCGTTGCCTGATTCGCTTTCGGTTGCTTCTGCAAAGACAAGAAAGGAAATGGAGAAGCTTCTTCCGTTTTCGTGGTCAGATGAGGCAATTGATGAGCGGGTGAAGGAAGGAACGGAAATCGAGTTCTGTGCTAAGGCCATAAAGGAAGAATATAAGGATCATCGAGATATCACCATTGTCTTACCGGATGTAACGTTTGAACACCGGGTGGAAATTGATCTTGGCGGGGTAACCTGTATCGTTCAATATGTTGGAGGCGATCATGCCGCAGATTCAGTCATCGTGTATATCAAAGAAGAGAAAATTCTATTTCTTGGTGATTGCATTTATCCGAAAATGTATGCCGAAAAAGTACATTATACGATGAAGGAAACATTGCGTCTTTTAGATGAGTTAGATGCTTTTGATGCTGATACGTATATTCCATCACACCAACGACCATTAACAAAAGAGGAGTTTCATCAGGAAACAGACAAGCTTAGAATGATTGCGAAATTTACCGATCTTTGCGGTGGAGATAAGCAGAGAATCATAAGTGAATATAAAAGATACATCAATAGAGAACTTAAAGAAGATGAATTAGAAACCATTGCTTACTTTGTAAATGGTTATTAAATAATTGAGGTAACTAAACAGAAAAAGTCTCATTTGAGTGATTTCCCTCAAACGAGACTTTTTAATTTTTATGGTAAACCTACAACATCTTCTGCATCACGAACTGTGACAGACATATTTTTTGCATTAACAATAATGACACAATCCCAAGTCGGCTTGATTTGCAGGTCGTTGTTTTCCTCCATCCAAATCACACTGTTTAATTCAATTGATGGCTCTAAAATGACCATTTTCTTTTATGCGACCTCGCTGTAAGAAATGATGCAGAAATAGACGGTGCGTTTTTTGATGCAGAAGCCTTGACAGGAAAGGACTATACAGACTTTGTCATGTGTGAAACGGATGATCTGAAGTCCTATCATTTTATGTGGGGAGAAAGGGACTTCATTCCTTATACAAGAGGGTATTTAAAAATTAAGGAGGTCGTTATGGGAAGGGAAAATGCTTTCCAAACATTTGAAGGGGAATCTCTGAAACTGGATCAGTGACCGCAAACCACCTGCGTATTAGGTGGTTTTTTTGTACATTCTATTTTTGGGTATAATCAGATGTATAAAGTAAAGAACATGATAAAGACTGATAAATTTTTCATCCTAATTGGAGGTACTGTATGAAACAACTTTATATCAAGCAAAAGGTATTTAGTCTCAGTGGCAGGTTTACGGTAAAGGATCAGCAGGAGAACGATGTGTATGTGGTCGAGGGAAGCTTTATGAAGATGCCGAAGACGTTCACCATTATGAATACAAAACGAGACGAAATCGCCGTTATTACGAAAAAGATGTTTAGTTTGTTACCGAAGTTTTTAGTTGAAGTCAATGGCCAAGAAGTGTTGACCATCAAAAAAGAGTTTACGTTCTTTAAAGCCAAATATTCAATTGATGCGGCAGGGATAGAAGTGCGTGGTAACTGGTGGGATATGAATTTCCAAGTGTTGCAGAACGGCGAAGTGATCGGTCAGGTGAACAAAGAATGGTTCACTTGGGGTGATAGCTACAAGGTTGATATTTTAAAAGAAGAGATGGAGCCTCTGATGGTTGCATTAGTCGTCGCAATTGATTGTGTGAAGGCAGATGAGGCAGCATCTAGATCTTCTTCGTCGACACCGCCGAATTAGTCAGATTTATTCTTAGAAGTGAATGTTGAGATGAAGAAGAGTGGATTATGGCACTCTCCTTCATTTTAAGTTCGAGGGGACTTTTCAGGTTAAACTTAGGCATTTAACCAAATGTAAATTGAAGATAACTTCTGATGTCATGTTCAGTTGGTAGATGATTCGAATAAGTCTTATATAATGATAATGAAGGGTGTGAAAAGTATGATAAATAAGAATTTAAAAAAGATGCGAAAAATACAGAGATACACACAAGAAGAAGTGGCTGAGAAAATTAGTGTTTCAAGGCAAGCGGTTGCGAAATGGGAATCAGGAGAAACTGTGCCGGATATCAATAATTGTAAGGCTTTGGCTGAATTATACGAAGTGACGTTGGATGATCTAGTGAATGATTTAAATGGCACAGAAGAGATAGGAATGAAACCAAAAGGAAAACACATATTTGGACTTGTAAAGGTTGGTGAACGTGGACAAATTGTGATTCCTAAAAAAGCTAGGGAGATATTTAACATTTGTTCTGGAGATAGTCTGCTGATTCTGGGCGATGAGGCTCAAGGAATCGCCATTGTAAAAAACGAGGGCTTCCTGCAGTTTGCTGAGGATATATTTCAAGCACAGGAACACAAGGAGGATGAGGAATGATTGCTATTCAAATAAAAAATTTAACAAAGAAATTCGCAGAAAAGATTGCGGTCGATTCTCTCAATCTTTCAATTGAAAAAGGCGAACTTTTTGCTTTACTTGGAGTGAATGGTGCAGGTAAAACCACAACGATAAAGATGTTGACTGGCCTCAGCAGCCCTACTACGGGCGATGCGATTCTCCTTGGCGACAGTATTGTTTCTCATCCTCATGCAGTAAAAGAAAAAATCAATGTTTCACCACAGGAAACGGCAGTAGCCCCTAATTTATCCGTTAAAGAGAATCTTGAATTAATCGCTCAAATATATGGATTCCATAAGAAAACGGTGGCTATCAAAGTGGAGGAAATGCTTCGTATGTTTAGTCTGACGGAGGTATCTAAAATGAAGGCTAAAACTTTATCAGGAGGAATGCAAAGGAGACTTAGTATCGTAATGGCACTCATTACAGATCCAAAGATACTTTTCCTTGATGAACCTACTCTCGGTCTCGATGTCATCGCAAGGCGTGAGCTATGGAATGCTATTGAGAAATTAAAGGGGAGCATGACCATCATTCTCACGACCCATTATATGGAGGAAGCAGAAGCGCTTTCGGATCGAATAGGGACGATGGTGAAAGGAAAATTAAAGGCAGTTGGAACAGCAACTGAATTGATGGAAAGCACCAACACCAAATCACTTGAGGATGCCTTTATTTCATTAGCTACCAATGAGGAGGTCACTAGATGAAGTCACTAGCCTTTGCTGCACGTAATCGTAAAGAGATTTTGAGAGATCCGTTAAACTTAGCATTTGGTATAGGCTTCCCGTTAGTTATCTTATTATTGCTTCATGCTATTCAAGCGAATGTTCCAACTGATTTATTTGTTATTGATAAACTTATTCCTGGCATAGCCGTTTTCGGGCTTTCTTTTATCTCACTATTCTCTGGAATGTTAATAGCTAAAGATCGGAGCACCTCATTTTTGATGCGATTGTTTACTACACCTCTTTCTGCCTCAGACTATATTGTAGGGTATATTGTCCCGCTCATACCCATAGCAATTGTTCAAGTTATCATTAGCTTTATCGCAGCACTCTTCTTAGGATTACCTTTTAGTGCCAATGTTTTGCTATCAATTCTTGTCCTTCTACCAACATCTTTACTGTTTATAGGAATAGGACTCTTAGTAGGAAGTATATTTAACGACAAACAGGTTGGTGGTATTTGTGGAGCACTACTGACTAATATGAGCGCATGGTTAAGTGGTACATGGTTTGACTTGAATTTAGTAGGAGGCTGGTTCAAAGATATTGCATACGCACTTCCATTTGCTCATGCAGTAGACGCTAGCAGAGCTGCCCTTTCTGGAGACTATGCATCAATTTCACTGCATCTCTGGTGGGTGATTGGATATATGGTTGTTACTGTAGCTATCGCCATTTTTGCTTTTAAAAAGAAAATGAATGGGGAAAATGCTTAGTTTGTTACAGTTGTTCATCTCATTCTACACCGTTGAATGAGAGCAGATAGATGAGGATTCTACATTTGGTTCTGTGAAAGACGGAATTTCTCTTCAAGGTAAAAATGAAAGGAAGGAGAGTGTTCATGGCGCTCTCCTTCTTTTATCAACTGGATACTTCTATCCAACTTTAATCAATTTCTTCTCGGATGTTTTCCTTGTTTGCCTCTATGGTTTCTTCATTGCTTTTCCATTGGTGAGCATTAAAATTGCTCCTTTCTACAGTTTTTCGCCAAGATTTCTTCCATGTCTCATTCATCAAAAAATCCCCTGGTATCCAGATAGAGTTGGTATGAAGGTAGCGGCAAGACAGATTCTGATAAAATAAATTCGTTTGCGATGCTTTGTATCTCATCTTCTGTTAACTTTTCTCCATCTAATACTACGCCTGCTGTATTTCCTCCGAATGTTTCTGTTGTAAAAACATCGACATGATAAACTATTATCTCACTCATCGCAAGAACCGCTCTTCAGGTGCATTTTTAAAATATACGCCCAAAAATTCCCGTATGATTGTATCCTTTAATATGTTTATAGAGTAAAATATGATAAAAAGTTCAATCGAGGGGATGTTTTCCATGTCAAAAAAGAAAATAGTAATTAGTACGATCATAGTAATAGCAACAATCATTTCGATCACATTATTTCTCCTATTCAATAAGAATAATTCTGGAAATTTATTAACAATCAAAACATCAAAAACACTAAATTCATCAATATCCATTGTAATGAAGGAACATGAAACAGAAAATATACTTTTTTCAAGTGAAAATATTAAAAATAGCACAGAAAATATTCATGTAAAAAAAGATCATGGAGAATTTAGTCTAGTTTTAAACATTAACAACCAAGAACAAGTAATACTAGGATATGGTGATTCTTCAGAAAAAACAATTTCCATTGAATTAGATTTTAATAAAGATAAGAATAATATGATTGTTAACTCGAAGGTTACAACATCTTTAGAAAAGGAAGAAATGAAACTAACATTCCCATTTGAAAAGTAACATAACGCATTACACAAAGATCAATTAGAAGCAATTGATCAGACAGGGTATGTAGATTACGTTTGAATATAGATGGTACTTTAAACTCCGTCTCGTTACTAACTTATATAGATTTGGTCATGATAGTGAAAATTGAAATGAATCAATTGACGAGAAAAGCTTCGGAATGAGAAGCAATACTAGATGAAAATATTCCTTGAAGACTTTATATAGAAATGTCAAAAATTAGTGGTTTGTCTTGTGAGAAATCGCTTTCGAATCATACTTTCATAAGAAGTGCCAAAGATTCTTAACAATTCCAACAACATCTTTTGGTATAATCTATCTATAAAAGTGATAAACGGTAATAGATAGAGATATAGGGGGTTGTTGAAATGAATCAATTTCTTCAGATGGGGGCAAACACTGTTTTAAGTTCTCCGAAGGGTCATATATCGGTTAGCTACGAAATGTCTAACACAATAGACATTTCCTTAACGGCTTTTCTTTTAACGGATTCAGATCAGGTACAAGGAGATAGTGGAATTATATTTTACAATCAACCAGAGAGCATGTCGGGTGTTGCTACTCTTTTGCCATCAGAAGTGTTGGGCAATACAAAAGTTCATCAATTGAATTTTGACATGAGTAAAGTCTCTGAAGGTATTACAAAAATCGCTATAACTCTGACAGAGGATCATAACACAGGCTTTTCTAATGTGAAAAATTTAAAGGCTGAGATACATACGGATCAGCAGATGATTCAATTAACGCCAGCTAGTTTTACAAATGAAAATGGCATTGTCGTAGTAGAATTATATTTAAGAAATGGCGAGACAAAGGCAAAGTCAATCTGGCGCGGGTTTGATTCTGGGCTTGAAGGGTTATGTAGAAATTACGGAGTTGAGGTTGAGCCTGATGAGCAGAATACGCCGCCTGAACCTCAAACAATTCAAGAACAACCTCTTAAAGAGAAAGAAAGAAAAACCGCGGTGTCGCCTATAAGTCTTGAAAAGGTACAGGGTAAAATCAGTCTCGACAAAGGTCAAAAACCAGTTATCATTGAGAAAACACCAGAAATTACGGCTACAGTTTCTTGGAAGTCTGGGACAGATTATGATATATATGCTTTGGTTTATACAAAGGATGGTAAGCAGGTAGATGTAGCCATGTTTGGGGCGAAAGGAACCCCTCCCCTCAGAAATTATGGCAATGGAGCGGTGGAGCATATGGGGGATGTTGGGAGAGATCATCAATCAACCAAGACAGAAGTCATTAAATTAAGGTTAAATGATGATATTCTCGCAGTGGTTCCAGTGGTTTATTCTGCCCAGTCGAACGGAACAGGTTCATTCTATAGATATAAAGTGTCCATGAGTATAGATAATCACCAGGGAACATCTGTGACGATAAACGCCAAGAATGCTAATGATAATGATCAAATCTATTCCTGTGTGCCAGGCATCCTTCAGAATACACAAGATGGCGTGATCATAAGTCCATTGGAGCTTTATAGTAAACCGAATTCAGAGCGTAGACCAAAACTGAAGATGAAGTCTTCAAATATGATAGATGTGATGATGGATAAAGGACCATTAAATGATTACAAGTAGATCAGAATGAACATAAGGTTTAAAGTGGAGGCTAGACGGATAGACCTTTAGAGGTCATGTCTAGCTTCCCTTTTTTATCTGGGAGTACGTGGTGATTAATCATGAGTGTAGGTGGATATATAAACATTGGGATTGATGGGTTAACGAGTAAAGAGCAAAAGAAAGACATGATTACTTTATAAGGTAACGTATTAAAAATCACATGCCGTCATTTATACTATTATTCATCACGCTGTCTGGCATACGTTTGAAATAGAAAATGACATACTCTTTCAACAGTATAAATCCCTATAAATAATAGACCGAATAAAGGTAAGCCACTCAAACGATCTTCAGTAAAATAAACAATCAATCCCACTGTAAAAGCCACGGCAATTGTTGTCACTGTATTTTTCATCCGCAGCACCTCCATTCATCTAAAATGAACAACCTCTTGCATGTTTGATAGAATCATTGATTTGGCATATCATTTTATTATATTATTTAACTTAAATGTTATAATAATCAAATAAAATGATAAATATACTATAATCGATTCAAGGAGGAATTTGTGATGTTATGGCTTTTTACACAAAATAATCAAAGTTTAGTGAATGTAAAAGAAGTGACTGCGAATGGAAAGAAGATAGAAGGTGTCATCAGTAGTGCATCTTTGGATCAATGGAGTAAAACTTTAGGGAAATATGAATCGAAAGAGAGAGCATTAGAAGTACTTAATGAGATATTTATGAAGATTGAAGAAAGCAATGGTCCTTCTGTGACTTTCACGTTGCCTCAAAAATAAGGAAAATGAGGGAGGATATCGTGACAATCCCCTCCCTTTGTTAGGTATGACTTTTTGTCAGTAAACTAAAATTCCTTCACTACTCAACGGGATACTTCCGTCCATTTTTCACAACCTTCTCCTCAATAATCTTTTTCACATCCAAATCAAGGTCTGAGCAGAGCATCAGCGAATAAATAAGAATATCTGCAATTTCCTCGCGAATGTTTTCTTCATTTGCTTTGAGGGCTTCTTCGCTACTTTTCCATTGGAAGTCTTCTAGTAGCTCGGCTGCTTCTATAGAGATGGAGATGGCGAGGTCCTTTGGGTTGTGATACTGCCTCCAGTTTCGTGCATCTCTAAATTGATTGATGGTGTTGATTAAGTCTTTGATCTCACTCATTTTTTCCCCTCCCTTTTAATTCTATTAATCTCTTTCTTAATTTTGCATCTGTTGCGTAAATATAAAGACCATGGATGCCTCTTTTCATCAGGACATTGATTGAGTTTAAAATAATTTCTTCTTTTACCTGTTGGATTTTTTCAGGAGACATGTCATCTCGTGAGGTGAATGCCCCCTTATCCTTATATTTCGAGGTGTCAATGAGAAGTTTATCGTTTTCCTCATCATAACTGACAGAAGGTCCTAAAATCACCCCAACATAATTTAAATCAAAACCTTGAACTGTATAGATCGAACCCACTTCGTTGATCGAATCAGCATACTCTGCCCATGTCCATTTATCATTTGTGGAATTCCACGGCATGTTAATACCTTCTTCATCGACAATGTAAGTATCTCCATCTTTTTTATGTATATAATCGAAGGTCGAAACAATACGTGATAGACCTGTTTTATCATCCTTTCGCTTAATGGCGGTTTTAAATCTTCCATAATCTTCAAAGATTTCAAGCTGAAAGAAATCGTTCTTTTCAGCAGGTAAAGGAAGTAGTTGTTTTGAGACAAATTGATCAATCCATTCTAGCGTTTCTGGATTTGCATTCATTCTCATTTGCTCCGTCAGCTTTACGGTTTTCGCATGATATTGATTGGTGATCTCTTCAAGGAGTCTATCATTCCAATAGCTCTTAATTTTTAGCACTTGTTTTGGATCAAAGATAACAATTGTGATTTTACTTCTTTTAATAATTTCTTCTAGTTGATTTTGATAGTGAAAGTTATTGTATTTATCCTCTTTTGTTAAAAGTAAATGCGCTTCATCTACTAAGACAATATCAGCGCTTCTCCTCGATTTTGTCATTTGGTTAATAAAAGAGGTCGGCTTCATCAGATTTTTTTTCTTTAAATTCGGTAAGCTGTTCGCAATGCTTTTATATGTCTTCAGCATTTCTCCATGATTCACAAGTAAGTAATTGTTCTTATTCTCTAAAAGCGAACTATCATCCTTAGATAAGTCCTGAAGGGTGTTAAAAAGAGAGCTCAATAAGACACTTTTCCCTGTTCCGGCATCTCCTTCTATTGAAATGACATGGTTTCCTGGTTTGCCGATATGATTCTTGCAAAAATCGAGAATTTCGTTTTTAATTTCCACCTGCTGGGGAGAAAGTTCTTTGTACGGAGAGAGCTTATAAATGTCTTTATTTCTAAGGCTCTCAAGGGTGTCACTCACAATATTCTCTGTTCGAAGCTGGTTCCAGATTTCTTCAAAAAGCTGTTCGTTATAAAAATCTTTTTGATAATAATGATGCATCTCTCTTGATCGAGTCTGGCTGACATTTTGCAATTGATAGTGATTCTCTGCAATAAAATAATTAATAAGGTTTGTCTCAATATTGTAGGATGCCGATTGATGGAAGCGTTCATGTCCAATCAAAATGGTTTTTGTCAGGTTTTTTCTTTTCGAGTCTTGCAAATGATTCTTCAATCGCCGTGTAGCTTGCACAGTCTGCCCAATATACGCAGTTGGTTTCTTATTTTCGTTATAAAGAATATAGACAATCGGATGATTATTGAACTCAGATACTTTCAAAGCAATCATTTGTTCAGTATTAAAATCTCTTTTTTCAAACAAAAGTTCACTCATATGACTAGCCCCTGTATGTCTTTTTGCTGTTATCGTATCATAAATTTAGCAAAATATCTCAAATTTTATAATGAAGTGACTTGTTTAAAAACAATAAGTTCTGAAAAATAGAAAGCTCAACGGGGTGATTTTATTAAAGAGGCTGTTCTAAATGGATAGTGTAACTATTATAGAGGATATGTATAGACGTTTAAAGGAATTAAAAAATGAGAGTGTGAGACAGATTTTAGTTATGTTTTTATATCTTAAAGCCAATTTTTTAGCTATGTGGATAAGAGTAAAATAGATTTAATGATCAATATTGGGGGGAGTGACTTTTTCTGGGCAAGATATTTGATGCAAAAGCACTAACAAATGCCATGGATGCAAGAGCCAAGCATTATCAAGCACTAAGAGAAGAAATGACGGATCTGAAAAAAGCACTCCAAGGTGTGGCAAACCTAGGTGATGATTTCACTGGTAAAGGCGCAGATAATATTAAAAATTTTTACAAAGAACTAGCCGGAAATGTCGATATGTTTATCAGTTTTATTGATAAGCAAAAAGCCTTTCACGAAGGTGTCTCAGGCACGCTGGAGGATGCAAATTTTGGCGGCGATACCTTCGTTGAAGAACATTTTTTAAATAACCAGGTGGAGATGGGCATTAAGAATGCGAAAAGCATTGTGTCTGATCAAAAGAAAGCACTCAAAACCATTTTCCAAGACATAGATGATCTCATTTCACTTGATGTGTTTGATAGTCAAACGTTTGACGAAAAGATAGAAGATGCCGAAGAAGAGCGGAAAAAGACGCTGAAAGATTTAAAAGAGCTAGATCAAAATCTAACAGATGAATATGCTTTGTCTGAAGCGGAAGAAGAGGCTACAATGGCATTGTACGCTGAAATGATCAATGCGACAAATGACGGAAAATCGATTTCACCGATGAATTTTGATCGAAAAGCGTATCAAAATAGCGAAATCTATCAAGCAAAAGACGATATTCAGAAGCAAACTTCTGAATATCTCACAATCAAAAAAGATCAAGAAGAAGCACGTAAAATTGCAAAGGAACAAGAAGCGCTTGAAAATCGTCCTTGGCACGAAAAAGCGCTTGATTATGGCGGAATGCTTCTGAATGAATTGACTGGTGTGAACGATGCAAAACGAGCCGCTACAGGTGTCGATCCAGTAACAGGTGAACGGCTTACGTCAGGGCAACGATTCGCCGCAGGCGGCATGGCAGCAGCAGGCTACATCCCAATTGTGGGTTGGGCAGGTCGCGTTTTCAAAAGCGGGAAAGCCATCTACAAAACGACCCAAGCCACGACATCCGCAGTCCGAGCGGTCGATATTTATAAAACATCCCAAAAATCCTTTGATGTCCTGAAAGCATCCCAAAAAGGCTTGTACGGCTTAACAGCCACAAATGGCTTCAGTGAAGCGATCATAGGCAGAGATATGTTTGGAAATAAGATTTCTAAAGAACAGCAGGAAGCCAGTATGAATGCGGCGCTGGGGATGCTTTTACCGTTTGGGGTGAAAGGGTTTCATGGTAAGATGGGGGTTAAGAGTAATGTAAAACCCGTTTCAAATATGAACGAGTTTTTTGATAAGGAATTTGGCAAATCAATAAGTAATTCCCTATCAAAATCAAAAGTAAAATATGATGGACAATCAATATATAAAGTAGAAACAAAAACTAATAACCAATATCTCAAAAAAGGTTATGGTGTTTATCTTGACGCATTACACAAAGACCATTTAGAAGTAATTGATAAGACAGGTAATGTGAAATACGTATTGAATATAGATGGTACTTTAAACACTGATAAAACTAAAAAAGCATTTGGGCGTGTGGTTAAGGGATGGAAATGAAAATGGAGGAATTTAAATGGATAATAAGTTAGCAGAGGTATTGAGCATACTGGATAATCTTAATTCAAGAGTTAATATTGTGACAAAGGAAGATTTAGATGAACAGTACGATAATATAGAAGATTTTAGGGATTTAACTGGAGATTTAGATATTTTATTAAATAAGTTTAGTTCAGTAAATAAAAATGATGGTAATGAAGTAGAAGAAATGTTATTTGAACTTCATAGAATTTTAACGACGTTTGAATGGCATTACTCAGAGATCAGTGAATTAAACACAAAGATTTTAAAGGTATATAAAACCAAAATATAACGTCTTCGCTAACTATAATTATTATAAGTAATGATTTATAGTAGATACTATTGGGAATAGAGGCTAGATGACGATTCAATGAATGCCATCAGCCAGAACACTGAATTGATTTTGTGAAAAGAGTTTAGATATTGAGAAGTGATTAGTTCAACCCCTAAGTTTTTCGACTTAGGGGTCATTTTGTTGCAAAAATTTAGTGATTAAATTTAGCATAATCCCATTTCAATTAATTGATCGGCATTTTTTAAGTTGTATTTTCAATAAACCTTCGGAGGAATCACACCGCACCAATCACCCATAATAATTGTTCGCCTGAATAAAAAACTGCGATTGCAGGTAGTTATAAGTGATTTTTGAGAAGTCGAAGGGTTGGCCATTTGTTAGGTGGAAGACGGTTTCGATACAGAGTGCGGGATCGTCTAGTTTGAGGCCTAGGTGCTCTGCTTCGGTTTCGTTTAGTTTGTTTACGTGCATATACAGGTCAGAGAAGCCTACTTTTAGGCCAAGCCCCTCGCTAATGAATTTAAAAACGGAGTCCGCTACGATTTCTGTGTTGATGTAGGGGATGACGTTTTTGTGATAATACGATTCTTCTAGGCAAAGGGTTTGTCCGTTAATATAGCATATGCGTTGGAGATAGTAGATGTCGTCGTCTTGACTGATATTTAGGTTTAGTGCGGCTTCTTCTGTTGGTTTTCTGACTTCTAGCTTTAGTACTTCTGATGTGATTTGAAATTCCTCTAAGTCTCTCTTGAATCCTTGATTCGATAAAAGGCTAATGTAGCCTTTTCTTCTATGTCTTCGGACGAAAATGCCACTGCCCCTCACTTGATACACAATGCCTTTTTTTTCTAACAAATCTAATGATTTAATAATCGTACTTTTGCTGACGGAAAATTGGGTCATGAGCGTTTCTAAAACTGGCAGTTTGTCTCCTTGCTGAAGCTCGTGAGTAACAATATATTTTTCAATGTCGATTGCGATTTGTTGATACTTTAACATGGGCATTCCTCTTTGTTTTTCACTTTTATTATCCCTTTATTATAGCATAGGCAAATTATTTTGATGTAGAAAAATTTATTTTGTGCATGCATTGATTAATTGTATGGGTATAATTATAATGTATACATACACTGTGGGTTAAAGGTGGTTTTTATATGTCAAAAGTGAGAGATTACCAAAAGCTTTCAAAAGATATTTTAGAGGCAATTGGTGGAGAAGAGAATGTGGTTAGTGCGACGAGGTGTGCCACACGATTGCGGTTAGTGCTGAAGCGATCGAATCCGAAGGCGAAAGAAGACATTAATGCGATGCCAGGTGTCATTACCGTTGTCGAAAATGGCGGGCAATTTCAAATTGTCATTGGTCAGCATGTCGGAGAGGTGTACGAGCAATTTGCTAGTCTTGTAAATCTTCAAACAGATGAAGTGTTAATGACGTTTGTAAAATAGGAGGAAATAATAATGACATTACCAAAGGATTTTCTATGGGGAGGCGCTTTAGCTGCGCATCAATTTGAAGGTGGATGGAATGCAGGCGGAAAAGGTCCGAGCGTTGTTGATGTGATGACAGCAGGTGCGCATGGTGTGCCGAGGAAAATTACAGAGAATGTGGAGGAGGATGAATTTTATCCTAACCACGAAGCCATTGACTTTTACCATCGTTATAAAGAAGACATCGCATTGTTTGGAGAAATGGGCTTAAAATGCTTAAGAACCTCAATCGGCTGGAGCCGCATTTTTCCTAGAGGGGATGAAGAGGAACCGAACGAAGCAGGCTTGCAATTTTATGATGATGTCTTTGACGAATTGTTAAAGCATGGGATCGAGCCTGTCATTACATTGTCTCACTTTGAAATGCCGCTACATTTAGCAAAGGAATACGGCGGATTCAGAAGCAGAAAGGTCGTCGACTATTTCGCCAAATTTGCAGAAGTTTGCTTTAATCGTTACAAAGAAAAAGTGACTTACTGGATGACTTTTAACGAAATTAATAACAAGATGGATGTCAATAACCCACTCTTCTTATGGACGAACTCTGGTGTGTCTGTCAAAGAAGGCGAAAATGCCAAAGAAGTGATGTATCAAGCGGGACATCATGAGCTAATTGCTAGTGCATTGGCTGTAGCGAAAGGGAAAGAAATTAATCCTGCTTTCAAAATTGGTGCCATGGTTTCACATGTACCGATCTATCCATTCTCATCAAATCCAGAGGATGTCATGCTTGCAGAAGAATACATGAGACAGCGTTACTTCTTCCCTGACGTACATGTTCGCGGTTCCTATCCGAACTATGTATTAAAGGAATTCGAACGAGAAGGCTATGATATTCAGTTTGAAGAAGGCGATGAAGAGATTTTACGGAATGGAACCGTTGATTATTTAGGTTTCAGCTATTACATGTCCACAACGGTCAGAAGTGACGTTGTTTCTGATCATAGCGGTGACATCGTCAATGGCGCACTGCCACATGGTGTAGAAAATCCTTATATCACAGCAAGTGATTGGGGCTGGTCAATCGACCCAACAGGCCTAAGGTATACATTAAATCGCTTTTACGATCGCTACCAAATCCCATTATTTATTGTCGAAAACGGCTTTGGTGCCATTGATACGGTAGAAGAAGACGGTTCCATTCATGATGCTGAAAGAATTCAATATTTAGCTTCACACATCGAGGCATTGAAAAAGGCAGTCGAATACGATGGCGTCGACCTCATCGGCTATACACCTTGGGGCATCATTGACATCGTCTCATTCACAACCGGCGAAATGAAAAAACGATACGGCATGATCTACGTCGACCGTGACAACGAAGGAAACGGCTCAATGAAACGCTTAAAGAAAGATTCATTTGCCTGGTACCAAAAGGTCATTGCAACGAATGGTAAAGAAGTGAAATAGATGAATGAAAAACCCGAATGGGGCACTGGAGGCAGTGCTTGTTCGGGTTTTTGTTAGTTGTGTTTTGTTTGAGAGAGGTTATCGGAAGTACAAAAAACAATTATTCTTTTATTAGACATGAGAGGGGGTTTCTAGAGTAAAAGCACTCAAACTCACAAAATACAGTGATTGTAATGATTATTCCAATAGTGAGATACTTTATTCTAGAAAAGGAAGGGTTTATTGCTAATACGTTTTTACTTTTCTGACCTGGAGTTAATACTTTTACAATAAAATTTTAGAAGAGTGTTAGAGATAGAAGACTATATGACTGCCATTCTTTTTGTAGAACTAATGAATCATAATGAGCATTTATGTTGATTGGATTAGGACAATCATTATATAGCGTTTTGTGGAAAATCCTTAAAAGAGGGTTGAATTTGATTTATTTAGACAGACCTGATAAATATAGTTTATTATATTTATAATACTAAGTTGAGGAGGTTTTTTTTTGAGTAAATTTATTGAAAGTGAAAAATATCTTTTATCTTTATTTTCACCTAATAATGAGTTTGAATACGAGGGAGTTAAATATAAGATAATTGAATCTGGTAAGCCACAAACTTCAAAAGGTGAACCGAAAACAGATATTTATGTTAGTAGTATTTCATTAGATAATAAAAGCAATTTAGAGTTTAAGATATCTTTTAAACAAGATAATGCAGATTTCTTAGAAAATAAAATGAATGAAGAGCGTGCAGAACAAATTTTCGGATCAGATTGGAAATCTATAATCGAATCTTTTACGTCATCAATAAAGCATAAATTTTCGGATCGTTGTTATATTTTTAGAAACTCTGAAAAAAGAACATCAGCTGGAAGTATTACTTTGGGATGGCGTTTTGAATTAGTAAATAAATCAAGTGGTGATTTATCAGGTTTAGCTAATTTGACAATGGATCAAGTTTTAGAAGTATATACTGGTAAAAAATTAAATGAACAAAAGAAAAATGCAAAGGTTAATGGAATAGTTATAAAAGATTCTGGTGTTGCTAATTGTATTATTAGTTGCGATGTTGCATATGTACATTCGACTCAGGACGCAGTAGATAAGATAATTTCAATGGAAGAATTCGCTAAAAATAATCGGAATGTCTTTTTTGTATGTAAGGCACTTAATTATCGCAGTTTTGAAGATAAAATTGAGGGTAATCGACATTTATCAGTATTTATTAATTGGAGTATAGAAAATAATAAACTATCACCTGAGTTGGTATTCTCCAATCCACTTTTAACCAAAGGTAAACAAGTTAAAGAGCAGCTTAAGAAAAGTATGGGCTTGCTTGAAATAAAGAATACAGACGATATAAATGAGAACAATGTTGTTTCATTAGAATTTGTAAATTAAACTAATCCTATAATTAGGTATCGACTTGAAGGTATTATTATGTGAGCTTAAATGAGTAGATTGGATACTTGTGTTGTAGGGGGAAGTTAAATAATCAGCGAGATTCTCTACCAAAAGGGTTAATTTTCATGGTGATAAATTGTATGTATAAATATTGCATATTTAATGAGGAAATAGAATCCTTCTCATTAGTAAGTGGAGGATTCTAAACCACAGAATAGAACTCAAAATAATTGCTATTTTATAAGTGTGTACTGCTCTTTTTTATAGAACAGCTGAATATAAAATGGCATCTAGATTCTTTGCAGGATTAATGGGATTAGGTATTTTTACTTCTTGAATAGTTAAAGTATTTTCATTAAGATAAACACTGAGATCAGGTTTGTTTTTTATTTGGTCATGGGTTTGTTTCCTCATTAGAACATAAATATATGTTTTTGTATTATCAAGGTTTAATAGTTGTTTAAAAACTGCCGAGGGGTGTTCAATACCCCACATACCTCTTATTCTTAGATAGGTAATTCCTAGAGGGTCTACCCTATTGACTCTACCGAGTTCCTTCGTCTCACCAAACTCAACACTAGGGATTAATGAAACCCCGTGTTTTATGGTAGTAGCTATTTTTTCATAAGTATCTTTATCAGCCGCATAACAGTCACCATAAACCAACCAAAGGCTATGAATATGTTTTTTATCAACATTCCCAATAGCATAAATCATCTCTTTCTTTTCCCAACCGCCAAATTCATCTTCACATTCTCGGCAGGCTTTTTTTATACGTAAGTCGTTTTGATATAAATAGTCTTTAGGAAAGGAGCTATTTAGAGAAATCCCATTTGCATTTCTACCTTCAATTTTTTTAACTTCTACTGCTACGCCATGCTGAACAACAAAATCAGGTGGATTGTTTGAGTTACCATAGTAGCTAAATACATTTTGATATTCTATTAATTTTTTATCAATCATTTCAAAATCAGTGCTTTTACCACAAAAAGCATCTTTCACATAATACTCTAATAAATCTCCTACACTGTTTACTCTGTTATTATTTTTGTGGTCAATAACTGTGGGTAGTGTATTTATTTTTCGATTCAATATGTTATTTAGTGCGATTAGAACATTGGTCGGAGGTGTATTTTGAACCATATTATTCCCCCCTGTATCCATTTTCATACAGCCATTGAGCAAGAGGGCGTGCAATTACTCTTGCTAATTGAACTGGAACTGCATTTCCTATTTGTTTATAAACTTTATCTATACGTCCATTGATTGACATTTTTGTATTTTCTCCGTCACTAAAATCAAACCAATCTGGGAAAGTTTGAATACGGGCAATTTCTTTAATTGATAATCTGCGATTATTTTGTTCACCATCTGGAAATATCCATTTATTCTTATCAATTTTTTTCATTGGTAGCCCACCTGGATGTATAGGAGCTTGTCTACCACTTGCCTGAATAGTAAAGCTTTGTTCATCCCACTTTTTCTTTCTGTTTCGGCTCATAAAGATGGTCGAATAAGAACCTGTGAAATATCTTCCGGGTTTTTCTTCTAAATCTCCTATTGCTTCTTTTAAAGTTATATAGGGTTTTTGAAGTAAACCTTCCCCATGGGTAGGTTCAGGAAAGGTGTATTCAAAATCAATATCTTCTCTCACACCTACTAAAAAGACCCTTTCACGAAGTTGAGGCACTCCGTAGTCACGTGCATTTACAAGTTTATAATAAACACGGTATCCCGCGGCTTCAAAATCCTCTTTAATTTGCTGGAATACTTCGCCTTTACCTAGCGTCAACATTCCTTTTACATTTTCCATAATAAAGAATTTTGGCTGTACTTGCATTAAGCAACGAATATAATGGATATACAAGAAGTTCCGTGGATCATCAACCAGTCGTGGTCCAGCCTCGCTGAATCCAGGGCATGGTGGACCTCCTACTACTAAATCGGCCTTTGGAAATAGTTTTATTTTACGAATATCTTTATTGTGAGTGAAAACAGAATTGGGAAAATTCCGCTGGTAAGTTTCTATTGCTTCCTTGAATATATCGTTGGAATAGAGATGATGGAAAATACCTTTTTCTCGGATGGAATTAAAACAATCTTTATTTTTAAAAATTTCATTGTTTTTTTGTTCACCAATTGTTACATCTAATCCTGCTAATTCCAGTCCAAGGTCTAGTCCACCTGCACCACAAAATAATCCCAAAACATTGGCTTTGTTAGCTTTGTAATTTAGATTATCCATATCATAGTCATGTGGCTCATCTATTATTAATTGGGCTTCTTCCTTTATTTTATCAATAAGGAGATTTTTTACATCTTTTATATCATAATCGGGGGCAGGTTTAAATTTGCCTCTGCCTCTTTCTTCTGTTTTAAACATACTTTTAAACCTCCAGATACTTATAAATTTAAATAGTTCAGCTTATTTGCAGTCTCTTCTTGTCTAATCCCTATATATTTCTTTGTTATATTTGGAGATGGGTGGGAAAAAAATTCTTGTAAGAAATCTATATTTTTATGTTTTTTATAGTGATGATATCCATATGTTTTTCTGAGACTTCTTGTGCCTGTGTGCTTAATTCCAACGATTTCTGCGGCCTTTAGAAGTGTGCGATAAGCTTGAGTAGGAGAAATGTGGTTGTTTCCCTTCCTTGAGGGGAAAAGGAGTTCTTCAGGCTTCATAAAAACCGTGTATTTGTCTATCTCTTCTTGGAGGTACTCATTAAAATAGATAGTTCTGAATTTCATTGTTTTTTTCTCTTGAATTTGAATTTGAGTCTTATTTTTTACATCTCTTACTTTTAAGGGAAGTATATCTGATATTCTCAACCCTGTGTTGATTCCAAAAATAAATAAAAAATAGTCTCTGTATGAGCAATAGCGAAATAAAGAGTCTTTCATTTTTTGAATGTCTTTTAAGGAACGAATGGGCTGTACATTTTTTTCTTTTTTCATATTTCCACCCCAAATAAAAAATGATACATTCAATGTATCATTATAGGGGAGGTTCGTCTATAAATCCATAGATTTTTATGATATCAGGATAGCCTAATTCGTACATTCATAACAATATCACGTTCATGTGCAATTAAGTGTTTGTGTTTTTAACTACCACTTTTTTAGTTTTCCTCTGCAAAAAAGCGTACAAAACCCAATCCCCTAAAATCTAAGCAATTAACTAACACCACAATTCATGTTATTATACAAATGACTGTTAGTATCATGAATTGAAGAAATGATGAGTGAATGAAGTAAAATAAGACATGCTAAATAAAGATGATTGGATTCATTTAAAAGAATATATGGTGAATGGCGTATCTGGATGATGATCACTTTTCGGATCATCTCTTTTTTGTGAGAAAGATGGTCAGGTGAAGCTGTCACTTTATTGTTAGGGTGTTTAGGAGTGTGGGTCAATATGAAAAATCCATATATGAAAACTGCTTCGGGTATGTATGTGAATTATTTTTTGTTAGGTATGGTTAATATTATTTTAGCTTCTAATATGCCCTTTTTAACAAAGCAATTGCATACGGATAGTGCGGGGATTAGTTTTATTATTTCGGCGTTAGGGATTGGGAGAGTCCTGACTTATGGAATCTCAGGTGTTCTTTCTGATCGTTTTGGACGGAAGCCTGTGATTTTGGTGTCGGGTTTGCTGATGGCGGTTTTCCTCATCGGTATCCCGCTTTCTCCAAGTTATCAAGTTGCTTTTATCTTTGCCATTTTAGCGGGTATTGCAAACTCAGCGATGGATGCTGGGACGTATCCTGCGTTGATGGAGTCTTTCCCGCAAAACTCAGGGTCGGCGAATGTGATTGTGAAGGCATTTATATCGATTGGGGCAACGCTATTGCCGTTTGCTATTTTCTTTTTGGCAGAGCATGATTTATTTTACGGGTATGCCTTTTTTATTCCTGCGCTCATCTATCTTGTGAATGTGCTGTTTCTTTGGACATTGCCGTTCCCGAATCATCGCAAGATTGAGCAAGTTCAGGTGACAGAGCATAATGCGGTGCCGCGCTTTTCGTCTGAGCCTACATTTTGGAGAGAAGGCATTGCGCTGATTGTGATTAGTTTTACCTCAAATGGCTTATATGCCTTGCCACAGATTTGGCTCCCTACCTATGGAGAGGAGATTTTGGAACTGACATCGGGTGGTGCAGTGAAGCTGTTGAGTTATTATAGCATGGGTGGTTTGCTGTCTGTTTTGCTGCTAGCATGGTTGTTACGCCGGTTTATCCGCCCTGTGACGATTCTGCTTGTCTATCCTATGATCACGTTAATATCTATTTTTGTCTTATTGGTTGTGAAGTCACCGGTCATTGGTACGATCAATGCGTTTGTTTTAGGTTTTTCAACGGCAGGTGTCTTTCAGTTAACGTTAACGGTGATGGCTGAATTCTTCTGGAAAAACAAAGGAACAATGACGGGAATTATCTCGACAGCAGGTGGGGTATCGGCGATTGTTATACCGGTCGTCACTGGTTTGATTAAAAGCAACTCAACCATTTTGCAGATTTTCATGTTCGATGCAGTGATTACAGTCATTGCTATTTTAGGAGCTATTTATATTTTTTATCGTTATCGCCGTATCATGATCCACGAATAAAAAAAGACGACTTCCATAGTGGAGGTCGTCTTTTTTTATCATGTTAGAAACGGTCGTTTTCGAAAAGAATTTTTTTGACTTGATCGACTGGCATATCTTCGCCTGTAAATAGCTTATAAGCAAGAGCACCTTGCCATAGCATCATGCCTAGACCATTGATCGTTTTTGCACCTGCTTCTTCTGCTTGTGCTAGTAGCTTCGTTTTTTGCGGGTTGTATACGACATCTGTGACGGTTAAGTCTTTACGCAGTACATCTAGTGTGTCGTCTATAATGCTTAATTGGTCAAGTGGCTTCATGCCAAGGCTTGTCCCGTTTGCTAAAATCGCACTTTCGGCTACTTCACGACGGAAGGTTTCTTTGTCTTCTAGTGGGAAGATGTTGGCTTTCACGCCGAATGATTTCATCTCATTATTAATGTAATTGACGTTTTCTTCTGCTTGTACAAAGTATTGATCTTGACGAGCAAAGATGCTGATTTCACGAATACCAGACTGGGCAAGTTGGATAGCAATTGGTGTTGCGGCACCACCTGAGCCAACAAGTGTTACTTTTTTGTCCGCTAGTTCAATGCCATGTTCGATGAGATTTCTCACATAGCCAAGACCATCTGTATTGTATCCAATTAATTTCCCATTATCATTTACGACTGTATTACTCGCACGTGTATGTTTCGCTGAATCGTCTAGCTCATCTAGGTACTCAAGGACTTTCATCTTGTTAGGCATAGAGACGTTAAAACCTGCTGCGCCTACAGCTTTTAATCCGTTTACTGCTGCTTCTAATTCATCATTTCCTACTTCAAACGCTAGATAAGCATAGTTGAGTCCTGACAATGTGTATCCTAGGTTGTGCATACGTGGTGATAGGCTATGACCAATCGGTGTTGCTAAGAGTCCTACTAGTTTTGTTTTTCCATCAATGTTTCTTTCGTGTACGGTTGTCATGTTAGACATCTCCTCTATCTTTTTTGATTGAATGATTACGTTATCCAAAAATTTTCTTCATGCGACTAAGTACATAAACGGCTAGTGCCACACCAATGATGGCGATGACCATGTCAAAATAGAGGGTCATCTTGATGCCGTATGAGCTGACCAAACCACTTGTGATGAGTGGAACAAGGATAAATGCTGAACTCGCAGCAATATTGACATATGAAGAAGCCGTCGCCTTGTTTGTAGGGAATAACTTCATCATCATACTCATTGCGAGTTGGAAAATACCTGATGTAAACAACCCTAAGAAGAAGGTACTGATGATCACAATGCTGTATGCTTGCACTTGGAATAGTGTCAGCATGGCAAGAAAAGCACCAATCGGATAAATAATGGCGACCTTAATTGGCGAAATAAATTTATCCAATACAATGGAAAGTAAAAGTACAGACACGAGCGCACCGATACTGAAAAAAGACAGTAACTGTGTCGCTTGGCTAGCTCCAAGTCCAATCAATTTCAATCCCAATTGAGGAAGCCAAGTTTGCCATACAACAAATAATGCAGTAGATGTAAAGCCAATGATCACAACCGCTAAGCCTTCACCTAAGAATTTCGGCTGTTCTTTCACTTCTTGCTGTGATGCTTGTTCTTTTTCTGTTGCTGCAATCTGGTGATTTGGGAAAGGCATGAAGATGAGATAAATCCCCACCAATAAATATAAAAGACCTAATCCAAAGAACGCCCATCCCCAGAAAATATGATTCGCAACTAAGAATGCCAAAATAAATGGTAAAACGGTAGCACCGATGGAAACAGATGCTTTTACTAACACAGAAGCAGAGCTTGCTTTTTTAGGAAAAGCTTCTGTGAGTGCAGGGTAAGTACCTGAATCAAGCAATGAATTGGCGATACCCGCAGAAATCGCAAAAATAAAGGCCAACGTATAATTCGTTGTGGTTGGAATCCCAATTAAAAATATTAAGTAAAGAAAGTTCCCTGCAATAATCACAGGCTTACGCCCTAAGCGATCTGCAAGACGCCCAGAGAAGAACAGTGCAACCAATTTTCCGATTCCGATGGCTGAGACAAGCAAGCTAATCTTTGGAATGTCGACACTGTAGCGTTCTGACAAGCTGTCCATATTTGATGCGACAATAATGTTGATCATGCCGAGCATAAAATAGTTCAAATACATGCCAAGAGATGATTTTATATATGGATTTCTCATTTTTTCACTCCTATATTTGAAACTTTTCTTGTAGAAAAGGATCTAAATTCGTTTGTATTGCCTTGTTTTGATAGCATGACCTATTTTATATTTTTTAATAAGATTTTTTAAAAATACTTACCCATCCCTTTGATCTAACCAAGTAGACCGCTTTCTCGTCACATCCCTTGTTTTATTTTTCAAATAAAAAGGTAACCGATGAATATCCATCTGCTCCTTCCGGAATTAGTACATCGTTCTACTGAAAATAAAATAATAAAGACCTTGTTTAAAAATGGTCGTCCACGAGTAAAACAGATTGATTGAAACTAGAGCACTTGATCAGAGCGGTAAGGGCAATCTTTCTGATGATTACTTTGTATGGGTGTTTAGCAAATTGTTAGGTATAACGATATACTAAATAAGAAGCAACGAGATAAATATACTCCTGCCAGATATATGTGTCAAGTTTGTGAATTTGTGTTTTGAAAAAAGAAAATTGGAGGAAATAAAGAATTGATGCTTTGGGGACGTTTAGAGAGGAAAATATAAAAAAACGAGGACTGTGAAACAATCCTCGCTGTAGATAGATGACCTTCCATCTTTATTTTGAAGTTTCTCGTATATTTAGTTCCGGTTTTAAAATGAGACGTTGAAGCTCACTGCCTTTTCCGTTCATTTTATCGTATAAAAGATTGGCTGCCTTAACACCAATAGACTTGGGGAAGGAAGAGACGGTTGTGAGTGGAGGATGATACATGTCTGATTCAGGCACATTATCAAATCCAACAACGTCTATGTCTTCTCCAGACTTGATTCCTCGCGCGGCCAATTCCTGAATCACACCAAAAGCCACTAGATCACTAAAGCAAAAAATAGCAGTGGGCGGGTTGGGGTTATTTAGTGCCTGATCTAATGCCCTTTTTCCACCTTGACGTGTAGGTTCAATATCAATAATGAGGGAGTCATCTATTGCTAATGCTGCCTGCTCATGCGCTCTTTTAAATCCTTTCATACGTTCAATCCACGTAGAGGACGATTTAATCCCTCCTAAAAAGGCAATCCGTGTATGCCCTTTTTGGATGAGGTGACGGATGGCCATCCATGTTCCTTGTTCATAGTCGACACCGACATAATCAGAATGCACATCGGCAAGCTCTCGATTCGCCAGTACTTTCGGAATGCTTATTTTATTCAGCTGTCGGGCTGTTCTGTCTGAGCTTTTAGATGCTGGGTTTAATATGATGCCACCTACTCTATGCTCTACCATGGTGGAGATGAGTCGCTCTTGCTTGGAGACACTATCAAAAGTCGTTCCGAGTAAGACTGTATAACCAAGCGATTCTAATGTCATTTGTACACCTATCAAAAATTCAGAAATGAAGCTGTTGGAAATGTCTGTTACGATGACACCTACTATGTTAGAGCTCTTGGAGCGCATATTGGCTGCGACTCGATCGTAGACATAGCCTAATTCTTCAATTGAATTGAGCACTTTTTTTCTTGTCGCCTCTGATATTCTAGGGTTATTCCGAACAACGAGTGAAGCCGTTGAAGTAGATACACCTGCATGCCGGGCTACTTCTTGTAACGTGACGCCCTTTTTGTTTGATTTTTTCATATTATTCACCATCTTCAGTGTAATGAAAGCTTCTGTTCTATAGGATACCTACAAGGTTATTATGAGGTGTAATTTATTAAATGAAAAGTTTTAGCTAGCATGTAGAGCTAGATATGACATGGATCATTCTGTTGACATAGTTACAGGTAGGGTGTTGAGAAAGAATGAACGGTGAGTCTCAGTTGATTCATGTAAAATAAAAAAGAAACTCAGCGATTTTGAACTGTCCCATAAAATAGAAGATAATAAAAAGAAGACCTAAGTAACTAGTATGTGACCACAGTATTGAGCTGAGGTCATTTTTTTATCCCTTTTTAATCATTTATTGGGACGCTCCTTTTTTCTGTTTTCAAGTTTATAGTTCTCGATTTCTTTTGAGATTACTGATCGTTTGAAAGAGCAGTTAGGGTCTACTCTTATTAAACAATCTTATCATAAAGATAGAGTCGTTTATGAGAATGAATTAGTCCACAACGTTGGTTGTTTTAATATAAATGTTGACTTTCCCCCATACTGGAAGGTATATACTCAAACAAATATACGATTTGGAGGAGTTACATTGTTTAGAATTAGTGAGTTTTCCATGTTGAGCAAGATTCCATTGAAAACATTGCGATATTATGACCAAATTGGGATTTTGAAACCAGTTAAAGTCGATCAGGGCACGAGATATAGATATTATTCCGCCGAGCAGCTTTTTGAAGCAAACCGTATCCTGATTTATAAAGAATTAGGTTTTACTTTACAACAAATTGCTCATCTTCTTCATGAAGAGATCTCTTTGGAACAGATTCGTGGAATGTTTAAACTGAAAGAATTTGAGATCAAGCAACAACTTGAAGCTGAACAATCGAAATTAAGCCGAATTAAAGAACGTATGAATTTGATTGAAGCTGAAGGACGCACAGAGAAGGAGCAGGAGGTCATCATTAAAACCATTGAACCGCAAGATGTTATTTCGCTCTATTCAACTGGTTCAACGCAAGACATACCAGATCTTTTCTGCACACTCAATCAATTATTAGAAAAAAAACACGGCTCATTCATTACTGGTCCGCAAATCGTTTTATGGAGAGAATCAAATAACGAAGATGATGAGTTTGAATTGGAGGTTGGTTACGCTTATAAAAGTGGCAGCACATTTATTCCAGAAAACCTTAAGGTAAGATCTTTACCCGCTGAATCATCCATGGCGACGCTTCTCTTTCGTTCGGATTCGGCTATTGCATCTACTGCTTGCGTTGACTTAGCATTATGGATTGAGCGAAATGGGTACCATGTGAAAAAAGATCAACCTGGAAGAGAAGTACATTTGCCAATGTCGGGGAATGAAGAAATAAAATTAATCGAGATTCAAATTCCGATTGAGGGTGAGGAGAACAACCATGAAAAATAGAATGCTTATTTATTCATTGGCGTTTGCCGTTTTTCTTATCGGAACAATTGAATACATTATTACAGGGATTATCCAACTGGTATCTAACGATTTCAATGTATCGACATCTGTAGCGGGCTTGCTTGTAACGACTTTTGCTCTATCGGCTGCAATTGGCGCACCTATTGTTATCGCTCTGACCATTAATGTAGACCGAAAGAAACTATTGCTAACCACACTTCTTGTTTTTATCTTAAGTACATTCTTATCATTCTTTAGTCCTTGGTATGGCATGCTGCTCTTTACAAGAGTTGTACAGGGTGTTAGCGGGGGAATTGTAACAGTAGTTGCAATGGCTGTAGCTACACGCCTTGTTGAAAAAGAAAAAAGAGGCAATGCGATAGGAATTATTTTGATGGGCCTCAGTAGTTCTCTTGTAATTGGCGTTCCAATTGGCACCTTTCTTAGTAGCATCATTGGATGGAGAGGACTATTTATCGTAGTTGGCGTATTCGCACTCCTCCCATTTATTTTTATCTACAAGAATGTCCCATCCATAAAAGAAAAAGAACCTGTCACAATTAGAATGCAATGGTTGATATTAAAGAATAAAAAAATGGTGATCACTGTAATCATTACGCTCCTTTATATAGGTGGATACTCAACCTTATTTACATATCTCACCCCCTATCTGCAAGAACAATCAAATCTAACCATCGAACAAATAAGCGGGCTTCTGCTTTTAGCAGGTATAAGCAGTTTTATGGGTTCAAGAGTTGGGGGGCTGACTGTTGATAAAAAAGGACCTAAGTTGACCATTTTTATCGGGTTGCTATTACAAGCGATCATGTTACTGCTCCTTTCTATTGTTGGCGAGTTTTTATCTTTAGTGGGAGTAATTGCGGTTATCATGATTTGGATGTTGGCGACGTGGGGTACGTCTCCAGCGCAGCAATTCTATTTAGTAACACAAGTACCGAGATCTCCTGATATTGCTTTAAGTGTAAATACGTCTTTCATTCAATTTGGATTTGCAACAGGATCGGCTTTAGGGGGGTATGTAATAAACATATCATCTGTTTTGAGCCTTGGATGGATAGGGTTAGGCTTTGTGATCCTAGCTTTATTAATAGCAACAATTTTGTTTGCTTCTGAAAGTGGATCTAAGAATCTATCTCATTAAAGCATCATGAAAGTTGAGCTACTCAAAGCTTGAGTTTTGTTTCATCATTACGCACCCATAAAAAATGTCTTTTTGGAGGATTACTATTATCTCCATTTACATATTTACCTATAAGAAAAGGAGTGGAAAAATGAAAGATTACGATGTTTACTCACTTAAAAAAACAGCTTTACAATCGGGAGGGAACCTTCCAAATGCATTCCTTGCCTATAAGACATACGGCACTTTAAACGCTGACAAAAGTAATGTCATTGTTTACCCTACTTGGTTTGCCGGGCAACACACTGATAATGAATGGCTCATAGGAAAAGGCAAAGCTCTTGATCCTGATCATTATTTTATCATTGTTCCAAATATGATCGGGAACGGTTTGTCTTCATCTCCAAGTAATACATTACCTCCATACGACAAAGCTAATTTTCCACTAGTGACTATCTATGATAATGTTCGTTTTCAGCACGAACTTATAACAGAAAAGTTTGGTATAAAAAAAGTCGCTCTCGTTGTGGGCTGGTCTCTCGGAGCAATTCAAGCATTTCAGTGGGGAACTAGTTATCCTGACATGGTGGATCGAATTGTGCCATTTGGAGGCGTAGCAAAAACTCGTCCTCATGCTCAAGTCGTTTTTGAAGGGCTTATTGCGACATTGCAAGCAGATAACAAATGGCAAAAAGGATTTTATACTGAGCAGCCTAAAGGTGGCTTATCCGCGATGGGACGTGCATATGCTCCATGGGGCTTTTCGCAAGCCTATTATCTAGAACAATTATATCAATCGGAAGGATATGCAACATTGAAAGACTATTTAGAAGAGTATTGGGATCAAGTGTTTTTTTCGTTTGATGCTAATGACTTGATTACTATGTTACGTACAGGCATACATGGAGATATTAGCATGAACCCAAGAGACAATGGGAATTTGGATCAGGCATTAGGCCATATTACCACTAAAGCTCTCGTCATCCCAGGAACAACTGATTTATTTTTCACTCCTGAGGACAGTGCATATGACGCAGAGCGTATGCCACAAGTCGTTTTTCATCCAATTGAATCCAAATGGGGACATTGCTTCGGTATCGGTCAGAATGAGCAAGATTCTGTTCAGATCGACAACCTCATAAAAAATTTTTTATGAGAAAGTTAAAATCAATTTAATGGTAATTAAGCGCTGTCTGATACACCACTTTTCTATCAATGCTATTATTGATTTTGCTATCGGTGGTGGTGTAGGTGCTATTCAATGTCAAATTGCTAAACAATTAGATAAGAGGGATAAGCGTCCTAATAATGGTTGGGTAGATATATATTAGGAGGAATTTTATGAAAATTTTTATGAAATATGCTGTAATGATTCTGTTTGTAAGTGTATTTTTCTATTATTACAATATGTTTATGCCTAAAAATTTTCTGTATTTTATTGTTGCTTTTCCTATCGGTTTTTTTGCTATTACCATAATTGATAAGTTGTTTAGTGATAAGTGATTTTTGAAATAAGCAAGCTATATGGTTGCTTATTTTTTATGGGGTTAGAAGAAGATATTGTAAGTATTCAAGGTGCTTGTTCTTATATATGATTTTAGCACGCACACAGGGGTGTGTATAAGTGCACTATTGTCATGGGTGTTCTATTACCAAAATTGCCACCACTTTTTTTGTTGTTCTTCAAATTGTTCAAGTCGTTTTAGAATGGCACGATTGAACTCTTTTTTTTGAATGCGATCACGACATTGACATCTTGTAGCGGTATTCCATATGGACAGATTTGATTGATACAAGGTCGCTACAAGTTTGGCTACTTCTTCTAGTGATTTACCACTCAATTTAGAGTGTGTATATATACTCCATAGCGGATAAAATGGACTTATTAACCTATTATCTTTAGCAACCAAAGGTTACACATTGAGCAAAAGGAACGTGCCAATTTATGCCAATCAGTAACGTTCATGAACAATTTCCATTGACACCATCATCATCAAAGAGTAAAATATGAAATTATTCAGAAATAGCAACACCTCGTTCAATAATAAAATACGAAAAGCTATGATTGCTGTGGGTCACACTATAGCAGGAGCAGCTTCTGGAGAGACCGTGGGTATCTGCGGCGCCGAAGGGTTCACAATCTCAGGCAAAAGGACAGAAGAGTACGGAATAATGTATTTGTGATGCAGTAAAACCGCATTGCATATCTTTATTTTGCTATTCTTATGACCATGAGATTGGAGCGCATCCAATCTCTTTTTTTATGGGTTTTTTTTGATGCTCATTATTTCACTATCATGGTTTTTAGGAGGGCATAAGGTTGGCACAGCAAGAGTTAAAGCGAGATTTATCAAATCGGCACGTTCAATTAATTGCCATTGGGGGAACCATCGGCACTGGGTTATTTTTAGGCTCAGGTAAAGCCATTCAATTGGCAGGTCCCTCTATCATTTTGGCTTATCTCATCGTGGGGATGGCAATCTTTTTTGTGATGAGAGCACTTGGAGAATTATTGTTATCAAAAGCAGGCTATCAGTCTTTAACGGACATAGCTGAAGACTATCTTGGGCCTTGGGCATCATTTGTGACAGGGTGGACGTATTGGTTTTGCTGGATAATGACAGCGATGGCGGATGTGATTGCTGTCGGTGTTTATGTACAGTATTGGTTTGATATCCCGCAGTGGATTCCTGCTTTTATTTGTTTACTCATCTTATTAGGCTTTAATTTATTAACAGTCAAGCTTTTTGGGGAGCTTGAGTTTTGGTTCGCTTTGATTAAGGTCATAACAATTCTTTTATTAATTGGGATTGGGATCGTGCTATTAGTCATTGGGTTTAAAACAGATGCGGGCCCTGTGACTGTGACAAACCTGTGGGCACATGGCGGAATTTTTCCAAACGGCATGACTGGCTTCCTGCTGTCATTCCAGATGGTCGTCTTCGCATATGTTGGTGTGGAGTTAGTTGGTGTATCCGCAGCAGAAACGTCGAATCCGCAAAAAAATATTCCATCAGCGATTAATAAAATCCCGTTGAGAATTTTATTCTTCTATGTCGGAGCAATCTTTGTTTTATTATGTATCAATCCGTGGATGGATTTAAGCGCGTCAGAAAGTCCTTTTGTCAAAACGTTTAGCTTAATCGGTATTCCAGTAGCGGCAGGGATCATTAACTTTGTCGTCTTAACATCCGCCGCATCTGCGTGTAATAGTGGCATGTTCTCAACGAGTCGTATTCTCTATAACTTAAGCCATCAGAAGCAGGGACCGAAATCGTTTGGCAGGCTTAACAAACATGCCGTTCCAAGCAATGCTTTATTTGTTTCAACCATTGTCGTTTCTGTTGGGGCTCTTTTAAGCAAGCTAATCCCAGAGCAAGCCTTTGGTATAGTGACGACGATTAGCGCGATTTGTTTTATTTGGGTATGGAGTATTGTGTTGATTTGTCATCTCAAATATAAAAAAACGCGTCCACAGCTCCACGCGACGTCAACTTTTAAAGCGCCATTCACACCATTTGTGAATTATCTAGTCTTGCTGTTGTTCGCGACAATACTAGTGATAATGTTGTTTGCGGAGGCAACACGCCCTGCGTTATTATTGACGCCATTATGGTTTGGGCTGTTGTTTATTCTTTATAGCCGTAGGAGGAAAAGGGCTGTTTAAAGGAAGAGGGTGTCTTCTACCATGTTCATGTTTTCCTTGCTATCAAAACTTTTATTTAATAGAATACAAAAAGAAATTTCTTTATGAAATGAATAAATGTGGAATTTATATAAAAGTTAGATCCAGTGAGGAGGCTTTCATGGGTTTTAAGAATGAATTCAAACGAGAGATGCGTAATTTTAAGAAAGATCTAGAAAAAGAGATTCAAAAGACGTGTTCAGTAGAGTACAAAGGACATCGTATTGAAGTGATCAATGAATTAAAAGAAGAGCAGTTGTTCATTGATGGGGTACTAGTCGATCAGAAGAAACGGAAATCAGTATTCTTACAGCTTGTCCCCTTTTCTAAATTGTCAGGGACATTACATTCTAAAGACGGTGTGAAGCATAAGGTTTCTGTAAAAGTCGGTGGCTTGACACGCTTTACATGTGTGATAAAAGTCGACAATGTGGTTGTTTTAGATGATTCGTCTCATTTAGAATTTCTCCCTTGGGAACACAAAGAAAAAATCGTTCCTTTTATTGAACAGCAAGTTCAGCGTCAAAGTGTCATTGATGATCTACCAGATGATGAATATTTGTATGACGAAGATGATGTACGACTCGTGGCAGGGTTATCCGATCAATTGATGGATGAGGGAACAACACCATTTTATGTGGGTAAGCTGATTAAGTTATTTGAAGCACAGATGCAGAATCCTTCAACTAAAACTAGAAAAGCGACCTATGAGAAGATCATTTTTGACAATATGGCAAGCTATATGGAAGAGTTCATTGAACGCTTCCAGGAACTGAACTGGAATGAATCTCATGTGCAGAAAGAAGCGTTGTGGCTGCTTCATCATGCGGCACATCGCGAGGTTGTTAAGTTTGCGGTGACTGTTCTTGGTTGTACGAATTGCGAGGAGCATCAAGAGCTTTTAATGACAATTGGTCAGCATGATGAATTTACACCATATGTTGTATTTGCGCTAAAAAATGGAACAGAGTATGGAAACGATCATATTTATCAGCTTGCCAAGTCCGTTCATGGATGGGGGAAAATTGAAGCAGTCAGAGCCCTTGAGCCTACTTCACCAGACATTAAGCATTGGCTTCTCACAAATGGCTGTGAAAATTCAGTGATGAACCAATATCTCGCCTATACTTGCGCCATGAAAGGTGAATTAGATGTCGTTTTAGACAATGGTGACATAACAAAGGAGCTGTATGATGGTGCAGCGCTTATTATAGACGCTTTGCTTGATGATGAAGGACCCTGTGAAAATATGGATGATTACCCATATGCAGTCGACGTTCTGACTCGATTTGTGTTCCACGCAACGAAGCATTGTCATACGATTGAAGACGTGTATCCACTTGTGAAAATCCATGCATTTTTACATGAGAATGAGAATGTATGGGAAGAGCGGTTTTCTGATCTGTGGAAGCCATTTCAACGAACTGATTTACAGGAGCGAATTCAATCTATCTTGAAAGATTCCCATTGGGCGGAGCTCTCTTTGGAGACATTAAAAGAAGGGTTTCGGTTTCAAGCGCTTGAAGTTGCACGTTATTATGGGGTAGAAATCACATCGACATTATTTGATTTGTTTGAAAAGAATCCGACCCAAGGTGAAATTTACTTTGCGATCATGAAAGCAAACGAACCTACACATATCAAGCATCTTTGTGCGATTGCAGAGAAGCACCTTTCTTTGACGAATCTTTCAGAGGATGATCAATATTGTCTAGAAATGATTGTGCCAGAGTTGTGTCATGTTGAAGGAACGGGGCTGTCACTCATACAAGCAGCGCTAGCCTCTGGTCAAGGGATCTTACAATATCATGCTATGAACGCACTTGAAGGATGGTCGCCAGATTCGTGGAACAATGATTCAATACTTGCAAACATCAAGCACATAGCTGAGACGACCAAGGATAAGGAAGACCGTCAATTGGCGAAAAAGCTATTAAAACAGCAATAAATATCGCCTGACATTCAAGAAGCACAGTCCAAATAAAAATGGACTGTGCTTTTTCTGATGCTAACGATTCCTAATCCTCAAAATATATTTTGCATTCAATATCGTGAGAATCAAACCAATGATGATAATGGAGAATAGTTGTGAGTGGTTGGAGCCAATCGAATAAAGAGTTAAAATAAACATGGCGCCAATAAGCAGGATGTTCATGCTTTGAAACGTAAAATAAAGTCCCTCTAGCATGACGTGACGTTCTCCTTCATCAGATGTTTCCAGCAGTTTTTTTGAATAATTTACATCTGAAACTTTTGGTAAATGACGTTCAGGGTACACCAAAGTCAGCACTGACCCAGCTACATACGTGCAGATGGTGGCTGTAACAAATAGAATACCAGTGATGACAATCAGCCATATATGTTGCTGTGTGATGACAGCGATACTGATCGCAATGATTGAAAGGAACGTACTGCTATTATTCGCTAGCGTCACATCACTATATTTTTTGTACTGCCATTCATCAAGCGTATCTTCCTCTTCGCCTGATAAGGAGAGTGAAGCCTTTTTCTTCATTTGGGAGACACCAGCAAAGCTCCATATCGTTAAAATGAGGGAGATTCCGCCAATCAAGATGGTCGTTTCAAATGAGATGTGTAAAAATGTTGATTCAAATTCTGCTGCGAGTAAGGCGTAAGCACCCAAAAATCCGAGCGCTGGTCCAGCAAGCATCTTCCAAACCGTTTTCATGTGCATTCATCCTCCTCGAAAATAAAGATTTGTTCAATCGGTTCTTCGAATATGCGTGACAGCTTGACAGCGATAAGCAGTGAAGGCATTAGTTCGCCTCGTTCTATTAAACTAATGGTTTGACGCGAGACTTTTGCACGTTTTGCAAGCTCTGTTTGATTGATGCCGTCACGCGCGCGCAGTTCTTTTAGCCGTGTTTTCATATCATCACCTCGATCATATCTAATTCAATTGTAAAGTATGATATTCATTTTGACTAGTTTATTTGTCAAAATGAGCAGTTTTTTTATCAGAAATGTGATCTTTATGCATCGAGTGAACAGTGTTACGCTTAAACTAATAAAAAATGAGGTAGGAGGAGTATCGTGTTTTTAGATCAATTAAAGAAAGATTTACATAAACAACAGCCCCTTTTTATTGGGCAGGATACGGCATTTCAAGCCGCGGTGCTCGTGCCATTAGTGCAGGTGAAAGGCGAGTGGCACATTCTGTTTGAAGTACGGTCATTTACCATGAGAAAACAGCCCGGTGATATTAGTTTCCCAGGGGGACGAATTGATGGGAACGAAACGCCACTAGATGCGGCTTTAAGGGAAACGTATGAAGAGCTCGGGGTTGATCCAACAACGGTGGAGGTCATCGGACAATTAAGTCCGTACGTAGCATCACCTTCATTTGTCGTCTATCCATATGTAGGCATCATTGATTACGAACAAATCATTCAATCCTACAATAAGGAAGAAGTCGAAGAGCTATTCACCGTGCCATTGAAATGGCTACTAGATTATGAGCCTTATTTGCATGTGGTCTCAGTTCAACCAACACCCGCTGAAGACTTTCCATTTGAAAAAATTATGAACGGTGAGAAGTACAGCTGGGGTACGAGGTCGATAGAAGAATGGTTCTATGATTATCATGGTTACACAATCTGGGGGCTGACTGCACGGATTTTGAAATACTTTATCGGAATGATGAGATCAAAAAACGGATAGGTTGATGAGTGCATTTTCTTCTAAAGAAGAAGATGCTTTTTTATTGTAGAAAAAATATTGCTATTTTGTGAAAAGATTATTATGATACTCATGAAACCATCATAGTTTTTGTGGTACCGAAAAGGAGGTCTTTATTTGAAGACACGTGTGATGAAGGAAGCACTGCTGCTTATTCAACAAAAGGGTTTTACATTCACAATTAGTGAGTTAGCCAAAAATTTAGGGACGAGTAAAAGAACAATTTATGAGCATTTTACTTCAAAGGATCAAATAATTGAATTCATCATTGATCAACTCATTTCACAGATTCAAGAAAAAGAGAACGAAATAATCGAGAATACAGATATTGAGTTACTGGATAAAATGAAGCAAATTCTTTGCTGTACGCCTAATGAATTTAAAATGATGGATATGCGCCTTTTATCTGATCTGAAAAAACACCATTTTCATCAATGGGAAAAATTAGACAATTTCTTAAAAAATGAATGGACAGCTGTTCTAAAATTAATGGAACAAGGAATAAATGAAGGCATTATTCGTCAGGTCAATTTGGACTTATTTATTGAGTTATATTTAGGCGCAATCAATCAAATTTATGATCCAACGTTTTCATCTCAGAATCAATATACATTTGAGGAGAAATTACAAGCAGTGATGGACGTTCTTCTATTTGGAATTGCTCATCGAGAATAAAGGGGAGATGAAAGTGGCATGGGTCTATCTATGTTTGGCAATTTTACTTGAGGTAGCTGGTACAACAAGTATGAAGCTATCTAATGGCTTCACAAAGCTTGTGCCAAGTATTCTATTGATCATTTTTTATCTGGGCAGTCTTTTGTTTCTCACGTTAACGTTAAAAACAATTGAAGTATCAATTGCTTATGCAATTTGGTCAGGTATGGGCATTGTCATTATTGCATGTATTGGTGTTTTTTATTTTAATGAGAGTTTCCACTTACTTAAAATTATTTCTATTATTCTGATTGTGATTGGAGTAGCAACATTGAATTTCACCGTAGACCATGAAAAATCAGAGGATCAGTATATGATGAAAAATGATTGATTCATAGAGGGGGTAGACCATGAAATATTTAAAACCATTTTTCTTAGTAACAGATATCGGGTTTATTATTTATTGGTTGTTCACTTATTTTCATCTAATACCGAAAAGTTGGGCCTTCAAGGATTATGATAACCCGATGATCATAGCTTGGAATTGGTCCTTCTTTCCTTTAGATCTTTTTATTTCAATAACAGGACTTTATAGTCTGTATTTATATCAAAAAAGTAAGAAAGCGTGGAAGACATTTGCATTAATTTCCCTTGTGTTAACTTTCTGTTCTGGATTACAAGCAATTGCTTTCTGGTCTTTTCATATGGACTTTGATATGAGCTGGTGGGCGTTAAATTTGTATTTGCTCATTTACCCATTATTTTTCTTGAAGCTTTTTATACCAAAAGAGTCCTGAAGAAAACAGGAGCTGTGACAAAAGAAAACGGATTTTTGCTGACTTTTGGCACAGCTTTGCATTGCATAACGCTGTCTTCCCTAGCTGAGCCTTTCCCGCGCACTGTGCCTCCCCGCACCAACCACGATATGCTTCTGTGCTTTTCCGATCCCGTACAACGGCATGTTCGCATAAATGGATTCATATGAACCGGCTTTAATTTGATACGTTTCATGATAAATACCAACGGCATCGTTTTTCCCGACTTTTTGATTGAATTCTTTCCAAGCAGTAAGGTGCTTGTCCATTTTTGCATAGGCGAGCAGATCTTCTGTGGAGCGCCAATATTGAATCATGGTTGTGGTTCTTAAGCCAAAATAGTTTTCCATTGCGAGGAAACCGAGTTCCTCTTTGTTCATATAAAGTTCTTTGATCATAGCAGGCATTGCTTTCACAACAGGAAGCCATTTATGAACGGCAAGGCGTTTGTTTATTCGCATCCCAATAATAAAAACGACGATGTCCTCAGAATTGTCTGTCGTATAGCGACCTGGAAAAATGTCTTTTGCCATCTGTTATTCCTCCCTGTTTTTCAATGTGTGAATTGTAGCCTCACACCATTCAATTGCTGATTTTGTTACCCTTTTTCCATAATCTAATGTAAATAGCCAGTAAGTCGCATCATCGTCATTTGAATAAAGATTCATGATGTTTTGTTCAATCATGGTATACGTTTGAAACCGAATATCTAATCGCTGTTGATAATTTTGTAGGAGAGAGATTTTTTTTTCATCAGTCAGATATTGCCCAAAAAACAGTTTGAGCAACACTTCGTTCCGTTCTACTGGCAATTGATCAAGTGGTTGCTCTAGCCAATGCTTCAATGTGTCGATACCTTTTGAAGTGAGATGGTATTCATTTTTATCTGATCTGCCGGATGTCGCTGAAGATATGACTTCTGCTAACCCTTCTTGCACAATGAGCTTCAGCGTCGGATAAATCTGACCATAGCTGACTTTCCAGAAGTGATGAAAGCTCTTATCAATTAGTTGCTTAATGTCATAACCAGACTTACAATCTGTAGTTAAAATACCTAATATCGCATATGTCGTATCATTATATTTCTTCATAGTATCTACCTCCTATCTAAAAGATATATCAATTAGATATATAATACTTCATGACAGAGCAAAGACACAAGAATTTTCAGAAAAAAGATTCATCTACCTAAGATTGACTTTAAGGTGAATTTAAAACAAAATAATTACGATTTGTTAAATGAGGAGCATTTCATATCAAAATCAGATAGCGCTTGTATCAATTTGTCTTTGATCAACGGGCTCGTATATGAAAGCTCCTTTATCATATCTGAAATCATCGTTGCTTCGGATGGTAAAATTGAAATTCTGCTAAACATCTTCAACCAAATGGTTTTAAGTGAAGAGAATATACATAGGTATTTACAATACTTAGCGCCTCTTTATGTGAGAACGGGATAACCTCTAGAAGTTCTTAAAAAGAACTGTATTGTAAATGGACTTGAATCAAATTCCATATATTGATGATATAGGACATGAAAGAACATTATGGTAAACTGGTAATGAAGTACAAAAGATAGATGTTGATCTCTAACATTTTACATTGGAGGAGGTACGTATGAACAAATTAAAAGTTTGGATCGTGGCAATCATTGTGGTGCTACTTGTTGGTGCAGGTGGTTGGACAGCGTATCAAGCAACGGCGCAGAAGAATTCACTGAATCACTCTCATGCGTTTGCGTATAAAACAAAAGATCATCTTTCCTGGTTCAAGGTAACGGAAACGAAAGGAAAAGTAACCGGTCATTTGAATGAAAAGTTTGTGAAAGAAAGTTTTTTGGAACCAGAATTGTTTGAAGATCAATATGACTTATCGGGTAAAGTGATTGAGAGCGGTTACGAATTCCAGGTCAAGCAAGGTAAGGAAAATGTAACATACGAGGTCCGTTTCTCTGGAAAAGACCTATCTGTGAAAAAACAAGGTGAAAAGAAAAGTAAAATATATAAAGCGATTGATCAAAAAAAGCTGACTACTTATCAAAAGGCGATTCAAGATCGATACGATGAACTGGAGTATACAGCTGAGTTTAGACAGGATCAATATAGAAGAAACTTCACTGAGAAATTTAATGCCGCTTATGGCTATATTTATACAGCGCAGGACGGATCATATCAACTATTTTTAACAATTGATGAAGCATTACGTGAAGGTGAATGGTCAGGATCACTTCTGGTGACAACTGTTCCAGGAGTTGACTGTAAACCTTATAAAGAAACGACTTATGAAGCGTTTGGGCTTGCAAATGGCTACACTTTTCATATGTTTACAGATCCTTTAGTAAAAGACATGCAGAAAAGCATAAAAGGCACCGTCGATGCAGAGGCGAAAGTCATTGAAATCCCGTTTTGGAAGAAAGGTGGCATGTTGAAGTTAAAAGTTGTCACGGAAAAACAATATAAAAAGCAAGTTGAAGCATTTAAAAAGCAGGCAGAAGAAAAGAAAAAATAGATGATGAGCCAGGCAGGTGAATGAACTTGTCTGGTTTTTTTATTGATTGCTAGAAATGGTGAATGGCGTCTAATTGAAAGTGGAGACTATACGTTTTTAGTTCCTTTTGAGGAGGTTGACGACCGCTTCCGAAGTGTAATTTAGTTCTTTAGTCCTTTAATTTTCTATTAATTTCGAAAAAAATAAATGTTGACGCTTTCAATAATCCAATATATACTTAAAACAAATCCAATATTGATAAATTAGACATGTGACTGGTCATGCAGGCAGGATCTAAAACCGATAAATTTCTTTGATTTGTCGTTTTAGGTCCTTTTTTTATTGCTTAAATATAGGTCTCGTGTATTAGAAAAGGGGGAGAAACAATGAATTACAAACAAACAGCAAAAGATGTATTACAGCATGTAGGCGGTAAAGAAAATATTGCTCACTTGGAGCATTGCTCGACAAGACTTCGTTTTACATTGAATGATCAAAACAAAGCGAATGTACCGGCACTTGAGAAAACAGAGGGTGTCATCGCAGTACGTATGTCGGGGCAATGTCAGGTTGTCATTGGAAACGATGTCATCGAAGTCTATGAGAAATTGACCGATATTTTGGGAGGAGTACCTTCCGGACAAAATGGATCTTCCAATCAGCCGAAGGAAAAACAAAAAGTGGGGACTGTACTATTAGACTTCATTGTTGGTGTTTTCCAACCGCTTGTTCCAGCCATTGCGGGTGGAGGAATTTTAAAATCGTTTCTTCTCCTATTTTCGTTACTCGGACTAATTGATGCCAAAGGGCAAACGTATCAGATATTAAATATGGTGGGCGATGCGCCACTTTACTTCCTACCATTACTTGTTGCTGTAACAACAGCCAATAAATTAAAAGTAAATCCACTTGTTGCATTATCGGCAGTCGGCGCACTTCTTCTTCCGAATATGACGACTATGCTGACAGAAGGTGCTCAATTATTTTCATTCGATTTGAAAAATATTGCGTATGCTTATCAGGTATTCCCAGCGATTTTATCTGTCCTGTTGTATGCACAGATGGAAAAATTGTTTACCCGTATTTCGCCAAAACCAATTCGTATTTTCTTCGTACCTATGATGTCATTGGTCATTACAGTTCCAATCACATTACTATTACTTGGACCAATTGGTTTTACAGTTGGACAAGGGTTCTCAGCTATCATTCTTGCGATGTTTGATAAAGTGGGCTGGATTGCAGTGGCGATTCTGGCAGCAGTCCTTCCATTTATGGTTGCATCCGGAATGCACAAAGCGATGGTGCCATACGCTGTAACGACAATGGGGAATCTCGGAAAAGAAGCACTCTATTTGCCTGCATCACTAGCACATAACATCGCTGAAAGTGGCGCATGTTTTGCAGTTGCTCTTCGCACAAAAGATAAAGTTCTTCGTTCAACTGCCATTTCAGCGGGGATTTCAGCTTTCTTTGGAATTACCGAACCAGCATTGTACGGGGTGACGTTACAAAATAAACGTGTGCTTGGTAGTGTGATGATCGGTTCTTTCATCGGCGGGATCTTTATTGGACTTGTCGGCATTCAAGCCTTTGTTCTTGTTGGACCTGGTCTTGCAAGTATGTCGATGTTCGTATCTGACGACCTTCCACGTAACTTCATGTTTGCAGTCATTGGTTTTGTTATCTCCTTTGTTGTTGCATTTGTGGCTGCCTTTATTTTAGGAAAAGACCGAAAGAAAGAAGAAACAGAGCAAGGAGCGTTCGCTGAAAAGCTTGGCGGAGATGAGACATTCAAAAGCCCAGTTGTTGGTCAAATGATTTCACTATCTGATGTAGAAGATGAGATATTTTCTTCAAAGGTAATGGGAGAAGGAATTGCCATTATTCCTACAAAGGGTGAACTATATGCACCAGTAGATGGTGAGGTTTCCCTTCTTTTTGAAACAAACCATGCACTCGGTATGAAAACAGCAAACGGAGTAGAAATTCTTTTCCACATCGGTATTGATACCGTTCAGCTAGAGGGCAAGTTCTTTAAACCATTGGTCAAAGCAGGAGATCGAGTCAAAGCAGGAGATCTGCTCATACAATTTGATCTGGAAAAAATCGTCGAAGCAGGTTATGATCCAGTTACACTAGCAGTTATTACGAATACAGATAAATATGATATAAAAGTAACGCAATTAAATGAGGTCAATCGTCAAGATACGTTGATGGTTGTTACACAATTAGGAGGATAATCATGTCATCAACTAAAGGATTTCCAAAAGATTTTTTATGGGGCGGTGCAATTGCCGCAAACCAAGCAGAAGGAGCTTGGAATGTAGATGGAAAGGGCCCATCTGTTGCAGATGTTGCCATGTACCGTGCGAATTTAAGTGTAGAGGATTATGAAGGACACCTTGCTGTTTCTTCTGAAAACATAGATCGTGCAATAAAGGACCCAGACGAGAAAAAGTATCCGAAACGCCGAGGTATCGACTTTTATCATCACTATAAAGAAGATTTGGCTCTCTTTGCAGAAATGGGTTTTAAAACATTACGTGTATCGATTGCATGGAGCCGTATTTTCCCGACGGGAGAAGAAGCTGAGCCGAATGAGAAAGGTCTCCAGTTTTATGAACGCCTGTTTAAAGAAATGAGAAAGCAGAACATTGAACCGATCGTGACGCTATCACATTATGAAATGCCATTAGCACTTAGTGTGAAATACAACGGATGGGTTGAAAGAAAAGTCATTGACCTCTTTGTCAAGTTTGCCAATGTGTGTTTTGAACGCTATAAAGATGATGTGAAATATTGGCTTACCTTTAATGAAATTGACAGTATCCACCGCCATTCTTTCATTACAGCAGGTATTATTCCTGATCGCTGTCCAGAGGGAAAAATAGAAGAAACTGTTTATCAAGCTTTGCATCATCAATTTGTGGCATCTGCTCTTGTAACAGCAGATTGTCATCGCATCATTCCGGGCAGTCAGATGGGATGTATGCTAACGAAGTTGACAACATATCCGAATACTTGTCATCCGAATGATGTGGAACGAGCACTGAAACAAAACCTAGATAACTATTTCTATGCAGATGTTCAAGTGTTTGGGGAATATCCACCATTGACCATGCGCATGCTAGAAAGAAAAAATATCAATATTAAGATGGAAGCTGACGACCTTACCATTTTGAAAGAAAATACAGTAGATTTCATTTCATTTAGTTACTATATGTCCCTGACAGAATCCGCACAGGAAGGTCTAGAGAAAACAGATGGCAATACGATTCTAGGTGTGAAAAATCCATATTTACCTTCAACAGATTGGGGTTGGCAAATCGATCCGGTTGGCTTAAAGATTTCGCTTATTGAATTGTATGATCGCTATCAAAAACCTCTTATCATTGTGGAGAACGGCATGGGTGCGAAAGATGTTGTTGAAAGCGATGGATCTATCCATGACGATTACCGTATTAACTATTTCAAAGAGCATTTCCGTCAAATGAAAGAGGCAATTGAAGAAGGTGTTGACCTCTTTGGGTATGCAAGCTGGGGCTCCATTGATATTATTAGTGCAGGAACCTCTCAAATGTCTAAACGATATGGATTTATCTATGTTGATCAAGATGACGATGGCAACGGAACGTTGAAGCGCTCACGCAAAGATTCTTTCTACTGGTATAAGAAAGTAATTGAGACAAATGGAGAAGTCTTAGATTAAAATACCGCATTCATGAAAAGGTGATGGCGATGTTTAAAATAAAAAAAGTTTTAAACTCGAGTGTGGTACTGGCTGAAGATCAGAACCAACAGGAGATGGTTTTATTCGGCAGGGGCATTGGTTATGGCCAAAAATCTGGGAATATGATTGATGAAAAACAAGCGGATCAAGTGTTTATGTCAGTAGACAATATGAGAGCAAAAGAATTTCTTCAACTATTAGATTCAATGCCACAAGAATTTATTGAATTGACCCAGCAAATTGTTCAGTATGCAGAAGAAAAATTAAAAACAAAACTAAACTCTGGCGTATATTACACATTAATGGATCACTTGAATTTCGCAGTAGAGCGCTATAAAAAGAATATCAACATTACAAATCGAGTCTACTGGGAAATTAAAAACTACTATACGGAAGAGTTTGAGGTAGGGAATTATGCGCTTCAGCTTATCAATGCAACAATAGGAATTCAATTACCGAAAGAGGAAGCGGCAAATATTGCGTTCCACTTAATTAATGCATTAGGTGAAGAGACAGAGTCAAAAGATGGAATGAAATATGCGAAAATGATCGGGAGTATTGTGAACCTTGTCCGTTATACATTAAATATAAAATTGGATCAAGAAAATATCCATTACAGCAGATTTATTACACACGTAAAATTTTTCGTAGAAAGATTTTATGCTGATAAACTGCTAACAGATCAGGAGAATGAATTATTTGAGCAAATTGCTCATTTATATCCGCAAGCAATGGATGTTGCCTTCAAAATCAAGGATTATATCAAACAGATACATGGGACTATTATTCCGAATGATGAACTAACATACTTGGCTGTTCATATCCATCGATTGATTTCTTATCAACAATTAAAATAAATGATCATAAAACCACTTGCCTTTGTGAAAGGCGAGTGGTTTCTTGTTTTTGAAAAGAAGGAGTGTTTTCTATTTATGTTCCAATAGGACGTTCTGTAATGCCAGTGTCATGTTGGTTGAATGGTGTGTATCCCGTATTCCCTATGATGAATGCGACTGCAACAAAAAGACAAATCATCGTTTTTTTCATCAAAATCCCTCCAGTATTTTAAATTTTTTTCGATTTGATGTGCTTCTTTTAAGAATAGATAGGCACTTTTCAAAGATCCAAGTTCTTCGAAATGTTTTGCAGCGAATAGACTTAATTCACGTGCACCTTCTAAGTCTTTTAATTCTTTTAGCATATTAATTTGTTTGAAACAGGCATTTTCTGTCCCGGTTTGATCTTCAGTGAAATATAAGTGATAGAGCAGTTTCATTTTTGTTTCGTAGATGGGGTTATCGTCTGTTGCTTTTTTTCGTTTCATAAGCTCGTAGTAATAGAGAGCTTGCATACGTTCACCGATGGAGAGAAGTTCTTTTATCAGCATAAACATGGAATGAGGGTAATAGCTAGACTCCAAATAATCATCATCACGCAGCGCTTTTTCTAAAGCTTGTATACATTTTTGGGATTCGCCTGCATCTGCATACAGAATACTGATATTATGATAAAGCTGAGCCTTTAGGAAGCAATCGTCTAATGTATAGGCAATGTCTAGCGCTTGTTTATAGTAGCTTTCTGCTTTGTTGAAATCACCAATATCTGTATAATTCGCTCCAGCTATGACAAGAGCAACGGCGAGCCTTCTCTCATACCCGTCATGGCTTTTGAAAATATCAATTGCATTCTGAATATAGTGGAGTGAAATGAGACTCTGGCGTAGGAACATATACAAGTTTGCAATTTTTGTATGAAATTCAGCTACTTCCATCTCATCAGGGATATTTTGCAATTTCTTCTCAGCTACTTTGAACAAACCAATTGCCGCGGCATAATCTTTCGTGTAGGAGGCATAGAGGGCTTTATATAGATAGAAATAATACTCGATTAAGTCGTTTGTTTTTGATGGGTGATCTAACTCAGCTTTGTCATTCGGTGTTTGCCCTCTCGTATCATACAGCATAAGCTTGTATCTGCCTTCAAGTAATGCATAATAGATGAGTACCTCCTGATTTTCCTCCATTTTAGTTAACAAATCCTTCAGTTCTTGATACATCGTTTGCGCTGCACGAACATCATGTTTACGGATCGCAATTCTCCAATCATTTAAACGATTCCCCACCTGCTCGGATGATATGATAGTCATGAAATCTCACCTCTTTTTGGTCCATTCACCTGTTTCAACAAAACTTTAACACAAATTTTGGAAAAATATAATTGTTTCAGAAAGGTGATTGACTAGTGGTAATAAAAAGAGGCCTTAATATCTATCTGTCAGTCATGTCATTGTACAAGTAGGATGGTTGTTTATCAAAAGCAAAGAAGGTCATTTTAGGGGATCAAAAATGAGAATTGAATGTTGATTTTCTCTGTTTTGATGTAATCATAGCGAGTATTTTCTTGAGAAATGTTATTTTTACTTTTCAAAATGTTAGACACTATCAATTGATATATTATTTTCATCAAATCTTCCTTTTTTATAAAAATAAGGGTAAACTACTTCTAACAACTGGATTTTCACCATTTATATTATACTATTTATTGACATCTAATTGTTTTGAAGAAAGGATTTTCACATGAGAAAAAAGAATTATATCACAAAACTACAGTTGGCTATTGTGTTATCAATTGCCCTTGTAATTACAGCATCACTTGTCTTTACAAAGATTTATTTTAACAACAAAGAAATGCAATTTCTTGTTGAATCATGCTATCAAGTCGATGGTAGTCCTCAATTAGAAATAGGATCACTATCACTAGATTATTCATTTGAATGCAAAGCGCAATAAAAACAGGCTAACAAGAGCCTGTTTTTTTGTTAGAATCCTAGTTTTTTCAGCCAGTCGTTCAGCTTTATTTCACGTTCAGCCGCAATGGATGGGTCATTTCTTCCTAAAGATAAATCCTCGATTAGTTCACCATCTCTCATAAACAAAATCCGTTCGGATTGCAAAGCCACGTTAGGGTCATGGGTGACGAGCAAGAGGGTCGTTCCAGCCGAATGAATCTGTGAGAAAATGTTCATCACCTCAGATGTTGCGGATGAGTTGAGGGCGCCTGTTGGTTCATCACCAAAAAGTATCTCTGGTTGATTCATTAAGGCACGGCATATGGACGCCCGTTGGAGCTGTCCACCCGATACTTGTGTGATATAATGATCGGCTACATGCATGATATCTAGTTGTTCCATCAGCATTCTTGCCCGTTTGTTGATATTTTTTCTCGTGTCGCTTTTAGCTAAGTATGAAGCGGCAATAATGTTATCGAACAATGTGAGGTTTTTCAGTAAATGACTTTGCTGAAAGACAAATCCCATTTGTGTTAAGCGCAGAGCAGTCAATTGTTTATCATTTAGCGCTGATAACGATTGCCCTTTATAAGTGACATCACCTTTCGTACAGTTTTCAATGCCGCTTAATTGATAAAGTAAGGACGTCTTTCCGCAACCTGATGGCCCCATAATGGTGACGAATTCGCCTTTTTTAATGGATAGATGAATATTTTGTAGAATCGTCTGTTTGTGCCCTTTTGACGTTTCATATTGAAGGGAAAGCTGTTTTGTTTCTATTAGTTGAGTCATATAGGGTCTCCTTTTATGAAAGAATCTCTCGAATGCTTGATTTCGATGTAAATGTTCGCAAGATAAGCATGATCACGATCAAACTACCAATGAAAAATGACAGCGGATAGACAATTGGTACCCATTGAGGCGTGAGCCATTGAATCTTTGAAGCTCCTAAAGATGCGCCAGCTGTACTCATTAAGGTAGTGCCAACAGTTTCCGCAGCGATTGAGCCAAGAAAAATACCTATGAAAAGTACAAGAATTAAGCTAGTCATATATTGAGTGATTATGTCACGTTGAGAGAAACCTAGTGTTCTTAATAGGTTGATCCGACTGACATCTTTTGCTCTTAGCATGTGTAAAAACATCATCAAAATGAGGCTCGCTGTGCTGAAAGCGGCGATTGCTGAGCCGATAGCGATCTGCTTGACTTGATCAGCTGTACTACCAATGGTTTGATCAATATATGCGTTCATATCTGTTACTTTAATAGGTGATAAAGCTGCTTCATAGGTCAACTTCTTTTCTGATAAATGAACTGTTTGTTTGAACTCGATGTGAACTGTCAGCCAAATGGGATTCGCCTGAAATGGTGATGTCAAAGCCTTTGCCGTTTTCCCGCCATTGGTGACATCCTGATAGATGCCAGTGACCCGCAACTTTTTTTGTAGACCATTACTTGCCAGGACAAGCTCGTCGTTAATGGTTTTGTCGAGTGATGTTGCACTTAGGGCAGATAATGCAATTTCATTTGCCGATTTTGGTGCATTTCCTTGTAAATAAGTAAGGGGGAAGAGAGAGAAATTCCCTGTTTCCAAGTACAGTGTTTCTAAGGTTTTTTCCTTTGTTTGAGCCTGTATGGCTTGTGTCTGATAAACAGCAAATCGTTCCAGATCGCTGTCTTTTATGATGTATTTTTGAATCATTTTTGCTTGTTTCTCAAGACCTTCTGCTTGTCGTAAGTCAATGCGGAGATCGCTTTTCCCAGAACCTAGATATGTGATAAATTCAGGCGATTTTAACGTGTGCCATAGTTGAATCGGTACAAGCATTAAAAATGTACATAGTACCAAAATAAAGGTGGCGATAGCATACATTCGGAATCGAGTGAAAACATCTTTTATACCAAACCATGTGTTGATTGGCAGAATGACACTTCGATGAAGCTTGAACGGTATTTGTCTTTTTTGGTTCACGGAAAGGGCTCCAGCTCGAAGTGCGCCAGCGGCAGAAACTTTCCTAAATTGTCTTAGCATGAGATAACCAAACACAATAACGATGAGGGCAGTCATTAGCGCAATAAAAAATGGAATTAGGTGTTGGCTAATGGAAGGTGCCTTACCCATATATAAGTGGATATTGGCTAAAAAGCGTTCTCCTAATAGCAGTGATAGTAAATAACCCCCTATACAGCCAATGCAGGTGAGAACAGCATATTTACCGAGGTAGAGCTGTTTGATTTGTGACAATGGAATACCGAGCACCTTCAGAATGCCAATGTCTCGATAATCCTCTTCAACTGCTGCTGTGATCGCAAGGCGGAGGCAAAGTCCTGCAATGCTGATAAGGAGCAAGCAGACAAGCAGGAGAATTGCAATGACAATGCCATCTGTCAGGGCATTTAACATACTAAGCAGTGAAAAAGTGACAGCAGGTCCTTGCTGTGGCATTTGTGATGATTGATAGATGGTTTGAAAGGTATCTGCTTGATCAGGATGCTTTAATAAAAATTCAATCAAATACTCTCGTTGATCAAAGGCATTTCCAAGTGCCGCCCAATCCTCATCATGAAGAAGAAAACGTTTTGAGCTGACGAGACTTGGATTCATTTGGGCATCCCGCAAAAATGCCTTGATTTCATAAGAGAAAATCGTATTTCCGCTTTGGATGTCTACTTTTTCACCTACACGTAATCCATATTGCTGTTGAAAATAAATGGGTACAGCTATTTCTCCTTTTGCTAATGTCAGCTTTTTATTTTGATCGTTCAGCAAGAAATCAAAAAAGCGGTTTTGTTTCACAAATAAATGATCCATGACACCAGCCGTCACTTGCTGCTTTCCAAAGGTGAGATTGGTACTGTCTACTGGAATCATGGACACGATCTGATGCTTTTGCACCATCGGTTGTGAGTGTGCAAAGGTTTCAATTTGCTGTTCGTCTAATGTGCCATCATGCATTTGGACAAAATGAGGCGCTTTGGATGCTTGGAGGAGTTCGCTAATGGCACCTGTTAGCTGTGTTGTCATTTGTGCTGCACTTGTAGCTAAAAAAGTTGTGAGGACGATACTCAGTGTGAGTCCAAGTGAAATAAGTCGGTGTCGAGATAGATCGTTTTTGATAAACTGAATCCTCATTTAGACAGGTTCTCCTTCGTTATGCAGAATTTTTTTCGTCATGTATGTCAGGGCACACATCAATGCGCTGACAATGAGAACAGTGACATAAATCTGTGCTGAAAATGCTTCAAAAAGAAAACCGTACATCAATTGACCTAATGGTGCCGCACATTGAGAGACCATGGTCAGAATCGCCATTACTTTGCCAAGTTGTTCGTTTGGCGTTTTCTTTTGTACGTGTGAGACGACAAATATTGAAATCATTGTGAGCAGCATCGCAATCGGTATGCATCCTGTTAAAAACAGGAGGAAGGCAGGGTATGTGCCAAGCTGGAGCATCCAAGCAGATGTAGATAGGGCAACAGGTAAAAGAATAATCGCAATCAATAAAAGCCAGCGATAAAGCGTTCGAATTCGCATCCGTTTTGCCGTATAACCAACTGTGAGTGCACCTGCTATGACGGCAAATTCAATCATACCCATGCCAATGCCATACATCATGTCACTGCTTTTCATCGCCACTCTTAGAATGATTGGACCACCAACGATAAAGAAGGGGGTTAAAATGAAATTAAGCAACGCTGCAAGCAGCATCGCTTTTTTTAAAAATCGTTGCGATGCGACATAAACAAATCCGTTTTTCATATCAGAAACAATGGCACGAACCATTGAGGAATCAGTAGATATAGGTGTGAATGGGATGCGAATCCATAACAACATACATGCAGAGAGGAAAAACACAATAGCACTAGCCCCGATGATGAGGTGCCCGCCAATAACACCGTAAAGAACGCCACCAATGATGGGTGCTAATACGCCTGACAATGCTTGAACACCACTCACAATGCCATTTGCTTGTTCTAACTGATTGGTAGGAACAAGTTGTGGGATACTAGCCATGACAGCTGGTGAGTACATCGTGCCAATGATACCTAGTAAAACCATGACAGCACCAATGATCAAAAGTGAACTACCACCTGCAAATAGCCAAAAGGAAAAAGAAAGTACAATGATCCCACTGATGATGTCAAACACGATCATCAGATTCCGCCTGTTAAACCTGTCTGCCAGAGCACCGGCTAAAGGGGAAAGCAAAAGCGGTACATTTGATAAAGCAAATAGTAGTGCATATAAGTCCACACGTTGAGTCACATCTAACACATATAGAGATAATACAAAGCGAAGCAAAGATGTACCGAATACAGAAATGATTTGTCCAAGCACAAGCAATATAAAATGGGAAGAAAATCGCTTTGAAAAAGTCATGAAGAAAACCACCTTTTTATTTAGACTGACCGTCGGTCTAAAGTATATATGCAGGATCGGTAAAAAAGTGACCAATCACTGCTTATCTGAATCGGTTTGTCCTGTTAATCGTTCAAGCATAAATGAAAAGCTACCCTTTTCAGCATCGAGAGAGGATTCGATGATGTTTACAAAAGCAAGTGCACGTCTCATGCTCTCTTCAGGTGTCCATTGAAACAGACCTTCGTCAAAGATGACCTGTGCAGATGCGAGAAGGAATTCAACGGTTTCCTGAGGGTAATCAGTGTGAAAAATTTGTTCTTTTACGCCTTGGATAATAACATCTGCAAGGACAGGAGTTAGCTGTTGAACTGCTTGGATGAGGCTTTTTTGATGCATTTCTGCATTCGATGGCTGATGAAATTGTTCAATCATTTTTTCTTTGTTGCTACCTTGTTTAGGTGATTGTTCCATTAAAATCCGAAATAGCTTGTTGATGACAGGAATGTCAGGATCAGATGCAATGCGCTTTGCAATTACTACATCAGCTTTGATGATGCGATCAATGATCGCGTCCATGACTTCTTCTTTTGATTTAAAATAATAATAAAAGGTGCCTTTGGCAATCCCGACTTCTTTTAAAATATCGATAATTGTTGTTTGTTGGTATCCTTTTGTGGAAAACAGCGTTTCTGCAGCGTTTAAAATTTCGTTTCTGCGTTCCTCAGGATTTTTTATGGTTCTCATGATACACTCCTCTCCACTTTATAGACTGCCGGTCGGTCTGTATATATTTGATTAAACACCAACATGAACCTCTTTGTCAATGTCAGTTTGACTTGTTTTCAAATCATTTATTGTGCAATTACACTATGGTACATTTGGATAGAGTACTTGTAAGGAGAATGGAACGTGCAATTTTAACGGGTAAACTAGCGCAAGAGATTGTGGAAGGCACAATGAATATATTGAAACGAAACATCAATGTCATGAATGCGGAAGGTGTCATTATTGGTTCTGGTGAACGAGAAAGGGTCGGCCATGTCTTGCTAGAATTGGCAAACAGGAACGGAACCAGTACTATTTTTCTTTTTATCAACAGCTTTTAGATGAAGGAGAATTAGCACAAACATTGGCAGTGTACATAGAAGAAGGCGAGGGACATAATGGATGAAAATAGTCATAGCACCTGATTCATTTAAAGAAAGTCTGTCTGCATTGGAGGCGGCAACTGCGATAGAAGAAGGCTTTCGTTCCATATTCCCAGAAGCGGAATATGTGAAGCTGCCAATGGCAGATGGAGGGGAAGGAACCGTACAATCTCTTGTCGATGCGACAGGAGGTACCATCGTATATCGTTCTGTCACAGGCCCTCTCGGTGAACCAGTTCCAGCGTTTTTTGGAATGCTTGGAGATGGACGGACAGCCGTCATTGAGATGGCTGCTGCTTCGGGATTACACCTTGTTCCAAGAGAAAAGCGTAATCCGCTTCTCACCACGACACGCGGAACAGGAGAATTGATAGCAATGGCACTTGATGAAGGAGCACGTCACCTCATCGTTGGTCTTGGCGGGAGTGCTACAAATGATGGGGGCGTAGGCATGATGCAGGCATTAGGTGCTCGTTTTTTAGACAAAGAGGGGAATGAACTTGATCCAGGAGGCGGGGCTCTTGGCCAATTGGTATCAATTGATGTCTCAGGACTCGACCCAAGACTGAAAGAGATTGAACTGGAAGTGGCTTGTGATGTTGACAATCCATTAACAGGAGAACGAGGCGCATCAGCTATTTTTGGTCCCCAAAAAGGGGCTGATCCAGAAATGGTTCAAGTACTGGATCGACATTTATCCCATTTTGCATCGATTGCTGAAAACCAGCTTGATCTCGCGTTCAGAGATGCAAAAGGAGCTGGAGCTGCTGGAGGCTTGGGGGCAAGCTTACTTGCTTTTTTGAATGCAGATCTAAAAAGGGGAGTCGAGATCGTGCTCAAGGCGGTACAATTTGATCAAAACGTAAAAAATGCAGACCTAGTGATCACTGGAGAAGGACGAATTGACGGACAAACCATCTATGGAAAAACACCAATTGGCGTAGCAAAGGCAGCTAAACGTTATCATATTCCAGTGATTGGTTTAGCTGGATCACTCTCTTTTGACAGTCATGTTGTACACGAACATGGAATTGATGCCCTCTTTAGCATCGTACCAGGTGTGACCACATTACCAGAAGCGTTTGAACAGGCAAGGGACAATATGGAACGCACAGCGAGGAATGTTGCTGTTGCGATGAAAATGATGAATTAGGCAATTAGAAGCTGGTGTGACAGCTTCTTTTTTGTTATTTGAATCATCTGTATAATGACTGGTTTTCCTGAAGGACATTTGTATAAGAAATATTTTTAATAGAAGTTCAGTATTTAAAGTTCCTATATCACCTTTACAACCAGATGAATATGCCAGATAATGTTAATTAAAAGGGAAAGGATGGTAGATTTGGAGGTTAGAAAGTGCAAATTTAATTATGCTTATATCATCTGGTCTATGATAACAATAATCATTGCAATACTTATTTTAAGTAAGGTCATGTCATTACCTATCATGAAGGCAACATTGCTCATTTTCATGTTATTTGGCATCATTTTTCTTTTAAATTATGGTTTGGTAGGAGATTGGCGTAATAGAATTCGTTTAGGTCTTAGAAGGCCTGCGACGTTAGAAGAAAGAAAATATTTAGAGCAAATAAATGATGAAGTGTTTCAAAGAGTAAGAAGTCAATATCTCCACTTGAAAAAAGCCGATCTGTTTTTGATCAATGAAGAATATGTTAATGCTTATGCTTTAGGGTTTCGGACTATTGGTCTTACAATAGGTGCTGTCAGAAATTTATCAAATGAAGAAATCAAAGCTGTAATTGCCCATGAATATGCGCACTTAGCCAATAAAGATACATTACAACTCATTCTATTTAATACAAGTTTCACTATTTTAAGCATCGTTTTATGGCCTATCTACATTATAGCGATTGGGCTCGGTATTATTTTTGCTTTTTTAGAAGGAATGGTAGGTCAATCAAAAGGTTCAATCTCTGTTAGCTTGATGAATGCTTTTATCACCATTTTGAACTGGACGCATCAATCATACTGTCGTATTGGTATTTACTTTGTTAATTTTGGTAGTAGAGATTTTGAATATAGGGCTGATGAAGTCGCAGCAAAAGCAGGTTATGGGAAAGGTTTACTTTCATTTTTTTATAAATTAGAAAAAACGGATAACGATATCCGTAAAGGCTTTTTAACTTTATTGGCTTCTACTCATCCCTATACATCCTATCGAATTGAAAACATTGAGAAATTTTTAGATGTGACCGAAATTAATCATCGAACAATACACCCGTCTTAACAGTCATCATCCTATTCATTTATTATGTGTTATGATAAAGGCGATAATAATTTAACGGAGGAAATGTACATGTCAAACTTACCGAATTGCCCGTCGTGTAGCTCACCCTATACATATGAGGATGGTAGCTCACTCATCTGCCCAGAATGTGCTCATGAGTGGTCACTTGAGGAAGAAAATGCTACGGCGGAGGATCAATTAGTTGTTAAGGATGCGAACGGCAACCTACTAAGTGATGGAGACACTGTTTCTATCATTAAGGACTTAAAGGTAAAAGGTTCATCTTCAGTTTTAAAAATTGGCACAAAAGTAAAAGGAATTCGCCTGATAGAAGGCGATCATAATATTGATTGCAAAATCCCTGGATTTGGCGGAATGAAACTGAAATCTGAATTTGTAAAAAAGATATAGATGAAGAGGAAGAGGCTGTCTGAAAAACAGCCTCTTCTATTTGGCGTTAAGCTTTTATCTTTGATAAGACAAAAATCAGAACAAATCAAGTCTTAAAATCAAGATCAGCCAACAGTTATTTAAATGATAAAGGAATTACACCTGATATTTTCCATGGAGATATGGAAGATATAAAGGTTGGAACTTGCTATTAATTGTCTGAGCCCTGCTCAAATGCGCACTGCTAATTATTTCGTATACAAATGCTTCATTAGCTCCCTGTTTTTTTTAATAAACAAGTCATTGTGCGAAGAAACCATCCCATGCGCGCTGGCATCAGGCATCACATATTGTTTTGCTTGGTTCACCGCATTCGCGGCATCTTGGAACGCCCCCGCAATCAAATGCAATTTTCCTTCATGATGCAAAATATCGCCCGCTGCATAAATGCCCTGGATCGACGTTTCACTCATCGGAGTTCCGGAGATCCAGTAATCCTTCCGTTCCAGCTTAATAGCACTGTTCGCCAGCAATTCTTTGTCTCGTTCGTAGCCATGATTGATAATGACCTCATCTACGCCCAGCTCAAATATGGTCTCTTCCATATTATTTTTCAGCACGACCGTCTCGATCCTCTCATGATCGGCTGCTGCGATTAGCTTTTCAATCGATGTATTAAGCAGGCATTGGACAGAGCTGTTTCCAAGGCGCGATATTTCGGCTTCATGTCCTTTCAGAACATCCTTCCGATAAGTCAAATACACCTGCTTGGCAATCGGCTCCAGTTCATTCGCCCAGTCAATGGCTGAATTACCGCCACCTGAGATCAACACGATCTTCTCTTTAAAGCGTGCAAGAGATTTGACCGTATAATGCAAATTTTTGACCTCGAATCGTTCTGCACCCTCGATATCCAGTTTAATCGGTTTGAGGATTCCTCCTCCAACAGCCAAAATCACGGTCTTGGAGCAATGCGTCTGGTTGGAGGCTGTATGTAGAACATAGTTGCCTGCTTCATCATGGGAAATGGAGGTGACCTTTTCTCCAAGTACAACCTTCGGCTGGAATGTCATTGCTTGGGCGACTAATTGTTCGATCAGTTGCGAGCCTGGAACAGGCGTCAAGCCTCCTATATCCCAGATCATCTTTTCCGGATAAACATGGACCTTCCCGCCAAGGAAGGGCTGGAATTCAATCAGTTTCGTTTTCATTTCACGCAAGCCGCTATAAAAGGCGGCAAACAATCCAGCAGGGCCACCGCCAACAATCGTTACATCATATATTTCCTTGTCATTCATCGTACACTCGCCTCGCTTCTTTTGACTCCATCCATTACTTATCTAGGTGCTGCTGCAAGCTTTCCAAGAACTTGATTCGGCTGTAAGCAGGTCCACCTTCCAGAAGTGGATTAACCACATTGACAAAGACCTGCTTCTCTTTAAATGCTGTCATATTTTGGATAACAGGATTCTTTTTCAGGTCATCAAATGCATTTTGTGCCTCTTGATTTTCATTCGTAGAATATTGTACAAATAAATAATCTGGGTTCATTTCCCCCAACTGTTCGACAGAGATTGCTTCTTGCGTTTTTGCCAAGCTAATCTGTTTAGGGACCTCCAGACCCAACTCGTTATACAAAACCGGATTAAAGTAGACATCCTTCGGGTATACGAAGGCTTGTGCTCCCCGAATTCGGATTGCGGCTACTTTTTTACCTTTAAGCTTCTCTTTTAACGATGCCTTCACGGCTTTGATATCTGTTTTGTATTGCGCTAGAATTTTGTCTGATTCTGCCTTCTTCCCCGTTAATTCTGCCATTAGCTCCAAATTTGCCTCCCAATCGGTAGCAATATGGGATATCAGAATTGTCGGAGCAATTTTCTCTAATTTGTCCTGCACCACTTGTTGAAACTTGGTGGAGCCTAAAATAACGTCAGGCTTCAATTTCAATATTTTCTCAAAATTCGGTTGCTGTTTCTCACCGATTGATTCCGAATTGCTTGTTATCGAAGCAAAAATATCGGGAAACTTTCCTCCTATAGATATTGCCCCTGTTGGATGAACATCAAGGACAACCGCATCTTCCATCGCTTCCATCGCCCCGGTAATGACAATCTTTTCGACCTTTTGTGGGACGGTATACTTTTCTCCAAGATACTCTACTGTTCTCGTGTCAGCATTTCCTGTATCCTCAACTTTCGTATTGTTTCCAGAGGTTGTGCTTGATTGATTCGACTTGTTTCCTCCTCCGCATGCAGCCATAACAAGCATGAATAATGCAATCAAACTCATGAGCATTAACTTTCTATTCATCTTTCCAGAACTCCTCTCAAATCGTATATTGTAGTCGTTATTTCATCCCCATATGCTCACGCAAGGTGAAACCTGTATATTCGCTCCTAAACAAGCCATGTTGAGCCAGCATAGGTACTAATTCGTCAAAAAACAATTCCAGTGATTGTACCGAGCCCGGTAGAGCAATGAATCCGTCCAGGGCACCCGCTTCAAACCACGTAGTAATTTCTCTTTGTGCATCCTCAACCGTTCCCACGACCACCCAATGCGCCGATCCGATGACCTCGGGCCTAGATAACAGCTCTCTTACGGTAGGCTGATGTTGTACAATCAACCTGCGCAGCAAATCAGCATGTGTCTGACTACGTACCGGCTGATCGATCCCTTGCAGCAAATCGGCAGTAACGGGTTGATCCAAGGGCAGATGACGAATATCGAGACCCAGAATTGATTGAATCGCTGCATAGCGATGTGCAGTGCTCAGATGGGTATGCGCCTTCCGATGTAACTCACGCGCCTCGTCACGCGTCTTACCTAAGAAGAAATACAAACCGGGTAGAACACGAACCGCCTCCCGCTTGCGGCCATGCTCCCTTGCTCGATTCCTCAGATCTTGCCGTAATTCGATGCCTGAGGCGATGTCAGGGGTCGCTGCAAAAATAGCATCCGCGGTCGAAGCGGCAAAATTCCGCCCCGATCCCGAAGCACCGGCCTGAAACAAGGGGATCGATCCCGACTTATGGGTTGGCAAATTGAGCGGGCCTTTAATATTGAAGAAATCACCGTCATGATTAATGGGGGAAATCTTCTCCCTGTCAGCAAATTGTCCCGTTGCGCGGTCGGTGATCAGCGCCTCATTCGGATAACTCGCCCAGAGCTTGCGTACAACATTCGTAAATTCCATCGCTTTCGAATATCGTTCTTCTGAGGACGGCATGGGTGAATTGCTGAAATTATCTGCGCCGTCGATAGAAGTGACAATATTCCAGCCGGCACGTCCGTTGCTGATCCAATGCAAAGACTGAAGCTGTCTAGCCACCACATAGGGCGGGTTGAACGTAGTCGAGGCGGTTGTAACAAGTCCGATCCGATCCGTCTCACTAGCAATCGCGGCAAGCAGAACTGTTGGATCGAGGCCGCCAAAGCCAGGCGATCGGTCCAATGCCTCTGTGTTGAGAAGCAACGCATCAGGCTTAAAAAGAAAGTCAAGTCTGGCCTTCTCTGCTCTCTTCGCCAGCATGACATAAAAGTCGCTCGAGTATATGTGTTCTACCCTGCTGTCGGGATGCTGCCAACCCTTCCCTTTCATCCAGGTCGTTGACAAGGACAATCCGATACAAAGTTGTCTTTTTTCATTCAAGTCTACCACCTCCCTGCCGTTGCCAAGCACATTAACTGTTATATATCTCTGCAACAGTTAATAATGATAATCATTATCAGTTAATAGTATAGCAAGGACCTCATAAAATGCGAATACACAAATGACGAATGTAATATGCATTATTATCTAATCTGGGCTGACTGAATACTGGAGAAACTGACGAACTTCAATGGCTGCATGAAGGTTGCACTAATGAGTTAGGCTGCTTTGGTTGTAGAAGACATCGTTTTGAGGTGAAAAATAAGGCTACTACTACAGATGATGATCCAATTTAGAGATGTATGCGCTGGGAGACACACCGAATTTCCTTTTAAATACTCTGCTAAAATATAACGGATTGGGATAGCCGACAGTCACAGCAACATCACGGATCGGAATATTGCCTGCCTTAAGTATTTCACGCGCTCTTTCCATACGATACTGGATCACATAGTCAATCGGGTGAAGTCCGGTATATTTGTGAAAAAAGTATGAAAAGCTTTTGGGATTCATATCATACAGTTCTGCTAGATCTTGAAGTGTCAACGGATTCATATATTGCCCACTAATGTAAGCAACGGCTTCCTCAATGACTCTTTTGCTTGGAGAGCTATCTCTATCTCGCTGATTACAGCCCATCAGAACTTGATACATGATGCGTAGGAATAACTCTTTGACACGAAGTTTTCCCATCCCGCCTGGTGTACGAACATTCTGATGAAGCATGGTCAGTAATTCTATTACTCTCGGATTGGCTCCCGATTCCAACTTGAAAGGCGTATCACATTCAGATTCCTTATCAAGGTCCAAGCTATAGAAAAGCGAATGGTACTCGTACTCTGATTGTCCGATAACTTGCAGGCCAAGCTGACTGCCTGGCGTTACATGCAATACTGATCCTGGATGCAACTCGTAGGCCATTCCATTCACACTTATTCTAGCTTCCCCGCGAATGGTAAAAAGAAAGCCATGCTTTTCCATCTTAAACTCACGCAATGTACTATTAGGCTGGATGACTAAACGATAGACATCTTGTATGTCAAAAGAACCACTAGCAAATAAGTTGGCTAATTTATCTCCATCTGTCAATGTACTGCACCTGCTTCCTCTTCATGTATTTTAAATAGTAATTTACCCCTATTACTTTATCATACGCTTAGCACGCCCCAAGAGGTAGAAATAGTGAAAGTCGAAGCTTTTTTTTATATCAATAAAATTGGATAGTGAAACATCAAAAGCTTAATAAATATGCTATAGAATAAAACATAGCTCCCTTTGAGAAGAGTAATTTCATAGGTTTTATGAAGTGGAATATTCATATTTACCTGATCATAAGTTTTTTAATATCATTTCAACAGAATATCGATGGAGTACTTTTAAGTTCCTTGTTACCAGACCTTACAGTTAACATAAAATGATTCTATCTAGGTATTTAACGACTCTTCTTTTTCTATGCTCTAATTTCTTAACATAACCTTAAAAAATGCAAATGGTTTCTTAATTTCCGTTAATTCCCTTCACATCTACTGGGGATTGCTGTACCATATGGAAGTGATCTTCTGTTTTTTACGTATCATGGTATTCATTTTTCAATTAAATATAGAACAGACATTATATAAGGAGGGGTAGCGTGGGAAAAGTTTTAGAGCTAAACAATGTATCCAAGACTATCCGTGGGAAAAAGATTGTTCAGGATTTAAGTTTTTCTGTGCAAGCTGGTGAAGTGTTTGGATTCCTTGGACCAAATGGAGCAGGGAAAACGACAACCATTCGTATGATGGTTGGTCTTTCTCCTATCACATCTGGCGATATACTGATTAAGGGGCATAGCATTCAATCTTCTTATCAGCATGCCATTCGCGATGTGGGTGCCATTATTGAAAACCCAGAGATGTATAACCATTTAACGGCTAGACAGAACCTGGTTCACTTTGCGAGAATGAATGGAAAAGTGGATGAAGAGCGAATTGATGAACTCTTACAGCTTGTCAGTTTACAGCATGTCAAAAATAAACGGGTACGCACGTTTTCACTAGGGATGAAACAAAGACTTGGGATTGCACAAGCATTAATCCATAAGCCGAAGTTACTCATTTTAGATGAACCGACGAATGGACTTGATCCTGAAGGCATACGTATGATTAGAGATTACTTGAGAGAGCTGGCAAAAGAAGAAGGTTTGGCAGTGATCGTTTCAAGTCATCTCATGTCAGAAATGGAATTAATGTGTGATCGTTTTGCCATTATCCAATCTGGAAAATTGATTGCAATAGAGGATCAGCGTGTAACCGAAAAAGTGAATGCGTTGACCAATTATCGTCTGAAGGTTAGTCATGAACAATTAGAAGTAACAAAGCAACTGATCGAAGCATTTGAAGATGGAATTCATGTGAGGGAAGAAGGAGAGTATCTATTGTTTGCTTTACAGGAGGCAAACATGCCAAAACTGATTCGACATCTCAGTCATGAATCAGTTGATATTTATGAAGTGAAAGTCGAGAAGCAAACACTAGAAGACAAATTCTTGAGTTTAACAGGTAAAAAGGAGGCAACCGTATGATACGCCTCGTTCAAAACGAATGGATGAAGATTAGTTACAGAATTGGCACATGGATCATGGTCGCCCTTCTGCTTGTTGGTATGATTGGTACACTGATTTTTGCAATCAAAACAAAGCCATCGGATGAATCTTTATCAACAAAAGAGTGGAAAACGGAACTACAAATCCAGAATGAAGTAAATAAAAAAGAGTTAAAAGAAACTGAATTTACGTACCAAAAACGAAATTTAGAAAAGCAAATTGCTGCAAATGAATACCGTTTAAAGCATGATCTGCCGCCAAAGGATGCACTCGGAAGTGATGCATGGACGTATGTAAAGTCAAATGTAGGTCTGCTCCAACTGGTTGGTGTATTTGTCATTATCATTGCGGCAACGATTGTTTCTAGTGAATATAAAAATGGTACAATCAAATTACTATTAATTCGTCCGCCTTCAAGATTTAAGATACTGATGTCAAAATACATAACAGTTCAGCTATATTCTTTATTATTAGTCGCTGTATTGTTTATCATGTCATTTATCTTAGGTGCAATCTTTTTTGGTTTTAACAGTCAATTTGTGGATCTGGCTTATCATAACGGTGAGATTAGCGAGCGTTCACAGGTTGCGAGTATGCTGTATTACTATTTAGCAAGCTCAGCACAGTTCGTGGTACTCGGTACACTTTCTTTTGCGATTTCAACTGTTTTTAGAAGTGAAGCGATCTCAATTGCCATCAGTGTCCTTGCCTATATTGTTGGGGGAACGGTGACTAGCTTATTGCTGTTTTTCTTCGATTGGGGAAAATACTTGTTATTCGCAAACGATCCTGCTCAATACTTCATGGATGAAGTTCCGCTTGCAGAAGGCATGTCATTAGGTTTCTCATTAATTGTAATCAGCGTATACTGGCTTATTTTCTTGGGAATCGCAGTGTTTATTTTCCAGAAACGAGAAGTGAAAACTGGTAGTTAACTAAACTTATTTAGGAGGTTTTACTGTGATAAAACGTAAAGGCGAAAAAGTGATGGGGATTATCTCCATCGTTCTTAATTTGATTGGCATAGGTTTTGGAGTGATCCTGCTTTCATTGGATGCGTCCGTTTATGATCAAATCAATGAGGTTTTAAAAGAAGAAGGTGAAATGATTCCGATTGATACCTTGAATGCAGAAGTGATAGCATATGGTTATAAATACATGATAGCTTCTGGTATTGCAATGGCTTTAACATTGGGCGGAATCTTTTTCTTAAAGACAGATCGTCGTGCAACAATATCCGGCATTTTATTCTTAGTGGCTGCTGTTACCCTTGTCGTTGGTACTTTCATGATGGCTTTCGCTCCAATGGTGTTACTCTTCATCATAGGCTTGATGGCATTACTCAAAAAGCCAAAGACTGAAACACCTGTCAATGAATATCCATCTTAAGCAAATATCATTTAGAATCAAAAAGACATGCACCTGTTGATGCATGTCTTTTTGGTTTGTTTTAAATAATCCCCATCATGATGGCAATCGTCACTAACAGAATACTGAAGCCCCACATCCAGAAAAACGAATACCGAATGTGTTTCCCCATGTCTACGCCGGCTAGACCGACGGCGAGCCATACAGCAGGTGCAAGCGGGCTGACAAATGTACCGATGATGTTTCCGATCATCATGGCATATGCGGATGAAGTGCCAGATACGCCAACCTCTGCCGTAATAGATTTCACAATCGGAAGTAAAGCATAGTAATAAGCATCCGTACTTGTTAATATATCTAACGGTACTCCAAGAAATCCTACAATGATGTGCAAAAATGGTAGAAGAAAAGCAGGTAAAATATAAATACTATCTACAGCAATAGCTTTCAACATACCGGTTCCTTCGAGAATACCTAAAAACGATCCTGCTGAAAAGATAACAGCAGCCATCACCAAAGCACTGGGTGCATGTACTTTAATTCGATCCATTTGTAATTTTACATTCGGATAGTTGATGAGTAGTGCAAGAGATAGCCCAATCATGAAAGTATAGCTTGCAGGTATGTAATTCATCACTAGGATGGTAACAACAGCGATGAATAAAATTAAATTGACCCAAATCAGATGATAACGCTTTAAGGAGGCATCTCCAGTTTCGCTAATAGAATTAACGGCACGTTCCCAATCGTCTCCGTCTAATGAGACAGCCGCGACTTCTCTTGCGGCGACTTTCACTTGAATTCGTTTTTGCTCTCTTTTCCCAAGAATAAAGGCCATACCGAGTACGAGAACAACCCCAATGAGCTGTAGAGGGATTAATGGTACCCATAGTTCAGATGGGCTCATATTTAATACACTTGCCGCACGTCCAGTCGGACCACCCCATGGAATCATGTTCGTTAAGCCTGCGCTTGTACCGATTAATAGAAGCAACAAGTACGGACTCATATGTAATTTTTTATAAAGCGGAAGTAGTGCAGGAACCGTAAGTAGGAAAGTAGTAGCTCCTGCCCCGTCTAAATGGGCGATAATGCCGATAGCCGCTGTACCGACAGCAACTGTCACAACATTCCCTTTGGTCACCTTGATTAAAGCTTTGATTACAGGTTCAAAGAACCCTGTATCTTGTAAAATGCCAAAAAATAAAATGGCGAAGATAAACATGGTCGCCACTGGCAATACTTTTATAATCCCTTCTTCAAAAAACGTCTGTAATTCATTAAAATTGAAACCAGCAATTAAAGCCCCTATCAATGGCACCATCACCATTGCGACGATTGGACTGGCTTTCCCCCAAATAAGTAATACAACAATCGTTAAAATAATCAACAACCCAACAATCGTTAACATAAGCCCCTCCCCCTATAAATAAAACGTTTACATTTTTTTGTCTAAATCCAATAATAAACAATACAGTCAAAACTGTATGTGAAAAAATAGTATCAAAATTAGGAGGGACAGGCAACCGCTTTCATACCTATATAATGGTATATAAGGAATGGAAAACCAATGTTTATGCAGACTGAAAGAATTTTAAAAATTTATATAAAATAAAATGTATTATGAGAAAGACCTTTGATTGTCGATATAACATAAAAAAATAGAAAAATATTAATAAAAAGAAATATATCCCAAAATAAACTAATCTTTTTGGCTTGGTAATGAAAAAGGCGCCCATGTAGGACGCTCATCTCCAGAAGATGTTATTTTTGAACCCAAAAATAGGTGGCAGCCATTAAAAGGACTAAATATAGAGCAGCAAACAATCGATACAGTCCTTTTTGTTGTTGAAAAGGTGGATTTATCAAAGTAACTAAAACTGTCGGACCGAATAAAGTGATCAGAAAATATTTATAATCAAAGAAAAATGTACAGATTGATAAAAGAATTGAAAAATAGAATACGATCATGAATGATGTATCTATTTTATTCTTCAAATTTTCATTCTCTTCTTCGTTATGATCAAGTAACTTATCTATTTGTTTTTTATTAAAAAACATATGGACCCCCTACTAATAGTTTTTTTAGTAAAAATGGAGTTAATAATGCTTCAACGATAGCTGCAAGTATTGTAAGGAGAGATATCAACACTAAAAAGAATAGAGCATCTATCAAAAACCATTTTTCGGAAAAGTGTTTACCTCTAACCTTCATATAAACGAAGTCTAATAATTTAAAACCGAGTGCCCCAGATAAGACCATAGCAGGGATCTCAAATAACCCATGAGGTAACAAAGCAGTGAGAATAAATAAGGTGTCATTACCGTTCTCAATACTGTGAAAAGATGATAGGCTGACTAAAAATCCATTCATTAATAACAGGACAGATGTGAAAATGCCAAAAGTAAACATGGTGAAAATTAAGAACAAATTGGCTAAATAATTATGTTTGAAAAAATCTAAAACAGTCATGTTTTGAGTACTCTCCATACTGAAACCAGGAAGAATATCATTGAACAAACCACCAAGAATCAACCCTATAATGTAAAAAGAGCTTGCCATGGTGAGAATACGGACATTTCTTTTTGCTATCTGTTTCATCTGATTTGTGCATCCATATCATGAATAATGAGATCTTCAAAGTCAGCTATTTCTTTTAAATGAATATATTCTTTTAAAATATTCCCATTAATTAATATGCCAACTTTATCACAGAGTTGTTGCGCAATATTGACAAGGTGAGTAGACATGATCACAGATTTCCCCTGTGAAGCATATTGCTTTAGAAAACACTTCATCATTTTTGTCGTTGGAGGATCAAAAGCACCCAATGGCTCGTCTAAAATCAATATTTCTGGTTCGTGTATAATTGCTCCCGCAACAGATAATTTATGCTTCATCCCAAAGGAAAAAGTAGAGATCATGTCATTTTCCTGATCTCTTAGATTGAATTGAGTGAGTAAGGAATCGATTTTATGATCTTTTATTTCATAAGGGATCTCCTGAAGATCTGCAACAAATTCAAGGTACTCTCTAGGTGTTAAGTAATGATAAATAAAAGGTGCATCTGGAACATATCCTATATCTTTAAGGTAATCTGACCTTCCATTTTCCAAGGTCTTGCCTTTGACAGTAATTCTACCAGTATGAGGTTTTACGATACCTAGAATGCATTTCAAAAGAGTAGACTTTCCAGCTCCATTTGGACCTAATAATCCATATACTTGACCTTTTTCTATTTTTAAATGAATAGAATCAAGAACGAGTCTGTCTTTATATTTAAAAGAGACGTTATCTATATTCATGCTTTCATCTCCCAATTTTTAGTCCCAATCCTTTTAATCCAGAAGTAATAAAAGAACCCTATTGCAATCATAAATAAAGTTGTAGCAAGAAAAATGACGAAAAAGAAAATCTCTTTATTTATTATATGAAATGAAATGAGTACACCGGTTATGCCATATAATTGAAGGTTAAATGCCAAAAGGATACCTAAAATAGTATGTTCAAAAAAAGAAGCTTTGACAGATGAACCGATATCATCAACATTTTCCCAATCCAATCTTGGATATAAGAATGTTCCAATGATTTGTCCAACCCCAATGATAATACTTATAGAATTGATCATCACGAACAAGATGAACTTTGTCATGAAATCTAAATGGAATATCAACAATATACACAAAAATAGTGTATTCATTAAAATGAGAATGACAGATAAGTGCAATAAAGACTTACCTGCAATCAATTTAAAAATGGAAGCCCCAGAGTTTTTATAAATATATAAATTTTCACGTTCTGCGTCTGCGGAGGTGATTCCTAACAAACCATCTCCTAAAAGAGACACATTATATGTAACTGCAAATAATACAGGATAGATCACAAAAAGGTCTGAGAAATCAAACCATCTTTGGTTAAGACATAGTCCAACTAGCACGCCTATTTCTACTGCGATCATATTGCAAGCTAGCATTAGACGTTTTTTAATTGTGAAATTGGCACGCATTAAAGCGATAAAATCTTTTTTTAAAATAGCCAAGTTTTGTCTTGGTAGCAACTTTAGTAAAAATCTAAAAGAAATTTTCAATTGATGAACGCTAGGAATCGAGTTAACTGGTATCGTCTCTTTTACGTCAATCACACGGAAAATCAATTGATATGAGATGAAAAGGAAGACACCACCTAAAAGCACATAACTGAAAGAATAAAGAGCAAATGATTGTACATTGCTTAAGGACAGCTTCATCCAATTAGTTGGAAGCCATTGGACGGTAAAGAGCATATCTAAATTGAATTGGTTTGTAAGATTCATAATGGCTTCAAGCATGTCATGATGATAAAAATATGTAAGACCGAGCCATCCAAAAAAGGTAGCGGATATAGCTGATAAACAGACAACCAATAGAAACGAAGATAAACTTTTCATCCAAGAATTAATAACTGTATGCAAATATTTAGAGTAGATAATATATATAAGTGCTGAAAATAGACTTGTTAATCCGACTACGAAAATGAGAAATGAAGGAAAAAATAGTATTGAAAAGATTCGTTCATATGGATGTTCAGTTAGAAAAAAGAGAATAGGAAACAATAAAAAAGACATTTTAAAAAAGACATTTAAAAAAATTGTGGTGAAAAAACGAGCTATTAAAATTTTTTTAGGATTCGTTTTTAACGTATATAGAAGAAGGTAATCTTCAGGATACGCATATCGATGCATGATATCAGTAGATGATTTCAAAAGATTTAATACAAAAATGAACACAATAAAGTTAGTGCCTATGTGCAGTATGTAAGTTGGCACCTCTGTTAAAAAAAGCTCCGAGATTTGAAAAAGAATAAATAAATAGACTAAGAAGAATGGTAAAAACACAAATAGAATCTTATTTGATTTAAGAAGGTTTTCGCTTGAAGGGAAAAAATAAATGAATCTATTCAGTGTTCTTCTGTAAGTGAGTTTAAAATTAGCAATTAGTACCCTTTTATTAAGCATGGGTATAGTCCCCCTGAAAAATAGGGAATGAGGAGTATAAAACCCTCCTCAACCCTTAAGAATTATTAAATTACCATTCAGCTGCGTATTTTTTTCCGTATTTTTTAGCTAGGCTTTTCGCTGTAGCCACCATTGCAGCTGTCACTAGACCAGCCCCACCCAAAACAACAGCTAGTAGGCTAAGAATAGTCAGTACATCACCTGTTGTTAAAATAATGCCGATAGCCGCATAAGCCGTTTTTTTACTTATACCTAAGTTTGTAGCAAGATCTAAAGCAAATTGGTTACTTGCACTCAAATCAATAGAAGCTAAATTTGTGAAAACACCTTCAGAAGACCCCATAAAGAAAGTCGCAATTGTTAGAAGACACAAAACACCAGTTACACTTGCTATTTTGAAAATATTGCTGTTTTTTACTTTCATTATTGTATCACCTCCTTTTAGTTTAAAAAAATAAACTAGTTGTTAAAAGTGAAATAATACCTAACGATATTGTAATACTAATGATCGTCATACTTTTCTTAAGAGAAAGTTGGTGTATTTCTTTTAAAGCGACACAGCCTAGAATCGTAGACCACCAAAAAAAAGGATCATATATAATGTTCATGATGATATCAAGTGGCATTTGAGTTTTCGGATAAATAATAGAGAAAGCAAAATCACTATCCCAAAAAAAGGTGAATACAATTAAGATAGTGAATTTTAAACCTATGGGCATGATAGAATAAACAAAACTAGGGAAAAATGTCTTTGCAGTTGCAGTTCCGCCAAACAATATTCCGATTATATGTAAGATAAAAAAGCTAATAAGAACCATAGAGGTAAATTGGATAATTCCTAAAACGAATGTAATACTCAATATGAGATGACTGATATCACCTGTATACTCAATATCGTTTTCTCTAAAGGAATCATTAATTAGAGATGAGATTGTTGGGAATATCGCTAAATAAAACCCTAAAAATAGACATAATATGGAGAGAAAAACTAGCCAGGAATGACGATAGTTCTTTTTTCTAGAATTGGTATAGATAAAAAAATCAGTAGGAGAAAATATGAAATTATGAATAATGGTGATGAAATTGATTTTTGTTCCCATACACGCTCCTTATGTATATTAATGTTATTTTTGTATGTTAATGTAATTTAAAATACCATATTTTACAATGTTTGATCAAGGGGGCATTTTCAATATTCATGTTTTGATAGGTTTTATTGATCTGTAAAAAATGAATTCTAATAGGAAAGAGCACCTATTACAGGTGCTCTTTTTTTTCTATCTTTTTAATATAAAATAGTCATAGGTTCCGAGAAGTAGTTGATTTGATATGCTCTGTCCAGTCAACATATCTTTGTAAACATCACCCGTTGCTAGAGATACAGTTTGTTCTTCCTCTGTAAAGTTCATGATAAACAGATAATCATGTGTGCCATCTGTTCGTTTTTGAATGCTGACACCTTCTGGAATGGAAGAAGAGACAAGGGGTTTAAGGCCAATGTCTGCAATTAAACCCCCGTAAAATTCATCATAAAAGGCTTGCTCGTTTTCAGAAGCCATATAATAGGCTTTTCCTTTTCCGATCGCATTGACGGTTAGTGCCGGCTCACCGTCATAGCAGCCATTTTTATAATGTCCTAGAACAGAGGCTGTTTTTGGATGAATTCGTTCGCAATATTGTTCGATGTGATAGGTGCGGCCATTGTCAAGCGTCAGCATGTAATGTTCATCTGGCATTAATGTGTTGATTTCTTCTGCCCAAATGCCTAGTACATCTCGAAGTGGTCCTGGGAAGCCACCGAGGAAGCAGAGGTCGTGTTCATTGACAATTCCACTCCAATACGTTGCGATAAATGTACCGCCAGCTTTGACGAAAGCTTCAATTTTTTCTGCAACTCCTGGCTTCAGCATATAAAGCATAGGGCCTATTAGTACACGATAGGATGAGAAGTCTTTTTCCATCCCAATGACGTCCACTGGAATGCCCTTTTTCCAAAAGCTTCGATAGTGGGTCTGGCAGGCTTCAACATACCGCTTGTTTGTATTATTTAAGCATTGTGCATCGTCAATCGCCCAATGGTTTTCCCAATCATATAAAATGGCGACATCTGGTTGTACGGATGTACCAGCAATCGGCTGTAGCTGTTCTAGTTGCTTCCCAAGATCTGCGACCTCTTGGAAGATGCGTGTATGCTCATGCCCAGAATGATCAACGACTGCACTATGGAATTTTTCAGAGGCGCCACGCCCTTGTCTCCATTGGAAATAGAGAACTGAATCAGATCCATGTGCAATGGCTTGAATGGCAGATAGGTGTGCCATACCTTTATGTTTTACCTTATTGGTCTCATGCCAGTTGACCATACCCGGCGTGCTCTCCATCAAAAGGAAAGGCTGACCATCTTTGAGTGACCGATAGAGATCGTGGACAAAGGCTACATTGGAGGCAAGCTCTGCTGTTGTTTCTCTACCGCTATGCCACGCAGGATAGCTATCCCAAGAGATGACATCAACTTCTTTTGCAAATTGATGATAATCTAAACCAAGGAACGGCCGCATATGCGGGTAATTCCCCATGAAGTTTGTTGTAATCGGAATCTGCGGTGTTAATTCACGGATTGGTTCAATTTCATTTTGATAAAAATGAATGGTTTGTTCTGTCACAAATCGTTTCCAGTCTAGATTCATGCCGTGAACCATACTTTCTCCATGAGGAGCTGGCGATTCAATCTGTGACCAATCGCTGTACGTATGACTCCAGAATCCTGTCCACCAAGCTTCATTTAATGCTTTAAGGTCATGGTTGTATTGTTTTTTGAGATAAGCTCTAAATGCATCTTGGCACAAATCACAGTGACATTCACCGCCGTATTCATTGGATATATGCCACATAATCAGTGCTGGATGATCATGGTAGCGTTCAGCTAGCAGTCGGTTGATTTTTTTTACTTTTTCCCGATAAACGGGTGAGGTAAAGCAGTGGTTATGTCTCAAACCATGTAAATTGCGTTTTCGATTTGCTTCTACTCTCAGTACCTCTGGGTATTTTTGTGAGAGCCAAGCGGGTCTTGCACCGCTTGGCGTGGCAAGAATCGCATGAGCTCCTTGCTCTGCCAATCTGTCCATAATATCATCTAGCCATTCAAAATCGTACTCACCTTCTGTTGGCTCTAGCTTGCTCCAAGCAAATATGTTCACAGAAAATGTCTGACAGTGTGCGAGTTTCATGAGGCGAAAATCTTCATCTATGATTTCTGGCATATGGAGCCATTGATCTGGGTTATAGTCACCTCCATGTAAAAAGCCTTTTACGTTTGGATGCACGAGAGGATAGCGTTCTCCCATACTTATCACGTCCTTTTCTATTTCTCTATTTCATTCACGGTGTCATTTGTTTGAAAACATCAAGGGAAGGCAGGGCTTTTCCATTGAAATCAAACATGGCTTGGTTTTCCCATGCGTTTCCAATCGTGCCGGTTGTTTGAATGTAGGTCAGACCATATTGACTTGACCATGGTGCACCCTTTGCAGGAATCCAAAGCGGTTCCCAGTAAAAGAAGCCCTTACCCCGATTGTTTCTTACGTTAGATACTTGCTCTGCCATGTCTCGAATATAAGTGGCTTGACCTTGTGGTGAAGCTGGATAACCGACAGTTTTGACAGATTCCTCATTAAATGTATTAGCGAGATTGTCGCCATTTGCAGTTGTAAATCCATAGGCAGTTTCAACAACAATTACATCTTTGTTATAGCGGGCACTGATGTCGTTCATATTGGTCGACAATCCGCTGAATCCGCCATCCCAATATGGATAGTAAGATAAACCGATCGTATCGAATGCTACGTTGCGTTTTGTGATCTCATCAAACCACCAGCGGAAGGCTCCATTGTCACCACCATGTGCTAAATGAAGCATGATGTTGATCTTTGAATCTACGGATCGGACTGCATTTGTTCCAGCTCTTAATAAAGCGGCTAGGCGATCAAATTCTCCGCCACCTTCACCCCAGCTTTTCCCGTTTGGCCACAGCATGCCGGAATTCAATTCGTTCCCGACCTGTACCATATTTGGAAGTGCATTTTGTGCTTTAAGTGTATTCAGAACATCCTTTGTGTATGTCCCGACTACTTTTTCTAAATCACTTTGTGATAAGGATGCCCAAGCTTTTGGTTTAAATTGTTTGCCTGGATCTGTCCAAAAATCACTGTAATGGAAATCAAGGAGGATTTTTAAATTCAATGCTTTTGCTCGTTTGGATAATGCAATCGCCGTATTTAAGTCGTTCGTTCCTCCGTTATAAGCGCGTCCGCTGGTGTCGTAAGGGTTATGCCAAAGTCTGATTCGAACATAGTTGACCCCTTTGTCTTTTAATAGCTTGAGTGAATCGACTTGGTTTCCATTCTGATCATAGAATCGACCGCCGCTTTTTTCGACTTCGGCGAGCATGGAGATGTCAGCCCCTTTGATAAAATCACTTTTCAGTCCATTGATGGGTTTGACGGAGATGGTATCTGCCGCTTGCGCTTGCGGTGGCACTCCTAGTCCAATCATAAGCAGAACAACGACACACATAATCATCCATTTTTTCATCTTGTCTCTCCTATCCTTTTGTCCCGCCCTGCGTGAGACCGGAAACAAATTGTTTTTGTAGTACAAGAAACAACAAAGCGACTGGAATCGCAATGAGTAATGCCCCGGCTGCAAAGGTCGTGTAGCTGGCTCCCATTTTGTCTGAGACGAGATTGTATAGACCGATTGGGAGCGTATACATTTCGGGTGAGCGAACAATGACGCTTGATATGATGAAATCACCAAGAGGTCCGGTAAATGAGTTAATCGCAACAACAGCTAAAATGGGTTTGGCAAGCGGCATGATAATTTGTAGGAAAATCCTGAAGTGTCCTGCGCCATCTATTCTGGCGGATTCGTCAAGATCCTTAGGAATGGCATCAAGGTAACCTTTCATTAAATAGGTATTCATCGGAATTTGTCCACCTGCATAAATCAAAATCAATGCCAAATGGCTGTTAATGAGGCCAAGCATTTGTGCAAGCACAAAGATCGCAATAAGCGCTGAAAATTGTGGAATCATTTGCAAAAGTAAAAAGAGCATCAAACCATTCTTACGCCCTTTAAACCGAAAACGTGAAAAGACATAGCCAGTGAAACTAACGAGAATCAGCGTTAAAATCATTGTCGCTATACTAATTTTCATAGAGTTCATATACCACTTTGCATAAAGCGCCCCGTCACCAAAAAATAATTCAGTGAAATGGCTAAAGGTTGGATTCTTTGGGAACATGGTTGTACTCATTAGGCTATTCCCTGGGTTAAAGGATGCCCCAATTACCCAAAGCAGTGGATACACAATGCAGATGGAGGCGATCAAAAGAATGAGATAGGTGATACTAAGACGGACGAGTTTTTTCTGTTTTGATCCCATATCACATCATGTCCTCCTCTTTGAATGAACTGGTCTTTTTGAATTGCCATAACGCAATGGAAATAACAAATAAAGAAAGCAAAATGGTGACCGCCGCAGCAAGGGCATACTGAGAAGATTGCATCGTCAGCTTATAAATCCAGGAAACAAGAATATCCGTACCTCCTGCAGTTGAGCCGGCAACAGGTGGCCCTCCACCGTTAAATAAGTAAATGATGTTAAAGTTATTAAAATTAAATGTGTACTGCGTAATTAAAATCGGTGCGATGGAATAGAGCACCAGTGGCAATGTAATGGAGCGGAATTTATGAAAAAAGTTTGCACCATCAATAGTAGCCGCTTCATATAAATCCTCTGGAATCGCTTGCAAGACACCCGTGGTCATAATGAAAACAAACGGAAAACCAAGCCATGTTTGCATGACAATCAGTGCAATTTTGCTCCAGAAAGGATCTGTGAGCCAAGGTTTTGGATCAATACCAATAGAGGCTAGCAAAGTATGATTGATCGCACCAAACGTGTCATTAAACAATCCAGCGAATACTAAAATGGTGACAAATCCAGGTACTGCCCACGGTAAAATCAAAATCGTTCTAAAAAATCGTTTTCCTTTTAAATCCTTTTGATTGAGCAATACGGCAAGAAAAATGCCTAGAGTGCATTGGAGGGTGGTGGCGACTAACGTCCAAATAACCGTCCAGCCAAGCACGTCGATAAACGTATCCCGCCAAATGTCGATAGTGAACATGTTCTGAAAGTTCTTTAAGCCGACCCAATCAACAAGGTTGGCAGGCGGTGAATGGTATAAATCATAGTTTGTAAACGCTAGCGCAAAGCTAAACATGATAGGAAAGACAACAGAGAAAAGAAGTAAAAAGAATGCGGGAGAGCTCATTAAGTATGGAAAGCCTTGCCCGAGTAGTTGGTGATATTGCGCCCTGATGGAACCTAGAGCGATCCCTCGATCCCGTTTTACTCCGTTTACATAAGCATCACGTATCATGAATATGTAAAATCCAATGCCAAATCCTGCTGTGAGCAGTGCAATAATCCCTTTAGCTAAGAGAAAAATAGAGTTGTCACGCGGAAGCATCGTGCCAAGTGTAAAAAGTCCCCAAAATCCAATATTAAACAAATCATAAAACACGATGAGAAAAGAGACTCCGAATAAGAAAAAGAGCGCCCCTTTGCCGTACTGTTTAAGATATATTTGCCCCATACCGGGTATAACGGAGAACATTAGCGCCCGTCTCCGATGTGTTTTAGATTCGACTGTCTGTGTGCGGTCTAGTTCAAGGTTACCCGTCATGTCTAACACCTACTTCATGTATGAATTGTAATTAAGCACGGGCAGTCTGTATGATATGTCAAGATTGCCCGGCTATGTCACGTTATTTAGAATGATTTGCTTTAATTTGTGAATCAATGGTTTTGACAGCGTCATCCAGCGCTTTTTTCACATCTGTGCGATTCGTTGCGATAAGACGAAGGGCACTATCAATCGGTTTCCAAACTTCGTTCAATTCAGGATTGTTTGGTGTCAGCGTGGCGTATTTCGTTTGCTTTGATACCGCACTTGCATTTGTGTTTTCGGTGATGATCGGATCTTCCATCAATTTTTTCACTGGTGGGATTTCCTCTGTGATTTCAAAGCGTTTTTTCGAGTTATCATAGTTTGTTAAAAATTCGATAAACTGCTCAGCTAGTTCTTTGTTTTTAGAATAAGAGGAGATGTTATAGCTTTTAACACCTAAGAAAGAGCTCATATGCTTACCGTTCGGCAGTGTTGGCAATTCTGACACACCGTATTGAATGCCAGCTTCTTTATAAGGACCAAATGACCACGGACCAGAAATAACAGCTGCTGCCTTTTTCTCTGTAAATAAAGAGTTGAGCACGTTAATCCCTTGCTCGCCAATCATCCCTTTTGGAAAGAGCCCTTCCTTAAAGAATTTTTGAATGTACTTTCCACCTTCAATGGCCCCTTTGTTATTTAAACCGATGTCTTTTACATCATATGAGTTGTCTTTTCCTTGCTTGAAAATATAGCCTCCATAACCACCTAACACACTTTGTGCATAATAAATTTCATCCCATTTTGCGATGAATCCATATTTGTCGCCCTTTGTCATGCTTTTAGACAGATCGTACCAGCCATCAAGGGTGTCAGGTGCTTTTTTTACAAGGTCTTTATTGTAGAAAAGGACTGTGGTTTCAACTGATTTTGGTAAACCATACAGCTTTCCGTCCACAGTTTGTGATTGGATAGATTCTTTCGTGAATGTATCAGTGACTTTCTGAGCTGGCTTAAGTTCTTGCAACAGGCCTTCAGTCACAGCAGTGCCAATTTGATCGTGAGGAGTGGTGATGACATCAGGGCCTATACCTGCTGCACCATCAAGACGGAGAGCTTCAAGTTGATCAGCATATGCTTTTTCAACGACTTTAATTTTCACATCATGACTCTTTTCAAACTCTTTGACAGCGTCTTTAATGCCGTCTGACTTTTTCACGTCCTCCCAAACTAGCAAGGTCTTTGTACCTGTAGTGGTCGATTGTGTATTGCTCGTGTTGTCATTTCCTGGTCCGCATGCTGTTAACAAAAGTGTAGCAGTGGCAAAGACTGCCGCGATTTTCGACCATTTTGCTTGATTCATAGGTATTCCCCTCTCGTTCTATGTTCAAAGTATTTAAGAAAACGCTTTCTTAATGTGAGAATATCAAGTTGAGTAAAAAAAGTAAACACATTTTATTAAATTAATTAAGTAAAATATTTTACTGATTGTGGGTGAAAAGAAGCCCTCCTCGTGAAGGATGGGCTTCTTGTGTTTATTTTGTACTTTTTCGGAAAACAGGCTCTGAGGCAATAAGCACTGTTTTGGATAAAGTTCTACCATCCACAAGTCTTTCAAGTAACAGGTCGACCGCTGTCTCACAAAGCAGTGATGTATGGATGTGATAAGTCGTCAATGGCGGGGACACATATTGCGATACGTGAATGTCATTGATACTAAATAAACTCACGCGGTTTGGTAAAGAGTAGTCGCGCTCATTTAAAGCCTGTAAACAGCCAATGGCGAGAGGATCACTTGCAATGCAAAAGGCAGTTGGCAAATCATCTCCAAGATCATCAATGGCTTTCATCATTAAAGAGTAGCCTTCATTTACTGAAAATTGATTACCGATATAGATAAAGCGTTCATCAAACATGCCGAGAGATGCTGTGTATTGATGAAAGGTGGTTTCCCGAATGTCAGGAATACGTGTATTCGTATCAAGGTCAATATTGTTGCCGCCAATGAATCCAATAGCCTCATGGTTCTTCTCTCTAAAATGATCCACAATCTTTTCAACAATTCGTTTCAAGTTGGGCTTAACGGAGTCGAATCGTTCTTCATCTGGTGATGTATCAATAAAGACGACATGTTTTGTAATGGAATAAAGGTGGTCCAATTCTGATTTTCTAAAACGTCCGATTGCAATGATTCCCTCAGTCATAGGATCAATGGCTTTTACGCCATCCGCAGGTGTGTAAGCGGTAACATTTAAGCTGCGAATGTTGGTCTGTTCTTCAATACCAAGACGAATTGACTTAAAATAAATATCTTCAAGTTCTTCTTTTTCTGTCATCCAATAAAGAAAGGCGATTTTTTTTAAAGAATGCTTAAATGTTTTCTTTTGATAGGACAAAGCTTCAGCCGCTGCATAAACTTTCTCTCGTGTTTGATCCGTTACAGATAAAGTTGGATCTTGATTGAGCACCCGAGATACAGTGGCAATGGATAGCCCTGCTTTTTCAGCAATGTCCTTCATTTTTGCTGCCAAGTCAGCACCTCCTGTTGGAATATCTCTCTACAGTATAGGTGCTTTAAAAATATTAGTAAATATTTTTATTAAATACTGTAGTGAAGTTCTTTTCTTTACGAGGGAGAGAATCATTAGTAAAATATATGTAATGAAAGAGATGGATTAAGATTTCTGATAGGAGAGGGACAGATGTATTATGATGCATTGAAGACGTTTGTGACAGTGGTAGAGGAGAAGAACTTCACAAAAGCAGCGAAATCACTGCGTATTTCTCAGCCGAGCGTCAGTCTTCATATTAAAAACTTGGAGCAGGAATTTCAGACAGTTCTGCTTAATCGCTCACCGAAGCAATTAACGGTGACACCTACAGGGGATATGCTGTATCATCGTTCAAAGCAAATCATTCGTCTGTATGAACAAGCGAAGCAGGACATTTATGAGCATCATCATCTAGCAAGAGGGAAGTTAACCATAGGGGCGAGCTTTACGATAGGGGAGTACGTACTGCCGCACATATTATCAGAGTTTCATCAATTGTATCCAGACGTTGATATTGAAGTCGTGATTGATAATACTGAAGCCATTGCCAGACATGTTCGCCTGTTTCATGTAGACATTGGTTTAATTGAGGGACAGACCAATGACAAAGAGCTGTCCGTCGAAACCTTTCTAGAGGATGAATTGTACATCGTTGCACCTCTTGATCATCCGTTTGCTAAAAGAAAGGATGTGACCATCGACCAGCTCCAAAACGAAACGTGGATAACGAGAGAAAAGGGATCGGGTACAGGTGAATATTTACAGCATGTATTGAAATCAAACGGGTTAAAGGCAAGAACTTTCGTCACCTTTAGTAGCAATCAAGCCATCAAAGAAGCAGTGATTCATGGCATGGGCCTATCGGTTTTATCTAAGTACGTCCTGCAAAGAGGCAGTATTGGTGGAGAACTAACCGTTATTCGTGTCAGAGGGATGGATTTTAAACGGAAATTCTCGTATATTGAGTCACCAATGACGGGTGGGAATAAAAATAAAGAACTATTGGTTGAGCTGTTGAAAAAGGAAAATGCCCGCTGATCAATTAAGGCGATCAAAAAGACGTTCCTTACATCATGTAAGAAACGTCTTTTTTTTATAGTCCTTTGATTTTCAGTTCGTCCACTGGGAAGAAAATCTCACCTGTGTCTGTATATTTTATATTCACCTCATCGCCTTCTTTTAAATAGATGACGAGCGGCTCTTTTTCAGATGACATTGTGTAGTTTTTCCCATCATTTAATAGGAAGGAAACAACAGTGTAGTCACCAGTTTTTTCTTTATATACCCGTTTGATTTTACCAGTTGTTTCTTTCTTTTCTTGCTTAGACGTACCATTTACGGTACCCCCGCCTTTTTGTAGTGCGGTTTTATAAAGCTTCAATGCTTCATTTGGGGTAGATCCATAAGCCGTAATTTCGGGATTCGCCGCAGACACAATGAAATAGTTTTGTAGGAAGCCATTAGAATCCAGTACTGGTGTTAGCCAGCTTGCTTCACCATAGAAATTATAGAGAATTGGCATGCGACCCTTCCATTTTTTCTCGATAAAGCGTTTTTCAATAATTTGCAATGCTCCTTGGGAATCCATATAAGATTCTTCAAGATTACCTGTGTAGTAAGTTGCTTTTCCTGTTCGGGCATTTGTCAGAGAGTACCCGAGCATGGAATCAACGCCCTCTTTCGGGCTTGTGAAATCCGTAAAGTAGTACATATCTCCGCTTGCATCAAATACTGGACTCACATTTGCTTCTGTTCCTTCATCAGAAGGCAGCTTCACATCCGATTTTCCAAAAAGACTATTCCAAAAACCGTGTACATAGTTACCAAAGTAGCTGTTTTGCAAGCTGACAGACTCTGGTGAAACAGCTCCGTCAATAAAGGATGGTGTTTTGTCTAGGGAATAGTGCTTCGTTTCTCCACTTTTTGCATCGACAACCACAACGCCCGCTGCTTTAAAGCCATTCCGTGCAGAAATAAAGTCACCATACGTTTGCACGTAATAAGGTTTTCCTTCGTCATTAATTTCAAGCTGTGATTCACCATAAAAGATCAGATCAGGATATTGAAGGCGGATGTGCCGCTCAATTTCCTTGTTGAAATAAGAGGACGGTGTATAAACCATTTCTGTTTTAATAAACTTTGGATTAGCAGACGAATCTGTGGCACTTAATGTAAAGTAACCAGGTGTGCTGCCTGATCTTATCCATTTAAAGAAATCGGAAAATTCAACAGGGGCAATATAGACATACTCGCCATTGACCTTTTGAATTTGCAGACTGCCAAGCTCATAGTAGCTTGTGTTAGGCACTTGTCCAAATGATTTCTTCATTTTGTTCCGAGCGAATTGAGGTGGCACACTTGCAGGTGTTTCCGTTTCGTCAAAAGGTTTGATTTCGACTTTTTGTTCCATTTTAGACACGTCGAATTTTTCATTTGCATTAAAGAGAAAAGCACTTGCCATATAAATGCCAAGTAAAAGGAAAATGAGAAATAAAACACCTTTTACTTTTCGCTCCAATCCAGAAGCAAAAAAAGCACCAACGGCAGAAACGATTAAACCAATGAGCCAGAGTGATGAGAGATTACGATCTAAATTTGTGATGTAGTAAAACCCAAAAATAATGAGAGTGAAGACCGCAGCAAGTCCAACAACCCAACTAACAGGTACTTGGTTTCCTTCACCTTTTTTCTTTGTGACCAGCCTAAGTGGTGTAAGGATAAGGGTTAGAATAATACCGATGATCAACGAGAATAACAATATATAACCCACAACAAATCTCCTTTCAATGAAAGCTTCTTTTAGTATATACGAGCGAAACATGAAAAAGATTCACACGGTGATGATTGCCGAAGAAATCAGCGATGGGATGTGAAAAACTTGTTTAATCTAACTGAATAAAATATGGACCGCAATCGGTTTCGTGTGTCATAACAAATGTCCATTTGTAATTCCAATCCATTACATAAATATCACTATAATACATATGGTCTTCGATATATGGTAGTTTTTTGATTGGAAGTGTATTTGCGTTTTCAAAAAGATAAGCTTCGTCAATAAATTGATAAAATATTGTGCATTTATGCTTTGATTGATTAAGAAATGCTGTTATTGCTTCATCCTTCTCAAGGCATTTAACCTTTTCCCAGCTACATAAGTGCCACAGAAAATGATCCATCCAAATCTCTTTTTGTTCTTCTATTGAAAGATGACTTGCAAAACTTTCACGCCATTTCCCACGTAAATAGTTTCCCCATTTCGGTATTTCAATTTTATTTAATTGTTTATTTCTCATATTATTAAAATTCCCCTTTACCATTAGATGAACCGTTAAAAAACAATATCTTTTAGCCTCAAAGTTTTTGCGGTTTCCCAAGTACCGTGAACACTAGCTAAAATAAGCATTGATTTTTTCTTACTTAAATCGTTTTCGGTCCTTTTTATCATTATCACAATTATTCTTTATTTTAAAGGTTGAGTTTTTTTATGTTTTGTTCTGTTGTGTATTATTGATTTATTTACCATATACTTAAAAATAGTTTTTGGATTATGTTGTATGTCAATAAATTGATTTATAGAGTAAATACTATTACATATATCAATAAAGGATTAAAATGGAATTTTATGTTTTGAAAGAATGTTCACATATCTACTCATTTCTCAATTATGCTATGATTTAAAGCAGAATGATTGGGAAAAGGGAGAGATGCTGGAAATGGTCAATCAAAAGAAACTCATTCTTGATGTCGATACAGGGATAGATGATGCGATAGGAATCATTTTGGCTGTCAAAAGTCAGCAGTTTGACATTCTTGGCATCACGACAGTTTGTGGGAATGTATCTGTGGATGCGGCGACGCTGAATACGTGTAAGGTGCTCGAATTGATTGATGCAGGGAATATCCCTGTGGTGAAAGGAGCTAGTACACCTCTTTTGCGCGCACCACACTATGAACATCGTGTGCATGGTGAGGATGGGATTGGTGGTGCTTTGAAGGATGCCCAGCCTAAGAAACAAGCGGATGCTGGCTTTGCACCTGACTTTATCATTGATAGCGTTCTAGCGCATTCAAAAGAAGTGACCCTTGTGTTGACAGGACCTCTAACCAACCTTGCGCTGGCGATCAAGAAATGTCCAGAGCTGATTCATCATGTAAAGGAAGTTATTTTTATGGGGGGTGTTGTTGAGGGACAGGGCAATGTGACGCCGGTTGCTGAATTTAACACATATGCTGACCCTGAGGCAGCAAAGATTGTGCTGGAAGCGGGCTTTGAATCATTGACACAGGTCGGTCTAGATGTCACTAGACAGGTTTTATTAACAGATGAACGTATTGAAGCATTCACCAATCAAAAATTGGCTGATTACATACGAGAAAGTACGGACATTTATCGTCAACGTTACTTTGAGCGTCATGGTATGTGGGCTTGTGCTATGCATGATCCACTTGCTGTCAGCTTAGCGATAGATAAAGGTTTGGTAAAAACAGAGACATTTCATGTCAATGTTGAAACAAAAAGTGAGTTTTGTGACGGACAAATGATTTGCGATTTTCAGCATCAGTTGGGGGAACAAAAGAATGTTCACGTATGTCTTGAGGTAAATGCTGATTCATTTTTTGATCTGATGACACAAGTGATCAATTCCTAGAAACGAGGTCTGTCCAAACAGGCTCCTTTTTTAATGGTCGTTGAATGTAGAAAAAAATATTCCTATAATGAGTGGATAAGAAAGAGCCAAACTTTGAATCTATTTCAAATCAATGATGGGGCGTGATACATATGAATGAAGGACAGGCTGTAATTGGTTTGGATATTGGGACAACAAGTACAAAAGCGGTTCTGTTTGGACCGCAGGGGAAGATGATCGCGAAGCACTCGGTTTATTATGAGTTAATTCAGCCAAAGCCAGCATGGGCTGAGCAAGATCCTGAGCATATTTTAGAAGCTGTCATTGCTAGTGTCAGAGGGGTATTGACGAAGGCAAAATTTGATTCAAGACAACTCGTCGGTGTCGGGATTAGTACAGCCATGCATTCTTTAATTGCGATGGATCAGCAAGGGAAACCTCTGACAAACAGTATCATTTGGGCAGACAATCGAAGTGCTGAACAAGCGAAGCGTATTTTAACAAGTATGGATGGGTTTCACATTTATAAAAGAACAGGTACACCGATCCATCCAATGTCACCGCTCTCAAAGCTGCGTTGGATGAAAGAGGAGGCACCTGATATTTTCAATCAAACTGCTAAATTTATCTCTATCAAAGAATACATTCTTTATCATTTCTTTGATCAATATGTAGTGGATTACTCCATCGCTTCTGCAACAGGTCTTTTCCAATTGAAAGCGCTTAAATGGGATGAGGAAGCGCTTCGCATTGCTGGTATTCGGGCAGATCAATTATCTGACATCGTTCCAACAACGTATCAACTTAGAGGGCTTCAGCCAGAGATTGCGCTTCGGATGGGAATTCAAGAGAATACACCATTTGTTATTGGTGCAAATGATGGTGCTTTGGCAAATCTGGGCGTGGGAGCGATTGGCAAAGGTGAGGTAGCTGTGACAATTGGTACGAGTGGTGCTGTTCGAACAGTTGTCGATCAGCCAATGACGGATGAGCAATCGAGAACATTCTGCTATTCTTTGACGGACAAGCATTGGGTGGTAGGTGGGCCGACGAACAATGGAGGCATCATGCTTAGGTGGTTAAGAGATGAATTTGCTTCCTCAGAGGTAGAGGTGGCAAAGCGTCTAGGTGTTGATCCATACGATCTCATGATAGACATTGCTGAAAAGGTTCCTGCCGGTTCAGAAGGGCTACTATTCTTGCCATTTCTAACAGGGGAACGAGCGCCGTATTGGAATCCGAATGCAAGGGGAACCTTCTTTGGTGTCAACCTTCAGCATAAGCGAGAGCATTTTATTCGAGCGGTATTAGAAGGCGTGATTATGAGTGTCTTCTCCATCGGTGTAGCATTAAGAGATTTAACGGGGACAGCCAAAGATGTACGGGCATCAGGTGGATTTGCGAGATCTCCACTATGGAGACAAATTTTAGCAGACACGATGGGGAGAGAAGTCCTTGTGCCAGAAAGCTATGAAGCTTCTGCGCTTGGAGCAGCAGTTCTAGCGCTTCATAGTTTAGGAGAAATAGAACAAATTGAAGAGGTTCAGAATTGGATTCGAATATCTGCTCGTCACGAGCCGAACGTAAAAAATAATGAAACGTATATAGAACTATTTTATTTATATGAACGTTTATATGACAAGCTAAAAGATGAATTCGATGTCATCAGCGCATTTCAATTAAAGCAAAACCGTTAACGTCAGTGCTTTGGCATTTATTATGATCATGTTTTTATTTAAAAAGTAAAGTCTCGCTCTTTTGAGTCGGGGCTTTGCTTCTTTTTGTGTATCATGTCATTCACTGAATTCGCTATGAAGAGATAAAAAACCATTTGATAACAACTTCGTTTAAAATAGATGTAAACGAAACGATAGGGTGATCAAATGGAACAATTAAAAAATATTTATCATGAATCATTTATTGAACAGCTTTCGCATGCTCTTGAAAAGGAATACTCAAACTTTGATACGAATCGGTTTAAAGCACTCGTTTACCGAGAAGATTGGGCTCAGCTTGAATTAAAGCAACGGATGAGGAGAATAACGGAATCGATGCATGAATGTTTGCCCGAAAGATATGAGGAAGCCCTTGATGTGTTGCTTCGTACTGCACCATTATTTACGGGTTTAAGTGCCATCATTTTTCCTGATTATGTTGAGCAATATGGGCTGGAGTATTGGGATTTATCGTTGAAAGCACTTGAAACCTTTACGATCTATTCGACATCAGAGTTTGCTATACGGCCTTTTCTCATAAAGGATCAAGACAAGATGCTTTCACACATGTATGTTTGGTCACAAGATGCTAATGAACATGTCAGACGGCTTGCAAGCGAAGGGTGTAGACCCCGTTTGCCGTGGGGGATGACTGTGCCTGCACTTAAGAAAAATCCGGCACCAACCCTTCCGATTTTAGAAAACTTGAAAGCAGATCATGCTCGGTATGTTCAAAAAAGTGTGGCAAATCACTTAAATGACATATCGAAAACACACCCAGATTTAATGAAGGAAGTTGCGATGAAATGGTACGGCTCAAATGAAAACACAAATTGGATCATCAAACACGCATCACGAACGTTATTAAAGAAAGGTGATTCTGACGTCTTGGCGATTTTCGGCTATGGGGATGATGCTTCGATTGAAGTAACGGATTTAGAGCTGGACAAACACCGCATAATGATTGGTGATAAGCTAACTTTTCAATTTACCCTACATGCGAAAAAACAGTTAAAGCTTCGAGTGGAGTATGCCATTGATTATGTGAAGGCTAGAGGCACGCGAAATCAAAAAGTTTTCAAAATCACTGAGTTTGAAACAAATACTGATCTTCGAAGAGAATTTGTGAGATCACAATCTTTTCAAAATATGACGACTCGCACGCATTATGCTGGTACACATGCATTGACGATTATCATCAATGGAATTCCAAAAGCTTCTATTGATTTTGACGTGGCGTCCATATAAAAATGCCCGCCAATATGGCGGGCGGTATGGCTATTTCTTCTTTTTCATTAAAAATGATGCAATCACGCTAGCGACTAAGAAGCCAATACTGATAATGGAGCTTGGAAGATTTTCTTCTCTGAAGAGGAACATGACAAAGCTTGTACTTAAGACAAGTGCTGCAAAGAGCGTTAAATATGGGAATAACCAGATTTTAAAATATGGCTCTTTTGGATATCTTGGTCGAAGTCTTAGATGTGCAAGACAGATGCTAATCCAAATGAGCGATACAGCAAATCCCGGAATCGCTAAAATATAGCGGAAGATTTGGTCTGGGTACAAGTAAGCGAAAAACGTTCCGATTAAAAGAAAAATAATTGTCACAAGAAGACTAAACATCGGTACGCCTCTTTTATTGACAACAGCGAGTTTCTTAGGACCCCCTTCTGATTTAGATAAGGAGTGAATCATTCGGGTTGTACCGTAGATCCCAGAATTGGCAGCTGATAGGACTGCCGTAATTAAGATAAAGTTGATAAAGTGGGATGCGCCCTGCATTCCTGCTGACGAAAATACTTGTACAAATGGACTATTGTTTGGATCAATTTGATTCCAAGGAATAAGCCCACAGATGATGATGATCGGTAGCGTGTAAAATAAGATGATTCTCCACATCATGCTTTTGACAACACCAGGCAGTACTTTTTCAGCATCTTTCGTTTCTGTAATCGTCAGACCGATAAGTTCAGAGCCCCCGTAAGAGAAAATGACAACAAGGAGCGATGCAAATACGGCTCCCCACCCATTTGGTACAAAATCCTGATAGTTTGCGAAAACAGGCGTGCTTTGTTCGCTTGGGATGATACCGAATAATAATGCTGCACCAAGAATGATAAATGCAATAATGACAAAAATTTTAATCCCCGCGAACCAAAATTCAATTTCACCAAAATATTTGACGTTGTTCATGTTAATGCCAATCACTAATAACGAGCATAGTAAACATAATGACCACAGTGGTACATGGGGAAACCAATATTGTAATAGGCTACCAGCTGCAATAATTTCTATCACACATACTGTCAGCCACATAAAGCAATAAACCCACCCCACAACAAATGAAAAACGTTGACCAAGCGCAATTTGAATAAGATCTCGAAGGTTGTTTCCAGGATAGACGATGGCCATTTCTGCCAAAGCCCCCATGACTATAAGTAATAATAGGCCGGCAAATATATAAGAAAAAATAACACCGGGGCCCGCTAGACCGATAGTATCGGCACTTCCTTTAAAAATTCCTGTTCCAATGACACCGCCCAACGCTATCATGCGAATGTGACGAGGTGATAAAAGCTTTTTTAATTCGTGTTGTTCCTGATTAGCGCTCATGACGTTCTCCTCTTTTTTCGTTAACAAAATGCTTAACTTCCATTTTCTTTTTTAAGGTCGCTAGTGTCAATAAGAAATTAAGAGATTTTTCAGACAGAACAAATGGTAGAGATGGTTTATTTCACTTTTTATTCCAATTACCACCCTTTTAAACCACTTTTTTCATTTTTAGTGATATGAGATGGAAAATACCTGTTTATTGGTAAAAACTTTTTTAAAATTGACGCATTTGCTTCGTAAACAAATGATTTTTTCGGACGATATACATAATGTTATTACGAAAGTCCTAATTTGCATTTTTTATATTTGGTTAATTTACCCACTTTCATTTAAGGGGTATTAAAGGAGAATGAAAATGTTTAAAAAACAATCCAATGATCAGACACAAGAAAAACTGTTAGCAGAAAGTAGCCGATTGATTGAACGAATAGAGAAGGAGGATTTCTCAGCAAGATTAGACATCGCTGCATTTACTTCAGATCAGGCGGCAGAAGCGGTCGCACAGGTAAATGAAGTCTTGCAAAAGATGCAAGATGCTTATGACCACGTTTATATGAGAATGAACCTTGTGACAAAAGCGATTCAAGTAGGTCTGTGGGATATGGAGGTTGTGGCCGGCGATCCAGTCAATCCAAACAATGTTTTTACATGGACGAATGAGTTTCGCCAAATGCTTGGATTTCAAAATGAGCATGATTTCCCTAACGTATTAGATAGCTGGGCATCGCGTATTCACCCAGATGAAAATGAATATGTTCTTGATGCTTTTGCGACCCACTTACTCGATCGTTCTGGTCGTACACCGTATGATATCGAGTACCGATTAAAGTTGAAAAACGGTGATTATCACTGGTTTAAGGCAACTGGAACGACAGTCCGAGATCCAAGTGGCATTCCGCTTCGAGTCGCGGGTGCACTATTTGATATTCAAGATCAAAAGCTGAAAGAGCTAGAGCTTCAAGCATTTGTGGAACGGTATGATTTGATTAATCGTGCGCTTGTTGAAGCACCTTGGGATATGGTGGTGGATTCTGGAAATCCAGTAGATTCGAACAATGAATTCTGGTGGTCACCACAATTTAGGAAAACACTTGGGTTTACGGATGAACGCGACTTCCCAAACCTACTAAGCAGTTGGAGTGATCGATTGCATCCAGAGGAGAAAGAAATCGCACTTCAAGCCTTTGCAGATCACTTAAATGATCATTCTGGTCGCACACCATTTGATGTAGATTATCGATTACAGAGCAAAAATGGTGAGTATAAATGGTATCATGCAGGCGGCGAAACCATTCGTGATGAAAAGGGTGTCCCACTTCGTGTGGCTGGAACGATTCGTGATATTACGTTAGAAAAAAATAAAGAACGTACAGCAATTGAAATGACATCACAAATGGAACAACTCTCTAGCGCTATTAACGAAATGGTTGCGGGCATTAGCTCTGTGACGAATCAGGCGCAGGAGCTTGCTGTTGCACAAGAAAAATCTACTTCGGCTGCTAATTTAGCGAAAAACAGTGCGGACGAAACGAAAAATATTTCCGATCTAATTAAGGAAGTAGCCAATCAAACCAACCTTCTTGGTCTGAATGCAGCCATTGAAGCGGCAAGAGCAGGGGAGCAAGGGCGTGGCTTTTCAGTCGTAGCAGATGAAGTGCGAAAGCTAGCGCTTCATAGTGCAAGTGCAACAGAAAATATTGAATCAAGTCTGACCGAAATGAAAGCGCAGATTGATGAAATCCTTGAAAACATTTCAAGCATGACTGCTTTAACACAGACACAGGCTGCATTGACAGAACAAGTGAATGCTTCAGTAGATGAAGTGAATCACATGTCTCAGCGTCTCGTTGCTATTTCAAAGTTGTAAGTACAAAGACCGCCTTCCTGATGGAGGGCGGCTTATTTTTCATCATGATAGTTGATCAGCAGCAAACGTAATACCAGCATCTTTTCTCGCTGCTTCGAGCACTTTCATGACTGAAAGGCTATAGTCTAATAGCTGATGACATTGTTGGTAATCTTTTGATGCAAACATATCTTGAAACGTCGCCGCCTCATAGTATAACCGATTTGGATATGTTTGTGCATTGAGGATAAGCTCTTGCCCATCTATATGCAATCGAATTTCCTCACAGCCATTTGCACCGTTTTTGACATGAAGATAACCTTTCTCACCTTGAATCATCGCGAAATTCATACTGCCAGTATCCTTACATCCGACACTTGTGGCAATAAACTCAGGATACTTGAAGGTCAACACTCCTGATATGTCAATGCCGTTTGGATGCCGATTGGCTTGATAGCGAACGCTCTCTGGTGCTCCAAATAAGTTCATGATGAAGTGAACATTATAAATGTTGATGTCCATGAGTGCACCGCCTGAAAAGGCTGGATTGAATACGTTTGGTGTCTCCCCGGCGAGAAGTCGATCATATTTACTAGAATATTGACTATAATTACACTGAATCAATTTGATACTGCCTAAACGATGAAGATGTTTTTTGATTAAATGATAGTTTGGCATATGAATGGTTGTAATTGCTTCGAATAAAAAGAGCTGTTTTTCCTTTGCGAGAGCGATTAACGCTTCTAGCTCTGATACTGTCGATGTAAAAGGCTTTTCACAGATGACATGTTTGCCGTTTTTCAGCGCAGTCATCGCATGCTCAGCATGAAGGCTATTAGGTGAAGCGATATAGACAAAATCAATGTCAGGATCTTTGAGCATGGCAGTTAAGTCTGTGTATATTGTACGGATACCGAATTTGTCTGCCAGTTGTTTAGCTGTTTCCTCTTTTCTCGAATAGACAGCATGACATGAAGCTCCTTCCAATGACTCAATGGCCTGTAAGAATCCTTCAACAATCACACCTGTCCCAATCGTTGCGATCTTCATTATGGTGAAACCCCTTTCGTTTATGCTAGTGTGAAAAATGGTCTTTATTCTAGTATACCTTAAGATAAAGTTGTGTGAGTAGCCACGCGAGATTGTTGACTTTTCAGTAAGGCGTGCTCTTTTTTGGAAACCTTACAAATTTGTGGTAAATGTAAAATGATCATGTAAAGTGTGTTGTGAAAGTAATTGAATCGCTGCTTTCTTTTTTTTTAAGTCTTGGATGGCGTGATTAATTTCTTCTATTTTCTGATTTAGCAATGCCTCTGCTTCCGTCTTCGACTGTTTTTCGAACAGTAAAGATATAAAGTCTTTAATCTCTTTTAAAGAGAAATCTAGTTTTCTTGCTTCTGTGATGAAAGACAGCATAAGCACATATCTCTCGTCATAGAGACGATAGCCGTTTTCCGCTCTGGCAGGTGCAGGGAGAACTTTTTCATTTTCATAGAAACGAATGGTCTCAATATGTACACCCGATATTTTTGATAATTTCCCTCTAGTATAAGTAATCAAATTCTCCAACTCCTTTCTTTGCTTTTTTATCATACAGTCTGATGTACTGAAGTCAAAAAGCCTTTTCTTATCATAAATAGTTATTTTTTCTTATACTAGTATAAAAATTCCTCAATACCAGTCAGATCATTCATCGCTATGCTACTTGAATTTGCGACATGCGATATAATAGAGGTGAGTTCAATTTTCATAACAAATGAGACAACTAGACAGAGAAAGCGAAAAGCGATAGGCTGAATTAGGTACATAGTATGATTTCCCCTTTGAACCAAAAGTAATCATTTAAACACCTAATTAATCGTCGAAACGCAGTCAGCAAGTTTTCTGCTGTAAAAAGGAGAGTAGCCAATGTACAAATTAATTGCAATTGATATGGATGGAACCCTATTAAACGACCATCATGTTGTGCCAAGTGATGTATATGAAGCGATTCAGCAAGCAAAGGCAGAGGGTGTAAAAATTGTTTTATGTACAGGAAGACCGTTAGGCGGGGTAAGCAGGTACTTAAAAGAGCTTCAGCTTGATGAAAAGGATGACTATGTCATTGCATATAATGGGGCGCTTGTTCAAAACAGTCATACGAATGAAGTCGTATCAGAGCTTACGTTATCTTATGAAGACCTGATTTCGCTGTATGAGTTAAGCCGTGAGCTTGATACGCCAATGCACTATTTCGATTCATCGTATCTGTATTCACCAAATCGTGATATTAGTGAATACACGGTTCATGAATCCTACTTAACAAAATTACCGCTTAAATATTTACCTGTAGAAGAGGCGGACCCAGCGATGAAGCTTCCGAAGATGATGTATATTGACCAACCAGAACGTTTGGAAAAGACGATTCAGGCGATCCCATCTGAGGTGAAAGAAAAATATATGATGGTGAAAAGCACGGATTTCTTCCTTGAAATTTTGCATCCGAATGTGAGCAAAGGAAATGCGGTCAAGCTACTTGCAGAAACGCTTGGTATTCAGCGTGAGGAAGTCATGGCGATTGGAGATAATGGAAACGATGTATCTATGATCGAATTTGCCGGCTGTGGCGTTGCTATGGGGAATGCTATTGATGACGTAAAGAAAGTGGCAGACGTGGTAACGAAAACCAATAATGAGGCTGGCGTAGCACACGTGCTACGGGAGCTTGTGTTAAGAAAATAGAAAAGAGCGGCTTGCCTTAGGGCAGCCGCCTTTTTATATGTTGGAAAAGAAGTAAACAAGCATTCGTCGACTGTGTAAATTTGTCTTTTTAAGCATGGCTTTCACATGGTCATGAACGGTATGTGTTGAGATAAATAATGTTTCTGCCATTTCCTTTGTTGATTTCCCTTTCAATAAGCAGTCGAGTACGTCGATTTCCCTTTCGGTGAGTCCATATGTTTTTGCCGCATATGGAAGAATCTCACTCGTCTCAGCACGTCTCATTTGAATCATGACTGTTGGTTCTGCTCCATCGGGGCTTTTTAATTGAAACGCATGGAGCGACAAATATTGCCCAGATGGAATACGTAGCATGCTAGAGGCTGTATCTGCTTTGTTTTCGTATAAAAGTTTGGCACAGAGTGCTCTGAATGGGCGAGGCATGACTGTATGATCATGGATTTGTTCAAAGGCCTGGAAGGTTTCAAGCCAAAGGTACCCTGATTCGTTTCCATACAGAAGGGTGCTATCCTTTGAAAGCAGGAGTGTTCCTTGTTCTTCATGTACCGACTCTTCATTCGCTCGTTTCTGAAAAAGCTCTTTTTTGATGTGATCCGCCAGTTCTTGTGATTTTGCTGATACGGCGGCGATGTCTTGTTCAGAAAACGGTGACTTCTCTTTTGTTCGATAAAGACTAGCAATTCCCCAGCATTCTCCTTGGATGACAAGGGCTGCTCTCAGTTCATCCGACCAACCCGCAGGTAATAGAATGTGCTGATAACGGTCGCTTTTTTCATAATCGCCGCTTTGAATTAAACTAGCTACATGTATAGGTCCTTTTGCTAATGCTTGATGCTGATGGACATCCTGTGCCAAAAATTCATTTTGAAAAAGCTTGTCGTGAATGGCTTCGATTTCTTCGTCAGTGTAAGAGCCTGTGGAAAGTAGTGTTGCAGGGTCAATCGTTGTGATACATGCAGCATCAAATGCACAAATGGCTTGAAGTGTGTCGCGAATCGATTTCCGTAATGCCTGGAAACGTGCAGCTTGGTCTCTCACGTTTTCTTCCTCCTGAAAAAAATCCCTACTTTTAGGGATCGTTTTTACCATGTCTTCTTTTTACAATAAATAAGAAGCTATATCTATAGTGTACAGGAAACAAAGCAAGTGGAAAAGCATCGGAAAAGGAGAGGCATGATTATGAATAAAAACTGGAATGACCTTGTTGCTGAATCGTATATAGCGACGATCGAACATAAAGTCCCTGGTTATCAACTTTTACACGAATTGACAGTTGATGTTCTCACAGCCACTCTCCCAGCGGAACAACATCAGAACATTCTTGTTGTTGGTGCAGGAGGAGGAGAAGAAATGGTGCATGTTATGGAGAGAAACAAGCACTGGAGCATGACCGGAGTTGATCCGTCGAAGCCAATGCTCGATATGGCGAAAAGAAGAGTCGATTCTCTTCAGATGAGTCAGCAGGTGACATGGATGGAAACTACGATTGATCAAGTCCAGGAGGAACCAGTCTACGATGCTGCTATTAGTTTACTCGTGTTCCACTTTGTCAAAGACAAACAGCAGTTTTTACAAGAGATTGGGCGAAGGCTAAAGCCAGGAGCACCGCTTGTTATTGCGGCGATACAAGGAGGCATCGAGACAAAGGTATTTGAACAGGAGCTAAAGGCATTATCGGTTTTCATGAGAAGACAAGGGTTAGCGGAGACAGTTTTTTCCTCTTTTCAAGATAGGCTAGGTGAATCCACAATACCAATTCAAACAGGTGAACTATTAAATGGCTTGAAGCAGGCTGGATTTGAACGAGTGAATCCATTCTTTAAAGCCCTCATGATTGAAGGCTTTGTGTGTTATCGAAGTCATCAGGAGGTGAATGGCTAATGGCTTCACGTATTATGGTGATCGGCGGTTACGGCCATGTTGGCAAACAGATTTGTACACATTTAAGTAAGATGTACCCCGGTCAGGTGTTTGCCGCAGGGAGAAATCGACAAAAAGCAGAGCAGTTTTCGCTAAAAATGAAAGGTGCAGTACAGCCATTTCAAATAGATGTGATGCGTCCTAAGCATTGGGACTGGTTGAAGGAGACGAGACTTGTCATCATGTGTCTTGATCAAGAAGAGACTACTTTTGCTGAAAGGTGTTTACGTGCAGGCGTTGATTACATTGATATCTCAGCAAAAGGTACTTATTTGAAGAAGCTTGCAAGTATCAAAAGAGAAGCTGTAAAAGCGACTGCTATATTAAGTGTAGGACTGGCGCCTGGGATGACCAACTTGCTTGCCGCAAAGGCAGCGTCGGCATTAGATAAAGTAGAGGAAATTGATATTAGCGTCATGCTTGGAATAGGCGATCAACATGGTAGGGCAGCCGTTGAATGGACAATTGATCATCTTCACTATGCATATACACTGGTAGAAAATCATCAGTCTAAAAAAGTGGATAGTCTGACAGGAGGAAAACGGGTAAACTTTGGCGGGAGTCTTGGTAGTCGGCGTGTCTATCGATTTCCTTTCTCAGATCAACAAACGCTTCCAACCACACTACAAGTGCCAACTGTGACAACAAGGCTGTGTTTGGATTCAAGGGCATCTACTTTTCTATTGGTATGGGCGCGTCGCCTTGGCTTGACGAAGCTATTTGACATACCATTTATTTATGAGAAAGCCATTTCATCCATTCAATCCTCTCGAATGGGCACAGATCAATATGCGCTTAAGATTGATGCTGTAGGGTGGAAAGGACAACAACAAAGCAAAATTGAGCTTGGACTAGTGGGGCGCGATGAGTCTCAGGCAACAGCAAATATAGCAGCGGCTGTTGCGGCACATCTTTATAGCAAGCGATTCTCAAAAGGTATTTATCATATTGAACAGGCATTTGAGTTAGGTCAAACAGGTGAAACATTGATGCTAATCGAAAAAGAAACGAAACGAAGTCAGGTGATAGCTGGCTCAGTCAACATGAAATTGACCAAAAAATCACGATTAAAAGGCTAGCGGTGTGCTAGCCTTTTGTCAACAATCTGAGGGTTTCTCCTACCATGGAGAAGCCTCTTTTCATTGTGAGCAATTTTTTATACCCAAAATAAAAATCCCTGTCATAATAAGAAGAGATTTGAAAGGGGGATGTTTCATGATCATCATTGAAAACGATGTACTTGTTGTGAAAATGTCAAAGACCGGTGCAGAAGTCAGAGAAGTGAACCATAAACAAAAAGGACATCATTATATGTGGACAGGAGATGCCACCTATTGGGGAAGAGTGTCGCCGATCTTATTTCCCATAGTCGGAAGGCTCAAAGAGGATCAGTATCAAATAAACGACAAGACGTATCGCTTAACACAGCACGGATTTCTCCGTGATGTCGTGTTCGATATCAATGAAGAATCAAGAGATGCTGTCACATTTCAATATGTATCAAATGGTCGTCATCTGCACCAATATCCATACGAATTCACCGCCCGCATTCGTTATGAGCTCACACAAAATGGACTAACTGTCACTTGGATGATTCAAAACGATAATGAGGACACAATGTTTTTCTCTATTGGTGGACACCCTGCTTTTCGCGTACCGCTCTTAGCGCATGAAAGTGCAGAGAATTATACGCTCACACTGACACCTGCAAAGGGGATGGATGTCGTTGAATATGAGCTGAATCAAGGTCTTGTTGTGGAGAAAGAGAAATTACAACATGTAGAGCCGCTTCAACTACATGCTGGTCTTTTTCAGAACGATGCGATGATCTTTAGCCATGTCGATCGAGCTACTTTACAATCTCCATTAGGACATGGAATAGAAGTTAATTTGACGGGTTTTCCGTTTGTTGGTATCTGGTCTCCTTATGATGAAAAAAACGGATCGATAGCACCTTTTATTTGTATTGAGCCTTGGTACGGTGTAGCAGATACGCCTCACACAACAGGTCAGTATGCTGATAAATTCGGCATTCAAACGCTTGATGAAGGGGAGACTTTCCATACGTCTTACACGATTTCCTTTAAATGAACAATTGTGCGTTCGTAAGTGAACAAATTTGTTATGATGAAAGAAAAAAGGGGGCCGACAATGGATCGTGAAAAACAGCAGTTAAGTATAGAAGCAGCGAGGCTTTATTACTTATCTGATTACAGTCAGCAGGAAATTGCTAAACAGCTTGACGTGTCAAGACCTACAGTGTCACGCCTACTTCAATTTGCAAAGGAAAAGGGGTACGTGCAAATTACAGTCATGGACCCGTTCGAGGATTTAAATGAGCTGTCTACGATGCTCAAAGAAAAATATAACTTATTAGAAGCACATGTCGTGTTCTCTCCAAAGGATGATTATCCGACGATTACAAAATACTTGAGCCAATTTAGTGCGGAATATCTTCATGAAACAGTGAAGGACGGTGATGTCGTGGGGGTAAGCTGGGGAACCACGATGTATCAAATCGCTCAAAAGATGCAACCTAAACAAGTAAAGGGCGTCGAGGTTGTTCAATTAAAGGGTGGAATCAGTCATTCACATGTCAATACATACTCTGCTGAAACCATTCAGCTCTTTGCCGAAGCTTTTCAAACCGCTCCCCGTTATTTGCCATTGCCTGTTGTGTTTGACAGTGCGGCTGTCAAGGAAATGGTTGAAAAGGACAGACATATTCATCGCATTATTGAAATGGGTAAACAGGCTAATATCGCCGTATTTACAGTCGGTACGGTAAGAGACGAAGCACTCTTATTTAGACTCGGTTATTTCCAAGATGAAGAAAAGGCATTACTAAAGGAAAAGAGCGTTGGCGATATTTGCTCCCGTTTTTATGATCAAGATGGACGAATTTGCAGTCAGGCGATCAATGATCGGACCATTGGTGTCCAGCTTGATGAATTAAGAAAGAAGGAGCGATCCATTCTGGTTGCAGGCGGACATCGGAAAGTCGCCTCCATTCATGGGGCATTAAGAGGAAAATATGCCAATGTCATCGTTATTGATCAGCACACAGCGAAAGAACTGTTAACAGTCATAAAATGAGTTGAACAAAATTTCATAAGTGTATTTACATTTGTTCAGTTATGAATTAAGATGAAATTATCTTAAACAAAAGGAAGTGTGAAGCATGACGATAGCAAAGCTTATTGATCATACAGCACTAAAACCAGATACAACAAAAGCTGAGATCCAGCAGTTGCTTGAAGAAGCAAAAACCCATCAATTTGCCTCCGTTTGTGTAAATCCAACATGGGTATTCCTTGCTTCTAAAGAACTTGCAGGCACAGGCGTTGATGTGTGTACTGTCATCGGTTTTCCTCTAGGTGCCAATACAACAGCGGTCAAAGCGTTTGAAACAAAAGATGCCATTGAAAATGGGGCGACTGAAGTCGACATGGTCATTAATGTTGCGGCATTAAAAGATGGCGATGATCTCTTCGTTGAAAACGATATTCGTGCAGTTGTAGAAGCAGCGAAAGGCAAGGCGCTTGTCAAAGTTATTATTGAAACATGTTTGTTAACAGATGAAGAAAAGGAACGTGCATCTAAGCTGGCTGTCAAAGCAGGTGCTGACTTTGTCAAAACATCAACTGGGTTTAGCACTGGTGGTGCAACTGCTGAAGATATCGCACTAATGCGTAAAACAGTAGGACCTGATATTGGTGTGAAGGCATCTGGTGGGGTTCGTACAAAAGAAGACGTAGAACAGATGACTGCTGCAGGTGCGACTCGAATTGGTGCGAGTGCAGGTGTGTCCATCATCCAAGGTGATACAGCGTCTCCATCTAAAGACTATTAATTCATACAATCCTATGGTAGGATAACATTTGTGACTTTTAGTCGTTAGTAAGAAAATGATCAAGCGGAAGCACCGCCCTCTATAGGGATTTCCTTCCGCTTTTTGTTTACATGATTCGCTTTAGTCATGAGCAAACCCATTAATGTAAACGAATTCAATCGAGGAGGAAAAACATGAAATACGTAATTGGCATCATCGGTCTGCTGGTGGTTCTCGGGATTGCATGGTTGGCTAGTAACGGAAAAAAACGAGTAAAATTCCGTCCAGTCATTGTCATGGTTGTCCTGCAATTTATTTTAGGTTACATCCTGTTGAATACAGGTGTTGGGAACTTCTTAGTCGGTGGCTTTGCAAAAGGGTTCCAAATGTTGCTTGGCTATGCTGGCGAGGGGATTAACTTCGTATTTGGCGGTTTGGTGAATGATAAGGCTTCAACATTTTTTATGAACGTTCTTCTACCGATTGTCTTCATTTCTGCATTAATCGGTATTTTACAGCATTGGCGTATTCTCCCACTCGTTGTTCGTGGGATTGGATACTTGTTGAGCAAAGTGAATGGTATGGGGAAACTTGAATCATACAACGCAGTCGCATCTGCGATTTTAGGTCAATCAGAAGTATTTATTTCGATTAAAAAACAACTAGGCTTACTGCCGAAGCAACGTCTTTATACACTTTGTGCGTCTGCGATGTCAACTGTATCAATGTCGATTGTTGGTGCTTACATGCAGATGATTAAGCCTGAATATGTTGTAACAGCACTTGTGCTCAATTTATTTGGTGGGTTTATCATTGCTTCTATTATTAATCCATATGAGGTTTCAAAAGATGAAGATATGCTTGAAGTCGTTGAAGAAGAAAGACAATCTTTCTTTGAAATGCTTGGCGAATATATTATGGATGGGTTTAAAGTGGCAATTGTCGTTGCAGCAATGTTAATCGGGTTCGTCGCTTTAATTGCAATGATTAATGGTATTTTCACCGCAGTCATTGGTGTTTCCTTCCAGGATGTACTTGGTTATGTATTTGCTCCATTTGCTTTTCTTGTGGGTATTCCTTGGAACGAAGCGGTACAAGCAGGAAGCATCATGGCAACGAAGATGGTATCCAATGAGTTTGTAGCGATGCAAATACTTTCTGGTGATGCTCTTCATTTCACAGCACGTACAGAAGCAATCATTTCTGTATTCCTTGTCTCATTTGCAAACTTCTCATCTATCGGTATCATTGCCGGAGCTGTCAAAGGATTAAACGAAAAGCAAGGAAACGTAGTTGCTCGATTTGGCTTAAAGCTGTTATTTGGTGCTACCTTAGTTAGCTTCCTAACTGCAGGCATCGTCGGCTTGATTTACTAATTTAGAAAAAGGAATGGTGAAGACAATGAGAATGGTTGATATCATTGCGAAAAAACGTGACGGAAAAGAACTAACAACAGAAGAAATTTCTTTCTTTGTCAAAGGGTACACAGAGGGAACGATTCCTGATTATCAAGCAAGTGCTTTGGCAATGGCGATCTTCTTTCAGGATATGACGGATCAAGAACGTGCAAATCTCACGATGGCAATGGCGAACTCAGGTGATACAATTGACCTTTCTGCTATTGAGGGTATTAAAGTAGACAAGCACTCTACAGGTGGTGTAGGCGATACAACAACACTTGTTCTAGCTCCACTTGTGGCAGCTCTTGACGTTCCTGTTGCAAAAATGTCTGGTCGTGGACTTGGACATACTGGTGGAACAGTGGATAAACTTGAAGCGGTGAAAGGCTTCCACGTAGAGATCACAAAAGATGAATTTATCGAATTGGTAAACCGTCATAAAGTAGCGGTTATCGGACAATCAGGCAACTTAACGCCTGCTGATAAAAAGCTATATGCGCTTCGCGACGTAACTGGAACTGTCAATTCCATTCCACTGATTGCAAGCTCTATCATGAGTAAGAAAATTGCAGCTGGTGCTGATGCCATCGTACTTGATGTGAAAACAGGTGCAGGTGCATTCATGAAAACACCAGAAGACTCTGAGAAGCTTGCAAAAGCAATGGTTCGTATCGGAAATAACGTTGGCAGACAAACAATGGCTGTGATCTCTGACATGTCTCAACCACTTGGTTTAGCCATCGGGAACGCACTTGAGGTCAAAGAAGCCATTGATACACTTCGCGGGGAAGGACCTGAGGACTTAAATGAGCTAGTACTCACACTTGGAAGTCAGATGGTTGTGCTTGCGAAAAAGGCGGAAACGCTTGATGAAGCAAGAGAAAAACTGATCGAAGTAATGAAAAATGGCAAAGCGCTTGAGAAATTCAAAGCATTCTTGGAAAACCAAGGTGGCGACAGTTCAATTGTTGACCAACCTGAGAAATTGCCTCAAGCCCCATATCAAATTGAAGTTCCTGCAAAAGAATCTGGTGTTGTCGCTGAGATTGTTGCAGATGAGATCGGCGTTGCAGCGATGATTCTAGGAGCAGGCCGTGCGACAAAAGAAGATGATATTGATCTTTCCGTAGGGATCATGCTAAACAAAAAAGTAGGCGACCGTGTAGAAAAAGGTGAATCACTTGTCACGCTTCATGCAAATAGCGAGGATGTAGCGAAAGTCATGGAGAAAATCTATGAAAATATCCGTATTGCAGACAAAGCAGAAGCACCAATACTTATCCACACTGTCATCACAGAATAATATAGAAAGGGCAAAGTGATTTCTCACTTTTGCCCTTTTTCTTTTTCATATTGTTTCACAATATCAAAAGGATCTAATGCATTTTCTTCGCTCTGAGCATATTCGTCCCGATAAGGTAAACAAAGCGATTCAAATACTTCATCCTCATCAACAAGTGCAACATATGTTTCATAGCCTTCGTAATCAGCAGGGAAGAGATGTGCAACCCCTATCTTCTTCTGTAAAGCTACATCAATGGCATCGCGAAGCTCTAGTAGCCCTTCCTTATTTCCGATGATGCAAGCTTCCATATGCCAGCTATCTTGTGCATATAGTTGTCCTAACTTTAGTTTGTCAGATTCAGACATCTTTATCACCTCCTATTCATCCTTATTTTAAAGTACAATGAAAGTGAATGTGGGATTTTTTATAATAAATGAGAGGAATTAGCTGAAGAAGAATTTTTTCAAACTCGTCATTATATTTTTGTTCATTTTGATGGTGATTGGTGCTTTGAGCTTTTATATTGGACCTATAGGAAAGTAGAAGCGGGCGGAACGCCAGCTTTTTTCTTTTTATTTTAAAAAACTTCACTTTATGAAACAAAGGGCTTGCATAAATAAATCAAAGGGTGTATATTAGTTGATGAGTCAATGATTGATATATCAACTAATTGATCTGAATAGAAAAGAGGAGATGAGATTGACTGCATTTTGCTCTGAAGAATCAGAGATTTTATATCGTATGCAATGCGTTAACCGAATGATTGGTGTGAAGTTCGAAGCATGCACGGGCATTAGCCAATCAAGGTTGGAATTACTCTCACTGCTATTCCAAGCAGATGAGATTAGTCAGACGGATTTGCAAAAAAAGGTCAATATCGATAGCGCGGCTGTCACTCGTCATTTAAAACAGCTTGAAACCAAAGATATGGTGTCACGCAGAAGGAAACCAGAGGATAACCGAGTAACTCTAGTCAGTCTAACAGACGAAGGCAGAGTACGAATAGATTCCTCTAAAAAGGAAAAAGACCGATTCATCAAAGAAATGCTTGAAAACGTCAGCGAAGAAGAACGTAAGCTACTTACTGATGTGCTTAGACGTATTCAGCAAAACATTGCAAAGATCCAAACAACATAAAAGGAGTGCTTCACATGACAACAACATTAAAAACAAACGATTTTATGGAAATTATGAAAGGTCGTCGTTCCATCCGTAACTACGATACATCTGTTAAAATTAGCAAAGAAGAAATGACTGAGATTTTAGAAGAAGCAACAACTGCACCATCTTCTGTAAATGCACAACCATGGCGCTTCATGGTGATTGATAGTCCAGAAGGAAAAGAAAAACTTGCACCGCTTGCGAAATTCAATCAAACACAAGTGGCAACATCTTCAGCGGTCATTGCTGTATTTGCAGATATGAAAAATAACGAATACTTAGACGAAATTTACTCAAAAGCAGTAGAAGCTGGTTACATGCCACAAGAAGTAAAAGACAGACAAATTGCTGCTTTAACTGCACATTTTGACGTGCTTCCTGAGCAAATAAATCGCGAAACGATCTTAATTGATGGCGGACTTGTTTCCATGCAGTTAATGCTTGCTGCTCGTGCACATGGTTATGATACAAACCCAATTGGTGGCTATGATAAAGAAGTGATAGCAGAAACATTTGGATGGGACAAAGAGCGTTACGTTCCTGTTATGCTTCTATCTATCGGGAAAGCTTCAGATGAAGGATATCCTTCTTACCGTCTGCCAGTTGACCGTATCACAGAGTGGAAATAAGTTCATCTTATAAAAAAGGGAGTTGATCATATGATTATTATTCATGCGGGTATGACCATTCATCCAGCAAAAGAAGACGTATTCCTAGAGGAAATCCAACGTTTAGTCAAAGCATCACAAGCAGAGGAAGGGAACGTCTCTTATCACCTTTACAAAGATACTGAAAAAGACAATACCTTCTTAATGGTTGAAGTGTGGAAAGACGAAGCGGCTGTAAAAAGCCATAATGAGAGTACTCATTTCCAAGCTTTTGTTGCAAAAGCCAAAGATTTCTTAGCTGCTCCACTTGAAGTAGCTTCCTTTAAAGGCGAAGCATTATAAGATAGAGAGTAGAACCTCTAAGCCAAGACGGCTTAGGGGTTTTTTTGTGCACTTTTCACAAAGTTTCTGAAAATAAATTATTTTTCAACTTAACAATATTGGAATATGCTAGAATTAGATATTATTTATTACCATTTTATTAGGAGGAACTATTATGAAAAAAGGCAAATGGGCTCGCATTGCGTTGACAGCAGTCCTTGGTTTAGGTACATTGACAGCTTTCAGTACCCCTCTATTGGCTCACACCTCAGAAAAGTCAACATCCTCAGATGGTGGTCACTATTCAGGCTCACCATTCGATGCAAGTGTCGTGAACGAAGATCGCCTCATCAAATCCTTAAAAGAACGTGGGAAAATTAAAAAGAATGCAACTGAAGCTGAAGCACAAAAGGCACTAGCAAAGTATTTGAAGAAAAAGGAAGAGTCAGCCATTAAGCAAGAAGCAAGTAGTTTGACAGAAGAACCAAATTTTTTAAAAGAATACAAACAAAAAGTACATAACAAGCTTAAAAAAGAGAAAAAACTGAAAAAACATAAAGGGAAAAAAGGAAACAGTATTCAACCTGTGCAAAAGGAAACCTATTCAGGTGAAGTTCGCAATGATAAAGTCTTAGTTCTTCTTATTGATTTCAAAGATTACAAGCATAATAGTATTAAAAAAGAAGAAACGGATATGTACTATGATCAGTATAGTCAACAACACTATCAAGATATGATTTTTGGAAAAAACGGCTATATTGGTCCTGACGGTAAACGAAAGATTTCAATGAAGCAATACTATGAAAAACAATCTGGTGGAAGTTATACCGTCAGTGGCACAGTAGCTGGTTGGTATACAGCAAAGCATGATGCAGCTTACTATGGCGGAAATGAACCTGTTGAAGATGGCAATGATGTCAGACCGCGTGAATTAGTGCAAGAAGCACTTGAAGCAGCAGCAAATGACCCGAATATCGACTTAGGTGAATATGATCAGTGGGATCGTTACGATGTAGATGGTGATGGCGTTTATAATGAACCAGACGGTATCGTTGACCATCTAATGGTTGTACATGCAGGTGTTGGAGAAGAAGCAGGCGGTGGACAGCTTGGAGAAGATGCCATTTGGTCACATCGCTGGAATTTAGGAGAAGTATTTGAAATTCCGAACACCGAATCAGAAGTGGGAGAAGGTGGGGAGCTAGGTGCGTTAGATTATACAATTGAGCCAGAAGATGGCGCAGCAGGGGTCTTTACGCATGAATTCGGCCATGATCTAGGTCTTCCTGACGAATATGATACACAATATACAGGTAGAGGCGAACCTGTCTCGTATTGGTCAATTATGGCGAGTGGTAGCTGGGCAGGAAGTGTACCAGGAACTGAACCAACAGGCTTTAGCCCATATGCGAAAGAGATGCTTCAAAGCTTGCATGGCGGAAACTGGCTTACTGGTGAAACCATTCAGGCAAAAACTTTAAAGAAAAGCAAGACAGTGTTGATCGACGAAGCGGTCACAAAAGGTACGAACAATGATGCAGTAAGAGTCGATTTGCCAGATAAAGAAACAGCTATCACACAACCTGCTCAAGGGAAGTATGCTTATTTCAGTGGCAAAGGTGATAATCTCAATGCGACCATGACAACAAGCGGGATCGACTTGACCGAAGGATCGAAAGCTGAACTCACGTTTAAAGCATGGTACGACATTGAAGAAGATTACGATTATGCTTATGTCGAAGTACGTGAGGCAGGTACTGAAAAATGGACAACCATTGCTGGGAATATTACAAATAACCGAAACGATTCAGGTGCAAACGAAGGCAACGGCATTGATGGTACATCAGACGGTTGGACAGATGCTCACTTTGATTTATCAGCATATGCAGGTAAAAAAATTGATCTGCAAATCCGCTATACAACAGATGCAGGTTATGCAATGCAAGGTTTATTTGCAGATGATTTGAAAATAGAAGCAGATGGCAAAGAAGTTTGGGCTGATGATGCTGAAGGTGATTCGACATTTGCGTTAAATGGATTTTCTCAATCAAGTGGTAAGCTATACACAGCACAGTATTATCTACTTGAATGGCGCTCCTATGCAGGTGTAGATAAAGGACTCAAACATATTAAACGCGGTGCTAGTTTAATGAGCTATAATCATGGTTTAGTTGTTTGGTATGTTGATCAATCATACACAGATAACTGGGTAGGGAAGCATCCAGGGAATGGATTCCTCGGTGTCGTCGATGCAGATCAGGAAGTGTTGAAATGGAGCGATGGTTCTATAGCAGCAACAGGCTTTCAGGTGCATGATGCAGCCTTCTCATTAAACCCAAGTACAAATCTGAATATTGATTATACAACAATAACAGGTCTTACATTGGAGGATCATTATCTTCGTCCTTCACGCACGTTTAGTGATAAAAAGAATTATGTAAATCAGGATAATCCAGACGCTGGACGTGACGTGCCGACATATGGCTTATCTTTTAAAGTTATTGGACAAAGTAAAGATCGTTCTGTTGGGAAAGTGTTAATTTCAAAAGGTCATTAAAACAGATGCCGAATTCATATTGAATTCGGCTTTTTTATTTAGGCGAAAAAGTGTTTTTGGTGTATTGAAAAAAGGAAAGTCCCAATTATTTACCGAATGCTTGTTCTTTTTTTATTTTGATATCCGAAATGATCCGTTATATAATAGATTCTGGAAGGTTTTTCTTGAGGGTCTGGTTCAATTTCCGTTGTCAAAAAAACATGAAGGGATGAGTGTTTGCGATGAGTTGTGTCACTGCCGAGCAATTGAGGGAGATTCGAGGGAGGATGCAGTCTTTTTGTAGCCAATTAGAGTATGATGGCTATGGTAAGCTTCATATCAACACCATAATGGCTTTTATTAAAAAGGAATTCGGCGTTAAAAAGATGAGAGATATTCCGCAAAGTCGGTTTGTTGAAACCTTAGATTTGATACAGGATTTTGATTTGTATACAGACAAAATAAAGATAACCGATCGCTCATTAGAAGAAAGGAAGTTACAAAGTTGAATATACTTGCAATGGTTTTAGTTGGAATTGTCGCACTAGAACATGTGATGATCATGTTACTAGAGATGTTTTTTATACAGTCTAAGATGGGCAAAAAGGCATTTAATTTGCCGAAACATTTAGAAGGAGACCCGAATGTAAAAGTCATGTTTGCCAATCAAGGGCTATATAATGGCTTTTTGGCAGCTGGTCTGATTTGGGGACTCATACTTGGTTCAAATCCTGTAGGATACATGATCCAGTTGTTCTTTGTCATTTGCGTTGTAGTGGCAGCCATTTTTGGCGGGTTCACTTCAAATAAATCAATTATTGTGAAGCAAGGTGTGCCAGCTATCTTGGCATTAGTTGCTCTTTTATATGTCATCTCATAATTGTGTCTTCTTTTCAGCGTAATTGAAAACCCTTGAAGTCTAGGAAGGACGAGCACTGGAGCAGAGCGAATATGTGATTCGTGAGCACCAGCGCGCAGACCTGACAACGAATGCGAGGGTTTGTCTACACGCTGAGCCGTCCACTGGTTGGGCGGCTTTTATTGTTTTCGAAGACTGATTAATCGAATGATAGAAGTCAAACAGATGGCGACAGCAACTGCTAACATGATTTTGCCAAGCAGAACACTAGCTAAGTTCATGAAAAATACCGCCAATATGATACAAAGAGTGATGATGATCATAATAATTGAATAGGTTTTCATTTCATTTTCATCTCCTTTGGTTGTCTAATTCGAGTTGGTAAAATCGGTCACCTAATTCTTCTGATGACTTGTGAATAAAATGAATGGGAACGATGTATGACCCGAATGTGTAGAGTAAATCATTCTCTAAAAATATGATTTGGTCACAATTTTACATGAAATTCCCTGCTCGTAGATCAAAAAATGAAAAAAACCTAATTTTTTTCACAAAAACGGGAATAACAAAAATAACAATGCCCCCAAAAGCGGATTTCTTGCTATTAAATTGTGCAAAATGTAAAATGGAAATAGGTTTAAAATGAAAGGATGATCAAGATGAGTAAACAAGTATTATTGGTGTCGACGAGCAGTGCTGAAATGAATGGACATCCGACAGGATTATGGCTAGAAGAGCTTGCTGAGCCATATCGTATTTTTATAGATAATGGACTTCATGTTCAGATTGTATCAATCAAAGGCGGTGCAGTACCGATTGATCAAAACTCTATTCCAGATGGAGTGCCTGCCAAATATCAGGACGTTTACGAAAAGCTCCAAGCGACAAAAGCGCTGACGGATGTAAATCCTGCTGATTATGATGGTATCTTCTTTGCAGGTGGGCACGGACCAATGATTGATTTTGCATCGAATCCGCTTGTTGCTCAAGCAATTTTGGCTATATCTGCTAAAAATGGTGTAGTAGGTGCTGTTTGTCATGGTGTATCTGCTTTTGTTGATGTCAAAGGAGATGACGGCAAAGCGTTCATTTCTGGTAAGAAAATCACTGGCTTTACGAATGAAGAAGAAGATGCGGCTCAACTCACATCAAAGGTTCCATTTTTGCTTGAATCTAAACTTCGTGACCATGGGGCAGACTTTGAAAAAGGAGAGCCGTTTGCTCCATTTGCTATTGTAGATGGCAACATCATTACTGGACAAAACCCAGGCTCAAGTGAAGAAACAGCACATCTTTTTGTGAAAACAATATAAATCTTAAGAAAACAGTCGTGAGATCGGAGCACGGCTGTTTTTTCGTTTGAATTGATTTTGAATACTTATCCAATCGTAAAACTAACGCAACAATTCCATTAAAAAGGGAGTAGTAATTTGTGAAAAATGTATATGCATTTGTTTAGAGCCATCGCACTACATAATTTAGAAGAAATTAAGGTTACCTCAAATTGGTTCATCATTTCTAAAACCTATAACCCCCATTCATCATTACTGCATTTGCCTATTTAAGTATCCTAAAACAAGTATAATAAAATGGATATTTATTGGAGGAATTTTGTGAAAAGTATAGTGAAGTATTCTATTATTACAGTATGTTTATGCCTAGAAATTTTCTGTATATTATTATTGCTGTTCCTATCGGTTTTTTGCTATTAGCATAATTGATATATTGTTTACTAATAAGTGATCTTAAATAAGCAAGCATGGAATTTGCTTATTTTTTATGGGATTCAGGGAAGGTTTTCCTGATATATTAGGGTAGCGTTCAAGATGCTACCTATTCTTGTTACAGTTTTTATTAAACGTCTCTATTAATATTATAATTCTCTACAAATTACATAAGTTAAAACCAAGGAAAACATGCTCAATTCACTGTTGTTGTGGGAATTTTTTCATATTTACCATTTGAATGAATAAGTGTACGTGACTCTTGAATAGGTTCATTAACTTGAGAAAACCAATAATAAATTTAAAATATTCCCTTAAATGACAATATAATCATTGGTGAAATGATACAATTATTACAGGATATAAAATCCAAAATTAAAAAAAGGGGATGTTCCTGTGAAGGTATTTGGAATCAAAATGACAGCAGCGATTTTATCTATTTTACTTATTGCGACAGGCTTATTTTCGTCAGCTGTTCACGCAGAAGAAATAAAGAAGGAATCTAACAGTGTATCACCATTAACGAAGAAAGCGATTGAACGTCTACAGGAGTCGTTCTTGAATGAGAATGAATCACCTGCTATTCAAAAACAACTCAAAAAATCATTCAAAGTTGATCAGAAAAACGGAATTAATATTAAGCGTAAATCTGCAGCAAATGGCAAGTTGAGAACCTCAGCGGCTCATTCAATTGATGGTTTGTCTATCAATCAATCTGCTGTACTAACAGAAGAGAACCCAGTCGATTTATGGTTTCTCAGTACGTCCTCAGCACAAGCACTCATTAGTCGAATTACATCACCGAATCAAGATTACTTTGTGCAATTATTTGTCGTCGATTATGAGGAAGGACAAGCATATCCAACCGATTTAATTCAGCCAGCAGGCAATTTGCTTGCATTAACGAATCTGCCAGCGGGTGATTATGCCTTTGGTATTACAAGTGGTGGTGGTTTTGGAGATTCCTACACATTGCAGGTTAATGCGAAAAACCCAACCAATTTCACAGGAGTAGTGTCACTTTCTTCAACACTTCAATACTTTGTAGCAGAATATGCGAATGGCGATGTTTATGCAAATGGCACCCACATTTATAACAAGCAATCAAAATCAGCGGATTATGAATGGAAACGTGTCTTTTACTTCCCATGGGATGGAAATTTTGAACAAAGAACACATTCTATTTCAAGTGTAAAAGTAAAAGGTATTTCTTCACCGGTCTCTTATTCTGCACCTAATGCAAGCTCTTCGGAAGCCATTCTTGTCTATCTAGATGTAGGCACATTGTTTATGTATCATCAATCCTCGTATTCTAGTGGCCAATATTATCAAGATACATTTGTGGATATGATTGGAAAAACAACACCAAGATATTTAGAAGCAGATGATTTAGAGAATTACGGAGAACATATTTTAGTAGTTGATGTAAAAACAGGGAAACCAATTGATTTCTTTAGTGTACTCAACTTCTACTACGCATCGGGTGTTGAGAGACTCCCAACAATCCAAACATTAAATTAAGAATGACTGTTGACATCATTTCATCTCATGTGTAGAGTAAAGATAATTAAATGATGAAAGTCCACTAGGGGAGTCATGCTGTGACTGAGACAAGAGAAAATCTTGGACCCTTTGAACCTGATCTAGTTCGTACTAGCGGAGGGAAGTGGAGTTGGCACCTTGTCTCATTCATTCTTGAATTTACAAAGCCACTCCATTTTGGGGTGGCTTTTTCATTTATTCAAGATGAAGAAGAGGAGGTTTTTTTAATGCGTTTTTCAGCACAATTAAGACAAGAAGCAGAACCGATTTTTGAGGCTATTTACCATCATCCATTTGTGAAAGGGATAGCTGAAGGCAATCTAAAGAGAGAACAGCTGATCCATTATGTGAAGCAGGATTTTGAATATCTTAATGCTTTCATCAAGATTTATGCGGCAGCTATCAGTAAATGTACAGATCGCCAAGATATCGAATTTTTTCATAAACAAATCGCCTTTATACTAGATAGTGAGACACATCCTCATCAAAATTTATGTCGGGTGGCTCAAGTTCAATATGAAGACTTACAAGGATATTCCCTTGCGCCAAGCGCACATCATTATATACATCACATGCTTCAAGTAGCGAAAGAGGGCTCGCTTGGGGAAATTTTGGCTGTGCTTCTTCCTTGTCCTTGGACATACTGGGAAATTGGGCAAAGGCTCTTATCAGACGTTCAACCAGAGCCGTCTCACCCATTTTATGACTGGATCACTTTTTACGGTGGCATCACAGATTCCATTACAGTCGAGCTTTGTGAACGACTTGATCAATGGGCGCAAGAAGCTAGTGATAAGGAAAAAGAAAACATGAAACAACATTTCATGTTAAGTTGTCAGCTAGAGTATCGATTTTGGGAGATGGCATTCACCGTTGAAGAGTGGCCAGTTGCTATGAAGGTGCACTCATCATGACGTGGAAAATGAAAGAGGTTGTACTTGCCGTCATTTTATCTGTTGCGTGTGGTGTGATTTATTTAGGCTGGTCCACTCTTTATCTGCCGATTACTGCGCTTGTTGGTCCAGCAGGAGGCAACATCATGTTTGGTATTTGGGTGATTGCGAGCCCGATTGTAGCGTATATTATTCGTAAACCAGGAGCGGCACTCATTGCAGAGACAGCAGCGGCAGCGGTAGAACTGTTAACGGGTAGCCACTTCGGTTTATCTGCCTTGCTGATCGGAGTTTTTCAAGGGATCGGGGCAGAAATAGCTTTCGCGCTTTTCGGATATAAACGATATAACGTTTGGGTGTTGATGCTATCAGGCGGTTTGGCGGCAGTAGGCGCAATGACTTACAGTCTAATCGCTAAAGGGTTCAGCTACTATACACCTGAAGTCCTGCTGGCGACGCTCGGAACGCAGATCATAAGTGGAGTGATTCTCGGTGGTTTACTTGCGAAATTTGTAGTAGATGCATTGGCAAAAACAGGTGTGCTCAATCAATATGCCATCATGAGAGCGCAACGAAGCAAAGGTGAACAACATGGATTCATTTCTCACGTGCAATAACCTAACAGTCCGTTTTTTTCAGCAGTCACATCCTGTGTTGCAAGACATATCTCTTTCGATTCAGAAAGGGGAAAAAGTCTTAATTCTTGGTCCAAGCGGTAGCGGGAAATCGACGCTTATCTCTGTACTTGCTGGGATTATTCCTGAGCATGTAGAGGCAGAAGTACAAGGAGAAGCCACCTTAAAAAAGCATTCGGGTGTCATGTTTCAAGATCCTGATTCGCAATTTTGTATGCATCGGGTGAATGAAGAAATCGCATTCAGTTTGGAGAATCGTTCGATCCCTCGTGAGCACATGGATGGGATCATTCAACAGCTTATGTGGAAAGTTCGTCTCAATATTGATCCCAATACGGAAATTCAAACATTGTCTGGTGGGATGAAACAGAGGTTAGCCTTAGCATGTTTACTCGCGTTAGAGCCAGAAGTATTATTCTTTGATGAACCGACGGCACAGCTTGATCCTGCTGGAAGAAAAGAAGTATTTCAATTGCTCAAACAGCTTGCGGATGACACAGATCAAACGATGATTTTTGTGGAACATGTATTAGATGGTGTCATCGAATGGATGGATCGCGTTATTTTATTAGATCATGAAGGAAGAATTTTAGCAGATGGTCACCCAAAAGACATTGTATGTCAATTTGAATATGAGATGAAAGCTGCTGGTATTTGGCGACCTAGAATATTTCCCGAGAAATGGTCAAATATTATTGCTGACCGGTATCATCCGATGGGAGAAAAGTTTCATCGCATTTTAGAGATGAGAAGAGAGCGATGGTTAAACAGATATGATGAGGCTCGCGACACGATCCTTCAAACTGAAAAATTGAGTATCGGATATGGAAAGCAGGCAGTGATCGATCAATTACAAGTGGAGATCAAAAAAGGAGACTGGGTATCCATCATTGGTGAAAATGGGAGTGGAAAGAGTACATTCCTTAAGCATTTGATTCGTTTAGAGCCTGTGAAAAAAGGTCTGATTCTCTTTAAAAACAAAAACCTAAAAAAATGGTCTGATCGATTATTGTATGAAAAAGCGGGATTTGTCTTTCAAAATCCAGAGCTCCAATTTGTACAGGATACGGTTTTTGATGAAATCGCATTTGGGGGAAGACAGCGGAATTGGCCTGAAGAGGAAGTGTTGGAAAAGACAAACCAGCTTCTTGCTGAATTTGGTCTTTCCAGACATGCAGATGTTCACCCCTTCACTTTAAGTCTTGGGCAGAAAAGAAGACTAAGCGTTGCCACCATGCTTTTATTTGATCAAGATGTCCTTCTTCTTGATGAACCGACATTTGGTCAAGATGAAAAAACATCAAAGGAATTAGTACAGCGTCTAAAGGAACGACAACAGCAAGGAACAACGATCATTATGGTCACACATGATATGGAACTGGTTGATGAATGTTCAGATCAAGTGCTTCTCTTTCATAAAGGCAGGCATGTGTTCGACGGTCATCCATATGCTTTATTTTCAAATCGTGAGCTAGTTAAGTCATATCAGTTAATGGCTCCATTACACTATCAATATAAGTCGGAGCGAAAGGACGTGCTGACTGTTGCAAAGTAATCATTCCTTTTTATCAACGGTAAATCCTGCTGTGAAATTGTTTGCTCATTTGCTTGTGATGTGTTTTCTCATGGCGATAACAGATCCGGTAAAGACGTTGCTCATTTGTTTATTGGCGATTGGAATTGGTCTCGTTCTGGGAGGATGGAACTTTCGCTACTTGTTCACAAGATTTGTTCCATATCTCTTCTTTTTTATCCTTGTGTTTTGGATGATGGCGGCATTTGGTAAAGGTGATCATACCGTTTGGAAATGGGCGTGGTTCCATATAACAGGGGAAAGCCTGAAAAACGGGCTGACGATAGCGCTTCGAATGCTTGGTTTTGTCACCTTTGGCTTGCTCTTTACTTCAACGACAGATTTAACAGCTTTTATGATGAGTTTAATTCACCAATGCCGTCTTTCGCCTAAGTGGGCGTATGGTATGCTTGCTGGATTTCGGTTCATCCCATTGTTTCAAACTGAACTGAAACAAATGAAGGCAGCACACAAAATTAGAGGCTATAAGCAAAAGAACAGCTGGAAGGCGTTTGTTCGTTATGCTCTCCCTTTATTTACACAAGGTGTGCGGAAGTCAGAGCGTATTGCCATTGCAATGGAAGCACGAGGGTTTACAGGAACAAGACAGCGAACGTATTATCATGTGCTGACCACCTCTTTGAAAGACTATTTATATCTTTTTCTCTTATGTGGGTGTGTCATCCTTTTCATGTTTTCCATCTAAAAAAATACCCCGACATTCTCTTGATAGAATGCGGGTTTTTTTATATTTTGGATCTTTTGATGTAGAATCATAAACAATGAAAACTGGAATAGGTCATATAACGAACCGATATAAGATGTAATGATTTAAAAAAAGAGAGGATGAACAATAACTAATGACAAAGATAGACAACCTAATTGACACTTTACCAATTATCGGACTTGCAATGAGAGAACAACTTACCTTCACTGTAATGAATGCAAATAAAGTACTATATTATCATCAAAATGGTGACATCGACCTCGGGTTTAAAGCAGGAGATGCGCTAACTCCTCAGTTTGAAAACTTTGGTATATTGAAGAACGGAAGAGAACCGGCTTTTCTTCAAATTCCTGAAGAAGTATATGGTATCCCTATGGATGTCGTTGCGATACCAGTCACCGAGGACGACGGAAAAGTGGTCGCGGTTTTTTGCGTTTCATATGATCAAACAAACCAGGTACGTCTAGATAAAATTATGACGGAAAGCAACAACATTTCAGATAAGTTGGTCGCAATGGTACAGCAAGTTGCAGCACATTCCGAGGAACTACAGGCGACAAGTGAACAGATTCTTCATAACACAAGAACCACTGTCGAAAATTCCTCTAAAATTACTCAAGTCTCCAATCTTATCAAAGGTATTTCTGATCAGACAAACTTACTTGGATTGAATGCATCCATTGAAGCGGCAAGAGTTGGGGAAGCAGGTGCTGGTTTTGGTGTTGTTGCAACCGAAGTAAGAAAACTGTCAACACATGCGAAGCAAGCAACAACTGATATCGAAGTAGCATTAAAAGATGTGCAAAGCTCTATTAAAGGAATGGAAGAAGAGATTTCTCAAATTGTTGCCTCATCAGAGGAACAAGCAGAGCTAGTTGCGACTTTCACAAAAATCATCGAAGGATTGCATGAAACTGGTGAGACGATGAAAACTCTAGCTGAGAGCCTAGTCAACTATCAAGTTAAATCATAAAAAAATTTTGCGCCTCCATCCGATGATGGGGGTTTTTATGATTACAAATCGCGCGAGTAAACGCTCTTTTTTTACACATATTCACGTCCAAAATGAATAAGATGGCACTGACAGTTTCGTGAGACTTCTGTATGATAGAGAGAGGAAGCCTTACGATCCAGGCATCCACCAAAACAACAAGGAGGCGGACTCTCTCGTGAATCATTCAGCTAAACTGCAAGAAAAATTAGAGCCGTACCGTTCACTTTTAGAAAAAACAGAGAAGCCGATCATCAGTTTAAGCATGAAACAAGGGAAAACAGGTCGATATGACAGTAAGATCTTAGGTGATCCTTATTTTCCTAAAGAGGATACATACCCTGTTGATGGAGAAGGACATCCGATGAAGCTATTAGCTCAACTTAACTTCAGTCAGCTTCCAAAGCTCGAAGATTACCCTGAATCGGGTCTACTGCAAATTTTCATCTCCGTTCATGACGATTTATATGGAATGAATATTGATCAAAAAACAGAACAGAAGGATTTTCATATTAAGTTTATTGAAGAACCATTTTTAAAAGAGGAAGATTTGATGACAGACTTCTCATTTGTTAAAACACCGGAAGATTTTTATTTCCCTGCGACGAAGGAGGGGGCGATCACTGGAGAATTAGCGAGTGAGACGATCAGTGCGGATGATTTCCGTTTTGAAAAAGTAGTAGGGAAAAACAGTTGGGACTTATTCGAATCGATCAGTGATCATGAAGATGATACAGATGTGCTAATGGATGAATTTTATGAAACACATAGTGGATTTGGTCATAAAATCGGAGGCTACCCAGGCTTCACTCAGGAAGATCCGCGCGCTTATGAAGACAAGGAACACACAGTGCTACTCCTTCAAATTGACTCAGATGATGAGGTGGATTTAATGTGGGGGGACTGTGGAATTGCTAATTTTTTCATCAAGCCAGAGGACCTAAAACAGAAAAATTTTGAGAATATCGTTTATAACTGGGATTGTTCCTGAATTTGTAAAAAACACTCTGTTTTGAGTGTTTTTTTATATAGATTTAGACAGTTGTCCCTCTATTTCGTCATCTTTACGTGTGAAAATGTAATAATTTATAGTTGACCACATCGAAAAAAAATGTAAAATCATCTTAAAGTCCTCTTTTTTGAATATAATAAAACAATGGATGTTTTTTAATCATAAAAAGCTCGAAAAAGCGGAATGCATTGGGGGGAATCAATTGATCATTTCGAAAGTGATTAATAATAACGTTGTCAGTGCTTATGATAATGAGCATCATGAACTAGTCATTATGGGCAGAGGGATCGCGTTTCAGAAAAAAAGTGGTGATCCGATCGATGAAGAGCGGATCGAAAAGGTTTTCTCTATTCAAAATAAAGATATATCAGAAAAGTTCAAAACCCTTCTCTACGATATTCCAATCGAGTATATGCAAGTGTGTGAGGCGATCATAGATAAAGCGAGAACGAACTTGAACAAAAATTTAAATGATAGTATCTATGTGACACTGACAGATCACATCACTTTTGCAATAGAGCGTCACCAAAAAGGCATGGATATTAAGAATGCCTTGCTTTGGGAAATAAAACGTCTTTACAAAGACGAATTTACGTGCGGTTTAGAAGCACTTGCAATCATTCAGGACAAGCTGGACATTCATCTTCCAGAGGATGAGGCGGGCTTTATTGCGATGCACATTTTGAATGCAGAGCTAAATGAAGAGATGCCGAACGTGATTCAAATTACAAAACTGATTCAGGACATCTTAAATATTGTGAAGTATCATTTCCAAATTGATCTGGATGAAGAATCGTTGAATTATTTCCGTTTTGTCACTCATTTGAAGTTTTTCGGACAGCGACTTTTTAACGAAACCCAAATGGAGAACCAAAACGAGTTTTTGTATGAAGTGGTCAAAGAAAAAAACGTCGATGCCTTTCAATGTGCCGAGAAAATCAATGATTATGTGAAAAAAGAATATAACCGAGATCTCATAGAAGATGAAATGTTGTACTTAACACTTCACATAGACAGAGTCGTAAAAAGAAAGCGTTGACATTATAAAATTAATATGATAATTTGTAACTATAAATTAAATAAGCCACAATCTTTTAGGATTGTTACTGGTCAAGCAGGCAAAACCTAAATCATTGTCCCTATCTTTTGATAAGGCATGATTTAGGTTTTTTTGTATCTATAGGCTTATAAAAAATAAATAATAATCAATCGCTATGAAGGATTGTTACTGTTGAGGCAGGCAAAACCTAAATATCGATTAGTGTCTGAATACGTTATGTAATTTGGACATTAATGGATGTTTAGGTTTTTTCTATATCAACATTTAAACCATGATTGGGGAGGGTATTACAATGAACCACAAACAAACGGCAAAAGAAGTACTGGAGCTCGTCGGCGGTGAAAAAAATGTAAAGCAAGTCACGCACTGTATGACAAGACTTCGTTTCAACCTGTACGATGAAAGCAAAGCGGATAAAGCAAAGCTTCAATCAACAGATGGTGTCATGGGGGTAAACCAAAGTGGCGGTCAATATCATGTCATCATTGGAAATGAAGTATCAAATGTCTATAAGGAAATGATTGCCGAATCAGGCCTGTCAACAGATGTAAAAGTGGACAACTCAGTAGAAAAAACGAAACAAAATGTCATTTCGAAACTGTTCGACTTTATTTCCGGCGTGTTCACACCAATTTTACCAGCGATCGCTGGAGCCGGTATGATCAAAGGGATTTTAGCCCTATTACTTACATTAGAATGGATTTCAGATAAAAGTAGCACGTTTACAATCTTAACCGCTATCGGTGACGGGGCTTTTTACTTCCTACCGATTCTGCTTGCTGTCAGTGTAGCTAAAAAGGTCGGAAGCAATCAGTATATTGCGGCAGCCATTGCAGCAGCTGCATTACATCCACAACTGACAGCATTATTAGGTGCAGGAAATACAGAATTTATAGGACTTCCTGTCATCGCAACGGTATATTCTTCATCCGTTATACCGATTTTGCTCACGATCTGGCTTGGATCATATGTTGAAAAATTTGCAGAAAAATTCAGTCCGAAATCACTGAGAATCATCCTTGTTCCAACAGTTACACTTCTCGTTGTTGTTCCGGTTATGCTCATTGCAATTGGACCGATTGGATCAGTGATCGGGAATGGTCTTGCTGGTGGAATTGATTTATTGTTTAAGCATGCAGGTATTTTAGCAGGAGTGTTAATTGGGGGCTTCATGTCACCACTGATCATTACAGGAATGCATTACGCTTTATTGCCAATTATGATTAACAACATTACACTAAACGGATTTGATTACATTATGCCAATGATGTTTGTAGCGAACATGGCACAAGCAGGAGCGGCATTCGGTGTATTCTTAAAAACGAAAAACAAATCATTCAAATCTCTTGCAATGTCAACTAGTGTCACTGCATTAATGGGCATTACAGAACCGGCTATGTACGGGGTGAACATGAGATTGAAAAAACCGTTTATCGCAGCATTAATTGGTGCAGCATCTGGCGGTGTATTCATGTCCATCTTCAAAGCGAAATCATATGTAGTTGCAGGTTCAGCAGGTCTACCAGGGATTCCAACTTTTATTGGTCCAACATTTATTTACTCAATGATTGGTCTTGTCATTGGCTTCGCTGTCGCAACAATTATGACACTTGTTCTTGGATTTGAAGATGTGCCAGTAAAAGATGACACAAAAGCAGACAAGCCAGAACAAGAGAAAAAAGGCACAGTAGCTGTAAATAACGAAGTGGTAAACAGCCCACTAGAAGGCGAACTTAAGCCACTTAACCAAGTGAATGATGCAACATTTTCAAATGAAATTATGGGAAAAGGTACAGCGATTGTCCCGACTAAAGGTCGTGTAACAGCACCATTCAACGGAAAGGTAGAAACCATTTTCCAAACAAAACACGCAATTGGCCTTGTGAGTGATCAAGGTACAGAGCTTCTCATCCATGTTGGAATTGACACTGTGAAGCTTGGAGGTAAGTACTTTACAAGTCATGTGCAGTCTGGTGACATGGTCAAAGCAGGTGACTTGCTCGTTGAATTCGATATAGAAGCGATTCAAAAAGAGGGCTTTGACATCACAACACCAATTATTGTGACAAACTCTAATCAATTTGCAGGAATCACAGCCCAAACAACGGGCTCGATTAAAGAGACAGATTCATTGTTAACAGTAAGTGTATAAGAACAAGAGGAGGACATACAAAATGAGCAAATTAGAAAAAACATTTCCTAACGGATTCTTATGGGGCGGTGCTGTAGCCGCCAACCAAATTGAAGGTGCCTACAACAAAGATGGCAAAGGTTTATCAACAGCAGACATATCGCCAAACGGTATTATGCATCCTTTCGATGAGTCAATGAAAGAATTAAACCTCTATCATGATGCCATTGATTTCTATCATCGTTATAAAGAGGACATTGCACTCTTTGCTGAAATGGGCTTTAAATGCTTTAGATTATCACTTTCTTGGCCGCGTATCTTCCCTAATGGGGATGATGCTGAACCAAATGAAGCGGGGCTTGCATTCTACGACAAGGTATTTGATGAATTGCTCAAGTATGGTATTGAACCGGTTGTCACGATTTCACACTATGAAATGCCACTTGCTTTAGTGAAGAATTACGGTGGCTGGAGAAACCGTAAGCTTGTAGAACTTTATGAAAAATATGCCAAAACGGTTTTAACTAGATATCAAGATAAGGTGAAATATTGGATGACGTTTAATGAAATTAACGTCGTGCTCCATGCGCCATTCACAGGTGGTGGACTTGTAATTGAAGAAGGAGAAAATGCAAAAAACATTCAATATCAAGCGGCACACCATCAATTTGTTGCAAGTGCACTTGCAGTAAAAGCGTGTCATGAAATCATTCCAGGAGCCCAAATTGGCTGTATGATTGCAGCAATGACAACATATCCATTCAGCTCAAGACCTGAGGATATGTTTACGGCGATTGAACAGGATCGCAAAACATTGTTCTTCTCAGACGTCCAAGCGAGAGGTTATTACCCAGCGTACATGAAGCGCTATCTCCTTGAAAATGACATTACGATTGAATTTGCAGAAGGTGACGAGGAGATTTTGAAAAATCATACCGTCGACTACATTGGATTCAGCTACTACATGAGTTTTGTGGCGAGTACAGATCCAAAGGTACTAGAGCAAGCTGAAGGAGGAAACTTGTTTGCAGGTGTGAAAAACCCTTACTTGAAATCAAGTGAGTGGGGCTGGCAGATTGATCCGAAAGGACTTCGTATCACACTGAACCAACTATACGATCGTTATCAAAAACCATTGTTTATTGTAGAAAATGGATTAGGTGCTGTTGATAAGGTTGAAGAAGACGGATCTATTCAAGATGATTACCGCATCGACTATTTGAAAAATCACTTACTAGAAGCGAGAGAAGCTATTGCGGACGGTGTAGATCTTATTGGCTATACAAGCTGGGGTCCAATTGACCTTGTGAGTGCATCAACAGCTGAAATGAAAAAACGCTACGGTTTCATTTATGTCGATCGTGATAATGAAGGAAACGGTACATTAGATAGAAAGAAAAAGAAAAGCTTTGATTGGTATAAACAAGTGATTGCCACAAATGGTGACCATTTAGATGCATAAAAAAATTAAGATCGACAAAACCACTCAATCCCATGAGTGGTTTTGTTTTTTCACGTTTTAAAAAAATATATGAATTTATGAATATTCGTTTGAAGTAGGGACTCGAATAATTTATTAACAACACTTATGAAGTATGATATTGTAAACAGGAATCAAGAAGATAAGAATAAATTAGTAGATATGGTTCATAAAGTAATTACATTATTCTCAATGTATATACTGATCTTTTATTACGCTATAACCTTAATGTGCCAAAAGATCAAATGAAGAAAAAAATTAAAGCCTTTCAATGTGGCTTAGGTTACTGCACATCTAAAGGAAGTTACGATTTCGAATTAGGTGTTTATGGCAATCATACACTTAAGTTGTTAGAGGGGATTGAGATGGCTAGTGAACTTAGATAATAAAGGAGATGCGCTAAAGATCGACAACCTTAGCTTTCAATATGGGAATACAATCATATTAAAAGATTTGTCTTTACATATTCAAGGCCCTGGTCTTTATGCACTTCATGGGGAAAGTGGTAGTGGGAAGACGACATTTATTAACATTATTGCATTGATTCAAAAACCGAGTGCTGGGCAGATGACGTTGTTCAATCAGTCCATTGATTTTACAAATCAAGAACAGATTGATGAATACCGCAAGAAGATTGCTTATTTCTTTCAAGATTTGAACTTGATTGAGTCTTTGACTGTGAGGGAAAATTTGCAGGTCATCTCGTTAATTAATGAACAAGAAGTGGAAAATGAAAGATTAGCAGAACAGGCTAAGAAGCTCAAAATGAGCGAGAAACTTGATGTAACAGTTAGTAATCTATCAGGTGGAGAAAGGCAGCGTGCGGCTTTCTTGAAAATCATGCTGTTTGATTATTCACTTATTCTGTTAGACGAACCAACAAATAACCTTGATAAAGATAACATTCAGATGATGCTTGGTATGTTATCTGAATTGAAGAAAACGAAGGCGATTTTAGTCGTTACACACTCTGATACCGTTGTGCAACAAGCCGATGTCGTCCTTCGTTTTGACGACTTGAATAAAAGGAACCAATCCATATGAAAACATTATTCGTCTTTGACTATTTAAAAAAGAAACATCGATCGACCCTGAGAAAATTGGCTGTTTTGAATTTTGTTTTGCTGATGTTGATCTTTTTCTCTATATTTACTATCCTGATTTCTGCTGATAATATTTACAAAAACGTATTGACTAACGAGCGCCTTTCAATGGTTTTAATTAATGGGTATTCGAAAACTGGTGAGTACGAGTACGATACAGATAAAATGAAGCGTATGCCGAATGTCAAAGACATTGTCTACGAATATGACGTCTCGTTATCTATTGAAGCAGATGGAGAAACGGATATATTATCAGCTCTATCATTCAATCCGACAACAAAAGAGGCTGTGAGTTATGAGGGTGATCTAAAAGAAAACACCATCTTGCTTCCAGAAAGGTTCAAAGGTAAAAAAATCAAAGCATATGATGGTGAAGTGGAACCATTAGAAGCGAATATTGAGTACTACAAAGGTGAAGGGAACTATTTCTTAAAAGATTACAGTTACCTATCACCAGATCTGTACAAAAAAATGAGTAGTCAAATTAAGATTGGTGAGAACTACGATGGTGTTAGAACACTCATTGTTAATTTAAATAAAACAGAAGATATTTATGAGTTTGTGAACCAGTTTGATCGGATGTTTGATGAAGAGGATGTTTTTGTATACTACCAAGCGCAAGGGCTAGAGAAATTAGTCGCTAATTCAAAATTGTCATTTTTGTTGCTTGTCGTATTTCAGATCATTTTATTTGTGGTGATTGCTTTTATTTATCGAGGTCAGATGCATACACTGATTAGCATTTTGAACCGAGATTTGTTGTCCTTGTATTTAAATGGGATGTCACCAAAGGATATGATCAAGCAATTCTACCGTAGTATAGACCAGATGAATCTAAAAGTTTATGTTGTAGCGTTACTATTCATTGCCGTCTTGGTTGCTTTCTTGCTCGTGCAATTACCAGGAGAGGTCATTTTATGGATTGGCGGTACAGCAGTTGGACTCCTTCTCGTCTTGGTTCTACTGAATAAATGGTTTGTGCGCTACATTATCACGAAACGCATGAAGAAAGAACTGTCACAAGAGAATATCGTATCAAGATTGCGAAACTAAGAAAAGAACTGCCTAATGGCGGTTCTTTTTTGTATCAAAAAAGCCCTAAGCCATGACGGCTTAGGACCAGCTGTTTTATTTCCACACTTGATTTGCAATCTCGATCACATGACGCAGCTTTTCCCATTGCTGTTCTTCTGTTAACAGATTGCCTTCCTCCGTTGATGCGAATCCGCATTGTGGACTCAAACAAATCTGGTTGATATCCACATATTGCGCTGCTTCCTCAATGCGTTTTTTGATATTCTCTACAGGCTCAAGCTCACCATATTTTGATGTGACCAGTCCAAGAACGATCTGTAAATTTGGGTTCTTCACATAACGGAGTGGTTCAAAGCCACCAGAACGGTCATCATCAAATTCAAGGAACAGACCATCTAAATCTAAGCCGTCAAAAATCGTTTCTGCTGCTGCTTCATAGCCGCCTTCTGCTGCCCAAGTGGACTTGAAGTTGCCACGGCAAATGTGCATGGTCACAATTAAATCATCTGGGCGATCTGCAACAGCTTCGTTGATTGTTTTCGCAAAGGATTCACGAAGTTCGTCTGCTTCACGGCCAAATGCTTTTATTTGTTCATGTCCTTTTTCGGAGAAGAAAACGGCCCATGCTGTGTCATCCAACTGAATGTAACGACAACCCGCATCATAAAAGGCACGAATCGCTTTTTTATAAGCCTGGGCAACATCATGATGGAAGTCTTCGAGGTTATCATAGACATCGCCATCTAATTTTCCTCTGAAAAAGAGCATATTCGGACTTGGAATGGTCATTTTCGCTGTATGGTCACCAGCAATGCTGTGTAGGAAGCGATAATCCTCCAGCATTGGGTGATCTGTGAAGTCGATCTTACCAGAGACTTTAATACCCCTTGCTTTTGTTGTTGTATTGTGGAATTTTATGCCGTTTTCAGCTTCAAATCCTTCGACTCCATCCAGTCCTTCTAAGAAATCGAAGTGCCACCATGCACGTCTGAACTCACCATCTGTGACAACCTCTAATCCAATTTCCTTTTGCTTTTCGACAATACGGGTAATTTCTTCATTTTCGATTTGACGAAGCTGTTCTGCTGTAATGGCCCCTTCAGCCTTCTGTTGCCTTGCTTCTTTGATTCGTTCTGAACGGAGCAAGCTTCCCACCTGATCTGCTCGAAATGGTGGTTTCGTTGTTTTTTTACCTGTTGTTTGTACTTGTGTCATATGAAATCCCTTCTTTCGTTAAATTCAAATAAAAAAGCTCTCCCTCTGGATAAGGAAGAGCATATATTGCAATATCTCTGCCTTATCTTCAAACAAGTATGTACACTTGTTTTAGGAATTAGCACCATTCTGTTCCGAGGAACAGCGGTTGCCGGGCTTCATAGGGCCAGTCCCTCCACCACTCTTAATAAGGTTACCTTTGATTCAATTTTCTTAATAAACACAATTATTCATATTTTCTATGGAAAAGTCAATGGTTTTCATCATTTATTTTTTTATATCAACAAATCAGCAATTAAAACACCAGCTAGTCCAACAAGGGAAAGGATGGTGACCATCATTGTCCATGTCTTAAAGGTTTGTGCAATAGATAGATTGAAATATTCCTTGTAAATCCAGAAGCCTGCATCGTTTACATGAGAGAAAGTGATACTTCCTGCACCTGTTGCAATGACCATGAGCTCAGGGCTGACCCCCGTTAAGCTGATGAGTGGAGCGGAAATTCCAGCCGCAGTTAAGCCTGCAACCGTGGCAGATCCAAGAGATACCCGTAGAACTGCTGCAATCAACCACGTTAATAGTAGTGGTGATAATGTGCTCCCATTCATCATACTGGCAATATATTGGTCGACGCCGCTATCTATCAATACTTGTTTAAATGCGCCGCCTCCTGCGATAATTAATAAAATCATTGCAATCGATCCGATGGAATCTGTAATGGACTTCATGACTTCTTGCATCTTCTTACCTCGTCCAATTCCAAACGTATAGATGGCAAGAAGGACTGAAATCAGTAAAGCAATCGCTGGTTCGCCTAAAAATTCTGCCGTTGGCAAAAGCGGTGAAGAAGGGAAGAAAATTTCCAAAAATGCTTTACATGTCATCAGTAAAACAGGCAGAACAGCTGTAAATAGACTGATGCCAAAACTCGGCATTTCTTCCTCTGAGAATTCCATTGGGTTAAATAAATTTTTAGGGATGTGCGCATGTAGTTGATCTTTCTTAAACAGTTTTGTAAACAATAGTCCACCAATCAGAACGGCTGGAATGGCTAAAATAATACCAATTAATAAGGTTTGTCCCATATTTGCTTTGAACACGTTTGCGATGGCAGTCGGCCCTGGGTGAGGGGGGAGGAAGCCATGTGTCGTAATGAGTGCAGCGACAAGCGGCATGCCCACATATAGAACAGGAAGTCTTGCTGCTTGTGCGATTGTAAAGACAAGTGGAATTAAGATGATGAATCCGGTTTCATAAAAGAGAGCAATCCCAATCACAAATCCTGTTAGCATCGTTGCCCATTGAATTTTTCCGATTCCAAATTTATCAATTAAGGTCATGGCAATTCGCTGAGCACCGCCTGAGTCAGCCATTAACTTACCAAGCATTGCGCCAAAACCAAGCACAAGTGCTAAGTGGCCTAGTGTGCTACCTAGTCCGCTTTCGACGGAGGCAACGGCTTCGAGTGGTGACATGCCTTCAAGTACAGCAACAATAAGTGACACAATAATCAATGATATGAAAGCGTTTAACTTGAAGACAACCATCAACAATAGCAATAATAAAACGCCAAGTCCGATAAAGACAAGAGACATGATCTTTCCTCCTTTGTTTTGCAGAAGGGAAGCAGAAATGCTTCCCTATGTTTTATCCTTCAAGTATCTCTACTGCTTGTTTTAAAGTATCAATTGAACCAACATTTCCTGGGAAAATCACGTATGAGATAAATGGAAACTTACTTTCTTCACCAGTTTGCCAGACTGGGATTCCAGGTCTAATTTGTCCTGCAACGGTAGCACGTTTGACACGAAGTCCTCTTGTACCGATATCACTAGAAGTGATACCACCTTTAGCAATCAGGTATTTCGGGCGAATGCTTAATCGCTGGACAATACTTGTGACAGCATCACTAATTTGAATCGACAGTTTTAATTCTTCTTCTTTTTGATTGTCTCCGAGATCAAGACGCTCACGCTTTGTATAAACAGTGACAGTCTGGCCAGACTTTATCAGCTCTTCCGTTGTTTGAATGACGCGGTCAACTTCATGCTTGAATTGTTCTGGCTCTAGAACAAGATTTGAGTTGAATTCAATAAACGCGATCTCTTCATTTTTTTGCAGTTCCTTCAATTGCTCTGTTGTCTTTTTTACATGAGAGCCAACCATAATGAGTCCGCCGTTCGGGCTTTCCTCTGGAATAAGTTCATCTCTTGTTAATAATCCTTTATCACCGATTCCGCCAAGCACTTTAGTGAGTGCGGCTGCACTTCTAAATATAAAGTTTTTTCCAGACTGGAATGCTTCTAGGAGTGCAATCACAAACACTTTCACATCATCGTAGTCTATTGCATTTACAACGACTTTTTTAAAGTCTGAGACATTGATGAGTTGTTCTTTTATTTGTTCGATGTGAAGTGCACGTAAGTCATCAAGTGAAATATAGGTCGTATCATCTTTTGTGAAAGCACCATTTGACTTCTCTTCAATCCATTCTCCAAGGTGAGAGGATCGAAAGCCGAATGTACGATCAAGTGCAAACTCTGTTTCTCCAGCAGGAACTAGCTCATTTCCCTCTTGTACATAATGAACGTTGTCGATAGTAAAGCGTCCGCCTTCCAGAAAGAAAGGGATGATTATTTCACCATCAAAGATCCACTCACTTTGCTGTTCAATAGATGTTTTTATAACAATCGTTTCAAGTGGAAAATGTCCACGCAAGGTGGAATCTCCTCGGCTGACAATGACAAAATCTTTCTTGAGTCGTTTCGCTACTTTTACAATAGTTGAAGCGATTTGTTGATGAACATCGGTTGTTTCGTCTTCTGTCAGTCCTCTTGAATTCGTTAATATAAAGAACATGCGGTTGTCTTCAAGAAAACCTTGCTCAATGCTGTCTTCTGTCCAATCTGTAAATACAGAGACACCATGGACAGTCTGAATGCCAGTTGGATCATCGTCTAAAACAATGAGTTTTCTGTTAAAAGTAAGCAATGCTTGTTCATATTGTTTGTGAATTGTATGTGTATCTGCTTTTGGAATCGCATGTAAAAGGGCTGTGCTTTGTCTCGTCATGATTTATGATCCTTTCTTGACTTCCACATGAGCCATTTTTTCGTAGTATTGTACAATACCAGCGTGGTCAAGACCTGCTTTTCCATCTGCCTTTAATGCGTGAAAAATTTCAAGTAACTGGCTTGAAAGTGGTAGAGGAACACCGATGTCATGTGCTGTCTCCATCACATTTGTCAAATCCTTCAAGTTAATATCAATCCGACCACCAGGTTCAAAATGTCGCTCTAAAATAAGGGGAACTTTGGCATCAAGTACTGCACTGCCAGCAAGTCCACCTCTAATGGCTTCATACATTTTATCAATCGCGATACCAGATTTGGCTGCGAGTACAAGTGCTTCAGACATCGCTGCGATGTTTAAGTTAACAATGATTTGGTTCGCTAGCTTGGCTGTAGTCCCGCTGCCATTTGCACCGACAAGGACGACATCTGTTCCCATGCAGTGCAGAATATCTTGAACTTTCTCAAAGATAGCTTCATCACCACCAGCCATGATGGCTAAAGTCCCATCCACCGCTTTAGGCTCACCACCACTAACTGGGGCATCGATAAAGTCTACTTGATGTTGCTTGGATCGTGCCGCAAGTGATCTGGAGGTGACAGGAGAAATAGAGCTCATGTCAATGATGATAGATCCAGGTTTTGCAGTGCTTAAAATACCGTTTTCTCCTGCTACAACAGCTTCTACGTGTTCCCCTTTAGGTAACATTGTGATGATGACATCGCTTTCAGAAGCTACCTCTGCTGCTGAAATTGTGCTGATGGCACCTGCATCATGCAACGCAGATACAGCTTCTTGGTTAATATCAAAAACTGAAACAGCGTGACCAGCTTTTAATAGATTGAGTGCCATTGGTTTTCCCATAATGCCAAGTCCGATAAAGCCAATTTGTCGGTTCAATTCAGTTGCCCCCTCAATTGAAAACCCTTACGAAAAGCGCTTTCTTTTTTATGTTAGTATTTATACTATCTCATTTAATTAATAGTAGGAAATAAACTATCGTTCACTTAATGTACATGACGATTGCTAAACATGTCAACGAAAAATATGATGAAAGCCTCAAAAAAAAGACCGGAATATCACTCCGGTCTTTCAAAGTTAGGTTTTGTTTTTGGCAACAGCAAGTCGGGATCTCTTCACATTTTCAATGACATTTGATCCTATCTCTAGTACAGCAGCTACATAGAGAATATCAATAATGACAAGCTGATTGATCCGAGAGATCATTGAGTCAGATCGGTAGGCTGTTTCCCTTGATGAACTGAGAAGGTGAAAGTCAGATCGTTTAGCTAGCTCAGATTTTGGATAACTTGTAATTGAGGCGATAACCGCTCCTTTTTCCTTTGCAAACTGAACGGCATCTAATATTTCTTTGCTTTCTCCTGAATGAGAAATCGCAACAATGAAATCTTGTTCGGTAGCATGTGTTGAAATCATATTCATCATATGTGGATCACTGCACAGGCTCACTTCAAATCCAAGCTGGAGAAACTTGTGGTAGGCATCGCCTGCAATAAAGCTTGATGCACCTGCACCGAAGAATACTGTTTTACGAGCCTTCTTCACTTGTTCAATAAATTGCGTAACAGCTTGATCTTCAACGATCTGTTTCATATCTTGTATGGAGCTAGTTGTTAACTCTATCACTTTATGTTTAATATCAGCGATGCTGTCACCGGCTTCAATTTCTCCGTAAATCGATTTGGGTGTGTTGGTTGCTATATCCTGTGCGACATGGACACGGAAAACCTGATAGGATTCATAGCCGATTTTTCGTAAAAAACGGAAAATCGTCGTCTCACTTGTGTTGCATTCCGCAGCAAGTGCACTGATCGAATGAAGCACGACTTTCTGGGGGTTTTGTAAGATGTAATTGGCAATTTTTTTTTGTGTTGGCGACAAGCTATTAAACTTTGTTCGAATATGACTAAAAATGTTTTCTTCTATGATAAACACCACGCTTTATAAGACATTCTATTTCTACTTATAAGCATACAGGAACTTAAGAAAACGGTAAACAAACCCGCTGCTGGACAAGGAGAGAATATATTGGAAAAAATACTTCTTTTGGTTCTTTTGTCATGATATACTCATTTGGTAAAAGAAAAAAATGGGGGTTTTTACTGTGAATTTGAAAAAAGGTATGACGATTGGCTTACTTGTCTTTTCGCTCATCGTCTCGTTGTTTGCACCTGTAGCCTCAGTCGAAGCGAAGCAAGTGAAGAAAGCAAAAGTAAGTACACACTATTATAAAAAGAAAAAAGCATTTAAATATCCACAAGTAAAGAATTTGACGAAAGTACATCAAAAAAGAATAAACAGTGACCTGAAATTAAGAGTGCAATATTCGTATGAGATGTACCTTGATTTAAAGAAAGAGGCCAAGAAATATAACGGTGGGAAAGTCGATTATAAAACTTGGTATGAAACAAAGTTTAACAATGGAAAGAAACTTAGCTTCCTAACATATGATTATGCAAATGCTGGTGGAAATCATGGGGATACAATGATTATCGGTATGAACTATGACTTACAAAAGAAAAAAACGAGATTGCTTGATTTGACAGATGTTTTGACAACAAAAAAGAAGCGTAATAAAGTGAGAGATTACGTTTATAATTATACGAAGAAACACAAGAACAAATTTTATGTTGGATTGAAAAAAAGTGAAATTGAAATTAGTGAGAACACTCAATTCCATTTTACAAATAAAGGGATCTCTGTTGTTTTCCAGCCATATGAGATTGCACCTTATTCATCTGGTATTCCAATGATCAATGTACCAGCAAAGGTATACAAATAAGAGAAACAGAAGCGACCGAGACGATGGGTCGCTTTTGTTGTGACAGGTCTAGGAAAAGTGGACTACTTAGGGGAGAGTACAAGGGATTTTTAGCTGACAGCATCAAAAAAGAGCCACAAGGGCTCTTTTATTTATACTTGTTTAGGTGCACTTAATGGGTGGCGACTTTTGCCGTTATAATAGCGGCGCATACGGAATATTTCAAACTCTGATAGCTCTGCGCTTTTTCGTTTTTGGGTGCGGTTATCTTTTTTGAAAGAGAATAGTAAGTAACAACAAAGTGAAGCGATAATGAACAAGATCATCATGTGACATTCCTCCAATTCATCCTATTCTTAAAGTGTAGACAGGTTGAGTGATTTTTATAACTGAAAATAAGGAGCAGATGATGTATAGTTCTTGTGATTCATTCACCTGATTGAACTAGGTCTAAAATACTGGTTGTTTTTAACTATTATATTTCCAGTTATTTCACTCGTCAAGAAGAATTTTTATGGGGTTGTCTATATTAGTACGATTAAACTTTACTAAAGTTTCAGAAAATTAAAAACTTTTTATAAAAAACCGTTCCCGATTAGGAACGGCTTTAAACATGTTTATGCTTTTTCTTCAAACAGGCGTGCAATTTCAACGATGACTTGAGTGGCTTTTAACATATTTTCGACAGAGATAAATTCGAATTTGCCATGAAAGTTTTCTCCACCTGTAAAGATGTTTGGTGTTGGTAACCCTTTATATGAAAGCTGAGAGCCGTCTGTACCGCCACGGATTGGTTCAATAATCGGCGTGACTGAAAGGTTCTCCATTGCTTCATACGCAATATCAACAATATGTTTCACCGGTTCGATTTTTTCTCTCATATTAAAGTACTGATCATGAATGTCGACTGTGATGCTCTTATCTCCATAAATGTCTCTCAGTTCGCCTGCAATACGCTCAAACAGTGCTTTACGATTGTTGAATTTTACTTTATCAAAGTCACGAATAATGTATTGAAGTTCCGCTTCCTCAACATCTCCGACGAATTTAGATAGATGGAAAAATCCTTCGTATCCTTCTGTATGCTCTGGTGCTTCCTCTGAAGGAAGTTTGTTGTGAAACAGCATACCAATTTTTGCTGCGCTGACCATCTTGTTTTTGGCAGTTCCTGGATGAACACTATTTCCTTTGATCGAGACTTTTGCACCGGCTGCGTTAAAGCTTTCATATTGCAATTCGCCAAGTGGCCCGCCATCAATCGTATACGCATAAGAAGCGCCGAACGCCTCTACATCAAATTTGTGTGGGCCTCTGCCGATTTCTTCATCGGGTGTAAAGGCGACACGTATTTTTCCATGTTTAATGTCAGGATGTTGAATCAAATAATCCATAGCTGTCATAATTTCAGCGATACCAGCTTTATTGTCAGCACCTAAAAGTGTTGTGCCATCAGTTGTAATGAGTGTATGTCCTTGATACTGAGTTAAGTTTGGAAACTGTTTTGGAGATAAAACAATATGTAGGTCTTTGTTTAAAACAATGTCGCCGCCTTGATAGTTCTCGTGAAGCTGAGGTTTGACATTTTTTCCGGTGAAATCAGTAGCAGTATCCACATGGGCAAGGAAGCCGATAGTTGGTACATCTTTGTCTGTATTGGCTGGAATTGTCCCCATTACATAACCATTTTCATCAATTGTGACATCTTCAATGCCGATAGCTTTCATCTCATCCACAAGCATTCTTGAAAGGTTTAACTGTTTAGAGGTGGACGGGCATGTCTCACTATCTGCATCTGATTGTGTATCCACTTGTACATAGTTTGTGAAACGGTGAATCATCTCTTCTTTCATGCATACATCTCTCCTTTATCTAGTATAAGTTCATTTTATCATGACTTGAATACGCTTCATAACGAGAAGAAGTTTTCTTTTAGGGGTAGGGAGAGAAAGGGCCTATTTAACAAGCGTTTTAGAAGGATTATCAGTCATTCGATGTGCTGAATGGTTCTTTAGGTTGATTTTTTTAGGTGCCTTTTTATTTATAATAAAAATCATATAAAATCATCCATTTGTACGCTAATTTAGGAGAAAGAGGTGCGAAAGTTGGATTCTAGTCAAACGGTGGCTCTCGCTCAAAAATATCAAGAAGCAGCTGAAGAGGTGAGGCAGTCTAAACAGCTTTTGTCGGATCGGCTTCATGCACTTGGCGCTAATTGGCAAGGAGAAGCGAGAGATAAATTTGATCAGAGCTTTGAAGAGACGAAATCACGCTATGATCAGTTTGAGAAGGATTTGCTAGAGACGGGTCAGGAGCTACGAGAGGCTGCTGTGAAAATTGAAGAACGAAAAGCAGAAATCGCAAGAATGGAAGAGCTGGAACGAAAGAGACAAGAAGAACAATAAGAAAGAAGTAGAAAGGGGAGATAGGATATATGGCAGGAAAAATCTCAGTCGATCCAGATCAATTAGAAGGACTTGCCAATGATTTTGTTTCAGAGCTAACGTCCATTGAAACGAAACATCAGCGATTAAACAGAGAGTTAGATCAAATGATTTTAGGCTGCGATCCTCGATACGCAAGCTGTTTTTCAGGTGTAGGAGATGCATGGAGTGCAGGAACTTCGTTAATGAATAAATTAAGCAACGATGATATTTCCATTCGTAAAACCGCAGACAAATTTGTAGAAGATGACGCTATTTTAAGAAAAATGTACAACTTATATGATCAATATGGTACGTTGACGAGCCTAACTGGAATTGTCATGATGCAAGCGAAATACTATGGACTAGGCTTGACTTCCTTTGTTAAACAGAATGGAAATTATGCTGTCCAGCATTCTAAACTATTGTTGGACATCACTAGTCGGGTGGAAGGAACGAGATTTGACCGTGTTGCAAGGATTTTACTAAGAAAGAAGGAATTATTAAAACGATCCAATAGGTCGATGGCGGATTTGGTGCATAAGAAGTTTACAAAGTTCTATCCATCTGACACAGTCGCTTTTACTAACAGTGTTCGAAATTATACAAAAGGTAGCATCAACCTGAAGGATATAGATGGGCTGAAGTCCGTTTTGAAAAATGGTGCTAGATTTGCAAAAGGGAATGCGATTATTGCGACTGTGGTGACAGGTGCCACAGAATCAGTCGGGTGTGGCATCAAAATTGCGGAGAATTATGCGAAATTCGGAGACAAACCTGAGGTGCTCAAGCGAGAAAATGCGAAAGCTGTAGGGAATGCGGTGAACAATACTGCTTTTATTACTGGTGGGTCTGTTGCTGGAGCTGTCGTTGGCGGAGCGATCGGAAGTTTTGCGGGGCCCATTGGAACGGTTGTAGGTGGAGCAATTGGCTCAGCTGTTGGTGGATTCATTGGAGAAAAAGTGGCTAAGTTGACTTCTGGCTTCGCTGAGCAGTTAGCAGTCAAAATGAAAGATCCGATCCATGCTGTGGTTGATAAAGGGAAAAAGGCATTTGAATTGGCTGGTAAAGGTGTAAAAGCGGTGAACGATACAATCGACTATGCGAATAAGGCCATTCACCAAGGAATCGAAAAAACGAAGGAAACAGCAAATTCATTGATAAATGGAGCAGGTAACTTCTTGAAAGGAGCTTTTTCTTTTGGATAAGGGAGAGGTCAAATTGAATCAACTGAATTTAAGTATAGAAGAACTCATATTTAGTTTATATAGTGAAGGTTATTTTGAGCAGGGAATGTCATTAAAAGAAGCTTACTTTCCTGATTTGGAGGATGAAAAGCTCGGATTTCTCTTTGAAATCGCCTGTCGTTCGTTATTAGCGAAAGAAGTTCTAGAATTTAGGGATCGGCAATATCGGTACAAGCCAACATTTCGACATTTTATACAGGCAATGAATGATGCGGAATATACGGTGAAAGCATCCAAGTTTGGATCTGAGGGAGAAGAAGAAGCCGTCTCTTTTCATGTAACACGCGCCAATGTTTACTGCCATGAGATGTTATATGATAAACAAGTGCATCGCATACAAAAGATTCAAGGCATTAACACCATTTATAACAAAGTACATGCATTTTTACACATGCATGTAAGTACAAAACGTTCGGTCATCTTATCACTAAATGCTGATGAATTTGAAGCACTACTGGAAGGGGCAAGCGAGAAGCCAGAAGCCCTCCATTCCTTTTTAGAAAAGCATAAAGATCAGGAAAAAGTGAAGCAATTCGCTCGAGATTTATGGAAAAGGAAGGGGAAAATGGACAGCTTGATGAAAGTGATTTACGACAAAGAGAATATGCCAGATGTGCAGGGAATGGTCTTCATCATTCCGGGCAAGGAGCATTCTTGGGTGGTGTCAGGGATGAATCGGAACGAGTTTCATATTGAGACTGCACATGCAGATGGGCTGCAATCTATATTTTAGTTGGCGGGAAAAAGGAGAATGACGTTGAATCAAAGTGAAGTAATCGAAATGAAAAGCAGGTTGTTCCTAAGAGTATGGGCATTTCTAGCCACTGGTGGTTTTGGCATTGTGGGGATTTGGCTGATCTCAGAAGCGTTAAAGTTTGAATCGAACTATATCCTTTTTTTATTTGTGGGGGGATTGTTGGGTATTCTATATGGATTTATCTCTTTTTTCATGATTTTGCCCGCGTTCACTGCCAAGGGAAATGTGATTTTTCGCATTCAAACAGGTGAGCGCGGTTCGATACAAACTACGCATCAAACGGTTCCTTTTCATGACATACAATCTATTGAAATGCGGCGTCACAAATATCACGTGAGAGGGTTCCTCTTTATGGATGTGCTGGTGCGGAAAGTGGACGGGGGATTAATAAAAATTCCAGCGTACAGTATTTTAGATGAGCAATTGTTTGAGGAGGCCATTGAGCAATATGTCTTCTCTCACTTAAATGAAGTAGCAAAAGGGCACTGGCGTCAGCAACATATTGATCCAGAAAATGACTAATCAACAAACAAAATGTGTGCGTGATCGAGAGACTATTCTAAAGAAAATAGAAAGAAAACTACATTCGTCGGGTTCTTTTTAAGAGCGATAAACAACTTTTATCATCAAATGGAGGAAAGTCCACTGTATTAGGTGGGCTTTTTCATTACAATATGCGGTAATCTTTTTTCACGCCACTTTTTTTCAAAAATCATGTATGATGGCAGTAATCATTTAGCAATCAAAAGGTGATGAGAGATGGAGAAGGAACTAGTGATTGACCTTGTCACAGAACAGATGCCACTTATCCGAAAAGAAAAGAACTATACACAAGATCGAATGGCAGAGGTACTCGGTTTATCTAAAAGACACGTGCAGCAAGTCGAAAAAAACAGGCTTAGGCTTAACTGGACACAAGCAGCGGCGGTGTGTGCTTTATTCAGAGATAGTGACGTCTTAAAAAACACTCTTGGTGATGATCCACTTGAAATCTTGGAAGTGGTGGCACATGATGAACTCCATTTGTCAGTTGAACGAACGATTGGTGAAAAGGTGTGGTGGAGAACATTTATGAAAAAAGGAGCTTTTAGGCTCCAACAAAATGTGTTAAGTCAGCATTATCGGATTTTGGATGATGAGAATTATCGCTATTATAGTTCTTTTAATAAGGAAGAAGCCAAGCGGCGTTTAGAGGAGCTTAGTCAATTATCTCCATCATCCCCATGAAGTTATTTGAAATGAAGAACAAAAAGAGAGGACCCGATTGAAAACGGGCTCCTCTCTTTTCTCATTTTTATACTTCAAGGGTGTTTTTTGCCCTAACAAAGGCGACAAGTTGTTTGGTTTCTTCTTCAGTTAGCGGTATACCGTCTACCAATATGGTTCCTGCAGCCGCTTCCGTCAGTTCAATTTTGATTTCAGAGATTCCACGATGTATCTCTGGCTCGTCCGTTCTACCTAGTAAATAATCAATGGACGTATCATACAAATCAGCCAACAATTTAACTGCTTCAAGAGATGGCCGGCGGTATCCAGATTCGTATCCGGCATAGGTGCTTTTGGCGATACCAAGGCGGTCAGCCGTATGCTGGAGGGACCATTTTTTCTTTTTTCTAAGAGTGGTTAAACGATCGAGTATCATACATGAACGCTCCTTTATATACAAAATCAGTATATCATATTCTGATAAAAAGTGTACGCGTAGTGCGTAATAATTTCTTGATTAATTCGCGTTATGTGACTATAATGGCATTGAAGGTACGCGTAAAGCGTATATTATAGAATAGCACAAGCTGGCTTATAATATGTGTGACAAACGAAGTAATTTATCGAAAGAGGTGGAACTGTTGAAAAAACTATTGCTTTTAACGACTGGTGGAACCATCGCGTCTGTAGAAAGTGAAAATGGCTTAGCGCCTGGTGTTAAAGCTGAGGACCTTTTGAGCTATTTAAACGAGATTAACGAAGACTACACAATGGACACAAAGTCCCTAATGAGTATAGATAGTACAAATATGCAACCGGAATATTGGGTGGATATCGCAACGGCAATTCATGAGCACTATGACAAGTACGACGGATTTGTTGTAACACATGGTACTGATACAATGGCCTATACATCAGCGGCCCTTTCATATATGTTGCAAAATCCAGATAAGCCAATTGTCGTTACAGGTTCGCAAATTCCAATCACATTTAAGAAAACGGATGCAAAGAAAAATATTACAGATGCTATTCGCTTCGCATGTGACGGAGTAGGTGGAGTGTATGTGGTCTTTGACGGGCGAGTCATTCAAGGTACGCGTGCGATTAAATTAAGAACAAAAAGCTATGATGCATTTGAAAGTATCAATTACCCATATATTGCATCAATTGAAAACCATCAAATTGAGTACAATAGCAAAGTAAAAAGATCTCCATTGAAACCGCTTAAATTAGATGCATCTCTTAATACGGATGTATGTCTGTTAAAACTTCATCCAGGATTAAAACCAGAATTTTTAGATTCGATTAAGGGTGTTTATAAAGGTCTTGTCATTGAAAGCTACGGTAGCGGAGGCATCCCGTTTGAAGGACGGAACATTCTCGAAAAATTAAACGAGCTGATTGAAGAAGGGGTTTCTGTCGTCATTACAACACAATGTCTCGAAGAAGGAGAAGACATGAGTGTGTATGAAGTAGGACGCAAAATCAATCAAGAGCTTGTGGCTCGTTCAAGAAATATGAACACAGAGGCAATTGTACCAAAGCTGATGTGGGCGCTTGGCAAAACAACAGATCCAAAAGAAGTGAAAATAATCATGGAAACACCAATTGCTGAAGACTTAGTGATTTAACTTATTCTATAGAAAGCAGGTAATGTATGATGGTTCAAGCAACTTATCGCTACGAGAAAGATTTCCTCGGTGAAAAAGAAATTCCTGCAAATGTGTATTATGGTGTGCAAACATTGCGTGCAAAAGAGAATTTCCCTATTACAGGTTATCGAATACACGAAGAGCTCATCAGAGCGTTTGCAATCGTCAAAAAAGCAGCAGCCCTTGCCAATATGGAAGTTGGTCGCTTATATGAAGGCATTGGAACTGCAATCGTAAAAGCGGCTGATGAAGTCATTGAAGGGAAATTGCATGAGTATTTTATTGTCGATCCGATTCAAGGTGGCGCAGGAACTTCAATAAATATGAATGCCAACGAAGTCATCGGAAACAGAGCATTGGAACTGATGGGACATCAAAAAGGCGAGTACATCCACTTAAGCCCAAATACACACGTCAATATGTCTCAATCAACGAACGACTCGTTTCCAACAGCTATCCATATCGCTGTTTTGAAGCAGTTGGACATTCTTCTTGAGACGATGCAAGCGATGCATGATGTATTCAAAAAGAAAGCACAAGAATTCGATCATGTGATCAAAATGGGTCGTACACACTTGCAAGATGCTGTACCGATTCGTTTGGGACAAGAATTCGAAGCTTATAGCCGTGTGCTAAGCCGTGATATTAAACGTATTAACCAATCAAAACAGCATTTATATGAAGTCAACATGGGTGCAACAGCTGTTGGAACAGGCCTAAACGCTGATCCTCGCTATATTGAAATCGTTGTGAAAAAGCTTGCTGACATTTCAGGGCTACCACTAGTCGGTGCTGAGCACCTAGTCGATGCAACGCAAAACACAGATGCATACACAGAAGTATCGGCTTCCCTGAAAGTATGTATGATGAACATGTCCAAAATTGCGAACGATCTTCGCTTAATGGCATCAGGTCCACGAGCGGGTCTTGCTGAAATTTCTCTTCCAGCACGCCAGCCGGGATCGTCCATCATGCCAGGTAAAGTTAATCCGGTTATGGCTGAGCTGATTAACCAGATTGCATTCCAGGTAATTGGAAATGATCACACGATTTGCCTTGCATCTGAAGCGGGCCAGCTTGAATTAAATGTCATGGAGCCTGTTTTGGTTTTTAATCTACTTCAATCTATTAGTATAATGAATAACGGTTTCCGTTCATTCACAGATCATTGCTTAGCTGACATTGAAGCGAATGAAAAAAGGTTAAAAGAATACGTTGAAAAAAGTGCAGGTGTTATTACAGCAGTCAACCCTCACCTAGGTTATGAAGCAGCAGCAAGAATTGCAAGGGAAGCAATTCTAACAGGTCAATCAATTAGAGATCTCTGCTTGCAAAATGACGTTCTAACAGAAGAAGAACTCGATATTATTTTAAATCCTTTTGAAATGACGAAACCTGGTATTGCAGGACAAGAATTATTAGAGCGATAATAATATCACTAAAATTACTTTTTTAATATGATGAATTGCCTGTGAAAAAGAGAGAAACAGGCAATTCAGGTTCTTTAAAATTGACACACTTTTTTTCGTCTTATTTTGAAAACGCTTAAACGACAAAGGGAGGAAACAAAATGAAAACACCGCGCCTGCCATCTATGATGGAAGTAGTCTCTATTCTTGGCTTGTTTTTAGCAATCGTTTTATCGTTCACACTTTATTTTAAATTGGATATCCAGTTAGCACTCTTTATCTCATGGTTTATGGCCATTACACTTGGTATTAGATTAGGACATTCTTATAAAGATTTGCAGAATGCCATTACAAAAGGGATTTCGAATGGGTTAGAAGCGATATTAATCTTAATTGCAGTCGGTGCTCTTGTTGGAACATGGATTGCTGGTGGCGTCGTGCCAACATTAATTTATTATGGCTTAGAATTCATTCACCCTAATATTTTCTTATTAGCAACTCTTGTGATCTGTGCCATTATGTCAGTTGCAACAGGTACATCATGGGGTACAGTCGGTACGGCAGGTATTGCGATGATTGCGATTGGAGAGGGTTTAGGTATTCCGCTTCCGATTGTAGCAGGTGCAGTTCTTTCTGGTGCTTATTTTGGAGACAAGCTTTCTCCACTATCAGATAGTACGGTTTTGGCTTCATCTCTCTCAAAGGTGGACGTGCTCGCACACGTGAGGGCGATGATGGTATTATCTATTCCGGCTTTTATCATTACAGCCATTATGTTCACAGTAACAGGATTTATGTATGGTGGCCGCAATATTGACCAAGAGAAGATCGAGTTCTTGAAAAATGCGCTCCATGATACATTTACAATTAATATTTGGATGATTATTCCCGCTATCATTGTTATTTTACTTCTAGTATTTAAAAAGCCATCCCTTCCGGTTATTGCAATTGGTTCACTTCTAGGTGCTATTTGGGCAATAGCATTTCAAGGTATGAACCCTGGTGATGCACTTGGTACTGCGTACAATGGTTTTGCGATTAATTCAGATGTTGAATTCTTAAATACGTTATTAAACCGCGGTGGAATTGTGAATATGCTTGGTTCATTAGTTGTCATCATTCTTGGTCTTGGTTTTGGTGGCGTGCTTGAATATTTAGGTGTGTTAAAAGTTATCGTAGCTTCTTTCGAGAAGAAATTGCACAACGCTGGAAATGTCACATTATCAACATTAATTGTTGCATTCTTTGCAAACATTTTTGGCTGTGCGATGTATGTATCACTTATTCTAACTCCAAAAATCATGGAGGACAGCTATGACAAATTAAAACTGGACAGACGAATCTTGTCAAGGAACTCCGAGGTTGGAGGAACACTAACATCTGGTATGGTTCCATGGTCAGATAATGGAATTTATATGGCTGGTATTTTAGGCGTTTCTACTTTCTCTTACTTGCCATATATGTGGCTGAGCTTCGTAGCCATCGGTCTTGCTATCATCTATGGATACACAGGTAAATTCATTTGGTATGTGAAGGATCAAAAAAATTCAGAAGAATCGGCTTCTTAGAGTCGATGAAAAAGGCCGCTCGATAGACAGAGTGGCCTTTCATTGTCCTAGGACCAAAAGACTGATTGATGTTTGATGAATGTTATCATGACAAACAGCCCTCCCTATAGCATGAAGAAAGATATAGTGATTTCAAAAGAGAGAGCATATATATGGCAGAAAAAGAGTGTAAATACCTATTCAAACGTGAGTCTTTACACCTTATAATAACAATATTGGAAATGTATCTGACAATTAAGTGCGCTCGTTTAGATTGATCTCTAAGCAGCGTTTTTTATTTTTTTTACAGGTAGGGGGGACCAGTGTGAGCTTATCAGATATGCTTTCTGCCCTGAACGGTGGAATCTCAAGTAAAAAGGCAGAAATTGAAGAAAAAATCTCTCGATTAAAAAAAGCTAAAAGTAAGATTGAGCGCGAACAAGATGCGGCAGCAACGGATGTAAAGCAAATAAAACAGCCGAATCTGGGCTCCTCTTGGAAAGGTGAGAGAAGCAAGGACTTCAAGTCAGATCGAAGTGAAGCACATGGAGCATTGCAAACAATCATTAATGAAAAATATCCGAGTTATATCAGCAAAATTGAATTTAAGATCGGGACATTGGAAGCCCAACAAACGGGTTTGTCTTTTGCGAGCTCGTTAGCAAGTGATGCATCGCGGCTCGCTGAAAAAGGGGAAGATGCCATTGAAGATGCAAAGCGTCTTATTTCTAAAGCGTGGAAAAGTTTATAGAAGAGGTGCTACGTATTTTCAGGCACATCACATCTCTACATAGTGAGACACATTGAATAAGCTGGAGGACTTGATTATGGGACAAATTAAATTAAATTATCAGGTAGTCATGGATAAACTTGATGTAGTTTCTCAAGCGGTGGAGACATTAGCGATGAAAAAAGCAGCAGAAAAAGTAGGCGAAAATCAATTGAAGTTTGTCTCGAAATGGGTTGAACGAGAAGCAGAAATTGCTGAAATGGTGTCAGATTTTAGACAGGCATTAACAAAAAACATCAAAGATACACGTTCTAATGTGAAGACATTGAAAGAACAAGATGAGGCAATCGCAGCAAAATAAAGGAAATGCACATGCTAGGGGAAAAGATTAATAGAATTTTTGATTTCGATCACTTTCTTACGATAAAAAAAGGATAGATGAACTTGTATTAAATAGACTAAACTAATAAGAGGATATAATGTTCAATATATGAGCATATATTCTCTTTTTTCATACAAATTAGATTTATTAATTAGATATTGAAAATATAGTCTAAATGGAAATTATCCTCTTATGGAAGTACCGCCTTGTCTAACTTGTGGTGATAATTAAACCCCTGAAAAGACTTGGCAGTAGGTTTTTTAGAGTTAGATAATCAAAAGTATGAACTTCACATAAAAACAACGGAAGAGAAGAGATATTGTAGAGAAAAACGCTAAGAATCTACAACATTACCAGAACAGCAATCACATGTACCTACACCCAAATTGAATTTTGTTTAGCAAACAGGAAGGATTCTTTAAGTCTTGTATAATAAATTCAAAATCTTTTTAACTAAAGGATAGAAGGTAGAAAAATGGATAATAAAACAGCCAAAAATATGAGAGAAAGTTTAACAGCTGATTGTACGAAGTGCTTTGGACTTTGCTGCACAGCACTTAATATTGTAGCATCAAGTGATTTTCCAATTAACAAACCGGCAGGTACTCCTTGTATGAATTTGCAGTCTGATTATAGTTGCCAAATTCATAGTCAGTTGAGGGAGAAAGGATTCAAAGGCTGTACAGTATTTGATTGTTTGGGTGCTGGGCAAGTCGTTTCTCAAGTTACTTTTAACGGTCAGAGTTGGCGAGAAAATCCTGACATTGGGAAGAAAATGTTTCAAGTGTTTCCCATCATGGAGCAAATACATGAAATGATAGCGTACGTGGCAGAAGCTTTGTCTTACGATATACCAGATGATTTAGCTGATAAATTGAGAAAACAGTTAAAGGAATTGCAGGATTTAACGAAATTGGACGCAGATCATTTATTGTCACTTGATTTGGTGATGTATCGATTTTCTTTAAATGAGCTGCTTACTTCAGCGAGTGATTTTGTCAGAAGAAATACAATCGATAAAATGCCTAGTCTTCGAAAAAGTAAAGAGTTTAACCATGCGAGAGCTGATTGGATGGGAAAACAGTTAAAGGGAAAAGATTTAAGAGCAACTGATTTTAGGGGAGCCTATTTGATTGCAGCCGATATGAGAAATACGGATTTAAGGGCAGTCAATTTTATTGGTGCGGATTTGCGAGATGTTAATTTCAGTGGCGCTGATCTGTCCACCAGTATGTTTTTGACCCAAATGCAAATTAATTCGGCTAAAGGTGATGTCAAGACAACATTACCCTCTCATATACATCGACCTTCTCATTGGATTAACTAATTTATATATATTTGCGTATTGAAAAGGACTTTTGAAGATGGTTTTACTATCAGTCTTATTCAAGAAAAGGACGCAATTATGAAGTAAGAATGGACATAACAAATTAGCCATATAAAATATGTTATATCCTATAATTTATCTACATTTTTTAATTTAGGATTTGATAATTAAATGAAGATAGTTCTTTGTAACTGTATATAAACCAGTCTTTATGACCTTTAATTATCCTGTTTCATTTCCGATCGTTTCTTTAAAAGGGCGCTTTTTCCCTATTTAAGCATAAGTCTTTTCGCCTTATACTAGAAATAATGGAAAGTGAATGATAGAAATAATAAGTGCTATGGTAGGCGCTTGTTTAGACTGAAAAATGCTCTAAACGACGCTTTCGTATTTTGTCTGATAGAGGTGGATGACATGAGTTTATCCGAGATGCTACACCATCTGCATATAGGAATTGAAAGCAAACGTGCAGAATTTGACGAAATGATCTCTCGGTTAAAGACGGCGAAAATGAGTATTCAAAATGAGCAGGATCTTGCACAGACAGACAATAAGCAAATAAAGCAGCCTGCACTTGATATGTCTTGGAAAGGTGAGAAGGCAACAGCCTTTCATGAAACTCGTCAAGAAGCCTATACTGCCATGCAAAACATCCTGAATGAAGAATATGAACAATATATTAATGAAATTGATCATCGAATTTTACACTTTGAACTGAAGAAAATGGAGCTTGCGGTTGCCAGTAATTTTGCTGGTAGGGCACAGGATGTCATGGAAAAGGGTGAGGAATTCGTTGAGGATGTAAAGCACTTGATTGAACGGGGCTGGAAGGCTCTTTAATCTGTTCCTGCTACGTATTGTCAAACACATTCATATTGATATACATACAGCCATCTTCTTGAAAAGAATGGCTGTTTCTTTATGTGAGGTGAATATCAATCACTCCCTCCATCCCCGGAATCACCGCTATCGCATGTGTCATCGTAAGAACCCGAATCCCCGTTTTGATATGTATTCTTTTGTTGTTTGCGTGTACTTTTCCGCTTCTTTTTTCTTTTTCGATGCTTCTGTTTTCTATGATGATGTTGTCGCTTGTTCGTAGGCTTTCTTTTCTTTTTTGGATTCAATGTTGAAAAAAATAAATGCAATGAAAATAAAACGATGATAGCTAAAAACAAATTCACTACGTTTTCCAATAGGTACTCCTCCTCTTCTTCATATTGATACGGGTCATCGTAGCAGAAGTTCCATGAGTTGATAGACATGTGTAAAAAATGAACACAGTGACCAAATGATTGTAAGATGTTCAGCCAATTTCTGTTATAATCATTCGATAGATATAGAGAGAAAGCGGGATTGGTAATGAAGAGAATATATAATCTTCTAACTGCTGTCTTTATCCTTCTGCTTGTTTTGGGTTGTACAGGAACAAAGGATGAGAAGGAGAACGTGAAGCAGGTAGGTCAAGAGGAAAAGGGTCAAGTACAAGCCGTAGAAACGGCGCAGGAGCCGGAGGAAAAGGAAAAGACTTCAGAAGAGCCAAATGTACAACAGTGGATAAAACAGAATGATCCAGTCGAACTGCCTATTTTAATGTATCATAGCATCTCAAGCGGGAATCTTCTGCGTGTCCCACAGAAAGAATTTAAAGGACATATGAAATGGCTGAAAGACAATGGGTATGTGACCTTATCGCCAGCCGAAGCATATGTAGTATTAACGACAGGGAAGAAGCCGAGTGAGAAATGTGTGCTTATCACATTTGACGACGGATATACGGATAATTACACAAAGGCATTTCCGATATTAAAAAAGTACGAAATGAAAGCGACTATTTTTATGATACAACAATCAATTGGTCAACCGCATCATTTAACAGACGCACAGATGGATGAGATGGTGACTTCCGGTATTTCGATCGAAAGTCATACTGTTCATCACTTGGAGCTCAATCGTTTGTCGATAGCGCAACAGGAAGACGAACTAAAAGCATCAAAGGATTTCTTTGATCGACGATTTTCCCAAAATACACGAATGGTCAGCTATCCAGTCGGTCGTTACAACGAAGATACCTTAAGAATTGCTGAAGAAGCAGGTTACCAAATGGCTGTCACAACAGAACCAGGACGTGCGAAAAAAGAACAAGGCATGATGTCATTACATCGTCTTCGTATATCCCCAGGGCTTTCTCCTGAAAGCTTCGGAAGATTGATTGAAGCGAAATGAATCACTGTATTCACATTCAAAGCCGGCATATCAGTCTATTTTATTGATTTGTCCTTTTGTTTCTTTTTATCCATGCTAGAAATGTTGTGATCATCAGGCCTATGAATGAAATGATGCCAATATATAAAAATCCAGTCAATTCAATTTTGAGATATTGATAACGAAAATAGTTCCGGTCAAGAAAAAGTGAACACAACTTTATGCTTCTTAATTATGCAATCAAATCCTCCATAGGTTGAGATGTATAGATTTGGAATCATGATTTCCTATTGATATTTCATATGATTCAAGAAGCTGTTGATCAAACGGATCGTGTAGTTGTGGATAGTATGTTTCACATGGAACATTAAACGACATTGTTTTACAATGAGTGAACATATTTCGTCATAAAATTTGGGGAATTTCGTCTTGAGTGGTTTCGTGCTCCTTTTTTATTACGCATGGATGTTGAAAAAGATTCATACAACAAAAAAACAGCCCGCAGGCTGTTTTATTTATATCATCTCTTATTGATAAGTCGGGTAGCCAGTGATTTTGAAGTCTTTCCCTAGCTGTTCGATTGTTAATGGGTTAAGCTCAATGGCGTTACTCATCAGGCTGATGCCTTCGCCACCAAAAAATGAGGGGGATTTACTGCCGCCAATTAGTTTTGGTGCCATATAAATCACCATTTTTTCAACAAGTGCCTGCTCTAAAAATGATGCATTCACTTGTCCACCACCTTCAATCATGAGTGATGAGACTTGATTTTCTCCAAGTAATTGAAGGACTTCGGTTATTTCAACTCGATCTTCTCCTCCTGTGACAAATACTTTCACACCAGCTTCTTCAAGAGCTGAAATCTTGTGCCGATCCGCTTTTTTCGTTGTAAACACCCAGGTAGGAGCCAGATCGTCAGTAATTACTTTTGCTGTGAGTGGAATAGAAAGGCGTGAGTCTAAAATCACGCGAATCGGATTGCGACCATCTGGAATACGAGATGTTAATGACGGGTCATCCAGAATCACTGTATTTGCACCAACCAAAATGGCATCATTCATGCTGCGAATATGATGTGCATCATAACGGGATTCCTCAGATGTAATCCATTTGCTATCAGAGGTTGAAGATGCAATTTTTCCATCAAGGGTAATACCAGTTTTAAGCGTGACAAAAGGTGTTTTTTTCGTAATAAAGTGGTTGAACACTTCGTTCATTTGAATGGAATCTTCTTCGCATACACCCGTGATGACATGGATGTCGGCATGATTTAAAATGTCAATGCCTCTCCCAGCTACAAGTGGATTTGGATCAAGGGCAGCAACAACTACTGTCTTGACACCTGCTTTTACAAGTGCTTCAGCGCAAGGACCTGTTCTTCCGTGGTGAGAGCAAGGCTCAAGGGTGACATATATTGTCGCATCTTTTGCCTTTTCTCCTGCCATACGGAGTGCCTGAATTTCGGCGTGCGGTTCGCCTGCCTTCATATGAGCACCGACGCCTACGATCTCATTATCTCGCACAATCACAGCCCCGACGAGCGGGTTCGGTGATGTCTGTCCTTTCATTGCCTTTGCATTTTCAAGGGCAAGTTTCATATATCGTTCATGATGTGGCAATCGTATGCACCTCTTGATCCGCTTTCATATGACCTGAGCGTGAGATTTTTGTTTGCAAATATTTCTCATTAAATTCAGAAACATCTCCCCATAGCGGTACTCGACCAGATAAGGAAAGGCCAGCATCGCTAATGGCATCTGTTTTTTTCGGATTGTTTGTAATGAGTCGTACCGGTTTTGTTCGTAATGTTTGGAGAACAGCAATTGCTTCCCCATAATTGCGTGTATCGTCGTCAAAGCCAAGAGCTTCATTGGCTTCTACTGTATCATAGCCATTTTCTTGAAGAATGTACGCCATTGCTTTGCTAAATAGACCAATACCTCGGCCTTCATGGTTAGCAAGATAGAAAAGAGCGCCTGCACCATTTTCTTCAATCATTTTCATGGATTGCTTCAATTGAAAGCCACAATCACAGCGTTTGCTACCAAATATATCGCCAGTATGGCAGATCGAGTGCATGCGAATTAATGCTTCGTCAGCGTGCTGGAAGTCTCCATAGACGAGCACACTGGATTGCTGATGATCAGCAAGATCCCGTGATGAGAGACTGCTGATTAATTCCTCATCAGATAATGCTTCTTGACCATCGTCCTTTAACCAAGAATACCAGTTAAAGGTCACCGTTCTGCCGTCTAAGTTGACTGGTAGCCTGATAGGACCTGTAATATATAAATAACTATCTTCATGTTTCACTCGTTTGATTTTATCTTTTAAAATGGCTGTTTTATTTTTTGAACGTTTGTCCATGTTCTGCACCTTCTTCTTTATCTGCTTCTTCAATTTGTAAACGAATGCGAACGCCAAAGGGATCAATAAAAGAGCTAATTGTTCTTGAAGTGTCAACGTCAATTCCTGCTTGTGAGAGACTGTTTAACACAGACTGTCTGTCTTTTTCCTCTGGGAAAACGAGTGTATAGCTTCTAATTCCCGAGAAGCTTGTATCGATGGCGCCTTTTCTGCCCCGTCCCCAGGCATTAAATGCTAGGTGATGGTGGTAGAGACCAGCAGCAATGAACAGGCTGGCTGGTGGAGCCATTCGGATTTGAAAACCGAGCGTCTCGACATAAAATTTGTTTGCTTCATCTGGATTCAAGTGGAAGTGAAGATGCCCCATCACGGTACCGGCGGGAAGACCTTCCCAAACCGAATCTGCCGCTTCTTGCAAGAGCCCATCTCCATCAAGTGGTGCATTTCCACCACCTTTTAGTCCACCTTGATCATCTACCCAAATGTCCTGCGGGCGATCTGCGTACACTTCGACACCGATGCCGTCAGGATCACTTAAATATATTGCTTCACTAAAAAAGTGATCACTCGCTCCAATTAAAGGATAGCCTTTTTTGACAACATGCGCTAGCCATGTGCCTAGATTTTTTCTGGTAGGAAGTAAAATGGCAAAATGGTAAAGACCCGGTTCATGATCAGGCTTTTGTGCTAAAGATGTATCTTCTTTTAATAAAAGAATCGGTTCCTTTGCATTGTTTCCTAATGTGACAGTCGAACCTGTCTGATCTAACACCGTAAATCCTAAAATGTCTGTATAAAAAGGAAGGGAGCGTTGAAAATCTGATATGTGTAATTCTGTTAATCCTAATTTGGTGTTTGGTTGAATTGTATTCAAGCCTGGTCATCTCCTTAAGTTATCTTCATTTATCCATCAAAGGGTTTATCTTAGAATCGAAAATACCTTGTTACTTTTAGTAACTAAACTATATAATAGTTAGTAGCTTATTTCAAGTAATTAATTGTGTTATAATGAAAAAAAGTGAAAAAATGCAGGAGGTAGCAGGTCATGGTTCAAGTAGACAGTTGCCCAATTACAGATGCGATGGAGATTCTAGGGAAGAAATGGGTTGTCCTGATCATGAATCAACTTCTGACAGGGCCAAAACGCTTTTGCCAGCTAGAAAACGAAATGAGCATCAGCGGAAGGTTATTATCAAAGAGGTTGAAGGATTTGGAAGCTGAAGGACTCGTTGAAAAAAAAGTATATGCAGACATTCCTGTTCGAGTGGAATACGAGTTAACCGAACAAGGGGAAAAAATTGAAAGTGTCATTCGAGAAATTTCTTCATGGTCTGTTCAGATAAAAAACAGAGGGCAAAAAATATAATTTTATGTCTCAAACGTTGATTCCGACTGGTGTTGCTGGTCGGAATTTTGTTGTTTTATTTTCCAATATTCTAAGTCAATAGTATGAAATTGATATTGACAATAAATTTATTAATCATATAATATCAAGGAGTAGAGGGGTGTTTTCCCTGTAAAGGATTGGAGGTTATGCCATGAGATCATGACGGGACTGATAGCCTAGAGGATTCGACACATGCAGGTGAACATCAAGACAAGACATCTTTGATTCATTAGAAGCAAAGATTTATTTTTTTACCTTGATTGATAATGATAATCATAATCATTTATGGATTGCTAATCATAGGTAATTCAAAGAAGGTTATTTTTTTTCATTCCAATTGAGAATAATTATCAATATCATTTATTAATTAGGAGGAGTACACATGAAATCATTTCGTTCCGCTTCAAAAGTATTTTTATTATTGAGCTTTGTTTTCTTATTTGCATTTGCCCCATTTAGTTCAGCGTCTGCTGCGACATTAAAAGATGGTCAATATACTGCACAATATGCTGTATTGAAGGCTGATAGCGATTCTACATCAACAGCTAATTCTTATTTTGAAAAGCCAGCAAAGCTGATTGTGAAAGATGGAAAGATCAAAGCACAAGTGACGTTAAATAACAGTTCTTGGATTACGAAATTCCAAACACTTGATAATGGTGTGTATAAAGCTGCAACGGTTGTCAGCACAAACACTTCTGCGAATAAAAGAACAGTAGAGTTTAATGTATCTAGCTTAACAAATGTTTTACCAGCAAAAGTGAGCGTGACTGTACCACTTATCGGATATACAGGTAACTACGATATTCGTCTGAAGTTTGACGAATCAACTGTTCAGTAAAAAGGGAGGAAGCCAGCTTTATGAAAAAAATAATGTTTGTGCCTGCTTTGATCATGGCTATCTTGCTGGCATGGGTGATGCCTTACTCAACAGTACAAGCCGCATCATTAAGTGATGGTACATATTCGGTGAATTACACCGTGTTGAAAGCAGAGGGCAATGCCGTCTCAATGGCAAATGATTATTGGCTTAAGCCGGCAAAGGTCATTGTGAAAAATGGCAAGCTGACTGTACAAATGACCATTAAGAACAGTAGCTGGGTCACTGAATTTAAAGTGCCTAGTAATGGCGGTTATACCGACACACAAGTCTTATCGACGAATAAAAGTGCCAATACACGTCTTGTTCAATTCAATGCTCAAAGTATATCAAAACCAATTAAATCAAAAATTCATGTCACTGTAAAATCGGCTGACTACGATCATGATTACACGATTCAACTCAAATTTGATGAAAGTAGCATCAAATCATTGTCAGCAAGTGGTTCGAACGAATCTACAAGTGAAAGTAAAGAAGAGACAAAAACATCTTCATCCCAAGAGCAATCAACAGACAAGTCTTCTGAAAAGAAGGATGTAAAAAATGAGGAAAATCCTCAAACAGGTGATAACAGCCACATGGGTTGGCTTCTCGTCCTTGTGATATGTTCTGGAGGATTTTTAGCTAGAAAATTTGTGATGAAGCATTAAGAGAAGGGAAGTGTCACCACTTGAAACGTCTTTTACACCTTACGACAGCTAGCCTACTGCTTTTATTCAGTTTGCTGACTGCACTTCAGATTCCAGCAGGAACTGCTCAAGCTGCATCGCATGCAGATGGTGAGTATACTGTAGGATTCACCATTTTGAAGAATGATTCAACGGAAGCATCGATGATGGATACCTATACAGAAAAACCGGCGAAATTGACTGTAGAAAAAGGAAAAATCACTGCATTTTTAACGCTTAAACAAAGCAAAGAAATAACAGATTTTAAAGTGGAACAAAATGGCGCATTGGTTGACACTGTGACGGTAAGTGAGGATGTAGAAGCGAATACCCGAGTCATCAAATTCGATGTCGCAGATTTATCTTCAAAGCTAAAAGGCTGGGTGAAGATTTATTGGGATTTAGGCAGCTTTGTCTATGATGAAGCATATGATGTTCAGCTTTCTTTTGATCAAAGTAGTCTGACGCTCGTGTCACCTGCTGATCCGGATGATAGTACGACAACACCGGATGACGACAATACAACAAAGCCTGACGATACCACAACAACACCGGATGACGACAATACAACAAAGCCTGACGATACCACAACAACACCGGATGACGACAATACGACAAAGCCTGACGATACCACAACAACACCGGATGACGACAATACGACAAAACCTGACGATTCTTCCCATCAAGGAATCAAAGATGGCGTGTATCGTTTGAGCTATGAGGTGCTAAAAGGTGATACGGATGAGGCATCTCGTATGAACCAATACTTTTCTCATCCCGCATCTTTAACGGTGAAAAATGGTAAACAAACGGTTTCCTTCACTGTAAAGGATGATGCGTCAGTTGCTTCTGTTAAAACAGAACAAAACGGTACTTATCAAGAAGTGAAAACAGTGAGTAAAAATGAAGCGAAAAATACAAGAGTGGTTTCTTTTGAAGTAGCTGATCTTTCTAAAGCTGTCAAAGGAAAGGTTCATATTGTAGTGGCAGCTGCTAACTACAATCAAACGTACGACATTCGCTTCAAATTTGACCCGAGCAGTATTCAAGCGCAGGGTGATAACTCAGTAGATGAAGAAACACCGACAACAACACCAAATCCACCAACAAAACCAGAAACAACAGATGGTGGATCGAATCAAGAAGCAGTTGAACTTAAAGATGGTGTATATCAGTTGCCATTCTCAATCAAACAAGCTGATAAAGATGAGCTTTCTCGGATGAACGATTATGTTGTTAGTCCAGCTACATTGGTTGTGAAAAACGGACGTCATTACGTGTCCTATACAATCAAGAACAGTTCTGCCATCACAGCTTTTGAAATTGGGACGGCTGGAAAATATGAGAAGACACTTGTTGCGTCAACTGATGAAAAAGCAGATACACGTATTGTTCAATATGAAGTGAAAAGTTTAAGTAATGATCAATTTGCCCGTGTGAAAATTGACCTGCCAGCTGCAGGTTACCACGAGCAGTACGAAGTAAGACTGGACTATGACACAACAGGTATTGCTCTAGGAGAAGGAAGCGGTATCGCAACGGTACTTGGTGAAGATGATAGCATCAACTTTAACCAAAATCCAAATGAAAACGATTCGCAAACAACGCCATTAGTGAACCTTGAACCAGAAGAGACAGGTGCAGAGGAAATGACATACAACCGTACAGATGATGAATCTGAGACATCAGCAGCAGTTGAAACAAATCCGAAAACTGGAGATGCCTCTGTGATGTGGATCTATGCACTTCTATTTGCAGCATCAGCCTTCGTACTCGTCAAAAAATATCGAGCACGTACGCTATAATATACGTTTCATTGTGTGATGCGCCTTCATCCATTGGCGCATCCACTCTCTTTTTTTGAAAGGAGGATGCGCTTCTTGAAGCATCAAACGCTGTTTGCCGTAATCGGCACACTCATTCTTGTCCTCATGGCGGGTTGCAGCCATACGGCTGAAAGTTCAGCTAGTAGCAAGGTGGATACAGAAAGCAAGACACGTGTAGTGGCAACGACAGTTGCAGTCACCGAAATGATGGATGCCCTTAAGGTGGATCTTGTCGGGGTGCCAACAAGTCAAAAAAATCTACCTTCAAGGTATCGCGATCTGCCAGAAGTCGGGAATCCGATGAGTCCAGACATGGAAATCATTCAATCACTTCAACCGACAGATGTCCTATCTGTCACCACCCTTAAATACGACTTAGAAAAATCCTTTAAAAATGCAGGTGTCCACACGACATACCTGAATCTTGAGAGTCTGGACAAGATGGGTCAAGCCATCACCAAGCTTGGGAAAAAGTACGACAGAGAGAAACAAGCGAAAGAGATTGTTTCATCTTTTGAAAACAAAAAGAAAGAAATGAAAGAGAAAACAAAAGGAAAGAAAAAACCAACGGTTCTTATTTTGTTAGGTGTGCCAGGTAGTTATTTAGTTGCAACCGAGAATTCCTATATTGGCGACCTTGTGCGAATTGCAGGTGGCGACAACATCGTTAAAGGAGAAGAAATGGAATATTTGGCTTCAAATACTGAGTATTTACAAAAAGCCAATCCCGATATTATTCTTCGTGCTGCTCATGGTATGCCGGATGAAGTCGTTAAAATGTTTGATGAAGAGTTCAAAAAGAATGACATTTGGAAGCACTTTGAAGCTGTCAAACAGAATCGCGTATATGATCTCGAAGAAAGTCTTTTTGGTACGACAGGTAATTTAAAAGCGACAGAGGCTCTTGATGAGCTTGCCCGTATGTTATATCCATAATGAGTTGCTTATCTTATTCATAAAAGGACGTTCAAGATGAAAAAAACAGGATTTCTTTTTCTTATTGTGAGTGCATTGCTGGTGGGGATGTTTATTTATTCAGCAATCACTGGAAGTATTCACGTGACACCATTTGAGTTAGTCGAAGGTTTGGTTACAGGGCAAAATGCACAAGTAGACATCATCAAAGATTTACGGATTCCTCGTATATTAATCGCGCTATTTACAGGAGCAGCATTATCCGTATCTGGTGTGCTTTTGCAGTCTGTGATGCGGAATCCGCTAGCAGATGCAGGGGTTATTGGCATTTCATCAGGTGCCAGCTTTTTATCTCTAATTGCCATTACAGCACTTCCCCAATTTTATTTCTATTCCCCTCTCTTTTCTGTATTTGGTGGTGCGCTTGCCTGTTTCCTGGTGTATACCTTGTCGTGGAAAGGCGGACTAAGCCCGATCAGAATGATTTTGGTGGGGATTGCCATCAACGCCATGTTTACAGGTTTAACAGAGGCATTTGTCACGATTTGTAGCTATTTCAATGTAACGATCAATCAATCAGGTCAATCTAACCTCACAATGAAAACATGGAACGATGTTCGATTGGTTGGCGTCTATGGTGTCGTCGGTCTCGTCGTTGCGATGTTCTTTAGTAAATGGTGTAACTTGCTCTCGCTTCAGGATAAAACGGCAAAAAATCTAGGAATGCGTGTGACGAGAATGCGTGTATTCATTTCCATTACAGCCGTTTTGCTTGCAGCAGTGACAGCGGCAGTGGCAGGTGTCATTTCGTTTGTTGGTCTTTTGATCCCTCACATTGCAAGAAGGCTTGTTGGTTCCAATCATCGGGTGCTGATTCCATTTTCTGCGCTGAGTGGCGCTTTGCTCATTTTGACGGCTGATACTTTAGGTCGAACGCTGGTGGCACCGAATGAGATTCCAGCATCCACCATCATGGCTGTGATTGGCGGACCATTTCTCATCTTTTTATTAAGAAGGAGTGATCGAATTAATGGACATTCATGAGGTTTCCTTTTCATATGACCAGAAGAAGGACATTGTCCAAACGATCACGACAAGTATTGATATGGGGAAAGTGACGACGATCATTGGGCCGAATGGTTCTGGTAAATCAACACTGTTGTCATTAATGGCACATAACCATTTACCAAACAAGGGGCATATTTTATTAGATGGGCATCAGATTCATACTTATAAACCGAAGGAATTAGCGAAGCGATTAGCCGTTGTTCATCAACAAAATGAAGCGCCTGGTGATTTGACAATTGAACGAGTGGTTGCGTTTGGCAGAACCCCTCATCAATCAATTCGTGGAAGCAATCGGCTTGAGGATGAAAAGGCGATAGAGTGGGCGTTATCAAGCACAAAACTACTTGATAAAAGAAAGGTGACGCTTGACTCACTCTCAGGTGGGGAACGGCAGCGGGTGTGGATTGCGATGGCACTTGCACAAAAAACCCCTATCCTATTTTTAGATGAACCGACGACCTATTTAGATATTTATTATCAGTTTGACATCCTAGAGCTCATCCGAGAATTAAATGAACAGCATGGCTTGACCATCGTGATGGTACTGCATGATATGAATCAAGCTGTTCGCTATAGTGACGTGCTGATTGCGTTGAAAAATGGGCAATTAATGACCAAAGGACGACCAAGCGAAGTTTTAACCGAGGACATGGTGAAGCACATTTACGGTGTCTCTGTGACCGTTAAACAAGATGAAGACACAGGGATGTATATCGTGCCTGTTGGTATTTAAAGGCTTTGCAAAAGCAGGTGAGAAATGTGAAACAAGCAAAAAAACAACCATCGAAAGGAACACGCCTTTTTCAACGAATGTTCACGTTTGTGTGTATATGTGTTTTTGTGTACAGCGGAATTGCCTTAGGAGCCGAGCTGCTCGGTTATTACCAGAATCGCAAGGTACTTGCTGAAGCACAAACCATGTATGATCGTCAGACAGCGACAACTGAACAGCATGAAGCGGGGAAGGTGCGTTCTTCATTTGATGAACTTCTTAATGTGAACCAAGATATTGTTGGCTGGGTCGACATGAAAGATACAATGATTCAGTATCCAATTGTACAGGCGAAGGACAATGCGTATTATTTAACCCGTAATTATTTAAAAGAAGGTACTCGCGCTGGAAGCATCTTTATGGACTATCGCAATGATGCATTAGAAGAAAGTCCAAATACAGTCTTATATGGACATCGTATGAAGGATGGATCAATGTTTGCTGGGTTGAAGAAATATTTGCAAAAGGATTTTTTTGAAAGTCATCGGACCTTTCATTACGATACGCTCTACAAAAGCTATGAAGCAGAAATTTTTGCAGTCTATGAAACGACTGTTGCTTTTGATTATATTCAGACGGATTTCAGTGATTTGGGAGAATATGCACATTATCTTCAAGACGTTCGGAAAGAATCTATTTACAAAACGGATACAGACGTTTCAACGGATGATCTCATTCTCACCTTATCAACCTGCGATTATGTACTAGCTCCTAAGAGTGGTCGTCTTGTGGTTCAGGCGAAGCTGAAGGAAGTTTAAGAGAAAAGGAGAGAAAGAAGTTTGAGATTCATACGCACAGTCATGATGTGTTTGACCATGATGCTCCTCATTGCAGGATGCAGTCAAACGTCCTCTACAGAAAAAAAGACAGGGCAAGGCTCTTTGCAAATAAAAGATTTTTCCGACAGAACATTGTCCTTTGATTCAACACCTAAAAGAATTGTCGCTCTATCAACAGGAGATATGAGCATCGTCTATGCACTTGGTGAAAAGGTAGTTGGGCGCCCATCAGCGGATTTACCTGCTTCATTAAAAAAAGCGTCAGATATACAAGAAGTTGGAACAACCCATCAATTTGACCTTGAGCTCATCACAAGTCTTCAGCCGGATGTCGTACTAGGTCACGAGCAACTGAATGCAAAGGATGTTGCTTCCATTGAAGGAATTGGATCGCAAATGCTACTGACAAGTGTGAACTCTGTGAAGGACATCCAAAGACAGATTACACTGTTCGGTGACCTACTAGACAAAGAGAAAAAAGCGAAGGCACTGAACGAAAAAATTGAACAACGAATGTTGGGCGTTCAAAAAAGTAAAAAGGCGATTCGGACACTGGTTGTATACGGGGCACCAGGCACTTATATGGCAGCCCTGCCCAATTCATTAAGCGGGAATTTACTTGAACTGGCTGGTGGCGCAAATATTGCTGCTGATGAACCAGCACTAGAGCAATTTCCACAATATGCTCAGATAAATGCTGAAAAGGTGATTGAGGCAGATCCAGATCTCATTTTGCTGATGACGCACAGCAATCCTAAGGATGTAAAGGCAGGATTTATCAGTGAAATGAAGCAAAATGCAGCGTGGCATGATGTAACAGCTGTGAAAGAAGGACGAATTGAGATTTTGCCCAATGACTTATTTGGGACAAACCCAGGCATAGAAGTTATGGACGCACTGGACTATCTTGAGAAGAAATTGAAGCGGTTGGCAGTATGAGGCTAGATGTAGACTTTGATTTCCAAAAAAGACAATCAAGACGAAAGTGGCTATTTCCCTGCTTATTGATTTCCTTATGCATCGCTGTATTTCTTGGGCTTGCTCTTGGCTCGGTCCATTTATCCTTGTCAGATGTGATCTCTGTATTCACCTCTTCGACCAATCACGTTCATGAGAAAATTGTGATGGATTTAAGGTTGCCTCGTGTATTACTTGGTCTATTAGTGGGCGCTTGTCTAGCAGCATCAGGAGCCATTTTGCAAGGTGTTATCAGAAATCCACTGGCTGATCCAGGGATTATCGGTGTGACAGCGGGCGGAGGACTTGCGGCAGTGCTATGTATGCTTGTCTTTCCACAGTTAGCTTATTTACTGCCAGTTAGTGCCTTTCTCGGTGCTTTTTTAGCCGCATTTGTTGTATACATGTTGTCTTGGGATCAGGGGGCATCACCGCTTAAGCTGATTTTAGCTGGGGTGGCGGTGAACGCATTACTTGGTGCTGTAATGAACGGTCTGATGGTGCTTTACAGTGACCGAGTACAATCCGTTTTACCTTGGCTTTCAGGAGGATTAAACGGAAGAAGCTGGCATCATGTCAGCTTTATGTCACCATATGCACTTGTTGGACTGTGCCTTTGTTTCTTTGTCATTAAACCAATCAATCTCCTGCTTCTAGGAGATGATGCTGCACAATTATTAGGACAAAGAATTGAGATGACCCGTTTTTCCTTGATCGTCCTTGCCGCTCTTTTAGCAGGTGCGGCTGTCAGTGTCAGTGGGCTTGTCGGCTTTGTTGGACTTGTCGTCCCGCATTTTATTCGTCTGCTTATTGGAGATGACTACCGGTATTTGTTGCCACTGTCCATATTAGGTGGAGCTGTACTAGTGGTCTTTGCAGATACAGCGGCACGTGTATTGTTCTCTCCGATTGAACTACCTGTTGGCATCCTGCTTGCCTGTTTAGGAGCGCCTTTCTTCCTCTATTTATTAAAAAAGAAAGGGAGGGGCTAACATATGGATGTGATTTTACTCGACCAAGTATATCTCAAGCAAGGGGGATTCCAATTATCCTCTGTATCAGCAGCGGTACCAAAAGGCAAGATCACTGGCATTATCGGTCCTAATGGTTCTGGGAAATCCACCTTTATTAAAGCTGTGGCACGACTCACTCAGGCTGATAGCGGAGCGATTTTTATTAATGGAATGCAGCAGGCGACGATGACGGCTAAGGACATTGCAAAAGAAGTGGCTGTACTGATGCAATCAAGAACAACCATTCCGGCAATGACCGTAAGAGAGCTAGTTGCATATGGACGGACTCCGCATCGATCGTTTTATAAAAGACAAACCAAGGAAGATCGTGAAGCGATTGATTGGGCGATGGATGTGACGAATATTAGAGGAAATGAGAACCGCCTCCTTCACACGCTGTCTGGAGGAGAAAGGCAAAAGGCTTATATCGCCATGGCGCTAGCACAACAGACAGACACACTCATTCTCGATGAACCTACCACATTTTTAGACATTGCGCATCAGCTCGATTTACTTGAGCTTTTGAAGGACCTCAATAAAACACATGGATTAACAGTGTTAATGGTGCTTCATGATTTGCAACAGGCCGCAAAGTACTGTGATCGGCTCATTGCGATGAAAAGGGGCTCTGTTCATCAGATCGGTACACCAAAAGAGGTGTTCACTGCTGATTTTTTTGAAGAAGTCTTTGGGATTCAAGCAGAAGTTCATTTGGAAGGGGCGCATCCGCTCATTATTCCAATTGCTTCGATTCAACATAAAAAGGGAGATGAAAAGAAGATGATCATTGTTAACAACCAAGTAAGAGTTGAAAAAGGAAGTGCCGATAAACTCGTTCAACGCTTTAACAAACAAGGGCAAGTGGAGTTTATGGAAGGATTTTTAGGCATGGAGGTTTGGGTGACACAACAGACAACAGATTATGATGAAGTAACCATTCATACACGCTGGAACCGAAAGGAAGACTTTGTGAACTGGACAAAGAGTCAAGCTTTTGGCGAAGCACATTCACATGGGAAAGCCAAACCTGATGGTCTTCTAAAAAACAAGATTACTTATTACGAAGTACAAGTGACAAGACCAGCACTTCAAAAGAAAGCATAATATGACATAAAAAAGGCGCCGCAAGTAGACGAGCAGCGCCTTTTTTTATTGGGGTGAAAATGGCTACGTCACATAAACTTGACAAAGCTTTCAAACAATTGACACAATACCTCCCAATTTTTAGGTAAAAATTACTTTATTTTTGAATTACATCGGTGTAAAGTACAGGTATAAATAACTAACCGAATGAAAATCAAGAGTATACTTTCACTTGATGAATCATTTCAATAGACTCATTCATGTGAAGTGTTGAACAAACAGTGAACTTTATGTGAAGTTTTGAGCATGATGGAATGTTCATTGACGTTCGGTGTAAAGGAGGATGCCAAATGGTGAGTGAGTTATTTTTAGCAAGATTTCAATTTGCCTCAACGACATTATTTCATTTCATTTTTGTTCCTATGTCCATTGGCTTAGTGTTCATCATTGCTGTGATGCAAACACTATATGTCATGAAGAAGAAAGAAGTATATAAAAAAATGGCAAAGTTCTGGGGGCACCTTTTCCTGATCAACTTTGCAGTAGGGGTCGTCACCGGTATTTTACAAGAGTTCCAGTTCGGGATGAACTGGTCAGATTATTCAAGGTTTGTCGGTGATGTATTTGGGGCTCCGCTTGCCATCGAGGCGTTGCTAGCATTCTTCTTAGAGTCTACTTTTATTGGACTGTGGATTTTCGGTTGGGATCGTCTACCGAAAAAAATTCATTTATTGTGTATTTGGCTTGTTTCCATTGGGACCATTTTTTCGGCTTTTTGGATTTTGCTTGCAAACTCTTTTATGCAGGAGCCAGTTGGGTTTGTCATCAAAAATGGACGAGCAGAAATGAACGATTTTGGTGCGCTTGTGACAAATCCACAGCTATGGGTTGAGTTCCCACACGTCGTTTTTGGTGCACTTGCAACGGGTGCTTTCTTTATTGCAGGTGTCAGTGCCTATAAAATGCTGAAAAAACAAGAAATGGCATTTTTCAAAAAGTCATTTCAAGTGGCAATGATCATTGCGATGATTTCTGGTTTAGGTGTGGCATTCTCAGGACATGATCAAGCGAAGCATTTAATGCAGTCACAGCCGATGAAAATGGCCGCAAGTGAAGCACTTTGGAAGGATAGCGGTGATCCAGCTGCATGGACTCTTTTTGCCAACATAGATACAGACAAAAAGGAAAATCGCTCTGAGATCAGTATTCCATTCGCTCTTAGTTACTTGGCATACTCAAAATTCAGTGGCGATGTCCCTGGAATGCTTACGCTTCAAAAAGAATATGAAGAAAAATTTGGACCAGGAAATTATATTCCGCCTGTGAAAACAACGTTTTGGAGCTTTAGAATTATGGTCGGTTCAGGGATGCTAATGATTTTTGCTAGCTTGATCGGGCTATACCTTAGCTTTAGAAAGAAAATTGAAACGAGCAAATGGTTTTTACGCTTTATGGTAGGGATGATTGCTTTTCCGTTTATTGCAAATTCAGCTGGTTGGATCATGACAGAAATTGGACGCCAGCCTTGGACGGTCTTTGGCATGATGACAACGGCTCAATCCATTTCGCCAAACGTCACATATGGCATGCTGTTGTTCTCTGTTATTAGCTTTACAATCATGTATCTGATTTTAGCGATTTTATTAGGTTACTTGTTCATTCGTGAAATTAAAAAAGGTGCACATTCTGAAGATGACAAGCATCAAAAGGATGAAACAGACCTTTCAACAGACCCATTTGATGGAGGGGCATATCATGGCATATCTTAATGAGATTTGGTTTATTCTTGTCGCCGTATTATTTATCGGGTTTTTCTTTCTGGAAGGGTTTGATTTTGGTGTTGGAATGTCGATGCAGTTGCTTGGTAAAAACGATCACGAGCGCCGCATTTTAATCAATACGATTGGTCCTTTTTGGGATGCGAATGAGGTTTGGCTCATTACCGCAGGTGGAGCGATTTTCGCTGCTTTTCCGAATTGGTATGCGACCATGTTCAGCGGGTATTACATTCCGTTTGTCCTGCTGCTTTTAGCCCTCATTGGACGAGGGGTTGCCTTTGAGTTTCGTGGTAAGGTCGAGAAGGCTTCGTGGATCAAGACGTGGGATTGGGTGATCTTTTTTGGCAGTCTTCTGCCTCCATTCCTTCTAGGGGTGCTGTTCACCAGTATTCTGCGTGGAATGCCAATTGATCAGAGCATGAATATGTATGCTGGCTTTTCAGACTTTGTTAATGTGTATTCTGTCCTTGGCGGTGTGACTGTCACTGTACTTTGTCTTCTGCATGGGTTGATGTTTTTGACACTAAGAACAGAGGGTGATTTGCGAAAGCGTGCGAGACAGCTAGCGAAAAAGGTAGTGTTTGTTGCTTTGCCATTACTCGTTGTCTTTGTTGTTTTATCCATGATACAAACAGATATGTATACAGTACGTCCTATCGTCACAATCCCAATGACAGTCCTGATTGTCATTAGTTATCTCACCGCATTCGTTCTAATGAACAAAGAACGTGACGGTTGGACCTTCTTTTTTACAGGAGCAGGTATTATGCTCACCGTTGCGATGCTATTTGCTTCACTATTCCCGCGTGTCATGATTAGTTCATTGAATCACGCGTTTGATCTTACGATTCAAAATGCCGCATCAGGCTCTTACTCATTGACGGTCATGACGATTGTAGCGATTTCTTTGTTGCCTTTTGTGCTTGGGTATCAAATTTGGAGCTACTACGTGTTCCGTAAGCGTGTAAGTGGTAAGGAGAAAATGACGTACTAATGGATAAACGTTTGCTTCAATTAAAAGGGATAAAAGGGCTTCTTGCCCTTTTAGGCATTGTGTCGTTTATGCAAGGGGCCAGCATCATTTTTCAAGCACAATGGTTGGCACATGCCATTACAACGCTGTTTGACGGGAAAGATTTGTCTCAAGCCATTCCGTATGTTCTTTTGTTTCTTGCCGCTTTTGCGGTTCGTCACAGCCTAACATTGATTCGTGAGAAAGTGATGTTCGTCTATTCAACCCGAATTGGAGCTGACGTACGTAAACAGTTGCTAGATCAATTGTTTCGGCTTGGTCCAGCTTTTGCAAAGAAAAAAGGGACAGGGCAGCTTGTGACACTTGCGATGGAAGGCATTGCCCAGTTTCGTCAATACTTGCAGTTATTTCTTCCGAAAATGGTCAACATGGCGGTCATTCCAGCAATGGTGCTGATCTATGTGTGGATGCTTGATGGGACATCGGCTGTCATTTTGATCGTCACGTTACCTATATTAATTGTTTTTATGATTTTACTTGGTCTCGTTGCCCAAAAAAAAGCGGCAAAGCAGTGGAGATCGTATGAGAAATTATCCAATCATTTTACTGACTCGCTTCGAGGACTTGAGACCCTCCGTTATTTAGGAATGAGCAAAAAGCACCGCCGCAATATCGCTGAGGTGTCTAAACGTTATCGGCAGGCGACGATGAATACGTTAAAGGTTGCATTTCTCTCATCGTTTGCACTTGATTTCTTTTCAATGCTTTCGATTGCAACAGTAGCGGTATTTCTCGGTTTGAGATTGGTAGAAGGAGAGCTACTTCTTCTGCCAGCACTCACTGCATTAATGCTTGCACCCGAGTATTTCTTACCTGTACGTGAAGTCGGTAATGACTACCATGCCACACTAAATGGCAAAGAAGCAGGAGAGGCGATTCAGGTCATTTTAGATGAGAAGGGCTTCCAAACACAAGATGGACACGCGGTGACGTTAAATCGTTGGACAGAAAACGATGTGTTATCGCTGAAAGACATCAGTGTTCAGCACGATCTAGATGCGCCTTTATCCATTCAGCATGTTCATTTTTCTGTAAGAGGAAAGAAAAAGATTGGCATCATTGGTGAAAGTGGCTCTGGTAAGTCAACATTCACTGATGTGCTTGGCGGATTTGTCGAGCCGTCATCGGGTCAAGTTGCAATAAATGAACAGTCGCTCGTTCATTTACAAGTAGAGAATTGGCAACAGAATCTTGTTTATATGCCACAACATCCGTACTTGTTTCATGCGACATTAAAAGAGAATATTCGTTTTTATGAACCGAGTGCTTCAGATGGAGAAGTAGAGAGAGCGGCGGTTCAAGCTGGACTGACACCATTATTGGCTGAATTGCCAAACGGTCTAGATGAAGTCATTGGTGAGCAAGGGAGAGGTCTAAGCGGAGGCCAGGCACAAAGAATTGCGCTGGCACGAACCATTTTAGGCAAAAGATCGATCATGCTATTAGATGAGCCGACTGCTCACCTTGATATTGAGACAGAATATGAGCTGAAAGAAACCATGCTTCCACTATTTGAAGATAAGCTTGTATTCCTTGCGACGCATCGACTGCACTGGATGCCAGAAATGGATGAGATCATTGTTATGAATCAAGGAACTGTAGCAGAAGTAGGGACACATGAGACTTTGATGCAAAAAAAAGGCGTGTACTATGAGTTGGTTCAAGAGCAAATGGGGGAGATCACATGACAAGAGAAGGCTGGTTTACGCCTTATATTAAAGAGAATAGACGACTGTTTGCCTTGGTTCTGCTGTTAGCGGGAATTGCCGTTTTTTCTGCCTCTATGCTCATGTATACATCAGGTTATTTGATTTCTAAGGCGGCGACAAGGCCAGAAAATATCTTGATGGTCTATGTACCTATTGTGGCAGTTCGAACCTTTGGTATTTCACGTTCAGCAGCTCGATATGCAGAGAGGCTGGCAAGCCATCAGCTCATTTTGAAGATGATTGAAAAGATGAGAGTGCGTTTATATGATATGGCAGAGCGAAGCGTTGCTCATGCAAAGCTTGGAACGGGAGATATGCTTGGTTTGCTGTCAGATGATGTGGAACGCTTACAGGATGCGTATTTAAAAACCATTTTTCCGTCGATTGCAGCATTACTTTTATATGCTGCTTCAATTGGTGCACTTGGCCTTTTTTCACTTCCATTTGCAGGCTTGATGCTACTTTATTTGTTTTTGCTAGTTTTTGTTTTTCCTTTTGTGACGGTTCTGGTGAATAGAGCGCGTCAGATTCAGATGAAGCGAGGAAGAAGTGAATTATATAGTCAACTTACAGATGCGGTGATGGGGATAAGTGATTGGTTATTTAGCGGCAGACAGGCTGATTTCGTCCAAGCATATGAACAAAAAGAAGCACAACTCCTTCGTCTTGAAGCAACTAAACATCGTTTTATCCGTATGCGCCAGTTCCTTGCTCAGCTTTTGATTGGTGGTGCAGTTGTGCTGGTTGTATGCTGGAGCGGTTCACAAGTAGCCGTTGGATCAATGTCTCATACATTGATTGCGGCATTTGTACTTGTGCTATTTCCGTTAACAGAAGCCTTCTTGCCATTGTCAGATGCGGCTGGTGATATTCCTGTTTATCAACATGCTGTCCACAGGCTCAACCAGTATGAAGAAGAATCTTATCAGATGAACGAGGTGTCATCAGGGCAAGCCTTGTCGTCAGATGAAACAGCGGCGGTTTGTTTTGATCATGTTCATTTTTCTTACGATGATCATCATGAGGTCCTACATGACTTTTCCTTTTCGTTAGAGCAGGGTGAAAAACTTGCATTGCTTGGGAAAAGTGGAGCGGGTAAATCGACCATTCTCAAGTTGTTGGAAGGCGCTATTAATCCTAATCAAGGTTCAATTACGTTAGAAGGAAAGTCTGTGCAGGACTTGCAGGGAGTGATTTCTGAGCATGTATCTGTCCTGAATCAACAGCCATATTTGTTTGATACTTCGGTCATTAATAATATTCGTCTAGGTTCGCCTGAATCAACAGATGAACAGGTAAAAGAGGCCGTCAAACAGGTCAAGCTTCATGATTATATTGAGTCATTGCCAGAAGGTTATCGTACAGGAGTTCAAGAAACAGGTGTCCGCTTTTCTGGTGGAGAAAGACAGCGTATGGCATTAGCACGTATTTTACTTCAGGACACACCGGTTGTGATTTTAGATGAACCAACAGTGGGGCTCGACCCACGTACTGAGCGGGAGCTACTTGCGACGATCTTTCAAGTATTGAAAGGCAAAACGGTCATTTGGATCACACATCATCTGACAGGGTGTGAGGCATGCGACAAGATTTTATTTATAGAAAATGGTCAAATCGAGATGCAAGGCAACCATCAGACATTGATGGAGAAAAGCCAGCGCTATCAAAGGCTTTATCGCATGGATCGACCACTTTCATTTAGATAGAAACGAGTAAAAACGTTCGAACAAATGGTTGTCCGAACGTTTTTTTAGCTGTTCTTTAAGGATTGACTTTCCCAATGCCGGCGTATCCAATGACTTCTGACTTCACATTGCTCACGTTAAGCAAAGAATAATTATAAGGAGGGTTGTAAGATCCAGTAGAAGACGTTGGCAGGCTGCCTGTGCTGTTGACATACGAGTTGTTGATGACATGCCATGTACCAACTTGTCGGCTGTCCCAGCTACCAATTGCATTTTTCGTATTTTCAAATACGTTATGCTCAATACGCATTTTGGCACCCATTCGAGAGTTAATAGCAGTTGCCAGGATATTTTTGTAGTAGTTATTGTAAACGTGACCTTCACCAAAGCGCATGGACGGTACACGAGAGTTCAGATTCTCAAAACGGTTGTTGTGGAAGGTGATTTTACGGTTATAGTTGTCATTGTCAGAGCTGCCCATCAGCATGGTTTTCCAACTGTCGTGCACATAGTTCCAAGAAAACGTAATATAATCAGAATCATTTTTTACATCAAACAAGCCATCGTAGTCATCTTTGCCAGAGTTGAGGGTGTTGTAAAGCTCGTTATGATCGACCCATATATTTTTAGAACCGCCTTCGATGCCGATTGCATCCTTATCGCCAATATTACTATGGTGAATCTTTAAGTTACGAATGATGATGTTATTGGCACGCCATACTTTAATGCCAATGCCGTTAAATTCGCCTTTTGCTCCTTTGCCAACGAGTGAGACGTTATTTGTATCTTTAATATCAATTTTGTTTGCAGAGGTATTTGAAGGTGTAATTGTACCATCTACGACAATCTTCAATTTTTCGTTAGTCCCTTTGTTTTTTAATGCATTTAGGATGTCATTACCTGTTTTGACAGTGACCGTTTTACCGCCTTCACCGCCAGTTGTTCCCCCATTTAAGGTCGAGAAGCCTTGCTGATTGAAGTTTGCCATAATAGAAGGACTTTGTGGATATTTTGTTGTTGCTTTTGCTTCACCGCCTGGGGCAAATAAGGAGGTCACTAGACCAACAGCTAATACACCGGCTAACATAGGTACCTTTTTCATAACACAATCCTCTCCAGTCAAATTATTTTTTCACAAGGCTAATGATAAACGATTACAAAAAGAAGTCAGAATTTAATCTCTTTCCTTCTTTCTTTGGCATCGCCCCTTTCGGAATGTAGGACGAGCATAGCATGCAAAAAGTAATCATCGGCTAAGACATCAAGGTAGTTATTCCATGATTTTCTAGTTAACTAAGACGATGATTATTTGATTTTGTCTAAATGAGACAGGGTTCATTTGTTTAAGCCACAGTAGTCACATAGGGATCATGCTTCAAGGGTCTTCTATTTGCATAAAGACGCTGAGGATTATTAAAAATAATAATTGTCAGAAAATTTAGATTGTCATAATCATTACATAAGAAAAAATGAATTTTCGAGTTAATTTAAGATCTTAAATCATGAAAACAATGACAATTACGACAAAAATCTTCTATGGCAATTGGGTATTATCTATTGGTTTGTTGCTTCTTTTGTCCTTTTTTTTATCTATTGTAAACGGTCCAAAAAGAATGATGAAAGAATCGAGATAACATGAAAGAGCGGGACAATCCAAGTCTATGCTGACATCTTTAGCGCTAAAGTCATAAAAGTACGTCACGATTGTTCCTTAAAAAAGAGGCTAACTGCTTGATCTATCTCAATTCGGCATCGTTTTCATCTATTATCAATATTGATACTTTTTTACAACAAGTGTTAAATTGATCTCAATATGCGTTAGAAAATCTAACAATAGATTTTATGATAAATTCTACAAGGAGGCAGATGACACATGTTGACCTTAGATCGAGAAGCACAAGCAGCACAACACTATGTTAATCAAGTATTTGAAGCCGTTGTGAAACGGAATCCGGGAGAGGAAGAATTCCTTCAAGCGGCAAAGGAAATATTCGATTCGCTTGCACCTGTTTTTGCAAAACATCCTGAGTATGAAAAGCATGGAATCTTAGAGCGGATTGTCGAGCCAGAGAGATTATTGGTTTTTCGGGTGCCGTGGGTGGACGATGAAGGGAAAGTACGTGTCAACAGAGGATTTCGTGTCCAATTTAACAGTGCAATAGGACCTTACAAAGGGGGAATTCGCTTCCATCCTTCTGTCAATGCAAGCATTATGAAGTTTCTCGGCTTTGAACAAATTTTCAAAAATGCATTAACAGGCTTGCCGATTGGTGGAGGAAAAGGTGGAGCAGACTTTGACCCTAAGGGTAAATCCGACGGTGAAATTATGCGCTTTGTCCAAAGCTTTATGAGTGAGCTTGGCAAACACATTGGACCTGATCAAGATGTACCAGCAGGCGACATTGGTGTAGGTGCACGTGAGATTGGATATATGTTTGGGCAATACAAAAAAATGCGTGGAGTCTATGAAGCAGGCGTTCTTACAGGAAAAAGTCCTGGATTCGGAGGCAGCCTAGCAAGAAAAGAAGCAACAGGATATGGACTTGTTTACTTCATGGAAGAAATGCTAAAGTCACAGGATTTGCAATTCAAAGATCAGACCGTTGTTGTATCAGGTTCGGGTAACGTGTCCATTTATGCAATGGAAAAGGTGATCGAACTTGGCGGTAAAGTTGTAGCTTGCAGTGATTCAGGTGGTTGTATATATGATCCGCAAGGGATTTCTCTTGAAACGGTGAAGCAGTTGAAAGAGGTAGGGAAGAATCGAATTCAAGATTATACAGCCATTCATCCGCATGCTGAATTTATTGAAGGTTTTGAAAATATTTGGACCATTCCTTGTGATATTGCTCTACCATGTGCAACACAAAATGAAATTTCAGAAGAAAGCGCGAAGCAACTTGTTGCAAACGGAGTGATCGCTGTAGGCGAAGGAGCAAATATGCCATCGACGCTTGAAGCGGTAGAAATATTTAAAAATCACAACGTTCTATTTGCACCTGCGAAGGCGGCAAATGCTGGCGGTGTGGCAGTATCTGCTTTAGAAATGGCACAAAATAGCACGAGACTGTCATGGCGGTTTGATGAAGTAGATGATGAACTAAAACGCATTATGCAGTCAATTTACGCAAATTGTGTAGAAACAGCAGAAGAATATGGACACTCAGGCAATCTTGTCGCAGGGGCAAATATTGCTGGTTTCCGTAAAGTGGCTGATGCGATGATCGCACAAGGTGTGATTTAATCGCCTGCTCTCTAGTGTTTGTTTATACAGCGATTCGTTTGGGAATAGTGCTGTATGAGAAACAATAAGGGAGGCATAGAACAACAATGAAAAAATGGATGAAACGAATAATCAAATGGACACCCGTCATCTATCCAGTGATGAGAAAGATATATAAGGAGCGTAAAGCTGCAAAAGAGCGCAGTGTATCGGCCGGATAATCCGGCTTTTTTTTATGGACAATGATCTTAAGAAAATTTGAGGCTCTAAAGCCATGACAGGCTGTTCCATTCATATAAATCGTCTTTTGAACAGGCGGTTTATTTTTTTTGTGAAAAATATATACATCTAGTGATCTAATTGTTTTTTTCTCCGTTAAGTTCATAATAAATAGAAATATAAGGAAATAAATATGAAATGGAAAAAACATTTTAGCGGTACCGCTTAGTGTACGAATACCATGAAAAGGTGTATCGTCTTTTTCTTATAAAGTAAATCGTACGACCTGTAGAATGGAATTTAGAAAGGTTGATAGATCATTGGTCATGCATGAAAAAGTATAAAAAGGGGTCTATTGTCATATAAATGAGTTGGCATATTTCATTTTTTTCAGTGAACTATGAATAATGAAGAGGAATCCGTCTGCTGATCTAAAAAATAGATACATATTTACCGTGTCAGATCGGTTCTTCATCCTCACAGAAGGAGGCTTTTCATATGCTGAATAAAAGACTGTCTCATATATTAAGTCAGCTCATGGCAGCCAAAACCCCCTTAACTAGCTCTGCCCTCTCCGCCAGCCTTCAAGTGACAACACGTACCATCAGAACAGACATCAAAGAATTAAATACATTGCTGACGTCCTACGAAGCGAGTGTAGTAGCAGTAAGAGGCGCTGGATACGAGCTTATGATACAAGATGAAAAAGCATTTCGTTTGTTTATGAAAGAGGTGGTCGAGCAAAAAGAACCGTTGGCTGTTCTTCCTGAAGAGCGAGTGCGTTTTATCTTAAAAAAACTTTTGCTAGCTGACGGTTATACGAAGCTCGAAGACTTGCAGGAGCAATTGTTCATTAGCAAATCAACGATGAACAATGATATGAAGTGGGTCAAACGAAAGCTTGCGCCGTTTGAACTGACACTTCAAGCAAAACCGAATAAAGGATGCCGCGTTCGTGGTTCAGAAATGAAGATACGCTATTGTATGTCAGAATATTTATTTAATGAACGTCGTGCCTATCAAAATATGTGGAGTACGGCGGTCACTATTTTGCCAAAGGAAGAGCTGGATCTAATTCAGGAGACCATCATTGATTACATGAAAGAAGAAAAAATAGCGCTGTCTGATATTTGTATGAATAATTTAATTGTCCATGTTGCCATTGCTTGTAAACGGATGAGACATGGCAATTATGTTTCGGTCCTGCCAGAAGAAATTAAGGAGATTCCTCAGTCAAAAGAATACAAGGTTGCCAAACGAATGGTTCAGCACATTGAAGATATGCTACATGTGTTATTTCCTGAAGAAGAAGTTGTTTATATTGCCATTCATTTGCTTGGTTCAACCAAAATGGTGCAGTCCTTTTCTGGCGCAGGGCATCAGCAGATTGTTGATGATGAAACAAGTCACCTTGTCAGTGAGCTACTTACAGCGATTGACCACAAGCTTCAGCTTGGCTTAGCAGATGATGCAGAGCTCATGATTGGTTTGAGTTTGCATTTAAAGCCAGCAATAAATCGTTGTAAATATGGTATGAACCTTAGAAATCCAATGCTTGATGAAATCAAGATAGGTTATCCACTTGCTTTTGAGGCAGGGATTATTGCGGCCAGAGTCATCAAAGAAGAAACAGGTCTATCCATCCATGAGAATGAAATTGGCTATATTGCGCTGCATCTTGGGGCTGCTTTAGAGAGAAGAAAGATGGAAGTCCCGCCGAAACGTTGTCTCATTGTTTGTGCATCTGGAGCAGGGAGTGCACGCCTTTTGCAAGATCGCTTGCGCTCACAATTTGGCTCAAAGCTCAACATCCTTGGAACTGCGGAGCTTTATTCACTGCCGCATGTCTCATTACATGCACTCGATTTGATTATCAGTACTATTCCAATCAACATGGAGCTACGGATTCCAGTGGTTCAGGTAAATACGATCTTAGGTGGCAATGATTTTCTCAAAATCGAAGAAGCCCTCTCTAATGAATCCCGTGTGAACCTTGCGTCTCAATACATGAAAAAAGAATTGGTTTTTACAAAATGTGCATTTGATACAAAAGAAGCGGTCATCATTTTTTTAACAGAGAAGGTCATGGCACTGGGCCTTGCGTCTGCTGGACTGACTGAATCTGTGGTGGAAAGAGAGCAAGCAGCACCTACTTCATTTGGACATTATATCGCCATCCCACATCCGATGACGCCGCAGACACTAGAGACGTTTTGGGCAATTTGTACGTTGGAAAAGCCCATTGATTGGGGCGATAAAAAGGTGCAATTCGTTTGTCTTCTGTGCGTTGAAAAGAACAACCTAAAGGATCTAAAAGGCATGTATCACCTGCTTGGTGAGCTTGTTCATAACAACAAATTAATTCATTGTCTCATCGCTTGTGACAGCTTTGAGGAAATGCTCGATGTCTTGTACAAGAAATCACCTTCGTACAAGGAATAACAGCGTGATATTAACTTTTTCCACTGAGAAGCGGAAAAAGTATAGGTGTTTATGAAAGCGGTTTCAAAATATGATAAATGTGTAAAGTAAAGCTTCACACTTCATAAAGGGGGAGTTTACACATGAATATTTTATTAGTTTGCGCAGCGGGGATGTCGACTAGTTTGCTTGTGACAAAAATGGAGAAAAGTGCACAAGAACAAGGAAAAGACTATCGCATTTGGGCAGTGTCAGGAGATGCTGCAAAAAATCATATTGATCAAGCAGATGTGCTTTTATTAGGACCACAGGTTCGATACTTATTGCCACAAATGAAAAAGATAGGAGAGGAAAAAGGTATTCCAGTAGATGTCATCAATACTGTGCATTATGGCGTATGTAATGGCGGTGAGGTGTTAAAATCTGCTGAGCAATTAGTGAAAGAATAAGGGGGCGGCAGGGATGAATGGATTCAACCGATTTTTAGAAGAGAAGGTTATGCCGTTTGCTGGAAAGATCGCCGCACAAAGACATTTACAAGCATTGCGTGACGGTATCATCTTAACAATGCCTCTCATTATTGTCGGTTCACTATTCCTCATTTTAGCCAACCTCCCAATCCCAGGATATAGCGAATTCATGGCTAGTATCTTTGGAGACGAGTGGGCAACGAAGTTATCCTATCCTGTCAATGCAACTTTTGACATTATGGCACTTGTTGCAACCTTTGGTATCGCGTATCGACTAGCCGAGAAGTATGGTGTCGATGCTTTATCATCTGGTGCTATCGCTGTTGCTGCATTTTTACTAGCAACACCTTATCAGGTTCCTTTTACGCCAGATGGTTCCACTGAATCTATTCTAGTAAATGGGGGCATCCCAGTCACATTAATGGGCAGTAAAGGGTTATTTGTTGCCATGCTCATTGCGATGCTATCAACTGAGGTTTATCGTTTCATTGTTCAGCGCAATATTGTGATCAAAATGCCAGATGGTGTACCGCCAGCAGTGAGTAAATCGTTTATCGCACTTATACCAGGTTTTGTGGTGATCACACTGATCTGGTTGGTTAGACTGATCATAGAAATGACACCGTTTGAGAGCATTCACAACATTGTGACGATCCTAATCGGTACGCCGCTTTCGATACTGGGTGGTAGCTTAGGCGGGAGTATCATCGCCATCGGTGTGCAAATGCTTCTATGGGCTTGTGGAATTCATGGTGCGACCATTGTTGGTGGTGTTATGGGCCCAATCTGGCTTGGAGCAATGGACGAAAACCGACTGGCTTTTCAAGCAGGAGAGGTTTTACCGAATATTTTCACAGCACAATTCTTTGATATTTTCATCAACGTTGGTGGTAGTGGAGCGACACTTGCCTTAGTGCTGACAATGATTTTACGAGCACGAAGCAAGCAAATGAAACAGCTTGGAAGGCTTGCCATTGGGCCTGCAATCTTTAACATCAATGAACCGATTATTTTTGGAATGCCGATTGTAATGAATCCGATGCTCCTTATTCCATTCATCTTAACACCAATCCTCATGGTGATTACGACATATATTGGGATGAGTACAGGACTGGTCGCCAAGCCAGCGGGTATTGCCGTCCCTTGGACGATGCCGCCAATCATCTCAGGTTACCTTGCAACAGGTGGTAAAATCTCTGGAGCAGTTATGCAACTGATCAATCTTGCTCTATCATTTGCCCTATACTATCCTTTCTTCAGAATGTGGGATAAGCAGAAATTGAAAGAAGAAAATGAACTGGAATCAAAAGCTTCATCTGCTGAGAACATTGTCAGTATGTAATGAGGGAAGCGAGGGGGAACTGGCCAATGGAAATGGAACAAATCGTGTTTCAACTCATATTGCACGGTGGAAACGGCAGAAGTGCAGCGATGGAGGCCATCACTTGTGCAAAACAAGGCAATTTTGATGAAGCGAAGCAGAAATTACAAGAGGCAGCAGAGGCGCTGAATGAAGCACATCACTCACAAACAGAGTTGATCCAAGGTGAGGTTCGAGGAGAAAAGGCAGAGCTCAGTCTGTTGATGATTCATGCACAGGATCATTTAATGAACGCAATGACTGTCAAAGAGCTAGCAGCAGAAATCATTGAGATTCATGAGAAGATGAAACAATTCGGAGGTGTCAATTCATGATCGAAGGAATTAAGATTGTCACGATCGGGGGCGGATCAAGCTACACGCCGGAACTAGTGGAAGGCTTTATTAAACGCTATCACGAACTGCCCATTAGAGAATTATGGTTTGTGGATATTCAAGCAGGCGAAGAAAAATTGAACATTGTCGGTGCACTGGCGAGACGCATGATTGAAAAAGCAGGCCTGCCCATTGAAGTCCATTTGACATTAGATCGTCGTGAGGCCCTCAAGGATGCAGATTTTGTGACAACGCAATTCCGTGTCGGCTTGCTTGAGGCGCGAGCAAAGGATGAACGAATTCCGCTCAAGTACGGTGTCATTGGTCAAGAAACCAATGGTCCAGGGGGGCTATTCAAAGGGCTTCGCACGATACCGGTGATTCTAGACATTGTAAAGGATATGGAAGAGTTATGTCCAAATGCGTGGCTTGTTAACTTTACAAATCCTGCCGGCATGGTGACTGAAGCTGTTCTGCGCTATACCAATTTGAAAAAGGTCGTGGGTCTTTGTAATGTACCGATTGGGATGAGAATGGGGATTGCCAAAGCACTTCAAGTCGATGTTGAACGCATACAAGTACAGTTTGCTGGGTTGAATCATATGGTGTATGGATTAGATGTTTTTTTAGATGGTGTCAGCATTATGGATCAAGTGCTGCAGGAAATGGGCAATCCGACCAGTCAGTGGTCGATGAAAAACATCGAAGCGAAAAATTGGGAGCCCGCCTTTATCAAAGGGCTTGGCGTTATTCCTTGTCCATATCATCGCTATTACTATAAAACAAAGGATATGTTTGAGGAAGAACAGCTTGCCGCAAAGGAGAAAGGAACGAGAGCGGAAGTGGTTCAACAAGTAGAGCATGAGCTATTTGAACTCTACAGGGATCCAGACTTGGCCATCAAGCCACCACAGCTGGAAAAACGGGGCGGTGCTTACTATAGTGATGCGGCATGTAATTTGATTAGTTCTATTTACAATGACAAGCACGACATCCAGCCAGTCAATACGATGAATCGTGGTGCGATCGCTAGCATTCCAGCAGACTCTGCCGTAGAAGTAAATTGTATTATAACAAAGGATGGACCAAAGCCTATTGCTAGTGGCGATCTGCCTGTCGCAGTTAGAGGACTTGTCCAACAAATCAAGTCATTTGAGCGTGTTGCAGCAGAGGCGGCAGTGACTGGAAACTATGAAACAGCCCTTGTCGCTATGACCATCAACCCACTTGTTCCATCTGATGAGATAGCGACACAAATTCTAGATGAAATGCTTGAAGCGCATAGAGAGTACTTGCCTCAATTCTTTAAATCAGTGAACGCATAATCATGATCGGCTCCATGTTGAGGAGCCGATTTTGTATATGTATGAAGTTGTGACGACATCTGGTAGAAATACATTCTATTCAATTGGATAAAAATGTAAAAAATGATAGAGTGGCGACAAGTAAAGAAAACTAATACATTTTCAACATCGGTGAAAATGCTAGGGATATACTGGTGTTGCATCAGGCTATTGTGCAAATAACAAAGGATGTATATGTATGTGCTACTTGGGGGAGAGTTTAGAGTTTCATCTCTTTAAAACATGATATAAAAAGGTGATGTAATATGATGACAATTGTAGCTGTATTAATGATTTTTACGGGTGTTTTTTATTTTGGCGTTTATATGAAAAAATGTAAAGATCATAAACAAAAGGACATAGGTTATAGAATTGTGTTTGGATCTATTTTCCTTTTGTTGAGTGTTCCAATTATCAACACCATCATGACTGGTAGTTAAATGAAACAAGTGTTTAAGTCTATTACTTTAAAGATGATTGAACGCAAAAAAGAACCCATTTAGGGTTCTTTTTTCAAATTCACGCTTGTTTCACGACAGAATCAACTTCGACGGTCCAGCCAAAGATGTCAGGTTTTGAGCCTTTTTGGATACCAGTGATGGCATCATACAATTTCTTGGATACTTCGCCTGTTTCGCCATTTTGAATGACATAACGTTCTTCATTAAAGATCAGTTCGCCAACAGGAGAAATAACTGCGGCAGTTCCTGTTCCAAAAATTTCTTCAAGCTCGCCAGCTTTATGTGCTTCAATCAATTCATCAATCGAGATTTTGCGTTCGGTGACTGGAATCTCCCAATGCTTGAGCAGTTCAAGAACAGAATTACGTGTAATGCCTTCTAGAATGCTACCGTTTAAGGCAGGTGTCACAATCTCACCATTGATTTTAAAGAAGATGTTCATACTGCCGACTTCTTCAATATATTTTTTCTCCACCCCATCAAGCCAAAGAACCTGAGAGAAGCCTTTGCTTTCTGCTACCTGCTGCGCTTTTAAGCTTGATGCATAGTTCCCCGCAGTTTTAGCATTTCCCGTACCGCCTTTCACTGCACGCACAAATTCATTCTCAACCGCAATTTTAACGGGATGTATTCCTTCTTTATAATACGATCCAACAGGAGAGAGGATGATGAAGAGTTTATATGTGCTAGATGGTGCTACTCCTAAATAAGGCTCTGTTGAGATGATAAATGGACGGATGTACAAAGAAGTTCCCTCTGCATCAGGCACCCAATCTTTATCGACGCGAATCAATTCGTTCAACCCTTCTAGCACCGTTTCTGTTTCAATCTGTGGGATACAAAGACGGTCATTCGATTTGTTCAAACGCTCCATGTTTTTTTCTGGTCTAAATAAGAGAATTTTTTGATCCTCCGACACATATGCCTTTAAACCCTCAAATACAGATTGCCCGTAATGGTATACCATTGATGCAGGATCCATTGGAATCGATTGATAAGGAATAATTCTCGGATCGTACCAGCCTTTCTCAACTGAATAATCCATCACAAACATGTGATCTGTGAAGATTTTTCCGAATTCAAGTTTATCAGAGTGCGGTTTTGTCTTTTTGGTTGAACTTAATTCAACTCGGATGGGTTGTTTTGACATTGTAGATCTCCTTGCTGTTTGATTATTTGAAAATTCTAATAATATGAAATAATTATGATTCTATTCTATACCTTCAAAAAATATTAGCAATAGGTTTTCTGGAATTATGAAAAGAAAAATCTACAGAAAGCGCTTTCCCCCTCTCTTCTTCATTTTCTCTTGTCATAGCCTAAATGAAAACAAGAAAATTCACCCATAAACATTATTAACTGACTAATCAGAAAATTTAAAAGTGAAGTGTAAAATAGAATCGTTATGTGAAATATTCTTTCAACCATACACCTTTTTATCAGACGAATGCAAGAAAAAAAGAAAAATGTAACAACCTTTTTCGAAAACCGATACAATTGAGTAAGAAAGGAGCGAATCAATTGAAACGATTCTTACTAGGTCTAATGATTATATTTATCATGACAATGAGCTTTGGCTGTCAAGCGTTGACTGAAGAGGCGAGGGCTAAGCAAGGACCTACATATTACGTAGCGACGAACGGAAGCGATCAACATCCAGGAACGAAAAAGAAGCCATTCAGAACGATCCAGAAAGCGGCACGTATGGCGAAGCCGGGCGCGACGGTATACATTCGGGGTGGAACATATTTAGAAAGATTGGTCATCCAGCATTCTGGCACAAAAAAAGCGCCAATTGTGTTTCAAGCCTATGGAAAAGAAAAGCCTGTCATTAGCGGTGCATCCATAAAAGGAAGCAAGGCAAATGGAGGATTAGTGGACATAAATCAGAAGAGTTATATTACAATCAAAGGTTTGTCGATTGCCCATTTGATCAGTCAATCTGAGGATGCCACGCCTGCCGGTATTTTTATTTCTGGGAGCGGAAAAGGGGTCAAGCTGCTTCATAACCACATTTTTGATATTCAAACCAAACACCGAAACGGTAATGCACATGGTATTGCTGTATATGGAACAAAGGCACCAAAAGCAATTGAAGACCTCGAGATTAAAGGGAATTTAGTGGAACGATTAAAGCTTGGTGCAAGTGAAGCAGTTGTGTTAAACGGCAATGTCACCAAATTTCGTATAACCGATAATATTGTGAGACGATCAGATAATATTGGTATAGATTTAATCGGCTTTGAGAAGACAGCGCCAACCACAGCTTATGATCAGGTACGAAATGGTGTTGTATCTAAAAACAAAGTATATGAAATTTCCAGCTATGGAAACCCAGCGTACGGAAAGGAATTTTCCGCAGGTGGGATTTATGTCGACGGTGGAAAAGACATTGTGATTGAACACAATATCACACATCACAATGACATCGGAATTGAGGTGACAAGTGAGCATAAAGGGAAAATGGCAGAGAATGTCCGCATCCAATATAATCAGGTCTATCTCAATCGTTTTACAGGCATTTCGATTGGAGGCTATGATGAAAAAAGGGGCGGCACTTCTTATTCAACGATCTCACATAATGTTCTGTATAAAAATGATACAGCTGGTTTAGATGGCGGGCAATTCTTGATGCAATACAAATCAGTGCATAATAAAGTGACGAAAAATATCATGACGGCAAGCTCATCCCATTTTTTGATTGTCAATCTGTATCAAGTGAATGAGAAAAATCTATTTCAAAAAAACGTCTACGATGATCGGCAGGGGGCGGCTAAGTCAAAATGGGTATGGAAAGGAAAGGAGCTGAACGGGTATCAAATATACCGCAAAAAAAGCGGGCAAGATAAAGGTTCAGCATATCTTAATCCTTTATATATCAATGAAAAAAAATATGATTTTCGCTTGAAGTCAACATCACCTGCCAAAAAAATTGTTGAGTAGATAATAGGGTTTTTTGAAGGAACGATAAAAAGGCTAAACAATTAAGTGGAAGTGACAGAAAATGTACTTCCCGAACTGTCAGTTCAGGTGATCATTGTTTGAAAGACCAAGACCAGCCTAGCCAAATTTTCTCGATTCAGATGACATCTCATGATAAAACAGATCGAACTCATAAGGGATGTTGTCTTTGATGACAGCCCTAGTGCATGATCAGTGATTTGAATAAGGTTGGTCTCAGAATGAGTATGTTGAACGGCATTCATCAAAAAAGTCTGTTCATAACGGTACAAAACAAATTCAGCAAACATCATTCAGTACATTATCACTTCCAAATACTACCTGGCGGCTCAATGCTGTCAGGCTTTTTTAACTTTCTGTTCATGCAATTAAATGGGAATTTTGAAAATATTCTAAAAGGTTATTGACAATCCTTTAGTCCCCTATTAAAGTAAAGAGTACATTTGAACATGACAATTTGATAGTATTCTCTTATCAAGAGAGGCAGAGGGACTGGCCCGATGATGCCCGGCAACCGTTTCTAATTAGAAATTGGTGCTAATTCCTGCAAAGCTCAAGTAGCTTTGACAGATAAGAGAGGAAGACTTCCCGATAAATATCCATCTTTGACGGTAATGAAACCTCTCTTAATCAAGAGAGGTTTTTTTGTGTCTTATGACAAATATGGATACCTCATGTGGGTGAAAACCTGACAACTATTTACCCTAGTTTTCAGATGTGAAAAATAATAATAAACAACTTAAGGGGGAACTTAGGAATGAAACTTCGTTTATGGAAATCATCCATCTTGTTACTCATTGTCTTTACTTTAGTGTTAACTGGTTGTGGGGCGGGCTCAAGCGCAGGCTCAAAAGCGAAATCAAATGAAAAGGTGTCATTTGACAATGTGCCGAAACGGTTTGCAAAAGGACAGGGAGCAAAAATCAAAGTCATTCGAAAAATTGGCGGTGACGATCACACTGCACAATTTTTAGCTGGAGCAAAAGCAGAAGGAGAAGAAATGGGTTTTACAGTGGATGTGTATACAGCTAACGGAGACACAGCAAAATTCCATGATGCGATTGCGCAAGCACTTGAAGAAAACTATGACGGCATCATTATTTCACATGGTGACGATGACGCAACGGTTACTGATGTAAAAAAGTTAGCTGAGAAAGGAATTCCGGTGGTCGCATTTGACTCCAATCCTAAGCTCAAAGACATAAAAGGTGTGACAGTCACATCTCAGGATGATGAACAGCTTGCTAAACTTTCACTTGATTCACTTGTTTCTGATTTTAAAGGAAAGGCAAACATCGCTTATTTATGGGTAGATGGATTTCCACCAATGGTGAGACGCAACAAAGTATATAAAGAAACCCTTGAGAAAAATCCAGGCATTAAAGAGCTTGATCGCTTTGGGATTGCCTCATCCGATACATCTGTTCAAACGCAAAATGCAGTAGCTGCCATGCTGAATAAATATCCAAAGGGTAAACTTGATGCCATCTTTGCTACTTGGGATGCATTTGCAATCGGTGCTGCACGTGCATTAAAGGAGGCAGGCAGAACAGAAGTGAAAATCTACGGGATTGATGTATCAAATGCCGATCTTCAGGAAATGCAAGCAAAGGACAGCCCTTGGAAATATACAGCGGCGGTTGATCCCAAGCTCATTGGTGCTGTTAATCTAAGAATTTTAGCGAAGAAATTAGCAGGTGAAGATACGCCTGCATCATTCGACCTTGAGGCTTCACTCATTTCACAAAAGCAGCTACAAGACGCAGGCAAGGCAGTGAACATGGTGAACCTTGCTGAAGAAGTCAAAGGCTTTGGAACTTCGACAGCATTTGAAGAAGATTGGATCAAAACATTGAAGGGACATTACGCTAAATAACACCAATTGCACTCTCTTCTAAGCAGAGAGTGCTTCGTTTTTCAAAAAGGAGGATCAATATGTCAACGCCACTTGTAAATATGAAGCAAATATCGATCGAATTCCCTGGGGTCAAAGCGCTTGATCGAGTTGATTTCACACTCCAAAAAGGCACAGTTCACGCCCTGATTGGAGCAAATGGCGCTGGTAAATCCACCTTAATGAAGGTATTGGCAGGCGCACATCAGCATTACGAGGGAATTATTCAAATCAATGGGGAAAAACAAACAATCCGCTCACCGAAGGAATCCACTCTATACGGGGTGCAGACCGTGTATCAAGAGGTTGATACCGCACTTGTCCCGTATTTGACGGTTGGAGAGAACATGCTTATACACGAACTGGAACACAAACAGTTTGTCAGATGGAAGGAGCTACATCACAAAGCAACTAGCATCTTGAAGGAGATGCAAATAGACGTTTCCTCCAAAAGGCTTGTGAGCGAATTGACACTAGCAGAAAAACAGATGGTACTCATTGCTAAAGCCGTATCTACTAAGTGCAGTATCTTAATTTTAGATGAGCCAACAGCTCCGCTTAGCCACACAGAAACGAACAAGCTGTTCGCAATCATTCGTCAGCTAAAAGCAAATGGAACTGGAATTATCTTCATCTCACATCGTATGCCTGAAATATTCGAGCTATGTGATGAATTAACAGTGATGAGAAACGGGACGCATGTGGCCTCACATCATATATCCGAGACAAATACCAAGCAGGTCATCGAAGAAATGCTAGGCCAGAAAATGGAGGAACAGTTCCCAAGCAGACAGCCTCAGATTGAATCAACAGTCGTGTTTGAAGTAAAGGAGCTACATGATAGTGGGAAATTAAAAGACATCAGTCTTCATGTGAAAAAAGGAGAGATTGTTGGGATTGCAGGTCTCGTAGGAGCTGGAAAAACCGAGCTATGTAAAGCGCTCTTCGGTGCTTCCGAGAAGAAGAGTGGGATCATGAAACTCAATGGAAAAACCGTTCATGTGAATTCACCATATCAGGCTGTCAGGTCAGGGCTTGCCCTTGTTCCAGAGGAGCGCCGAAAGGAAGGCATTTTGACTGAGGAAACAGTGGCACGTAACATAACTGCCGCAAACCTCGGCTCTTTTACGCGCTTGTTCAGTTTCCTACATCGGTCAAAGGAAGAACAGGCGGCGTCCGAAATGGTTCAACAGCTTGGCGTGAAAACACCAACCATTGAAACAAAGGTAAAGCATTTGTCAGGTGGCAATCAGCAAAAGATTGCAATCGGTAAATGGCTATTAGCTGACGCTGATGTATATGTCTTCGATGAACCGACAAAAGGGGTAGATGTCGGTGCCAAGAAGGATATCTTTTCACTCATAGCTGCACTCGCTGCACGTGGAAAAGCGATCATTTATGCTTCAAGTGAGCTTTCGGAAATTGCCGGCATCACTGATCGAGTCTATGTGCTGTATGACGGTGAAATCATCCGAGAGCTAACCAATCGGACAGATGAAGAAGAGCTTTTATATTATTCAACAGGAGGACAATCACAGTGAGTGAGCTACAAAACCCAGCGCCAGTTCTTGAAATTAAAAAGAAACGCCCATCGTTTGACCTATTCGATTTCTTTTATAAATATGGCACGATTTTAACGATTGTCGTGTTGGTGGTTGTTTTCGCTATTGCCAATCCATCCTTTTTACAGACAGGGAATATCATTAACATTTTACGGTCGATTTCGATTGTGACCATTATTGCAGTTGGACTGACCATTTCGCTTGCAGTGAATGGCTTTGATTTATCAGTTGGTTCGATTGCGACGTTATCGAATGCGATTGTAATTTCAATGTTTGTCTGGTTTTCTCAAAATCTGTTCATTGCCATCCTATCAGCGCTTGCTGCTTCCATTATTGTCGGATTACTGAACTCATTTATGATTGTGAAGATGAAAATTCCCGATATGCTCATGACATTAGCCATGATGTTTATCATTCAAGGAATAGCGCAGACCTATACAAAAGGAGCAACGATCTCTGAAAATATGGTCATGCCTGATGGGACATTTTCAAGTGGTACCATCCCATCCTTTTTCAGTCAGATTGGACAGGCGCCTTACATCATCCTTATTATGGCAGTGGTGGTTGTGTTTGCCCATGTTTTTCTCACATATACGAAACATGGCCGTTACATGTACATCATTGGAGGTAATAAGGAAGCGGCAAGGTTGTCTGGTATTCATGTGAACAAATATAAGGTTATGGCCTATTTATTATCAGCATTATTTGCTGCGATTGGCGGGATTGTTCTTGCATCAAGGGTCATGACCGCAGAAATTAACGCAGGCTCACCTTATTTAATGGACGGAGTAGCTGCTGCTTTTATTGGCTTCTCTGTCATGGGAGTAGGAAAGCCGAATGCTTTTGGCACTTTTGTTGGTGCAGTGCTGATTGGTATTCTCCAAAACGGTCTTGTGATGATGTCTGTTCCTTATTATGCGATGGATATTGTGAAAGGGTCTGTACTCGCTCTTGCGCTAGCCCTTACGTATTACAAACAGCGAGGCTAAAATGAACATTTTTTAAAACTTGAGAGGACTTTTCTCCGTCTAGTCTATGGAAAGCGGTGTTGGAGCCGTTTGCTAAAGGAGATGACAAACAGAAATGAATATGTCAGCAACTCACGTGGAAGATTTGAAAAGTGTGATGGAAGACTGGAAAAATGAACTTTTAGTGTATAAATTCGCTTTAGATGAAATGGATACAAAATTCTCTATTATTAGCCAAGAATATAACTTGATACATGGACACAATCCAATTGAACATACAAAATCTCGTATTAAATCCTTTGAAAGCATCGTTAATAAACTAGCGAGAAAGGGCTGTGACATCACAACACAATGTGCAAAGGATCATATTCATGACATTGCTGGTGTACGTATCATTTGCTCGTTTATTCATGATATTTATAACATCATTGATGTGCTGAGGCAGAGAGAGGATCTAAAGATACTTCAAGTCAAGGATTATATTAAACATCCGAAGCCGAATGGGTATCGCAGTCTCCATTTAATCGTGGAAATTCCGGTCTATTTAACAAATCGAGTGGAACACGTCAAAGTCGAAATTCAGGTGCGTACCATTGCGATGGATTTCTGGGCAAGCCTAGAACACAAAATCTACTATAAGTTGAATAATGAAGTTCCGACCCAGCTCACAGATGAGTTGAAAGAAGCTGCGGATATTGCTCACTATTTAGATGAAAAAATGCAAAGCATTAAACGCGAAATAGATTAAAGAAACCGCCAAAATCGGCGGTTTTTCATCATATAGTGGGGTCTCTTTTTCTTGTATACGTCAAAATCAAAAATCCAAGCCTATCACCCTATCAAACGGCAAAGGAGACAACGTTTCAAAAAATCAGAGCCCAGAGCCCCTGTGTTTTGTTTTTCACTTATGCCTATGGGTTGGTTCCTCGATCATTTTTTTGGGCAATAATTGAGATATCCTGCGCTTGTTTTGCCTGTGTATCACTCTCTTGATGGGCTGTTGTGGTTAAGATTCCTGACACAGTCAACAAGGCTGTTAATGCCCCAGTGATTAGCCATTTCTTCATCATCATCAACTCCTCAAAAACTTAAAAAGTTTTCAGTTTTAATGCCTTATTCCAGAAATAAGATGCTGCCCCATGCTGCCCTGTTTCAGTTAAATATTCAGCAACGTCGGCACTGATGGCTTCAAGATCAACGAGAAAGTTCATAGCCTCTAATTGGTCGCAATACGTGTTAATTTGTTCAATCATATTTGGTTTTTCTAGCATTAATGCTTCTAAAATAGATAGTTTCAGAGAAATATTTCGTTGTTTTAAATTTTCTGCTTTTTTGAGTGAAAGCTGTACATAGTAGTGGAACAATCCAGGCTTTTTCAGCTTAAATAATGCCTTTGTATAAGCATACATAGCAAGTAAATAGCCACCTGGAGAAGAGATTTCGAATTTCTCGATTAATAATGCTTTTTCGAGAAGTGGGACAGCCTCACTGTACTCGCTTCTCAAACTTTTAATAAAAGCAGCGTTGCAGTAAGCATGACCCAGCAAATCTGGATCTTCCATGTTTTCTAGTGATTGAATCACTTGCTGGAATAGTTGTTCAGCTTCAACATATTGACCTTGATCGGCATAATTCAATGCGAGCATCATTTGACAGCTGATTGATTTCTTCACATAACATGGATCTGCGTCATAAATAGATGAAGCAATATTTAAGTGGTGTATGGAGAGAAGTGTAGATCTAATATTGTAATACAAACATCCTGTTTTATAATGAAATTCTGCTTTTTCAATATCGTCGTGTACATGATCCAATTGATCTTCTGCCAGTTTAAAATGATCAAAAGCTATATTGTGATTCCCACGGCGCATCTCGTACATCCCTTTAAAAAAATAATAATAATAGCTTAGCATATGATCTGTACGGAGAGCATCTTCATTGACGAAAAGACTATGATCCAAGGAAGCGGTATCTTCCATGAAATCTTTAAAACGATATTCTAATAATTGGTAATATAAAAGCACATCTTGATTTTCTTCCATCCGATCGAGCGCTTCAAGAATGTCTTCTTTTAATTGAACGGCATCTTGAATCTCCCTTTTTTTCATCATCACATACCAGTCATTTAACATGTTTGCTACTTCAACTGATGACAATACCCCTGTTTTCCCCAATTAATATCCTCCTTTCTTTCACTTTTTCAACAAATTTAAAAAACCCTAACAAGAAATATTTTACAATTTGAACCTTAAATGTGCAATATGGATTTTCGATACAAAAATGGCTGAGTCATATATTTATATATTAAGCTGTCCATATAGGTTTGTAAAACATGTTTTCATATGTAAATCCAACCAACGATTACAAATAAAGTTATTTATTGATGCGAATGTTTATGTATGCGTTTGCAAAAATGGATCGATATCAAACGAGTATGATTACAATGAAAACCTAAAGAAATCCTTTGATGAACATGAAATATTGAAAACATCATTGCATCGGTGAAATTCTAATGGATCGAGAAAAAAGTACCTGACCTGCTTGATAAAGTAGGTTTGAAGGAAAAGGCAAAAAGCTATCCAAACAGTGATCTGTCAGACAGAAACATCGTGTAGCAATCGCAAGAGCATTAGCTATGGACTAGAAGGTGCTATAAAAGAGTAAAAGCAGGTGTGCATGGCATACCCGCTTTTACTCTTTTTTTCGTGAAAAAATATAGCAATATCATCATAATGAACAATCCGATGCTGGCACTGCCAGTTACCAAGCTCTGCGCAACAAATTTAATAGTGCGATAATGGCGAGACAAAGAGCTCCAATTAGAGGATGTTGGAGCTGTAACTTCAATGTTATATCAACTAGCTGTTGAGTCATCTAATGTATCAGCCTATAGCTACATTTCCTAGGAAATATTAACGTTGGAAAAATTCAATCCACTCACGGTCTGGTCCACGGAAGAAGAAATAGCAGTAACCATTTGGAAGTGTTGTGATTTCCTCATCGATTAACTCAATTTGCAGTTTCTTGATTCGATTGAATTCTGCGTGGATATTGTCAGTGGTAAAGGCGAGGTGATGCACGGTTCCTTCATCAGGTAGTTCACTACTGTAGCCTTGTATGAGCTCGATTTCTGTTTCTTCGCCATCTTTAAATCCAAGAAATGCAAGCTCTATCACACCATTTGTGTGGGTGATACGATCTTTTAACTTCATACCAACTACCTTTTCGTAGAAATCAATTGAATTGTCAATACTCTTTACCATGATGCCTGTATGATCTAATCGTAATGTCGTCAATATGGTGCCTCCTCTATATGAATGAGTCATATTTTTCTCCTCATCTTACCATAATACAACGTAACATATACATTCATATGGTAGGATAGAGAGAGTCAATTTAGGATAGGGATGACATGAATGAAAAAGATTACATTAAAGCAAGAATACGCAGACAAAGTGAAAAAAGGATATCCCCTCATTTCAAAGGATGCTGTTTTGAACGTGAAAGGCGCAAATGAAGGTGAGATTGTCGAATGGCTGGATGAGAGAGGTACCTTTCTAGGAAAAGGCTATTACGGTGTGCAAAATAAAGGTATTGGCTGGGTGCTGACCTATGATGCCAATGAGAAAATTGGCAAAGCTTTTTTCATCTCAAAAATGGAGCAGGCTGCTAAGAACCGAACTCACCTATTTTGCGATCCAAACACAACAGCATTTCGTGTCTTGAATGGAGAGGGTGATGGTGTTGGTGGCATCACCATTGATTATTATGACGGATTTTATCTCATCCAATGGTATAGTGAAGGAATTTACACATTTAAAGCAGACTTCCTTGCAGCAATGGAGCAGGTTTTTTCTGATTATAAAGGCATCTATGAAAAGAAACGATTTGATACGTCTGGTCAATATATAGAAGATGATGACTTTGTGAAGGGTGAAAAGGGAGAATTCCCACTCATCGTGAAGGAAAATGGGATGAATGTCGCTGTTTACTTAAATGATGGGGCAATGACAGGTATTTTTCTTGATCAACGTCATGTCAGAAAGGCCATTCGTGATCGTTATGCTAAAGGGAAGACGGTATTAAACACATTCTCTTATACAGGTGCTTTTTCGGTGGCGGCTGCGCTTGGCGGAGCAAGTCAGACCACAAGTGTAGACGTGGCAAATCGCAGTTTAAGCAAAACGACAGAGCAATTTGAAGTGAATGGAATAGATGCTTCAAGTCAATCCATTAAAGTCATGGATGTGTTCAAATACTTCCCTTATGCAGCCAAAAAAGAATGGCGATACGATCTTGTGATTTTGGACCCGCCTTCCTTTGCCCGTACAAAAAAACACACATTTAGCGCAGCGAAAGATTATAAAAAGCTGTTGAAAGAAGCTATCCAAATTACGTCAGAAAACGGCGTCATTGTCGCATCGACCAATAGCAGTGCGTTTGGAATGAAGAAGTTCAAAGGCTTCATTCAACAAGCATTCAAGGAATCAGGTCAAAAATATCGTATTCTAGAGGAATATACGCTTCCAGAGGATTTTCGTACAACAAAAGATTATCCAGAAGGCAATTACTTAAAGGTCGTATTTATCCAAACGTAAGATCCCATTATTTATCTGAGAAATCATGACAGGCTGTCGAATTACGACAGCCTGCATCTATTTTATTTCATTTCATCTTATAAATAAATGATCCGATTTTAATGATGTTTCCTCATTCCATTAAATCAAACATCGTTCGCACGTCTTGGGAGTTAGGAGTGGCAAATAACGTAGGGGTGCCTGAGGTTGAACGACGAGAGGTAACAGCAAAAACATATCCTAAGTTTTCATCAATGATTTCTCTTAGCCAAGGTCCCCCACTAGCACCCCCATTCATGTCACATGGCATTTTAGCGTCAGTACTAAATAATCCAGCACTTGTCGAAGCTCCATCACAGAAATAAGGCAATTGCCCATCAAAGGGGCTCTCCGCAGGCCATCCGAAAATACGCACACTGGGCTGATCTTTACCATAACCTGTTGACAGTCCATTTCCTCCAACAGTATTAATAAGATTCTTTGTCTTGGGATAAACAGTAAAAAAAGCTTGATCATGACTGAAATGACTGTTATTTATCCAAGCATTAAAGGTGCGAGCCTCTTTCCAATTCCAAATACCATAAGGTAAAGAACCGTTGTAATATGCTGGAGCAAAAGCAATGTTAGAGTGCCAGCCTTTGTCTTTCCCGCCATGTACACAATGTCCTGCGGTTATGACTAAATTTTTGTAATCGTTGTTTATAGCTGAGGCAGAACAAACGTAATCTTTCCTATCATAAGAATAAAATACTTTTCCCGCAGTAGAAGGAACAACAACATTTGTTTTAGCATCACTGCTACTATCGGGAGCAACGGGATCGGAAATATCACTAGGTTTCTCTTCTGTTAAAGATGAAGATTTATTATTTTTGGGATGCGTGTCGTTATTTGAGTGAGTTGGATCATTGGGAATGGCTTTTTTCATTCTGTCTTTTGTCCAATATCCTGTAGGATCGTCTTCTAAGTTAGAAGAGCTTTTGAAGTCTTTCGGTTTAACTGGTGAGGTCTTAGATTGGGTTAATGAATCTTTGTCTTTTGATGTGGCAAGAGCTTTAGGCATATTTAAACAAACTATAATCGTCAAGGCAGTTAGAATGGCAGAAAGTATGAATAGGAATTTCCTCATATCATCACCTCTTTTTCCATTATTTACAATCATCATCATTATAGCATATAATTCTAAAAAGGATTTAAAAACTTTCGTGTTGTTGATTCATTTGTTTAGCTCCATTACAGAGCGACTCGAAATGAAGAATTGATACTAAAAAGCCATTTTCACCCATGAAAATGGCTTTTTATAGTGTGATCGACATTAACAATGGTGCAACACAAAGGGTGATAATAGCTGATATGATCATAGATACACTTGAGATGGTCCCTGAAACAGCGCTAAGCTCAAATGCTTTAGATGTTCCAGCACCGTGTGCTCCTGTACCGAGTAGGACGCCTTTGGCAATATCGTTATCAATTCGGAAGTAGCGAATGACCATTGGGCCAATGATAGAGCCGAATAAGGCTGTTAAAATGACGAACACTGCCGTAACGGACGGCATTCCCCCGATCATTTCTGAAACGCTCATTGCGATGGGTGTTGTCACAGAACGAGGCACAAGACTTTCGATCAGACCTGTATCTAAATGAAGCAGTTTGGCAATAAAGGCAGTGGATAAAATGGCAATAACTGAACCGCAAGCCACGTTTAAAATAATTTCCACTGCATGCTTCTTTAAAATGTGAAAATACTTATATAACGGGATCGCAAAAGCGACTGTGGCTGGCTGAAGCATATTCGTTAACCACTTCCCGCCTTGATTATAGGCATCATAAGGAATGTTAATGATCAGAAGTAAGCCAACAAGGATAAGCGGTGTAATAAGCAACGGTGATACATAGACCTTAGGATGACGCTTGTAAATGGCTTTTGATCCAAGGTAAAGAAGGACCGTCAATATGAAAAACAACAACCCCACTAGCACAGCTTCTTACGCTCCTTTCTTTTGGCAATTGTCTGTGTCATGATGCCAGTAGAGAGCATCACTACAAATGTACTGATGAGGACGACAAGGACAATGCTTGTGCCAGATTGCGAGAACATCTCCCCATAATCTATTACACCGACCGCAGAAGGGATAAAAAAGAGCAATAGCTCACCCAATAACCACAAGGCTCCTAGTTCAATCCATTTTAATTGAATGATGTTAAAGTGAAGTAGTAAGAAAATGACAAGAATGCCTAAAATCGTACCCGGTATCCTAAGATGCAAAAAGGTCGCGAATAGGTTCATCAGCTTGGAAAAAACAAACAAGACAGTGACTTGAAGAGTGCCGACAAGCGACGTTTTGATCAAGTGCATTTTCTTTTCACTCCTTTTCTAAATAAAATGTTCATTCTTTCACAAAAGCATGATAACGTTTCATTCGTTTGGCTTAATTAAAAGTGTACAGCACGTTTTGTTATAGGTAAAATACATATATCGAATAGTTATTATTCCATTTGTCTATAGGGAGGAGGGCGTATATGGACATTAGACATTTAACGTACTTTTTAGAAGTCGCAAGATTAAAGAGCTTTACAAAGGCCTCACAATCTCTTTATGTTTCACAGCCGACCATCTCAAAAATGGTCAAAAACCTAGAGGATGAACTAGGTGTTCAATTGTTTGAGCGAAGCGGCAGACAAATTGAAATGACCGATGCGGGACAAACCATGTACACACAAGCAAGTGAAATTGCAAAATCTTTTCAAAACTTGACGAATGAATTAAACGATCTAATGAATGTGAAAAAAGGGCATATTCGCATCGGGCTACCACCGATGATTGGATCGAGCTTTTTCCCAAATGTGATGGGGGAATTTCGGCAGCAATATCCTGATGTCACCTTTCAGCTTGTCGAACATGGATCGATTAAGGTTGAGGAAGGCGTGGAAGACGGCTCTCTTGATATTGGTGTCATTGTTCTGCCTGCTAATGATAAAATTTTTCATACGTACACGATCATAAAAGAGAGTATGAAGCTTGTCACCCACCCATCCCACCCAATGGCGGAACGTTCTGAGGTACATCTAGCGGATTTAAGAGAAGAATCGTTTATCTTCTTCAGAGAGGATTTTGTGCTACATAGTCGGATTATGAATGAATGTATGAATGCAGGTTTCAGGCCAAATGTCATTTATGAGACTTCACAATGGGATTTCATTAGTGAAATGGTGACGGAAAATTTAGGAATAGGACTTTTACCAGAACGAATTTGCCGTGATCTTGATCCTGAGAAAGTGAAGGTCATGTCGTTAAATCCTTCTATTCCGTGGCATCTAGGTGTTATTTGGCGAAAGGATCGCTACATGTCATTTGCAGCAAGAGAATGGCTGAAGCATACGAAGTCCTATGTCTGGGGCGCAGAGTAAAAGGAGGACAATCATATGAATACGAAGCAAGCATCTGATATTTTAGAAGCAGTGAGAACGAAGAATCCACTTGTGCATAATATCACCAATCAAGTTGTCACTCATTTTACTGCAAATGGGTTGCTCGCTTTAGGTGCTTCTCCCGTCATGGCAAATGCCAAAGAAGAAGTGGCTGAGATGGCTCAAATCGCAGATGCACTTGTTTTAAATATAGGTACTTTAACAAAAGAGACAGTTGAAGCAATGATCATAGCAGGGAAAGCAGCAAATGAAAAAGGTGTACCTGTTTTATTAGATCCAGTTGGTGCAGGAGCCACAATATTTCGCACTCAGTCTGCTAAGCAGATATTAAATCAGGTCGATATAGCGGTTGTGAGAGGGAATGCCGCTGAAATTGCGAATGTACTAGAGGCAGAAGGTTGGGAAATCAAAGGCGTTGATGCGAAGGAAGGACATGGTGACGTTCGCGAATTAGCCAAAAAAGCGGCACTTGAGTTCGGTTCTGTTGTTGTCATTACAGGAAAAGTAGATGTTGTGACAGATGGAAAAGACGATTTGACCATCTGTAACGGACATGAATGGCTAACAAAGGTTACGGGGGCAGGATGTTTATTAACCTCAATTGTAGGTGCTTTTTGTGCAGTCTCGAACTCTCCGCTTCATGCAGCAGCAGCGGCACTTGTATTTTATGGTGTTGCCGCAGAGAAAGCGGCGCAAAGGACAGTAGAACAAGGCCCAGGAAGTTTTCAAATAGAGCTCTTAAATCAATTATTACAAACATCCGTACAGGATGTGGTTACATCTGGTCGATTAGGAGGACATGAACATGGCGAGGGTTGAACAACAGCAATTGAAACAACAATTATCTCTTTACTTTATTATGGGGACAAATAATACATCCGCACAGCCACTTGAGGTAATTGAGGAAGCTATCAAAGGGGGCATCACCATTTTTCAATTTCGTGAAAAGGGCAATCATGCGCTTCAAGGGGAAGAAAAGAAACGCTTTGCACAACAAGTACAGGCGCTTTGCCGACAGGCTCAGGTTCCGTTTATTGTGAATGATGATGTGCCCCTTGCACTTGAAATTGAGGCTGACGGTGTTCATGTTGGGCAAGAGGATGCGAATGCCCAAGAGGTGAGACATGTCATCGGAGATAAAATATTAGGCGTGTCTACTCACAACTTGGCTGAAGTGAAGCAGGCAATCCAAGCTGGAGCAGACTATGTCGGAATAGGACCTGTCTACCCGACAGAAACGAAAAAAGATACTCGCTCTGTACAAGGTGTTTCCTTCATAAAAGAGGTGCGCAGTCATGGTTTGGACATTCCGATCGTTGGAATTGGTGGCATTACTTTGCATAATGCTGCGCCTGTCATTCAAGCAGGGGCAGATGGGATAAGTGTCATTAGTGCCATTAGTCAGGATGATAATCCGAGCAAGGTCGCCTCTGCTCTTGTTTCGCTTGTTCTGGCTGAAAAAGAGGCACTGTTATAAGGAAAAAGCGAGGCGCATAGATTTCCATTATAAGCAGGTATGGATTCAATGAATTCATACCTGTTCGCTCACTCAATAAGTGATTTTTGTTGTAGATTTCAAGTAATTGACAAGCAATGATTCATTATGTACAATTTCGTTAGTTCGATAAACATCGAAATGTAAGGTGGGAAAGGAGATGAAATGATGGAAGTTTTAGATACGTATTTCCGCCGCTATGATGAGGCAGGAAAAGGGCAACAGCAAATGGATGAGCTGTTGAGCCTATTTTCTGAAGACGTGATGATCGTTTTAAATGGTCGTCAAAAACCTGGATTGAACGAGTTTAAACAGTTTTTAAATACATTTTTTCAAACGCATGAAGATATTAAACATATGTGGGATCAGTGGGTCAAAAGAGAAGATGGAAAATATGAGACAAATTGGGCTGTTTGTGGAAAGCTTGCGAATGGCAACGTCTATACGGCAGAGGGCGTCGATATTGCAGAACTCGATGAATCTGGAAAAATTGTCTACTTAGAAAACGTACCAAATAATCCTCAGTTATTTGCTCGTTATGAATAAAATGCCAGCTAAGTATAGCCGGCATTTTTTTCATTTCAACTATCTGAGTCCATGTGCATGCCCGTATGTGCTTTCACTTGGATTTCTGCAAACGCGTCTTCATCCACACGTTCAGATGACAAAATGGTACCTAAATAAGCTGCGAGGAAGCCTAGCGGGATGGAAATAATGCCAGGGTTTGTGAGTGGGATCAACGGTTCTCCAGTAAAGATTGCAGCGCCTGAAGGGTCCCAAACACTAGGACTGAATGACACAAGAATCAGTGCACTCACCAACCCAGTCAAGCTCCCTGCAATTGCGCCAGTCGAGTTGAATCTTTTCCAAAACACAGTAAAAATGATTAATGGTAAATTGGCACTTGCTGCTACTGCGAAGGCAAGTGAGACAAGAAATGCAACGTTTAAGGATTGCGCAAATAAAGCAAGAAGGATAGAAAGTACAGAAACACCAATGGAAGCAAAACGTGCTGCTTTCATTTGTTCTTTTTCGCTTGCTTTGCCTTTTCGGATCAGCTGGCTGTAGATGTCATGTGCAAAAGCAGAAGCGGCTGATAATACAAGCCCAGTCACGACTGCTAGTATTGTCGCAAATGCAATTGCTGACACGAAAGCAAATAAAAAATCACCGCCAAGCGCTTGTGCCAGAAGTGGTGCCGCCATATTTCCAGCTTGATCAGCTGCGGTGATCGCTTCAGATCCAACAAATGCAGCCGCACCAAATCCGAGGAAGACGGTCATTAAATAAAAAATCCCGATAATCCATGTGGCAGAAAGAACAGACTTTCTTGCCGCCACAGCATCTTTCACTGTATAAAAGCGAATCAGAATATGCGGAAGTCCAGCAGTACCAAGCACAAGCGCTAGATTAAGAGAGAGAGTTTCCAGTGGCACATTATATTTGTTTCCTGGATTCAAAAAGGCATCTCCTAGTGGTGTTGCTGTTTTCATCTGCTCAAACATATTGGCTAAGCTAAAATCAAATTTTGCAAACACTAGTAGAGAGATGATCAGTGTTCCAATCATTAGCAATACGGCTTTTGTGATTTGAACCCAGCTTGTGGCAATCATCCCGCCAAAAACAACATAGATGGTCATGAGCACACCTACGATCAGTACAGCGATTGAATAATCAATGCCTAGAAGAAGCTTGATGAGCGCACCTGCCCCCACAAGCTGTGCAATCATATAAAAAGTCGAGACAGTAATTGTATTAAAGGCGGCTACTCCTCTAATAGCGGGGCGTTTGAATCGAGAGGCGATCATATCCGCCATTGTATATTTACCAAGGTTTCTAAGTGGCTCTGCTACTATATATAAAACAACAAGGTAAGCAACTAAAAAGCCAATACTATAGAAAAAACCATCAAACCCATTCAGCGCAATCATTCCAGCAATGCCTAGGAATGAGGCCGCAGACATATAGTCCCCAGCAATGGCGAGACCGTTTTGAAATCCTGTCAGTCCTCCACCTGCTGTGTAGAAGTCACTTGCATTTGTTGTTTTTTTTGCTGCAAAATACGTAATGACCAGTGTGAGTCCAACGATCGCAACAAATAAGATAAATGCGGTGATGCTCATTTGTCATCACCACTTTCTAATTTTTTTAAAGCGCTTACATAACGATCGAACCGAGCTGCCTTTTTTGCGTATAGTCCACATAATGTCCAAGTCATGATGAACTGTGTGATGGCAAATAACCATGCCCATGAAATAGGACCAATTGCCGGTGTGTTCAAAAAGGTGAAATAGGATGTAGCAACCGGAAGTGAAAAGTAAAAGAGAAAAAAGAAAATTGTCATGGGTACAATAAATCGGCGTTTTTCCTCAAGAAGTTTTCGAAAATCCTCTGATGCGGCAACCTTCCTGTAATGAACGTGTTTTTCTGACATTGTTTCCTCCTTTATACGGATTAGGGACAAGGTACTCCAATGAATATGAGGCGTTCTGGTTGTTTATGACAGTATAACATAAAAAAGGCACCCGAAAAGGGCGCTTTTTACCTATAATTTGTAAGGAATGTTTGTCTGGCTTTTTCGTATGCAACCGCATCAAAATGATCACCGCATTTGTGCAAACACCAAGGCTCTCTCTGAGTAACAATCCCTACATCATATCCATGGCTCGCAAATTCGAGAGATTGAGAGACGTCATAAAAGTGAAAGTCATCAAATAAATCATCCCGCCATTTCAAATCATACTGGGTTGCCATCAATAAACCATCAATTGCAGCCGCTTTTGTAAAAGCTGGTGCTTCTTGTTGTTCAAGTGTAGATTCAAAACTAAGGAGCTTGTAGGTGTCATGTCTATATTCGATGACCTTACCATTACATCGCTTACTCTCCCACCAAATCCCATTATCCGGAAGATTTTCTGCTCCAATCACCCCGATCATCCCGAGTGATGGATTTTGCAAGAACAGCGGAATGAGTGTGTGGAGCATTTGTTGATAAATGATCAGTGTGTCCTGATGAAGATAAATTTTGAACCTCGCAGGATGCTCAATTGCTTGATTGTAGCCAGATGCCATACTTTTTACACCCCGTAAAGGCATGACTTCAACTCGATAGCCAGCAGGCGCAGGCAAGGAGGCGAGCTGCCTAAAGCATTGATCAAACATTGTATCATCATTCACACAGAGGACAAACAAAATCGTATGGTTAGTCAATGATTTGAACCGCCTCAATGACATATTGATAGGCAGTTGATTCCTGATTGAAATCAAAGCGAATACCATGCTTCACAAGCAGTTCATGTAAATCATTGGTGATGTGCACATAAGAGGGGTGCTGTACACGAATGGTTTCAACGTTCTGAATACGAAAGCCTGATGACTGAAACAGAGCATTTATTTCATGAAGGGTAAAAAAGCGTAAATGTGTTTGATCCATCAGTCCAGATTCTGTATACGTCCATCTACCTGCTAAAAGTTCAAGTACTGTTGAAATATGTCCAATGTTGGGAATGGAGGAGAGGATGACACCTTCTTTTTTGAGAAAGGGCTTCACCTTCTTTAATACAGCCCACGGATCAGTTAAATGCTCAAGAACATCACCAAATACGATACAATCAAACTGTTCGGACGAATAGGGTAAATCCATTTGTTCAATATCTCCACATAACACATGGTGTAGTTGTTGCTTTGCTTGTTTGGCTGCCTCTTCAAACGCTTCAAGTCCATATATTTTCCTTCCTTTTTGCTGCAATGCTTTCCCAAGCTGACCTGTCCCACACCCAATATCAAGAATTGTGGTCCATTCATTCCGAATTCGCTCAACGATGACGGGATTAGCACCGTGATAATATTGTTCTTTCTTTTGATGATAATAGGAAAGGGAATCTGAACTCACTGTCTACCCACCTTTCTTTGCTTAAAAAAGCCTTCTTGATAATATATTGTTGGATAGTTTGTCTTTATACCGGAAGATGTAAGGGAAATATAGAGGAGAGATGAGGTCATATAAAGAACGGGAATCGGACTGTCCTCCTAATATAGAAAGACAGGACCCCATCATGAGAAGGGATTTAGTGGAGAGGTTTTCGTAACGTTTAGCATATCGTCATGAAAGGATTTTCAAAAGATCAATTGACAGGTCAGAACTTTTTAGCCAAAGCAGTCTGAAAGACAAAGGATATCGGCGTTGATTTACGGTTTGTTTATTTTCTTCTGATCACCGTTGGATGTTAAAAATGCTTGTATTTCTTCGATGTCTAGTCCAATTTTTTTCGCTTCCTGAATCAAATAAACCCACTCTTCGTCAACTCTTCTTTTTACATGCGTATCCATAAAATCCTCCAGTTCAATAAGACATATTCATCTGCAACCAATGACTTTTACAAACCGTCTAAGTATCAGTACGAGTGTGTTGGTTGACTAACATCAAAACATAGCAGTATTAAAAAAACAATGACATTTAACCTATTTCGAATGCTAGATCACCGACCACATTCCTAAAAAAATGACTAAAAAACCCAAAAACATTCTGTACTTATTTCTAATAATAAACAATTGTAAAGTCACTTAAAAGATTATAAATTAAAATAATGATAAAGACCTAAATCATTTGGCTCATATAAAGAACGTGAGAGCATCCGTGCTTGTTTTGAGCAAGTTTCATCTTTTCAAGATGTGTACAATGCCGATTTGGGAAGTTTGCGCCAAGATGGTATTCTTAAAGAAACAAAGAAATCCACCAAGAAGGAATGAAGAAAGACATGTTTAGCCTTTTTCAAAAATATCAAGAAGTTGTCATGTATCTTGTGATGGGCGTGTGCACAACCATTGTCAACATTGTCAGCTTCTATTTACTAGTTGAGATGTTTTCCATGGATTATAAAACGGCAACAGTTGTATCTTGGGTATTTGCTGTTCTCTTCGCTTATATCACAAACAAAAAATATGTCTTCAAACAAAAAACACCTGACACCAAAAGCCTGATGCGTGAGCTTTCTTCATTTTTAAGTGTACGCCTCATCTCTCTAGGTGTTGACCTGGGACTGATGATTTTATTCGTGAGCCAAATGGCTATTAATGAAACAATCGCAAAAATCCTTGTGAATTTTGTGATCGTGGTTGTCAACTATGTCGCCAGCAAGTGGTTTGTGTTTAAGAAAACAAAAGAAGATGTTATTTAACAAGTGAAGAGATAGGTGATCAAGAATGAACAGCAGGCCAGACGAATTATACGATGTGATCTATCAACAGATGGAAAAGCAGCATGAACAAGTGCTGAAACTAGTCAAAGAAATGACGGCAAATCCAGAAGCATTTACAGAACGGGAAAAAGAAAAGATCGACCGAATGGACATTGCGCTCCAAACGACTACGGACATCTTAGAAAATTTAATGACACCCGATACACAGATGACCATCGTCCTGAAACAAGGGAGAATTCATGTCGATCTGACAAACGGATAAAGAAGCAGCCATTGAACAAGTGGCTGCTCTTTTTTATACATCGCTTGTTTCCCGTATCTGCTTTGGAGACATGCCAATTTTTTTGCGGAATACTTTATTTAAGTAATTCGCATTTCGGTAGCCGCACTGCATCGCAATTTCTTCAATCGAGTATTTCGTTGTTTTAAGTAACGTTTCCGCCTTCTCTAATCGAATATTTGTCAAATAGTGAATTGGGGTAAAGCCTGTCGCTTTTTTGAATTCTCTCGTAAAATGACTTTTGGATAAACGTGCCGCAACTGCCATGTCATCCGGCCCGATTTCTTCATGGAAATGGTGGCTGGCAAACAAGGCAGCTTGTACAATCGGTTCAGGCCATTTCTCCATTTGTCCTTCAAGCTTTGGCAAATATGAATAAAGTTCCATGACAAACTGATAAGCAAGGCTTGACCCCTCAAACGGATTGGTAATCCGCTTCTCACTGGCTTCGTCATAAATATCTTTCAGAAGACGGATCGGCTTTGAATTTGGATGAAAACGCATGACCTGCTTTCCTTGTTTAATAAAATGATCAAAACAAAGATCACAAGCTTCCCCGTAGAGCGTCAAATAGAGAAATTCCCAATGCTCACTGTCCTCTGGGAAGTAGTATTGATAAGCACTTGGGCTTTTCACGAGAAAGGCTTGCCCTGGTAGCACTTTAAACCGCTGTTCCCCAATTTCGATCATGCCATGACCAGACAGTGTGAGTTGAAAAATACATTTGCCCTGATCCTTCCGTTGTACACCATTCCAGCTATATAAAGAAGAAGATTGAACCTCCCAGCCAACAGACCAGATTTGAGCAGTAAGTGGAACATCAGAATGATGAAAACGAAAAGCAAATGCTTCTTTTTTCAAATTGGAAATCCCCCTTTCGTAGCAAAAAACAACCCTTTTGCGTTTTTAATCATGATACACCTCATAAACACATCGTACCATCCACAGCAAAAAAAGGGTATTTATTAACGGTTTTTTTACCATTGAAAATAGTCTGCTCCCGCAACTAGAATAAGAATATAAGATGATAGAAAAGGGGACATGACATGCTTGAGACCTTAAAATCCGCTTTCAAACAGCAATTTGGCCACACAGATTCACTTCGCTATTTCTTTGCTCCTGGCAGAGTTAATCTTATTGGGGAACATACAGATTATAATGGAGGACATGTTTTCCCATGTGCACTGACACTTGGAACGTATGCGGTTTGTGCAAAACGCTCAGATCGTCTTGTGAAAATGTACTCCCTGAACTTCCGGGAGGATGGAATCAAAGAGGTGGACCTTTCTGAAAACGTTTACAAAGATGCAGATGGCTGGGCAAATTATCCGAAAGGTGTCTTAAAGATGTTTGAAGAGGCAGGGATGTCTGTGAAGGAGGGGTTTAACATTGTCTACTACGGCAACATTCCAAATGGTGCAGGTCTCTCTTCATCCGCTTCCATTGAGCTTGTCACAGCTGTACTTTTAAATGAATGGCATGCATTTGGCGTATCGAAGGTCGACCTTGCACTTCTCGCACAGCGTGCAGAAAACAAGTTTATCGGAGTCAATTGTGGCATTATGGATCAGTTTTCTATTAGTCTTGGCAAAAAGGATCATGCCATTTTACTAAACTGTGACAACCTCTCGTATGAGTACAGCCCATTTCGGCAATCAGGGCTAGCGCTTGTGATTGCGAATACGAATAAACAACGTACGCTTGCTGACTCAAAATACAATGAACGTAGGGCAGAGTGCCAAGCCGCTTTACACGATCTCAATCAAATGCTACAAATCAATCATTTGTGTGAACTAACCGTCGATGAATTCGAAAAACATGCGCATTTGATTCAAAATCAGATCAATCTCAAGAGAGCAAGACATGTAGTGACTGAAAACGAGAGGACCGTCAAAGCTGTAAAATTTTTAAAAGGTGATAAAATTGAAGAACTAGGTTCTCTCATGAAAGAGTCGCATCTTTCACTTAAACATGATTATGAAGTGACTGGAGAAGAGTTAGATATACTGGCAGAAGCGGCATGGCTTCACCCAGGGACAATCGGTTCCAGAATGACAGGCGCGGGATTTGGCGGTTGTACCGTCAGCATTGTTAGGGAAGAGTCACTTGAATCATTTATAGAAGAAACTGGTGCGATGTATTTCAAACAAACAGGTCTTCAAGCAACGTTTTACACAGCTGGAATTGGGGGCGGAGCTAGAGAAATCACAGAGGAGGAATAAATGTGGCAATTTTAGTTTGTGGTGGCGCTGGTTTTATCGGCAGTCATGCAGTAGCAGCTTTACTAGCAAAAGGAGAAAAAACGGTGATTGTCGATAATCTTCAGACAGGTCATCAGGAAGCTGTACTAGCTGGTGCAGTGCTTGAACAAGGTGATTTAAGAGATGCTTCGTTTTTAAAAGCGGTATTTCAGACGCATGACATTGAGGCAGTGATGCATTTTGCGGCTGATTCTCTTGTTGGAGAAAGTGTGGTTGATCCGCTCAAATACTATGACAACAATGTCAGTGGGGCGACTGTGCTACTTCAAGTAATGAATGAGATTGGTGTCAAAAAAATCGTCTTCTCATCCACAGCAGCCACATATGGCGAGCCAAAGCGTGTACCGATCGTTGAGACGGACCCGACTAATCCAACGAATCCATATGGTGAAACAAAGTTAGCCATTGAAAAAATGCTGAAGTGGTCTGAACAAGCATATGGGATTGAGCATGTTGTGCTTCGTTATTTTAATGTAGCAGGCGCTCATACAGAAGGTCTTGTTGGGGAAGATCATCAGCCTGAGACTCACCTCATTCCGATCATTCTTCAAGTGGCACTTGGGAAACGAGAACAAATCATGATCTATGGAGACGATTATGATACAGAAGATGGCACATGCATCAGAGATTATATTCATGTAATGGATTTAGTGGACGCACACATTTTAGCAGTTGATCGTCTTCGTGATGGAAAGGGAAGTGCAACCTACAATTTAGGAAATGGAACAGGCTTTTCGGTGAAGCAGGTAGTGGAAGTAGCAAGAGAAGTCACAGGTCATCCGATTCCAGCACAGGTAGCAAAAAGGCGTGCAGGTGACCCAGCGAAGCTGATTGCTTCCTCTGAAAAAGCCCTTCAAGAACTAGGTTGGCAGCCTCAATATGCTGATCTTCACACAATCATTAAAAGTGCATGGACTTGGTTCCAAAAACATCCGAATGGCTATCAAAGTGAATAACGCGTAACAGCCGGCTTGAGAGGAGACAAAGGGAATGGCGATTGATATTTTTGAAAAGCTTGAGCAGTTGATTCAATACGGGGTAGATACAAAATTAATGACACCACTAGACAAGGATTATACAAGAAATAGATTACTAGAGGTGTTAGAACTAGATGACGTAGGGCTGAAGAAGCTGACGGGCGAAGTACAGCCGCTTGAAGTGATCCTGTCAGCTATCTTAGATTGGGCAGAACAAACAGGTCTCCTTCCTGAGGGAACAGATACGTATCGGGATTTGCTTGATGCGAAGCTAATGGGGTGCTTCGTGGCACCTCCAAGTGTTATTTTTGCCACCTTCGAAGAAAAACGACTTCAAGAAGGGGCGAAGGCAGCAACAAGTTGGTTCTATGAGCATCAAAGACATGCACATTACATTCACACAGGTAGAATTGCAAAAAATATTCAGTGGTTCACCAAAACGGATGATGGCATGCTTGAAATGACGATTAATTTATCTAAGCCGGAAAAGGATCCAAAGGCGATCGAAGAAGCAAAAAAAATGAGCCAAAAGCAATATCCACTTTGTTTGCTCTGCAAGGAGAACGTGGGATTTCAAGGGAGAGTTAATCATCCTGCAAGGCAAAACCATCGCGTGATTCCTCTGACGTTACGAGGGGAGGAGTGGTTTCTTCAATTTTCTCCATATGTTTATTATCATGAGCACTGTATCGTGTTGAAAGGGAAGCATGAACCAATGAAGCTGACGAAAGCGACCTTTGAACGTCTGCTTTCCTTTATCACGATGTTCCCTCATTATTTCATTGGATCAAACGCAGACCTTCCAATAGTAGGTGGTAGCATTTTAAGCCATGATCACTTTCAAGGAGGCGCACACGAATTTCCAATGGCAAAAGCAGAAATGGAGGACACATTCACCCTGAATGCATTTCCGCAAGTGAGAGCTGGTATTGTAAAGTGGCCAATGTCCGTTATCCGCCTAAGAAGCCATTGTCAAACGGAGCTTGCCAGTGTAGCAGATTTTATTCTTGAAAAGTGGAAGGCCTATTCAGATAAAGAAGTAGATATTGTCGCATATACTGGCGATACGCCGCATAACACGATCACTCCTATTGCCAGACGACAAGGAGAGCACTATGAGCTTGATCTTGTGCTCCGTAATAACCGTACAAATGAACAACATCCATACGGTATTTTTCATCCACATGAAGAAGTACATCATATTAAAAAAGAGAATATTGGTTTAATAGAAGTGATGGGGCTTGCAGTGCTTCCCGGAAGGCTAGCGGAAGAAATGCATCAATTGAAAGAGGCACTGTTATCTACAAATCCATTACAGGAAATCAAAGCCCGCCCAGATATTCAAAAGCATGAGGCATGGGCGAAGCGAATGCTAGAAAAGCGAGCGTTTACAAAAGAGAACGCCGACGACATTTTAAAAGAGGAGATTGGTTTTGTTTTCTCACGAATTCTTTCTCAAGCAGGTGTGTTTAAAAGAACGGAGGAAGGGAAAAAAGCCTTTAAGCGTTTGATTCATACATTAAATACAGGCAGGTGAAAGTATGATCGAAACAGTAAGAAGTCTGATGAAGGAAAAACAGCTTGACGGTGTGTTGATACAGAAACGAAATAATTTCTCTTGGCTGACAGGTGGCAGGCAAAATCATATTGTCTTGAATATCCCTGATGGCGTGTGCAAGCTGTTGATATTGCGTGATGAGATCATCCTGATTGTCAATCAAATGGAAGAAAAGCGGATTGTTGAAGAAGAAATGGCTTTCTTTGATCATCCATACAAAGTTGTCTCAATGAACTGGTTCGAGGATGAGGCCACATATGTCGAGGAACGGACGAAAGGCAAAAAGATAGGGACTGACCTTGAAACAGAAGGCTTTGAGCTGATAGAGGACGATTTGTCTCATGCAAGGTCTATCCTGACGAAAGAACAGCTCGATCAATATGAAATGCTCTGCCATGAAACAGCTACGATCGTTGAATCGATCTGCAAAGAGATTGTTCCTGGTCAAACAGAGAATGAGATTGCTTCACTTGTTGCTCAAAGGGCAATAGCAAAGGGCATGACCATCGAGGTACTGTTAGTGGCAACAGATGATCGCATAGTGCAATATCGTCATCCAATCCCGACGGGGAAAGCACTGCAAAAACATGCGCTCATCGTTCTTTGTGCTGAGAGAAACGGACTTGTGGCGAACGTAACACGCTCTGTCTACTTTGGAAGCCTGCCGAACGAGCTTGCTGAGAATAAAGAGCGTCTTGCACGTATTGATGTCGTCATGAATGCTGCTACCCGCCCAGGTAGTACGATTGGGGATGTTCTAAAGGCTGGAATCTCTCAATACGAGGCTGAAGGATATCCTGATAGCTGGAGAAAGCTACATCAAGGTGGAAAAACTGGCTATGCTTCAAGGGAAATCATCGCTGTGCCTGAATCAAGTGAAATAATTAAGCTTCATCAAGTTTATACGTGGAATCCTTCCCTTCCCGGCTTGAAGTCAGAAGATACGATGGTCGTTGAGGAATCAGGAAATCGCTTTTTAACTCACACGGGAAAATGGCCGTACATTGAAATTGAGCATGCAGGTGTTTTATATAGACGTCCAGATTTGCTAGTGAGAAACAAATAAATGCAGTACTACCGACAATTTGTCTTCTTTTCAGCGTGAATTGAAAGCCCTTGAAGTCTAGGAAGATTGAGCACTGGAGCGGAGCGAATTGAACATTCGTGAGCACCAGCGCGCAGATTTGACAATGAATGCGAGGGTTTGTCTACACGCTGCTACCGACAATTTGTCGGTTTTTTTATGGAAGTCTTTAGTGAGATTCCTCTCATTTATCTACATTACCAATTCTTACAGCATACAGGTTGAAGATATGATCTTTCTTTTCTCGTCAACATGCGTTAAAATGAGGAAGGTTTTGTTGGATGAGGGATTACTATTTTAGAATTGTTTACTTAGATAAAAGTTCATAAAGTTAAATTAAAATTTGACCAAACTTTTTTATTGTGGTAAACCTAAATTTAACAAATGTTTTGTTTGCATGTCCTTTGCCTTCAACTCTCATCTTTTCAAAATCTTTGAAAAAGTTTATTTCTACAATAATATAAATTTTTGACGAAATTATGACATTTTATTAGAAAACTGTTGAAAAATAAATGAACTTTTCAAAAAAGGGAGGCTAACTCCTGCAGATTTTGATAGCATTACAAAGTGGAAGAAAAGTTTTCGAAGGCAGATGGCTTTTCAACAATTATTCAACAATTTATACATTACTTGAGGAAGGATGGTGATCTTCTTGTTCAGAGCAATTAAACCTTTACTTTTACTAGCGATACTAGCGAGTGTATTTGTATTAGGGGGATGCAGCAATATCGCTGTTTTAGATCCTAAGGGACCTGTAGCTGCGCAACAAAAAGACTTGATTCTCTTGTCTATTGGATTCATGCTCTTTATCGTTGGAGCGGTATTTGTTCTATTCACAATCATCTTAGTTAAATATCGCGAGCGCAAAGATGTCGGGAACGCTTCATACAACCCAGAAATACACGGGAATACGCTATTAGAAGTTGTCTGGACAGTGATCCCAATATTAATCGTTGTTGCACTTTCTGTTCCAACTGTTAAAACGATCTATTCTTTAGATGAGGCACCTAAAGCAACGAGCCATAAAGATCCGCTTGTCATTTATGCGACAGCTGTAGATTGGAAATGGATCTTTAGTTATCCAGAAGAAAACATCGAGACAGTGAACTACTTAAACATTCCAGAAGATCAGCCGATTTTATTCAAAATCACATCTGCTGATACAATGGCATCACTTTGGATTCCTCAGTTAGGTGGAGAAAAGTATGCAATGGCTGGAATGGAAATGGAGCAGTATCTTCAAGCTGACGAAGTGGGCACTTATCAAGGAAGAAATGCAAACTTCACAGGTGAAGGTTTTGCACAGCAAAAATTCAAAGTCAATGCATTGACAAAGTCTGACTATGACAAATGGGTGAGTAAGTCTCAAAAAGAAGCACCAAAACTAACGAAGAAAAAGTATGATTACTTGATGCTTCCAGATGGTGCAGATGTGCAGACATTCTCATCAACTCATTTATCTTTTGCGAAGCACGGCGAAGATTCTGAATATGCGCTTCAAGCTCGCAAACGTTTAGGTTATCAATCAGTTTCTCCGCACTCTCATAAAGATCCTTTTGAGAATGTGAAGGGCTATAAAAGAAAATTAGATAGTGAATAATCTGACTAAGGAAAGGAGGAGGCCGTTATGCAATTAAAATGGGATGAGTTTTTTGTAACTGGAGACCCATTAATTCTTGGTGCGCAAATTTCTATCGCTCTTACATCCATTGCCATCGTTTTTGTACTCACATATTTCAAAAAATGGACGTGGCTCTGGAAAGAATGGATTACATCAGTTGATCACAAGAAGTTAGGGATCATGTATATCCTTGCTGCTGTTATTATGTTCTTCCGCGGTGGGGTAGACGGACTGATGATGCGTGCACAGCTGGCGCTTCCTAATAGCACGTTTTTAGATGCAAACCACTACAATGAAATTTTTACAACGCATGGTACGATCATGATTCTTTTCATGGCAATGCCATTTTTGATTGGATTAATTAACGTTGTTGTACCACTTCAAATCGGTGCACGTGACGTTGCATTCCCTTATTTGAACAACTTGAGTTTCTGGACCTTTATGGTTGGAGCAATGTTGTTCAATATTTCCTTCGTTATTGGAGGATCACCAAGTGCAGGCTGGACGAGTTACATGCCGCTCGCAGGCAATGACTTCTCTCCGGGACCTGGACAAAATTACTACTTGCTTGGGCTTCAGATCGCAGGTATTGGTACGCTAATGACAGGTATTAACTTTATGGTAACAATCCTGAAAATGCGTACAAAAGGTATGACGCTTATGCGTATGCCGATGTTTACATGGACGACTCTTATTACATCAGTCATCATTGTATTCGCATTCCCTGTACTAACAGTAGCTTTAGCACTTATGACATTCGATCGTTTATTCGGAACTGCATTCTTTACACTCGAAGCAGGCGGTATGCCAATGCTTTGGGCGAACCTTTTCTGGATTTGGGGACATCCTGAGGTATATATCGTTATCCTACCAGCTTTCGGTATTTTCTCAGAAATATTTGCAACGTTCTCAAGAAAACAGCTTTTCGGTTACAAAGCGATGGTTGTTTCCATCGTAGCGATTTCTGTACTAAGTTTCCTTGTATGGGTTCACCACTTCTTTACAATGGGTAACAGTGCAGCAGTTAACTCGTTCTTCTCGATTACGACAATGGCGATTTCCATACCGACTGGTGTGAAAATATTTAACTGGCTCTTTACGATGTATCGAGGGCGTATCAGCTTTACATCACCAATGCTTTGGGCACTTGGTTTCATCCCGAACTTCGTTATCGGTGGTGTTACTGGGGTTATGCTTGCGATGGCAGCTGCGGATTATCAGTACCATAACACGTACTTCCTTGTATCCCACTTCCACTATGTATTAATCGCAGGTACTGTATTTGCATGTTTTGCAGGTCTTATTTTCTGGTATCCAAAAATGTTTGGCCACAAGCTAAACGAGAGAATCGGCAAATGGTTCTTCTGGGTATTCATGATCGGATTTAACATCTGTTTCTTCCCGCAGTACTTCTTAGGACTGCAAGGTATGCCTAGACGTATTTATACGTATGGACCAGAGGATGGTTGGACTGCGCTTAACTTTATTTCAACAATCGGTGCATTCATGATGGGTGTCGGATTCATCATCCTTTGCTACAACATTTACTACAGCTGGAGACACGCGAAACGTGAAGTGTCTGGAGACAGCTGGGGAGAAGGACGTACACTTGATTGGGCGACATCTTCTGCGATTCCGCCGCATTACAACTTTGCAGCACTTCCAGAAGTAACAGCACCTGATGCTCTCCATGTTTGGAAGCAAAACAATGTGGATGTTCATCCTGAAAAAGAATTTAAGAAAATTCATATGCCGCACAATTCAGGCAGACCGTTTATCATGTCAGTATTCTTCGGAATCGGCGCGTTCGGTCTTGTGTTTGAATGGTACTGGATTGGCATTGTTGGTTTAATCGGTGTGTTCTTAACAATGATTTTACGTTCCTTCGAATACGATAATGGCTACTACATTCCTGTTGAAGAAGTGGTTGAAACAGAGAAAAAGAACAAGGAGGCGCAGAAGTAATGGGACATAATGATAATAGTTATGCAAATGCCCCACTTGAGTATCAGTCTGAAACCGGACGTTTAAACATTCTTGGTTTCTGGATATTCCTTGGTGCAGAGATCGTGTTGTTCTCAACACTTTTTGCGACTTACTTTGTTCTTCACGGTAGAACAGCAGGCGGTGTACTTCCGTCTGAGCTATTTGATATGAAGCTTGTTTTGATCATGACATTCCTTCTTTTGGTCAGTAGTTTCACTTGTGGGATTGCTGTTCATGAAATGCGTCGTGGTAACACAAAAGGTGTTGTTATCTGGACGATCTTAACCTTGCTTCTAGGTGCAGGTTTCGTTGGCTATGAAGTATATGAGTTCTTCCACTATGTACATGAAGGTGCATCTCTTCATACAAGTGCGTATTGGTCTGCATTCTTTGTACTTTTAGGGACTCACGGGTTGCACGTATCGATCGGTATCTTCTGGATCACTGGTATTTTAATCCAAATTAAAAAACGTGGTTTAACACCACAGACAGCTGCGAAGATTTTTATCTCAAGTCTTTACTGGCATTTCCTTGATGTTGTATGGATTTTCATCTTCACAGCAGTTTATTTGATCGGATTAGGGGGGCTTTTGTGATATGGCTGGAAAAACACAATCTCACACAGCAGAGCACGAACACTTCCCTTGGAAACACATTGTTGGTTTCGCCTTATCCATTGTTCTAACGATTTTGGCATTTTGGATTGCGATCGGAGCTGACATAAGCAGTACAGCAAAACTTTGGATTATTTTCGGTTTTGCTTTCATTCAGGCGTTCTTACAGCTTTTCATGTTCATGCATATGACAGAAAGCGAAAATGGTACAGTGCAAGTCGGAAATACATTGTTTGGTTTATTCTGTGCAATTATTTTCGTCATTGGTTCTGTATGGATCTTTGCAGCTCACTACAGTCACGGGGAGAACAGCAAAGACGGATACTCACCATCTGCACCTAAGCAGTCTGAGCATTCCGAAAATGAATGAATTGTGTAGAAATGCAAAAACCACTCATCCTTTAGAGATGAGTGGTTTTTTAGTTAAAATTGATGGCGTTTACAATTTTGCTATCTTGTGATTCTTTTGCGAATGAAAGGAAGTCCATAGATGAGGAATGCAGCGATGTGTGCAAGAACAACATTAATCGCAAAGAAAGCAATCATGAAGGTATGTCCTGTAGGAGATAAACTGCTTGTCATGTAAAGACCAAAGAAAATCCACATAATCATAATTGGCGGTATCGAAGCAATCGCGATTTTTCTATTCTCCAGCCATAAAAACAGTGGTGTAGCCGATGCAATACATAAGTACGCAAAGAACATATCCATCGTATCCAGCTCCTTTGTAAATTGATGTTCGGATCAACTAAGAGTGTTAGGATTCAATTGTGTCTGTTTTAAGGAGAAAATGTGAACATTTTGTTACAATTATTATACCACAAATGGTTTTGAAGTAAACTCAATTAATGGAAAATAGGCCTTATTCCACAAAATATGCATTTTTTTGTTTATATGCGGGTCTATATTTTTAGGTATGATTCGTTCATCAATTTCTATCAAAAACCACATATAAAATTGTATTTCCTTCATAAAATCGTTAAAATAGAGTTTTTAGAGGTCGTGCATCAGTGGAATTTTTTTATTTAATGAGCGTTTCATCTTTAGAAGTAAAAGTATTGTTTTTTTTTCAATTTTAATTGGAACTTTTGCTGACTTCTATTCGTCATATTTAAGGTGAGTTGCTTTTATGAAAATTTAATTCTAAGATAGATAAGGGTTTTTATGTTTGGTAATAAGGGTGGTTAGTTCATGAACAAGCAGAATACGTCTCCATTTTATCAGGGAGATTTGATTTTTATATTTTTTGCCTTTTTTACAATAAGTGTTGTCGCTATTTATGCGGCCGGTCAATTTGGTCAGTATGGTACTAACGCATGGACGAGACAGATTATTTACTATGCTGTTGGTGCCTTATTTATCATTGCTATTAACTACTTTGATTTAGAACAATTAGAGAAACTAAGTTTATATGTTTTTATTGGTGGAATTCTGCTTTTAATTCTCCTCAAAATTAGTCCAGCTTCAATTGGTGGCTATGAAATTGCTCCAATTAAAAATGGTGCGAAAAGCTGGTTTGTTCTACCTGGAATTGGGACCTTTCAGCCCTCAGAGTTTATGAAAATTGGATTAATTATGATGCTAGCGTCTGTTATCGGTAAGGCAACACCTAGAGGTAAACGTACATTAGAAGATGACATCTTTCTGTTATTAAAAATTGCAGGTGTTTCTGCAATACCGGTTGGGTTAATCTTTTTACAGGATGCGGGTACTGCAGCAGTATGTGGGTTTATTGTGCTTGTCATGATATTTTTATCAGGTGTCAATTGGAAGCTTATTTCAATAATTGGCTCTACGGGTATACTTTTGCTTGGATCAGTCTTGGCAATCATTATTTTATTTCCAAGTTTTGCGCAACATACCCTTGGCATTCAAAGTTATCAAATTGACCGAATCACAGCTTGGCTTCCCGATGATTCTACAACAGTGAATAAGGCAGAAACACAGGATGGATCAGGCAGTGATAAGTATCAGGTTGATCAAGCGATTATGGCGATTGGCGCCGGTCAGGTTTTTGGAAATGGGATTAAAAATTTGAAGGTGTATGTGCCAGAAGCGCAAACGGATATGATTTTTTCCATTATCGGTGAAGCTTTTGGATTTGTCGGATGCGCATTTGTAGTGATTGTGTATTTCTTTTTAATCTATCGACTGGTTGTACTGATTGATCGTATTCATCCTTATAGCCGATTTGCGTCGTTTTTCTGCGTTGGCTATACGGCATTGATCGTGATCCATACATTCCAAAACATCGGAATGAATATTGGTGTCATGCCTGTCACAGGGATTCCACTCCTCTTTATCAGCTTTGGGGGGAGCTCTGTCTTATCCGTTCTCATTGGATTTGGTATTGCCTATAATGCAAGTGTTCAACTAACGAAATATCAAAGCTATTTATTTAAATAACATGCAAAAGGACAGTCTACGAATAGGCTGTCTTTTTTGTAAGGCCTACTTTTTGAAAAACGTCTTACATCTGTCATATGATAAAGAGAGTGAAGGAGGTCTTTGAAATGAATCAAACCATTGAAACATTATTAAATCATCGGTCGATTCGTTCATTTACAGATGAACGTTTGACAAAAGAAGAAATTCATACCCTTGTTAAAAGTGCACAGGCTGCCTCAACATCTAGCTATGTACAGGCCTATAGTATCATTGGAGTAACGGATCAGAAGAAAAAAGCCAAACTGGCAGAATTGGCTGGCAATCAGCCATATGTTGAGAAAAATGGGCATTTGTTTGTCTTCTGTGCCGACTTAAAACGTCAAGATCATATTGCGTGTAAGGCAGGTGAAAACAATCGAGAAGCGTTTGAAAACACAGAAGCCTTCTTAATTAGTGTCATTGATGCTGCACTGGCAGCTCAGAATATGAGTGTGGCCGCAGAGTCGATGGATTTAGGCATTTGCTATATTGGTGGTTTACGCAATCAGCTTGTTGAAGTGGCAGAATTACTTAATATCCCTTCTTACGTCCTACCTTTATTTGGACTAGTTGTTGGTCATCCAGCGAAGCAATCGTCGAAGAAAGAGCGCCTACCATTTGGACTCATTTATCATGAAAATACGTATCAACAGGATGAAGCACATATTGACCGATATTTACAAGAATATGATGAGCAGATTTCACGCTACTATGAAGAGCGCACAAATGGAGAGAGAGCCGATACTTGGTCTGAACAAATGGTCAGAGGATTTAGTCAGCCAAAAAGAGAGTATATAAGTGACTTTGTAAAAGAAAAAGGGTTTAACCGAAAATAACGAACAACCCCCTTTCATACGAAGAGAGGGGGATTTGTAGCAAGAGGTGCTCAATTATGTTGACATTAAGTGTATTGGATCAATCTCCTGTTGTAGGAGGTGCATCTCCAGCAGTAGCCATGAAACAAACAATTGAACTTGCCAAGCAAACAGAAAAATGGGGCTATCACCGCTTTTGGGTATCGGAGCATCATTTTTCAGACAGGCTTGCCGGTTCAAGCCCTGAAGTGCTCGTCAGCTATTTAGCTGCTGTCACCACACATATGAGAATAGGGTCTGGTGGTGTGATGCTACCTCATTATAGTGCATATAAGGTCGCTGAGAATTTCCGAGTGCTTGAAGCGCTTGCGCCAGGTAGAATTGATCTTGGAATTGGCAGAGCACCAGGTGGAATGCCGATTTCATCTATTGCGCTTCATAATGGAGAGCGTAAACGGCTAGGGGATCGTTATCCAGATCAGGTAGAAGAGCTAAAGGTTTTTTTACATGACCTAGCAGATGAATCTTACCCATACCCAAATTTGACCGCTTCTCCTAAGGTTGAGACAGCACCAGAAGTATGGATGCTCGGCTCATCTGGAGAAAGTGCAAGACTGGCAGCTAAAGCAGGAGCAGGTTACACATTTGCCCTCTTCATTAATGGTGAAGGCGGTGAGGACCCTATTGAACAATACTTAAATCGATTTGAGCCATCTGTACTCGCTCAAAAACCTCGCATAAGTCTTGCAGTATTTGTTTTATGTGCAGAGTCAGAAGAGAAAGCAGAAGAATTGGCCATGAGTTTAGATTTATCAATTCTAGCAAACGAGCAAGGCATAAAGCTAAAAGAATTTCCTTCACTTGAACTGGCGAAAGCCTACTCATACAGCCCTTATGAACAAAAAAGAGTGCTCGAAAACCGAAAAAGAATGGTCGTAGGGACAAAAGAAACGGTGAAGCAACAGCTTTTAACGCTTGCGAAAGCCTATCATACAGATGAGGTGATCGCTGTTACAATCACTCATCGGCTTGAAGATCGGTTCACCTCTTATCGCTTGTTAAAAGAAGCATTTAATGAAGAATAGCGTATGTATTTATCGTCCTCTTATCCAATAAATCGGAAGTAGTACAATCATCGTCAGCATAAAGATGAGACAGACGAGCAAATTGAGTGGATAGACAATGGCAGTATCCACTGTTTGTTCACAGGCCTGAGTAAAAGGGCGACACTGTCTTTTCTTTAAAAAGATAAAAAAATAGATCAGGGTGATGATGAGAAAAAAAGAGGCAAAAAAAGAAACAATCCATAACAAAATCAACATGGGTTCACATTTCCTCCATTACATGATAGAAAAGCCTTGATGAGCGATATATATGCTCAGTCAAGGCTTTTATGATGTGAATGTTCAATTAAGGATAAATTTCAAATGGTTGTCTTGTTTGAACAGTATCTGATTTCCCTTTGAGGCTTGCATAAGCGAGAAGTGTATATTCACCAGCTTCGAGCTTCTGACCTTGGTTGATAGAGGCGTTCCATTTGAAACGGTGTTCGCCTTTTTCAAGGTTTTTGTAAACGCCTGCTTCACCAAGATATTCTCCCTCTGTTGAGTAGACGAGGAAAGCGAGATTTTCTGCTCCGCCAGGAAGATAAGCGCTCATGACATAGCTACCTGCTCGGCTATCTGGTTCAACTGAAACAGATGTAACACGTGGGTAGTCTGGCTCTTTGACGATCAATAATGTTGGGATTTCAGTGACTTTTTTTCCGTTTTCACGAAGAGTGATCTTTCCTTGATACGTCCCTTTTTTCGTTTTAGCATAATTGACTTGAACTGCAGAGAGGAACGAGCCGGTCGAATTGCCTTTGACTGTTAGCTTTTGCGTTCCATTTGTACTGATTCCCTGACCACTAAATTGATAGTCAATGGTATATGTTTTTGGCACATTTGACAGGTTTTCTACTTTAAATGTATTTGTTTTGATCTGAATGCCTTTTTCTTTTAAGAAAGTACCATAAGAATAGCTTGCATCAGAAACAATGGAAGATGCGTTCAGCGCTTCTATGATTCTCACACTACCTGTTCCTTGTGTGTTGTGTGGGGATGGATCACCATTTACATCATATAGTTTTTCTGCTGTGTTCATGAGGACAGCTTTTATTTTTGCTGTTGACCATTTAGGTTTCGCTTGTTTCACAATTGCTGCGACACCTGCTACATGGGGAGAAGCCATGCTTGTTCCTTGCTTTGAACCGTACCCGTAAGGATTAGCTGGTTCATGTGTTGGAATCGTACTCACAATGCTCACACCAGGAGCAGATAGGTCAGGTTTGATCATCCACGTGTCTACAACAGGTCCGCGAGATGAAAAGTCTGCTACTTGCTCACTTAATTCTTTCACAAATTGAATGGAGAAAGTGGTTGTATTTTTACCAGCATCTATATCTTTGACAAGTGACGTGCCGTCAGCTTTTGAGAGCTTGATTGTTGGCAGTGAAAGTCCAGGTACATCTACAGGAATGTCACCATCCACATTGTTGTACATGACAACACCGATTGCGCCAGCTGCTTTTGCATGATCAACTTTATCCACAAAAGCAATTACACCACGTTCAATAACCGCTATTTTTCCTTTTACATCAATGTCTTGAAAATCTTTTTCCTCACCGACCCCTGCATTCACAAGTGTGACTTGTTTTTGATTTAATGCTTTCAAATCACTCTCTTCATAATAGCCCATGATTTTCGCAGATGAATATGATGGGAAGGTCACGCGATATAGACTGTAAGGAAGCTGAGTTGCCCCAACGGAAATTGCATCTCGAGACGTACCTGGAGATCCAACAGTCCAGCTATTAGGACCACTGTTTCCATTTGATGTGACTGCCACTACTCCTTCAGACATTGCCCAATCGAGGGCGATACTTGTAGCGTAATCAGGATTGTTGACACTATTTCCAAGAGATAAGTTCATGACATCTGCGCCATCTGTGACTGCTCGGTCAATGCCAGCTAGCACATTTTCAGTCGTTCCTGTGCCGCCAGGGCCAAGCACACGGTAGGCTAAAAGCGTGGCATCTTTTGCGACACCTTTAATTTGTCCGTTTGCCGCAATCGTTCCTGCGACATGTGTGCCGTGATCTGTTGATTCACCACGTGGGTCACCTTTAGGTGTTTCCTGTGGTGAATAATCACTATCCACAAAATCATATCCTTTATAAAGATCGAAGTTTCTTTTTAAATCAGGGTGTGTATAGTCAACACCAGTATCAATGACAGCGACTTTGATTCCCTTACCTGTATACCCAGCATCCCATGCTTTAGGCGCACCAATGAATGGAGCACTTTTATCCATTAATGGCGATACATCCTCATTAGGAAGCTGTATATTTTCTTTTTTGATTTCATCTGTCCGATATGTAACATCCGGATAAACTGCTTTGACACCTTCAACAGCGAGGAGCTTAGGAATTTCACTTGCAGGAAGTTTCATAGAGAAGCCAGAGAATACTTTTTCATATTCTTGATTGACACTTGCTTTATCTAGTTTTTTTAGCGCTTCAGTTTTTACTTTTGTTCTGGCTTTTTTTAAAGCGGCTTTCGTTTGTGCTTTGCCTTCTTGTTTCGATTCTACTAACGATTTTTCTTTTAATTCAACAATAACAGTGGTATGTTTTCTTGATTTGGTATTGATTTCTCCGAAGATCTCCGCCTTGTCTAACTCGACTTTTTTGTTTGATGGAGCGGCAGTCGCCTGATGACCTGTGAAGAACGTGGATAAAATAAAAATTGTGGAGAACAATAGAACAGAAGAACGTGAGAGTACTTTTTTCAATTAATTTTCCCCTTTCTAGCTGTGTATTTAGGGAGATAGCCATCCTCTTTGTGCATAAATAGGAAGGATTAACTGCCCGTTATTAAGTATTCCATAACGATAAAACAAATCCTTTACTGAAATGGTCTTATTTTACATAGTTGAAAAGAACTATACCGTGTATAAGTAAGTACTTATGCACAATTACCTGTTGATAACTTGATAACTTAAATATATATATGGAAATAAAAAATAATAAACACACAAAATATAGTTTTGGGCTGTTGATATGTGGATAACATCTGTTGATAAGGTGTGTTTATCTTTGGGATAGTGTGTGAATAAAATATTCATAGAAAATATGAAAAGGACTTACTGTTCTTCTGCACGTTTCAACAAAACTTCTGAAAACTAGTTCGTTTTTTCACCCACATTGTGACAAACATCTCTTTTTCAGCGAGATATGATAGGAGCAGTTATTTGATAGAGTTGCTAGAATTCATAAAACGTGGAGGGATGTTTGTGAGAAAGATGATGGAATGGATGAATACGTGGTTTGTATTGGTAATGAATATCTTAGTGGGGTCACGTCTACTTCTGAAACAAGGTGCATTGCAGTCAGTCGCTATCGACATGCCGTTTCCTGTGGTGGTGGGTGATGAGAGAAAAGAAAAACTGGAAGAAGAGAGAATGAAGAAACGAAGAAAAGCAAAGGATCATTATAAAAGGCTGCTGAAGTTTCAAAAAGAGACGCCTAAGCAGGAACGTGCTGGTCCCGACTTTTCTTTACAGAACAGTTGAAACAGGGTAAAATCCCACATAACGAATGTTATCTGGTGGGAGAGATTGCCCTTGAAGATATATAAAATATTGAATAACAATGCGGTGGTTGTAAAGGAGGATGATCAAGAGAAGATCGTTATGGGTCCTGGCATTGCATTTCAGAAAGGGAAAAATGACGTCATTCCCCTTCAAAAGATAGAGAAAATTTTTGTTGTACGTGAAGAAAATGAGAAATTCAAACAAATTCTTGCGACGCTCCCCGAAGAGCACATCGAGGTAGCAGAGCATATCATCAGTTATGCGGAAGGTGAACTGATGATGCCACTAAGCGATCATATCCACATATCGCTAACGGATCACTTATCCTTTGCCATTGAACGCGTTCAAAAAGGAATTGTGCTTCATCATAAATTGCTAGGCGAGATTAAAGTGTTATATAAAAAAGAATATGAGATTGGTCAATATGCCATCCGCTATGTCAATGAGCGGCTAGCCGTTGGACTGCCTGATGACGAGGCAGGTTACGTGGCGCTTCATATTCATACGGCGAAAATGAATACGGAGACCATGAAAAAAACCGTCAAATTTACAACAATGATTAAAGAAATGATTGAGAAGATCGAACAGTTTTTTGAGCGTTCGATTGACGAGGATAGCATTTCTTATCAGCGGCTTGTAACGCATTTACGGTATGCACTTAACAGGTTGGAATCAAATGAAGCATTTCAGGTCATGGATGATGAGATGCTGATATTTATCCAAAAGAAGTATGATACGGCATACCAATGTGCACGTGAGCTTGCTGTCTTTTTAAAAAGTGAATATGAATTACATCTCCCTGATTCGGAGATTGGCTATATTACGCTGCATGTCCAGCGTCTACAAGAGGCCACAAAGGTTTAACCATTTTAGCCTGTAAGCAGGCTTTTTTTTATGCACACTACTAAGATTAGTGTATATGGGTCATTTGTTTTGAAATAGAGATTGACGAAGATCATCCTTTATACTATCATGAAAGCGTAATCAAAATTCTTATATCGTGGGATTGTGACTGTCAGGCAGGCAAGACCTAAAATTTGCGTAACGATTGGACGTGTATGTCTATGATCGTTGGTGAATTTTAGGTCTTTTTTGCTTTTAAAAAGGAGGAGACAACATGGATTACAAAAAAACAGCTAAAGAATTAACCAAGTTACTAGGTGGTAAGGAAAACGTAATCAGTGCGACACATTGTGCGACGAGATTAAGACTTGTAATGAAGGATGAAGATCAAATTCAAAAGGATGAAATCGAAGAGCTTGATGAAGTGAAGGGTGCCTTTTCAAGCTCAGGTCAATTCCAAGTGATTTTCGGAACAGGTTTTGTGAACAAAGTATATGAACAATTTGCACGTGAGATCGGGCTTGAGACAGGAGACGAGGAGCAAAAGCCTGTTCGTCATGATGAAGCGGTTAAACAAAAAATGAATCCGTTTGCGCGTTTTGCAAAAACGCTCTCCAACATTTTTGTGCCAATCATTCCAGCGATTGTGGCTAGTGGTTTGTTAATGGGCTTTCTTGGAATGATGAAGGCGTTTAACTGGGCAGATCCACACTCAGCTATTTTTCAAATGCTTGATATGTTCTCAAGTGCTGCCTTTATCATTTTGCCGATTTTGATTGGTGTCAGTGCGGCAAAAGAATTTGGTGGCAACCCGTACTTAGGAGCAGTCATCGGGGGAATTATGACGCATCCGAATCTACTCAACCCTTGGGGATTGACCGATGCAAAACCGGAGTACATGCACTTATTCAATGTTGATATTGCCCTTCTTGGTTACCAAGGCACAGTTATTCCAGTGTTATTAACGATATATATCATGTGTAAGCTTGAAATCAATCTGAGAAAAATTGTACCGAATAGTATTGATTTACTTGTGACTCCTTTTGTGACCGTCATTGTGACTGGGTTTGTGGCGTTTATTGCGGTAGGTCCGCTTGGCAGGGTGCTTGGTACTGGAATTTCCAATACACTCACATTTGTTTATGATCACGCAGGGTTTTTGGCAGGTCTTATTTTTGGCGGAGCCTATTCACTCATTGTGTTAACTGGAGTTCATCATAGCTTTCATGCCATTGAGGCAGGGCTTATCAATGATATTGGACGTAACTATTTGCTTCCAATTTGGGCAATGTCCAATGTTGCACAAGGTGGCGCGGGACTTGCTGTCTTTTTCTTAGCCAAGCGGGCAAAAACAAAAGAAATCGCTCTTCCTGCTTCCTTTTCTGCTTTCTTAGGCATTACAGAACCAGTTATATTCGGAGTTAATCTTCGTTATCGTAAGCCATTTATCGCGGCGATGATTGGTGGGGCATTAGGAGGAGCTTTCGTTGTATTCACAAAAGTGGCAGCAAATGCTTATGGGTTAACTGGCATACCGATGATTGCGATTGCAGCACCATTCGGTTTACAAAATGTGGTAAACTATATTTTTGGTATGGTGATTGCCGTTGCCGCCTCCTTTATTCTCACCCTTGTCTTTAAAATAAAAGAAGTCGAAAAATAATAAGGGAGTGGTCATAATGATGACAACAACTGATGCAGAACTTCGTCATAAAGTAACAGAGAGAATGAGTAATTACGAACATTTAGTCAAAAAAGATGTGTATCGCCAGCATTTCCATTTGATGCCACCTGTCGGGCTTTTAAATGATCCGAATGGATTGATTCATTGGCAAGGTATATATCATGTGTTTTATCAGTGGCAACCCTTTAATACTGGGCATGGTGCGAAATTCTGGGGACATTATACTTCAACAGATCTCGTCCATTGGAAGCATGAAGAGATTGCGCTGACTCCGAGTGACTGGTTTGACAAAGATGGCTGTTATTCTGGAAGTGCAGTAATTGATCAAGGAAAACTCCATTTGCTTTACACAGGCAATGTACGAGATGAACATGGAGGTCGTGAGGCTTACCAGTGTTTGGCAGTTTCTGAAGATGGTTTACACTTTGAGAAAAAAGGTGTTGTTGCAAAATTACCAGACGGTTTTACAGCACATTTCCGTGATCCAAAGGTGTGGAAAAGAAATGGGAAGTGGTACATGGTGTTAGGTGCTCAAAATAAAGAACTACAAGGTAACCTTGTGCTGTTTACTTCTGATAACTTAGAAAACTGGACATTTAAGGGAGCGTTAACAGGTAGCGGTCAAAATGGTCTAGGTGATTTCGGATACATGTGGGAGTGTCCAGACTTGTTTGAGTTAGATGGCAAAGATGTACTTATCGTGTGTCCACAAGGATTACCACCAGAGGGGCTGAAATATCAGAATATGCATCAATCAGGCTACTTTATTGGGGAATTAGACGATACCTCTTACAAATATAGGCATGGGAAATTCGAGGAACTTGACAGGGGCTTTGATTTTTATGCACAACAGTCATTTAAGGATGAATCGGGCAGACGTATTTTAATAGGATGGATGGGTGTACCTGACCAAGGGGAGGAACACCATCCGACCATTTCATATCAATGGATTCATTGTTTAACGATTCCACGTGAGCTTTCTCTATCTGAAGATGGAAAACTCATACAAAATCCTGTATCAGAATTAAAGTCAATGCGCACAAATGAACAAGAAGAAATATATCAAATTAAACGCTCTGTACACTCGATTCATGTAGAGGACATTTCTAAAACAGAACTTTATGCAGATCAAATTGAAACGCAAAAAGGATTTGAACTCTGTCTAAGAGGTGCTGCTCGCTTGACTTACGATAAACTGAAGCGACGATTGACGCTGGAACGGGAAAGCTTTGAGAATAGAACAACAGAAATACGTGAAGTAGAAATTGAGGAGCTAAAAGATTTACACATCTTTATTGACGCCTCATCTATTGAAATTTTTGTCAATGGTGGTCGTGAGGTTCTTACTGCTAGGTTCTTTCCTTCCCCGGGAAATAAATCGATTTCGATCAGTGGTAGGAATGAAACGAAGATTAGAATGAAAACATGGCACTTACAAAAAGAAGCAGACTAATTGTTCTGCTTCTTTCTTTGATCAAACTGGAGGAATCTTATGTCTAATTGAATAGCCCTGAATCTTGCTTCCTAAAATGCGGTATCTGATCGCTTGACCGCAGGCATGACGGTCATTTGATGACGTTTTCATATATAATAAATGGGTGAATTATGCTATAATTGAAAAATATAAACAGCTGAGGCTGGCATTTATCCAAATGAGGCAGGATAAAAAAGGGGTTGTTTAATTGAAATCAAAACAGCAGCCGACGACTAGACGACGCTTGGAGACAATGGCAGATCATGTTGAAGATAAACGTGAAGAATATAAAGAATTGCTCATTCAAGTCCAATCTATTCTTGGTGAACCTTCTCTTCAGCAGGACGAATTAAAAGAGAAGCTGTCAGATACGTATGAACAAATGAAAGAATACGCCTTATTTGTTGAATCAATTGAAACCTTTATTCGAAAGATGGCGAAGGAATCAGATCATCAAAAATAGGTGTTTATGTATGGGGAAAAGAGTGTACTCTCAAAGAGTGCGCTTTTTTAGTTGAATCTAGAAATGATAAAGAAGTGCGGTTCTAAAGTGTGAAGGTGAATTGAGTTGAAGATAAAAACTTATATTTATTTAGAAGACGAAGAGAGATTTGTAGCGATCAATGATATTGGAAGTATTAAGAAATTTGTTGCTACCAAAGAAGATTTTATGGAACAGGGATTTACAAATCTAGAGGGAACGATGACGTTCGATAATGGAAAAAAAGGTAAGATTGAGGATTTTGAGAATCCTGATTCTATTGAAGAGTTATGGCATTATGATAAAAATATATTAAAAGATTACATCGATGTAGGTTATGGAAAAATTTATTACCAAGTTTATCATTGGAAATACAGTTAGAAAAAAGATCCGATCAAGAAATGATGTTGTCGCTGGAAAATCAAACTTTGGTCGTAGAATTTAAGGAATTGGTATATACCCTAATTGCATATGGTCGTAAATTTATTGCGTTTTTGGAAGTAATAACTGGTAAACCTGATGATAGCGATTTACGTGAAGAGTTGGAGAGAATAGAAAAGGTATACATAAGCTTGTAAAATCTTTTTAAAATAAGTATGTGATCAAGAAGAAGTAGGTATTGAAGCCTTTTTCTTTTCATTATGATGATAATATTCTATTATGCTCAATGAGTGATAGTGAGATTAAAAAACCGATTCGCCTGTTTGACAAGGCGAATCGGTTTTACTGTTTTATTTGTTGAAACGATGAGCAGAATGTTTTGTTGGTCCAATGTACTCATTTAGCTGGAAAGAGCCTTGAATGGCAACAGTGATGAATTCTTTTGCTGCATAGATGGCGTCTTTCACTTCTAAGCCATTTGCTAGTTCGGCTGTGACTGCTGCTGAGAATGTGCAGCCTGCGCCATGTGTATATTGTGTGTCAATTTTATCGGATTCGAGACGTTCAAAGGTTTGTCCATCATAAAGCAAATCAATCGCTTTATCTTGACTTAGTTTACCGCCGCCAGTAATGACCACATACTTCGCGCCAAGGTCATGAATTCGTTTTGCCGCTTCTTCCATTTGTTCAAATGTTTTGATTTCACCAATTCCACTTAATTGTCCAGCCTCAAAGAGGTTAGGGGTAATGACTGTGGCCAGTGGTGCAAGACTTTCACGCATTGCTTCAGCATGCTCAGGATAAAGGACTTCATTTGCTCCCTTACAAACCATAACGGGGTCAATGACAATATTTTTCAAGTCATATTTCTTAATGGTTTCTGCTGCTAGCTCAATGATGTCTACAGTTGGAAGCATACCGGTTTTAAGTGCATCAACACCGATTCCTTCTACGATCGTTGAGAGCTGAGCACGAATGGTATCCGTCTCAATCGGAAATACTTGATGATCCCAATTGTGATGTGGGTCCATCGCAACGACAACTGTTAAAGCTGTCATACCATATACGTTTTTCTCTTGAAACGTTTTTAAATCTGCTTGAATACCTGCGCCTCCACTTGAATCCGAGCCTGCGATGGTGAGTGCTTTATTCATAGACATAGTAGCTGAACCTCCAATATGATGTGTAACAGTAAATGTTCTATTTCCTATTATAATCAGCTTTTCTATTTATCACAATGAAACGGACGAAAAAAGCGTTCTCATCAGAGAAGAACGCTTGTTGGTACTGACGAGCCTCTACATATGACCTTTTCATCATGAACTATTTTCTTCTTTTCACTCATTTCATCAATTCATGCGTATACCGCCTTTTATATCATGAGAAAAACGTAATTTTATGTTTTAATGAAATGGATGAGTCTGTTAAAAAAGGAGCAAGCCAATCATGAATATTTCACTATTAGTTGTGACACACAATCGACTAACGGCACTATGTGAGTTACTTGAATCCATTACGAAACAAACTGTACAACCCTTTGAAATTGTGGTTGTTAATGATGCGGGTGAGCGAGTAGATGTGATCCAGGAGCTTTATCCTGACTTACCAATTCGTCTTATTCATTTACAGGAAAATGTCCAGCATGTGAACGCAAGAAATGTTGGCATCCGTGAGGTAACAGGAGACGTGGTCATGCTAAGTGATGATGATGACTACTTTACACCTTGCCATATTGAACGAATGAGTGAGGCTCTTAAAGATGCAGATTTCGTCTTTTCTGATGCGGAAATTGTGTCTTTTGAAGAAAAAGGAGCGACACGTATTCCGACATCTAGACGGTTGTTTGCCTATACGGCAGAACTAGAAGAAATGCGGGTATTCTCTACATATGTTCCATCTGGTAGTATGTATAAGCGCAACTTACATGAACAGATCGGGTACTTTGATCCTGCCATGCATCATTACTGGGATTGGGATTTCTTTTTGCGTGTCTCAAACCATGCGAAGACTGAGCGTGTGCCAGTTGCCAGTGTGATTTATGCCTTCTTTGACGGTGGAGGAAATCAATCGAGTGATCTTGGTGAAAAAAGAAAACAGTATTTAGATGATTTAAGCAAAAAGCATTCGCTTGGGGATTTGCCGACTGCAAACTTCGCGGTTTTACTTGAAGAGCCAGCGATGAAAAAAAGAGAAGCCCAAAGTGATATTGTTTGGGATGGAAGGCCAATGATCTCTAGATTAGTTAAGCAAATGGAAGGAGGAGACCATGTATGAAGCAATTTCTGAATGATAGCTGGTGGAAGGTCATGGAGAGTGAATTTGAACATCCATATTATCAGGAGCTAAGAGAGTGGATTAAGGAAGAGTATCGTTCTCAACCTGTTTTTCCAAAGCCTGATGATATTTATCGTGCGCTCCATTTAACGACATATGAAGATGTGAAGGTTGTTATCCTTGGACAAGACCCTTATCATGGCCCAGGTCAAGCGCACGGTTTAAGTTTTTCCGTCCAACCAGGTGTGAGACAACCACCATCGCTCAAAAATATTTTTCAAGAGCTAAGAGATGACATCGGCTGTCAAATTCCAAATCACGGCTCACTTATCAGTTGGGCAGAGCAAGGAGTTCTCCTACTTAATACAGTGCTCACAGTCAGACAAGGGGAGGCGAACTCTCATAAGGGAAAAGGCTGGGAACGTGTGACTGACCGCGTGATAGATGTATTAAATGAACGGGAGCAGCCTGTTGTTTTTGTCCTTTGGGGAAGACATGCTCAAGCCAAAAAAGAACGCATTGATGGCTCAAAACATTTTGTCATTGAATCACCACATCCGAGTCCGTTCTCTGCACGAAACGGTTTTTTTGGTAGTCGTCCTTTTTCTAAGGTAAATGAATGCCTGAAGACAATTGGAACGCAGGAAATCAAGTGGTGTATTGAGGATATTGAATAGAAGAGGACGAAGGAAATGCTCCTTCGTCCTTGTGGTTATTTTAAAAATTTACGGACGATGTCGAGTCCGTTTTTTGCATTTGGATAACGGAAAGAGAAGTCGAATAAATTGGTTTGTCTCAACACGCTTTTTTCATGTGTGAAGGTAAGGAAGCTTTCATGACCATGGTAGCGTCCTATCCCGCTCTCTCCTACACCACCGAACGGTAAGTGTGAATTTGCTACATGCATCAGCGTATCGTTGACACAGCCTCCGCCAAAAGAGATGTGGTCTAAGATGTATGTTTCATTCTTTTTGCTTGTCGTAAATAAGTAAAGTGCAAGAGGTTTAGGTCTAGCACCTACCATTTCAATGACTTCATCTACAGAGTTGAAGGTCATGACAGGTAAGATCGGGCCGAAAATTTCTTCCTGCATAACAGGATCATCCCAAGTGATTTGATCTAAAATCGTCGGTGAAATTTTTAATTCTTCTTCGTTCTTTTTCCCACCAGTGACAATGTGACCATTTTTGAGAAAGCCTGATAACCGGTCAAAATGTCGTTTGCTCACAATTTTTCCGAAGTGTTCATTTGTTTCTGGATGATCTCCATAAAATGCTTGAATACAAACTGTCATCTCTTTTAAAAGCTCATCTTTTACTGATTCGTGGACGAGCAAATAGTCTGGTGCAACACAGGTTTGTCCGGCATTTGTGAACTTCCCGAACACAATGCGCTTAGCAGCTAGCTTTAAATTAGCATCTGGCATGACGATACATGGGCTTTTGCCCCCAAGTTCAAGTGTAACAGGTGTTAGGTGCTTGGCGGCAGCCTCCATCACGATTTTGCCGACACCGACGCTACCTGTAAAGAAGATATAATCGAATGGGAGCTTGAGCAGCTCAGTGCTTACTTCAACACCGCCTTCTACAACAGCGGCCTGCTCTTCTTGGAAGACACTTTCGACGATGACTCGAATGATTTCAGATACGTGAGGCGTTAGTTCAGATGGTTTTAAGGTCACTGAATTTCCAGCTGAAATGGCGCCGACTAGCGGTGAGAGTGCCAATTGGAAAGGATAGTTCCATGGTGCAATGACGAGAACGCTTCCGTAGGGCTCTTTAATAATGAAGCTTTTGGAACCGATGTGTGTTAACGGTGTTTTCACACGTGTTGGTTTTGCCCACTTTCGTAAATGCTTCATGGTATGATTGATTTCTTCGTAGACAATTCCAATCTCGGTCGTATAGGCTTCTTGTTCGGATTTATGTAAATCTAGCTGTAATGCTTGTAAAATCGCCTCTTCATTTTGTTTGATGGCTGATTTTAGTTTTGCTAGAATCAGGAGTCTTTCGTTGACCGTAGTTTTTTGATAAGCCTTTTGGCTTTTTAGTAAGGCTAATTCATTTTTCATTTCGTAGCCCCTTTCGGCTAATTGTATTTATCATTATCTAGGAATTGTCAAGGAAGGTCAAATAAGTTGTTTTAATGCTAGTTGACTTTGTTTTGCAGTGGTATCGTCAGGGGTATAAAAGAGAAGAAAGAGCACGAATATAAAAAATGGTCAGGTTTTGACCAAATGAGATGTTTGATTTGGTAAAATAACTGAGGAAAAGTATTTTAGCGATTGGGAGGGCATGGCCTTGAACATACATATATCAAGTCTTCTTCAAAAAATGGATGAAGCCATTCGAAAAGCAAAACAAGCGGGCAACGAAGAAGAGGTCAAGCGTCAAGTGGCAGCAATCTCGTCATTATGTGATGTGATTTTAGATGAGCCAGTGCAGGTGAAAACGCCGACTTCTCCAATGATTTCAACACCCCCCTCTGTCGTCATCCCTTCACCGCAGGTACAAACGACAGATCAGCTCATGCTCGAAAAGCTAATGGGAACGACTGGTGCGAAGCAATTTCAAAACAAAGGGGATACTCAAAAAGAGGAGGAAGGGAACGGCGACTCCATTTTTGATTTTTAACGTGTTCTTGTAGGGACAAGGGAAGGTGAGACGATTGAAACTATTTTTAGGAGCCATTCAATGGATGGCGTTTTTTATCGCTGCTTCAATTGCAGTGCCGATTGCAATTGCTCAAGCATTTGAGCTGAATCAAGTTCAGTCCGCGGAGCTGATACAAAGTACGTTCTTTTCACTCGGTCTTGTTGCAATGGTCCAATGCTTATGCGGACACATGCTACCAATCAATGAAAGCCCTGCCGGATTATGGTGGGGAGTCTATACGATTTATGCAGGGATGACTGGAACGATCTTCGCCTCCTATCCTGAAACACTTCAAGCGCTACAAGGAGCATTGATCATCAGTGGATTTTTCTTTTTGATTTTCAGTATCTTTAAGATCATTGATTGGCTTGCTTCATTATTTACGCCAGTGGTGACAGGCATTTATTTATTATTGCTTGTTGTTCAGCTCAGCCAGCCAATTATGAAAGGATTAATGGGCATCGGGTATAGAGGGAACAATGTGGATGGATTTATTTTTTGTTTGTCTATTTTTATTATCGTGATGACGTTCATCATTAATCGGTCAAAGTGGCTTTATTTGAAACAATTCTCTGTTCTGATTTCACTTGCGGGAGGATGGCTGCTGTTTGCTGTGCTTGGGTTAGCCAAGCCTGTTCGCATTCCCGAGAACGTGATTGAATTTCCAAAGCTGTTTCCATTTGGCATGCCGGTTTTTGACAGTGGCTTGCTTGTGACTTCTTTTTTCATTACCATCTTACTTATTGTGAACATGCTTGCTAGTATTCGGATTGTGGAAAGCTCGGTCAAAGCATTTGGAGAGCTACGTGAACGAAAAAGAGCCCGTCCTGCTGGTTTTGTTGCAGCATTTGGCCATGTTATGAGTGGAATCATTGGTGCGATTGCACCTGTTCCTATTTCAGGCGCAGCGGGTTTTATTCAAACAACCAAATCTCCTTCAAGAAAGCCTTTCTTTTTAGGGAGTTTATTGATTGTCTTTATTAGTTTATTCCCGCTTTTGATGAGCTTCTTTTCAGCATTGCCATCGCCTGTAGGATTGGCTGTTAATTTTGTTGTTTTCTCCTCAATGATTGGTATCGCTTTGTCTGAATTTGATGTGTATGAGAAGGAAGACATACCACGTGTGCGATTTGTGCTTGGGGTATCCATTTTAGCTGGAGTTGGTGCTATGTTTGTCCCGAAAGAGGCACTACAGGGAATGCATCCGGTTCTCATTTCACTATTAAGCAATGGGCTTGTGCTCGGTACACTCATTGCCATTGTCGTTGATCAAGTGCTATTAAGAAGAAAAATGAAATCTGACAATCTCGTGTCAACACAGGGGCAAAGTTGAATGTAAGCTCAGAAGCACGCTATGATAAACATAATTTGATATGAGATAAGGAGAATGACGAATGAAACTTTTTTTCATTTTAGGTGCAATTAACGCAATGCTCGCCGTCGGGCTCGGTGCTTTTGGCGCACACGGTCTTGAAGGGAAAATCCCAGAGAAGTACATTGAGATTTGGAATAAAGGGGTTCAATATCAAATGTTTCATGCCATTGGGCTATTTATCGTGGCGTTTTTAGCTGATAAGCTGACTGGCATTTCGGCTGTGCCGACAGCTGGGTGGATCATGCTAGCGGGAATCATCTTTTTCTCAGGAAGTCTTTATGTATTAGCACTCACACAGGTGAAGATTCTTGGTGCCATTACACCAATTGGTGGATTAGCATTTATCGCTTCTTGGATCATTCTTGTCGTCACTGCAGCGAAGAATTTATAGGATGAAAAAAACCGATGACCTTTCATAGAGGCATCGGTTTTTTGCTGCTTTGTATTAGCTCCAATAAGGAGAATAGTTCGGTGGAGTCTGATAGTACGGCACATAATGAGAAGGGGGTGTGGGACGGGTCGTGGCTTCCTCTTCTCTCTGGCAAAATGGACCTATGAACGCACCCGGTTTGACCGGTTGAATCGCCTGTTTCCACTGGGTTTCATTCATACAGTAAGTATGTGCCATGATGTTAGATGGTGTTAGTTTAAGAAGGTCAGATCCAAGAATAACCTCTGGTGTCGATGCATTAAATATGGCAAGCAAATGTGTTCGATCTTGCAGTGCCACCTCATAATGCCACCAGCCTTGAGGAACATTTGCCACTTGACCTGGCGTAATCGTGTAAGTTTGAAGCTTCTTTGTAAAAGGGTTCAGCAGTGATACCGCGGCTGACCCTGTAATGCAATAAACAAGCTCGGCTGCGTTTTGATGATAATGAGGTTCCACTACTTTGTTTTTACTTAGATATATATCTAGCAATGATACTTGGTCTAATGAATTCATTTGTTTTTTTCCTAAAATATTGATCAGGTTATGCTGATCATATTGAACGAGCGGACTTTTGTTTAAATCAAATGAATACGTCACATTTGGCGATGTATAATCCAAATCCATGGTCATTTATTACTCACCTCTAGGCTTTTAATGAAAGCTACTAGGCATCTTATGTAAAGCGGCGAGGAGGTGTGTCAAAAACCCATGTGAATAAAAATTAAGAGAAATAGTTATGGTAGTAGAATTTGATTCAGAATCATGTATGTTTTGGTCGCGATAAATCTCTGATATGTTTGATAAGTTGGTAATAGATACGAGTCATAACGAGAAAAGCAAGGGAATCATGATCCCTTGCTTTTCTCATGCCATTATCTTGGTGAATAAGTGGACATGGAATATGGATAATCATATTGAATTTCGCTATCAAAGGTAATGTAATCGAGGTAAATGGTTAAGAGTAAGTATCTTGTTCCTGTTTTATTGTCACTAATAATAATGTGGTCTCGACCCGCTGCTTCAATGACACCTCTGAAAATTTTAGAATTCCATTCCTTGCTTGCTTCAAAAGTCATATAGATGGTCGCGACTTTGCCACGGTTTAATCGGAGAATATTTTCAATATATGACTGTTCCAGTGGGAGCTGACCTGGGATATTTTGCTGATAAATAGGGCCGGACGGAATTTGATATGGCTGACCTCCGCCTTGTGCCCCTTGCCCTGAACCTGTTTGCATAGGTGTTGAATATCCTTGTTGCGGTTGACCTTGCGTTTGGGGAGGGACTGAGTAACCCATCTGTTGTGCAGGATAAGGGTTTGCCCCATATTGTTGTCTAAAATCATTTCCTTCAAAACCCGCTCCTTGCCCAAATTGATTTTTTAATTTCATATCGTTCCTCCTCTTTCCTCTTGGTGTTCTAAACAGAAGGCGGACAAGCACCTGTTGTTTCTATAGCTATCTTTCTCTCTTTCACACTATGAGACAGGAGGTCGGAATATGTACAATGAATGAAAAAAGAGACTGTCCACGACAGTCTCCTGATTTTTTAGCTTGGCAGCCAATTGAGTGTTGTATATGTTCCAAAAATGGCAAATGAAATCAAAACCAAGATAAGGAATGGCACAACAAGCGCAATGGCACCTTGCCAAAATTTTAAGTTGTGAATAGCGATGATGCCTAGAATAGACATTCCAAATATCCACATTCGTGTAAACACTTCAACAAGCGATAGTATGTCGAGGTAGTACCAAATTTCATCATGCATATCGAGATGAGGAGTGATATAGGTAAACGCATCTGAGCCAACAATCATCAGTGTCGGAATCCAAGTGAGGGAAAGCAGTGCGGAAGGAATGACAACCGCAATGAAACAAGCCCGTACGACTTGCATATATGTAGCATGACCGCCAAATAGCTTACCTGACCACTTGAGCACAAGCCCTGCTCCGAATAAAAATACATTTCCAACGAGCAAACCAAAACCTGCCCCGTGCCAAAGAATGAATGGATACGGAATCACATCGCCTGTATAGTCCCCGAGATAACCATTGTACATCCAGCCTGTCCCCATCATGCTTGCTAAGATGATCATTAACCAAATGGGAATGTGGGCATTTTTGTAAGAACGAACGATCGTTTTTGTGGCAATGAATACTTTGAAGAATCGAAAAAAACCTTTTCGTTTCTCCTCTTGTGAAAACTCTTCTTTTATGACGTCCATATTTAAGTACTCCTTTTCTAAAAATACAAATGATTACTTATATTACCAAACTATTGTAATCTTTCAAGGGAATAAGAATAAAAAATACAATTTTATTAAAAATAGGTCGCTCTACAGTCTTTTTTTTATGTGGAACATATGATAATCATAGTTTGAAAGAGACTGGGGTGACAATTTTTGACAAAAGTAACTGTTGTTATGACAAGCTACAACAAAGCCGCCTATGTAGGAAGATCCATTCAAGCAGTATTAAATCAGACGTTACCTGACTTTGAACTCTTCATTATGGATGATGGATCAGATGAAGCAACACTTGCAGCCATAGAGCCTTATGTAAAAGACTCACGTGTTCATTTGATTCAAAGTGGTGTCAAAACCCTGCAAGAGCGCACAGAAAAAACCCGTTATGCAGTTTTAATTAATCAGGCGCTTGAGCAAGCACAAGGAGAGTATATCTCGTATGCAACCGACGACAATGTGTATGCCCCTGACCGATTAGAGAAGCTCACAGGATATTTAGATGCTCATCCGAATGAAGATATTGTGTACTCTGGTTCAAAAGTAATCTATTTAAATAGTGAACGTGAGCAGGTAAAGGAAACCGTACGTCCCGCACAGGCTGTGCTATGGAATGCACCATGTGCCATTGATCACTGTTCTGTCGTCCATAGAGCCTCCATTTTGCAGAAGATCAAGTCTGAATTCGGCTCCTATTGGGATGAGAGTCCGCACTTTTACCGTATAGGGGATGCTCGTTTCTTTTTTAGGTTAAATCACTTTTATCTTTTTTATCCGTATGATGAAGTGCTTGATACGAACTACATCACAGAGCAATCCATTCACTATCAACTAGCAGATGAAGAGAAAAGTGACTTTATCAAGGCGTTGCCCCCACAAACATCGTGCTGGGAATTACGCAAGGTACTCAAACAAAAATATGGGAGGTAAATCGTTTGTCTCATTATATTCATCACTACTGGCAGGTGTATATGGAGTATGTCAACATCCTGAAAAGCCTGACCTATCAGCATATTCCCCTTGGATTAATAAGCAACTTTTATCAATATATCAGTCCAGAGGTTAGAGACAGGATGGAGAACGAAGCGTTTGGTGAACAGTTGCAAACATCCTGTCCTGTTCCTCAAGACATTCAACCTTTTTTTGATGAGAAAAAAAAATCGATCAAACCTGTTGCGTATAACCCAGGTAGCGGAAAGGTATTACTTCACTTTGATCACCTTCGTTTTACAGAAAATAATTATACTCGTTTCCATCCTGCAAAAACGTTGCTTCTTGCACGTTGGAAGAAAGCAGATTACTTCGGTATTCCAGTCATTAGCAAACCTGAATTAGCTGGAGAGGTTAATAAAGAAGCCCATGCCGAATATATTAAAGAAGCGAATGCTCTTTTCGAAGCTTATGCACAGCACCCAGTCTTTGGAGATTCGTTCTTTAAAGAGCGATTGAACAAGGATATTCCGCAGTTTATTGATGTCATTGATCAATCAGAGAGATTGCTAAAGCAGCATCACATTTCAGCTATTGTCGTCGGTACAACAGAAGATGTATACAGTAGGGTACTTGCACTGCAAACGATCAAAAGAGGGATCACAAGTATTTGTCTTCAGCATGGTGCATTAATGGGAGATGAAGCCTTTTTGCCAATATTCACCACGACACACGGGGTCTTTGGGAAGTATGAAAAAGACTGGTATGAGGATAAAGGCTGTCAGCCAGAACAAGTTGATGTGACAGGACATCCGAGATTTGATTTGGTGCAGGAGAGAAAGCCCATTCAAAAGGATTTGTTTTATCATAAATTAAATTTCAATGCAACAAACAAAACAGTTCTTGTAGCAACTCAGCCATTCTCTGGGGATTTTTATGGGGCGATCTTGAAAAAAATTGCGGTACAAAATGATGTGCAATTAATTATTAAGCCGCACCCTTGGGAAATTGCCCGAAATCAATTGAACGATTATGTCGCACTGGAGCGTTCCTCAAGTCAAGTGAGATTGGTGAAGAAGGAAATCGATTTGTATGACATGCTACCTTACGTGGATCTTGTCATCACATTAACCTCAACTGTAGGGCTTGAGGCGATGCTATTCAATAAAAGTGTCTTAATCGGAAAGATGGCAGGAGGCAGAAGATATCCGTACTATGAGTCACTACAACCATATTATTTCGAAGACCCTCAAAAGCTTGCTGAACAGGCAGTAACCATCTTAATGAATGAACAAGAGATGCAAAAAGCGAAACAACAAGGGGCTCTTTTTATCAAAGAAAATTATCCACATGCTCATTCAACAGATGTCCTCCTCTCTCTTTTAAAAACGAAAACAGGTGTAGATTTTCACAAATAAGTCTAGGGGTGTGCAAGCGATATGGTACAAAAGCGAGCACAATTTCTTCCTTACGCTCTTCCTTCCATTGAACAGGAAGAAATTGACCAAGTAATTGATACATTAAAGTCCGGTTGGTTGTCAACCGGACCTAAAGTGAAGCAGTTTGAAGACCAATTTAAGCAACTGACAGGAGCCAAGCATGCCATTGCTGTAAATTCATGTACAGCTGCCCTTTTTCTTGCTTTAAAAGGAAAAGGAATTGGTGTTGGAGATGAGGTTATCACTACACCATTAACTTTCTGTGCCACCGCCAATACTATTATTCACACAGGTGCTCATCCTGTGTTTGTTGATATTGATCCCGCAACATTAAATATCGATCCTGCAAAAATTGAAGAGGCAGTGACGCCAAAGACAAAAGCGATTGTTCCAGTTCATTTCGCAGGACAGTCATGTCATATGGATGAGGTGCTACAGATTGCCAAAAATCATGGTCTCTTCGTTTTAGAGGATGCGGCACATGCTCTCTATACAACGTATCATAATCGACCGATCGGTTCGATTGGAGATGCGACAGCCTTTAGTTTTTATGCGACCAAGAATTTGGCAACAGGAGAAGGGGGCATGCTGACGACGAATGATGATAAACTTGCTGATCGTATGAGGAGAATGGCACTTCATGGAATGAGTAAAGATGCGTGGAATCGCTACGGAGAAAAAGGTACATGGTATTACGAAGTAGAGGAGCCGGGCTATAAGATGAACATGTTTGATATGCAGGCAGCGCTTGGTATCGCCCAGCTTAACAGACTGACTGACATGCAGAAGCGCCGAGAACAGATTGCCATAGCCTACGGGCAGGCCTTTCAAGATGAGGCTGGGCTCATCCTCCCGCCCGTTCATGAAGAAGGAAGGCATGCTTGGCATTTATATGTCCTGCAAGTTGAACCTGAGAAGGCAGGTCTCACAAGAGATGAACTGATTAAACAGCTACATCAAACATATAAAATTGGCACAAGCGTCCACTTTATTCCTGTGCATTTACATCCCTATTACAAGCAATCCTTCCACTATTCTGATGCAGATTTTCCAGAAGCCATGAATTATTATCAGCGTACACTCTCACTTCCGCTTTATCCTAGCATGACCGATGAAGATGTGACCTATGTCATTGAAGCAGTTCTTGAGATTGTCAGAAAGGCGAGAGTAAAAAAATGAAAGTCATTCATGCAATAGATGAACAGGTGCTAATGGAGTGGGTGAGTAGGTATACTGAGCCATCTGAAGAGTTTACGAGTTTCAGCCAATTTGGACTTGTAAGCGGTGCGGAACTAAAGGCAGTGCTTTTATATGAATGGTCACAGTGGGAGAGCGGTTTATATGGACAGCATATTTTTCATGTGAAGTTCCTTGAAGCTGAGACCGACGCCACATTAAAAGAGCTAATGGAACGATTTATGAACTGGATGAGATCGGAAAAGTGTGATTTTTTCTTTCTTCGTCTCGATGCTTCAGATATGAGCAAAAACAGAATTGTACAACAGCTAGCACATGTTTATTATGTCGGCGGGCTCACAAGGCTTGAGGCACCACCTAAGATATATGACATAGAACAGCATGATGAGTTGAAAATCGAATCACCTGATGAGAGTGATAAAGAGATTGCGGCGTCTCTTGCCAATCAAGCCTTTATGAAAAGCAGGTATGCCCTTGATCCATTTTTAAATCAAGCAGATGTACAGCGATTTTATCAGGCGTGGATGAGAAATAATTTGAATGGCCGGGCAGACATCAATCTAGTTGCAAAGCTCGATGATGAAGTGCTCGGATTGATTCAAGGTAAGACAAATGGAAAAGAAATGGCACTTGAGCTTTTGTCAATTCGTCCAGATGTGCAAGGAAGAGGCTTAGGAAAAAAGCTGTTAGCTGCAATCATGGAAGTTTCATATCAAAGGCAACACTGCTTCGTTTCTGCGGGGACGCAAATGCATAATATAAAAGCCATTCAGCTTTATGAAAAGATGGGATTTAGAACGACAAAATCTTATTTGTATTATCATGTGTGGCCGAAAAAAGGGGAGAGGTAAGCATGGCGCAATTTTACATCGGTCATCGAAAGGTCGGTGATGATGCCCCTGTATTGATCATTGCAGAGGCTGGTATTAATCATGATGGTAAGCTGGATCAGGCACTCGCTTTAATTGATGTAGCTAAGGATGCGGGGGCAGATGCCGTGAAATTTCAAATGTTTCAGGCTGACCGAATGTATCAAAGAGAGCCAGGATTATATGAAACTGCAAAGGGTGAAGAGGTATCAATCTTTTCATTAGTGGAGCAAATGGAATTACCACCAGACTGGTTACCGGTTTTACTCAAACATTGTGAGGAGAAGGGGCTTATTTTTTTAAGTACGGTATGTGATGAACAATCAGCTGAGGTTCTAAGTAAAACGAACCCATTGGCATATAAAATTGCTTCCTATGAAATCAACCATTTACCGCTTCTTCGTCATACTGCGGCATATCAAAAGCCAATCATCTTCTCCACTGCTGGAGCGAACATTGCAGATGTGCATGAGGCGTATGAGACGATTGTTCGTCAGCATAACGACCAGATTGCCATTATGCATTGTGTTGCAAAATACCCAGCTCCTAGAGAATATACAAATCTTCGAGTTCTTCAAACATTAAAAACAGCATTTCCAGACGCTGTGATTGGTTTCTCCGATCACAGCGAGCATCCGACAGAAGCGCCTGTTGCGGCAGTTCTACTTGGCGCTGCCATCATTGAAAAGCATTTTACGATTGATAAAGAATTACCAGGAGCGGATCACTCATTTGCTTTAAATCCAGAAGAGCTGAAGGAAATGGTTCAGCACATTCGTTTGGCAGAAGCGCAGCGTACGCAAAATGTTGGAGAGTCATCATTGTCGGAAGAGCTGTTAGGCAGTTCATTTAAAACGACAACCGCAATTGAAGGGGCGATTCGTGAATTTGCCTATAGAGGTATTTTTACAACACGAGACATATCAAAGGGAGAAGCTTTTTCACCAGACAATATTGCTATTTTAAGACCCGGCCAAAAGCAACAGGGGCTACATCCTCGTTATTTAGAACTCTTATATCGTACAAATGCGACAAGTGATGTACCTGCTCATACAGGGGTTGCATGGTCACACGTATTATCACAGGAGTCTCATCATGATGGCTGATGTTTTGTTTATCATTCAAGCGAGGATGGGTTCAACAAGGCTACCTGGGAAAGTAATGAAGACATTAGGCGATTACAAATTGATTGATCTCATTGTCGAACGGGTAAAGCAATCAGCTTATTACGATCAAGTCATGCAAAACATCATCGTCGCCACGACAGTTGAGGCAGAGGACGATCTATTTGCACAATATTGTACATCAAAAGGCTATAAAGTCTTTCGTGGCAGTGAGGCAGATGTATTGCAACGATTTTCCAACATTGTACATCAGTATGAGCCACAAACAGTCGTACGCCTGACGGGTGATAACCCATTTGTTGATCCAGCGTTGCTGTCGAAAATGATTGAAAAACACACTCAAGAACAAGCGCATTACACGTATGTCAGCGGCAGTCCGCTAGGTATTTCCGGGGAAATGATTCACGCGCCCATTCTAGAAAAAATCGAAAAATGTTCATTAACGAAAGCTGATCGTGAGCATGTCACCCTTTATATTCGAAAGCATCCCGAACAATTTCGCATACATTTATTCACACCGCCCAAAGAACTTGCATATCCTGCATATCGATTCACAATTGATACGAAAGAGGATTATGAATTTGCCTCGCATTTGTTTCAAAAAGCGGGAGGCACTGCATTCGTTTCATGTGAGGAACTGTTATCCATATGTGAACGTTACCCAGAAATTGCGCGCTTGAACCAGTTTGTGAGACAGAAGGATGCTGAATGAACAAAAACATCATGATTATCGTATATGGTGGTTTTTGGATAGGGATGGGGCATGTGGTCAGAATGAAACTGCTGGCAAAAGAGCTACTCCAAAAAGGGTATCGTATTTTTTTCTATACAAATGAGCCAGTATGTATAGAGCTTCTTTCATATCCAGATTGGTTTGTTCACCTTGTTCCTTCAAAAGGAAATCAGGCATATTTCAATCGAGCAATCGAAATGGTTCAGCCTGATCTTCTGATCATAGATGTGCTGGAATTCGATCTTACATTGCTTAACGTGATGAAGTCCTCTTGTCGTGATGGGAAGATCGTCTTATTTGAAGAAAAGCGAGAGGATGCATGGAAACTGGCAGATGTAGTCATAAATGGCATCTATGGGGGCTTTCAGAATGATCATGTTCATGACAATGGACTGGAACACTTCAATGGAACACCTTATCTGTTATTAGAAAACGAACTTCGTCATTTGAAAGAAAAATACGAGGTTCACAAGGAATGTCGGAAGGTAGTTGTCAGCCTTGGTGGCAGTGATCCCAGTGGTTTATTAGAAAAGGTCACCTCTGCATTAAAGTCAGCGGATCACTTGGATGTGATCGCAGTTGCGGGCAGTGCTTCTCGATTTAATGAGGACTTGTCAGACGCTCAACATATTCAGTTACTTCGCCATACCACTCATTTGCCATTACTCTTGTTTGAAGCCGATTTGGCACTGATTGCAGGTGGGGTGACATTGTATGAAGCCATTTGTATCGGTGTCCCTAGTATTGTGCTCTCACAGGTGGAGCATCAGACTGAGACGGCTGCAATGTTTGCAAAAAAAGGCGCATGCCTGCATTTAGGGCTAGGGGCAAATGTAGATGAAAAAGACATTCTACAAGCAGTGGAAAAGCTTTCGAATAGCTATTTTCTCCGAAAGAGTATCCATCTGAATGGACGAACGCTCATTGATGGAAAAGGGCTAGAGCGTGTGCAAAACATTCTTATACACCTCATGAATCCTTACCAAAAAGAACATAAGGATGTGTAGATGTGAAGGGAGTTATTTTAGCAGGCGGAAAAGGCTCACGTCTTTCGCCGCTGACGAAAATTATCAATAAACATTTACTACCTGTTGGGCCGTATCCGATGATTTATTGGTCATTGTTTAAGCTAAAAGAAGCAGGCATTACAGAGGTCATGCTCATTTCTCAGAGTGAACAAATTCCTCAGTTTCAGAAACTCCTTGAGAGTGATAAAGAGTTGGGGATGAACATTGTTTATCAAGTACAGCCGGAAGCAGAAGGTATTTCTGATGGGTTATCGTATGCGAAGCCTTTTGTAACGAATGAGAAGTTTGTCCTTATGCTTGGGGACAATATTTTTGAAGATTCGTTAAAGCCATTTGTCCGCTCCTTTGAAAAGCAAGAGGGCGGTGCAAAGGTGCTACTCAAACAAGTAAGTGATCCACAGCGATTTGGTATTGCAGAGATTGATAGGGAGCACAACAGAATTCTCTCCATTGAAGAAAAGCCTGCAAAGCCTCGTTCTCCTTACTGCGTGACAGGCATCTATTTTTACGATCAAGAAGTCTTTCAATATATCGAAAAAATTTCGCCTTCTGCTAGGGGAGAGCTTGAAATTACGGATGTGAACAATCTCTATATCTCAAATAGCCAGATCACCTATGATATGTTAAAAGGGTGGTGGATTGATGCGGGAACTCATGAGTCCTTGCATCTTGCCTCAACAAAAATATTTGAAACCATTCAGAAAATTGAAGAATAAGAGGGATACGTATGATGAAGTCTTATTTAGTAACAGGTGGTGCGGGTTTTATCGGACTGAATTTTGTGAAGCTTCTCCTTCAGGAATCAAATGTCCGTATCACTGTATTTGATAAATTGACATATGCAAGCCACCAAGATGAAATGGCATCTTTAGCAAATCAGCCTCGTTTTCGGTTGATTCAAGGAGACATCACAAAGCAAGTAGAACTGGATGTCGCGTTCGATGAAACATATGATGCCATCATTCATTTTGCAGCAGAATCTCATGTGGATCGAAGCATTGAATCGGCAGAACCGTTTATTCAAACAAATGTCCTCGGTACTTATCGACTTTTGGAAGCAGTGGCAAAGGGAAAAGCGAACAAAATGATTCATATATCGACAGATGAAGTATATGGTGACCTTACTCACGATGATCCTGCCTTTACAGAGCAGACACCACTCTCACCGAATAATCCTTATTCAGCTAGTAAAGCCAGCTCTGATCTGCTTGTCAAATCGTATATTCACACACATCAATTACCTGCCATTATCACCAGATGTAGTAATAACTATGGCCCTTTCCAGCATGAAGAAAAATTGATACCGACGATTGTACGTAAGGCAATGAGTGGAGAGGAAATTCCAATCTATGGTGACGGGCAACAAATTCGAGATTGGTTATTCGTAGAGGACCATTGTCGTGCGGTGCAATTGATTTTAGAAAAAGGTACGATGGGCCAAGTGTACAACATTGGTGGTGGGAACGAGAAAACGAACCTCGACCTTGCCAAAGCCATTTTGACAAGCCTTGGTTTGAGCCATGATCTCATTTCATTTGTACAAGATCGAAAAGGTCATGATAGACGTTATGCCATTGATGCTAGCAAGCTAAAAAGAGAGTTAGGTTGGAAACAAGAAACGTCGTTTGAAAAAGGCATTCAAAAAACGATCAATTGGTACGAAACTAAATTTGATCAGAGCAAAGAAGGGTGACGGATGAAGGTTCTGGTAACCGGTGCAGGAGGTCAGTTAGGAAAAGAATTGACCAATCAGCTAAAAGCAAAAGACTTTACGGTTATTGCATTAACGAAAAATATGCTCAATATTGCGGATCAACAGGCTGTTAGACATGCGATGAGACATTTCAAACCTGATATCGTCATAAGTGCTGCTGCCTATACGTCTGTTGATCGATGTGAGATTGAATTAGAAAAAGCATATTTAGTAAACGGAATCGGCGCGTACTATACAACACTAGAGGCAAAACAGATTGGAGCAGATGTCCTTCATGTCAGCACTGATTATGTCTTTGATGGAAAGCAATCATCACCGTATTCAGAGGATGCACCACTCGATCCGCAAACCATCTACGGCAAGAGCAAAAAGCTTGGAGAAGAATTGATCCGTCTCGTATCTGATGAAGTGAAAATCATTCGAACTTCTTGGCTTTATGGCCATGAGGGACACAATTTTGTCAATACGATTCTTAGGCTTGCGGAGACAAAGGATCTCTTACGTATCGTTGATGATCAAATTGGTTCACCAACCTACACGAAGGATTTAGCAGGGGCTTTGATCCATTTATTTGATCAAGCACCAGGCATCTATCATGTCAGTAACCTAGAGAGCTGTTCTTGGTTTGAGTTTGCAAAAGAAATTGTCAAACGAAGTGGCTTAAAAGCAAAGGTTGAACCGATTTCTACTGAAGAATATGGGTTTCAAACACCTCGTCCAGCCTATTCTGTGCTTGATGTTCAAGCAATTCAGTGTGCTGGCTGGCATTCGAGGCATTGGAAAGAAGCCTTAGATGAATTCTTACAGCGAGAAGGGAGAGGACCTCACCATGATTGATGGCGTTGAAGTGAAGAAATTGACTAAGCATTGTGATGACAGGGGATTTTTTGCAGAGTTGATTCGTGATGATGAACCGATGTTAAAGCGATTTGGTCAGGCATCATGGTCAAAAAGTTACCCAGGTGTCATCAAGGCGTTTCATTATCACGAAAAACAGGATGATGTCTGGTTTTTCCCAACGGGTCATGCCCAAGTGGTGCTTTATGATCTAAGAGAAGACTCAAAAACAAACGGTCAAACCGATGTGTACTTCATGGGAGAAGACAATCCGATGTTACTACTTATTCCAAAAGGAGTGGCACATGGCTATCGTGTGCTTGGTCAGACACCACTTCAAATCATTTATTTTACAACAGAATCCTATGATCCAGCGAACCCAGATGAAAAGAGGATCGCTTGGAATGATGAAACGATCGGGTTCAATTGGGAAACGACTTTTAAATAAACATGTTTCGGTTACACCCGAGGGTCAGACTGTCGAGGAAGTTTCTTTATGACATGTCTTCAAAATCCTAGTGAAAAAGGGCTTATGCACTAAGCCCTTTTGCTTTGATCGCTATTTTTCGTTTATCTGATCGGTAGCTTATGATCGTAATGACGAGCCCAATCACGGTGACACCTGCCCCGAACAGTGGGACAAATTGTAGTTTTGTTAATTCAATGGCTAAACCGCCAAGTGCTGCACCGCCTGCATTTCCAAGATTAAAAGCAGAGTGACTTAATGTCGAGGCGAGTGTAGGAGCTTCCTGTGCCATATTCATTGTCCGATATTGCAAAGTTGGGACGAGAATAAATGAAATCATTCCCCATATAAAAATCGTCAATACCGCTGGCACTTTGAATGGAGAAGTCACAGTAAACAGCAATAAAATGGCAATGAGCATGATCAGTGTCATGATGATACTAGGCATCAGTCTCCAGTCTGCTAGCTTTCCACCAACTAAGTTACCAATCGTTACCCCAACCCCAAATAACACAAGAATGAGCGTGACGCCATTTTCCTGAAAGCCGGTGACCTGAAGCAAAATCGGACTAATATAAGTAAAGGCAGTAAATACTCCAGCAAATCCGAAGATGGTCATCGCAAAGGAGACAAGCACTTGAGGTTTTTTGAGAACAGCTACTTCACTTTTAATATCTAAGGCCTCTTCTTTTGCTTGATTCGGAACTAAATAGATGATGCAAATTAAGGAAATCAGACCAATGACCGCAATCACGAGAAAGGTAAAGCGCCAGCCAAATTGATTGCCGATCAATGTGCCAAAGGGGACGCCAAGTACATTGGCAACGGTTAGACCAGTAAACATAAAGCTAATCGCACTCGCACTACGAGCAGAAGGTACGAGACGTGCTGCCATAATCGCACCAACCCCAAAAAAAGTTCCATGTGCAAACGATGTGAGAATACGCGCTGTCATCAGTAAGCCATAGGTGGTCGAGACTGCCGCTACTAGATTACCTGCAACAAACAGAATCATCAGAAAAATGAGTAGGCGTTTCCTCAACATTTTCCCAGTCGATAACGTTAAAATGGGGCCACCTACTGCCACCCCAAGAGCATAGCCAGTAATCAATTGTCCTGAAGCGGGTATTGATACATGTAGGTCACTTGCCACATTTGGCAAAAGCCCCATGATCACAAATTCAGTCATGCCAATTGAAAACGCACCAAGTGTTAGTGCAAGAATGGCAACTGGGAAGTTTTTCATGATGCAATCAACCTTTCTAAAATCATGAATAAAAAGACCTCGGAATGCTCCGAAGCCTAAAGGAATTATTATACATGGAAATAAGATGCCAGTTGATCATTGGCTAAACGGTTTCCAACAAAGAAGGAGCCGAATTCACCATAACGTGCACTGACTTCATCAAAACGCATTTCATAAACAAGTTTCTTAAATTGCAGGACATCATCGGAGAACAGAGTAACACCCCATTCATAATCATCAAATCCGACAGAGCCCGTAATGATTTGCTTTACTTTTCCTGCATAGCTTCTACCAATTAATCCGTGGCTTCGCATTAAAGATTTGCGCTCATCCATTGAGAGCATATACCAGTTGTCGTTACCTGATCGTCTTTTATCCATTGGATAGAAGCAGACATATTTTGAAGCTGGAAGTTCTGGATATAAGCGTGCGCGAACATGCGGATTTTCATACGGATCACCCTCGCCGCCACTTGCTAAGTAATTGCTTAGCTCGACAACAGAAACATAAGAATAAGCAGGAATCGTAAACTCAGCCAATCTAGATTTATTGAATTCAAGCTCAATTTCATTTAATTCTTCCATTGTAGGACGCAAAATCATTAGCATAATATCTGCTTTTTGGCCGACAATACTATAGATTGTCTGGCTACCAGTTTTGGCCTGATCTGCTGCCTTCCATTTGTCTAAAAGGCTAGTGAATTCATGAATAATTGATTTGCGCTCATCGCTAGTGAGTAGCTTCCAAGCAGTCCAATCAATGGTTCTGAAATCATGCAGGGCATACCAGCCGTCTAATGTTTGAGCTGCTTCATTCGTTGTGTGTTGTTCGCTCATTTCTTTCACTCCTATATAAACAGTTTTCATCTTTTCCAACTATAACACAGTTTGTCCGCTTTTGATGTGAGCAAAACTTGAACTTCAAGGAATCCCCTCCTTCAAACATAAGCACAGTAATTGATTGAATTAGTTTGAAAAATAAGAATTTAATATGAAAGCGTTATTATTGAAGTTGGCTGTTTGAATTTATCAGGAAGAAGAGTATGCTTAAACGAGAACACTTTTTTTGTAAAATCAAGGAGGGTATTTTAGTGGCAGATATTTTTTCAGCAGTTCAGGAAAAGGTAAAAGGCAAAGGAGTTAAGATCGTTTTTCCTGAGGGATTGGACGAGCGCATTTTAGCGGCAGTTCAAAAGCTTGCAGCAAACAATGTACTTCAGCCAATCGTTGTAGGTAACAAACAAGAAGTAGAAGCAAAAGCAAAAGAGCTTGGCTTAACACTTGATGGTGTAGATATTTACGATCCTCATACATATGAAGGATTTGACGAGCTTGTACAAGCTTTTGTAGAAAGACGTAAAGGAAAAGCAACCGAAGAACAAGCAAAGAAAGCATTGCTTGACGAGAACTATTTTGGCACAATGCTTGTTTATAAAGGTCTTGCAGACGGTCTTGTTAGTGGTGCGGCGCATTCAACAGCTGACACAGTACGCCCAGCATTACAAATCATCAAAACAAAAGAAGGCGTGAAGAAAACATCTGGTGTCTTCATCATGGCACGTGGAGAAGAACAATATGTCTTCGCAGATTGCGCCATCAATATTGCGCCTGACAGCCAAGACCTTGCAGAGATTGCCATCGAAAGTGCAAACACAGCAAAAATGTTTGACATCGACCCACGTGTTGCAATGCTTAGCTTCTCAACTAAAGGTTCAGCAAAATCTGATGAAACTGAAAAGGTATCAGAAGCTGTTCGCATTGCAAATGAAAAAGCACCTGAGCTTGTGCTTGACGGGGAATTCCAATTTGACGCGGCATTCGTTCCATCTGTTGCAGCGAAAAAAGCACCAGATTCAGTGATCAAAGGTGATGCCAATGTGTTTGTATTCCCAAGCCTAGAAGCTGGAAACATTGGCTACAAAATCGCTCAACGTCTTGGTAACTTTGAAGCGGTAGGTCCAATCCTTCAAGGCTTAAACCAACCAGTCAATGACTTATCAAGAGGCTGTAATGCTGAGGATGTTTACAACCTGGCACTTATTACAGCAGTACAAGCGCTATAAGTTCACATAAAGGCAGCTAGCACGATTAGATTCGGAGCTGGCTGTTTTTTTATTCATGACATATGTGTACAATATATATAGGTAAAGCCGATAGAATGGGCAGGTGATATTATGGAAGATTTAATACATAAACTTCAGCATAAGATTGTTGAATTAACGGATGCTCAGAGAAGAATTGCAGATTACATTGTACAAAATCCGATGGAAGTCGCTTTTTTAACTGTTGATAAATTGGCTTCTAAAGTAGGTACTAGTACGGCTACCATTATGAGATTCTCAGCCGCCGTTGGATATTCAGGTTTCTCAGAGCTTCAAAAAGAACTGCAATCGAATATGAAGCATAAAGCCGCACCTCAAACAAGACTGGAAGCTAATTTAAAACATTCAAATAAGAGTAAGCTCCTGCATAATCATGTAGAATTACAATTCCATAATATCCAGTATTCATTAGACAATATTACTGAGGAAACCTTCCAGCACATTGTTGAAAAAATAGCGAATTCTCGGCAGGTACTCTGTACAAGTGTCCGAAGTGGGAGGCCTGTCGGAGAGTATCTCTCACTAGGAATTAATCGGCTATTAGGAAACTGTCAATATATTGACGCTGATAAAAGTGATTGGGTGGATGATTTGGTTCATTTGACTTCGTCTGACTTCATTATAGCTGTCAGCTATCCACGCTATGCAAAGCGTATTAAAGACATGCTGGAGGTAGCAAAGTCATATAATGTTGAAGTTCTCTTAATTACAGATAGCTATAGCTCTCCATTAACCAAATATGCTCATTATGTATTACCATGTTCCTCAGCGAGTGTGGGATCTCATAACTCCATCGTGTCTGCTATCTTTATCGTAGATTTCATTTTAAGTGCTTTAGCGATCAATGAGCCTGAGAGGACAAAACCACGTTTAGATAAAATTAATGATATTTTAACTAAAATGAGTTATCACACGACACAATAGTGGTGTGATCACTCATTTTTTTATTTAATATTTTTTATGTAAGCGCTTTACTAACCGGTGGCGAGGTGGTATGATCGTATCACTAAAGTAATGAATATTACTTTATATAAATAAAAAGTAATAAATATAACTTAAGGGGATGATTGAGACAATGAGTACAGTTCCTTTATTGTCAAATGATTTAATCAATCGGGCAAAAAAACTAAACTCTACGTTATTGGCAGACGTGATGGGATGTACAGGTACTATGGATGATCAAATCAAACCTGTTTCGAGTGGGATGAATGTGGTAGGTACAGCTTTTACCGTTAGTTTACGCCCTGGGGATAATTTATTTCTTCATCAAGCCATTTACTCTGCTAGAGAGGGAGATGTCCTCATCGTTGATGGGAAAAATCATAAGAGTCATGCCTATTTAGGGGAATTGATGGCCAGTTCAGCAAAGGCTATAGGGATAGAAGGTATCATTATTGACGGGCTTGTTCGAGATAAAGTCGCTTTAGAGGAGTTGGCTTTTCCGATATATAGTAAGGGGTTTATTCCAAATGGACCTTTTAAAGATGGTCCTGGTGAATTGAATCAAATCATTTCATGTGGCGGTGTGAAAGTAGAACCGGGAGATCTAGTCATTGCTGATGATGACGGAGTTGTGATCGTTCCAAAGGAGAAGGCAAATACCATGCTGTCACTAGCTGAAGAGAAACTAGAGTATGAGAATCAAAGACTAAAAACCATTCAAAATTACATGAGCGAAGGAAAGCAGGATATCAGTCTCTTAGCACCTGTATGGCTGGAAAACAGAATGAAAAAATTTCAGGAATAGGGGAAATGGTGATGAAGTTAGGTTTTATCGGTTATGGAGAAGCTGCATATGAGCTGTCAACGGGCTTAAAAACGGAAGGACTAGATCATTTTTATGCGTATGATGTACTATTACAAAATGAGAAATTTGCTGGAGCGATCAAAGAAAAAGCAGCTCATACAGGAGTTGAATTAACCAGCAGTGTCAGTGAAGTCATTGAGAAATCTGATATTGTGATTGCAGCTGTACCAGCGAATAAAACCTTAGAGGTGGCGCAATCCGCGTTAGGAAGTTTGAGAAAGAAGCAAGTATACGTTGATGTGTCTGCATCAACACCAGACATCAAAAAGCAAGTGGCTAAAGAAATTGCAAAGCATGATGCGCTTTTTGTAGATGCAGCGATGCTAGGATCTCTTCCGGTAAACAAACACAAGGTACCGATCAAGGCAAGCGGTAGTGGAACAGATCAATTGATTGAGGCATTGTCAAAGTATGGAATGAACATCACGAAAATCAGTGACCAACCAGGAGATGCTTCGGCTTTAAAACTGATAAGAAGCATTTATATGAAAGGAATCGTCGGATTATTAATTGAATTTTTGGAAACTTCAAAAATTTACGGAGTCGAAGATCAGGTCGTTGCTTCCTTAAGTGAAACAATGGATAGCAAAAGCTTTGAAGAAACCATGAATCGCCTCGTTACAGGTAGTGCACTGCATGCGAAAAGACGGGCGGTTGAGCTAGGTGGTTCTATTGAAATGCTTGATTCAGCTCATATTGATGCCAGTATGTCGCGTGCAGCACAGCAAAAGCTAGAGAAATTAGCAGATCTCAACTTCTTTGAACGATTTGAAGGGAAAAAACCAACCAGTTGGGAAGAGGTCATTGAAGTGATTCAACAAGGGTGATTTATTTGTAAGCGCTTTATTTAATCCGGAGGAGGCGAAGATAACTAATGGGTTTTATTGCGTTGATTGTATTCATTGCTGTCATTATTATATGGAATGTCGTAGTGAAACGTAATATGGGAGAAGCCATGCTATTAGGTTTTATTTCAACCACATTGTTTGGAGGAATGGAAGCATTACGACTTTTCTGGGATGGCTTATTATTTGCATCCACATACGAGGTACTGTACGCAGCAGTAGCATTTGTGTTTATGGCATATTTGATTGAAAAGCTTGAATTGATACATGCACTCTTGCGGATATTGAATTCTCTAATAGGAAAACTCCCTGGTGGAGCTGCTTATATGAGTACGTTAGGTTCTGCTGTTTTAGGTGCTCTTTCAGGATCGAACTCTGCAAACACAGCGGCTACTGGGTCCATCACCGCCTCTTGGATGATTAAATCAGGCTGGAGCCGCACAGATACGGCGACTATTTTAGCGGGTAATGGTGGACTTGGGGCAGCTCTACCTCCGAACTCTTCCATGTTTATCATGCTGGGGTTTGCACCAGTTGCAGCGCTTGTATCTGAGGGAGATTTATATATTGCACTTTTAATAGGTGGACTTTATCAAGTTGTTTACCGCTTTATCCTTGTTTTTCTTCTTGTGAAAAAGAATAAAATTAAAGCTATGCCACCAGATGATATTGTCTCTTTTAGAGAAGCTGTGAAAAAAGGATGGAAGTCTATCTTTATTTTCTTCGGTGCATTAATTCCTATCATCATCACAATTGGTCCATTGGCCAATTACTTGAAAAACAATCCAAACATCGGACCAGAGGCTATGGATCAAATTTCATTAATTACATGGATTCCTATCTTAATGATGCTGATTAGCTTAACGATTGGGAGAAAGAAGGCCTCTACATTAGATTGGTCTAAGTTTTTCAAATCAGCCATTCCAAAGTTTACGACAATCGGCGCATTGATGCTTTTTGCTGTCGCTGCGAGTCAGGTGCTGGCTGAATTAGGTTTAGCAGAAGATCTAACACTAATAACGTCAACAATTGCTATTCCGAAATGGCTCATGGTCCTCATTGTCGGTGTTCTTGTGACATTGGTGGCTGGACCATTATCTTCAACTGCTACGCTAACAGCTGTCGGACTTGTCTCATTTTCAGCCTTAATCTCAGTCGGAGTTGATCCAGTGGTGGCTGTTGTCTCCATTCTCGCATTCTCTTCGACAGAAGGAGCTTCACCACCTGCGTCAGGGTCTATCTTTATTGCTTCTGGTCTTGCAGGAGCCAAACCTGAGAAGACATTTATACCGCTGATTCTTTATTATATGCTTCCTATCGTCGGTATTGGCTGGCTAATAGGCATGGGGATACTTCCAGTATAGAGAGGAGAAACACATGAGAGCATTAATGGAATTTCTATTTAAAGTGTTACTTGTCCTTTTCTTAACGTCAGGAACAGTATTGGTACTGGGTCAGATATTGGGCATCCTTCTTCAAAAGGGTGATATGATCATTGCAAGTACTAACTTGTTCAAAACACCAACACTGGTGTTGAGCGCTTTTTTCAGTCTTGTCGGTTTTTCCCTTCATTATATCCCTGAAAAGAAAGACACCTCATATATTGATCGTGAATCAGCATCAGTAGGGGATTCGCTAAAATAAAACTTCAAAAGCTGGATTCAGTTATATGGATCCAGCTTTTTTTGTGTGTAAAATAGGTATTAAAACCCAATACATTCGATTCATTTTTTGTTGAATTCGTTTTCAATCATATGCCTCTTGTTCTAGTAAATGGTAACATAAAGGAGGACTATTTAAGGAATAGAGGTGCATGACGATATCTGGAACAATCATCGGATATACAACAGCCTTGTATTCGTTAAAGGCAGACATATCCACTAAAAAAGAACAAATTGCAGAACTCAAATTGTGTCGCAAAGAATTAAAGAAGGCAAAAGTCGATCTATTAGATGCTAGTCGAAAAATCAAACATCCAGTTCTTACGTCAGATACATGGTATGGAAAACTAGCAGATACGTTTGATGATATTCGGGATGTGATGAAATCTGCCAGTCGAGAGATAAAAGGCACACAACTCACCAATATATTGAATCGAATTGATGAAAAAATCAGTGACCTAACATCGGGTATCCATTCCTTAGAGAATGAGATTCGATCAGTCGAAAGAAAAATAGAGAAAGAGAAGCAAAAACAACTGGAAGAAAAAAGAGGTAAGTAAAATGGACCGAGAAATCAAAATGGATGCCAGTCATATCAAACGAGAATTGAACAATGCCAAGCAGGCAGGCTCTCAAATGAAATCGTCACTTCCAAAAACAATCAAGGGGAAAAACCAACTCTCAACAATAGAAAAGATAGAAAAGATCAATCACCAGTTAAACGAATTAAGTACAGCATATACAGATATTCTTCAGAAACAGCTTGCACAAACAGAACAAGCCGTAAACACCATGATTGAAACCGACAAAGCGCTTGCGTCTGCCAGTAAAAGAAAGTAAAGGAGAACGCAATGAAAACCCTTGACGCCTTTGCGCTGACAAACGGAATTGATAGGACGCTTGATGAGTTAAAACAACAATTACATGACATCAAAGCCCTAGAAAAACAAATCAAAAGAATCATCGCCCTTGATGAGGCACTAAAAGGGGAGGGCGGACAAGCCATTCGTGCGTTTTATGAAGAATGCCATATTCCTTTTTTACAATACTTTCAGGTTGTCATTGAGGAATACAGCGTAGCACTAAAAAAGACAAAACAGGCGCTTTATACCCTTGAACCGAAACAAAATGGCTTTATTTCACAAGCATTTCTTGAACACGAGCTAGATCACGGTTTAAAAAACGCAGAACGAGCAGTCTCTGATATCGTGTCCGATGCGAACCACGCCATCGGCAAGGTCAGCCATATTGTTCACTTATCAAGATTAGATGATTCCGCCTTCCAGCAAAGTTATCAAAAAGCATGGCTCGAAACCTCAAGAACTATTGGGTTACTCCATGCATTTGACAGAGAACAAACGAGTGCTTTAAATGAAACGAAAAGCTCACTTCAAACGATGAAGCAATATATGGATACGCTAAGGAGCATGTTCACTGGTCCAAAAATAGAGATCACAGGCTATCAAAAAGGATCTATTTTCAAAGATGGAAAAGAAGAAAAAGTAAGTAGTACCATCAGTGGATTGAATGAAAAAATAGACAATGCCAAAGACAATTCAATGATGATGATGCTCAAGAAGCTGAGTGAAAAAGAGCGGGCGAATGTGGAGACGGTTTTTAAGGAAAAGCTATCTAGTAAGATCAATCAAAATGTAGTGATCATAAATGGGAAAGTGTATGATACAAGTGAGTACAAAAATATCAACTTTGAAAATGCCAAAATAGTTGAAGTTATGCGAGATGGAATGGTGTATCGCTTACGAATATCGGAGCAAAACAAAGTAACGATTGAGAGCGTCAAACCAATTTCTGACGTAAAAATGAGCGATAAAGCCCAAAACATTTTAAATACAGCGGTTGAATTTACAGGAATAAATGACGCGATTCGGGCCATTACAGGGAGGGATCCTGTAACTGGTGATAAAGTCGCTGACACGGATCGATTAGTATCAGGCTTGTATATGATACCAGGAGCGAAAATTGTTAAAGTTGGAAAATACGTTTTTAAAATGATTAAAGGAGAGAAAACTACCAAGAAAGTCTCTAAGGTAGATAAAGGAACGAAAGCTACTGAAGATGTCAAAACAGTTGAGAGTAAAACGTCTAAAGCAAAAAACAAAGTTAAAGAATTTGATCTGAGTTTTGCGACTAGTAAGCTTAAAAATGGAAAAATTCATGCTTATGATTTAGAATCAATGATACCAAAGGGTACACTAAACAATTTTAAAGCAAGTGAAACAATTAAAAAAGGATATAAATACAACTTTGAAATTGACGGAAAAAAAGTAGAAGTAAAGTGGCATTCACCGGATTTAAACGCAAAACAGAAATTCCCAGACAGTAATTCTGGAAATATGTGGACTGCCCAAATAAAAATACAAAAAAAACTTCTGGGGCAAGATGGAAAACTCCATAAAAAACCAAGTAACATCACACACATTCCAGTTGTAGGAGAGTGAAATTAGCATGGATTTTTCTAAGTTTGATGAATTACCGGATTCTTTATCTGAAGGTACATTAGAAAATTATTTCAATCAGCTTGTTGATATTTATGAAAATTCAAAAGATAATATCAGTTATATTGAATTAACAGAAGCTATATACCAACTATCAGAAAGACAATGGCATACTTATAAAATTCTGAACGACAAAATTAAAAATGAAATAGATATTTTAATGAAAAATATCTTGGATGCAAATTCTTTTGATCTCATAGACAATGCTACATCTATAATAGCTTATTTGGGGCTTCCGGAAAGCTTTAAAGCATTACAGGAAATGCTTCAAGAAAATCTTAGTGATGAAGTTAGAGAGCTGATAGAGGAGACAATTGAGGAATTAGAAGGAAACGTTGAGAATCCATATTCAGGATTAGAATCAATATAAAAATTTTTAGAGGGCACCCTAAGTTGTGCCCTCTTTTGTTTAATTCATCAAAGTTTCAATTTTCGTCTTTGTCTTCCGCATGACTTTTAGGACATGCTTGTTTTAGATTAGTCGTGCTTTTTACAGGTAATGTTTTAATGCTTGTTATTTTTAAAGGAATAGAGGTGCATGACGATATCTGGAACAATCATCGGATATACAACAGCCTTGTATTCGTTAAAGGCAGACATATCCACTAAAAAAGAACAAATTGCAGAACTCAAATTGTGTCGCAAAGAATTAAAGAAGGCAAAAGTCGATCTATTAGATGCTAGTCGAAAAATCAAACATCCAGTTCTTACGTCAGATACATGGTATGGAAAACTAGCAGATACGTTTGATGATATTCGGGATGTGATGAAATCTGCCAGTCGAGAGATAAAAGGCACACAACTCACCAATATATTGAATCGAATTGATGAAAAAATCAGTGACCTAACATCGGGTATCCATTCCTTAGAGAATGAGATTCGATCAGTCGAAAGAAAAATAGAGAAAGAGAAGCAAAAACAACTGGAAGAAAAAAGAGGTAAGTAAAATGGACCGAGAAATCAAAATGGATGCCAGTCATATCAAACGAGAATTGAACAATGCCAAGCAGGCAGGCTCTCAAATGAAATCGTCACTTCCAAAAACAATCAAGGGGAAAAACCAACTCTCAACAATAGAAAAGATAGAAAAGATCAATCACCAGTTAAACGAATTAAGTACAGCATATACAGATATTCTTCAGAAACAGCTTGCACAAACAGAACAAGCCGTAAACACCATGATTGAAACCGACAAAGCGCTTGCGTCTGCCAGTAAAAGAAAGTAAAGGAGAACGCAATGAAAACCCTTGACGCCTTTGCGCTGACAAACGGAATTGATAGGACGCTTGATGAGTTAAAACAACAATTACATGACATCAAAGCCCTAGAAAAACAAATCAAAAGAATCATCGCCCTTGATGAGGCACAAAAATTGTTAAAGTAGGAAAATACGTTTTTAAAATAATTAAAGGGGAGAAAGTAGCTAAGAAGGTTGAGAAGACGGTTAAGAATACGGGGAATGGTGCTAAAGATTTTGAAAAATCGTTATTCAAATTGCCTCCAGCAGAGCGCGTTGCAGCTGTAAAAATAAAAGTACAGGAAGTTGCTAAAAGTAATAGTTTAATAAAAGATTCAAAATTAAGTAAGATGAATGGTAGAGATGTATATAAAGATCCTAAAACTGGAGATTTATATTCGGTAGATACACAGCATGGTCGGTTTGAAAAAACAAATAGCAAGGGGAAGCATCAAGGAGAGGTTGATTTTGATTTTAAGCAAACTAAACCTGCCGATGCATCTGGTGGTCATAATTTAAAAATTAAATAGAAAGGATGTAATAGAATGATTAAGAATGATTGGATATCTGTTAGTGAAGTTAAAGACGATACTCAAATTTGGGCTGGAACCATCGTCAGGGTTTTTAGGGAGGAATTAAATAAGGATAACAGTGAAGATAATTTCTATGATTATATAGTTTCTTTTATATATGATAACACAGAATATTTACAGTTAACCTGTCTAACACAAGGCGAGGGTGGCAATATTGTTTGTGTATTGCAAACAGAACCAGGGTCTAATTACTCATTAGGGAGGGAATTGAAAAGAATGATGGATGATGGCAAAGAATCTGTTTTTATGAAATTTTCCCCTAATTGTATCGTAAAATAAATCGCTACTAGGAGTTGGAAAGACCTGATTTTTGTCTAATCAAATGAGAAGCAGAGTTAAAAAAGGTGAGCTTACAGAGGTGTTGGCTCACCTTTCTTCTGTCCAAGTTGTTTTTGTGATGACAAAACAGAAGAAGTCGACAAAATACCAGAAAGCCGCAGCAACGGAAACGCCAAACGCATATTAGACGGAGAGATCGTCTCAAACGTTGAAAACATCGTCCTAGAATATAGCGGAATTTAAGACGGCTACCGAGCCGTCACAGGCAAAGATCCCGAAACTGGCAAAAAAATAAGCGGCACAGACCAAGCCTTATCCGTAGCCGCTATCATCCCAGTTACAAAAATAACAAAGGTTGGAAAATATGTTTTTAAAATAGACAAAGGGGCGAAAGTAGCTAAAAAAGTTTCTAAGGTTGGTAAAGATTCTAAGAGTAAAGTTAAACTTCCTAGCAGATATGGTGCTCTTAATGAAGCTAAAAAGGATGCAGGCATTATAAGATCTCAACACCCTGAATCAATTCGGCGTGTAGAGATGCGAACCGCTCCCCATGAAGGTAGCGTGTCATAAAAGACGAAAATGGTAAGGTTATTTGGACTAAAGAGCATCTATATACTAATAATAAGGGTCAGAAAATTATTATCCAAGATCATAGCGCGGGTCTTAAAAAAGGTGGACAAGGGCCTCACTTTAATGTACGACCCTTTGATAATCCTCGAACAGGAAAAGTCCCAGGAACAAAAGAGCATTATCCTTTCAAAAAATAAAATGGAGCTTTAGAAAAAGAGTAAATAAAAACATATGAGGCCCTTTTCAAGAAAGGGCCTTTTATATATTCAAGTAATAACAACTCGAGTTTCACTTTTTGTTTTGTCCCAAAATGCCGCAACTTAAAAAAATGTCGAGAAATAGGAGGATTATATGGATAAAAAAGAAGAGCTAACTAAACAAGTTCAAATGGTAATAGACATTCTAGAAAAAGAATATTCTCATGAGATAAAACAAGGTGTTTTCCATTTAATATATAAAAGATATAAGGATGCACGAAATATTATTCAGAACAATGAAGATTTTCATAAGATATATATTGTAGGCGGTGTAAGAGCTTATATGGATAGTTACAATGACTATCAAAATCCCTTTCTAAACGAATTACATAAAGCAGAGAGTTTGCTAAAAGAGTGTGGCGATATCTAGAGCAATAAAAAAACGATGCGGAAATACAGAAAGGAATGCGTATGGATCATAAAAAACACAAAAACAAAAAAGTATCGAATTGGTTATTAAGTATCAGTATTCTTCTTGTGATTGGCACATCTTTTATGAGTGGGATTTATCCACCCGATGCTAATTATCGAGGTTTACCCATTGATTGGTTAGTCCTGCATTCTCATCATGGTTTTGAATTTCTATGGTTAGGCTTTTTACTCGATGTGTTCATTTTCTATTTCATTTTAAAGGTGTTCATTCGGATGTATAAAAGGGTCATAAAAAAATTAGGCGCTTGATGATAAGCTCTGTATTGAGATGCTTACATCATATCTCGTCCATTTAGGAGGCTCCCGTAAATGATCAATTTACCCAGAATCCCAAACCTGCTCATCAACCATCCGGCAAGTGACATAAACATTAAAAAGGCAGAAGCCGAACTGAACATGGTTTTGCCTCATGCCTATACAGCCTTACTGAAACAGATAAATGGGTTTTCTATTGATGGTGAGCTGCTTATATACGGTACTGAGGATATTGTAGAACGTAATGAAACGTGGGAAGTCCATGATTATGCAAACGGCTATGTGGAGATTGGTGATGATGGCGGCGGGCAAGTATTTCTCATGCGGCAGGCTGAAGAAGAGAAAAAAGTGTGGATCGTGGATGCTGGTGTAATAGACCCTCAGCATGTGGAGATGATGACCCTAGACTTGATAAAATGGGTAAGTGATGGCTGTATCATAGAAGTGTAATCCATAAAGGAGATGATCAAAATGCCTTGGAACACGTTGATCACTGTCGGTCTCATTGTTGTGATACCTGTAGTCTTGATCGTCGCAGTAAGTTACATAATGAAAAATAAAAACAAGAAGACCGAATCATCCAGCTAAAAGCTCTGTGACACCCATTGTCTTAGAGTCTTTTCTTTTAATTAACCAAAAAATATCTTTTTACTCTAAACGCAAATCGAAAGCACTACCTAAAGGGACGCACATCACTTGTTTTTCAATGAATTTATCCCTTGTTCCTCCCATGTTATAATAAACACAGTTTATGAACGAGAGGATATGCAGGAGATGAAAAATGAACCTATTGATTTACTGACGCAGCCGAAGTGGCGAATTATTGACCAGTCAAGTCTTGGTCCTTATTTTGATGCGAAGCAATCCTTTGCAATCGATGATACGCTTTGTGCGGCGGTTGGAAAAGGGCTGGCACCAGCGACGGCGCGTTCTTGGGTGCATCATGATACGATTGTACTCGGTATTCAGGATACAAGGCTTCCTTTCCTGCGCGATGGGGTGCGTTTACTTGAACAAGAGGGCTATCGTGTGATTGTTCGGAATTCGGGTGGACTTGCGGTCGTGCTAGATGATGGTGTGTTGAATGTGTCTTTAATTTTTGAAGAACAGAAAAAAGGCATCGACATTGACCGTGGATATGATGCGATGGTTGCGCTTGTAAAGCGAATGCTCGCTTCCTATCAGGTTGACATTGAGGCTTATGAAATTGTCGGCTCATATTGTCCAGGAAGTTACGATTTAAGTATCGGTGGGAAAAAATTTGCAGGTATTTCACAGCGTAGGCTACGTGGCGGTGTTGCTGTTCAAATCTATTTGTGTGCAGATGGAAGCGGCAGGGAGCGAGCTAATTTGATTCGTCGTTTTTATGAAGCGGCATTAAAGGATAAGCGTCAAGATGTGAAGGCAACATTTCCTGATATTCAGCCTGATACGATGGCATCTTTATCAGAATTAGTTGGTGAGCCGATTGATTGTATGCTTCTCATGCGTCTTTTACTCGAAGAGCTTCAGAAGCTTAGTGAACAGCTGACGGCTTCAGGTCTAACGGCAGGGGAGCAGCTGGAATTTGAGAAAAACATGACACGTATGATTGAGCGCAATGAGAAGGTATTTGATGCATTTAGTTAAAAGGAGAATTTTCTCCTTTTTTTGCATTTGAATAGGCGAAAAGAACTAAATGATATATGATGGTTTCATTATTTCTTCATAAAAAGAGAAAGAAGGGAAAATTTTATTGTCATTATTCATCACGTACTACCCCTTAGTTATGCTCGCTCTTTTATGTATATTGTATGGTATACATCGTATTCAACTAGTATCCACCGCTGTTAAAAAAATCATCATTGTCCTTTGTGTGACAACAAATGTTGTATATATCAGCTGGCGTCTCCTGTTTACATTGCCGCATGAAGGAGCATTCAATATTGTCTTAGGCATCCTTTTGGTTGCTTGTGAATGTATCGGATTTTTGCAACTGTTCGTTTTTTATACACTCGTTTGGAAGCCTTCGAAGCGAAAAGCAATCAAGATGAGTGAGTTAGACAGGCTTCCCACGATTGATATTTTCATAGCTACATATAATGAGCCACTTGAGGTGCTGAAACGGACTATTGCAGGTTGTGTGAACCTCTCCTATCCAAAAGAACGCATCCACATTTATTTATGTGATGATGGAAAGCGTCAGTCTGTGGAACAGCTTGCCCGTGATTTTGACGTTCATTACCTAACAAGATCAGATAATAGCTTTGCCAAGGCGGGTAATTTAAATCATGCGATGTCTCAAACGAATGGGGAGCTCATTCTCACACTTGATGCAGATATGGTGCCGCTTCCTTCCTTTTTAGAAAAAACGGTTCCTTATTTTAAAGATGAAGCAACTGCATTTGTTCAGGTCCCACAGGCGTTTTATAATGAAGATCCCTTTCAATACAATATGTTCTCTAAGGATCGTATTCCAAATGAACAGGATTTCTTTATGCAAACACTGCAATCAGGCAAGGATCGATTTAATGCCGTCATGTATGTAGGGAGTAACACTGTATTTAGAAGAGCCGCCCTAGATGAAATCGGTGGGTTTGCTACAGGTGTGATTACAGAAGACATGGCGACTGGAATGCTACTCCAAGGAAAGTTCAAATCCGTGTCTGTTGGAGAAGTGTTAGCTGTCGGTCTGGCACCTGAAAGTTGGATTGATTTGTTGAGGCAGCGAGATCGGTGGTCGAGAGGAAATATTCAATGTGCCCGTAAGTTCAATCCTTTGAAGGTTCATGGCTTAACGGTGATGCAAAGAGTTCTTTATTTAGATGGTATTGTCTATTGGTTTAACGGTTTGTTTAAAATGATTTATATCCTAACACCGATCTTGTTTTTACTGTTTGGTATCCAAAGCTTTTGGGCAGATTTTAAGTCGATTTTCTTGTTTTGGCTACCTGCTTTCTTTAGCTCTTATCTAGCATTTAAGCTTGTGTCCAATCAAAAAAGAAGTATGTTCTGGAGTCATATTTATGAAACATCGATGGCATTTCACTTGGCTGGTGCGGCTCTAAGTGAGCTGTTTTTGAAGAAGCGAATTGAATTTCTTGTCACACCGAAGGGAATTCAAACGGACAAAAGGCATTTTCATTTGAAAACGATGATCCCTCATTTGATCTTCTTGTTGCTCTCATTGCTTGTCCTTGTGAAAACAGGGTACGACGTTAAGATAAAAGGTACAATGAGTGCTGACCTTACAATGATCAATATTTTTTGGGTGCTTTATAACGGTGCAGGTCTATTGATGGCAATGCTTGTTGCGTTTGACCGTCCGCGTTATCGAAAATCAGAACGATTTATCATTGAAAAAGAAGGGCACCTTCGTTCCGATCATCAAGATCATAATATTCCTTGTTTTCTCTTAGATATGAGTGATTCAGGTGCACGTCTATCCGTTCCGCTGGATCAGGCTCCTCATCTCTATCAAGGACAAACTCAATTATTCTTTTCAAAGGATGAAGGTGTTGCGTGTGACCTGGTCTGGAGCTACCCAGAGGGAGACCAGCTTTTGATCGGTGTCTCCTTTAATCAAACACACAAAGCAGAGTATTTATCGCTTATTCGTTTCTTATTCACACGAGAACATGTGGCGATGACAAATCGTGAGGAAAAATCATTTGCTGTTCGGACGTTGTTTCGCTTTTTAAGGGAAACGGAGAAAATGCCAATGGCTCTGCGACGCAAATTGATGAGAAGACCATTACAAGATGTAACAGGCACGCTAACCTATGAAGGACGATTAGAAGAGAAGACGGCGATTATCATACATGATATCAGTTTGTCTGGGTGCAGAATGGAGACCGCTGCTTCAATTGAATTAAATGAAAAAGTGATGATCACAATCGACACAGAATCTGTATCTAATCAACCAGCGATTGCCGTTTGGACATCACGTAAACGAGGCCGTACCATAGCTGGACTGAAGTTTGTTCAACCTGTACCAGAGCAAATAGAAGAAAGAGAGGGAACGGTATCTTGAAATCAAAAAACGGTGGTTATCTTTATGATGCGCAGATATAAATGAGAATCTTCTTAAATAGACATTTTGTATGAAATGATTTATGAGGGTTACATTATTGCGTTATGAAAAGAAAGTACTCAGCTTGTTAATGAAATTTAATTAAATGGTGCAGACTGTTAATATTATTAGTAGTTTATTTGATAGAATGGTAAAGAGGAAATTTGATTGATTTTTATACAATTTTAATTAGAATAGATCGACAAAATGATTAAAATCATTTTGTCGATCTTATATATTATTATTTTAATTCGACTCTATATACGATATAAATAGTAGGGTCAATTGTATATGTACCCGGTTGATAAAATGTACTAGCAGAAATTCGGAAAGCGAACCTCTGTTTAACAGGGATCCATGCGCCGTTTGGATAACCTGCAGGAAACAATGTGAAATTTGGGTACGTTGTATTAAACCAAGTCATATTGGAATCAGGACGTATGCTTCGTTTTAAGGTGTATAAGCTTAACAAGTTACGACCACTATCCGGTCCATCAGTTCGAACTTCTGTTATATAGCTATGATCAGGGATAGAAATTTCATTAGTTAAATCAAAATATTGTATTGAACTTGTTTTGTTGAACGACGTAATAGACGTTCTATTGAGTGATATCTTTTTTTCTATATCAAATGGATACAAAACTGGAGTACCTGCTGCAACATTTAATTCATAAGGAAATTGATTTTTATTATCATTAGAAGATTTTATCGAAATAAAGTAATTTCCAACTGTATCTGTTGGAAATTCAACTTGAGCTACTCCTTCATCGTTTAACGTATTTCTGCCTATGCCCGTTCTCTGTGTAATGATTTCACCATTTGGACTAGTAATTTTTACATCGAATGTTTTAGAAGAACGCAGTGTTAGTTTTTCGGTAGAGTTCATTCCTAGAGAGACTTTGTATAGTCGACTGTCGTGTTCATCTACTATAGTTGTCTTAACTTCTGTTGCGTTTCTAAAACCTTTATGCCTTTCTAATTCAATTGCTTGATTAGTCTCATCTGTTGCTTGTGCCGTAAAAGTGCCATTACTTAATAAGATAATGGTAGCTAGGCAAAATATAAATTTTCTCAATGAAAACAGCTCCTTAAAAATTATATCCTATATATCGACATTTATTACAAAAAATTAATATTATTTAGACATAAGACTATACATTTATTGAATATCGACAAATAAAAAAAGTGAGGTGTAGGTATCTTGAAATCAAAAAACGGCAGTTACCTCTATTTACTTTGGCTCCCCGTGATCATGGGAGTCGGCTACGGCATTTCGCTTTTAGTGCCGTTTCTTCAGCCTGTGCTCACACTTGGCATCGCAGGTCTTTATATTTTTATCTTTGGTGATATTCAGGTGAGACAGGTAAAGTATATATTTATGTTCGTTTTTCTGATCAATGTGCTATTTAGTCTTATCCTGTTTTTGGACATTTAAAAAAGTGCTTCCCGCTGATGGGGAGCACTTTTTTGTTATTCAGCCATTTTCTCTAGGTTGCCGTTTCGGTCCATTTTAAATGTTGGAGCGGCAGTGTCGTCATCTTCAAATAAAACTAGTTTTCTTGCACGATTCATGATCTTTACGAGTGTTTCGTAATCTTCTTGAATAGTGAGCTGATCTTTTTCTAGTTTTGCGACCTCTTCTTCAAGCTTTGTCACTTTATGAGAAAGCTCGCTATTTTCGCGTTTTAAGCGATTGTTTTCCATTCGAAGGGCAGTGGATTGCTGTCCATCTCCTTCATAGCGGCGGAGGAAATGAATGACATCTTCAATTGTCATTCCTTGTTTTTGTTCAGGCTGACGTGCTTGCGACGTTTTCTCCATCGTCATTTGTGAAGCTTGTGACAATAAATGTGATAAACTAGCTAACTCTTCATTATAGCTATGATCCACAAATTGAAGTTGTTCAGCTGTTTCAGTTGCCGGTGCGAAGGATTCATTTTGCACTGCTTCCTGCGTGGTTGTGACAGGCTCACTGGCGATGGTCTCATCTATTTTCGGCTGATACAGCAAGCGTTTTTTTGCAGGCTGTCCGTTGCCAAGCGCACGCATGCGCTGTTTGCGTTGTTTTTTTGCAAGCGCCAATGCTTTTTCATATTGATGTCTCACGACAGCATTCCATCTGAAACCGCAAGCCGCTGATGTGCGGTTGAGTTTATCGCCTACTTCTTCAAATGCATTGAGTTGTGTGCTGCCTTCTCTGACATGACGTAAAACCGTCTCTGCCAAGAGCAAGTCATCTTCCTCTGACCAAGCATCTTGTCTTTGTTTTGACATGTTTGAAACCCCCATATGATTTGATGGTATTAGATTAGCCAAGTTAAAGCAGGTTTATACAAGTTTGCTAAAAGAATAGTGGGAAATACTAGCTTTTTACGAGAAGAATTCTAGTGATGGTGCGTCTTGCAAGTGATGTCGCTTCGATGTACAATGTTTGATGGTATATTATTAACGATTGTTGTCCAACTGTTTCATATAGAATGAAGTTTCATAATTGAAAGGAAGCGTAAGACCATGGCTAATGAGTTTCGCGTATGTGACGATTGTGATGCGACGAATCTAAAAACGCTGTTGCCTCGATTGAAATCAGTAGATCCTGATGCGAAAATTGAGATCGGCTGTCAATCGTATTGCGGACCGGGGCGAAAAAAAGCGTTTGCGTTTGTCAATAATCGCCCATTATCAGCACCAACAGAAGATGAATTGTTAGAAAAGGTTCAAAAAAAAGTCAAATAAATTTCACTGAACATTTTGCGGTGATGCGAAAAGAAAGGTCCGTCCGCAGGAGGTCGGGCTTTTTCTGTGCGATGCTTCTACTAGAACACTATCTCCAGCAAATTCAAGGATGTTTTCGGGAGAAATTACCCGATATAATAAAAACACGTCTTAAAAAAAGAGGGACGAAACGATGGCGTATCCAAAAGGGAAATTATCCGAAGAAAAGGTATTTAAAGATCCTGTGCATCGCTATGTTCACGTACGGGATGCATTAATATGGGATTTAATAGGAACGAGAGAATTTCAGCGCCTAAGACGTATTAAGCAGCTAGGAACAACTTATTTGACGTTTCATGGAGCTGAACACAGCCGTTTTAACCATTCGCTCGGTGTCTACGAGATTGTGAGGCGAATTGTGGATGATGTCTTTAAAGGTCGTCCTGAATGGGATGAAGAGGAGCGAGACCTTGTTTTGAGTGCTGCTTTGCTTCATGATCTGGGGCATGGTCCGTTCTCACATTCATTTGAAAAGGTCTTTCATTTAGATCATGAAATGTTTACGAGAGATATAATCCTTGGACAGACGGAAGTAAATGAAGTGCTGAGTCGAGTGAGTGAAGATTTCCCAAAGCATGTGGCTGAAGTGATTGCAAAAACGTATCAAAATAAGCAAGTGGTCAGCTTAATTTCAAGTCAAATAGATGCGGACAGGATGGACTATTTACAGCGTGATGCCTACTACACAGGTGTCAGCTATGGTCATTTTGATATGGAGCGTATTTTGCGTGTGATGCGTCCACGTGAGGATCAAATTGTGATCAAGCAAAGCGGGATGCATGCGGTAGAGGATTACATTATGAGCCGTTATCAAATGTATTGGCAGGTGTACTTTCATCCTGTTACGCGAAGTGCAGAGGTCATTTTAACAAAAATCCTTCACAGGGCAAAAGAATTACATGAAACAGGTTATGTGTTTACACATGCTCCTGTCCATTTTTACTCCATCTTTGAAGGGCATGTCACCACCGAAGATTATATTAAGTTAGATGAATCGATTGTATTGTTTTATTTTCAGGCGTGGGAGGATGAAGAAGACAAGATTTTGTCTGATTTATGCCGCCGTTTTATGAACCGCCGTTTATTCCAATATACAGAGTTTAATCCGAACGAAGAGATGACAAAGTTTTTCAAATTGACAGCCTTGTTTAAGGAGGCTGGTATTGCCCCTGACTACTATTTAGTGGTCGATTCCTCTTCAGATTTGCCTTATGATTTTTATCGACCAGGAGAAGAAGAGGAACGGTTACCTATCCACTTGTTGACACAGAGCGGTCATATTAAAGAATTATCGCGACAGTCAGACATTGTAGACGCCATTTCCGGTAAACGAAGAACCGATCACAAACTTTATTTCCCGATGGACTTAATTGTAGATATGTCGGAAAAAGCTGAAGAAAAGAAGGCAATCATGAAATTGCTTGGACTGGGATAAGGAAGTACAGATAAAGGAGATGTCGGGAATTTGTTGAAAGAACATGCAAAGCTGATGAGGGTATTCTCAGAATCAGGAGAAATCGTTGGACGGAAGAAGCTGCAAAAGATGATCTACATAGCAAAAAAGTTGAATATGCCTTTTTATGAGAAATATGATTTCCACTTTTATGGTCCGTATTCAGAGGAGCTTACACTACGGATTGAGGAGTTATGTAATCTTGGATTTTTGGAAGAGATGAAAGAGAAAAAGGGCGGTTATTATCAATATCGTTATTCACTGACAGACAATGGAAAGGAATTTCTCGATCAGTTTGAGGTGGACATGCCTGATGTGAAGCCAGTCGTGCAACAGATGAATGAACAGTCTTCCCGTTTTTTAGAGCTTGTCTCTACCATTTTATATTTTGACGATCTCCCGCAGGATGAAGTGAAGGAGAAAGTCTTTACCATTAAAAGCAAGCAACGCTATACGGACGATGAATTTGAGGCGGCACTTGCGTACATTGTCAGTTTAAAAGAGCTATGCTGATATGCTTAAAAGGCCTGAGGAATTCGGGCCTTTTTGTTTTTTTCTATGAACCATATAGAAAGACCTAGTTTACTAGAAAGTTTACTCCGGAATTTCAAAAAAACAGTAATTATGACATAATTGGACTTTTTTTTCGTGTATCCATTTCCCTGTTTTTCGCTGAATAGAAGGAAAATAGAGAATTTTCACTGAATAATGACTTTGTTAACAATTAAAGGAGGAATGGGTATGAAGAAACGTTCAGTCTTTTTGTCATTTTTATTGGTAGGTAGTTTGTTACCGGGAATTGGTTCCGCCGCACCAATTTCAGGACTAGGGAACGGGCATGATCACGATCATGGTCCTTTTGAAACTTTCATTGATGGTGATCTGCCAAAAGCGCCAGATTTTAAGGATCTAACGACTGCTCCATCCATTGAGCGTGATGTTACGACCAAAATTTTAGATGAATCAGGAAAACAGATTGGATCACGAACGTTTAAGGCGAATACGGGGGATTCTATCTCAACAAAAGCAAACACAGGTAGTCAAAAGGTAAGTGTATATGCAGTGGCAGATGCGCAGTATCGTGCGAAGTATAGTGATTGGCAAACGAGAATTGTCAATATCATTGAGCAAGCGGATGTGACGTTTAACCGTGACTACGACATCGACTTTGTCGTACAGGCAGTCGGTTCTTGGACATCGTCTGGTTCGAACGCTTCGCAAATCTTGCAAAGTCTTCAAAGAAACTTTGATGGAAGAGGCTATAAATTTGTCACAGGATTTACAGCAAATCCGAACTTTGATGCAGGTGGAATTGCATATGTGTACGGGAATAAGCCTAACGGTAGTGCATTCAGTGTAAACCTTGATCAAGGGACAGCAAATACTGCAAAAGCAGCCACTCATGAATATGGGCATAACTTCGGTTTAAATCATGATCCTCAGGGGAGTGGGATCGTTTGTTTGATGAACTATGACTATTCTTACACGGTTGATTACTTTGATTCTGCTCATAGCAATCAGATTAATCGAAATAAAGTTTGGTACAGATAAGTAAAATAAATAGATCAAGGACAAACAACTATATGAGATGTTTGTCCTTTTGTATGCTTATAAGTCACTAATGCGTTTGCCTGCTACTGCGTAGTGTTCTTTTTTCATTTCTTCAATAATGACAGAAACTTTTTCTACGCCTGCGCCTGTTGTTTCCACAACCGCTTCCGTCACTTTTTCAACAAGTGCTCTTTTTTGCTCATCTGTTCTTCCTTCAAGCATTTGTACTGTCACAATCGGCATTTCCTAGAACCTCCTTTGATGATCACGCTCTCCCTTTAGTTTAAGGGACTTCTTATAGTATACTGAATGAAGTAAACCATTGTATAGAAAGAAAGAGGGATTCATCTTTGGACCAGTTTCTTGTTTATCCATTAGAATATATTCCATATGTCGCCATTACGCTCATGATTGCTTTCACGATGCATGAGCTTGCACATGCGTATGTTGCCTATCGGTTTGGGGATCCTACCGCCAAAAATCAAGGGAGGCTCACCTTAAATCCGTTCAAGCACCTTGATGTGTTTGGTACGCTATTGATTTTTGTTGCTGGGTTTGGTTGGGCAAAACCTGTGCCTATCAATCGTTTTCATTTTAAAAAGCCTCGATTAGCAGGAATTTGTGTGTCCATTGCTGGCCCGCTTAGCAACTTGCTGCTGGCGTTTATCGGCTTTTTTGTGTATGTGCTTCTTCAAAAGTTTGGTGGAGAATGGCTTGTCCGCTTTGAGCCGGGGATAGATCGATTTTTTCTGATGTTTATTAATTTGAACCTGATCTTGTTTTTGTTTAATTTATTACCGCTCCCGCCACTAGATGGATACCGGATTATTGAGGATGTTGTTAGTCCAAAGATGCGTTCAAAGATGACGCAATTTGAACAGTATGGGATCATTATTTTCCTTATCTTGGTGATTACACCACTTGGTCGATTTATTTTTGATCCGCTTATCAGTGGAAGAAATCAAATCATCGTTTGGTTTAACGAAATTTTCAAGCCGTTGCTGTAGGAGGTCAAAAGAATGGAAGAGAAAAAGAAAAAGCCAATTGGTTTTAACATTATCAAAAAAACAGATGCAACAGATGGTCACGGCGGCTTCGGTGCAGGTGCACTAAGCCTTGACAACATTTCTCCTGTCATAATAGATGTAGAGGAGAAAGAGGCTGTTATTGATATTGGTGCAATGCATGCGAGAAGTGCTGTTGAAAAGGGAATTAAATTTTTGAAAACGAAAGAAGAGGTGCCGAATGGCAAGCCATATTGGCTCGTTTGGGTGACCATTGATCGAAGAGAACAAGGACCTTATTATGCAGGTGTGACGGCTTGTGAAATGATGGTAGACCGTTCGATTCGTCGTGGCTATAAGTCGCTTCCTGAGCATGTGAATTTAATGGATAAATCAATGAAACGACATATTGTGGTTGATCATATGGATGATCCATCGAAGAAAGTGCTTGCTGATTTCTTGAGAAATCATAATGAGGCGCTTTGGGAGGCATCAACAGAGGAATTAAAAAACAGTCTAGCAACAGATGAACAATTGTGAATTTTTTGTGAAAAATGGTGAAAGATACACCATTTCGTTTCACTTTTGAGTAAACTGATTGTAAAGCTAGGACATGGAGAATCCCGAGACATGATTGCCTCGGGGTTTTTCATGTCTTTTTTTAATTTTTACCGATGTAACCACTTTTCCCACCATTTCTTTGGTCCCTGTGCAGGTGGTGGTTCTTGTTCTGACGTGTCACCTTCCGTTCCATAGCAAACACCTGTCGGCTCAGTTCCTTCTATGAAATAGGTGAAAACCTTTGATTCACACCCTGGACCAGCAATTTCGCCCGTTTTAGGGTTGATATAGATGCCTTTTACACCATCAGGAGGCATAAAGGATGAAACAGGCTGTTCTTCAAGTGCTTCTTCCATAAAATTCGCCCATATTTTTTTTGCATAGGCAGTTTCTTCAACAGAATCAATTGTCCGATCTTTGTCATAGCCCGTCCAAACCCCCGCAACTAAATGTGGAGAAAACCCAATCATCCAGCTATCTGCACCTGTGGTGCCTGACTTTCCAGCGTACGTACGAGAGAGGTCTTTGATAATGGTCCGCCCCGTCACACTTGTATAACCATTTAATTGCTCGTTGAACATGCCTGTCATCATCTGTGAAGTGACAAATGCGGTTTTTTCATCGAGCACCTGCTGTGTTTTTTTGTCCTGTTCGTATAATACATTTCCTTTCGCATCGGTCACTTTTTGTATAAAGGTTGGCTTAACGTCATGTCCACCATTTGCGAGCCTACCATAGGCACCCGTCATTTCGAGCGGTTTAACTGGTGACGTCCCTAGTGCAAGGGACGGGACAGCATCGAGCTTGGACTGAATGCCAAATGCCTTGCCGACATGAACAAGCTGTTCTATACCTAGAAATAAATGGGTTTTCACTGCATAAATGTTATCTGACAATGCAATAGCTTGCAGCATTGTAATCCCGCCATTCGCATAATAACCGTGGTAATTGCTCGGAGAATATGTGCCGCCATATTCATCAGTGTCGAAGACAGTTTCTTCACTTTGCATAACGGTTGCTGGTGTAAAGCCATTTTGAATCGCCGCATAATAAAGTAGCGGCTTCAGTGTTGAACCAGGCTGTCTTTGTGCTTGTGTGACCCGATTGAATGGACTCTTCTCATAATCTTTTCCGCCGACAAGTGCGAGAACATGTCCCGTTTTCGGATGAATGGCCGTAAAGCCAACTTGGATATCTGACGCCGATTTGATCGTCTTTTTGATTGTCTCTTCAGCGATACGTTGGAGTCTTGGATCAAGGGTCGTTTGGATATGAAGCCCGTATGTTTCGATCTGTTCATCTGTTAGACGTAATGTCTGCTTTAACTCCCGAATCACATCATCATAAAAATAAGGTGCTTGTTTTGCATGTAACTGTTTTTGAATGGGGCGATAGGTCAGCTTTTCCTGTTTGGCAGCAGTTGCTTCTTTTTTTGAGAGCATACCTTGTTCCTTCATCAGATGTAGGATCATATTTTTTCGCGCATTTGCTTTTTCTTCATTGACGTAAGGAGAATAAAGAGAAGGTCCTTTTGGAATACCGGCGAGCATGGCTGCTTCTGCAATAGAAAGCTGACTTGCTTTTTTTCCGAAATAAAGGCGTGAGGCGGCTTCAATACCATAAGCGCCATGTCCATAGTAAATTGTGTTTAAGTAACCTTCTAAAATCTCATTCTTCGTATAGCTTTGTTCCAATCGAATGGTATAAAAGGCTTCGTTCCATTTTCGTTTCCATGTTTTGTCGTGGTCTAAATAAAGATTCCTTGCATATTGCTGGGTGATTGTACTAGCGCCTTGTACCTTTGCCATCGCACGAATATCGGCAATCGCGGCACCTGCCATTCGCTTCATATCAAAGCCATGATGGTGATAAAATGTTTTGTCTTCTACAGCAATGGATGCTCGCTGTAAATGTGGGGCGATTTTCTTCAAAGGAACCCAATAACGTTTTTCACCGAAATTGGTTTCTCCAAGCTTTGACCCATCGGCTGCATAAATCGTTGTAGATTGGGGAACTTGTACAGAGGGGGCACCTTGCCATTTGGCTAGTAGAATGACTGTTAAAAAGATCGTACCGGCAAATAGAAAGGCGAGCATGCCAATAAAAAAGCAAGCCCTTATCGTTTTCATGGTCATGCGGATTCTTTTATTACTCGTGATTGTGTCCATGCGAATGCCCCCAATTTGACGGTTTTTTACCAGTATGTGAAAAAGAAAAACGTTTTAAACAACCGAATGGCTAGAATACTGGGAAAATGAAGGCAAGCTATTGCTGACCTTTACAATTTGAAGTGAATCCACTATACTTTTTTCTTGGACAAACGATATGTCACTAATGATTGAAGAGCCGATGAAGGCTAGAAAATAGATGATTTATCATCATAGGATGAGAGGAAGATGAACAATGAGCGAACTTTGGTATACAGAGAAGCAGACGAAAAATTTTGGAATTACGCTTAAGGTGAAGAAAACACTACACACAGAGCAAACAGACTTTCAATATCTTGAGATGGTCGAAACAGAAGAGTTCGGGAATATGCTATTTTTAGATGGAATGGTGATGACATCAGAGAAAGATGAATTTGTATACCACGAGATGGTTGCCCATGTTCCTCTTTTCACTCATCCCAACCCAGAGAACGTACTTGTTGTTGGTGGCGGAGACGGTGGAGTGATTCGTGAAATCTTAAAGCACCCAAGCGTGAAGAAGGCAACACTTGTTGACATTGATGGAAAAGTCATCGAGTATTCTAAAAAATTTCTCCCATCTATTGCAGGGAAACTTGATGACCCACGTGTGGACGTGCAAGTAGGCGATGGCTTCATGCATATTGCAGAAGCTGATAACGAATATGATGTTATCATGGTTGATTCGACTGAACCAGTTGGACCGGCTGTCAACCTGTTTACAAAAGGGTTTTATGCAGGAATTTCAAAAGCATTAAAAGAAGACGGAATTTTTGTCGCTCAAACAGACAATCCTTGGTTTACACCAGAACTCATTACGAATGTACAACGGGATGTAAAGGAAATCTTCCCGATCACTAAGCTGTATATTGCAAACATCCCAACATACCCAAGTGGTCTATGGACTTTTACAATCGGTTCGAAAAAATATGACCCACTTGCAGTTGAAGATAGTCGTTTCTTTGATATTGAGACGAAGTATTACACGAAAGAATTGCACAAAGCGGCATTTGTTTTACCGAAATTCGTGAGTGACTTAGTGAAATAAACATAGAGGGAATGAAATGCGCAAACGTTTAATTTTGCGCATTTTTTGAAGCGTAAAAGGAGGAATCTTGATGAGATTTGATGAAGCCTATTCAGGAAAAGTGTTTATTGGAAGCAGTCAGACGTGGGAAGACGCAAAGGTCATTTTATATGGTATGCCAATGGATTGGACGGTCAGCTACCGCCCAGGCTCTCGTTTCGGTCCGAACCGAATTCGTGAAGTATCAATCGGACTTGAAGAGTACAGTCCTTATCTTGATCGTGAACTGCATGAAGTGTCGTTCTTTGATGCAGGCGACATACCTCTTCCATTTGGCAATGCGCAAAAAAGTCTTGATTTAATAGAAGAGTATGTTGACAGTATTTTAGAAAAGGGCAAATTTCCGTTTGGAATGGGTGGAGAACACCTTGTTTCATGGCCGGTATTTCGCGCGATGCATAAGAAATATCCTGACTTAGCTATTATCCATATGGATGCACATACAGATTTACGGGTTGAATATGAAGGAGAACCACTTTCACATTCAACACCGATTCGTAAAGTAGCAGATCTCATTGGACCAGAAAATGTCTATTCATTTGGCATTCGTTCAGGAATGAAGGAAGAATTTGAATGGGCAAAAGAGGCTGGTATGCACATTTCTAAATTTGAAGTGCTTGAGCCATTAAAAGAAGTTTTACCGAAGCTAAAAGGACGTCCTGTCTACGTGACAATTGATATTGATGTTCTTGATCCAGCGCATGCGCCGGGTACTGGAACAGTAGATGCAGGCGGGATTACTTCAAAAGAATTGCTTGCCTCAATCCATGCCATCGCAGGATCTGATGTGCAGGTAGTAGGTGCTGATTTAGTGGAAGTAGCACCCGTTTATGATCATTCCGATCAAACAGCGAACACAGCGAGCAAGCTCATTCGTGAAATGCTGCTAGGGTTTGTAAAATAAGGTAAGATGAAAAAGCTTGTCATCAAACTTTCTTCTAGAAAGGCGCGGTGAACAGGCTTTTTTTATACGTTATGTATCATCATTGAGATCCTTTTTTTACCTTATATATTTCTAGTGGATCACTAGGGAGAAATACCCGTTTAACTTCAAGTAAGTTTAGAAATGATGATATGATAGGTTGATGTGAATATGATATAATACTTTAGTTAAACGGGTCTTAGCAAAGGAAGTGCAAAATTGACACAAAACCAGATTTCAATTCATGTAAAGTCTGTGATTAAGCCAGAGGCTGAAGCGGCGGAGACGATAGAATTTCATACGACAGGTACTTATCAGCAAAAGAATGAAAAAACGTATCTGACTTATCACGAAGAACATGAAATGGGTAAAGTGAAAACAGTGGTAAAATTGAGTGAAACAGAAATCTTTGTCATGAGATCAGGTGCTATTCAAATGAAACAACGTTTTTTATCTGGAGAAACGACGGAGACCCATTATCAAATGCCGTTCGGGACACTTCAGCTTGAGGTGCACACTCATGAGATTGAACTCGATTTAGAAAAAGGATTGCTTCACATTTCGTACGATATGCTGACAGGTGAAAATCAGAAGCATTTACATACACTTTCAATTTCATATAAGGAGGATTTACGTTCATGAATATTGCAGAACAAGTCAAAGATGCGTTAAAGGAAGAGATTATTGCCGCAGTCGTCAAGGCAGGACTTGCCGAAGAAAGCCAGGTGCCTGATGTCTTGCTAGAAGTACCGAAGGAGAAGGCACACGGTGATTATTCTACCAATATGGCGATGCAGCTTGCTCGAATTGCGAAGAAAGCACCTCGTCAAATTGCAGAAGACATTGTGGCTTCCTTTGATAAAGGGAAAGCATCTATTGAAAAGCTTGATATTGCTGGTCCAGGTTTTATTAACTTTTATATGAACAATCAATATTTAACAAAACTGATCCCGGCTGTACTTGAAGCAAAAGACGCATATGGAGAAACAAATACAGGGGGCGGTCAAAAGATCCAGGTAGAGTTTGTTTCTGCAAACCCAACAGGAGACCTTCACCTTGGACATGCGCGTGGAGCGGCTGTTGGTGATTCTCTTTGCAACATTCTTGACAAAGCAGGCTATGACGTCAGCCGTGAATATTATATCAATGATGCTGGAAACCAAATGAATAATTTGGCGCTTTCTGTAGAGGCTCGCTACTTCGAGGCACTCGGTCTTGAAAAGGAAATGCCAGAAGATGGCTACAGAGGAGAAGATATTAAAGGGATCGGACAAAAGCTGGCTGATGAGTTCGGTGATCGTTTCGTTCATGAGAATGAAGAAGAGCGTATGATGTTCTTCCGTGAGTACGGTTTAAAATATGAATTAGAAAAACTGCGTGTAGACCTTGAGAATTTCCGTGTGCCATACGACGTTTGGTATTCTGAAACATCCATCTATGAAAATGGTAAGATCGCTCCTGCTCTTGAAACGCTTCGTGAAAAAGGCTATATCTTTGAAGCTGAAGGTGCGACTTGGCTCCGATCTACGGATTTCGGTGATGATAAAGATCGGGTGTTGATTAAAAAGGATGGTAGCTTTACGTACTTGCTTCCAGATATCGCTTACCACAAAGATAAGCTGGACAGAGGCTTCGATCAGCTTATTAACATTTGGGGAGCAGACCATCATGGGTATATCCCTCGGATGAAAGCGGCTATTCAAGCCCTTGGTTATCCTGCGGAAATACTAGAGGTTGAGATTATTCAGCTCGTTCACCTTTACAAAAACGGTGAAAAGATGAAAATGAGTAAGCGTACAGGTAAAGCTGTAACCATGCGTGATCTGATTGAAGAAGTGGGCTTAGATGCCACTCGTTACTTCTTTGCTATGAGAAGTGCAGCGACACATATGGATTTTGATTTGGATCTTGCCATTTCAACGTCAAACGAAAACCCAGTGTACTACGCTCAATATGCTCATGCGAGAATTTGCAGTATGCTTCGCCAAGGAGAAGAAAAAGGCTATCAGCCTGACCTTGAAAAGGCGGACCTTTCTCAAATTCAATCAGAAAAAGAATATGATCTACTCAAAATCATTGGTAGCTTCCCAGAAGTGGTGGCAGAGGCAGCTGAAAAACGTATTCCACACCGTGTGACTAATTATATTTATGACTTAGCATCTGCTCTTCATAGCTTTTACAATGCTGAGAAGGTCATCGACTTAGAGAATGAAACAAAAACAATTGCGCGCCTGACATTAATGAAGGCAACACAAATTACATTATCCAATGCACTGAAGCTTATCGGTGTATCCGCTCCAGAAAAGATGTAAACAAGCAAAAAGATCCGCCTCATGCGCGGATCTTTTTTTGATGTATCCAATTAAAAAACAGCCGTCAAGGTCATTATTCAAGCATGTTAATGCAGGGTGCTTTTCGTCTTTATTTACTAATGGTCATCTGTATTTGTTTTTCTTTGCTACATAACTTTACCTTTCCGCCAATCGGAAAAGTCAGTACCGGCTGTGTATGTCCGAAGTCTACATCGTATATGACTGGAATGGTTTTGAGGATGGGATGCTTATCTAAGATGAAGCGTAGGTGTTCGTCAGTCATGTTAGATTTCTTTTGAAAGCGCCCAATGACTAATCCGTTCAATGTTTCCGCATGCTGAAGGATAGATGTGAGGTCTCTGGCGAACATTTCAGGAAACACCAATTCATCATCCTCTACAAATAAAACTGTATCCTTTAGAGAAGGCATGTAGGGTGTACCTTGTAGCAAATTCAACGTACATAGATTGCCGCCATACAACATCCCTTCAGCTTGTCCTTCTTGGTATACTTTCCATTCTGTTTGATAAAATTGGCGATTCACTTGATCCAGATACCAAGCGTCATCACTCCATTTGATAGAAGGACTCAGTTCAAAAGATTTGCCGTTCATAATGCAGGCTTGAAACATTGCTGTTTGTTCCTCCTGCATTTGCTCCATGTGAAAGCTAGAAAAGTGCGGTCCTGAATATGTCACAAAATCACATTTTGCTGTAATGGCATTGGCGAGTGCAGTAATATCGCTATAGCCACAGAACACTTTTGGATGCAGACGAATCATCTCAAAATCAATATATGGCAAGAGCTCATTGCTATTAAAACCACCGATTGCTGTTAGAATCCCATCTACTTGATGATCTGAAAATGCAGCATGCAAATCGGCGATTCGGTGTTCAACAGATGATGATGAATGGAGATCACATTCAAATGCATACTCTCCAAATGATACGTGCAGTCCTAATTCTTCTAAATGTTTTTTCGCCTGCGTGATTCCTTTCTCTGATAAAATACTTGCACTCCGACTAGGGGCGATGATTCGAATATGATCACCCCTTTTTAATGGCTCCGGTATACGCATAAAAAACGCCTTCCTTTCAACAACATGTTTCTCCATTATAAAGGATCAAATCCATCCAGTCTGTAAAAGCTAGAAGGAAGCAGAATCGGAAGTGTTTGATAGAAATTGTCCAAAGGGTATAGAGAAGGAAAGACAAAAATAAATGAGGCGGGTCGATGTGAAAAAGAGGAGACTGGAGTTTTTATTTTTATATTTCATGATATTTGGAGCTTACGCTGTATTCTGGATGTCAGTTCCAAAGCTTGCAGTGTATGTGTATTTTGTCAGCTATATTGCCATTATATTGTTTAGTATCTTATCGCTCATGCTAGAAAACCGTACATCCCAGCATACGTTGCTATGGATGTATGTACTGATCTTCTTCCCGATCATCGGTTATATGTTCTATTTGTTTTCAGGGCAGCTTTATGTCAAAGGTCACCTATTCAAATCTAAAAGAATGTACAATCGAGAGAAATTACGCAGAATTTCTGAGTTGGAAGATACGCCGGATGAATCACGTTTAACAGAGCATCAGCGAACCTTCTTTCATTATTCAGAAAAAGCGACAGGCATGCATGTGAATACCAATAGTGAGATTGAGATCTTGAAGAATGGGCAAGAAACCTTCCCGCGAATTTTTGAAGAGCTGAAGAAAGCAGAAACATTTATTCATATCGAGTATTACATGTTTAAATCAGATTTCCTTGGACATCGAATGATGGAGATTTTAATTGAGAAGGTGAAGCAGGGGGTAGAAGTGCGATTCATTTATGATGCGGCAGGCAGTATCCGTTTTTCACGAAAGGATATTAAACGCTTAAAGCAGGCAGGGATCAAGGTGGCTCCATTTTTACCGATCAAGTATGGCTTTTTTAATCAAAAATTCAATTTCCGTAATCATCGCAAAATCGTTGTCATTGATGGCAAAACAGGCTTTGTCGGTGGATTAAATGTCGGAAAGGAATATGTAGGTCGTGATGAACGGATCGGATTTTGGAGAGATACGCACGTGATGCTCAGAGGAGAGGTCGTTCAAACCCTGCATTCCATCTTTATGCTTGATTGGGAATATGTATCGGATGAGGTCTTAATAGATGAGCCGGTCTATCATACCCCTCACCCCGTAACTGGAGATGACGTATTACAGGTCGTCCCGACTGGCCCTGATATGAAAGAGAGCATGAGTGACTTATATGATGCCATGATCTCAAGTGCAAGGCGGTTTATTTGGATTGCTACACCCTATTTTGTTCCAAATGAATCAATTCGAACGGCTCTAAAGGTTGCGGCAACAAGAGGGGTAGATGTACGTGTCATGGTTCCAGAAATCAATGACGGCTTCCTTACGCAATATGCGACTCGTTCGTACTTTCCAGAGCTATTAAAAGAAGGGATTAAAGTGTATCACTATCAAAAAGGCTTTATGCATCAAAAGGTGATGATCGCTGACGGTGAACTCGCTTCTGTTGGTACAGCGAATGTTGATATGCGGAGCTTCCAACTGAATTTTGAAGTGAATGTCTTTTTGACAGCTAAGGAACCGATTGAGCAACTGATGGCGCATTATGAAGAGGATATGAAGGAAAGTGACCAGATCAGACCGGTTCATTTTTATAAAAGAGGCTGGAAGGAGCGGATAAAAGAGTCGTTCGCTCGGCTGTTTTCGGGCGTTTTGTGATGAAACTTGAACAAGAAATGTCTTCCTAATCTAGTATTTTCATGTTGATTCCACTATAATATAAATGAAAATCATTATCAATGACAACGGAAGAAATGAGGTACATCACATATGTTGAAACGCTTTTTCGCCTATTACAGGCCGTATCGCGGTCTGTTTTTCCTGGATTTCTTTTGTGCCATTGCTGTAGGGCTGATGGAACTAGGATTTCCACTGATTGTGAACTATTTTATTGATACTTTATTACCAACAGGCAATTGGACCATTATTGGATGGACAGCGCTTGGGCTTCTCATTGTTTATGCATTTAGCTCCATCATGCAGTTCATCGTTTCATATTGGGGGCACATGCTAGGAATCAATATTGAAACCGATATGAGGAAAAAGCTTTTTGATCATTTTCAAAAGCTTTCTTTCAAATTTTTTGATAACAACAAAACAGGGAAGCTCATGTCACGTATGACGAACGATCTAATGTATATCGGAGAGGTTGCTCACCACGGTCCAGAGGACTTATTTATTGCCATTATGACCATTATTGGCGCCTTTGTTGTCATGCTATTTATCAATTGGCAACTCGCGGTTTTAACCTTCCTCATTATGCCGATCATCATTTGGCTTGCGCTTTACTTTAATAAAAAAATGACAACGGCGATTACTCAGTTAAACAACGATATTGGAGACTTCAATGCAAGGGTCGAAAATAACATTGGCGGAATTCGTCTCGTTCAAGCCTTTGCTAACGAGAATTTTGAAAAGAAGCGTTTTGCTGAAAATAATAACCGTTTTCGTAAAGCGAAACTACTTTCCTATAAAATTATGTCAGTGAATGGATCGATCAGTTATATTTTGACACGTCTTGTCACATTATTTGTTCTTGTGGCGGGGACTTGGTTTGTGTTACAAGGGCAGCTAAGTGCCGGTGGTTTTATCGCTTTCGTCTTACTAACCAATGTGTTGTTCAGACCAATTGATAAGATCAATACAGTGATTGAGATGTATCCAAAAGGAATTGCTGGATTTAAAAGCTATGTCAATTTATTAGATACAGAACCAGATGTAAAGGATGCACCAGATGCTCGTGATGTTGAGGATCTGAAAGGGGAAATTGAGTATCACAATGTCACCTTTGGCTATGATGAGCATAGCAAGGTGCTCCGCAATATCAATTTGAGCATTCGCCAAGGAGAAACAATTGCTTTTGTGGGGCCATCAGGTGCTGGGAAATCCACAATTTGTAGCCTTCTCCCTCGATTTTATGAGATTGAATCAGGCGAAATCACGATTGATGGAATCAATACAAAATCAATGACATTGTCTTCACTCAGACAGCAAATTGGCATTGTTCAGCAGGATGTCTTTTTGTTCTCAGGCACGATTCGTGAAAATATTGCGTACGGGAACTTAGAGGCAAGTGAGGCAGACATTTGGGGTGCGGTTCGTCGTTCGCACTTAGAAGAGCTGGTCAGCAGGTTCCCAGAAGGTCTTGATACAGTCATTGGAGAACGAGGTGTGAAGCTGTCAGGCGGACAAAAGCAACGCCTGTCGATTGCTCGCATGTTTTTAAAGAACCCGTCGATCTTAATTTTGGATGAAGCGACGTCTGCACTTGATACAGAGACAGAAATGGCTATTCAGGATGCGTTAAACGAGCTGGCAGTTGGTCGTACAACTCTTGTGATTGCACATAGGCTTGCAACGATTAAAAATGCCGATCGTATTATTGTGGTGACAGAAGACGGCATCGAAGAGCAAGGTCATCATCAAGAATTAATTCAAATGGGTGGTGTGTATAGCAGGCTACATCAAGCCCAGTTTGGTCAATAAAACGAGAAAAAATCCTTTTAAATAAGGACTTTATGGCATTTGGGGAAGTCCCTTTCATGTCGTGTATTCAAAGCAGAGACATCCTTTTTATAGGGTAATGTATGAAAATAGCATTTTTCCATTCTGTTAGGCAAGCATGAATTGTTTGATGATGAAGGAACTGGCAGGAAGCCACACGACATTTTAACAGAGGTTCTTGGCTACACAAACATACCGATCATTGCCGATTTTGATTGTGCCCATACGCTTCCGATGCTGACGATGCCAATTGGCAAGACTGTCAAGATAGATGCAGAAAGAAAACAAGTATGGCTAACCGAATCAACAGAAAAACAGAGCAGTCACCGTGACTGCTCTGTTTGTTTATGCTAGGTTCTCGCCTTCAAAGGATCGAAGGAGATATTTTGCTTTATTTCCTTCCACCACAATTAAATAATCAGATTCATGATGGGTTAACCGGAATGCTTCAAGCTCAAGAATGTTTTTGACTCTGCACATTGTTTTTTTGGAATATACATATAACTGATGCTTTGCACGGTGGCATTTATCGTAAAGGGAAATGAGTCTGTGTGAGTAGATTTGTGACATCTCATGATCCTCCAACTTAAAACTTTAGTACAATCGTTTCTTACCCTTATTCGTTTCACTGTAAACCTCATATGGCATGCTTCATCTATTTCCACTCAATCGTGCCGCCGCCAGTCCGTCGATTCCCCCTGATAGCAGATAGTTCTTCCACTAGACGAAGCATTGCCTGATCCTTTTGCTTTGCTTCAATCATAAAATCGACGTCTTGATTGAATGGTTTTAATGCTTGAAACAAGGGGAGGATGAAGGACATTTCCACAAAATCAGCATGACTACGAATCGCCTTTTCTGATTTAGGCGAAGAGAGATGAATTTTTGGTGGAATCCCAGTATCCTCCCACGTATGAAACATACGTTTTAAGATGTCTTCGAGTGGTGTGTGATCGTCTTTGTTTGCGATGTAATGATGAAAGTCAAAGACAAACGGAATGCCATGTTTTTCACATACGCTTAATGTTTCTAAAGAAGTGTATGTTTTGTCATCATTTTCTAATGTCATTCTTGCTTTTATGTGAGCTGGTAGTTGTTTTATGTTTTCATCAAATCGTAGGAGAGCGGATGCTTTATCTCCGTAAGCACCGCCAACATGAATATTCAAATAACCTGCTTTCTCTAGCCCAATCGCTTCTAATAATTGATAATGATACGTTAGATCAATCACCGCATTGTTTGTGATAGAGGGCTTTGAGCTGGTGAACAGTGTAAATTGATTCGGGTGGAAGCTAATCCGCATACCATGCCTTTTGACGACACTTCCGATCTCGAGAAGCTCTTGCTTGAAAGGTGAAACAAAATCCCACAGAACATCAGGATGAGTGGCAAGAGGAACAATCGAGCTTGAAAAACGATAAAGTGGGATATCATGTGCGATGGCATAGTAAAGGGTTCTTAACGTATTCACTAAGTTTGCCTTTGTTGTGCGTAAAAGGGCTGCCTTTCGATCCTGCTTGGACAGCTTGCTATATCTCGTGTAGGTAAGGGACTTAGCTGGTGATGCCTCCCAAAGAGTAACTGCATTTGAAACATATCCAAAGCGATAACGCATGCTTCATCTCCTTTATAAAAAATAAGAAAAAAGAGCGCCAAGCCATTCGAGTGGTCTTGTGAGCAATGGCCTTTTATTATATTTCTCCTTCGTCAACAGCTCAGACACCGCAATATGCTCATGCACCTTTTGTTCTACTTCTTGTGTAAATGCTGCGTCATCAATGACAACATCCACTTCCTCATTCAAAAAGATACTGCGCTTATCAAAATTCGCCGTGCTGATCATGCAACGCGCTTGATCAATGAGGATGGCTTTAGCGTGATAAAATCCTTTGTAAAAACGATAAACCAAGCATCCAGCGTCCAGCAAATCTTTAAAGTAATGGAAGCCTGCTTCTTTGACGAGAGGATGGTCTGCTTTCATTGGAACGACAATGACAATATGCACACCTCGCTTTCTTGCATCAAGTAAAGCCTGATAAAGCAATTTTGACGGAATAAAATAAGGCGTGCAAATAGTGATATTCTTATTGGCGCTCTGAATATCGTGAAGAAGCATGTGTTCAAGGGAAAAACCAGCTGTTGCATGAGTTGTGCAACGTAATGATCCTGCTTCAAGCGACGGGAAAACTTCATATTGAAGCTGATGAATACCAGAACAGCGGTACAGATCATTTAGGAAGACATGCTGTAGATCTGCGACAACATGTCCTGTCATGCGTAAATGATAATCCTTCCATATGCCAAAGCGGCCTTTTTTGTTTACATATTCATCTCCAATATTAAAGCCACCAATATAACCTATTTTTCCATCAATGACTGTAATTTTACGATGATTTCTCATATTGAATCGGTAAATAAGAAAAGGGAAGCGAGGCTTATTTAAAAAGTAAAATCGAATGCCGCTTTTCTTTAGCATTTCAATCGTTTGTTGGTCAAATGAATATGAGCCAAGACGATCTGTTAGTAAAAAAACAGACACACCTTCTTTTGCTTTTTTCTTTAAGGCTTGAAGGATTCTTTGTCCGATCGCGTCGTTCTTTACAATAAAAAACATCATATGAATAGAAGAGACAGCCTTTTCAATGTCTTGAAGCATTTGTTCAAAAAGTGGTTCACCATTATGGTAAAAGAGAGCGTCCCCAGAAGTTGTTTCAAACGTTCGTTCAAAGGCATGTGTGGAAAAATACTTTTTTGCAAAATAAATATCAAGAATAACAAATAGTGCAAGTATGACGAGTATCGCTAAGATGATCAGAATGAACATGAATCTTTCCTCCTTCTTTACAGGTTTCATTAGTGTACCCAAACCTGTAAAAAATATTGACTGAACACTCATTCATTATTTATGATAGAGGTACAACATGACTTTGTAACGGAAGAACATGGATCGTTTTGGGGGAATGAAAGGGGGAGACAACATGAATATCCTTTTGATCGTCAATTTTATCGCTTTTGCGGTTGTAACCGTTTACGCTGTGTATTTGTTTATTTATCTCATAAGAACAAGAGCGGCGTACATTCGTCTTGGAAAAAAAGAAGTATTTCAAAAGGACATGAAGAAACGTTTAGAAAAAGTATGGGTCAACGTGTTTGGACAAAAGAAGCTGTTAAAGGATAAAAAGAGCGGCATGATTCATGTACTGTTTTTCTATGGTTTCATTCTTGTACAGTTTGGCGCCATTGACTTCATTGCAAAAGGACTTGTCCCTGATAGTGGGTTGCCGCTTGGACCGTTATATGGAGGCTTCACATTTTTTCAGGAACTTGTGACATTGCTCATTTTAGTTGCAGTTGTTTGGGCATTTCATAGGCGCTATGTTGAAAAGCTTGTCCGCTTAAAAAGAGGGTTTAAATCGGGGCTTGTGCTTCTATTTATTGGTGGATTGATGCTGACCGTACTACTTGGCAATGGCATGAACATCATTTGGCATGGACATCAATTATCGGCCACTGAACCGATCGCATCAAGTATCGCCTTTCTTTTAGGTGGTTTATCTCCTATGACAGCGACTGTCATCTTTTATATTGCATGGTGGGTGCACCTGTTGATCTTGCTCACTTTCTTAGTGTATGTTCCACAATCAAAGCACGCCCATCTCATTGCTGGACCAATCAATGTGTTTGTCAGCAGACTTGATCCGCCAGGTAAATTACAAAAGATTGATTTTGAAGATGAAACGCAAGAGACATTTGGAGTTGGGAAAATTGAGGACTTTAGACAATCTCAGTTGATTGATTTATATGCATGTGTGGAATGCGGCAGATGTACGAATATGTGTCCAGCAACGGGAACAGGTAAAATGCTCTCACCAATGGACTTAATTTTAAGACTCAGAGATCATTTAACCAATAAAGGGGCAGCCATCACATCTAAAACACCGTGGGTGCCGCAAGTGGCATTTCATCAGACAGCAGGAAATCAATTAGCGATGCAGGCAAAAGGGGCTGGCGCAAAGGAAACAGCGGCAACGGCTCTTTACAACCCTTCTCTTATTGGAGAAGTCATTACCGAGGAGGAGATTTGGGCTTGTACCACGTGCCGAAATTGTGAGGATCAATGCCCTGTGATGAACGAGCACGTGGATAAGATTATTGATATGCGTCGATACCTTGTTTTAACAGAGGGGAAAATGGATGCAGATGCCCAGCGTGCGATGACGAGTATCGAACGCCAAGGAAATCCATGGGGGCTAAACCGAAAAGAAAGAGAAAACTGGCGCGACCTTCGCGATGATGTATATGTACCAACAGTCAAGGAATTGAAAAAAGAGGACAGATCATTTGACTACTTATTTTGGGTTGGTTCAATGGGGGCCTATGATAGCAGAAGCCAAAAAATCGCACTTGCATTTGCGAGGCTTCTGAATCAAGCTGGTGTGTCATTTGCGATTTTAGGAAATAAAGAGAAAAACTCAGGGGACACACCGAGACGACTAGGAAATGAATTTTTATTCCAAGAGATCGCAGCAAAGAACATTGAAGAGTTTCAAAAAAATGGTGTGACAAAGATTGTGACAATCGATCCGCATGCGTACAACTTATTTAAAAACGAATATCCAGATTTCGGACTAGAAGCAGAGGTCTATCACCACACAGAGCTACTAGCTGAGCTAGTGAAACAAGGGAAATTAATGCCAATACATGAGGTAAACGAGGTTATTACGTTCCACGATTCATGCTATCTAGGCAGATATAATGAAGTGTACGACCCACCAAGAGACATATTAAATGCCATTCCAGGCGTAAGATTAAAGGAGATGGATCGAAATCGTGAAAATGGCATGTGTTGCGGAGCTGGTGGTGGATTAATGTGGATGGAAGAAGAGACAGGAAATCGAATAAACACTGCGCGCACGGAACAAGCATTGAGCGTTCAACCAACTGTCATTAGTTCTGGCTGTCCGTATTGCTTAACTATGTTAGGAGATGGGACGAAAGCGAAGGAAGTAGAGGATCAGGTCGGAACATACGATGTCGCAGAGCTTCTTGAGAAATCTGTCTTTGGAAGCAATCTGTCACACGCTTCATGAGCAGGAAGCTCTGAAGGATGGATGTATAAAGCATGTCGATTTCAATCAAATGCTGATTGGAATCGACATGTTCAAGATGCACATGCATCCTTTTTTTCTTTTTGACAGCACCCGCAGGAGGGGATGAAATGGGAAGGACAATCATTGTATCTGGAGCGAGAACACCTTTTGGAAAACTAGGGGGAACGCTTAGCAGTAAAACGGCATCAGAGCTTGGAGGAATAGCCATAAAAGCGGCGCTCGAAAAAGGATCGGTCGCACCACAGAACATCGATGAAGTCTTGATGGGAACTGTATTGCAAGGAGGACAAGGACAGATACCTTCGAGACAAGCGGCAAGAAGTGCGGACATTCCCTGGTCTGTTTCAACTGAAACAATCAACAAGGTATGTGCTTCTGGCATGCGAAGTGTGAGCTTAGCAGATCAGATCATTCGCGCTGGTGATGCGCGTACCATTGTCGCCGGTGGAATGGAATCAATGTCGCATGCACCTTACCTTTTAAAGAAAGCAAGGTGGGGTTTCAAAATGGGCGATGGATCTGTAAAAGATGCCATGCTCGAGGATGGGCTCACCTGCTCCTTTACCGGTTCACATATGGGCGAGTATGGCAACGAGGTAGCAAAAGAGCTAGGAATTACGAGAGAAGAACAGGATGTATGGGCGCTAAGAAGCCATGAACGAGCGGTTCAAGCGAGAAATAAAGGATATTTTCAGGAAGAAATAACGCCTGTTACCATTCAACAGAAACAAGGGGCTCAGACCATCACCTTAGACGAATCCCCACGGCAGGATACGTCATATGAAAGATTGTCGAAGTTGATGCCGGTCTTTGGTAGAGAAGGCACGATTACAGCAGGCAATGCGCCCGGTGTGAATGATGGTGCTTGTGCGCTTGTGTTGATGGATGAAGCGTATGCGGAGGAGCAGGGGATGAATTCACTGGGGGTAATATTAGGGCACGTCCAAGTGGCATTAGAGGCGAAGGATTTCCCAAAAACACCTGCACTTGCTATCCAAAAATTATTACAAAGAACTGGGAAGCGCTTAGAGGACATCGACCTTTTCGAGATCAATGAAGCATTTTCTGCCGTTGCACTGGCCTGTGAAAAAATGCTTGGCTTAAACAGACAAAAAATCAACGTTAACGGTGGAGCGGTTGCGCTTGGGCATCCAATTGGGGCAAGTGGTGCTCGAATCATTTTAACGCTTGCTCATGCGTTAAAGCAAAGAGGCGGTGGGATTGGAATTGCGTCGATTTGCAGTGGTGGTGGTCAAGGTGATGCCATCATGATTCAAGTGAGATAGGAGGTGTTCGATCTAATGAGTACTGAAGAAACAATTATGGTCGTCGGTGCAGGTCAAATGGGGTCTGGAATTGCACAGGTATTTGCTCAATCGGGCTATACAGTACTGCTATATGATTTGACAGAAGAACGCATTCATCAAGCCATCTCATCCATGACAAAACAACTAACCAAACGAGCAGAAAAAGGCAAATTAGCGCATCAAGCCGTACGAGACATCACCCAACGTTTAGCAGTATCAAACGATCTAAAAGATGTGAAACAGGCACATTTGGTCATAGAAGCAGCTTCAGAACAGATGACCACGAAGAAGCATATTTTCGAAGCGCTTGATCAGTATGCAGATAGTCAGACCATTTTCGCAACCAATACTTCATCATTGTCCATTACAGAGCTTGCGGCAGTCACAAAAAGGCCAGAGCAGGTCATTGGTATGCATTTCATGAATCCTGTGCCTGTTATGAAACTTGTAGAAATAATTAGAGCTTTGCAAACAAATGAAGACACGTACAAAGCAGTATGCGAAACTGCAAAAAAAGTAGGTAAAACCCCCATTGAAGTCGAGGATTTCCCAGGCTTTATTTCAAACCGTATTTTAATGCCTATGATCAATGAGGCAATCTATACACTCTATGAAGGGGTTGCCGATGTAGAAAGCATTGATGGCATAATGACGCTTGGGATGAACCACCCGATGGGACCGTTACGATTGGCAGATTTGATTGGGCTAGATACATGCTTGTTTATTATGAATACCCTTCATGAGGGTCTTGGTGATAGTAAATATCGACCTTGTCCGCTCCTTAAGAAATATGTGAGTGCAGGCTGGCTTGGCAGGAAAACAAAAAGAGGCTTTTACACATATCACGACCTTTAATAGGGGGAGTTCATATGGATGTAAGGTTGACAGAAGAACAGCGTCGTTGGAAACACGAGGCTGTCGTTTTTGCCAAGGAAGAAGTGATGCGCGAAATTCCAATCATGGAGCAAGGGCATTTCCCCAAAAAACTCCTAGACAAAATGGGGCAGCGAGGGTTTTTAGGGATGCCAATTCCAACGTCCTATAGTGGCATGGGAACAGATTTCACCTCTTATATTCTCGCCATTCATGAACTGTCGAAGGTAAGTGCAACGTTAGGTGTCATTGTCTCTGTTCATACCTCCGTTGTCACATTACCGATCCTTACATTTGGCAGTGATAAGCAAAAGGAAACGTATGTCCATTCACTTGCATCTGGAAAGAGTCTCGGTGCATTTTGTTTAACTGAACCGACGGCTGGATCAGATGCATCTAGTATTCGATTAAAAGCAGAGCGAACAGGCGATCATTATCTACTAAATGGAACAAAAATATTTATTACCAATGGTGGTGAGGCAGATGTGTATCTTGTATTTGCCGTAACTGATCAGACCGCCTCTAAAAACAACATTTCGGCATTTATTGTGGAGAAGGGAACACCGGGATTCTCTATTGGAAAAGATGAAAAGAAGATGGGGCTTCATGGCTCAAAAACAGTTTCACTTCATTTTGATCAGGTTAATATCCCGAAGCTTCAATTGCTTGGAAAAGAGGGGGAAGGCTTTCAAATCGCACTTTCTAGCTTAAGTGCGGGTCGAATCGGAATTGCGGCACAAAGCCTTGGAATTGCAGAAGCGGCTCTTGATGAAGCAATTTCTTATTTAAAGAAGCATCCCAAGGGAATTGAAACGACCATCAGATTAGGAGATATGGCTACTAAGATTGAAGCGTCTAGGTTGCTCGTCTATCAGGCGGCTGCTCTGAAACAAACAGGTCGATCTGTTGTGAAAGAGGCATCTATGGCAAAGTTATTCGCTTCTCATACAGCAGTTGAGGTAAGTACAGAAGCACTTCACCTTCTTGGAGTGGCTGGCTATACGAAGAATTTCCAAGCAGAGCGTTATTTCCGCGATGCGAAAATATGTGAGATTTATGAAGGAACGAGTGAAATTCAAAGGCTCGTCATTTGTAAACAGCTATAACGAAATGAGGTGGCTCATATGCAGTTTATCTTAAGTGATGAACATCAAATGATTCAAAAAATGGTGAGGGATTTTACGAAGAATGAAGTGGAACCGACAGCTGCAGAGCGAGATGAGCACGAAATGTATGATCCAGCCATCTTTCAAAAAATGGCGGAGCTTGGACTAACAGGAATCCCATGGCCAGAAATCTATGGCGGTATTGGTAGTGACTATTTAGCTTATGTCATTGCAGTCGAAGAATTATCTAAAGCTTGTGCGTCCACAGGTGTAACGTTATCAGCTCATACATCACTTGCCTCTTGGCCGATCTATACCTTTGGCTCGGAAGCACAAAAGAAGCAATATTTAACGCCTTTAGCAGAAGGCAAGAAGGTTGGTGCATATGCACTGACAGAAAGCGGCTCAGGTTCAGACGCAGGCGGAATGAAAACAACTGCAATTAAGGCTGGCAATGAATATGTAATCAATGGCTCTAAAATTTTTATTACAAATGGTGGAATCGCAGATTACTATGTTGTATTTGCTGTAACTGATCCCAATTCAAAGCCTCGGCAAACAACAGCATTTATCATCGAAAAGGATACACATGGTTTTTTCATTGGAAAAAAGGAAAGCAAGTTAGGCATTCGTTCATCACCAACAACCGAAATCATATTTGAAGATTGCCGCATTAACGAAGCAAATCGACTTGGTGAAGAAGGAGATGGCTTTAAAATTGCGATGATGACACTAGATGGCGGTCGGAATGGTATCGCAGCACAGGCAGTAGGTATTGCCCAAGGCGCACTAGATGCGGCCGTCTCCTATGCAAAAGAGCGCAAACAGTTTGGGAAACCGATTATTCAGCAGCAGGGAATTGCATTTAAACTAGCAGATATGGCAACAGCCATAGAAGCGGCAAGACTACTTACGTATCAGGCAGCTTGGCTTGAAACACAGGGCTTGCCATATGGAAAGGAATCGGCGATGTCAAAGCTATTTGCGGGTGATACGGCGATGAAAGTAACGACTGAAGCAGTACAAATATTTGGTGGATACGGCTATACGAAAGACTATCCAGTCGAACGCTACATGCGAGATGCCAAGATCACACAAATCTATGAGGGAACGCAAGAGATTCAAAGGCTTGTCATCTCAAGGAAACTACTAGTTTAGCCGTCTATATAAGGCTTCTACTATATAGCATTCATAAATATTCCACACTGTTTAACTTTTACAGACATTGTGGTAGAAATAATGAGCGAAAAGCATCGGGCGAGCCATTCGCGATGCTTTTTTTGCATAAGAGAAAAATAAACGTAAAGAGCGCATCCGCTGAAAAAATAGGTAATAGAAGTCATTTCAAGAAAATGTTAAAATTGAAGATGAACAGCGACAAAAAACCAATCTTCTATTTCCAAGGAAAAATCATAAGACGGTTGTAAAGAAAATTTGCCTATTCTCACAAGAATATTCACTGCCTATCACTAAATTGTGAAAAAATCATAATTTAACAGCGATAAAGGTGGCATAAACTCCTCTAATTTGTTTATAATGAGAGGTATGGTTTGTCGTAAGAATAAGGTATAAATACTTATTATTTCACTGATAAATGGATACATACATGTAATAGAAAGGGAGTGTCTGGCCTTGAGTTTGAAACAATACTCTCAGGAGCAGCTCAATCAAATGTCTTTAGTTGAACTTGCGTATGAAATTTTTAGAGGCAACAAAAAACCGATTACGTTTTCCGAGTTAATAGATGAAATCGTCCGTTTGCAAGGAATTCAAAAGTCTGATCTTGATGATCAGATTGCACAATTTTATACAGACTTAAATATAGATGGTCGCTTTATCTCACTTGCTGATCAAAAGTGGGCGCTTCGTAGCTGGTATCCAATTGACCAGCTTGAAGAAGAATCTCTGCCGGCAGTCAAAACAAAAGCGAAAAAGAAAAAAACAAAAGCAGCAGCCGTTGAAGAAGACTTCGATGAAATTGAAGAAGTGGAAGAGGTTGAAGAGCTTGAAGAAGATCTTGACATCGTAGAAGATGACGCTGATCTTGATTTAGAAGATGAAGAGCTTGATGAGTTCGATGATGAAGATGACGAGGATGACGATGGTCTTTCTGAAATCGAAGAAGACGATTTAGAAGAAGAGGAAGAAGAAAAATAAACCTCTCATCTCTCCCTTAAAACAGGAAGAAAACCGTCTTGACTTTCGAGAGCGAACTATGTAGTATGTATTTTGGGCTCTTTAAAAAGAGTATGTAAAGATACGTTCGTTACGCTCCCTTTCATTTATTTGAAAGGGAGCTTTCTTATTTTTCAAGAGATTTAGGGCTAAACTCTAGATGGATGAAGCTGTGCATGCCTTTTGCATGCAAGGGTAAAAAAGAGAGGAGTATATGAAATGACAAAGTATATTTTTGTAACAGGAGGAGTTGTTTCCTCACTTGGTAAGGGAATCACGGCTGCATCATTAGGCCGCCTTCTTAAAAATAGAGGGATGGATGTCACAATTCAAAAGTTCGACCCTTATATAAATGTAGACCCAGGAACGATGAGTCCATATCAGCATGGAGAAGTATTTGTCACTGATGATGGTGCTGAAACTGACCTTGACTTAGGACATTATGAGCGTTTTATCGACATCAACCTAAACAAATATAGCAACGTTACAACAGGTAAAATCTATTCGACGGTATTGAAAAAAGAACGTCGTGGTGACTACCTTGGTGGGACTGTTCAAGTCATCCCTCACATTACAAATGAAATCAAAGACCGCGTCTACCGTGCTGGAAAAGAGACCGGTGCCGATGTCGTCATTACAGAAATAGGTGGAACAGTTGGTGACATCGAATCCCTTCCATTCCTTGAAGCTATTCGTCAAATGAAGAGTGACATTGGACGCGAAAATGTGATGTATATCCACTGTACGCTTGTACCATATATTCGTGCGGCAGGTGAACTGAAAACAAAACCGACACAGCATAGTGTAAAAGAATTACGTAGCCTTGGTATTCAGCCAAATGTCATCGTTGTCAGAACGGAAATGCCAATGACTCAAGATATGAAAGATAAAATTGCCCTATTCTGTGACATTGATACAAAAGCTGTTATCGAGTGTCAAGATGCGGATACACTTTATTCCATTCCACTTGATCTTCAAAAGCAAGGACTGGATAAGCTTGTATGTGAACATATGAAGCTAGAATGCCAAGATGCAAACATGGAAGAATGGAAAGAGCTTGTCAATAAAGTGCAAAATCTATCCAAACAAGTCACAATTGGACTTGTCGGAAAATATGTTGAACTGCAAGATGCGTATATCTCTGTTGTCGAATCTCTTCGTCATGCCGGTTATACATTTGATGCAGACGTACAAATCAAATGGATCAATGCAGAAGAAGTAACAGCTGAAAATATTTCTGACTTTGCTCATGACGTTGATGGTATTATTGTGCCTGGTGGCTTCGGTGACCGTGGAGTAGAAGGGAAAATTATCGCAACACAATACGCACGTGAAAACAAAGTGCCTTTCTTCGGTATTTGCCTTGGTATGCAAGTGGCATCCATTGAGTATGCAAGAAACGTACTAGGACTAAAAGGTGCACACTCAGCAGAAATTGATCCAGAAACGAAATTCCCCATCATCGATCTTCTACCAGAACAAAAGGATGTAGAGGACCTAGGTGGAACACTTCGTCTTGGCCTTTATCCATGTAAATTAGAAGAAGGTTCAAAAGCATTTACTGCTTACAACGATGAAGTGGTTTATGAACGCCATCGTCACCGCTATGAGTTCAATAACGAATTTAGACAGCAAATGGAAGCATCAGGCTTTGTCTTCTCTGGAACAAGTCCAGATGGTCGACTTGTTGAAATTATCGAACTGAAGGATCACCCATGGTTCTTAGCATCTCAGTTCCATCCAGAATTCACTTCAAGACCAACAAGACCACAGCCACTGTTTCAAGCTTTCGTAGGCGCTTCTCTAAAAGCTGCTGAATCAAAATAAGACAAAAACTGCCGGACATCACTGTCGGCAGTTTTTTTATTCATATTCTTCTACAATCTCTTTTAAAGTAAAAGAAAGTGCATGGTATACATAAAGACAAGCCATTAAAGCGGGAAAGCCATATCGTGTACCATCTTCAGCAGGTACAAGCGGTTTTTTTAGCTGGAAATCAATATGGACATCACAATGTTCTTCAACAAATGAAGGTTCCTTTTGGGCTGGACCTACACCGACAATAGGTGTACCCTGATCATATAGTTTTTTGACAAGTGCCTGAATCTCTTCATCTTCTGGATCGGAGTAGAAGAGAAGCACTCGATCACTCATATCAAGTGAAGCGCACTGCACTTGATCATCTAGCAGTACCTTCGCCGCCGGAAACGGTTCCTGACTGTGGATGGCTTCTAAGGCAACAGCGGCAAGCTCATTTTTGCCATAAAAATAAACCGAGTTCCCACTAATGACAGCTTGTGCCAAAAGGCGGCTGCCATCTTCTATTGCTTCCGTCCCTTTGCCTTCAATACGTGAAAATATACCTGATAACTGGGTCGTAAAAATTTTTAACAAGACTCATTTCCTCCTTCTGTTAGCTCATTTTATAATATATTTAAAGAGAATATTAGGAAAAATACTCAGAAAATGTCGTAAAGTAATCTATTATAATTAAAGGAAATGCGAAAATCAAACAGAATTATTTAACAACTGCTCTTTTTATGACGAAAAATGAATGCAATGGGGTGTAAACGGATGAATGAAAAAATTTTAATTGTCGATGATCAGTACGGTATCAGAATATTATTAAACGAAGTGTTCCATAAAGAAGGCTATCAGACGTTTCAAGCAGCAAACGGACTTCAGGCGTTAGACATTGTCAAGAATCACAGACCGAACCTTGTATTACTTGATATGAAAATTCCGGGCATGGATGGAATCGAAATTTTAAAGCGCATGAAGGTTATAGACGAAGATATTCGTGTCATCATCATGACAGCTTATGGTGAGTTAGATATGATTCAAGAATCGAAGGAGCTTGGTGCGCTCACGCATTTTGCAAAGCCATTCGACATTGATGAAATTAGGGATGCGGTAAAAGAATACTTACCTCTTGAAGCAAATGGCTAACTGGAAATGATTGAATCAATTCATTTTGTTGCCGATTTGTCGAATAATTGGTATCCTATATAAGTAGAAGAAAGCGATCTGGCTTTGAAATTTTACATATGGCGAGAAATTCTGGTCATGCTAGGGTAGAGAGCTTTTTTTAGTAAGCAAATTAGCTACATAGGGAGGATTTTTCATCATGCCTTTAGTATCAATGACAGAAATGTTGAAAGACGCAAAGGAAAAAGGTTATGCTGTAGGGCAATTTAACTTAAATAACTTAGAATTTACACAAGCGATTTTACAGGCTGCTGAAGCTGAGAAATCTCCTGTTATCCTAGGGGTATCAGAAGGTGCTGGACGCTATATGGGCGGCTTTAAAACTGTTGTCGCAATGGTAAAAGCTCTTATCGAGGAATACAATGTAACAGTTCCTGTTGCAATTCATTTAGACCACGGTTCAAGCTTTGAATCTTGTGCGAAAGCCATTCATGCAGGTTTTACATCTGTCATGATTGATGCTTCTCACCACCCGTTTGATGAAAATATTGCTACAACTGCTAAAGTAGTTGAACTTGCACATTTCCACGGTGTATCTGTAGAAGCTGAGCTAGGAACTGTTGGCGGTCAAGAAGACGACGTCATCGCTGACGGCGTTATTTATGCTGATCCAAAAGAATGCCAAGAGTTAGTTGAGCGCACTGGCATCGACTGCCTTGCGCCTGCACTTGGCTCTGTACACGGACCATACAAAGGTGAACCAAACCTTGGTTTCGCTGAAATGGAAGAAATCGGTAAAACGACAGGTCTTCCACTTGTTCTTCATGGCGGTACAGGCATTCCAACTGCTGACATCAAGCGTTCAATTTCACTTGGTACAGCAAAAATTAATGTAAACACAGAAAACCAAATTGCTTCTGCGAAAGCAGTTCGCGAAACTCTTGCAGAAAAGACTGAAGAGTATGATCCACGTAAATATCTTGGACCAGCTCGTGACGCTATTAAAGCAACTGTTATTAGCAAAATGCGCGAATTTGGTTCTTCTAACCAAGCTTAATTCCATTAGGATTGAAAGCCGCCTGACAGTAACAGGCGGTTTTCTCCATATCTTGAGAAAGCGCAATCAAACACACATTTCAGAAAACTTCATTATACAGGAGAGTGGATCATATGTTATTTTTCATCGATACAGCCAACATTTCAGACATCAAAGAAGCTCATGAACTCGGAGTTCTTGCTGGTGTGACAACAAACCCTAGTTTAGTAGCGAAAGAAAAGAATGTTTCCTTCCATGATCGCTTACGTGAAATCACTGAAGTGGTTTCAGGCTCTGTCAGCGCTGAAGTCATTTCACTAAAAGCAGAAGAAATGATTGAAGAAGGAAAAGAGCTTGCTGCTATTGCACCAAACATCACAGTAAAAGTTCCAATGACAACTGATGGATTAAAAGCCGTCAAAGCACTAACAGATTTAGGCATCAAAACGAACGTCACACTGATCTTTAACGCAAACCAAGCACTTCTTGCGGCAAGAGCTGGTGCAACGTATGTATCACCATTCCTTGGACGTTTAGATGACATTGGTCACAATGGCCTTGATTTAATCAGTGAAATCAAAACAATCTTTGATGTGCATGGCCTAGATACACAAATTATTGCAGCGTCTATCCGTCACCCGCAACATGTGACAGAAGCAGCACTTAGAGGAGCTCACATCGGAACAATGCCGCTTAAGGTGATTCATCAATTAACAAAGCACCCATTAACTGACGCAGGCATTGAGCAATTCTTAGCTGATTGGAACAAAGAATAACAGACTTTAAAGCATAGTAAATTGATAATTGTGGCAAGCGGAAGCAGGTATCCGTTTGCCGCGATTCTTGCGGGAAACGCTAGAAACGTTTTGTGTATAGGAGAGATCATCACAGCCTCGCATAGCTTCGATTATTTTTCTTCCGACAAATTTCGTTTAACCTGTATTCTTTCTCTTGATATTGGCTAAATTTTGGACAAGACTTTTTTAGCGCGAAATCCACACCAGTATAGCTCCAGTAATGATCTTCTTTAAAGAAGGGAGACAAATATGGAAAAGTTAAATATTGCCGGCGGTGATCCCCTTCGTGGGACCGTACATATTAGTGGTGCGAAAAACAGTGCAGTTGCACTAATTCCCGCCACAATTCTTGCTGATTCTCCAGTAACCATTGAAGGCCTTCCACATATATCAGATATCACCACATTACGCGATCTTTTAGAAGAGATTGGTGGCAAGGTCAACTTTGAAAAGGGAGAAATGGTCGTTGATCCATCGACAATGATCAGCATGCCTCTTCCTAATGGAAAAGTCAAAAAGCTGCGTGCATCCTATTATTTGATGGGGGCGATGCTTGGCAGATTTAAGCAAGCTGTCATCGGTCTTCCAGGAGGCTGTCATCTTGGTCCTCGGCCAATTGACCAGCATATCAAAGGCTTTGAAGCACTTGGCGCAGAAGTGACAAATGAACAGGGTGCGATTTATTTGCGTGCAGAAAAATTAGTCGGTGCCCGCATCTACTTGGATGTCGTCAGTGTAGGTGCCACGATTAATATCATGCTTGCGGCTGTTCTTGCTGAAGGGAAAACAGTCATTGAAAACGCAGCAAAAGAACCAGAAATCATCGACGTTGCAACACTACTTGCCAGCATGGGGGCAAAAATTAAAGGTGCAGGAACCGATGTCATTCGGATTGAGGGAGTTCAGTCCCTTCATGGATGCAAACATTCTATTATTCCGGATCGCATTGAAGCAGGTACATTTTTAATTGCTGGAGCTGCCATGGGACAGGAAGTTGTACTTGATAATGTGATACCAACTCATTTAGAATCAATTACGGCTAAACTAAGAGAGATGGGATTCACAATTGAAACAAGTGATGATCAACTGCTGATCGTTGGAAGAAATGAAGGCCTCAAGCCTGTTGATTTAAAAACCCTTGTCTATCCAGGATTTCCAACTGACTTGCAGCAGCCAATGACTGCCCTATTAACAAAAGCGAAAGGAACAAGTGTTGTAACGGACACAATTTATTCTGCTCGCTTTAAGCACATCGACGAATTGCGCCGCATGGGTGCAAACATGAAGGTGGAAGGGCGTTCGGCGATTGTTACTGGACAAACGCAACTTCAAGGTGCAAAGGTCAAAGCAAGCGACCTACGTGCAGGTGCATGTCTAGTAGTGGCTGGGTTAATGGCAGATGGTGTAACAGAGATAACAGGGCTTGAACATATTGACAGAGGTTATAGCATGCTTGAGGAGAAACTAGAAGGCTTAGGAGCGACCATCTGGCGTGAAAAGCTGAATGACCAAGAAATAGAAGAACTTCAAAATTCATAAGGCTTTGACAGTGAGAGGAGATTTGGACAAAAATGGAAAGAAGTTTATCGATGGAACTAGTACGGGTGACAGAAGCAGCTGCACTTAAATCTGCACGTTGGATGGGCAGAGGCAAAAAAGATGAAGCAGATGATGCGGCAACAAGCGCTATGCGTGATGTGTTTGATACAATTCCAATGAAAGGGACAGTTGTCATTGGTGAGGGTGAAATGGACGAAGCACCAATGCTTTATATCGGGGAAAAGCTTGGGAACGGCTATGGCCCTCGTGTTGACGTGGCAGTTGATCCATTGGAAGGTACAAATATTGTCGCAAGTGGTGGCTGGAATGCACTTGCAGTGATTGCAGTAGCTGATCATGGCAACTTGCTAAATGCACCTGATATGTACATGGATAAAATCGCAGTTGGTCCAGAAGCTGTCGGCTGCATCGATATTGAAGCCCCTGTGATTGATAACTTACGTGCTGTAGCGAAAGCAAAAAATAAAGACATTGAAGACGTTGTTGCCACCGTTTTAAACAGAGAACGTCATGAAAAGATTATTGCTGAGCTTAGAGCAGCAGGGGCAAGAATTAAATTAATCAACGATGGCGATGTAGCAGGGGCAATCAATACAGCCTTTGATCATACAGGTGTTGATATTTTATTTGGTTCTGGTGGTGCGCCTGAAGGAGTCTTATCTGCTGTTGCACTTAAAGCACTTGGCGGAGAAATCCATGGGAGACTACTTCCTCAAAGTGAAGAAGAGTTAAGACGCTGCGAAAAAATGGGTCTCGATGTAGGTAAAGTTCTTCGTATGGAAGACCTTGTAAAAGGCGATGACGCCATTTTCGCTGCAACTGGTGTAACTGATGGTGAACTGTTAAAAGGCGTGCAATTTAAAGGATCTGTTGGCACAACACACAGTGTCGTTATGCGTGCAAAATCAGGAACTGTTCGTTTTGTTGATGGTAGACATAGTCTTAAGAAAAAACCAAACCTTGTCATTCGTCCGTAATAAAAACAGAGCGGGTATGTATTACCCGCTTTTCATATAGGTGTCAAATTTATATCATTTGCCTATTAAAGTTGAATAATCTCCGCAAATGAGGTAAAACTAAAGAGTGCTGCGAAATTTTCTGCGAATTTACTTCTTTTAAGCTTCAATAAGTTTAAATACTGCCGCATCATGACGATATACTCATTGTCCTTCTCTATTTAAAAGCTCAATTCACATGTTCCTACTTTATATGATATAACGAGTTGGAGCGTTATCAATAGAGCTAGGTAAATCCTAAAAAAGCGGAATTCGTTTAAAAAAGCTAATCAAATACAATGGTCATGCATTTGTAATGAAATACATTGACTGGAAAAGCGTGGTGTCCATATTGAAAGATGTCTCGATTTCATCTTTGGAAAATATGAAATTAAAAGAGCTGTATGAGTTAGCAAGACGCTATAAAATCTCTTATTACAGCAAACTAACAAAAAAAGAATTGATTTTTGCCATTCTGAAAGCAAACGCAGAACAAGAGGATCTCTTATTTATGGAAGGGGTTCTAGAAATTATCCAATCAGAGGGGTTTGGTTTCTTAAGACCAATCAACTATTCACCTAGCTCTGAAGATATTTACATTTCTGCTTCTCAAATCAGACGCTTTGACTTGCGGAACGGAGACAAAGTTTCCGGAAAGGTTCGCCCTCCAAAAGAAAATGAACGCTACTATGGCCTCCTTCATGTTGAAGCGGTAAACGGGGACGACCCGGAATCTGCAAAGGAACGTGTACACTTTCCTGCACTCACACCGCTATTCCCTGATCGTCAAATGATCCTTGAAACACAACCAAACCACGTGTCCACAAGAATTATGGATATGATGGCACCGGTTGGATTTGGACAACGTGGATTAATTGTTGCCCCGCCTAAAGCAGGAAAAACCATTCTTTTGAAGGAAATTGCAAACAGCATCTCTGAAAACCACCCAGAAGCAGAACTCATTGTTCTGTTAATTGATGAGCGTCCAGAGGAAGTTACAGATATTGAACGATCTGTTGCAGGTGATGTTGTAAGCTCAACCTTTGATGAAGTGCCAGAGAACCACATTAAAGTAGCAGAGCTTGTGCTTGAACGTGCTATGCGTCTTGTTGAGCATAAAAAAGATGTCATTATCCTAATGGACAGTATTACAAGACTTGCCCGTGCTTACAATCTCGTCATCCCGCCGAGTGGCAGAACACTTTCTGGAGGGATTGATCCTGCCGCATTCCACCGCCCAAAACGATTCTTTGGTGCAGCGCGTAATATTGAAGAGGGCGGAAGTTTAACGATTCTTGCAACCGCACTTGTTGATACAGGATCACGTATGGATGATGTTATTTATGAGGAATTTAAAGGAACTGGTAACATGGAGCTTCACTTGGATCGTGCACTTGCGGAAAGAAGAATATTCCCTGCCATCGATATTCGCCGTTCAGGAACGAGAAAAGAAGAGCTGCTTATGCCTAAAGAGCACCTTGACCGCCTGTGGGCGATGAGAAAATCAATGTCAGATACACCAGATTTCGCTGAGAAATTTATGCGAAAAATGAGAAAAACGAAAACAAACCAAGAGTTCTTTGATATTCTCACACAGGAATGGAAGCAGGCAAATATGTCTGCAACTAGAAGGTAAATGCTGAAAAAATACATTTGCAATCATAGACTTGCACTGTTATAATTTGTTCATGTGCGTTTCAGATTTACTCTGAAATAATAACTCTGTTTCCGAATTGGATTCAGGGCGGAAGGAGATGACAGTAGATGAAAACAGGAATTCATCCTAACTACAAAAAAGCTACAGTCAAATGCGCTTGTGGAAATGAGTTTGAAACTGGATCAGTAAAAGAAGAGATTCGCATTGAGATTTGCTCTGAGTGCCATCCTTTTTATACAGGTCGTCAAAAATTCGCTTCTGCAGATGGACGTGTTGACCGCTTTAACAAAAAATACGGTCTTAAGTAATAATAGATACAATAAACAGGCAGGAATCCGTTCTTGCCTGTTTTTTTACGTGTATTGATGGAACACCTAGAACGGGGGAGAAGACCATATGTATGTGATGAAACAAAGCGGTTGGCTTGAAGTCATCTGCGGCAGTATGTTTTCTGGAAAATCGGAGGAATTGATTCGGAGAGTCAAAAGAGCCACTTTTGCCAAACAAGAAGTAAAAATATTCAAACCTGCCATTGATAATCGCTATAGTACAAGTTCAGTTGTGTCTCATAACGGTTCATCAGTGGATGGATTATCAGTCGCCTCGCCAAAAGACATATTAGCGCACATATCAGAAGAAACAGATGTCATTGGCATTGATGAGGTGCAATTCTTTGATGAAACCATCATCGATATTGTCACTCAATTGGCTGATAAAGGCTACCGAGTTATTGTGGCAGGTCTTGATCAAGACTTTAGAGGCGAGCCATTTGGTGTTGTTCCGAATTTAATGGCACGAGCAGAGCTTGTGACGAAGCTTCAAGCAGTTTGTTCGGTATGCGGCTCCCCAGCGAGTAGAACACAACGTTTGATAGACAGGAAGCCTGCTTCTTTCGATGATCCAATTATTTTAGTTGGTGCACAGGAATCATATGAAGCGAGATGTAGACACCACCATGAAGTACCAACATTAGATGTGGATACAACACTTGACAATTTAAAATAGCAAATGCCGCTGCGTTTTGTCTATCGTGTTTTTTGGCTTTAGCACTCATTATTTGTAGTTAAATAAATTAAAAAACACTATGAAAAAATTATCTAATGTCCATTGCTTGCGTTATGACAAAAGCAGGCATAAAATGACTAACTGTAGTGTAAAGCATTTAGACGAAAAGTTCGATTTCTTGTCATAATTTTTTTGATTAAGGATTATCTCCTTAATCATTCTTCTGGTTAATAATTAACTTTTATTTATATTTTAGAAAGAGGGTATTTTTTGATGAACAACGTGAAGAGAACAAAAGAAGGTTATCTCGAGACGACATTGACAGGTAAAGATGTATTATCGATCCCGACGTTGAATAAAGGCGTTGCTTTTTCACAAGAAGAAAGACAAGAACTTGGCTTAGAAGGATTGCTGCCTCCAACTGTTCTTACACTTGAACAGCAAGCAGAAAGAGCGTACAAGCAGTTTCTTGCTCAGCCAGATCGCCTTCGTCAAAATGTTTACTTGAGCGACTTGCAAAACCGTAATGAAGTATTGTTCTACAAACTGTTAACAGATCATCTGCGTGAAATGCTACCTGTTGTCTACACACCAACTGTTGGTGAAGCCATTCAAGAATATAGCCATGAATATAGAAGACCTCATGGTATATATCTTTCCATCAACAACATTGACGGCATTGAAAAAGCATTTGAAAATCTGCATGCAACTGCAGGAGACATTGACTTAATCGTTGCAACTGATTCTGAAAGCATACTTGGAATTGGTGACTGGGGCGTAGGTGGTATTAACATCGCAATCGGTAAATTGGCTGTGTACACAGCGGCAGCAGGTATTGATCCAAGCCGTGTTATCCCAGTTGTGTTAGATGTTGGAACAAACAACGAGAAATTATTGAACGACCCATTATACATCGGAAATGAGCACAAACGTGTACAAGGTGAGAAGTATGAAGAGTTCATTGACGCTTATGTAAAAGCAGCACTGAAATTCTTCCCGAAAGCATTGCTTCACTGGGAAGACCTTGGGAACAAAAATGCACGTAACATCATGAAGAAATACAATGACAACATCCTCACATTCAACGATGATATTCAAGGTACTGGTGCTATTACTTTAGCGGGTGTCCTTGCAGCTGTCAAGAAAACAGGTACTCAGTTGAAAAACCACCGCGTGATGATCTTCGGAGCAGGATCAGCCGGTATCGGAATTTCAGATCAAATTCGTGACAAGATGATTCTTGAAGGACTTACTGAAGAAGAAGCAAACAATGCATTCTGGACGCTTGATTACAGAGGACTTCTAACAGATCAGTTTGAAGACGAAGTTTTTGACTTCCAGAAACCATACTTACGCTCTTCTGTTGAAGTAGAAGGATGGGAGCGCGATGAAAAAGGACAAATTTCCTTTGCTGAAGCAGTTCGTCGTGTAAAACCAACGATCCTTATCGGTACATCTGGTCAAGGCGGAGCATTCACAGAAAGTATCATTAAAGAAATAGCAGCTCATACAGAGCGTCCTGTGATTATGCCAATGTCTAACCCAACACCACTTGCAGAAGCTGTACCTGAAGATCTATTCAAATGGACAGAAGGTCGTGCTTTAGTTGCAACTGGAAGCCCGTTTGAAAACTTTGAATACAACGAAATTGAATATGAAATTGGTCAATCAAACAACGCATTTGTATTCCCAGGTCTTGGACTTGGTTCGATCGTAACAGAATCTAAAATTATCACCAAAAGCATGTTTGTTGCTTCAGCTGATGCTATAGCTGAAATGGTTGATCATGAAAAGCCAGGCGCTGGTTTACTGCCAAGCATTGATAAACTTCAAGAAGTATCAATTCGAGTTGCAGTTGAAGTGGCAAAGGCAGCGATTAAAGATGGTGTTGCAAGAAAAACGCCTGATAACATCGAACAAGCTATTAAAGATGCAATGTGGATTCCGCAATACAAAAAAATAGTTAGAGCAAAATAAATTTTTGAGGGTAATGCGGTATTGTTTAGGGTATCCTAAGCGATACCGCATATCAATAATGTTTTGAAGGATTTGAAGGAGGAAGAACAACATGGATTTTCTAAATATATTGGTCCTCCTAGCACCGATCTTCTTTGTTATCGCGCTGGGGTGGTTTGCAGGTCATTTCGGCAGCTATGATGCTAAATCTGCAAAAGGTGTAAGTACACTTGTTACGAAGTATGCTTTACCAGCACATTTTATCGCCAGTATTCTGTCAACGCCAAAAGATAAGTTTTATAGTCAAATTCCGTTTTTTACTGCACTTGTTATAGGGATCGTCGGCTTTTATGTCATTATACTTTTCGTTACAAAATTTGCTTTTAAATATGATTTAACGGATTCTTCTATCTTCTCGTTAAACTCAGCACAGCCGACCTTTGCATTTATGGGGATTCCGGTCCTAGGTAGTTTATTTGGGGCTCAAGAAGTTGCAATTCCGATTGCAATTACCGGAATAGTTGTAAATGCGATGCTCGACCCAATTGCAATCATCGTCTCTACTGTCGGTGAAAAAACAAAAGGAAAAGGCAAAGAGGGAGAAAGTTTCCTCAAAATGACAACGAAAGCGATTTTGCATGGTTTATCAGAACCGCTTGCGCTTGCACCGCTTGCAAGTATTGTTCTTGTTCTTCTCGGCTTTAAACTCCCTGCAATCGGACATGAAATGTTAGAGGAAATCGGAAGCGTTACATCAGGGGTTGCGCTATTCGCAGTCGGTGTGACTGTCGGAATTCGCAAAATCAAACTCAGCCTACCAGCGTTTAGTATTGCTTTGCTAAAAGTGGCGGTTCAGCCTGTTCTTATGTACTTGATCGCTATTTTAATGGGACTTTCGGCTGATGAAATTACAAAAGCTGTCTTACTTGTTGCCTTCCCAGGGTCAGCAGTTGCGGCAATGATTGCAACTCGCTTTGAAAAACAGGAAGCAGAAACAGCTTCGGCATTTGTCATCAGTGCGATCATGTCACTCATCACTTTACCGATTATTATCGCACTCACAGCATAAAATAGAAGAAAGGCTGCCTACATTAGGCGGCCTTTTTAACGAAAAGAATTGAAAAGAGGGAAAAGAACTCGCTTCTTTTTTACTTCTGCTCTGACAGTTTCCTTATCTTCTACTAGATGCTTTTTGTTTCCCTCATCGTTCGTTAATTTCTCTAAACAAGTGGCAAGCTCTTCAATTTCTCTACGGTGTTGTAGAAGTTGATAAGAGACCCCTTCGTCGGCCTTTTTTGCTAATTTGCGCTCTATATCTTTTAGGCGCAGCTCAATCTCTGTATATTGTGATTGCTGATGAAGAATCTGCTTGATTGTTTGTTCAAGTGCTGCTATTTTTTGTGAGTGATCATCTGTCTCTCTTGAAGGAGCAAGCTGAATGGACGTTTCTCCATCTATGGAAAGCCTGATGTCTTGAAGCAATACACCTTCATTCATTTGTTGTTTCACTTGTTTTAAGAGCGTCAGCGTTTCCTCATCAAATTCATAATGTCCAAGTTCATTCCGACTGACAGGGATATGGAGTTGTTTTACCCAGCGTTGAATTGTTTTTACCGAGACGTCGAATTCCTTTGCAACTTCACTTGTAGTCAATCTTAACAACCTCCCTTTTCTCGTTTAGATAATTACATTCTTCAGGAAGGGACACGCTCCTTCACGTTAGACAAAACAAGTAAGAATTCGTCAAATAAAGTGTTTTCTAGCAAAAAAACGCATATGATGAAATTGCTTGGAATTTTTTTTGACTGTCATACTCCGCTATACTATAATTAGACTGTTACGCACAAAACAGAGGTGAAGGCCATGTTAGACCGTTTAAAATCAATCGAAGAACGATATGAAAAGTTAAATGAATATTTGAGTGACCCAGAAGTAGTGAATGATCCTAAGAAGCTTCGGGAATATTCAAAGGAACAATCTGATATCCAAGAAACTGTTGAGGTATATAGAAGCTATCGTGAAGCATATGAACAGCTAAATGAAGCGAAAGCCATGTTAGAGGAAAAATTAGATGCTGACATGCGCGAAATGGTAAAGGAAGAAATTTCTGAGCTTTCAGATGAAAGTGAACGTTTAGAAGAAAAATTAAAGGTTCTGTTGATTCCAAAAGATCCAAACGATGACAAAAACGTTATTGTGGAGGTCAGAGGAGCGGCAGGAGGAGAAGAAGCAGCGTTATTCGCTGGTAACCTTTACCGTATGTATAGCCGATATGCTGAAATGCAGGGATGGAGAACGGAAGTCATGGAAGCAAGTGTGACAGGTACAGGCGGCTATAAAGAAATTATTTTCATGATTAGTGGTAGCGGTGCATATTCAAAACTTAAGTTTGAAAATGGCGCTCACCGTGTCCAGCGTGTTCCTGAAACAGAGTCTGGTGGACGTATTCATACATCTACTGCAACAGTTGCTGTCTTACCTGAGGCGGAAGAAGTGGAAGTAGACATTCATGAAAAAGACATCCGTGTTGATACATTTGCTTCTAGCGGACCTGGTGGTCAAAGTGTAAACACGACCATGTCAGCCGTCAGATTGACTCACGTTCCAACAGGTGTGGTCGTTTCCTGTCAGGATGAAAAATCGCAAATTAAAAACAAAGAAAAAGCAATGAAGGTATTGCGTGCAAGAATTTATGACAAGTTCCAGCGTGAAGCACAAGCAGAATATGATCAAACGCGTAAATCAGCAGTTGGAACAGGAGATCGTTCAGAGCGTATCCGTACGTATAACTTCCCGCAAAACCGAGTGACGGATCACCGTATTGGTTTGACGATTCAAAAGCTTGATCAAATATTAGAAGGTAAACTTGATGAAGTCATTGACGCATTAATCGTTGAAGATCAATCAAGAAAACTCCAGCATGCACAGTCTTAAACAAAGAACGATATTTGAAGCCCTCAAGTGGGCTTCTTCTTTGTTAACGGCAGTGGGAAGGGACCAAAATGCAGCGGAAATTCTGCTCATGCATGTACTGGAAAAGAGTAGAAGTGAGCTCCTTGTTAGCTTTCATGACGACATGCCAAGTGAGCGAGACAGGTATTTCTTCGAATTGGTTAAACAGCATGAGAAAGGGATACCTGTGCAGCATTTAACGGGGTCTGAAATGTTTTATGGACGATCATTTGAAGTTAATGAACATGTACTGATTCCAAGACCTGAAACAGAAGAAGTGGTATTGGCTGCATTGGAAATGCTTGAAAAAGTATTTCCCAATGATCAGGAATTATCGGCTGTTGATGTTGGAACTGGTAGCGGAGCAATTGCCATTACACTTGCGCTTGAAAAGAAAGGCATGTCAGTGACGGCATCAGATATATCCAAAGAAGCATTAGAAGTAGCGAAACGAAACAATCAAACTCTCAGTGCAAATGTGCAGTTTTTACAGGGAGATTTGCTTGACCCAATCGTCTCTCATAAGTTAAAAGTGGATTTGTTCATATCCAATCCCCCTTATATTGCACAGGAGGAAATGGAAGGTTTATCAACCGTTGTGACAAAATATGAACCAACACATGCACTCACAGATGGGCGAGATGGACTCTGGTTCTATAAACGAATGACTAAAGACCTATATCGGGTTTTAAAAGATGAAGCGATTGTTGTTTTTGAAATTGGTCATACACAAGCGCAGGATGTCCAAACGCTCTTATTGCAAGCATTTCCTTCTACTGATGTCCAGATCGTCAAAGACATCAATGGAAAAGATCGAGCGGTTTGTGCACACATTCAAACGAAAAGTCCGGCTAAATAAAGTCGGACTATTTTATTATGTAAAAATGAAACTTATGGTAAAAGAGAATCGTATATAAAGTAGTGAATGAACATTCTGATAATAATTGAGTTTTTACATAAAATTGTCGTGAAGGAGAGAAACGTGTGAATAGAAAGTATACGATGATGTTGGTCATCGTCAGTGTACTGTTGGTCGTTAGTGCTTGTGGCAAATCTCATTTTAAAAAAGAGGCAATTGCATTCGGAGAAAGCTTCAAAAAGGTCCAATACACAGTAAACCGAACAGATGACATTTCTAATTTAAAAAAGCAACTTCAATACTACTTAACAGAGCATGAATACCAAGAATACACTGAGGATAGCATGTTCCCGAGTGTATTAGAGGCTGCGAAAGACCAAGACTGTCAAATCAAACTGAAAGAAATAAAATTCACACCTTCAGATGAAAGCGATGACAGAATTGAATTTGACTATGATATGGTCATCCAACTGATTGACCAGAAAGGAAAGATTAAAAAAGAAATTGAGAAAAAAGGGCAGATGACTGTGATTCAAACAAAGGATGGATTGAAAATCAGCAGAGACTGGGATGGCAGGTTGTTCCCATCTGATTATCAATCATAATTATTCAAGAACCGTTCATATGAAGGAGCGGTTTTTTTCATGTATCTGATAATCTACTAAAACATTTATTTTCTCTGTTTACAACATGGAATTCCTGGACACACTGTGTGTAGCAAAGTTAAAAGCGGGGGGAATTTCACCATGTTACAAAAGAAATCCATGATTTGTTTTTATATGTTTCTACTATTATTCGGCGCACTAATGAATTTAGGAAATGAGGATACGGCAAAGGCGTCTACTAATCAGCAAGTCGTCATTCCAGATGAAGCCATTCGGTTACGTATTTTGGCAAACAGTGATCGCGCGGCAGATCAAGAGCTCAAGCGAAGCATTCGAGATGAAGTCAATGCAAGTATGACGGAATGGGTCAAAGACTTAACTTCAATCGAACAAGCAAGAACTATCATTCGTGCGAAGCTGCCAGAAATGAATCAAATCGCCAAAGAAAAAATGAAAGAACAAAATATCCATCAATCCGTCTCTGTCACCTTTGAAAAAGTATCTTTTCCAACAAAGTTATATGGGAACTTTGTTTATCCTGCTGGCAAGTACGAAGCCATTCTGATTACCCTTGGTGAGGGAGAAGGGGCGAATTGGTGGTGCGTTTTATTTCCACCATTGTGCTTCTTAGACTTTTCAAACGGAGAAGCAATCGTTTCTCCTGAAGGGGATGGAGAAGGTCAAGAAACGCAGCAGGTTGAAGAGAATCAAACAAAAGAGCCTGTAAATGAGGTTGTCAAAGAAGAGAAGGAAGACGAAGGTGAAGTGAAATTCTTTATCGTTGAATGGGTCACAAACCTTTTCTCTTAACAATTGGTATAAATCCGGTTTCGTCTCATAGAGTTGATGTAAGAGAAAAAAATGAGGTGAAAACATGTTTTATCAATTAAGAATAGCGACAGAGGATGATCATGCCGCCATCGAAGCCTTTTTAAAAAGAGGTCATGCAAAAACGGGTTTATTGAATATGAGTCACACGCAGTTTGTTGTAATGGAGGATGCAAATCATGAGCTGGCAGGCTGTCTTGGTCTTGAGAAGCTGAATGAACAAGAAGGCTTGCTACGTTCACTTGTTATATCGGACAAACTGGGACAAGGTCATATCGTCTCATTGTTCCAAAGTGTGCAGACCCTTGGAGAAAAACAGGGCATTGCCTCGTTCTATGTTGTTGCCAATCAAATGTCTCGTGTGGATTTTCTAGAATTGATGGGATTTGAGCCTTCTAACGAAATACCAGAAAGTATGTGGACTTCCCAGCATGCGAAAGACTCGTTAGAAATGCAACATGCTGTCGTGCTACAAAAACAGGTTAGTTAACCACATATAACGGAATTATACACATACTTATCCACTGTTTAACAAGCGTTATCCACAAATTGTGGATAACGCTTGTTTTATTCATCAGCATCTTTTATACTTTCAACAGGATAATTGAGATATATCAACGGTTTTATCTTTTTTAAAAGGAGTTTGTATGATGATGAAGACAAAAAGATGGCTTGTGGATTTAGAAAGTGATTTATCCACATACCATCCACAAATTAAACAGGCGGCTGAGTTGTTGCGAAAGAATGAAGTTGTTGCTTTTCCGACTGAAACTGTGTATGGACTAGGCGCTAATGCAAAAGAAGCAGAAGCAGTCATGAAAATTTATGAAGCAAAGGGACGACCAAGCGATAATCCGCTGATTGTGCACATTGCAGATATTGAACAGCTTCATGCATTTGCTGAAGTGACGAATGAAAAAGCTCAAGCTCTCATGGACGCTTTTTGGCCAGGGGCTTTAACCATTGTTCTTCCTTGTAAAGAAGGAGCGTTGTCAAAACAGGTCACCGCGGGTTTATCCACAGTTGGGGTTAGAATGCCAGATCACCCTGTTGCGCTTGATTTGATTCGTGAAACGGGTCTACCTATTGCAGCGCCGAGTGCCAATCGTTCTGGAAAGCCATCCCCAACACAAGCTGAACATGTTGTAGCAGATTTAGATGGAAAGATTGCTGGAATAGTAGATGGTGGGCCTACTGGTATAGGGGTAGAGTCGACAGTTGTTTCTTGTATAGAGGATGTTCCTGTGATTTTAAGACCGGGTGGAATTACAAAGGAAGCACTTGAACAAGTAGTAGGGGAAGTAAAGATCGACCCAGGTTTAACAAAAAAAGACGAAGCGCCAGTATCACCAGGAATGAAATATGCACATTATGCGCCTGAAGCAAAGATGTATATTTTCTATGGGAATGAAGTAGATATGCAAACACATATTGATCAATACCGAAGCAACGGCAGTAAAGTGGGTGTTCTGACCACTGAGGAAAAGAAGGACCTTTTTTCTGCTGATGTTGTGTACAGCTGTGGATGGAGAGAGCGACCTGAAACAATTGCTACCAATCTTTATCATGTTCTTAGACAATTTGATGGAACAGATGTGGATCTCATTATTGCAGAAGGATTTTCTGATAAAGGTGTAGGAGCTGCCATTATGAATCGATTGCAAAAAGCGGCAGGAGGACGAATTCTCTCATAGCATTCATACAGTTCTAACCCCCTTTGGACAAACATAGGCTAAAGAAGAATGCGTGTCCAAGGGGGATTTACATGAACGGACTAGCCGGAGAATTGTTGACACTAAGTATGATGGCTTTTGCGCTTGGGATGGATGCCTTTTCTGTAGGGCTTGGCATGGGGATGATTCAATTAAGGGTACGTCAAATCATGTACATTGGACTGGTGATTGGTTTATTTCATATGTTAATGCCGCTTTTAGGTATGTTAACAGGGCAACTATTATCAGGCCTGCTTGGTCTGCTTGCTTCATATATAGGGGGTTCGTTGCTTTTGGTGCTCGGCTTACAAATGATGATTGCTGCGATCAAAAAACAGGATACCCCATTTATTGCCCCGGTTGGAGCTGGTTTACTTCTTTTTGCTATTAGTGTTAGTTTAGATAGTTTTTCAGTTGGTTTAAGCCTTGGTATATATGGTTCAAGAGTGCTTGTGACCATTTTATTATTTGGTTTTTTTAGCATGATGCTCACATGGGTGGGGCTCTTATTAGGCAAGCAGGTACGTTCATGGGTGGGAGCATACAGTGGTGTGCTTGGTGGTAGCATATTATTGTCGTTTGGGATAAAGTTGCTGTTTCCTCTATAGCCAATCCTCTTACATACCAATTTGACAATATTCCTATATAATAGAAGAAAAGGAGGGCGGAAAATGAATATCCTATTTGTTTGCACAGGTAATACATGTAGAAGTCCGATGGCTCAAGCCCTTTTTGCTTCAATTGCTGATGAAAAACATTTAAAAGTCAAGGTGAAATCAGCCGGTATTTTTGCATCTGATCATGGGAAAGCATCTTATCAAGCAGTAGAAGCATTATTTGAGAAAAGCATTCCACTCAATCATACCTCCTCCAAGGTGACAGAGGAGCTCATAGAGGGAGCGGATTATATTTTCACCATGACAGCACAGCATAAGCAGTTTATCCTTGAGCAATATGGGCAGGCGAAAGGAAAGGTGTTCACACTAAAAGAATTTGCCACAGGAATGGATGGCGATGTATCCGATCCATTCGGTGGAAGCCTAAGCATTTATCAAGAAACAAGAGATGAGTTAGAAGTGTTACTCTATCAGCTAGCAGAACAGCTAGAGAAAGAAAGTTAGGTCTGGCATTTTAAATAAATGGATAACAACTTATAAAACCGTTGATCAAACGGTTTTTCTGCTTTTGTTTGCAAAAAGAGAGGCAGAGGGTAAAATATAACTGTAAATATGATTAAACGAAAATACATGATTTCAACTCACCTTTAGGAGGAATGCCCCATGAAAGTAGCAATTGCGTCAGATCACGGTGGAACGAATATTCGAGAAGAAATTAAACAACTGATGGACGAGTTAAATATTGAATATATTGATATGGGCTGTGAATGTGGAGCGGGATCTGTGGATTATCCAGATTATGCATTCCCTGTAGCGAATAAAGTAGTAAGCGGAGAAGTAGACCGAGGGATTTTAATCTGCGGGACAGGTATTGGAATGAGCATTTCAGCAAACAAAGTAAAAGGAATTAGATGTGCTTTAGCGCACGATACATTTAGTGCAAAGGCAACTCGTGAACACAATGATACGAATATCCTTGCGATGGGAGAGCGTGTCATTGGACCTGGTCTTGCTAGAGAGATTGCACAAGTATGGCTGACAACAGAATTCACAGCTGGTCGTCATGCTTTACGAATCGGTAAAATTACTGATTATGAAGAAAAGCACCTATAAGGAGTGCCTATGATGAACATTGGTCAAGATTGGTTTGAAATGCTAAAGGAGTTTCATCAAAAAATGGAGTTGCGCGGAGGTCAAATTCTTGTCATTGGTTGTAGTACATCAGAAGTGGCAGGGGAACATATCGGCACATCTGGAAGTGAACAAATTGCGCAGTCGATCTTTTCTGAGCTGGCAACATTGAAGCAGGAGACAGGAATTGAACTGGCTTTCCAGTGCTGTGAGCATTTGAATCGAGCGCTAGTGGTAGAAGAAGAAACTGCTTGCAGACTTCAGTTAGAGGTGGTCGCAGCAGTACCGGTTCGGAAGGCGGGCGGTTCAATGGCAGCGTATGCTTACAAACAAATGGAACATCCTGTGCTAGTAGAAACAATTGCGGCCCATGTAGGTATTGATATTGGTGATACATTTATTGGCATGCATTTAAAGCGTGTTGCTGTACCTGTTAGGCTAGAGAAGAATCGTCTTGGACAAGCACATGTGACGTTTGCAAGAACGAGACCTAAATTAATTGGTGGCGAACGTGCGGTATATACATTGGAATAGAAGATCATATGTTTTTAATATAATGTTGAATGTTGAAGGCGCTTTACTGCTTGAATATTCGTGTTTTCATAAAAATGAAGTCGATTTTCTAAAAAAAACTTTTACATTTCACTCAAAAACCGTGTACAATGAGATGGTGAAAACATCGAATGGAAATAGATTGGAGAGGATTCGCTGATGAAACATTTACCTGAGCAAGACGCACAAGTATTCAAAGCAATTCAACAAGAACGGAAACGCCAACAGGACAAAATCGAATTAATTGCATCAGAAAACTTCGTAAGCGAAGCGGTCATGGAAGCACAAGGCTCTGTCTTAACGAACAAATATGCAGAAGGATATCCTGGCAGACGCTATTATGGCGGTTGTGAATATGTCGACATTGTTGAAGATATTGCACGTGATCGCGCAAAAGAGATCTTTGGCGCTGAATATGTAAACGTACAGCCACATTCTGGTGCTCAAGCAAACATGGCGGTGTACTTTACGATTCTTGAACATGGAGATACTGTTTTAGGAATGAACTTATCTCATGGTGGACATTTAACACATGGTAGTCCTGTTAACTTTAGTGGTGTGCAGTATAACTTTGTTGAGTACGGTGTCGACAAAGAAACACAGCATATTGATTATCAAGATGTACTTGAAAAAGCACGTACACATAAGCCTAAACTCATCGTTGCTGGTGCAAGTGCTTACCCTCGTCAAATTGATTTTAAGAAGTTCCGTGAGATTGCCGATGAAGTTGGTGCGTATTTCATGGTGGATATGGCTCATATTGCTGGTCTTGTAGCAGTAGGTCTTCATCCGAATCCAGTTCCTTACGCTGATTTTGTGACAACAACAACACACAAAACATTGCGTGGACCTCGTGGCGGGATGATCCTTTGTCGTGAAGAGTTTGGCAAAAAGATCGACAAGTCTATCTTCCCTGGCATCCAAGGTGGACCACTTATGCATGTTATCTCTGCGAAAGCTGTTTCTTTCGGTGAAGTATTGAACGGTGATTTCAAAACATATGCGAAGAACGTCATTGAAAATGCTAAACAGCTTGCTGAAACTCTTCTATCTGAAGATATTCAGCTTGTATCAGGCGGAACAGATAACCATCTTGTTCTTATTGATTTGCGTTCTCTCGGTATTACAGGAAAAATTGCAGAAAACGTACTTGATGAAATTGGCGTCACAGTAAACAAAAATGCAATTCCTTATGATCCAGAAAAACCATTTGTTACAAGTGGTGTACGTGTAGGTACAGCCGCTGTAACAAGCCGTGGTTTTGATAAAGAAGCAATGAAAGAAGTCGGTTCTATCATTGCACTTGCACTGAAAAACCATGAAGATGAAGCGAAATTAGAAGAGGCGAAAAAACGTGTATCTGAGTTAACAGCTCGTTTCCCTCTTTATAAAGAGTTAGATTATTAAAAAGCGGACCCATTTGCCTATATTTGGCATGTGGGTTTTTTTTGTAGGATTTGCGAATCATATTGAAAGACGATGTATTTTTCTGTAGAATTGTAGGAAGTGTGCAAAGTTCACCGGAAGATGACAGAAAAGGAGTTGTAGCAAGCGATGGCAAAGGTTTACGTATTTGATCACCCGCTCATTCAGCACAAGCTTACATATATTCGTGACGTAAAAACAGGAACAAAAGAATTTAGAGAGCTAGTGGATGAAGTAGCGACGTTAATGGCATTTGAAATCACAAGAGATTTGCCACTTGAAGAGGTAGATGTTGAAACACCAGTACAAGTAGCAAAATCAAATGTGATTTCAGGTAAAAAACTAGGTGTTGTTCCGATCCTAAGAGCTGGTCTTGGAATGGTAGACGGAATTTTGAAGCTCATTCCAGCGGCGAAAGTAGGACATGTTGGTTTATATCGTGATCCGAAAACATTAAAGCCAGTAGAATATTATGTAAAACTTCCATCTGATGTGGCAGAGCGCGAATTTATTGTGGTAGATCCAATGCTTGCCACTGGTGGTTCAGCAGTAGAAGCATTAAACAGTCTCAAAAAGCGTGGTGCAAAAAACATCCGCTTCATGTGTCTCATTGCAGCTCCTGAAGGTGTAGAAGAAATGCAAAAGCATCACCCAGATGTAGATATCTATATTGCAGCACTTGATGAGAAGTTAAATGAAAAAGGTTACATCGTTCCGGGGCTTGGCGACGCAGGCGATCGTATGTATGGTACAAAATAACAATTTAAGCAAATAAAGGTCATGTATGAAATCCGTACATGACTTTTGTTTTTCAGAAGATTGTTCGCCTTTTTTATATTTAGCAACACATTCTCATCAAGGAAAAGCACATTTGTTGCTGTGATTTATCCTGAAAGAATCGCTTTTTGTACAAAAAGCGAGATGTTTTTAATAAAGTGTGTTGAAAATGTGAACATTCTGTGTGCTCCGTCATTATAGAAAAGTTTTTTAACTTTCAACGGATTGACACATCATAGAGGCTATTGTATGCTAAACGAGGGTATTATGGTAAGGTTTTCATAGCCTATAGCACTCTATTAATCCTCATTGTGAATCCTAAAAAAACCCAAATAAAACAGGTTCATATCAGCGAATGAAGCAGAATCCCATAGATCTTAAGATGTCAAGTCTGATTCCAAAAACAGACAATTGGGTGATTGGTTTTTTTTGAACTGGACTCCTTACTATAAGGGTCTTCTACTCGGGTTTAATCACCATTTTTTGCCTTTTTTCACAATATTCTTCATCAGGAGACAGATATTTAATGGATGATCCTAAACAGATTTTTCGCAGGCAAAGTAAATATATGTTATATCTCTTGGCTATTTTCGTTTTAGGATATGCGCTGCCAAGCTATAAAACAATATTTCTTGGTTTAATTATCGGCACGATCTTCAGTTTCTTTAATTTACTGCTGATTTTGCAGAGAATGCGAGCCTTTGATCACTCCATTGAAACGGGTAAACCTATTCGTTCTCTAGGAAGTGCGGCAAGATGGTGCAACGGACTGATCGCAGGTGCCATTGCTTGGCGCTATCCAGAATATGTTCATCTGGCAGGCGTTGTTATTGGTTTAATGACAATTTATCCTGTCATTATGATAGATTCCTTCATTCAGCTAAAACGCTCTACTACGGAAGAGAGGTGAATACTCTTTGAACCACGGTGCAAGAACAGAAGAATTTCTAGGATTAACATTCAACATGTCCAATGTCCTTATGATCACTGTAGCCAGCATCATTGTATTTTTAATCGCAGTTTTAACGACACGTAGATTGGCAATCCGGCCTACTAAAGCACAAAACTTCATGGAATGGGTTGTTGATTTCGTACGTAATATCATCGGAAGTTCCATGGACATGAAGACAGGTGCCCCGTTTATCGCACTGGGTGTGACATTGCTTATGTACATATTTGTCTCCAACATGCTTGGCTTACCATTTGCCATCACAATCGGGGATGAGCTTTGGTGGAAATCACCTACAGCCGATCCAGGCATTACGCTGACTTTAGCTATTACTGTTGTGGGTCTATCTCATTATTATGGGATTAAACATAGAGGAATGAAGAATTATGTGAAAGGTTTCCTCGAGCCGATTCCGTTTCTATTTCCACTTAAGATAATTGAAGAATTTGCAAACACATTAACGCTTGGTTTGCGTCTTTATGGTAATATCTTTGCTGGAGAAATTCTACTTGGTCTGATTGCGGGATTATCAGTTAATTTCTATGCTCATAACATTGGGCTTGGCATCGTCGGAACGATTGGTGCGATTGTGCCAATGCTTGCTTGGCAAGGATTTAGTTTATTTATCGGAGCCATCCAAGCATTTATCTTCACAATGCTGACAATGGTGTATATCTCACATAAAGTCAGCGATGAACACTAAAATCAAAATTTTCTTGTCCATACACGGACGTAAATTAAAGGAGGAGCTTTATAAATGAGTATGTTAGCAGCAGCAATTGCAATTGGTTTAGCAGCACTAGGTGCAGGTATTGGTAACGGATTAATCGTTTCAAGAACAGTAGAAGGTATCGCTCGTCAGCCAGAAGCTGGAAGAGAACTAAGAACAGTTATGTTCATCGGGGTTGCATTAGTTGAGGCTGTTCCGATCATCGCAGTAGTTATCGCATTCCTTGCATTCTTTGGTTAATGTGTTAAGAACTGCACTATATGAAATGAAATGGCGAAGATCATTCTAGACAGAACCTTCGCCATTCCTTTATGTTTTATTGGTTTCTTAACAATTAACTTGAAGAAGGGAGTTGCCTTACAAAAATGTCACAGTTACCAATGGTACTAGGAGCAGGTGGTGGCGTATTTACAGGTGGGGACATGCTTTTCCAACTTGTAGCTTTGCTTATCTTGCTTGCGCTTTTAAAGAAATATGCGCTTAAGCCTTTACTAGGGATTATGCAACAGCGTGAAGATCATATAGGAAATGAAATTTCAAGTGCTGAACTAAAACGTGAAGAGGCTGAAAAGCTTCTTGAAGAGCAACGCGTGTTATTAAAAGAAGCTAGAGAAGAGTCTCATATGATGATCGAAAATGCAAAGAAACTTGGCGAAAAGCAAAAAGAAGAAATTATTCATACTGCGCGTCAGGAATCAGAGCGTTTAAAAGAAGCGGCTAGAACTGAAATCGTGAAAGAGAAAGAACAAGCTGTTGCCGCACTACGTGAACAAGTTGCATCACTTTCTGTCTTGATTGCATCTAAAGTGATTGAAAAAGAGCTTGATGAACAAGCACAGGAAAAACTGATTCAAGACTACCTTAAAGAGGCAGGCGAAAGCCGATGAGCGTAACAATTGTCTCTAAGCGTTACGCTTCTGCTCTTTTTGACATCGTTCTTGCTTCTTCGGCAGTAGACGAAACTGAAAAAGAGCTAAATGAGATCAAAAAAGTTCTAAAAGCTGAAAAAGAGCTGAATGACTTTCTTGTCCATCCGAAAATCTCTGCAAACAAAAAGAAGACCTTAATTGCTCAAGCTTTACAAGGTGTTTCAACACATGTCTTGCACATGCTCTATTTACTAATCGACCGCCGTCGCACGAATATCATCCCTGAGATGACAGAAGAGTTTGTGAAACTAGCAAACCGTACTAGACTTACAGAGGATGCGATCGTGTACTCAGTGAAACCACTAAGCGGTCCTGAAATTCAATCAATATCTGAAGTATTTGCCAAAAAAGCCGGCGTCACATCACTTCGTATTGAAAACGTGATTGACAAGGATTTAATAGGCGGAGTGAAAATCCGTATCGGAAACCGCATTTATGACGGCAGTGTAAGTGGAAAACTTTCACGCATTGAACGTCAACTTGCAGGCGAAAATCGTTAGAAGGGGTGAAACCTTAGTGAGTATCAAAGCTGAAGAGATTAGCGCGCTGATAAAGCAGCAAATCCAAAACTATCAATCTGAAATTGAAGTAAAAGATGTCGGTACAGTCATCCAAGTAGGGGACGGTATCGCGCGTGTACATGGCCTTGACGACATTATGGCGGGAGAATTGGTTGAATTCTCTAACGGTGTAATGGGTATGGCTCAAAACCTTGAGGAGTCTAACGTAGGTATCGTTATTTTAGGACCTTACAAAGATATCCGCGAAGGTGATGACGTAAAACGTACAGGACGTATCATGGAGGTTCCAGTCGGTGAAGAGCTCATCGGTCGTATTGTGAACCCACTTGGTCAGCCTGTTGATGGCTTAGGCCCAATTTTAACAAGCAAAACTCGTCCAATCGAAAGTGAAGCGCCAGGCGTTATGGATCGTAAATCTGTACATGAGCCGCTTCAAACAGGGATTAAAGCAATTGATGCCTTGATTCCAATTGGCCGCGGACAGCGTGAATTGATCATCGGTGACCGTCAAACAGGTAAAACATCTGTTGCGATCGATACAATTTTAAACCAAAAAGATCAAAACATGATCTGTATTTATGTAGCAATTGGGCAAAAAGAATCTACAGTTCGTGGTGTTGTAGAAACACTTCGTAAGCATGGTGCACTTGATTACACGATTGTCGTGACTGCTTCTGCATCACAACCAGCTCCACTTCTTTACCTTGCTCCTTATGCGGGTGTCACAATGGGTGAGGAGTTCATGTATAACGGCAAGCACGTACTTGTTGTATATGATGATCTTTCTAAACAAGCGGCAGCTTATCGTGAGCTTTCACTATTGCTTCGTCGTCCTCCAGGTCGTGAGGCATTCCCTGGTGATGTTTTCTATCTTCACTCTCGTTTATTGGAGCGCGCAGCGAAGCTTAGTGATGCAAAGGGAGGCGGCTCTATTACGGCATTGCCTTTCGTAGAAACACAAGCAGGCGATATTTCTGCATATATCCCAACAAACGTTATTTCGATTACAGATGGACAGATCTTCTTGCAATCTGATCTCTTCTTCTCAGGTGTCCGTCCAGCGGTAAACGCAGGTTTGTCAGTTTCACGTGTTGGTGGATCTGCCCAAATTAAAGCAATGAAAAAAGTAGCAGGTACACTTCGTCTGGATCTTGCTTCTTATCGTGAGCTTGAAGCGTTCGCTCAGTTCGGATCAGACCTTGATCAAGCCACTCAATCGAAATTAAACAGAGGGGCACGTACAGTTGAAGTTCTAAAACAGGACTTAAACAAACCGCTTAAAGTTGAAAAACAGGTTGCGATTCTTTATGCATTAACAAGAGGATACCTAGATGACATTGCGGTTGCAGATGTAAATCGTTTCGAATCAGAGCTATTCTTATATCTTGATGAAAACCATAAAGACTTGCTTGATACAATCTCTCAAACAGGAAATATGCCTGCTGATGAAGACTGGAAAGCAGCAATCGAAGGGTTTAAACGTACGTTTGCACCAAGTAACTAATTTGTAATCTTTCTGAGAGAAAAAGATTCTCTTTTTCTCTCTTTTCACGTAAATGAACACGGATTCCTGAAAAAAGGTGGTGAATTCTTTGGCCTCATTACGCGATATTAAGTCAAGGATCACGTCAACGAAAAAATCGAGTCAGATCACAAAAGCGATGCAAATGGTTTCAGCAGCAAAGTTGAACAGAGCAGAGAACAATGCGAAGTCATTCGTACCTTATATGGAAAAAATCCAAGAGGTCGTGGCTGCTGTTGCAACAGGAACGAACTCAAAGCATCCAATGCTTTTATCAAGACCAGTTAAGAAGACAGGCTATCTCGTCATTACGTCTGATAGAGGACTTGCGGGACCTTTTAACAACTCGATTTTGCGTGCCGCTTACCAAACCATTCAATCTCGTCATACATCAAACGATGAGTATGCAGTGATTGTCATTGGTAAAATCGGTCGCGATTTCTTCAAAAAGCGCGGTATTCCGGTGATTTCTGAAGTAACAGGTCTTGGAGACGAGGTGGCATTTGCTGACATTAAAGAGTTGGCAAGCAGTACAGTTCAAATGTTCTCAGATGAAGCATTTGATGAGCTTTATATGTACTATAACCATTATGTTAGCGCAATCTCTCAAGAAGTAACAGAGAAAAAATTATTGCCGCTTACTGATCTTTCAGTCACAAAATCAGATAAACGTTCCGCATCATATGAGTTTGAGCCTTCAGAAGAAGAAATTCTTGAAGTCCTTCTTCCTCAGTATGCAGAAAGTTTGATTTTCGGTGCGCTTCTTGATAGTAAAGCAAGTGAACATGCTGCGAGAATGACAGCAATGAAGAGCGCAACAGACAACGCAAAAGAATTAATTGACAACTTAACACTCTCATACAACCGTGCTCGTCAAGCGGCGATTACGCAAGAAATTACAGAAATTGTCGGTGGAGCAGCCGCCTTAGAATAGAAATAATTGTCAGGAGGGAATGCAATGAAAAAAGGACGCATCAGTCAGATCATGGGACCAGTTGTAGACGTTCGTTTTGAAGATGGTCACTTACCTGAGATATATAATGCGATCAAAGTTTCACATAAAGCGGAAAGCGAAAGTGAAGTTGATATCGAATTAACCCTTGAAGTAGCACTACATTTAGGTGACGATACAGTTAGAACCATTGCGATGGCATCTACAGATGGTGTTAAACGTGGAATGGAAGCTGTCGATCTAGGTTCACCAATTTCAGTACCAGTTGGAAATGTCACGCTTGGACGTGTATTCAACGTACTTGGAGAAAACATTGACTTAGATGAGCCATTGAAAGCGGAAGCTCAAAGAGATCCGATTCATAGACAAGCGCCATCTTTTGATCAACTTTCAACAGAAGTTGAAATTCTTGAAACGGGAATTAAAGTTGTTGACCTACTTGCCCCTTACATCAAAGGTGGAAAAATCGGTCTGTTCGGTGGAGCAGGTGTAGGTAAAACAGTTCTTATTCAAGAATTGATCAACAACATCGCACAAGAACATGGCGGTATCTCAGTATTCGCTGGTGTTGGAGAGCGCACACGTGAAGGAAACGACCTTTACTATGAAATGAAAGACTCTGGAGTTATCGAAAAAACAGCGATGGTCTTCGGTCAAATGAACGAGCCACCAGGTGCACGTATGCGTGTTGCGTTAACTGGTTTGACAATGGCTGAGCATTTCCGTGATGAGCAAGGACAGGACGTTCTGTTCTTCATCGATAACATCTATCGTTTTACACAAGCAGGTTCTGAAGTATCAGCCCTTCTTGGACGTATGCCATCTGCGGTAGGTTACCAGCCAACACTTGCAACTGAAATGGGTCAGCTTCAGGAGCGTATCACATCGACAAACGTTGGATCAGTTACATCAATTCAAGCGATCTATGTACCTGCCGATGACTATACGGATCCGGCTCCTGCAACAACGTTCGCTCACCTTGATGCGACAACAAACCTTGAGCGTAAACTGACAGAAATGGGTATCTACCCAGCGGTTGATCCTCTTGCGTCAACTTCTCGTGCACTTGCACCTGAAATTGTTGGAGAAGAGCATTATGCTATTGCGCGTGAAGTACAACAAACACTTCAGCGCTATAAAGAACTTCAAGATATTATTGCTATCTTAGGGATGGATGAATTGTCTGAAGAAGACAAATTGATCGTAAGCAGAGCACGTCGTGTTCAATTCTTCCTATCTCAAAACTTCCACGTAGCTGAGCAGTTTACTGGTCAAAAAGGTTCTTATGTACCTTTGAAGGAAACTGTTGAAGGCTTCAAGGAAATCTTATCTGGTAAATATGATCATCTTCCTGAAGATGCGTTCCGTCTAGTTGGTCGCATTGAAGAAGTGATTGAGAAAGCGAAAGAGATGGGTGTAGAGGCCTAATCTGGTCCTTAGGAGGGTAAAAGCATGAAGACCGTTCAAGTCAATATCGTTACTCCCGACGGCCCAGTGTATCAAGCGGATGTGGAAATGGTCAGTGTGAGAGCTGAAAACGGTGAGCTTGGAATTCTAGCTGGCCACGTTCCAACGGTTGCTCCGCTAAAAATCGGTGCAGTTCGCTTAAAAAAAGGTGACTCAACTGAATTGGTTGCAGTCAGTGGCGGCTTTGTTGAAGTTCGTCCAGACCAAGTGACCATTCTTGCTCAGGCTGCTGAAACATCAGAAAAAGTTGATGTAGATCGTGCGAAAGCAGCGAAACAGCGTGCAGAAGAGCATTTGAACCACCCGAATGAAAGTGATGTACGCCGGGCGGAACTCGCATTAAAACGGGCATTAAACCGTTTGAATGTCGCAGGGAAATAAAACAGAAAATCCTTCTTATCGTGTGATAAGAAGGATTTTTTTATAACGAATTAAAGTAAAGACTGATATAAGGACACGTAAGGATGTGAAGCCTGCTTTTCAAGATAAAGGTTTTCGCAAAATTGTGTGCTATGCCATGTCTTGTTGTTTCGGCGTAAACCTAGTGTGAATTGCTGAGAGGAATCCATATAAGGTTGAACAACCCATTCAGCATCAGAATGATGACGAATGACAACCTCTCCCAAATAGACGCTCATCATCGCTTCGAATACTTCGATCGGCATCTGCCATTCAGCGAACAGTTGATGAGCAAAGGCGTCGAAGTACAGAGATTCTAATTGATACAAGCTTTCCTCAGATGCATCTAAAGAAATGTTATGAAAATGACACAATTTTGCTAACTCTTGCAGTTGTGTCTGTCTATAATCAAAGTAGAACGCAATGGCTTCCCATTCGTAGTCAAAGGTGGGAACGATTTCTCCGTACAGATCAACAAAATCTGGAAATGAATCTTTCAAATGTGTTCAACTCCTTCCACTCGCAGTATAACATCTCCCTATTTGAGAAATAAGTGGAGATTCACGTTAAATATAGTTCATTTTTCCAAATTGATCATCTTTCCATTTTAAGCGGATATAATGAAAGGGAGTTTTCCTTTACATCATCAAAAACAAGGAGGATTCGATTGATATGGACGACTTAGGTCAACAAGCTGTGATCAGCATTGGGGTGCACCTGTGTTTTATTGCAGCCACTTGGTGGGCACTACTTGCAGTCAACATTGAACCGATGATTAAGAAAGGACGGATTGTCCAAGCGAGATTGCTCATGATTTTATTAACCATTGCAATCGCGTCAACCGTTAGTAATTTTTTCCTCGACTATTTAAATTTCTCCAGACAAATCCCTTATATGTTTTAAAAAGTTTTGTCTGTTTTATCACCGGGAAAGAATGAAGAACACATAAAAAAGAATGGGCACTGATAGCTTTTTCCACGTATGCATTCACCTGCTAGCGGCAACAATGGTAGCAAGGGGGAATGACAAGTGAGAAAGTATGTAAAAGGCTGGCCATTATTTGCGTTTATTCTTTTTTTTGTGTTGATCATGCAGGGAGTTCGAGCAGAAGAAACATCGCCAATGTCCCAAATAGCTGAAGGACTAAAAAATCAACAAATTGATATTGAAGGGTGGACCCTTCATGCAAAAACAAACGTATCACTTTCTCAAAAACAATTTTCGCAAAAAGTGAAACGTTTGAAGAGACAACTACGACAATATGAGTGGATTGTAAAAAAAGAAGAACATGTCACAAAAGTCACAGGAACGTTCATTGACGAAAAAAATAAGACAGTTTCGAAAATTTTGTTCGTGAATACCGACACAAAAGACAAATCAAAGTCGTATTTATTATATGAGCAAAAAGGAACTCGCCCACTGAATACCTGGAATAATACATATGATCAATTCGTGCGTCATGCAAAAAGCATCTTACAAGAAAAATTCGTTATTTTTACTTGTCTCGATGGTCATGTAAATGGTATGATGAATGTTGTTTTGCAAAAAAAAGCAAACATGTTAGTTGAAGAGTTTCAAGCGAAACCTGTTGAGTATCTTGTTGAGTCTAACTTTGTATCGATTTCCGCTTACACAGATAAGTGGGAACAGTTCATCATGACTTCAAATCAAAAATTGAATGTACAAATAGCCATCAGAAGTTCGGAAATGAACAAAAAACATACGATTACGGTTGGCACACCAATCGTAACGACTGAATATTAATATAGAGAAATTGGGACGCGGAGGGGAAGACCTTGGAAAAAATCATCGTCCGCGGCGGTCAAAAGTTAAACGGCACAGTCAAAGTTGAAGGCGCAAAAAATGCCGTTTTACCAGTCATCGCTGCATCTTTGTTAGCAAGTACAGAAAAAAGCGTAATTTGTGATGTACCTACGCTCTCCGATGTATATACGATTAATGAAGTGTTACGTCATTTAGGAGCAGAAGTACATTTTGAAAATAACGAAGTATCAGTAGACGCATCAAATGCTCTACAAAATGAGGCTCCGTTTGAGTATGTTCGTAAGATGAGAGCATCCGTTCTTGTGATGGGTCCACTTTTGGCCCGCACTGGTCATTCAAGAGTAGCACTTCCAGGTGGTTGTGCAATTGGTTCAAGACCTATTGACCAACATTTAAAAGGCTTTGAAGCTATGGGTGCAAAGATTCAAGTAGGTAATGGATTTATTGAAGCGGAAGTAAATGGTCGCTTAAAAGGTGCTAAAATCTATTTGGACTTTCCAAGTGTAGGAGCAACTGAGAACATTATTATGGCAGCTGCATTAGCAGAAGGAACAACAATTTTGGAAAACGTAGCAAAAGAACCAGAAATTGTTGATCTAGCCAATTATATCAATGCCATGGGCGGTAAAATTCGTGGGGCTGGTACAGGTACCATTAAAATTGAAGGTGTTGAAACACTTCATGGTGCAAAACACAACATCATACCTGACAGAATTGAAGCTGGAACATTCATGGTTGCTGCTGCGATCACTGAAGGAAACGTGCTTGTAAAAGGCGCTGTGCCTGAGCACCTTACTTCACTCATTGCAAAGATGGAAGAAATGGGTATTCAGATCATTGAAGAAGAGGAAGGTTTAAGAGTCATTGGACCATCTGATTTAAAACCAATTGATCTAAAAACAATGCCACATCCTGGGTTCCCAACGGATATGCAATCTCAGATGATGGCACTATTACTATGTGCGAACGGAACAAGCATGATCACAGAAACTGTTTTTGAAAACCGTTTTATGCATGCAGAGGAATTCCGTCGTATGAATGGTGATATCAAAATTGAAGGACGTTCTGTGATTATCAACGGACCAGTTCAGCTTCAAGGAGCTGAAGTAGCCGCAACAGACTTGAGAGCTGGCGCAGCCCTTGTGCTAGCAGGATTAGTGGCTGAAGGTCATACACGTGTTACAGAGTTAAAACACGTGGACCGTGGATATGTGAACTTCCACCAGAAGCTTGCTGCTATCGGAGCAGATATCGAAAGAGTAAACGAAGAATCAACAGATGCTTTACAACAAGAACAAGTTGTATCAGACTTAAATGCTTAAAATAATCAGTGTGTCCACATGGGCATGCTGTTTTTTTATAGAGTAATAGATCAAGATAAATTGAGAAGCTTATCAATAGTGTATCCGTTTATATTAAATTTTATTCATAAGACTGTAAGGTAAGCATGACTATATAGTTGTACCGAAAAGGAAAAAGGCCTGTCCAATTAATTGAAGAAGCTGTCATATTAGCTTGTCCTTGTCCATAGGATAAAAGAGATTCAATGACAAATGGGGGCAGCCAAATATGAAACCAATGATATGGACAATTGCAGGAATATGCATCATTATTTTAATCATTCCGACCTTGCTTGTGCTACCGACATTTCAAGGGAAAACGACAGCGAACACACAAGCATCAGTTGAATCATCACCACAAAAAAAGGTCAAAGGTGCGGCGAAGCTAAAACAATCGCCAGTCTCCATCCCCGTTTATCGATCAGCCAATCAGCAGGTGGAGAATATCCCTTTAGAGGAGTATGTCATAGGTGTGGTTGCTTCAGAGATGCCAGCTGATTTTGAGACAGAGGCATTAAAGGCGCAGGCGCTTGCAGCAAGAACGTATATCGTCAGACAAATGATAGCAGATAAGGCAGTCAAGTCTCCGAAAGGCTCGCTTGTAGATGACACTCAAATGTTTCAAGTCTACAAAAACAAACAAGAACTTAAAAAAATATGGGGCAAGGACTATGATTGGAAATTGAAAAAAATCACTCAGGCGGTAGCCAGTACCCAAGGGAAAGTACTAACATACGATGATAAACCAATTGATGCTTCTTTCTTTTCAACAAGTAACGGACAGACTGAGAATGCCGAAGCCTATTGGAAAAATGAAATTCCTTACTTAAAAAGTGTCGATAGCAAATGGGACACAGCCTCACCCAAATTCAAAAACACCAAAACAATAAAAGTAACTGAATTTCAACAAAAGCTAGGTGTCACTTTGAACAATTCCGATAAGGTAGGGGATATTACGACTCGGACACCAGGGCACCAAGTAGCGAAAGCAGTCATCAATGGCAAAACGTTAACAGGCAGAGATATTCGTGAGTCATTAGCTCTTCATTCAGCAGACTTCACATGGCAACGAAAGGGCAATGAGATTATCATTACAACAAAAGGCTATGGGCATGGTGTTGGAATGAGCCAGTATGGCGCACATTATATGGCGCAGTCTGGAAAAAAAGTAGAAGAAATCGTAAAACATTACTATCAAGGGATTAAGATCGAATCGGCAGATCACTTTCTCAACACATATATGGCAAAAAATTAAGTGAAAAGGTGTCCTCAACAAGGGGCATCTTTTTTTTTATGAAGGGTGTTTCAATAAATTTGAATAGAATGTGTCAAAATTGAGTCATAAGGCGCATCGCAGGAAATCTTGAACAATTATGTCCCGACAAGCACTCACGACTGATACAAAGTCTTTCGAAAGAAAGAGAAATTGTAAGGGAAAATCAATCATTGGGTGTAAGTAACTAGACATTTTACAGGTTTTTAGTGATTTAGATGAAAGGGAAAAAGGGATCGTGTCCTATATCAATCAGTCGCATAATCTTTTACGATAAAGATGTTTCAACTAAATACATAAGGAGGCAGGAAAAGCATGATGAAAAAAATGTTTACACTCGTAACTCTAGCTGTATTGGCATTATCAATGTCAGTCTCTTCACCAGTATTTGCTGAAGAAGCAGCAGCCAAGAATCCAAAGACAGATAAAGATGTGAGAGTCACAATTTTGCTTGATGCAAGTGGAAGTATGGCAAGAAAAGTAGACGGAGAGCGCAAATTTGATCTAGCAAAACAAGAGATCTTCAAATTTGCACAATCCCTTCCTGAAAATGCAAAAATTCGTATGAGCCTTTTCGGTTCTGAAGGTAACAACAAAAACTCAGGGAAATTCCAGTCTTGTGAAGTCATCAGAGGTGTATACGGTGTACAGCCTTATGACCAGCAAAGCTTTGAAAACTCACTGAACGGTCTTGGACCAAACGGCTGGACACCGATTGCAAATGCACTTGAAAGCGCTAAGCAAACAAATGAACAGCTACAAGAAGGAACACAACATATTGTTTACTTAATCACTGATGGTGAGGAAACTTGTGGTGGTAACCCTGTTCAGGCAGCAAATGATTTGCAACAATCAAAAGGATCTACTGTAGTCAATGTCATTGGTCTTGACTTTAATGAAGGCTATGAAGGTCAATTGATCCAAGTAGCTAAAGCAGGAAAAGGAACTTACTATCAAGCGAGCACTGGCAAAGAAATTGAATCGATTTTAACTGCTGAGTCACTAAAATTGCATGAATAGTTAGAAGAAATGCCAAGGGAAACGATTTAAACTGTCGTTTCTCTTTTGCTGTCCAAGTATATGAAAAAGGAGTGTCGTGATTATGAAAAGAAATATCATTCTGACCATTTTAGCAAGTTTGGTGTTGTTACTTTCATCACCAGTACATGCTGTAATGAAAAAGGAGCCTGCACATGTTGTCATCTTATTAGATTTAAGTGGCAGTATGGCCCAATCAATTGATGGAGACAAAAAGATCGACATTGCCAAACGTTCTATCCAAAGCTTTGCAGGTATTCTATCTGATGAAACGCAAGTGCTGCTTCGCGTATTTGGTCACGAAGGGAATAATAAAAATGCTGGAAAAGCTGTTTCCTGTGGAAGTTCAGAAGCTGTATATGGTTTTGCGACATATGAAGAATCAACATTTGAAAATGCGTTGAATCTATATGGACCAACAGGATGGACGCCATTAGCGAAAGCATTAACAGATACAAAAGAAGATTTTCAAAATAACACAACTTCTGGTAAAAACATTGTGTATGTCGTGAGTGATGGACAAGAAACATGTGGAGGTAGCCCATCTCAGGCGGCAAAAGGGTTACATGAAGAAGGTGTTGAGACAATCGTTAATATCATTGGTTTTGACGTGAATCAACAGGAAGCAAAGCACTTGCAATCTGTAGCTAAAGCAGGTGGAGGTCAATATCAGCCAGCAGCAAACGCAGATGAATTAAACGAAATTCTGCAAAAAGAAGCACAATCTCTAGGGAATTAATCAAAAGATCGGCAAGGCTTATATGAAAGCCTATGCCGGCTTTTTTAATTCAAGGTGGTTTCTAAATCATCAATTCGCTTTTCTACATAGTTCTGATCTTTTCGTGCATGAAATGTTTCTGCTTTTTCTAAAATAGCGGCTGTATTGTATTCTGGAATCTGCGAGTGGCTTTCGTATATTCCTTTTGGAATTAAGACATTACCCTCAGGCCAATATACGGCAATGTTACCACGTTGAAGCTCTCCGAATTGTGCAACGCCTTGGTATGAACCAAATTGATTAAACAACACAACAGGATCACCCGCTTGAATGTATAATTCTTTAGCATCCTTCTCGTTAATGAGAATAGAGTGGCGGTTTCCGCCATTAAAAGCATCTTTATCGCTGTAAATCATAGAGTTGAACTGTTTACCACGTCTTGTTGTCACATTAAAATGCCCTTCTGATTTTCGATACTCTGGCAACTCAGCAGGGAGCAAATACCCTTTTCCATCAGAAGTAGGACAAATACCATCTTCACAAAGCCAAGCGCCACCCCATTGAAAGACATCTCCTTTTCGGTGCAAATGCTGAATTCCATCATAATTCCGATTAGCAACGGCAATCTCTTGACGTATATCTTTAGCGTGATCAAAATGAATCAACTCTGCATCTTCAGGTCGAACTCGTTTCGCAAGATCGATATAGATCTGCCACTCAGCTCTTGCTTCCTCAATACGAGGACCTTCAATCTCAGGGCTAAAATAGACCATCCGTTCTGTGCTTGTAGAAGTACCGCCACCTGGCTGTTCATATCTTGTCATTGCTGGAAGAACGATCACCGCTTCCTCTGCTTCAACAAGCGTGGACGTATTAAGAATAATATCCTGATGGACACGGATTTCTAGCTCGGATAATGCCTTCTCAATTGCCTCAGGGTTTGGCATTGTTTCTAAAAAGTTCCCACCGCTTGTGAAAAGCATTTTTAGTTTTTGAGGATGTTCTTTAGGAAGCGCCATTTTTTCAAAAGACTGCCCAATTGTATCTCCGTGCCATTTTGGAATATCGAAGCCCCAGATGTTTTCTATTCTTTTAATGTTCTCTTCGTCAAAATCACTTCCAGGTAGAACAAAGGGATCAGCGCCCATTTCTCCAGAGCCTTGAACACCACTATGCCCACGTATTGGCATAACACCACAATGTTTTCTTCCGATGAAACCACGTAACATTGCAAGGTTTGCTACTTGTGAGATATTGTCAGTAGCAAAACGATGCTGAGTTAAACCCATGCTCCAAATAAAAACACCAGATTTGGAATGAGCTAGCAACACGGCAAACTCTTTCATTCTCTCTTTTGATAATCCAGATGATGCCTCCAAATCATCCCAGTTTAATCGTGAAACATGTTGTTGAAGTTCATCAATTCCAGTTGTATGCTCTTGGATAAATGCATGATCTAGAGCGGAATGTGATGCTTGATGTTCCATTTCAAACCAGTGTTTCATCACACCGTTCATAAATGCAATGTCACCACCGATATTGACCTGAAAAAAATCATCAGCAATTTTTGTACCAAAGAGAGCACTTTCAGGGATAGATGGTACCCAATATTTTTCCATAGCAGGCTCTTTATATGGATTAATGACAATAATCTTAGTTCCTTTTTTCTTTGCCGCATACATATACTTCGTTGAAACAGGCTGATTATTAGCAGCAACGGAACCCCAGAAAATGAGGATGTCAGTTCCAATCCAATCGCTATAATTACAGCTAGAAGCCCCTATGCCAAGCGAGCGTTTGAGTGCGGTTTTGCTAGGTGAATGGCAAATACGTGAAGCGTTATCAATGTGGTTGGTTCCAATAAATCGTGCTGCCTTAGCGGCAGTATAATAAACTTCATTTGTAATGCCTCTAGCGGTCAAATAAAAGGCGAGCTGATGTTTATCAATTGTTTTGATTTTAGAAGCAATTTGATCTAAGGCATGGTCCCAAGAGATTCGAGAGAAAGCATTTTCGCCTTTTTTTCTTATGAGGGGATAAGGGATACGTCCAAGTTTTCGAAGTGCTGTACTATCCATCATTTGAAGTTTTTGAATATCTGTAAACCACTTTGGATCAATCGCTGGCATTGTATTTAATCGAAGCACATTTAATCTTGTCGTACAAATATGTGGTCCTGTTAGAGTTTGATCGTATAGACCTGATACACCAAGAGCACATCCGTCACAAACACCTTGAGTTAAGATACGGTAGGCATAGGGAAGATTATCTTTGTTCTCCCAAGCTACTTTTATTGTGTCTCTGATATGCTTAGGCTTGACTTTGCCAAGACCCATAGGTGTAAAGGAGGCCCAGAGCTTAGGCGAGGGCTTTTTATTGAGTTTAATAGGCCCTGTGTGTTTTGTTTTCCCCATAATTTCATCACCCTCCTTAGAACTTTTTAAAACGGTTTCATATCTAAAAATTACCTGTAGATCGCTGTGCTGTCAAATCCAAATTAAGTACGTGAAGAAATTGTTGAAGTTGAAATGGTACTCAATTTCTGAAGTTGCTGTATATCTTTCCTGATAAGCAATGAGATGAGGAGTGCAATCAAAAATAAACCTGAGAAGACCATAAGGCTTTGAGTGTAGCCGCCTGTAACATCTCGTATAAATGATGAAAATAAGGGTCCAGCTAAGCCAGCGGCAGCCCAAGCTGTGAGAATATAACCATGAATTGCACCGAGCTGTTTCGTCCCGAATAAATCACCAATATATGCTGGTATTGATGCAAAACCTCCACCATAGCAAGTGTATATGATCGCCATAATAATAGAGAAAATGATTGGCTCTTTTAAATAAGGGAGTAAAGGAAATGCAATTAATTGAATACTAAAGAAGATTGTATACGTATTTGGCCTGCCAATATAATCAGAAAGGGATGCCCACCCGATTCTCCCCATCCCATTAAAAGCACCTAAAATACCGACAAGAGCTGCAGCGGCTCCAGCTGTTAACCCAGCACTTTCTTGAGCGAGGGGAGAAGCAACTGAAATAATGGCAATGCCGCATGTGATATTGATGAAAAGCATCAACCATAGGTAATAAAAACGTCTCGTTTTCATTGCTTCATTAGCAGTCAGTTGAGATAAATCTTGTTGAACTTTCCCGTGAACTGACTTTTTAGCAACGAAGTTCTCTGTGTAATCAGCAGGTGGAGGTGCTAAATAAAGAGAGGACAACAACATGATGATAAAATAAGAGATCCCGAGAATATAAAACGTGTTGGCGATGTTTACTTGTTCAATTAAAAATTGAATAATAGGACTGCAGATGAGTGAGGCAAAACCGAAACCCATAATAGCTAACCCAGTGGCAAGCCCCCTTCTGTCAGGGAACCATTTTACTAAAGTTGAAACTGGTGCAATATAACCCACCCCCAGACCAATACCAGCTAGAACACCATAAAACAAATAGAGTAATGGCAGAGAGCCAAGCTGTATAGCAAGTCCGGATCCAGTAATGCCAATTCCGAAAAAGAAAGCAGCAAATAGACCGGATGCTCTAGGACCATGCTTCTCAACAAAGTGACCCATAAAAGCAGCTGACAAACCTAAAAATAAGATTGCAATGCTGAAGGTTAGACTAATTTCTGTTAGTGACCATTGAAATTGTTCACTTAAAGGATTGGTGAAAACACTCCAAGAATAAACGGAGCCTATGGATAAATGAATTCCAACGGCACTAATTGCGATAAGCCAGCGGTTCTTAATTTTGTTCATAGTTTGACCTCCATATCCCTCATTTTAAAAGTCTGTTAATATAGTAATATGTTACATTTTTCTCACTTTTTAAAATAATATCATAATTTGATTGAGGGTCATATCTAAAGTTCAGTTGGAGGGGAGATCAACGAATGGAGCCTTTTATTAAAAAGAATTGGACAATTTATCAATATCATGCTGGTAAAATTGTTCGACAATCGGATGAAGTCGTTGGTGAATATCCATTAACAGTTATTGTGAATGATGAGGAATTTGTCACTCTTGTTTGCTCTCCAAATAACTTGAAAGAATTGGTGATTGGTTTTTTAGCTTCAGAAGGTGTCATACGATTTCAAAATGAAATCAAAAGGTTTACAATAGATGAAAGTACGGGTTTTGCTTATGTTGACTTATTTAATCCAAATGGTTTTCAAACGTCAGATTTCACGAAAAGAGTAATAGGTTCATGCTGTGGAAAAGGAAGGCATTTTTATTTTCTTCAAGATGTCAAAACGGCTAAAACTGCAGTTGGTTCAATTCAAGTTTCCGCCAAAAAATGTTTGTATTTAATAAAAAGACTGCAAAATGCTAGTCAGTTATTTCAGCATACAGGCGGTGTTCATAACGCTGGTCTCTGTGATACAGAAGAACTTTTATTGATGAGAACAGATATTGGTAGACATAATGCTTTAGATAAAATATACGGACATTGTTTGCTTAATCAAATCTCAGTAAGAGACAAGTTACTCGTATTCAGTGGGCGAATCTCTTCTGAAGTCTTGTTAAAAGCAGCGAAGCTAGGTGTATCGATCGTCATTTCCAAATCAGCGCCGACTGAACTTGCGCTAGAAATGGCAAATGAGTTAAATATAACGACAGTTGGATTTGCGAGAGGTGAATCTTTTAATATATACACTCATCATCATCGTATTACAGAATAGGAGGCAAAGCATGGTAAGTATCTTAGATAAGAGAAACCGACCATTGCGCGATTTAAGAATATCAGTGACTGACCGCTGTAATTTCAGATGTACTTACTGTATGCCTGCCGAAATTTTCGGTCCGGATTACCCCTTTTTAGAAAAAGAAGAACTTCTTTCTTTTGAAGAGATTGAACGACTTGCAACGATTTTTGCGAAAGACTTAGGTGTGGTCAAACTCCGTATTACTGGAGGGGAGCCTTTAATGCGAAAGGATTTGCATGTTTTAATAGAACGTCTTGCTGCGATTTCGGGTATTGAAGATATTGCAATGACTACGAATGGTTCGCTTTTACCTGTATATGCAGAGAGATTAAAGCAAGCGGGTCTTCAGCGTGTAACGATTAGTCTTGACTCGCTTAATGATGAACGATTTAAAAAAATGAATGGCCGCAATATTTCTGTTAATAAAGTCTTAAGAGGTATTGATGCTGCGAAAAAAGCAGGATTAGCTATTAAAATAAATATGGTTGTTCAAAAAGGTGTAAATGAACAAGACATCCTACCGATGGCGAGGTACTTCAAGGAAAAGGGACACATTCTTAGATTTATCGAATTCATGGATGTTGGCAACACAAATGAATGGAACTTTGATCATGTCGTAATGAAAAATGAGATATTGGATAAAATTGGACATGAATTCCCTCTGATTTCGGAATCGGCAAACTATGTTGGCGAAGTTGCAAAACGTTACTTCTATAAAGATGGAACAGGTGAAATAGGTATTATCTCCTCGGTATCAGATGCATTTTGTGGGCAGTGTAACCGAGCGAGACTCTCTGCGCGAGGTGAGCTGTTTACGTGCCTATTTGCTTCATCTGGTGTTGATATAAAAAAGCTTATCCGTTCAACAAATCAGGATCAAGTGTTATCTAAGCAACTAAAGTCGATTTGGTCTAATAGATACGATCAATATTCAGTTGATAGAGGGCAAGTCAACGGGCAAAGAACAGGTCGAAAGAAGGTAGAGATGTCCTATATTGGTGGCTAATCTAATCAATGAACTGACAAGTGGATTCATTTCTTGCTTCCATGTGCTTTACAGGATACCACGAGGAATTTGAGATGAAAAATAGGTGAAAAGGATAAATTGATAGGGAAAATGATTTTTTGGATGAACCGTTGTAAATGCCATAAGTTAAGAGCACAAAAGAAAAACAGCAGAAAATCTGCTGTTTTTAAAATGTCATTTTTGAGATGATAATATCGAAAATATCAATAGAAAATGTCCTTTTGGTGATAAATAGCAACTTTACTTTTCATTTCGCTATGTTATGATGATCTCATTCATCACCAACTGATTTTTTTCACCCCGAGAATTTGGCCTTTGTATGCAAGTTCTCGAAGTACAAGACGGATAGGGGATGAATTCTTAATGCAGTGTATTTCATCACAAACTGCTGTCATTTCTTTTCTTTTTTGTCAAGTATAGCCCCTAGCCCTCCTGCGAAAATTAATTGTGTATTTCCAATTAATCAAGTCTTCTAGCTGGCCCTAATCTTGATCAAATTCTCCAGTTGTTAATAAAGTATCGCTTTACTTGCTCCTAAAAACCCACTAAAACTGCATTTGAGGCAGTCTTTGTTTGATTTGTCATTTCTCATCAGCCTCATTTAAAGACTAATTATTAGGATTAGCAAGTCGGAAATTATTTTGTTTCTCTATAAATGGTCTGAAATCTAAACTATCAGGATTTGTTCGCTTATTTTTGTTGTTATACTGTCAACTGTTTCTGTACAGATAAACGTCATTTTAACTCGTATATGAAATCAAAACCCTTTTTTATTTCGTGATTATTACGATTTGAATTGTGACTGGATAAAAACTCTTTGTAAACCTGCATTTAATTAAGCATATAAAAGGGGACACCAAAAAGTCTCGCTATCGATACCCCCTTAGTAATTAAAAAAATTAAAAGAAATCGTTGAGTTCTACCTCATCGTTCATGTCCTCGTCGTAATCATTATAAATATTTTCTTCATACTGTGTTTCGTTAGGACTTTCAAGAAAAAAGGCAAACCCACCAATAAATATAAAAAGGAAGATCGTTGTGATAATGGTGAGAATAATTGAAGCTATACTCGAAATGGCGTACAGTGCCTGCATTTTGATCATTTTAGAATATTGCTCTAATAGGTCCTCGAAAGGTGTATTTGGCTCTAGAATAATTTGTTCAGCTGCCTTTACAGATTGCTGTACATGAATTCCACCCATGATTAGAAATACGCCCAGTGCGGCAGGGAGAATCAGCCAAAATCCGACGAGAATAGATAACCCACCTAAAATAAAAAGAAAGATGCTACATATCTTTCCCCATTTCGAAATTGAAGTAAGAGACTGAATCATTTTATCAGTTGTTTGCACAGTGTTCACTCCTTGTTCGGTTACATTATCTATCATACTTGAGTGAGTAATGTTTTAGGAAGACGAAATTTAAGAAGTGACTAATTTTGTGAAGATGAATATTCACTTATAGAAACTGAATTTGTTTATCTGCAATTATATGAGTCATACGTTTAATAACTATTTGTCATTAAGAGAAAAGTAGTGAATGTTTCACCTTCTAAATATGGTGTTAAATGTAATGAAATGAGAGGTGAGAACTAAAATTTTATAGTGGAATCATCAAAAATGTTATTTATTGCAATCGAATTGGTTATTATTGCGGTTTAATAAAACAAATTATGGAAGGCTTCAGGTTTCATAAAAAAAGCGCCTCTTGAAGAGAAGACGCTCGGGGGGCATTGAGTGTTTATAGCTCTTTTCCTAAAATAGCAAGGTCATATTTGTTGCCATCCATTTTTGCTACTTGTGGTAAATATCCCCACTGCTTGAAGCCGTATTTTTTAAATAATTGAATGCTGGCTTTGTTGTGACCAAAAATAAATGCAAGTAATGTGCGGATGTTGAGTGAAGGAGCTAATTCAAGGGCTTCTTTTAGAAAAAGAGACCCGATACCTTGTCCTCGATAATCTTGATTCAGGTAAATGCTGATTTCTACTGTTCCGTTGTATGCTGGTCTGCCATAAAATGTTTCGAAACTTAGCCAGCCATAAATTGTGCCATTGTCGTCTGTCTTCACATAAAGTGGTCTCTTGTCAGAGTGGTTTAAAAACCAATTTCTCCGTTCTTCCACTGTGACTGGCTCGGTATCAGCAGTTACTTCTCTTGATGCGATGGTCGAATTGTAAATATCAACTATGGCTTTGAGATCGTCTTCTGTTGCGATTCGGTTAAATGTTTTCATCTGTGACCTCCGTTTTTTTATATAAATCATACATAATTTGTGCGTGTTTGCGCAAAATAAAAAGAAAAATGATTTCATGTGTATATATTTTCTGAAAAGTGTTCAGAATGTTGCTGAGGTGATGAAAATGAGAGAGGAAGAAAAGAAACGTACTTCCAAAATCACAAAAATGCAACAATTTTTCCGTAAGCGTTGGGTATTCCCTGCCATTTACTTGGTGAGCGCGGCGGTCGTATTAACAGCGGTACTCTGGTACCAATCCGTATCAAAAGATGTGAAGGACCAATTGTCAGACGGTAACAAAACAACACAGGAACAACGTGACGATGCCGTTGAAGTTGGTAAGCCAATTGAAAATGTTGCCATGCCGGTTCAGAATTCTGATAGTATCTCTGTTGTGAAAAAGTTCTATGAAGCAGATGCTGAACAAAAAGAAAAAGAAGCAGCACTTGTAAACTATAATAACACCTACACCTTAAGCAAAGGTATTGACCTTGCAGATAAAGATGGCAAAGTGTTTGATGTCACGGCTGCTCTTAGTGGAACTGTTGTTCAAGCGAAGAAGGATCCCGTCCTTGGCCATGTTGTTGAAATTGAGCATGAAGATGGTTTGTCTACGGTGTATCAATCGTTGTCTCAGGTCGATGTAAAAGAAGGCGATGAAGTGAAGCAACATGCTGTGATCGGATCTTCTGGTAAGAATTTGTATGGTGCAGAAAGTGGAAACCATGTCCACTTTGAAATCCGTAAGGAAGGTTTAGCGCTAAATCCACTCAACTTTATTGACAAGCCGGTTTCAACTATTGAAAAAGCGGCTCAAGAAGTGACAGAAGAGGCGAAAGAGCCTGTTCAGCCAAAAGCTGAAGAAAAGGAAAAAGAGCCTTCTTCTGAAGAAAAATCAAAAGAAGAATCTGAAGAAAAATCAGAGAAGAAAGATGAATCTTCTGAGAAAGATAAGTCTTCAGATCCAAAATCGAAGGATAGTAGTCGGTCAGAAGAGACAAAACAATCGTAATGTCTTTCTATCCGAAAATACCCTGCGTGATGCGGGGTATTTTTTTTGTATCCATAAAAATATCCTCCCCATTGAGTGGAGGATATTGGTGTTATAGTCCAGCAGGACCTTCTTCTCCTGTCCGAATATTAATGGTGTTCTCTATTTCATATATAAAAATTTTCCCATCCCCTGGTTTGCCTGTGCGTAGGACTTTCTGAGCGGTTTCGATGACTTGTTCCACAGGCACTTTGCTGAGCACGATCTCTACTTTTAAGCGCTCGTATACGTTGCTTTCTTTTTTAACCCCTCGATATAATTCTGTATGCCCCTTTTGTAAACCACAGCCATGTACATTTGAAAACGTGATAGAGGTTATGCCAATTTTTCCAAGCTCCACCTTTAGTGTTTCAAAATTAGCTGGTCGTGTGACAATTTCCACTTTATACATTTTGCTCATAAAGACACCCCATTTCTTTTAATCTTGATAGGCTTTTTCACCATGCATTGTTAAATCAAGACCAATTGATTCTTCTTCTTCGGTTGCTCGAATTTTGAGAAATACATTGACCACTTTTATGATAACGTACGTCATGATTGCAACAAAGGCGTATGTGGCAACAATGGCAACGATTTGTTTCCAAAGTAGACTTGGGTCTCCATAAAATAATCCGTTTGCGCCTCCGTCATTGACAGAAGTTGTTGCGAATAGACCTGTGGCAATGCCTCCCCATGTACCGCCAATCCCGTGTAATCCGAAGGCATCAAGTGCATCATCGTACCCAAGTTTTGCTTTAAGGGTGAAAATGCCCCAGAAGCAGACGATTCCGCCGATGATTCCTATGATGATCGAAGCGAATGGTGTGACGAAACCAGCAGCAGGTGTAATGGCAACTAGGCCTGCGATTGCACCAGATATTGCACCAAGCATCGTTGGTTTTTTATTTGTAACCCATTCAACCAATAGCCAGCCGATGATCCCTGCAGCAGCAGCTGTGTTTGTATTGATGAAAGCATACATCGCTACGCTGTTTAGGGTGAGTGCACTTCCAACATTGAAGCCAAACCAACCAAACCAAATAATTGCACCACCAAGTAATGTGTATATTAAGTTATGTGGTGATGAGCTAGAGGCTTCTTTTCGTTTGCCAAGTACGATGGCAATGACTAGCCCAGCAACACCTGAGGAAATGTGTACAACATTACCGCCGGCGAAATCGAGTGCGCCCATTTCACCAATCCAGCCACCGCCCCAAACCCAGTGTGCTACTGGTGCATATACGAATGTGACCCATAGTAATGTAAAGACAACAACGGCTGAGTAGCGAATGCGCTCTGCAAAAGCACCCGAGATGATCGCCGTTGTTAAAACAGCAAATGTCATTTGAAACATCATAAACAATGAATGCGGAATGGTCTCGCTATATGAACCAGGTTCGAAGCCGACCCCTTTTAGTCCAACCCAGTCAAATCCTCCAATTAACGCATTCCCTGGTGCGAAGGCTAAAGAATAACCGAACAAGATCCAGACAATTGACACGATAGCTAGTGAAGTTAAGCTATGCATTGTTGTACTTAGTACGTTTTTTGTTCTGACGAGTCCCCCATAGAATAATGCGAGACCCGGTGTCATTAGCCACACGAGTAATGCACAGAAAAACATAAATACCGTATCACCCATTTGCATGCTACATTCCCCCGTATAATTCAGAATAGATTGAGTTCTTAATTCTTTATTATAGAGAGAAAAGTAATATATAACATATTTATGTTAGTTTATCTAACATGGTTTTTGGTTATTTTAAATATAAATGGATGAAAAGTTCGTTAAAAATGAGCACGAACGTGAGATTTTCTGTAAAAATGAAGGGCGTTTGTCCTATAGAATTGAACTCAGAAAGAGTTTTGTTCGTTCCTCACGTGGGGAATCGAATAGCTCTGTCGGTGTCCCTCGTTCAATGATTCTTCCGTCATGCAAATATACAACCCGATCAGCTACTTCTCGTGCAAAATTCATTTCATGAGTCACGATGATCATGGTCATGCCCTCTTTTGCTAATGCTTTCATGGTTTGTAGCACTTCTCCAACAAGCTCAGGGTCGAGGGCTGATGTTGGTTCGTCAAATAACATGACATCTGGCTTCATGGCAAGTGAGCGGGCGATGGCGACTCGCTGCTTTTGGCCTCCGGATAATTTAGATGGAAAGACGTTGGCTTTGTCTTTTAGTCCGACCTTTTCTAAAAGCTGAGTACCTTCAGCGATGGCGATATCTTTTTTTGTCTTTTTGACCATAATGGGTGCCTCGATAATATTGTCTAAGACGGTTTTGTGAGGGAAGAGGTTGAAGTGCTGAAATACCATCCCTATTCTTTGTCTCAAGTGATTCAAATGATCGCGTTTTGGATGAACTGGGTTGCCGTCGATGATAATGTTTCCGTCATCTTTCATTTCTAAAAAATTTAAGCATCGGAGCAAGGTGCTTTTTCCTGAACCGCTCGCGCCTATTAACACGACCACGTCATTTTCGTGCACAGTCAGGTTTATGTCCTTTAACACATGAAGGCTTCCGAAAGTTTTATTTAAGTTCTCAACACGAATGATTTCTTTATGTTCTGTCATGCTCTTCCTCCTATTGATCGCTTGCCGAAAGCTTTTTTTCAAAGGTCTGGACAGCAAATGTTAACAGAAGTACAAGGATTAAGTAGTAGATGGCGACCACAAGTAGATAAGTCATATTGTCAAAGCTGTTGGAGCCTTGAGTGGTTGCCACATTAAACAATTCATTGACACTAATGAAGGCAGCGAGTGATGAATCTTTTAGTCCGATGATAAATTGATTTCCAAGTGGTGGTAGTGCTCGTCTCATTGATTGAGGAAGGATAATGCGCCTCATGGTCAAAAAGTGGCTCATGCCAAGAGATCGCCCGGCTTCCTGTTGACCTTTGTCGATAGATTGGATGGCTCCACGAAAGATTTCTGCAATATAGGCACCATTGTGAAAGGCAAGAGCAATAGAGGCGGCCCAAAAATCAGGGATGTTTAATTCAGTCAGGCCAAAGTACAAAATGAAAATTTGTACAATCAGTGGTGTGCCTCTCACAAGGAAAATATAGGCGTTAGCCAAATAAATGAATGGTTTGAGTCTAGAGATTTTCAGCAGTGCAAAGAAGAGGCCAATGATCATTCCTATTAAAATGCTAATGACGGTTAATTGAAGAGTCAACAGCATTCCTTCAAAGAAGATGCCTCTAGAATCAATCAACGTTTGGAAAAAGTGTGATAGGCTAGGCAAAATCAATCATCTCCATTTGAAGAAAGTGCGCCTTCATGAGGGCACACGATCGTGGTTTTATTTCTGTTTGACTGTGATATCTTCGTCAAAGTACGTCTCACTTATGCTCTTCAGTGTTCCGTCTTTCTTTAGGGCATCAAGGGCATTGTTGATTTCTTCTATGAGATCTTCATTTTCTTTTGAAACTGCAATCGCTTGTTCACTTTGACCAAGCCTTTCCTGTGCTTTGATCTTCAGCTTTTTTTTCATCGCTTCGGCTCCAGTGGCAAAGTCAGTTATGACGGCATCATGTTTTCCATTTGATAATGCCTCAAGTGCTACGACATCACTGTCATAATACTTCGGTTCCTGATCGCTATGTTTTTTTGCTATCGCGGCATAGGAAGAACCTTTTGAAACGGCAATTTCTTTTCCTTTTAAATCTGTCGATGTTTTGATCTTGGCATTTGGTCTTGTGAAGATTTGGGGACCTGAGTAATAGTACGGTTTAGAAAAAAGAACATGTTTTTTTCGTTCCTCATTGATGGTATGGCTTGCGATAGCGGCATCGAATTTGCCTGCTTTGATACCTTCTACGATGCCAGCAAATTTGTATTTCTTTTGGACAGGTTCTAGACCGAGCTTGTCAGCGATAGCATTTCCTACATCGATATCAAAGCCAGCCATTTTGTTACCTTCCATATAGCTGAATGGCCGGAATTCTCCAGACGCTGCAAATACAAATTTTCCATCCTCCAAAATCGGTGACCCTTTCGCTGTAGAATTACTTTTGTCTCCGTTACCGTTTGTTTGATTTGTGCCACACGCAGACAGAAGTAATACTGCAACTATGAAAAAGGCTGGGATTGAAAACAGTCTTTTTCTTAAAATAGGCTTTTCCTCCTTTTTAGCCGCTTCTCCAAATAAGAGAAAAGCAGGCGTTCAAATGATGTGTGCATCTTACCATTAGTTCGAAATATTCTCAATTTTATATGTGTTTTTCCAAAAGCTCGCCCTCTTTTACTGTATGTCTAGGCACAGAAAGAGAGAACTGTCCTTTTATTGAATGGGTGAGATTAAAAAAGGTAGTTCAACAACATAATAACGGAAAGATAAAAGGGGGGAGATTGTTGTGCTGAACTACGAAAGGAGTGGAATGGAATGAACATTTCAAGAGAAAATCGAAAGATCTTTTTGACAGCAGTCGCATTTGGGACGATGTTAAATCCATTAAACTCCTCAATGATTTCCTTAGCGCTTCATCAAATTCAACATGATTTTCACTTATCGTTTACGACTGTATCGTGGCTCATTTCTACATTTTATTTAGCAAGTGCCGTTACACAACCTGTCAGTGGTCGAATTGGAGATGGTTTGATTAGCCGAAGAACCCTTTTTTTATTCGGACTTGTACTTGTTGCGATCTCGGCTATTTGCGCCCCGTTTGCACCAACCTTTGAAATACTCATCGTGATTCGTTTATTGCAGGCGATTGGAAGCAGTGCAATCTATCCATCAGGTGTTGGTTTAATTAGGGATCATGTAAAAGAAAGACAAGCATCGGCGCTTGCGGTACTATCCGTTTTTGCATCTGCCATGACTGCACTTGGTCCGACACTTGGTGGATTTTTGATCACATTTGGCGGGTGGTCAGCGATTTTTCTCGTGAACCTTCCTTTTATTTTCATAAGTTTTGGTCTGGGGCTTTTTATGTTTCCTAAAGGGAAGAAGAAAGAAGGAATACGTGTCAAAGTAGCTTTAAGAACACTTGATTTACCAGGGATGCTGCTTTTCACATTATGCATTGTCCTGTTGCTCTCATTTTTACTTTCTCTCTCGGGTGGGATTCAGTATGCGCAGGGGGTTTTATGTTTATTGAGCGGTGGTGCTTTTATATGGTGGGAGTTAAAGATCGATCATCCGTTCATTGATATTCGTCTATTTCGCTCGCAAAAGCGACTGTCGACTGTCTATTTACAATTTATCGTATTAAATATTTTCTTCTATTGTTTATTTTTTGGTCTTCCAAGTTATTTTCAGGATGAATTGGGTTGGCATGTAGAAATAACAGGATTATTTATGCTTTGTATGTCAGGGGTGAGTATCATCATTTCACCGATTACGGGGAAATGGATTGACCTCGGAGATGAACGACATCCAATTCTGGCGAGCTCGGTGCTGATGCTCGCAGGTGCATCGGCGATGACATTCTTTTTTATTCCTGCGCCATTGGTTGGAAAAGGAGTTATTCTTTCTTTGCTTGGTTTAAGTTATGGGATTGGCAATGTTGCTCTTCAGTCCGCCATGCTAAATGCCAGTCCAGGACATATGATTGGTACTTCTTCTGGGCTCTTTCAAACTTGCCGTTATCTAGGTTCCATTTTGTCCTCGGCGGTGCTGGGAATGCTATTTGGAAAAGAGATTGCAGGTGCACACTTTGAGCGCCTTGGTTGGATACTTGTGTTTATTTCTTTACTAGGAATTGGTGTGAGTTTGTATTTTTCAACACTTGTGAAGCAAGTTCAAACAGGAAAAAAAGCGCCAGGATAAAGTGGGGAGAGTGACTTCCGCATTCCTTTATCGCTGGTCGCTTTATAAGTTAGAGAGATCAGACTTCTGATCTTTATTTTTCTTTTTCAATACCTTGCCTACAATTGTCTCATAGAATGTGACGATACGATCAATTGGAGAATCAAAGAATTTCCATAACCTATTCATGAGAAAGACAACGACAATCGATACGATCAGGCTGCCTAATACATCAAATGGATAATGGTGGCCAACCCAAATGCGAGAGAAACCTGTGAGTAGACCAAAAATCAGCAGAATGTTTCCAAGTTTTTTATTGCGTGATCTAATAGCTAATGAAAGGGCAAGAGCACCCGTTGTGTGGTCACTTGGAAAGGAAGCGTCTGCTGAATGTGGAATGAGTGTATCCACTTTATGTGCAACAAATGGACGTTCCTCATAATAAAACAATGTAATGGCGAAGTTCACAATTAGTGCCATAATTCCTGTGATACCTGAGAAGAATACATGCTTTTTAAAGTCATGATTACCCGCAAACCAGCAAAGAAGTAAAACAAGTGCATACACGATGAGGGCTTTATCTGTAATGAAGATCATGACCTGATCTAAAAAATCAGAATGATGTGCCATTCCGTGTATGGCTTTAAACAATTCGTAATTCAAATCATCACCTATACTTTCGCTTATTGCTTTGCTATTTTTCAAACGAGCATGTGCGCTTTATTTGAAATATCCTATATTTTAGCATGTTTTCTCTGAAGTTTAAAATAGTATCCTATTCTGATACTGAAACCTTTTGGCGTGCTGTCTTTGCTTCAGTAGGTTTTTTCTCACTCCAATAAAAGACGACCATGCTAAATAGAACAAGGATTCCTGCGATTAAGTACACATTTGAAAAATCAGTAAAACTAACAAGTATTCCGAAAATCAATGAACCTGCGGCGATGCCTGAGTCATATAAAGTGAAGAATGTGGCTGTAGCATAACCTGTACGATGCGCAGGGGAGTGCTGGATAGCAAGTGTTTGCAAACAAGGAACAAGGGAACCGTATCCGAGTCCAATGACAGCACCTGATAGAAGCAGCATTGTTGCTGAGTGTGTGATAGTTAACATACATAGACCGAGTGCAAATAGAGCAATCGAAGGGTAAATCACGATGCTAGGACCAACTCGGTCAAATAGCTTTCCTGTAAAAGGGCGGGAGCCGAGCATGGCGGCGGCAAATACAATGAAGAAATAGCTGCTAGCATCCATCAAATGAAGTGAATTCGCATAAACCGAAATAAATGAAATAATCGGTGAATAGCAGAAAGAAATAATAATGCCAACAGCCGCCGTTTTTAATGCACCTTTTTCAAAAAGATGGGAGAGAGTGAATCGGAAAACAACAGATCCCCCTCCCTCTGGTACAGGTTGTCTAATGAATATAGTAAAAACCGCACCGATTGTCACAATGATGGAAAATAAAAGAAATAATGTATGGAAACCGACTTTGCCCACTTGATTTAACGCAATAAACGGGCCAATGACTACAGCCAGATTCATTGACATGATGAAATAACCTAAGCCTTCACCTCGTTTTTTCTTAGGAATCATATCGACTACGATAGCACTTGTAACGGTTGTCAAAATGCTAAAAAAGATACCCTGTATAAATCGAAGAACAAGCAATACTTGAAAGTGGTCGATAGGTATATATAAATACGTTAAAAAAGCGAACGCCATCGAAGATAAGATCGCTACTCTTTTCTTGCCAAACCGTTCAATTATTGCGCCTGAAAACGGACGTGTCAAAATGGCGGAAAGTAAAAAGATCGTTACTAAAAGACCGCCCTGTGATTCTGTCCCATTTAAAACATCTATCGTATAAATGGGAAGCAGTGTCAGAAGGGCATAAAAAGAGATGAACGTAAATAAATTAACAAGGACAATCATGATAAAGTCTCTCGTCCATATGCGTTCTTTCATGATGTATGTCACTTCCTATTCAGTTGATAACTTTTGCAAAAGGGTATGGAGAAGCTGTTTCTCCCCATCGGTAAATCCTGACAGACACTCGTCCTCGAATTGTTCCATTGTTTGTTTGATTTCCATGAATGTATCACGTGCGTCTTCGGTCATGACGATCAGATTTTCACGTTTGTCTTTTCCTTGCACTCTTTGGACCCAACCGTTCGCTTCCAAACGTGTCACCGTTCGTGTAATGGTTGGTGCTTCGACGTTGAGATACGTCCAGATTTCCTTTTGTGTTTTTGGACCAAAAGTATCAAGGCAAAAAAGTACGGTCCATTGGGACATATATAAATCATAGGCCGCTAATGCTTCATTTGCTTTTTTAGAAAGGAGCCTCGCCCCTTGATGAATTTGATGTATACACTGCCTGTTTAATCGATTCATATGCTCACCTTTTTATCATTATTTAGCTAGGTAAATAAAATCACTTCTCCTATTCTACGTGTTCTTTTTTAGGTTGTAAAGGTAGATTTTTCGATTCTCGAAATAAATTCTTTTTTTTTGGCATTTTCTGATAAAACCCTTGTCCCATCTTCATTTTTAGCATATTCCCTATTCAAAGCTAATACACTGTTACAAACCTGACAAAGAGAGTGTTTGAGGTGAGGGATCGTGTTTAAAATTTATGGCCAATGGATGGGAGCTTACGATGAACAAGCGCTGCTGACAATCATTGATCTTCATACGGATCTCATTTCACACTTCTCACATCCATTTTAGGGAGGTCGAGTGGTGTGCACGATTACATCAAAGAGCGAACAATCAAGATAGGAAAGTATATCGTGGAGACAAAGAAAACCGTTCGTGTAATTGCGAAAGAATTTGGAGTCTCTAAAAGTACAGTACACAAGGATTTAACAGAAAGACTGCCAGAAATTAATCCAGATCTGGCTAATGAAGTGAAGGAGATACTGGATTATCATAAATCAATTCGACATTTAAGAGGAGGAGAAGCCACCAAACTAAAATACAAGAAAGAAGAAATTCTAGAGGGTGAGCCTGTAAAGTAGTAACCTTAGTTCTTTGTTCATAAACAAGACATATATATCTTCCTCATATCGGTAGTTTCTAACCACAAATTTTGTAAAGACTTTTGTAAAGAAATATCTTTTTTTCAGCAAATTATGATAGAATATATAATTAGGGCAGAATGTGGTATTTGCTGTGAAACAGATTGCAAGGAGGATATATATAGATGTTTGCTAGGGATATTGGAATTGATCTTGGTACTGCCAATGTACTGATTCATGTCAAAGGAAAAGGAATTGTGTTAAATGAACCATCTGTTGTGGCACTTGACAAAAACAGCGGAAAAGTACTTGCTGTTGGAGAAGAAGCTAGACGGATGGTTGGACGTACGCCTGGGAACATTGTTGCGATCCGTCCATTAAAAGATGGTGTTATCGCCGATTTTGAAGTAACTGAAGCGATGCTCAAACATTTTATTAACAAGCTGAATGTAAAAGGGCTATTCTCGAAGCCGCGTATGCTCATTTGCTGCCCAACAAACATTACGTCTGTTGAGCAGAAAGCGATTAAAGAAGCTGCTGAAAAAAGCGGTGGTAAGCATGTATTTCTTGAAGAAGAGCCAAAAGTAGCTGCGATTGGTGCAGGGATGGACATTTTTCAGCCTAGTGGAAACATGGTTGTTGATATCGGAGGCGGAACAACAGATATTGCTGTCATCTCTATGGGTGACATCGTAACCGCCTCTTCTATCAAAATGGCTGGAGACAAGTTTGACCTTGAAATCTTAAATTACATTAAAAAAGAGTACAAGCTATTGATTGGTGAGCGTACAGCTGAGGATATTAAAGTGCAGGTTGCGACGGTATTCCCAGACGCACGTCATGAAGAGATTTCAATTCGTGGACGTGACATGGTTTCCGGATTACCAAGAACAATTTCAGTCACAAGTAAAGAGGTAGAAGAAGCATTGCGTGAATCAGTATCTGTCATTGTACAGGCTGCCAAGCAAGTGCTTGAGAGAACACCTCCTGAGCTATCAGCAGACATTATTGATCGTGGTGTCATCATTACAGGTGGAGGAGCACTTCTAAACGGCCTTGATCAATTGCTTGCAGAAGAGCTGAGAGTTCCAGTCTTTGTAGCTGAAAATCCAATGGATTGTGTAGCAGTTGGTACTGGCGTCATGCTAGATAATATGGACAAACTTCCAAAACGTAAGCTGATCTAATAAATACCCTCATTCTTTTTGAAAAGAATGAGGGGTTTTTATTAAAGAAGTCTAAAAAATGCCGATATAATGCTTAGAAGATTGTGTACTTATATTTTTGGACAATGTGAAAGAAACATGATGAGGTGAGAGCATGTTAAAAGGTCTATATACAGCAACGTCTGCTATGATTGCTCAGGAGCGACGCACAGAAATGCTTTCGAATAATATAGCGAATGCCAATACACCAGGATATAAAGCAGATGAAGGTACGATGAGGGCATTCCCAGAAATGCTACTTAGCCGAATGGAATCAGGGAGCTTAAATACATCGTCAGGTAAAAGCTTTAGCATCCCGCAGCAAACAGCAATTGGTGGTATCAATACTGGAACTTATATGCAGGAGCTGATACCGCAATTTACACAAGGTACGTTAAAAACGACAGACCAAACGACAGATGTAGCATTGATTGAAAATAACGTTCCGATCAACCAAGAGACGAACCAAAAATCTGCTTTGTTTTATGCCGTTAATACACAAAATGGTGTGCGCTACACGAAAAGTAGTTCGCTGACAATGAATGAACAAAATCAGTTAACGATTAATGGAAATCTTCTTCTTTCTGTAACGGGCGAACCGATCACAGTTCAGAGCGAGAACTTCAAAGTCAATCCAGATGGTACTGTGACAGAAAACGGTCAGAACCTTGGACAGATTGATGTACGTGTTGCAATGGATACGAGAAACTTGGCACGTGAAGGAAATGACTTGTATCGTACAGAAGATAATCAGCCTCTTCCAAGTGCAGTGAATAATGGTCAAATCACATATACAGTGAGCCAAGGAATATCTGAGCTGTCCAATGTAGATGTAACAAAATCATATACGGAAATGACAGCAGCATACAGATCTTTTGAGACAAACCAAAAAGTCATTCAAGCATATGATAAAAGCTTAGAAAAAGCAGTAAATGAAATCGGGAGAGTTTACTAGCTGATGGCAACAGTGTCACGAATGGAGGATCAGTATGCTTAGAACAATGATCAACGCAGCAGTATCAATGAACGAGGTGCAAAAGCAGCTTGATATCATAAGTAATAACATAGCCAATAGTGAAACGACGGGCTATAAAACGAAAAATACACGATTTTCAGAACTAATTAGACAGCAGTTCAACCAAGTGGATGAAAATAATCAGCAGGTGACAGATAGCCGCCTAACACCTGACGGACTGCGTCTTGGTACAGGAACAATGGTGAATGCATCTGTTAATTCGCTGCAAGGTTCAATAAAAGAAACTGGCCGTGATTTAGATATTGCTTTTAGTGCGCCTTCGCAATATTTGCAGATAAATGCTGCAGGAAATGTTCGCTACACAAGAGATGGATCACTCTATCTGCAACCTGGGGCGAACAACAATCAGGTCCAACTGGTCACAAAAGAAGGTTATCCGGTTCTTGATGAAAATGGGAATGCCATCGTGTTAAACAGTAATTTTAGTGATATTTCAATTAATAAGAACGGTACGTTAACAGCGATTTCTAGAAATAATCAACCAAATCAACAGTTTAATCTTGGTGTCGTTCAAGTGAATAATTCTTCAGCACTGGTTTCTGAAGGCGATAATTTGTTTTCAATTGATGGAAATTATCAAGGGATCGCTTTAACAGCTTTAAATGGTGCAGACCGTCAAAACATCCAGCTTCAGCAAGGTGCACTTGAAACATCAAATGTTGATATATCCAAGGAAATGACAGATTTGATGACAACACAAAGAGCATACCAGTTGAACTCTAGAACAATTACAATGGGAGACCAGATGCTAGGTTTAATTAATCAGGTGAGATAATTGAATTCGAGGCGAGCAATCTAGCCTCTCATAATGAAAAAGGCGGCTTTGCCAAAGTCGCCTTTTTTTTTGTAGAAATCAGAGACATCTGCGAGCAGGTCTTCGAGATCAACCCATGCTTCTTTTTCTTCAAGGCATGTCACAAGTGTCGCAATTTGTTCATCAGCATGAGGAGATTGGCTGTAAAGCAGATTCAGTATTTGAAATTTCATTCTTAGAATATCAAAATGACGAGCGATAGACTCCTTTAACCCTTTTTGTATATATTGCATTCCTTCCTCTGTTAAATTCTCTTTGAAGCATGAACGAGCGGTTTCGTATAAACAACAGACGTAAGAATGCGATGAGCGCCTATAGGCAGGGAGACGAAGCGCCTGCTTGAAATAGAATAATGCTTCCTGATGTAAATTTTGTCTGGATTTAATAAAACCAGCGTCGTAATAAACAATGCCGAGCAGTGATTGGTCATCAATCATTTTGACATATTTAATAATGTCTAGAAAAATTCTTTCTGCTTCTTGGTATTTTTTTTGATCACTGAAATTGAGTGCAAGCACAATCTTACACCGATTTAGGCTATGGATATCACCATGTTTCTCAAAGATATCCATCGATTTTTCAATGTGCTTAATGGATAATAAAGGGTATCTATTGTTGTAATATACACCACTTGTCCGAAAGTGAAACTCTGCTTCTTCTAGTTCATCCTGTAAAAGAGGTAGTCTCTCCTCTGCAAGTTTTAAATAATGAATCGATTGGTTATGGTCGTTACTAACTGATGACTCATACAATCCAATAAAGAAATATAAATAGTATTGGAGTTTAGCAGACATTTCATGTTCATATAATAGAAGATCATTTCTTATATTTTCTAGGCCTTCTGGCTGATCAAACGATATTTGATGACGAAAATACATCAATTGATAATGTAGAAAAAGTTCGCGTTTTTTCGATAGTTTTCTTTTATATTTAGCAAGTGTTGTTTTGATTTCTTCAGCTTCTATGAAATGACGGTATTTCAGCATGTTATACCATGAATTGAGTAATTTTCTAATGGATTTGTCGCTTATAATATTCATTTTTACCCTCTTATTCAAATAAATGATTTCATTTATATTATCATATTTGTGAGAATTCTATTAGAGTAGAGTGGATTATATTTGTCGACTAAAGGTAATAGTGAAAAGTAATTATTTTCCACAATATCGTTAGCTCATCATTGAAAAATCAGCTCATTCATAATATACTACTAAAGGAATCATTCCATATGTAAGTGATATATAGAAGAAGGAGAGATCAAGATATGCTTGATGCTCAGCAAATTAAAGAGATTATTCCACACCGCTATCCATTTTTACTAGTGGATCGTATTTTAGAGGTCGATGGTGAAAAAAGAGCGGTTGGTATTAAAAACGTAACAGCAAATGAAGAGTTTTTTAATGGACATTTTCCTGACTATCCTGTGATGCCGGGTGTGTTAATTGTTGAAGCTTTAGCACAGGTTTTCGGAGTGATTATGCTAAACAAAGAGGAAAACAAAGGAAAAATTGGGCTATTTGCTGGTATTGATGGCTGCCGTTTTAAGAAACAAGTCAAGCCGGGTGATCAGTTACGCTTAGAGGTAGAAATAACGCGCTTTCGTGGTCCTGTTGTAAAAGGAAAAGCTGTAGCAACAGTTGATGGCGAAGTAGCATGTGAAGCGGAGCTTACATTCTCAATTGGTCCGAAAGTATAAAATAAGGGAAAGCGGTTCATGATAGATGAGCCGTTTTTTTTATGCTGATGACGAAGAATGAAAGAAAGACTTGCATTTTTGATAAAAAAACGTCATATTAGACAAAAAAAGATGAAGGTGATTATGGTGCTAAGAGAATTTAGAGAGTTTGCGGTCAAGGGTAATGTTATTGACTTAGCCGTTGGGGTCATTATTGGCGGAGCATTTGGAAAAATTGTTACTTCACTTGTCAATGATCTCATCATGCCGCTAGTAGGGATCATCATTGGTGGCCATGATTTTAATGGATTATCTATCAAAATTGGTTCTGCCCAAATTTTATATGGGAATTTTATACAAACTGTAGTTGATTTCCTCATTATTTCGTTTTCTATTTTCCTTTTTATTCGCTATTTGAATAAATTGAAACGGAAAAATGTGGAGGAAGAGGCTATTGAAACGCCTGAACAAACAGAGGTGTTGCTAACTGAAATTAGAGATTTATTAAAAAATCAGAGCCAATCAAAGGATGTACAATAAAAAAAGAGCGGCTGATCCGCTCTTTTTTACGTGTTTTGTTTAAAGGCATCAAGAAGTTTCTCTCCAGAGAGTCCTTCTTTGACGAGATCTTTTAATACTTCTTCTGTTTCTGTTCTGTACCTATTTGTGATCATTTTACCATCGAGTAAAACAGAGATATGCTCGTCTAATGATACGATGTTTTTGACTTGTACAGACAAGTGAACAGGTCGGTTGTTTTCTTTCGTAATCGTCACGAGAATTTTCACTTCTGTATGTTGTTGAAATAATACTTCAAATACCTGTCTATGTTTCTTTTGAATGAGTGCCTCAATCATCCAGTGATTTTCACCGTCTTCTTGATTAATAATTAAGCCGTCACTAAGAGGAATGCTGGACATTTTATCTTGTTTAGGATCCAGTTCGATTTTTAAATCAATCAGCCTAAAGGTTTTCAATTCAATCACCTCACAAGCTTTCGTTAATGGTATTTATCATTATAGCATACAACATCCGTAGAAATGAAACCGCTACCTATGAAGTCAGCACATATTAAGCGAAAAAGGAGATGTTTTATGGAGTCCTATCAGCTGAGAGAAATTCACATGAGAAGTAAGGAGAAGACAAGTACTGAAAACGGGAGAGTGTATACTTGGTTAAAGAAGGAACCATTTTGTGATGTATACATAGAAGATGAGCACCAACTGACATTTAAGTATATAACAGAGGATCAGATGGACCGTTTTGAATTTCATTTATCTGTTTATGAGGGAAAGCTAACTTTTTATTGGTTTGCTTGGGATGGCTCAAAGTACATACATATGCAATCAAGTAACTGGATACATTCAGATATTTTTAATAAATTTATCAAAAATAAATATTTCGTAAAGCAAAATAAAATGATGTTTTACATCAATCGTGTAAAAAACAAAAATATTAAATGAAAACTTTATTTTAGATTTGGAAAATGTGATTTCCTCGTTTTGTCTATTTCGTGCTTAGCTAGTAGACTATGTGTCATCAAAGAAGAAAGGAGGCAGTCGAATCAAAAGGTAAGGTGCAATCAGAAAAGCAGTTGCCCCCCTCTATGGCTAAAGCTTTTTTACCTTTACCTTTTGCACGTGTACGTTGCGTAATAATAGAACCGAATACGCATATGTGCGTCCCCTTCAATCCCCCTTAATTGTATATCCGGCCTATTGATAGGCTGGATACTCTTTTATTTAGCGTAAGCAATCACCACTTGCAAAAGCATGAAGTGCATTACATAATGAGGTTGATAAGGGTGGAATATATCAGGATAAGTTCAAAAAAGGAAAATAAAGGAGAGGGCTATGACTAATATTCAATTAATTGCGACAGATTTAGACGGGACTTTATTGAACAGTGAACACAAGGTAAGTGCAGAAAATGAAAAAGCTTTAAAAGAAGCAGCCGCAAATGGAATAGAGGTTGTGGTCTCAACAGGAAGAGCTTATTTCGATGTGAAAGCTATTTTCGATCAGCTTGGAATGAACACGTGGGTAATTAGTGCTAATGGTGCAGTTATTCATGATCCAAAGGGTCATATCTTTCATTCAGCGCCTTTACATAAAAGCAGAGCCAAACAGATTTTAAAATGGCTTGAAGAACGAAACTATTATTACGAGGTATTCACAAACGAGGCAATCTTTACACCAAACAATGGTAGAGAGCTTTTGGCAATTGAAATAGATCGGTTAAAGAGTGCAAATCCACAGACAGATGGAGAGGTCTTGAAGCATGCTGCAGAGGTTCAGTATAGTCAGTCTGGCTTTGCATATATCAACACATATGAGGATTTGTTTGACGAAGGGAAAGAAATCGATTTTTATAACATTTTAGGTTTTACATTCTATGCAGACAAGCTGAAAGCTGGATGGGAAGCTTTTGAACATGATGAAGATATAACACTGGTCAGTTCGGCTGATCATAACTTTGAAATTGGCTCTAAGTTTGCATCTAAAGGTCAGGCATTAACACGCCTTGCTGAGCGGCTTGGCATTGATTTAAACAAAACAGCAGCAGTCGGTGATAGTTTGAATGATTATTCAATGCTTGAAGCAGCAGGGATAGGCGTTGCGATGGGAAATGCGCGGGCAGACATTAAAGAGATGGCAGATGTTGTGACATTAACAAATGATGAAAACGGTGTGGCGCATATGATACGTCACATATTAAAGTAATACTTCTTATGACGCTATCTATGCATAAATGCGCCTTTGTGTGTGCAGGATATGAGCAATCTCTACAAGAATAGATCGGATTCCTTCTGTTTACACTTTATCATGAACATCATATAATTTAACTATGAGAAGTAATTGAATGCAAGGAATTTGAAGGAGACTAAAAGATGGCGCTGGGATCGTATCAGTCTGAGAATCTGTATTTAATAAAGAAAGCTTTAGATTATACACAGGTTGGCTTGACGGTAACAGATCCGTCATTACCTGATAATCCTTTAATCTATATAAATAAAGGTTTCTTAGATATGACCGGCTATAAAGAATCGGAAGTTCTTGGTCGGAATTGTCGTTTCCTACAGGGAGACGAAGCACAGGAACCGGTACTGAATCAAATACGGTCAGCAATTGAAAATAAAGATTCCATTACAGTTCAATTGAAGAACTTCAAGAAATCTGGACAGATGTTTTGGAATGAACTAAGTGTTGCTCCCCTCTGGATTGATGAGCAAGGGGGAAAACGTCTCTACTTTGTTGGGTTGCAGAAGGATGTCACAAAGGAGAAGGAACAACAAGAATTACTGGAGCAGTCGATTGATGAAGTGCTGAATATCTCTGTGCCAATTGTGCCCGTGAAGGATGGTGTTTCGGTGTTGCCGATCATTGGGACTTTAACAGAACCAAGATTTGAGAAAATCATTTCAACCGTTTCAACTTATATTTCACAATCAAAGGATGATTATTTTATCGTTGATTTGTCGGGTCTATTAAAGGTCGATTCATTTGTAGCAGATGCAATCTTTAAGCTGAATGACTTGATTTTAATGACTGGTACAGAATTAATCGTCACAGGCATCAAACCAAATCTTGCGATGAAAATGGGCGAGTTGAGAACGGATTTTCGTGATCTTAATACGTTTATGAATGTAAAATCTGCTTTGAAGAAGCTTCAAATCTGACTTCATTAGAGCGAGGGCAGATCAATATAAAAAAGCTGACTTTTCTCTCAATGAAAAGTCAGCTTTTTTGTTATGATGACTGTGCTGCCGCACTTAATGTAAATAATTCTTCCAGTTCGTTCGTAGACATCTCTGTAATCCAATTTTCACTTTGAATAATTTGATCATTTAAGGTTTGTTTTGTTTCAAGCATTTTGTCAATTTTTTCTTCAATTGTTCCAGTTGTAATCATCTTATGGACATGGACGAATCTTTTTTGCCCGATGCGGTAGGCACGGTCTGTTGCCTGGTTTTCAACCGCAGGGTTCCACCATCTATCATAGTGAATGACATGGTTAGCGGCAGTTAAGTTAAGACCTGTTCCACCTGCTTTTAAGGATAAGATGAGAATTTTAAATTCTTTGTTTTGGAAGCGTTCGACCATTCGATCCCGATCTTGCTTAGACAAGCTACCGTTTAAAAATTGGACAGGTTCACCAAACATTTTCTCTGTCAGCTTTTTGATCATGTTGCCCATCTCAATATATTGTGTGAAAATCAAGCAGCTCTCTTCTTGTTCATGTATTGCTTTTAAAAGCTCTGCGAGTTTATCCATTTTTAATGACCGTTTGAGAAGTTTGATGTCCGTTCCTTTTTCTTTTAAGTAAAGCGCAGGATGGTCACATATTTGTTTGAGTCTGCCAAGCATACTGAGAATAATGGCTTTTCTTTGCATCCCTGCAAGTGAAGCCATATGATCAAATGTATCCTTTACAAGCTGTTCATATAATGACGCCTGTTCCGCCGACAGTGGAATGAATTGCTTTTCTTCTAATTTTTCTGGTAGGTTTAGTGCTACTTCTTCGTCCTGCTTGGTTCTTCTTAATAGAAACGGTTTAATGAGCTTTTGTAGCTGGTGAATTCGTTTTTCTTCTCGGTCTTTTTCAATCGGTAATACAAACTTTTTATGAAAATTAGTGAGGCTACCAAGGTATCCTTTGTTCATAAAGTCGAAGATAGACCAAAGTTCTGTCAGGCGATTCTCCATCGGTGTGCCGCTGAGTGCAATATGATGCTGTCCTTTTAACTGTCTAATCGCTCTCGATTGCTTTGTATGAGCGTTTTTAATATTCTGTGCTTCGTCTAAACAAATTGTACTCCATTGTGCAGAAGTCAGCTCTTCACGATCAGAATGTGCTAAACCATAGGATGTGAGGACAATATCTGCTGATTCATATGTGGCGGAGAAATCGTCTCCCTGCGGTCTGCTCGGTCCATAGTGTAAAGCAACATTCAAATGTGGAGCGAACGTTTCTAGCTCTCTTTGCCAGTTCCCTAATACCGAAGTCGGCGCAATAATGAGGGAGGGTCTTAACTCTTTCTCTTGCTCTTTCAGGTAGGTGAAGTAGGCGATCATTTGAATGGTTTTTCCAAGTCCCATATCGTCTGCAAGGCATGCACCAAAGCCATGTTTTCTTAAAAATAAGAGCCAATTGACACCGTGTTGTTGATACGGTCTCAATGTTCCCTTGAACTGTTCGCTTATGTCGTATGTTGGAAACTCATGTGTATCACTTAGCTGATGCATCAGACCTCTGAGCTGAGAAGAGAGCTCAAATTGAATGTGGGCAAAAGCAGAGCTGTCAAGCAGTTCAGAGATTGATTCGGATTGTTCCTCTTGATTTGCAAGCTCTCGCGTTAAAATATCGGACATATGCAAGCCTTCGTTTTCTGCTCGTTCCATCATCTTTTTCATCTGTTGAATGAACATAGGGTCAATTTTAATCCATTGACCACGAATATTGACGAGGCGTCGTTTGCTTTTGACGAGCTCATTGAATTCTTCTTCGGTTAGCTCAATGCCATTTGTGGCAAAGCGCCAATTGAAATCCATTAAAGCGTCCATTCCAACGTGAGATTCTCCTCTCGGTGTAGAGGAAACCTTTGCTTTGAGCATCATGTTGCTGTCTTTAACGATTTGCCACCACGATGGAAGGAGGATTTCAATACCCATATTCACGAGTGTTTCACTTGCCTCTGAAAGGAACAGCCATGCCTCATCTTCTGTAATGAGTGTGATTCCCGATGTAAATGATAGCCACGGTACAATTTGCTGGAAGCGCTCCAACTCTCTTGTCAGCTTACCTTCATATGTTCGCCATGATTTTTTGAGAGAAGACATGCCTTCAAAAAAGTGAAGATCACTGGTTTTTTTATCGCGCAGAAACATCTCGATCTTCCAGTCGTCCCCGTCGAATTCAGGCTCATTTAATCGTAAGCCGACGGTAAATGGTGTGTCATCCTTAATCCAGCCTATCGTTTCTAAAAAATCCACTTCATCTAGGAAATGTCCTTGAAAGGAGGTGATGGCAGGTGAATGTGTCAGGATACTGTTCCATTTTGTTCCGAATGTATCATTGTGTTGCATATAGTCATGCACAGCTTGAGAAAACCAATCAGCTGTGTAACCTTCAAGGAGCCCTTCTTTATCTTTGAAGCGAAGTGCACCTTGTGTCCATGCTTCGTAGTCTGGAACAAAATCTTCATCCTCGATAAATTCGTAAATGGTCGAAGCGGCTTTCATTAGCGGTTCGGTCTCATCTGTTAATCCGATACTACTAAAGGTGTTAAATGAACTTTTACCTAGCAGTTCAACAGCCATCCAAGGGCTTAGCAGGAAGGCTGGTGTGCCAATAAAGCTTACATCCTCTAAAAAGGTCCCGTAAAAAGACGATTCATGCCATTGGAAAAGTTGTTTTTTCATTTCATTCAGTGATACAGGTGCGCCATCATTGGTTTGTGCTGAGATGGAAAATGAAAAATCCTCTGTTTGTTCTGTGTGAATGATTATATGTTTATGGCGTGTCATCAATCAACTTTCCTTTCTTCATTTCCTCTTGAAACGCCCTTAATCGTTTTGTTGATTCTTGAAGCTGTTTGAGATATCTTTCCCAGATCGAAGGTTTTTTCGCTTTGTGATAAAGCGCTCGTAGTTTCTTAAGCAATTTGACCGCTTCTCGATAAGCACTACGGTTTTTTTGATCCACGAGAACTGAAATTTCACGATGATACGATGGGATGAGCGCTTCTGGTTCCTGCTTGGCGATTACTTGAATGAGTTCTTTTTCAAGCTCACTGATTGAAAAGCCAACAAGGCTGTGGATCTCAATCCATTCAGAAAACCTTTGTTGTTCATAGAGAAGCTGACTGTACTCTGTAAAAGCATAGGGCATACAGATTTGACAATAACGTTCATATAAAAATGAATCTTTTGTTTGTTTGACATACGTATCTAAGTAGAAGAAGAAATCACTGATGGCATCCCGAAGTTCCCTGTACGAAAGGTCAAGTTGACTGTACTCTTCCACCAAATAGGAGATTTCATTGTACCAATGTTTCAGCCTCTTCCAATCCTTTCGACTGGTCATGTCTTTTAGCCAATTCAATACTATGGGCATCATGTTTGCGTTAAATAACCGCAATTGTTTGAAAACGGTATCGTCTTTCTTTAACAAGTAATCCATATGCATTAGACCAATTCCACGTTCAACCATTGGCTCTTGATCCTGCAATTTGTTAAGCACTACGGTTTCTTGTTTGACCCATTTTCCTCTATTTAAAATCGTACCCCACATCTCCATAAAAACAGCGACTCTTTCGTATTGGAACGGTCCGCTAATATGGAGGAGGGATCTGACGGTTTTAGGTGTGTTTTCAAGAAAGGGGTCGAGGGAAAAGGAAAGAGCATATGTTTTTAAGTGATCGACTGCATCAAAAATTGAATTCATGAGCTGTTCTACATACGGATTAATGGAATAAAAATCCTTCTCTGCATCAATTCTGCCAAGATCCATTAATTCATATAGTCTGAGCCAAACATCAATGGATGAGTGGATGGTATAAAGACTCTTGAATTCGAGCTTTTTCGGTGCGTGTTTTTTTAAAATCGATAAGTATCCGTAATACAAATGTTGTGGTGTTTGATTGTGTTTAGGCGTTCGCTTGAGCCATAAGCTGAATTCTTCTTCGAAAAAAGTTAGCCAGCTTTGAAGGGATTGTTCATCTGGTCTTTTTACCTGAAAGTGTTCTCTAATAAGCTCTTTGCTACGTTCAATCTCCTCTTTTTCAGACCAACGTTCAGTAAAAGCTGTGACACTCTCTACACTCGCGTACAACGAAAAAAAAGTGGCAAGGATATGTTTGCATATTCCCTCGGCGGGACATGAGCAACTGCTGATGACTGGAAACAGCAAATGTAGGTTAACCCTTGCTGCCATCACATCATGGACATAAGCAGACCATTCAGTATCAGACTCTTGCTTGAGACGGTAAACACTGTCCTGTCTATATGTAATCAATGCTTTTTTGATGAGTTGTTTGTTTTCATCTGTCACAGGAAGAAGTTCTTTGATCTGTTCGGCTGTTTGTTTCAATTCTTCTTCATTGATGTTGTGCTGAAGCATTGCACTCGCTCCTAACCAAGTAAAAGATTCCAATTCTTTTATTATAGCTCAATGAGGTTTGTTAAAAAAGTTTTTCATGAAAATGGTCATAAAAATGAATGAATGTCGAATTATGTATTAGACTATTGCATAAACCAAACTTACAGCATATAATAATGAAATTAGTGGATTTGAAAGGATATAGACATGAATAATAAGGGTTTGAATCAAGAAGAATTTTTGAAAATTTTGATGTACGCTCATGATATTGGTGAAAATTCAAATGATCTCACGACAAAAGAAATGCTTGAAAACCTAATTGCACATATTCGAAATGGTCTTGTTTCATAATCGTGACCCTCTGCTTCCCAGCAGGGGGTTTTTATATGCTTTTGATGAATGAGTGGGCCCTTTCAATCATACGATGACATTAAAAGCAGAAGGAGTATAGGGGGCTGATTTTTGATGAAAATCGCCATTGCAGGCTGCGGTTATGTAGGTCTTGTGACGGGAATTTGTCTATCAGAAGCTGGACATGAAGTGACATGTATAGATATTGATCACCAGAAAATCAACAAATTAAAGCAAGGGCAGTCACCTATCTATGAACCAGGTCTTGACATCATGCTGAGGCGTCAGGTTGAAAAGGGGAGACTTTGCTTTCAAGTAGCTGGTCAAACAGCTTACAAAAAAGCGGACGTACTTATGATTGCCGTTGGAACACCTCAACAAGAAGATGGTCAAGCCGATTTACAATATGTCTTTCAGGCGGCAACGGAGATGGGACGTTGGGCAAAAGACGGTGCGATTCTCGTCATCAAAAGCACAGTGCCTGTTGGTACAGGAGATCAAATTGACATCCTTGTGAATCAAGAGATGGAGCGAAACGATCCACTTTTGATTGTATCAAACCCAGAATTTTTAAGAGAAGGATCAGCTGTTGAGGATACATTGCGGGCTGATCGAATGGTCATTGGGGCAGAGGAAGCGGAAGCATTTGTTCAATTGGAGAAAATGTACGCGCCTTTTCATATTCCATTTGTCATGACCGATCGAAAAAGCGCTGAAATGATCAAATATGCATCGAATGCGTTTCTTGCGACAAAAATTAGCTTTATGAATGAGATTGCCCATATTTGTGAGAAGACCGGAGCAGATGTAGAAATGGTGGCGTGTGGGATGGGGCTTGATAAAAGAATTGGCGCTTCATTTTTACGAGCTGGGATCGGATATGGTGGTTCTTGCTTTCCAAAAGATACAAACGCACTTGTACAAATAGCAGGGCATGTTTCCCATGATTTTGAATTGTTAAAAGCGGTGATCAAGGTAAACAATGAGCAGCAAACATTACTCATTCGCAAGCTGCAAAATAGGTTAGGGCATTCATTAGAAGGGAAACGTATTGCGCTGCTCGGGCTTTCCTTTAAGCCGAATACAGATGATATGAGAGAGGCGCCATCTATTCCGATTGCCCATGAATTGCATCGCCTTGGCGCTCATCTCATTGCATATGACCCTGTCGCAATGAGTCAGGCAGCGAAGGAGCTACCTGAAAATGTCGTGTTTGCTCAAACGTTAACCGAAGCGATTGAGGGGGCAGATGCTGCCTGCATTTTAACAGAATGGCAGGACATTCGAACATATCCTTTGCATCAATACCGGAACCTCATGAAGCAACCTATTATTTTTGACGGACGGAATTGCCATTCACTCGAAGTGGCAGAACGTGTCGGTGTAGAATACCATTCGATTGGTAGACGACCCATCACACCAATCTTTATTTGATCCTATTTCAATCGGCCCAAGGCCGGTTTTTTTAATGTGGTAGAATGAAGCCGCCATATAGAAAGGCAGCAAGGATGAGAAATGCAGGGTGCATTTTCAGTTTCGTCAGACAGATGAAAGAGATCGCTGCAATCGCAAGAGATTGATACCAGCCAATCGATTTCACTGCATCACCGCCTATTTCCCATGTTAACAGGAGCATCATCATAGCGATGACAGGTTGTACAGATAACGTCATTCCTTTGACAACAGGAGATTGACGAAAACGGTCAATCAGCTTTAACAAGAGGATGAATGCAATGGCTGATGGTAAAACTGTAGCGAGTAGTGCCACGATAAAACCTGGCCACCCCATGACATCATAGCCGACATATGCCGCAATTTTAGTGGCAATGGGTCCTGGCAACGCATTGGCTAGGGCAAGCATGTTTGAAAAACCTTCGTTTGTCATCCAATGAAAATGGTTGACGATTTCCTCATAATTCAGTGGTATAGATGCAGGACCGCCGCCATATCCAAGTAAATTTGAGATAAAAAATGCCCAAAATAAAAAGAAAAATAACATTATGATGATGACACTCCTTTCTCATCATTTGCCTTCTTCCATCGGTCCTTTAGCTTAAAATGAAAAGCACCATAGAGAAGGGAGATGATGACAATGATGCCAGGATGAATGGACAATACTTGAAGACCAACAAATGCAAGGATAAAAAAAATCACACCAAGTACAAGACCGAAGCCCTTTAATGCCTTTTGTCCAAATTCATATGCCATCATGCCCAGAAGGACAGCAATCACAGGTGTCACCGCACCAATCATATTCTGAACGATTTGAGAGGTGCTTAAAACAGTGACAAGAGTAACAAGCGCAACCATAGCAAGGCAGGACGGTAAAATATGTGCTACTGTCGAAATGATCGCTCCTGGAATGCCTTTTAGTTTATGCCCAAGATATGCGGACATTTTAGTCGCAATTGGACCTGGAAGGGCATTTGCGATGGCTAACGTCTCGCCAAATTCATCATCATCCATCCATTTGTATTTCACCACTGCTTCATGGCGAACCAAAGGAATAACAGAAGGGCCGCCGCCAAATCCTAAAATACCGGTTCTGACCATGGCGGTGATTAACTCAATATATGATTTCATTTCATCGTCTCCTATCTTCAATCCTACAATTTCATCCCCATTCGACTTTTATAACGTTTTATGAGCATTTGACAGTCCACACTCACCACGCCTTCAAGCGGATACAGTGAATGATTGCATTTATTGATCATCTTGGAAAATGCCGTGCATGTGCAATTTGCTGGGCCCAGTCATATTCTACATTAAAAAAGACGGGATATGTGTATTCCGACCTTTGCTGAATTAATGACTGCTGTCATCTCGTTCACCATGTACTGCACAGAGTGGAGATGGAGTAAACGCTTTTAATTTTGAGCGTTAATTGGATATAATGACGACAGATAAGGGGAGACGATGAAATGATTACATTACAAATGAACGAGCTATCTCAAAAAGAGGCATATAAAATATTATCGGGTTCTATTGTTCCGAGACCTATTGCATTTATCACAAGTCTATCAAAAGAGAATGTGCTAAATGCGGCACCTTTTAGTTTTTTTAATGTGGTCAGTGCGAATCCACCACTATTAGCTGTTTCAATTGGACGGCCAAATGGCGTGATGAAAGATACGGCACAGCATATCACAGACAGAAAAGAATTTGTTGTACATGTCAGTGATGAACAAATCATTGAGGATGTGAATCAAACTGCTGCTACACTGAGTCGAGACCAGAGTGAGCTTAACCGAACACACTTGCATACGATTGAGAGTACAGTCATTACAGTACCAGGTGTAAAAGAGGCACGCATCCGTTTTGAGTGCAAGCTAATGAAGCATATCACCTTTCAAAATGACGAAGGAGAAACAACCGTTGATCACTTGATTGGACGTGTCGTTTGTGCACATTTAGATGAAGCGGTCTATGATGCGAAGAAGGGGTACATTGCGACAGATGTATTGAAGCCCATCGCTCGTTTAGCCGGCAATGATTATGCACATTTAGGTGATGCCTTTGTGTTAAAAAGACCTGAATAGCATTGAGTGTTATGCTCCCCTAAAGAGACAGAAGCTGTATCTTTAAGGGAGTTTTTTATCTGCTTGAAAAATCTTGTACGTTCAACCTATCGGATATATTAATTATGGGGAACTGAATACCGCCAATGAAGGTCGACTACAAGAAAGATGAAACGGCATCAGCCCAAAGGATTACAGAGCTAAAGACGTTTTATTGCCACTGTTTACTCGCCTATTCATTATCTATCGGATGAACTTTGCCTGAATTCATTTTATATACAATGTGACATAATTCTTCAATATCCTCTTTATGGTGAGATGTTAATAAAATTGTAGCTCCTCGTTTATGTTCTTCTCGGATCAATTGATATACATTCTTAACCGCATCTTCATCAAGCCCATTCATTGGCTCATCCAATAAAATAATATCGGGCTTTTCCATGATCGCTTGGGCAATTGCTAATTTTTGTTTCATCCCTAAAGAATATGTTTTGACTCCCCGTTTATCATTAGGATCGAGACCAACACTTTCAATGACCTGTTTAATTTGATGATCATCTATACGATTTTGAATTTCTGCTAGAAATTTCAGGTTGTCAAATCCACTATATTGCTCTAAAAAACCTGGTTTCTCTAAAAGAACACTAATGCTATTTGGAAATGAAATATCTTTATGCAAAATTTGATCTGATATTTTCACTTCACCCTTTGTAGGTTTCACCAATCCTGCAATCACCCGAAAGAGCATTGTTTTTCCAGAACCATTATGACCAACAAATCCTATTATGTTTCCTTGTTGCAATGAGAGATGTATATCTTCTAACACAGTTTGACCCTTGATCACTTTTGACACTGCATTTAGTTCAATTTTTGCCATGGTAAAGCTCCTTTTTATACATAATCAATTTTCTTTGCATGAACTATGACGTAAATCATGAGTAACCAAATCATGATAAGTTCTAAAAGAACGGCAATTAAGTTGCCCCCTAGATTTGTATACATGCCGTAATATAGAGGAATATATGGTTCTTCTAGTTTTATACCTGCAAATAACATACCTAGTATCACAATGTTTGCTACTTCTACTTTCAAGTGATTTTTTAATATTAACCATAAAATTCCATGAATAAATAAACTAACAGTCAAACAGACAAAAATAAAAAACCAACTTAAATCAAATTGAAGTTTTATATGAAAACATTTAAATAAAACGATGGCTACACATACTGCACTAAAAACATAATAAAGCGTAAATAATATACCAATAATAAACTTGGCGAACCAGAGACTTTTCCACTGACCTAATCTTAAAACTATATTTATTTCAAACATATGCACATCATTTTTCCAAAGAATTTGCAAGCAAATAATATATCCTACACAAAAGGACAACCAATACATCCAGTTCATCAATGTTTCATGAGAAGAACTAAATAATAGAGTAAATGCGTCTTTTGATTCTCCCATTAAAACATCTAAATTCTTTATAAAAATGATTGTATTAATGAGATGTAGCAAAAGAATAATGAAAGAAATTCTAACTATGTCTATTTTTAAACGCTGACATTCAAGTTTTAATATTTTCATTCATTTAGGTCTCCATATAGTCAGAATCTAGTGTCAACCATCTAGTCAAAAAAATTAAAATAAAAATGATACAAGAGAGCTCTAAAAAAGATTGAAAAGGGGAATATTGATAACCATAATTCAGATAAAAGGATATAAATCCAGTTATTATTCTATCAATAATCATTAGACAGATTAAAAGAAGGATGACAAGCGTTTTATTAGAGAACATTTCTACAAAGAAAACAAACAGTATCCCAATCAAAAAAGTGACCAAAAAATAAGTGATAAAAAAAGATAAACTGACAACAAAAGATTGCTCATTAATTGCTGGGGAATAGGTCAGCAATGCCTGAAAACTTATTCCCTCTGAATATAAGTAACTAATTATTTTATATATCGCAACTGCCCATAAGCATAATATAGAAGAATATAAAAATGAATATCCAAAAATCATATTGATCTTATAAAATACGATTTGTTTTCTTGATGAGAATCGTCTTAAGATCATCCATTCATTCATTTGAAAAGATGTTGACGTAGCCAGGATAATCATAAATAGCGGACCAAATGAAAAATCATATCTAAAAAAAAGCAGAATATCTGTAAAGTTAGAAAATGTTGCGGTGCTAAATGATGAAATCGGGACAACCGACATGCTTAAAATGACAATAAACAAACTAATGGATAAGAAGAATCTTTTACGTTCTCTTTTTAAATCTATAAAAACGTAATTAAATTGCGTCAGAATGTTTTTTCACCCCTATGATATAAATGACTGATGTGACCAGCATTCCAATAATAAAATCAATATAAAAAGGAGAATAAGATAGATTGTTTATCGGCTGTCTTGGGTCTAAAAAATTAAACGGATCGATAAAAACCGTACCTATCATACTGCATATAAGCCATATTCCTAAGTAAAGGAGAAGCGGTGTGAAAAGCACAATGTATCTATTTTTTAAAAATAGCGAAACAGCTAGTCCAAAACATACATACATCCCTGCGTACATAGCACCTAATAAATAATATACACAAATGTACAAATATGGGGATTTAGCTAATATATTCGAAAATAAGTCCATTTTATGTCCATCAAATACATTATCAGCAAACGCTGCGGTACCATGCATCACTTTTTGGTAGACATCCGTATATGCCGTGAAATTCCACTGTCCTATTAAAAGATTAGACAAAACAAGTCCTAATATTAAAGGAAATAAAAATAGAATGACAGCAGTAAAATAAGTGAATATAAACTTCTTACTATAATATTTCAATCTGCTTTCTTTCGTTAGGATGTAGTTGATGTATCCTGAATTCTTTTCCTTAAAAATTGTATCAACAACGGGAATTCCAACAATTAGAGGAAAAACAAAATAAAAAAACGAAGAAAAAAAAGAATCAGATAACCCCATCCAGTTTTGATGCGCTGATAACATTGCAATAGCATCAGGAAAATCACTATATAAACGGGTATACAATGAATGGTCTGCTTGATATTGAAAATAACCAGCTATTGCATTACCTAAAGCAATCAAAAATAATATGAATAATACAATGTATAACAATTTATTCTTCAATAATTTTCTTAATTCGGACATAAACTTATCTCCTCTTAATTATGAAAGACAATACGAACGTCACTAAAGTCGTATTGTCTCCTTTTTAATTATTTATAGTCTGGATTCCAAGATCCTGAAACATTCACACCGTGAATTGTCCAATTAGAGGTTTGTGCACCCGCTTTTATTGTCTTTCCTTGAGCACTATAATCTACAGTGAAGTTACGTCTATCATTCTTTACTTGTGCTATACCACCGATACTCAGTCATAAAGTGGACACTTCTCTCCTAATTCTCTGTAGTGTATATGGTAATTTATTCTCAGTCAACAATATTTTTCATCATTAAGTTTTATTTAAAGTAATGATATTTACTTTTTTATTTTTAAAACAAATATTTGTAAAAAGTCCATTGCAACTGATATGATATGCTCTCTTAAAAGTAGACAGAAGAAATTAAAACTGGAGAGAGTTTATATGCCTAAAAAATGGTTTTCAAAAAATGAGAGAATGAACATTTGAAGTCATTTTGAGGAAACATGTAGGGAGCTTCAACGTAATATCGTTAAACCTTTACAATGATGATTGACTACAAGAAAAATGAAACGGCTTTAGCCCGAATACAGGGCTAAAGCCGTTTCAACTATTTTATTTATTTGCTCTGTCAATTGGACAGTCTGCATTTATTTCTTTTGCTCTAGTTTTAATGGAGCAGCAATATTTTTTTCAACTTTTTTGCCAGTTAGTACATCATTTGCAGCACGGACTGCTAGTTGGCCGATGAGTTCTGGCTGCTGTGCCACTGTGGCAGAGAGCTTGCCAGCTTTAATGGAGCTGATTGCATCTTCATTTCCATCGAAGCCTACAACGAGAACGTCTTTGCCAGAGCTTTGAATGGCTTCTAAAGCACCAAGTGCCATTTCATCATTATGGGCAAAAACTGCTTGGATGTCAGGATTTCCTTGTAGAAGGTTTTCCATGACATTTAAGCCTTTTGTTCGATCGAAATCGGCTGCTTGTTTTGCCACAACATCTAAGTCTTTATCTGCGATCTGATGGAAGCCTTTTCCACGTTCACGTGTAGCGGAAGCTCCTGGGACACCTTCTAGTTCTGCGACTTTTGCCTCTTTGCCAAGCTTGTCGATGATAAAGTCAGCTGCCATCTCGCCACCTTTGATATTGTCTGATGCAACGAGCGCTTCGACTTTCCCACTTTCGGCTGAGCGGTCGAGGGTAACAACTGGAATATCTGATGCATTTGCCGATTCGACAGCTGTGGAAATGGCTGATGAATCAGCAGGGTTAATGAGCAGCGCATCTACCCCTTGTTGAATTAAATCTTCTACATCACTTGTTTGTTTTGCTGAATCGTTTTGTGCATCAGCAATCACAACTTCGATACCAAGCTTTTTCGCTTCTTTGGTTACCCCATTTTTCATGGATACGAAAAATGGATTGTTTAAGGTTGAAACAGAAAGACCAATTTTAAAATCCTTCTTTTTGCCTTGTTTCGATGATTTCGCCCATTGTGGTGGTTCAAGCGAGCAGGCAGAGAGCATAAACAATGATAGAGTCAGGATGAGAATAAGATATTTTTTCATAGAAGCCGCCTCCTTATGCTGATTTCTTTCTGTCTAAAAGGACGGCAATGAGAATGACGACCCCTTTTACGACAGATTGATAAAATGATGATACGGTAAGCAGGTTCATTCCGTTATTTAAAACACCAATAATGAGAACCCCTATAAGTGTGCCGACAATTCGTCCTCTTCCGCCAGATAGACTTGTCCCGCCAAGGACAACTGCGGCAATGGCATCAAGCTCGTATGATGTACCTGCTGTCGGCTGCGCCGAGTTTAAACGAGAGGTAAGAATAGCGCCAGCAAGAGCTGACATCAATCCAGCTAAAGAATAAATCATTATTTTGACACGTGGCACTTTAATGCCTGAAATGAGAGCTGCTTTTTCATTTCCACCGATTGCATATGTTCTTCTGCCGAACGGTGTTTTGTGTAAAATCACCCATAGGATGATAAATGTGATCAGCATCGTTATAGCTGGGACGGGGATGCCTAAGAAATAGCCACGCCCAAATAGTTGAAATGCATAGTTTGAACCAAGACCAGTAATAGGATTCCCATCTGTATAGACGAGTGTAAGTCCTCTGAAAATTGTCATAGTTGCGAGTGTTGCAATAAAAGGTGCCATTTTACCTTTTGTGATTAAAAGACCGTTTATCATGCCAAGAAATGCACCGATGATACAGCCGACGATCATCGCTAAAATTGGGTCCATACCAGAGACGATAAACCCTGCTGAAAGTGCACTTGAGAGTGCTAGAATAGCTCCAACAGACAGGTCAATTCCTCCTGTTAAAATAACGAAAGTCATACCAAAGGCGATTAAAGCGTTAATCGAGATTTGTCTAAGTAGATTCAAAATATTTAATGGCTCTAAAAATGCCGGATTTAAAATGGAAACGATGGCAACAAGAATGATTAGTCCAAGGAATGGTCCAAGCTTCTGCATGATGTTGTCAAAGCGTCCGTTTGATGTGAGTGGTTTCATGTTACTTCCCTCCTGTAGCTAGTGTCATAATACGTTCTTGTGTCGCTTCTTTTCCGTCAATTTCGCCACCGATTGCTCCTTCATGAATAACAAGGACACGATCACTCATCCCAAGAATTTCAGGTAATTCAGATGACACCATGACAATGGCAACGCCGCGATCTGTTAGCTCATTCATTAAGTTGTAAATTTCGCGTTTCGCTCCGACGTCGACACCTCTTGTTGGTTCATCTAAGATGAGTACTTTAGGACCGATTCCAATCCATTTAGCGATGACGACCTTTTGCTGATTACCACCAGATAAGTTTCGTGCCGATGTTTCTGAGGAGGCTGTTTTAATCGTCAGCCGTTTAATGAGAAGATCGACAAACTTCTGTTCAGTGTTCTTATCTATCATCCCTTTTGGTGAAAAGCTTTCTAAATTCGGCAGACCAATATTTTCACGAATAGATGCATCTAGAATAAGTCCTTCATCCTTGCGATCCTCAGTAATAAATCCAATTCCAAGCTTGACTGCATCGTTTGGTTTTTTGATGGACGCTTTTTTACCATGTACCCAGATCTCCCCATTATCAAGGGTATCCAGTCCAAAGAGAGCACGCATAATTTCTGTACGTCCAGCTCCCATGAGTCCAGCTACTCCGACGATTTCGCCTGCTCTTACTGAAAACTGAATATCGTGGAATACGCCTTTTTTTGTTGCATTCTTTATCTCTAAGACGACTTCACCATAGGAGGGAGTGCGTTCTGGATAGCGGTCGGTCAACTCTCTGCCAACCATTTTTTTGACGACTTCGTTAAAATTTGTTTCAGGAATTGCTTTTGTATCAACGGTTTTTCCATCTCGCATAATGGTGATACGGTCACAGATTGTGAAAATCTCTTCCATTCTGTGTGAAATGTAAACGATGGATACGCCTTGTTTTTTTAATGATTCAATGACGTGGAAAAGCTTTTCAATTTCTCTGTCAGTGAGTGCAGCTGTTGGTTCATCCATGATGATGACCTTTGCATCGGTCATTAAGGCTTTGGCAATTTCAATCATTTGCTTTTGACCAACTGAGCACGTGCCTGCTTCTTGATCAAGTGAAAGGTTCACTGACAGACGATCTAGCTGTTCTTTTGCGAGTGAATTCATTTTCTTTGTATCAAGAATGCCAAACTTAGAATAAATCTCTTTGCCGATAAATAGGTTTTCAAGAACAGTCATGTTTGGCCAAATATTCATCTCTTGATGAATGAAGGCAATGCCGTTTTCTTCAGCCTCTTTCGGGTCTTTGAAAGCGGTTTCTTTTCCGTCGATTTTCATCGATCCTTGATCTACTTTATGAAGTCCTGTTAATAGGTTCATAAGTGTTGATTTTCCAGCGCCATTTTCACCCATGAGTGCATGTACTTCTCCTGTCACGAGGTCAAAGGAGACCCCGGAGAGAACGTTGTTATTTCCAAATGCTTTATGGATGTTACGCATTTCAATGTTCATATCAGGTTCCTCCTTTTAAAAAATCACACCGGCATGAAGGATGCAGTTAGCATAAGGTGTCGCTTCACCTGTCCGTATGATGGCCTTTGCCCCTTTAGTCAGTTCTTTAAATGACTCGTGATCCACATCTTCAATCTTTTGATTTAAAAACGTTTTCTTTAAAAACGCATGTTCACGTTCATTTGCCTCTTTAATTTCTGTCGCGATGGTTACTTTTTCGACTTCCATTTCATGAAACAGAAGGGAAGTCACTTCCTGAAAGGATGGTGTGCCTATTGATAAAGCGAGATCAATTTTTGTAGGTCCTTCCGGTATTGGGAGACCACAGTCTGCGATGACCACTGTGTCTGTATGGCCTAAATCTGCAAGTACTTTTGCAATATGACTATTTAATATGCCGTTTTTTTTCATGATGTTGTTCTCTCCAATTCTTCTCTTGAGGGCATACCACCTTGTGCACCAAATTTTGTAACAGAAATGGATGCTGCTAGGTTCGCAAATGAGAGGGCTTCAAACAATGGTTTGCCTTCTGTTAGTGCAACCGCTAATGCACCGTTAAATGTGTCTCCAGCACCTGTAGTATCAACTGCTTGAACCGGAAATCCAGGGACGAGGACTTCTTTTTCTCCATCAAAATATCTGACACCGCTCTTACCTTCTGTAATCAAAAGCTTGTTTGGGTATAGGCGAAGTGCTTCCGCTGGTGATAATCCTTGAAAGATAAGTGCTGCTTCATGCTCATTAGGCGTTAAGTAAGCCGCCTGATGAAGGACTTCTTGTTTTACCTCACGTGCGGGTGCTGGGTTTAAAATGACTGGAATATTTCTTTTTGTACAAAGTGTACACACAGCTTCGACAGTTTCTTCTGGGATTTCTTGTTGAATCAGTACAATATCTGCATTCTTGATTGATGTGAGCGCTTCTTTGACATAGTCTGGTGTGACTTCATCGTTTGCTCCTTTTACAACAACAATGCTGTTATCACCTTCAGCTAGGATGATATGGGCGGTACCGCTTTCCATTTCGGTAACCGGTTTCATATAGTCTGTGTTTACCCCTTGATCCTGTAAATTTTGAAGAATCTCTTGTCCGTACGAATCGTCACCAATTCTGCCTACCATATATACATCTGCACCAAGCCTTGCACTTGCTACTGCTTGGTTTGCTCCTTTTCCACCAGGGACTGTTTTGAATGACTCTCCAAGTACAGTCTCCCCGGCATTCGGACGCTTGCTTGAAGTGACAACAAGATCCATCGAACAGCTTCCTATTACAACGATTTTACTCATTTGAATCCACCTTTCTAGTCGTCTCTCTTTCAATAAAGGAGACGGGCATTTGTATGACAGTATTTTCTACAGGTTGATTTTGAATCAAATTGATTAACAATTTGGCGGCTTCTTTCCCCATTTCATAGGCAGGCTGCCGTATGGTTGAAAGGGAAGGATACAATAGCTCACTTTGTGGAATATCATCAAATCCGATGATTTGTAATTCTTCAGGTATATGTTTACCTAGACGAAGCGCTTCATTCATCACTGCTGCTGCGACTATATCATTGCTTGCAATAATACCATCTGTCTCTGGATACGCTTTGAATAGGTCTGTTGCACTTTTTCGTGCTTCTTGAAAGGAAAAAGAAGCAGTAGAAATGACTTGGAAGTCTGTTCCTTTTTCACCGAGGACATCTAGTGCACCTTTAAAACGTTGTTGAGCTGTTTGAAGATGTGTTGGTCCTTTTAATAAGGTGATTTTACGGCTACCACGCTTGATCAGCTCTAGTGCTGCCATTTTTCCACCAGTTTTTGCATCAGCAAATACGGATGGAGCATTCGGTACAGTTCGATCGAGAAAGACGACTGGCAAATCATGTTCATTGTACATGGCTGCCTCTGGTTCATTGGTGGCAGCAATGACACCGACGACTTGATTTTGTTTAAACGTTTGTAGGTAGGCTAGCTCTTTTTCTCTATTTTCGTCACTATTTCCAAACAATAATCGGAAGCCATGTGCATGAATTTCATCTTCGACTCCTCTTGCCAACTGTGGGAAAAAGGGGTTGGTGATATCAGGCAATAGCAAACCAATTAATCGTGATTCTCTTTTGAAAAGGGATCTTGCCACTTCATTGGGGAAGTAGTTGAGCTGCTGCATTGCTTCTGTCACACGTGTTCTTGTATCTTCATGTACATAACCCGTATCATTGAGCACGCGTGATACAGTGGCGACAGATACATTCGCCGCCTTTGCGACATCTTTTATTGTGGCCAATGGAGTGCCTCCCTTCCTCTGAATATTAAAAATGTGTAACCGTTTACACAAATAGGTTATCACGAAATAAGTCACTTGACAATCTTAAAAAAATAAAAAAAGAAAAGAAAGATTTTCACTTTCCTTTCTTAACTAATAATCCCAGTTTGTGTGATGTTTACTTTGATGTTAGGGATGATCTTGACGTTTGGATAATCGTTCACCCAATTCATTTTCATATACTCATCATAGTGTTGGACACGGTATTTTCTTCCGAGGCTCAGCACATCAGAGTTTGACTGCTGTATGACAGAGATCACTTTTTCCGCTTCCTTTGTCAGAATGGCAGATAGGCGTCTGTTTAATTCGTCGACCTTCTTGGCAGTATCTAAATTGTCTTTCGGATATTCAATGACAGACATATTGAACTTGAAGTCAATGCCGATTTTTACATTGCGATGATCGGGATTAATAAAACGAATGTCACGTTTTGATTTGGTTACTTGCACGGTGATGTAATTATTCTCCTTTGCTTTCATATCATTTCTAACCTTTTTAGTGAAATTTGCATATTTATCCAGTTTATTATCCATGACATTTAAAAGAATCGCATCCTGCCCATAAAGCTCACCTGTTTTTTTTTCGTTATTAAATAAAGCGACACCTGCAATTTTAACCAGTTTTTTAGATTGATCAAATTGAATTAAAGGAAGGGAGAAATCCTCACCTGTTTGTAACATTTTTGAACGTATGCTTTGAATATTACCAGGAGAGACCTGTGAAGCCCTTGAGGCAGTGGTAATTAGATTGTTTAAATAGTCACTGACGACCAGCTGTTCTTTTATTAGTTTATCGATTACATCAAAACTTGTCCCGCCTTTGACAACAGCTAGATTTGCTAGTAAAGGACTTTTTGGATCTCGGTAAAACATATCTAAGTAGGGAAGGATGCTAATCTCCGAAAACTCCTCCCCAATAAGCAGAACCCTCATTTTTGACATATCAATTTTTTGATCAATCATATGACTTAAGTTCGTTCTTGCTTTTCTTAATGTAGGAGCTTCTGTTGTTAAAACAGATGTCACATAACTACCTGTATTTCCTTGTTCCATGCTTTGTGTCTGTTGTACTTTTCGATACGTAATGGATACCTTCACATTGTTATCCTCACCCCGATCGATGGCAGATGTCAGGACGAGCGAAATATTTTTTAATAAGTTTTGATCCCAACAGCCAGTAAGAGAGAGGGAGAGGCACATGACTAAGATGAGAACAAATTTATGTCGCATGTGATTTCCCCTTTCCTTTTCTTTTTACTAGCACAATGATAGACATAAAAATAGGGAGCGTATAGATAAAAGAATATTGGGCGATCGTTGTAAATTCGTTGAAGTGTTCAATACGTGTATTGTCAGTCGATAAATAGCAGCTGACCGCATATATCACAATTGCAAATAGGTAAACAATTGTTTTGTGATGGTTTTTATGATTTTTCTTAATAAGTGTCCCTACACCTTTTGCAGCAAAGTGTAGATAATTTCCGAGTATTGCCAATATAGCTAAAACCCAAAAGCTTAGAAATATCAGGTCTGTTCTTTCAATCACTCCAAAGGACAGCGTTTTCAGTAAATAGATGACAGGGGTTGGAATGATATTGAGTTCCTTTGGACTAAAAAACATAAAACAAATGAGTGTCACAAACAAATAGTATAAGGTGGTGAAAATATTGGCAATCGTCATAACGTGATATTTGCTTTTTATCGATCCTTTCACAATCGGTGAGATAATGAGGATCATTTCAAAACCATTCATGGATAGAACCACATCTTTCAAACTAGTGCTAAGTTCGGAGGTATCTATTTGAAAAAAAGGTCTCAGATAATCAATGTTTGTCCCCTTTAACGCATAGAGCATAAGTAAGGACAAAATGATTAGCACAGGTGTCAAGATAAAATTAAATCGAACAATTGCCATGATTTTCTCTTTAGCAATATAAATAGCAGTGAAAATTAACAACAGATTAATGACCCAGTTAGGAGTTAACTGAAGTACCCAAATATCTAAAATTCTTGTGAAAGTGGATAAGACAATGATGCAAACAGAAGCGAAATACAGTGAGTACAGCACACACAAGAAACGGCCAATCATTTTCCCGAATACATCAATTAATGCATCGAAAAAAGAAATGTCTGGATATTTGTAGATGATGTAAAGAAAAATGGTGTTAAAGATTTGAATGAAAAAGCCACCAAGGATAATAGCAACCCAGCCATCGTGCCCCATATCTTTCATGAGTAGATGAGGAAGTGAAAGAACACCGACACCAATTTGCGATTGGATAATAAAAAAGACAGCTTGAAGTGGCGATAGTTTATTTTTCATTTTTCTTTTTCCACCCTCTAAGGTCTTCAATTTGTCCTTGTTTTTGCGGATTTAAATAGACAGGTCGTTTTTTATAGAGCCACATGGGCAGTCGGATAATTGTATCCTTTAAGTCTTGCCAATTGAATGGTGCAATGGGTGATAAGTACGGAACACCAAGGGATTCTAATCGGCACAGGTTCATTAAAATAATTCCAAGTCCAAAAGAGATACCGATAAAACCAAACATAGAAGCTATAAACATCAACGGAAAGCGAAGCATTCGAATGGTTGAAGTCATTTCAAATGAAGGAAGGACAAAAGAAGCGACCGCCGTTACTGCTACGACGATAACAAGTACATTTGAAATGAGTCCTGCTTTCACAACCGCATCCCCAATCACTAAACCACCTACAATTCCAATCGTTTGTCCAATTGGTTTTGGAAGTCTTATTCCTGCCTCACGAATGAGTTCAATCGTGACTTCCATAATCATTGCTTCAATCAATGGTGGAAAAGGAATCCCTATAATGGAATTTTTCATGGTTATTGCCAGTTCATCTGGAATCACTTCGTAATGGAAACCGATCACCGCAATATAAAATGATGGAAGGATGACGGCAATGATACAGGCAAGACAGCGAAGTACCCGAATAAAAGTAGCCGGAATCCAGCGGCTATTGTAATCATCAGGTGATTGAAAAAAACTAAAAAAGGTAATAGGTAATATAATAGCCATTGGACTGCCATCCATTAATAGCGCAATCCTGCCCTCAATGATTGCTGATCTTACCTTGTCCGGTCGTTCTGTATCAATGAGCTGTGGAAAAATAGAAAATGAGTCGTCTTCAATCGCTTCAGCAATCGAACCTGGACTAAGCAGTGTATCAACCTTAATACAAGAAAGTCGGAATTTTAATTCTTTCACTTTTTCGGGATCGACAACATCTGAGATATAAATCATGGCAACTTTTGTTTCGGATTTGGTTCCAATACTATGGTAATGAATTGCGAGGTTCCGATCACTTATGTGAGAACGTAAGACATAAATATTCGTATCTAAGCTTTCAACAAAACCATCATGGGCACCCATAATGTTGCTCTCAGATTGTGGTTCTGAAATGGATCGAAGTGGGGGCTGACCTACGACAAATAATTTAAGTTGTGCCGATTTTTCCTCAAGAAATGCAATGTTTCCTGCAATAATACCGTTTGTAATAAGGGATAGGTCACCGGTCTCCACACTGCTTAGCGATTTAGTATATTCTCCTTTTGTAGATTCATCTAATAAATTCCCAATGATAAAATCATTTAATTTGCCTTCATCTATTCTTGTTTTGATAAAAAACAAAGCAGATTTCGTTTCATTCACCATCAACTCTCGGTATTGAAAGTCCTCACTTTTTTCAAAAACATGCTTTAAAATCCTTATCTTTTCTTCAAAACTTCCAGATAAGAAGTGTAGACGTGTCTGTTCATTAGAAGTTGGCATCAACAGCCTCCTCTCACAGTGTATTTAATGATAGTGTGAGCTGACTGAATGATTTTATTCGTGATCTTTAAGCAAAGAAGTGACATCTCCAGACATTTTTCAACTAAATTCACATTATAAATGTTAAGAAATCATGAACATTTATAAAAACAAATGAACATTGTTTCATTGTTTAGGACATATGAAGTGATTTATGTGAAGTTCAAGTGAACCTAAAATCACATTTTTTTCCGTTTAATCCCAAATTTTCATGACCTGAAAATAAGCAAATTGCTTGATTTTTCTGAAGGTGACAAAGGTCGTGGGTCAGTTAGTAGCTTTATGACGTATGAGGATGACTTTATAACCTGATTCTTCGAAAAATGAAATAATTCTAAAACACGCATTATTTCTTTAAAGCGTTGATACGACTGATTCCAAGAGAAAATGGTTCGCTAAAACATTGATTTAAAATACATCTTATTAATTGTCGAAAAATTTAGGGAGAAAAGGACAAAAGATTTTTCAATGCTTGATGGTAACGCTTTCTCTTTCAGAGTGAAGAGAATCATGGTGAATTTTGTCCGTCTTTGTACCTTTCTATTTGCCAATCAGATAGGCAAATAAGCCTTATGATTAGAGGATTTTGGCATATGAGTCACCGAAAGATTATGTTACATAATACCGATTGTGATTTTATGCTGAACAGATATACTGTTGATTGAATTTACATATCACACTCACAAAAAAAGGAGATGTAGATAGCGATGTGGTTAATCGTTATAGCCTGTGTCATCATGTTAGGGATTGGCTTTATTGAAAAGAAGCGTCATCAGAAAAATATCGATGCCCTGCCGGTGCGCGTCAATATTAATGGTATTCGTGGCAAATCCACCGTTACACGATTGACAACCGGTATTTTAATGGAGGCGGGTTATAAAACTGTCGGCAAAACAACAGGAACGGATGCAAGAATGATTTATTGGGATACGCCAGAAGAGAAACCGATTAAAAGGAAACCGCAAGGACCAAATATCGGAGAGCAGAAAGAAGTCATGAGAGAAACAGTTGAAAGAGGAGCGAATGCAATCGTCAGTGAATGTATGGCGGTAAATCCAGATTATCAAATTATCTTTCAGGAAGAATTACTTCAGGCGAATATTGGCGTGATCGTAAACGTTCTTGAAGATCACATGGATGTCATGGGGCCGACACTTGATGAAATAGCAGAAGCTTTTACAGCAACAATTCCTTATAATGGTCACCTGGTTATTACGGATAGTGAATATACTGATTTCTTTAAAGAGATTGCAAAGAAACGTAATACAGAGGTTATTGTCGCAGATAATTCCAAGATTTCTGATGAGTATTTACGGAAATTTGAATACATGGTCTTTCCAGATAATGCTTCGCTTGCACTTGGCGTGGCACAAGCGCTTGGAATTGATGAAGACACAGCATTTAGAGGCATGTTAAATGCACCGCCTGATCCAGGAGCAATGAGAATTCTCCCGCTCATGGATGCCAAAACACCAGGACATTTTGTCAACGGATTCGCGGCAAATGACGCAGCATCTACATTGAATATTTGGAAGCGTGTGAAAGAAATAGGTTACCCAACAGATGAACCAATTATTATCATGAATTGTCGTGCTGACCGTGTAGACAGGACGATTCAATTCGCAGAGGACGTACTTCCTTATATTGAAGCAAGTGATTTAGTTTTGATTGGTGAAACAACAGATCCAATTGTCAAAGCATATGAGGAAGGTAAAATTCCGGCTGACCACTTACACAACCTTGAATATCAATCAACAGAACAAATTATGAGCATGCTTGAGAAGCAGCTACATAATCGAGTGGTATATGGAGTCGGCAATATTCATGGCGCTGCCGAACCTTTAATTGAAAAAATTCAAGAATATAAAATTAAGCAGCTTGTCAGCTAGGAGGAAGTTAAGAAAATGTTCGGATCAGATCTTTATATCTCACTAATATTAGGTGTTCTACTCAGTTTAATCTTTGCAGAAAAGACAGGGATCGTACCAGCTGGTCTTGTTGTACCTGGATATCTTGCACTTGTGTTCAATCAACCAGTATTTATTTTGATCGTGTTATCAGTCAGCTTGCTTACGTATGTCATTGTTCGATTCGGCTTATCAAAATTTATGATTTTGTACGGACGCAGAAAGTTTGCTGCGATGCTTATTACAGGGATTGCCCTAAAGCTCATATTTGATTTCTTTTATCCGATCGTTCCTTTTGAAATTGCAGAATTTCGTGGAATTGGTATCATCGTGCCCGGATTAATCGCAAACACAATCCAAAAGCAAGGTCTTACCATTACCCTTGGAAGTACATTATTACTTAGTGGTGCGACATTTGCCATCATGTATGTTTACTATCTATTTTAAGATAAGGTGTGTCCAATGATGAATAAAAAACTAAGCTTTCAGGAAAAGCTGCTGAAAATGACCAAGAACCAAAAGAAAAAGACAAATAAACATGTATTGATTGCGTTACCAATTGTGATTGCTTGTACGTTTCTCTTTACTTTTATCGGGAAAGCACAAGTACCAACTGTCGAAAAGAATCCAGAAAACGTCCTGACCGCTTCATTTGTCGGAGACATCATGCTTGGAAGAAATGTAGAGAAAGTCACCGATCGCTATGGAAAACAACATCTCTTTCAATATGCGAAACCATTTTTTGATGTATCTGATTATGTGACTGGCAACTTCGAACACCCTATTGCAACAGACCATGAACAGGCCGCAGAAAAGAACATTCATTTGAAAACGGACAAGCAATCTATTGAAGCCTTAAAAGACTTGAATTTTTCCGTCTTAAATTTTGCTAATAACCATGCAGCAGATTACGGAGAAAAAGGTCTTAATCGAACACTTGACGCATTTGAAGACTCAGGCTTGGACTTTACAGGTGCTGGACGTGACCTCCAAGATGCGAAACAACAAATTTCGTATAAAGATGTCAATGGTGTGAAAATCGCAACACTTGGCTTTACAGATGTATATGGAAAAGGGTTTAAAGCAACCAACCGTCAGGCGGGTATATTGCCAGCAGATCCGTCCATCTTTATTCCGATGATTTCACAGGCTGCTGAAAAAGCAGATCTAGTAGTTGTTCATGCACACTGGGGACAAGAGTATGACAATGAAGTCAATGATAGACAACGAGAGCTAGCAAAAGCGATGTCAAATGCAGGGGCAGACATTATCATTGGTGCACATCCACACGTACTTGAACCAATGGAAATGTATAATGGGACAGCGATTTTCTATAGTTTAGGTAACTTTATCTTTGATCAAGGTTGGTCTAGAACTCGTGACTCAGCACTTGTTCAATATCACCTCACTGAAGAGGGGAAAGCAACTTTCGAAGTGGTGCCGATGTATATTAAAGAAGCGACACCAGCTCCTTTAAAAACGGGTTCACTTGAGCAAAAATCTATTATCCGTCAGTTGACCAACGGAACCAATATCGATTGGAAAGAAAAAGACGGACACATTTTCTTTGAAGTCGATCATTCTGATAAAATTAAAAATTTGAAAGAACACGGAGTGAAAAAAACAAATGAAAATCATTAAAGCAAGCTGGCCGTTCGTTGCCTTAATTTTAGTGTTTGTGTTTATGTCTGCTTTCAAATTCAGTGATAGTTTAACAGATCAAGAAAAACAGAAAATTTCGGTTGAAATGCAAAAAATTGAGCAACAAAAACAATCCGAAGCGGATGCAAGTAAATAACAGCGATTCAAGCTGAAATGAGCACGCCTTGCGTGTTCTTTTTTTGTGAGAAAAATGATGTAAGATATTGGTGAAACGGTCGAAACTAAAAGGGGAAGGAGGAGATAAAAACAAATGAAAACAAAACTTTGGTTCATCGGAGGGCTTGCTTTGTTATGTTTGTTCGCTATGCCTCATGTTCAAGCCTCTGCAAAAATACTCTCGCTCAAAGAGCAAGCGGAAGCGCTAATTGGTACACCTTATGAAAAGGGAGGAACAGACCCTAAAAACGGCTTTGATTCATCTGGTTTTATTCAATATCTATTTAAACATGCAAAAGCGGTCGATCTACCGCGTAAAGTTGTGGATCAGCATCAACTTGGAGAAAGGGTTTCGTTAAATGAGGCAGAGCCCGGTGATCTGGTCTATTTCCGTAGTCTTGAAGAAAAAAAGGACACTCCCATCCATGTAGCGTTATATATCGGAAATCAGCAGATCATTCATACAACACTGTCTAAAGGAGTAATTGTGACGGATTTAAGCCAGAGCACTTATTGGAAAGAGCGTTATGATGTGACAAAACGTCTTCCTACGACCCAAAGGACGTCAAATGAAAAGATTGTCAAAGATGCGATGACCTATCTTGGTATTCCCTATGTATTTGGTTCAGCAGATCCAAAGGGCGGTTTTGATTGTTCTGGGTTTTTACAGTATGTATTTGGGCAGTCATTAGGTATTTATTTACCAAGAAGTGCACAGCAACAATGGATGGTCGGAGAAAAAGTCAACATGAAGAATATTCGCCCAGGTGATTTTATTTTCTTTAGCAATACGTACAAACAAGGTATTTCACATGTTGGCATGTATGTTGGTGATAATCGATTTATTCATGCGAGTCGATCAGAAAGTGTGACCATTTCTTATTTGTCAGAATCGTACTGGCGTGAAAAATTCACAGGTGTAAAGCGATTGACAGGATTGAAGTTAGCAAAACAAAATCCAGTCGTGTCAGAAGCCGCAATGTTCTTGGGTGAAGTGTGTTATGTCAAAGGTGGTACTACGCCAAAAGAGGGGTTTGACACAGCCGGATTTACACAATATGTGTATAAAAAAGCTCTTGGGATTGAATTGCCTCGCTATGCGGCAGGACAGTTAAAAGCAGGTACTACGGTGGGCAGAGAAGAACTGAAACCAGGTGATCTTGTCTTTTTTAGTGGGAGCTATTTGACACCAGCCATCTATGCTGGGGCTGGTCAGGTCATCCAAATGACAATTTCAAATGGTGTGGTGATTACGAATATGAATACAAGCACTTATTGGAAAGATAAATATGAGACTGCTGTTAGAGTGAAATAAAAGGTAAACAAAAAAACGATAAAATCGAAGATACGACTTTATCGGGCGAGATCTGTAGACGTTTCTGATCATACAAGCGTCTTTTTTGCGTTCAATTGGTTGGCTAAGAGCTTGTCAATAAAGTAGGCAACTCCATCCTCATGATTTCCCTTTGTGATGTAAGTGCTCTTTTCTTTAATAACATCCACTGCATTTCCCATTGCAATTCGATGATCGGCTTCTTCAAACATCGATAAATCATTAGGGCTATCTCCGATGGCATAGATATTCGTGCGATCAACTCCGTAATGTGCAGCTAATTTTTTTAAGGCAGTGCCTTTGCCTGAACATGCTGGAAGCACTTCAATGATATGTTTGCCGGATGAGGTTAATGATAGTTCCGGCATTTTACCAAGCATGTCTTGTGCCTCTTTCAGTTTGTTCATATCAAAAGAGTAGCATAGCAATTTATAGGTCGGTTCATCTGTTTCAAAAATCTGACGTATATCGTCCACAGGCTTGATGCCGAATTGTTTAAATTGAGTCATTGCCCCTTTCCATAAATCTGTTAAGTCTTCATTTGGATTGGCACTTGTCACAATATCAAACTCCGCTTGTAATTTGTTTTTTCCATCAAATGGTGAGAGTAGCGCATCATCGGTATAGACTTCAAAGTAAATCTTTCGTTCCACCAAGGCCTCTGCTGCTTTTTTGCCAGCTTGCTGATCCAGTGTGATTCGACTGAATAGGTGATATCCCTCGGTGTGCACAGTACCGCCATTTGCAGCAATAATCGGAATGTCTAAATCCCCCAATAGTGATTTCACGTCAAAGGTAGCTCTTCCGGTACAAATCGTTACGATGTAACCTGCGTTTTTTGCTCGAATCATAGCCTGACGGTTATTCTCGGAGATTTCACTTTTTGTATTCAGTAGTGTTCCATCTAAATCAATTGCGATCATTTTTTTCATCGGATGTATGGCCTCCTTTAATTCGTACGCTAGCATGTATTCAAAGTATGTGCGATTTCCTTCATTCTCATGAAAGGAGTGACGGCATAAATATAAAAAAACCTACTATGTAACAGGCTAAACAAAAATGAAACAATTTTCAATGCAGACTATATAAAAAAGCGCCCACATCGGACGCTTTCTGTTTATGACAATTCAAGCTGTTCTTTTAGGTCAGTTTTCACTTCATTTAATTGATTTTGATCGAGTTGGTAGTAGTAAATACCATTTGGCTCGTAGTCAGACCCTTTGAGTTGAAGCGTCTCGACAGACTTTAATGAAGTCAGAAGAGGGAACAAACCAACAAGCTCTTGCATGGACAGGTTGGTCGTCACATTATCACCAAGTGTGTCTATGATATTGTCATAGGACGGAATAGACGTCAGTGATTTGGATTTGTCGAAAATCGCTTTCAGCACTTCCATTTGACGTTTTCCACGCAGCAAGTCACTATCCGCTTTTCGCGTTCTGACATATGCGAGGGCTTCATCACCATTCAGCGTATGAGCGCCTGTTTGGAGAACGACCTTTCCTTTTGTATCTTTTTCAATTTGTTTCACTACATATTCATCTTGAATGTTGACGGGTACGCCGTTTAATTCATTGACAATTTCTTTGAACGCTTTAAAGTTACTTTGGATGACAAAGTCTACAGGGATATCAAGCAAGTTCTCGATCGTATCCACTGTTAAATCTGCGCCACCAAATGCATGAGCATGTGTGATTTTGTCATAGCCATGACCTGGAATATTCACATATGAGTCCCTTGGAATGCTAAGAAGTTTCACTGTTTTGTTTGTGCGATTGACTGTTGCTAGCACCATCGCATCACTTCGTGCCTGTTTGACTGTTTCTCCTTTACGGCTATCAATACCAAGCAATAATACGGAAAAACTATCTTTTCCGGGATCAAACGCTTTAATCCGTTTCACAGACTGTGATCCCCGGTCTAGCGAAACTTGTGCTTTTTTGGATGCGTTTGTGACTTTATAGTATGCATACCCTGTCACCGATGCAGTGGTGAGCAACAAAATTCCAAAAATGAATAGAGTGACTTTCACCCATGGTTTTAAACGCTTTTTCTTTTTGCGTTTGATTCGTGATTGATCCATATATTAAAACCCTCGCTAATTATTTTATAGGTAATGCAGGTGGATTCGTTTGGCAGAGTAAAACAAATATACCTTAAAACGGGAGCCTGCGATATATTTTTAGTCCAACGTTTAATTGACGTCATCTTTTATGAAAAAGTTTCGTTGACACAAAAATGAAATATTTTTGTCATAAAGCATCGAAATGTTTCAAATCACTTCACATGAGGAAAATCTTTTTTCATAGAGAAAAAGTCTTGAAGAAATTGAAGAGGACTTAAAGAAGAGAAACCGTGCCATTACCCATGAGCACTGAATAACAGTATAAAAAGAGAAGCTGGCTGTGCAGGCAATAAGTGCAGACGGCTTAAACAAACGTTTAATCAACAAAAAGCAGCCTTCCGACCTTCTGAACTATCCTGTTCTGACATACATATGGAAAAGGGAATTGAAAGGTGGCAGTGACATGAATGGGAAAACGAGTATCGTCATTTTGACTTATAATGAGCTTCATTTAACAAAGCAATGCTTGCAAAGCATCAAACAGCATACACCGGAAAATGAAATCGAGCTGATCATTGTTGATAATGCTTCAACAGATGGAACTAAGGAATATCTAGAACAATTAAGTGAGGCAACGGTTATTTATAATCAGAAGAATCTGGGGTTTGCAAAGGGCTGTAATCAAGGAGCAAAGGTGGCAACAGGAGACAGTATCTTATTTCTGAATAATGACACGATGGTAACAGAAAACTGGCTTCCTCCGCTCAGAACTGCCCTATATCAATCGAAACAAGTAGGGATGGTAGGTCCTGTCTCCAATTATGTGAGTGGCCCACAAATGGTTCAGCCCTCATATGACCATATTGATCAGCTTTCCTCTTTTGCAAAGCAATATACCGATGCAATGCGAGGGCAGGTGAAAAATGTTCTTCGCTTAGTAGGGTTTTGTTTGCTTGTGAAGAGGGAGGTTGTAGAGGATGTGGGATTATTTGATGAGCGTTTTGTTTACGGTTCATTTGAAGATGATGATCTTTGCGTACGTGCATTACTCAAAGGCTATCAGCTCCAAATTGTTTACGATTCATTCGTTCATCATCATGGGCATGCCACATTCCGCGCAAATCAAGAGACGAACATTTCAACGTTATTCGCCGAAAACCGTGTCCGTTTTCTTGAAAAATGGGGAATCGATTTAAACCTAGTTGCGAACCCTCAGCATCATATTCTAGGATTAGTTCCACACGAGGCGAAGCGAATATTAGATGTAGGCTGCGGGGCTGGTGCGACAGGACTAGAATTGATGCATAGGCAGGGAGCCGCAGTATATGGTGTGGAAGTTGATTCACTCAAAGCAAAGATGGCAAGAGCTTATTATCAAGACGTCATTGAAGGAGATGGAGAGCAAAACACATGGGAGGATAAGGAGGCATTTTTTGATGCCATTTTATTTTCTGATGTACTCGAACATATGAAAGATCCGTGGCAAGCAGTATCTAGGTGGCAAAAATGCTTAAAGCCAGGTGGCTGGATTGTTTGTTGCTTACCCAACGTGACACATGCTGAAGCACTCTTGCCTCTTGTGATGGGAGAGTTTCCTTATCGTGATGCAGGTATTCTAGATCGCACACACTTGCGTTTTTTCACACCGAAGTCACTGCCTGAATTATTTCCAAAAGAATTATTTGAGATGATCAGGCAAGACAATATCGTCGTGAGCGTAGATAAAAAGGTTCAATTATTCTTTGATGAGATCACTCGACTTGGTGAGTCCCTCGGTTTTTCAATCCGCCATATGTCTGATCAGATCAATATTTATCAAATGCTACTGGTCGTTCGCAAAAAGGGTGATTCCTCTTGACGGAAATCACCCTTTTCTATTAGCTGTTTTGCTCACCATTTATAGTTTTTTGTTGCACCTTCCGCCCCGAAATTGAGAATATCAATGTCAATATCATAATCAATGTCAGCTTGTTTGAAGATTTCGTCCCATTGATTACGATGTTTCTCCCAAAAATCAGGATACTTGATGCGTACTTGTCTATTGAAAAAGATCGGATCAACACCTACTTCATTCTGAAGATGATGGAGCGCCTTTTTTATTTTGTTTTCAATGGTTCGTTCAAAAATTTGTTCAAATCGTTGAAGATATCTTTCATCAAACGAATTTTCTGGAGGGTATTGGTCCTCCGATAGTTTCCCCTTTGATCGAACAATGACTTGAAAGGAGATTCGTCCATTTTTTAAAAAGGGCTCCACCTTCGTTTTTGCTTTTTTGACTTCATACGTAATAGGAAATCCCTTATAGGTTGCAGGAACAACCCCACCTGAAATACGATTCATGGCCCAATTCAGTGATTGCACATCGTTAGCAGAAATAAACCCCATCAGTTTGCGGGTTTTTCCGTTCACAATCCCTGCACCATCGTATACTAATTCTTGATTGATCACATCGACACTTTGCACAAGAAAACTGGTGTTCATTTGAAAATAATCAGATGCTCTTCCGATCCGAAGAGGTGTCAGGATTTTGCCATTAAAATTTCGGTTTTTCGAGGTTTCGAATATATGTTCAACTGGTACTTTTTGCTGTGAATTTAGCTTTTGATGAATGACTTTGTCGGCATCATCACGAGAAACGAGCATATAACTGCTTCTTCTTACTTCATCATCTCGTATAAAGTGGTTCAGAGTCCCTTGAATGTCGTTGTGCTCAGCCTGTTTTCTGCCAAATAAAAAAATTTTGAGATGATCACTATAAACGGGTGAGTCTTTTAATGCGACATTACTCACTGCCTCTAGGACGTTTCGTCCTTTAGAGACGACATTCACATATCCAGGAGAACCGACTTCTTGGGAACCACCCATTTTTGGCACGAGATTTTGATAGGTGAGCTTGACCTGCTGATCGTCAGTTTCGTCAATGCCTACCCCGCGAACAAATGAAACTTTTTCAATATCTTTAATATCCCAACAGCCAGCTTCTAAAAAAAGAAGCAAACAGGATATGCCTAATAAAAAAAAACGTTTCATGCAGGACGACCTCCCCATCTTTTGCGAATCATAAGCAACAAGGCTGTTACAAAAGGCACACTTAGGACGAAAAAGAGTGCATATCCAAGTAAGGTTGAATAGTAAAACACTTCATTTATATTTCGTGGAAAAAGGGACAGTGCCGATGTGATGAAAAACAAAACCCAAAGAAGTCCATTTAATTTTTTGGGCTTAAAGACGGTTTCACAGCCTTTGATGGCGAATTGAAAGAATCCAAGCATACAAATGAACTGCTGACATGTCCATATGATGAGTAAGAAAATATCAAAGCGTTCAATAAACACACCTTCAAGTTCTAATGCTTGAATGAGAGAAACCGTTGGCCAGGTGAGTGATTTGGTTTCACCAACAGTCATCGAACCGATGACAACGAACAACGTGAGGGCATATATAAGAGTTGTGATGGCAACGCCGATGGCTGCAGCAAATTTTGCTTTTGATCTTTTTTCTTTATACATGAGTGGGACGACAAACAAAATGACCTCAAACCCTGTGAATTGAATAAACGTTTTCGAAAACAGATTATTAAAATCTCTCAAACCATGCGCCATGATAGGTCGTAAAAAATCAAAGTCAAAAATACGAAAGCTAAAAATCATCAACCCGATATAGATGATCATTGTTAATGGGTAAATGTAAGTCACCAGTTTGACAACTGGAATCATCCCACTTTTTAAATGATAGATGGCAACGAGTAAAAATATCATGACAATGACTGTCATCGGGGTGGCTTGAAGAAGAAAAAATTGAACGACTTCCCCTAGCACACGTGCTTCAAAACCAACGATAGCAAGAAGGTAACCAATGAATAACAGGTTTAATAGCGTTCCAAAGAATGAACCGCCACCCTTCACATTGGAATCATAAATGGTATCAGGCGCATTTTTTTCTGCAAACCATCCTAAGAAAAAGGCGATTCCAGAAAAGATCACGCCTTGTATGAGCACGATGATCCAGCCATCAGGAGATCCTGAACTGGCAGAACTGCGTGGAATAGTTAAGATTCCTGCGCCTATCATTGTAGAGCTACATAAAATCGTGACCTGTAACAATGATAGCTTGTCAGCTCTGTACATCGCTTACTCCCCTTGTCTTTTCAAATTTTTCGTTCGACTGGTTTTTGGTCTTAATTTGAATAGACCCACAGGTAGTCGGATGTACGTATCTTTTAAATCTGAATACGGTGATGACAGGATGGGTGTAAAATATTCAAATCCAAACGTTTTTAACTGCATCAGGTGACACAGCACAAATAAATAGCTCATGATCAAGCCATATAAACCGAAGAATGCTGAACTAAAAATCGTCATAAACCGAAGAATGCGGAGTGGAAAACTGAAATCATAGGAAGGCGCAGTAAAATCAGCAAGTGCTGTTAATGAAACGATAATGACCATGAGGGCGCTGACGATATTTGCTTGCACTGCTGCTTGTCCGATAATCACTCCACCAATTAAACCAATCGTTTGACCGATTGCACGAGGTAACCGAAGACCTGCCTCCCGTAGAAGTTCAATTGTAAACGACATGAGAATCGCCTCTAATACTGGCGGAAAAGGAACATTCTGTCTGCTTCCTGCAATGGCAAGTGCCATCCGTGTCGGCAAAAGCCCTGGATGATAAGAAACTAATGAAATATACAGCCCCGGTAGAAAAATGGTTAAAAGAACAGCCACATAACGAAGAAAGCGTAGAAGTGATGCACTTGTCCAGCGTTGATAGTAATCCTCAGGTGACTGCATGAGAGCCGTAAAAGTCATAGGAAGAATAAGAGCAAAGGGAGTACCATCTAGCATAATGGATACTTTTCCTTCAAGAATAGCCGCAATGACTCGATCTGGACGTTCTGTATTTTGAATTTGAGGAAAAATGGATATATGATTATCCTCGATTAGCTGTTCAATATAACCCGATTCTGGGAGGTCATCTAAGTTAATTTTGTTCATGCGTGAGGTGACATCAGCAACTAGCTTGGGGTCGACAATGTCCCGCACATAAATCAGTGCCGCAGATTTTTTATTTCTAGTACCGACGGTGATTTTCTGGATGACAAGATTTGGATCATTTGCTCGTTCACGAATGAGCGCTGTATTTTTTTCGAGATTTTCAATAAATCCGATGCGAGGACCTCGTACAAGAACCTCTGACTGAGGCTCTTCAACTTCGCGATATTGAAATAGATTGGTCTGTAAGGCAAGCACTTGCCTTGCCCCGTCAATCAATAAAAGGGACTTGCCGTTATACAGCTGTTCGATGACCAAATTCATATCTTCAAGCACATCACTCTTAATGCCAAAGAACTGCTTAGAGAGAGAGGAAAGAGTCGTCTCATGAACTTCTTCAAGGTTTAGTTCCTTTTGCATCGGTGTAATGATTTGCTTCGATAGCATTTCAAAGTCTGTTAAGCCTTCAACATACACGAGACATGCAGGGATTGATTTTTGACCGATTAAGTAAGTATGGAAAACAATATCGTCACTTTTTCCGACAAAGCTACGGATTCTTGCGATGGCTGTATCTAAATCTTGATCGATTCGATTTTTCATAAAACCTCACCCTCATGTGTTTGTTTTGCTTAGCGTGACACACGAAGGGAAGATTTATGCAGGTATAAAAAAAGAGAATCCCTCTATGGAATTCTCCTGAAATATTTCGATTGTCATGCCTTGGTTTGTGCCAGGGACCAAAAGCAGTTATCTTGCTAGCCAGCCACCATCAACTGCTAGAATATGACCATTCATATAATCAGATGCTGGTGAACTAAGGAAAACCGCTGCGCCTGCAAGATCATCAGGTTTACCCCAGCGACCAGCAGGAATTCTTTTTAAAATGTCTTCATTTCGATTCACATCATCTCGAATAGCCTGTGTGTTATTTGTTGCAATATAGCCTGGAGCAATGGCGTTGATTTGAACATTTTGATTTGCCCATTCATTCGCAAATGCTTTTGTTAATCCAGCTACCGCATGCTTACTTGCCGTATATGCAGGTACAAACACACCTCCTTGAAAAGAGAGAAGGGAGGCGATATTCACGATTTTCCCTTGACCTTTCTCAAGCATTTGCTGACCGATTTTCTGTGTCAGAAAAAACAAGCTATTCGTATTAACATTCATGACCGCGTGCCAATTTTCTGCTGAATACTCAGCGGCTTTTTCTCTTCTAATGGTTCCGGCATTATTAATCAAAATATCAATTGAATGCTCCTTTAAAAGAGAATTAATGGCTACATCTGCCGTTTGAGGATTTGAAAAATCAACTTGGTATGAACGAAACGATCGACCTGACGCTTCAACGAGCGCTTTTGTATCCTCAAGAGGGGTGCGATGATACGTACCAATAATATCCGCACCTGATTGAGCAAGTGCGACGGCAATTCCTTGCCCAATCCCTGTGCCTGGGCCGGTGACAAGTGCCGTTTTGCCTTCGAGTGAAAAGAGAGACTCTACATAAGATGTCGTTGTCATTGTCGTTACCTCAATTCATCCATTGGAACAAAATCCATGTCTTTAAACGTGTAATTTTCGCCTGCCATCGCCCAAATGAACGAGTAGTTGGCTGTCCCAGAACCAGAATGAATCGACCAAGCTGGTGAAATGACCGCTTCTTCATTTCCGACAACAAGATGTCTTGTTTCAGAAGGCTCTCCCATGAAGTGGAAGACTTTTGCCTCATCTGCAACATCCAAATAGAGATAAACTTCCATTCGTCGGTCATGAATATGGGCTGGCATCGTATTCCAAGTATTATTTGTTTCAAGCTGGGTAATCCCCATCATTAACTGACAACTTTGAATGCCATCTGCATGTATCACCTGATAAAGATTACGTACATTCGATGCGGCGGCTTCACCTAAATGATTTGGTGTTAGATCTGCAATTGCGGCTTTTTGAGTGGGGTACTGCTTGTGGGCAGTAGCAGAAACTAGATAGAATTTCGCCTGTTTACCTTCTATACTGGTAAACTGTACATCCTTATGACCTAGTCCGATATATAAGAAGTCTTTGTGCTCTAGAACATATTCCTCACCATCCACAGTGACAGCTCCTGATTCACCGACGTTGACAATGCCGATTTCTCGTCTTTCAAGGAAGTAATCTGTCTTTAAGAAATCACCTGCATCCAGTTTGATTTTTCCTGCACTTGGCGTAGCTCCACCAATAACGACACGGTCTTCATGAGAATAAAATAATTTTAATTCCCCTTTAACGAATAAGGACGAGATGTGGAAATGATTGCGAAGTTCCTCTGTCGTAAAGCGTTTGACCTGCTCAGGATGTACAGAATAGCGATTTTCCATTTGAATAATGCCTCCCTTTCAATTTGAAGCTTGAATGAAGTTTTATTTGGTATCGGTTTCAAAGAGAATTCTAGAGGAAAATCCAACCAACGTCAACCGTTATTTTGAAATCGCTTTCTTTTTTGTGGTTAATAGCATGAATGGATGAAAAAAAACAAAAAATCTTCTATCAATTCTCGAAATATGATATGCTCTTTTTAAGTAAATTTGAAATCGGTTTCGAATAAAGACCACACTTATGTATATAGGAGTTCTTGGATGAATGAAAAAAAGCAAACGAAAGTAACGATCAACGAAGTCGCAGCACATGCAGGTGTCTCTAAGTCTACTGTATCCCGTTATATTAATGGGAGAACGAATGAAATCTCATCAGAAAAGGTTAAGAAAATTAAAAAGGCAATAGATGAGTTGCACTATAGGCCAAGTCAGCTTGCTCAAGGACTGAAGGTAAGAAAAAGTAAAGTCATAGGTTTTATCGTTGCGGACATTACCAACCCGTTCTCTGTAGCCACGCTTAGAGGAGTTGAGGAGGTCTGTGATCAGTATGGCTATAGCATTATGGTATGCAACACAGATAACAGTCCTGAAAAAGAACGTGAAATGCTGTTGAAATTGAATGCGCATTACATTGAAGGATTAATTATGAATACGACTGGTCACAACAATGATATTTTGCAGGATTTTATGAGCCGAGGGATATCAATTGTGCTTGTTGATCGTAAATTACCGGAGTTAAAGGTTGATACTGTCACAACAAATAACCGTGAAGTAACAAGTAGACTGCTTCATGTCATGTATGAAAAGGGCTATTCCAAAATTGCCTTCTTTACTGAACCAGTGGCAGGGATTAGTCCCCGTGAAGAAAGAAAAGAAGCATACGAAGCCATTGCTATAAGTAAAAATATCAATAACAAACCTATCGTCATTGAGGTAGACATTAAACAAAAACAACAATTAAAAGGAGAGATTGAGCAATTTTTGCAGTCTGGTACTGCGAAAAAAGCCATTCTTGCTGGAAATGGATTGTTGATGCTAAAGCTCATTAGTGAAATGGTTGATTTAGGAATTTCCATCCCGCATGATGTTGGAATTGCTGGTTTTGACGACACAGAGTGGTATAAACTCATTGGTCCCGGCATTACAACTGTAGCTCAGCCATCACATGAGATGGGAAGAGCGGCAATGCAAAAGGTCATGCTTCGTCTCGAAGGGGATGAGAGTGCCCCTCAAACCATCCAACTGGATGCAGAGATTGTAGAGAGAAGGTCTTTGTAAATAAAGAAGTGTCTGTAAATGACATGACACTTCTTAACCCAATAATCATTGACTGACACGAAGGGAAGAGTTAGAAAAAGCATGTTGAATTGACTCTCTTTTTAGATATTTTTGAAACCGGTACCGAAAAGGAGGAAAGATGTAAATGAAATCTTTGGATGCTGTGACATTTGGTGAATCAATGGCGATGTTTTATGCAAATGAGATCGGTGAGTTGCATGAAGTCAGCACTTTTATGAAAGCGTTAGCAGGTGCTGAAAGTAATGTAGCAGTCGGTTTGGCGAGGTTAGGGTTTGATGTTGGATGGATGAGTAAGGTCGGTGACGATTCGTTTGGTACGTTTATTTTACAAGAACTGCAAAAGGAAGGAGTGAATACTAGTGCCGTCCTACGTGACAATAACGGAGCAAAGACAGGCATCTTGCTAAAATCAAAGGTAGCAAAAGGTGATCCTGATGTGACATATTATCGAAAAGGATCTGCGGCAAGTACACTAAATCCAAGTGATTTCCCAAAGGAATACTTTTTAAAAGCCGGTCACCTTCATATGACAGGTATACCGCCAGCGGTTTCAAATGAAATGAGAGCGTTTTCTTTACATGCAATTCAAATCATGAAAGAAGCTGGTAAAACAATCTCATTTGATCCAAATCTGAGACTTCAGCTTTGGGAAGAGGAAGAAGACATGATCCATACATTAAATCAGCTTGCCTTTCAGTCCGACTGGTTTTTACCAGGATTGACAGAGGGAGAGCGTTTAACAGGTTTAAAAGAACCTGAAGCCATTGCTGATATTTATTTAGAAAAAGGGGTCAAAATGGTTGTCATTAAGCTAGGAGCTGAGGGAGCTTACTACAAGACCCCCACACAGCAAGGCAAAGTCGGAGGCTTCGATGTGCGTCAGGTAATCGACACAGTCGGTGCTGGTGATGGCTTTGCGGTTGGGGTGATTAGTGGCATGCTCGATGGATTGTCATATGAAGAAGCTGTCACAAGAGGTAATGCAATTGGCGCATTAGCTGTTATGTCTCCAGGGGATATGGATGGTCTTCCAACAAGGGATGGACTTCAATCCTTTTTAAAGCAAGCTAAACGATTAAAATGGCGAGAGGATCTAAAGGAGGAATTAGCACATGGAAAAAGCAAAGAGTGCAACAACTAAAGAACAACTGTCAGTATGTAAGCTGATCGCGGTTGTAAGGGCAAAAAGTGAGCAAGAAGGAATTGACACGATTCATCGCCTGATTGCTAAAGGTGTGCGTGCCATTGAAGTGACGTATACGACACCGAACGCTGAACGGATTATAGCTGCCTTTCGTGATCAAAAACATCTCATTGTAGGGGCGGGTACAGTCACGACGATTCAAGAAGCACAATCAGCCATTCAGGCAGGCTCCGCATTTATTGTAAGTCCAGGTTATCTCCCAGCGATTAGTGAGCACTTATCTTTTCACGATACGCTGTATGTCCCAGGTGTTTTAACCCCTAGTGAAATTATGCAGGCAATGTCAGATGGTCATCGCTTGCTTAAGTTATTTCCAAGTGGCTCTTTCGGCTTGTCGTATATGAAAAACCTACGTGGTCCTTTTCCACAAGTCGAGTTCATTCCAACTGGTGGTATTCACCCAAATGATGTGCCGAAGTGGCTTGAAGCTGGGGCTGTCGCAGTGGGTGTTGGTAGTCAGCTTGAAAGCAGCACAGAGGAAGAGTTAAAGGCAGTTCTTTCCTAGGAAGTTTCTATTTTTCATGTAAAGTGATGGGAAAAGCATGATCCAGAACTTAGAGATCTTTTCGGAAACGTTGTGCCAGCGATTATTCCCTTTTTTGCCTTTTCATTAGGAAATAGACTCAGTTTTTCAATGCTGATTCAATCTGGCTTGCTAGGAATCTTCATGGGTGTCATGGTTGTGCTCATATCGGGAGCATCTCTATTTTTGCTAGATCGATTGATCGCAAGGGGAGATGGAGTCGCAGGGTAGCTGCCTCCTCTACAGCAGGTGCGGCAGTCGCAGTACCGTATGCATTAGCTGATGCCAACCCAGCGTTTTTACCAGTAGCAGAAACGGCAACTGCTATCATCGCAACGAGTGTTATGGTTACTGCTGTTTTCACACCACTTGCAACAATCTGGGTCGATAAATGGGTGAATCATAGAAAGCGACGGAAACCATCAAGCTCAAACATCTTCCTCCATAAATCATGACAAATATTTCTAAGTCAACCTGGCCTATGATGGGTCGGGTTTCTTTGGTAGATTTTCTTACGAATCGTACCCATCCTTCTGGTGGCTCAGCGTATACTAAATGGAAAAGGGGGCGCCAGGTTTGTATATCCAAGTAGATGATGTGACAGGTTCAAGCATCCAGCAACTGATCATGGAGCATTTAGCAGACATGGAAAAGCACTCACCACCTGAAAGTATACATGCACTACCGGTTGAAGAGCTTCGTGTGCCAGAGGTGACTGTTTGGAGTGTATGGGACGACAATGATTTACTCGGCTGTGGTGCGATAAAAGAGTTATCAGAGGAACATGGGGAAATTAAATCAATGAGAACGTCTTCTCAACATTTACGGAAGGGTGTTGCAAGACACGTGTTGACTCATCTTTTACAAGAAGCAAAAAAGCGAGGATACAAGCGTATGAGCTTAGAAACCGGTTCTATGTCATCCTTTGATCCTGCAAGGAGGCTATATGAAAGCTTTGACTTTCAGTACTGTCAGCCATTTGGAACATATAGAAAAGATCCAAACAGTCTTTTTATGACGAAGGAATTATAAAGGAAAAGGAGTATGCTTTTAACAGCAGCTCTTTTTTTTATGAATGCGAGGGGGAAGTGATGGATGATGAAATGGATCAAAGTCATTGGTATTGTTTTTTTCGTAGTTGTTTGTTCTGTGGCAACGTTTTTTCTTTTTATACTTGGTCAGGATTTATTCGAAATTGAAAGCGCTCCCGAAAATGCCGCATTAAAAGCATATGACTATCATTTCGTGCTTGTGCCAGAGGAGCTTGATAATGAATATTGGCGGTTGGTACAAAAGGGAGCAGTGGATGCTGCATCCAGCTATCATGTGTATCTTGAATATCTAGGACCAAGACAGGCGGATATAGATGATCATTTAAAAACCATTGATATGGCTATAGCGGGTCATGTGGATGGCATTATGACACAAGGACTGGATGAAAAACGTTACAAGCCTCTTTTCCAAAAAGCAAAAGACAAAGGAATTGATATCGTGACAGTTGATACAGATGTGGAAGGAAGCAAACGAGAGGTTTATGTGGGGACAGATAACTATTATGCTGGTTTTATAGCCGGTCAGGCATTGATTGCAGATACAAAGGGTGAGCAGTATGTTGGAATCGTGATGGGCCGACGTGATGCGGTTCATCAGCAGTTACGGGTAAACGGATTTCGTGATGCTATCATGGCAGAAAAACGAATTCACATCGTTGGAATTGAGGAATCATCTATTACAAAGTCAGGCGCCTCAGGTGCAGCCTATCAATTATTAAGTGAACATGCCAACTTAAATGCATTTTACGGAACAAGTGCATTAGATGGGATTGGGATTATTCAAGCTACACAGCAATACATGACATCGACCGATTCTTATATCATTGCATTTGACACGTTACCTGAAACTTTGCAAGCTCTTGGGCAAGGAAAGATTGATGCAGTTGTCGTGCAACACCCATATCAAATGGGGTATCAAGCGGTAGAAACGCTCGTACGTTTGCAAAAGGGAGAAAAAGAGGAAATGCTACAACACACTGGAACGAGTGTCATTCGGAAGGAAGATTTGCCGTTCATTGAAAAAAGCCAGCAGGAGATACAGCCATGAAAAAAATTAGAAGCAAATTGCTACTAGCGTTTCTTGTTCTCGTCTTACTTGGCAATACAGCCGCCTTTTTTATTTATTGGAGTAGCTCGAATATGACCTCTCAGTACAGTAAAAGTTTCCGTTCATTTTTATTATTAAATGACATTTCTACTGAGGCAAAAACAATGTATGAGAAGGTAAATGCCTACGCAATTGAAAAGGATGTGACATTTGAACAAGCTTATAAGCAATCGAAAGAGATGATGAAGTCTTATGATCAGGCGCTTTCGAACGACAGGGGTCTCCATGCTGATCAACCATTTATTGAAAAATATCAATATATGATGAAAACATTAATGACAGACAGTGATGCAACGATGGCACATGTCAAAGAAGGGAAAATCAAAGAATATGCCACAAGTGTCAAGGAAGTGAGAAATGTTTCTTCATATATACAAGAATTGACCATGTCTTTACTAGATGATGAATTATCCGAGTACCAGCTTCTTTATCAATCATTGCAAAAACGTCATCATACATATGCACTGTTTACTTTATGTCTTTTTACTGTATCAATTGGCATTGCGTTATTCATGGCGTATATGATCGCAGGTGGAATATCCAAACCGATCGTTCACCTATCAAAAAGTGCCAAAGAAGTGTCGGAAGGGAATTTTGACGGAACGGATTTAATCGTCTCGACGAAGGATGAAGTAGCAGTTCTAAATGTGGCTTTCCAACGGATGCGGAAGGATATGAAGACCATGATAGAAGAAATGCAACAAAAAGCTTCCTTGGATCAAAAGTTAAAAGAGATGAAACTGAAAACTTTGCAAAATCAGATCAATCCTCATTTTTTATTTAATACATTAAACATCGTATCACGTATGGCTTATCTTGAATCAGCCGAAGCGACCTCAAGACTGATTCAGTCTGTGTCGACCCTGATGCGTTATACGCTGAATACTCTAAGTCAATCGGTCACACTAGAGCAAGAAGTCAAAGTTGTCAAAGAGTATTTTCATATCCAAGAAACTCGTTTTGCAGATCGAATAGAATGCTTTACTGAAATTGATGAAGCATGCCTAGCCACCGAGATTCCAAGTTTAACCCTCCAGCCGATTGTGGAAAATGCTTTCATTCATGGCGTGGAACCAAAGGAGGAAGGTGGCTGGGTCAAGCTCTCCATTTACCCAGAAAATCAGCATGTTGTCATTGATATTACAGACAATGGTATGGGTATAGAAGAGAACGCCAAAAAGAGATTAATGACTGGCAAAGATGAAGACGATCACTACATATCAGGGAGTGGACATTCTACAGGGATCGGACTGCGAAATGTCATCTCGAGGCTTCATCTATTTTATGGAGAAAATGATGCAATTCAAATCAATTCTCAACCAAACAAAGGTACGACGATTAAACTCAAACTTCCACAGAAGGGGGGCATCACGAATGAAGGTGTTAATTGCAGATGATGAAAAAATTGAACGACTGGCGATGCGTAAGTTTATCACGGAGTGGCTACCAGAATGTAAGATTGCAGGGGAAGCTGAAAATGGCAAAAAAGCGGTTGATCTGGCTATAAATGATCAAGTGGATCTCGTCATAATGGATATTCAAATGCCAGGAATGAACGGGCTCACCGCGATACAGCACATCAAAAAGCAACGCCCGCAAACGAAATTCATTATGCTAACTGCCTACGATACGTTTGACTATGCAAGACAAGCCATGCGGGAAGGAGTCAAACAATATCTAGTCAAACCTGCTGAGAAAGAGGAAACGATTGCTGCAATCCGATCTGTCTTGACAGAAATGATCACTGAGCAAGAAAGATTACAAGAATCAAAGGCTTATAGGCAAAGGAAATGGCTAGAGGCACAGATGAATCAGGTAAAAGGTTACGATGAATGTGATGATGAATTCAACTTATTGTTTTCGGATTTTGAATCGGGAATGGCAATTGCAGTCGGGCAATTAGTAAGTGAGTCATTCATTCAATACATCAAACAAAAGGGAAATGTTCATTTGATTCCATTTCAGTCGAGTTCAAATGTTATGACTTGTTTTCTATACAGTAATCAATCAATAGGACAGTTAAAGGCAGAGATCCTTCAAACCATTCGTTCCTTTTATACTTGTCATGATAGCCCAGATGTCATTGGACTTGGTTCTCCTGTGTCAAGGCCAGCTTTTTTGGCGAAAAGTTTGGCGGAAGCTAAGCTCTCATATCGCAAGCGAAAGGAAAAAGGAGCAGTACAATACGGGTTTTACCATGCCCAAATAGAGAGAATGAATCTGGTGACATTATCAGAGCTTGCCGATCATATCATGCAAGCATTAGAGGAAGGAAAAAGGGAAGAAGCAATTGCTTACTATGATGACTTTCAGATGGAAGGTGCAACACTCTCTCATTTGAAAGAACTGCTTGTTTTACTTAAATCAAGAGTTCGTGTAGAGCTCAACATTTTTTCCATTCGCTCATTATACGAATGTCGGCAAAAGTGTTTATATATGTTAGACATTTATGAAGTAAGGTCGGAAGTGGCAAATAAAATTGAGCGTGCAAAACGTTATATACAAGCTCATTTTTGTGAAAACATGACTTTAGAGAAAACCGCCGCATATGTAAACTTGAGCCCTACTTACTTCACAAAACGTTTTAAAGATGAAACAGGATTGACTTTTATTGAATTTGTGACACACTGTCGGCTTGAAAAAATGAAGAAGTTGCTAAAGGAAACCTCCCTTAGTTTAAAAGAAATAACGTACCAAACCGGATACACAGATCCAAATTACGTCAGTAGGGTGTTCAAGAAAACAGTTGGTCTCTCACCGAAAGAATACCGAAAACAGGTCATAAGAAAATGAAGAATTTCATAAAAAAGTGAAGAAGTTAACGAGAAAAGATCATCCCGACTACCATTATACTAATTATGATAACGCTTACAATAAGAGGTGGGGGATCAATGATGAAATTCAAACTAGGATTCATTTTGCTAACGCTTTGTATGCTGATTGTTTCAGCATGTAGTTCATCTGCAAATTCAGATGCGAAAAAAGAAAGTGCCTCTGGCAAGCTTGAAATCTTTTCTTGGTGGACAGGTGCCGGTGAGGAAGATGGCCTGAAAGCACTGATTCAATTGTTTGAAGAAAAAAATAAAGAGATTCCAATTGAAAACGCAGCAGTTGCTGGTGGTGCTGGTACGAATGCGAAAGCGGTTCTGACAAGCCGCATGCAAGGAAATGATCCGCCTGCCACCTTTCAAGTCCATGGTGGGGCAGAATTGAATGAAAGCTGGGTTGCCGCTGGCAAGATGGAGCCGCTTGATGATCTATATGAAAAGGAAGGCTGGAAAGATCAATTTCCAGAATCACTGATTGATTTAGTGAGTAAAGATGGAAAAATCTATTCGGTGCCAGTGAACATTCATCGTGGCAATGTGCTTTGGTACAACAAAAAGATATTCGAGGACAATGGACTTGAACCGCCAACCAGCTTTGATGAATTTTTCAAAACGGCAGATGCTTTGAAGAAAAAAGGGATTACACCATTGGCTTTAGGGGATAAAGAGCCTTGGGCGGCCACACATTTATTTGAAAGCGTTCTCCTTGGCGTTCTTGGTGCAGATGATTATCAAAAGCTATGGACAGGTGAATTGAAGTTGGATGATGCCAAAGTGAAAAAAGCCGCTAACATCTTTGGGAAAATGCTAACCTATGTCAATGAGGATCATAGTTCTCGTAACTGGCAGGATGCCTCCCAGTTAGTGGCAAAAGGAGAAGCGGCCATGAACGTGATGGGGGACTGGGCGAAGGGTTATTTTGTCAATGACCTTGATCTCAAAGTAAACAAAGACTTCGGTTATGTGGCAACACCTGAAACAGAGGGAAGCTTTATGGTCATTACTGATACCTTTGGATTGCCAAAAGGAGTCAAAAATCCAGAAAACGTGAAGAAATTCCTATCCGTACTAGGTTCAGTTGAAGGGCAAGATGCATTCAACCCACTGAAGGGATCAATCCCCGCTCGGGTAGATGCTGATATGTCTAAATATGATGAGTATGGAAAGTCCGCGATGAAGGCATTTAAAAAGGCAAAGCTTGCACCATCATTGGCACATGGTTCAGCAGCCGAAGAGGGATTCGTGACGAAAGCGAACCAAGCAATTAACATCTTTGTCACGCAGAAGAATGAAGATCAATTTGTTACTTCTCTAAAGGATGCCTTCAAATAAAAAAGACGAAAGAGGCGGCTATACTTAGAGACCGTCTCTTTTTGGAAATAAGGAGTGTGGCAGTATGCGTATCGAAACAGCCAGACAAACAAAAACTGCTCAACCGCCAAAGCGAGTACGCAAAAAATGGGGGGCTGATCAATTTCTAGCCCTTTTGTTTTTAGCACCATCAGTTGTGCTGCTATTTATTTTTGTCTATGGCTTTATCGGTTGGACGGGGTATGTCTCATTATCGAATTGGACCTCACTTGTTCCGGATTTTTCATTCGCTGGTCTTCATCATTATTTCATGTTATTTCAGGATTTTCGCTTTCAGTCAGATATCCGAAATACCCTGTTTTTCACCCTCTTTTTTATTTGTGCAGTCATTGTCTCTGGTCTTTTTTTGGCCATTCTGCTTGATCAAAAAATAAAAGGTGAATCTGTTTTTCGGAATCTATTTTTCTTTCCAATGGCACTTTCCTTTGTTGTGACAGGGGTTGTGTGGCAATGGATTTTAAATCCGTCTACAGGTGTGAATCTGTTTTTAAACACACTTGGCATACAGCCGAAATGGTACACAGATACGAATATTTTAGCTGGGTTCACGTGGGGAAAAATAGAATTTGGCGTACCAGTAGCGATGCTTGCTGTTGTCATTGCAGCAGTATGGCAAATGACAGGTTTTTCTCTTGCTATGTATTTAGCAGGGCTCAGAGGAATCCCAGAAGAGATTCGAGAGGCGGCAAGAATGGATGGTGCAACAGAATGGCAAATCTACAGAAAAATTATCTTCCCGCTTTTAAAGCCCATTACAGCAAGTGTGATCATTATTATGGCGCATATCTCATTAAAAATCTTTGATTTGATTTATGCCATGACTGGGCCTGGGGCAAACTTTGTCACAGATGTCCCCGGCGTGTATATGTTTGAGACAACGTTTAGAGGAAACAATTATGCCGGCGGAGCAGCGGTTGCTATCATGATGCTACTATCTGTCGCCATCTTTATTGTTCCGTATTTACTGTCTAGCCGGAAGGGGGCTTCTTCATGACAGCAAAATGGGTTTTTCGGCCAACACTTTATCTTGTTTTAATCATGTGCAGTCTGTTCTTTCTTATGCCTGTATATGTCATGCTTGTCACAAGTCTGAAGCCACTTGATGAGGTGACATTGCAACAAATGTGGTCGCTGCCGACATCCTTGGATTTCTCAAGCTATCAGACTGCCTTTGAAAAGCTATCACCAAACTTAATGAATTCTTTGTACCTCGTCATCCCGGCAACCCTTTTGTCAGCTATTTTAGGTGCGATGAATGGTTATGTGTTATCAAAGTGGCGCTTCAAAGGATCAGAAATGGTATTTACTTTGATGCTTTTTGGCATGTTTATCCCATATCAAAGTATTTTAATTCCACTGATTCAATTTTTGAGAGATATCGGACTATACAATTCGATTCCTGGGCTTATCCTCGTTCATGTCGTTTATGGTCTCCCGATTACAACACTGATGTTTAGAAACTTTTATGTCAGTATTCCTGATGAAATGATTGAATCTGCTAAGATGGACGGTGCTGGGTTTATAGGAATTTTTAGGCATATGATTTTGCCTTTATCCATTACAGGGTTTGTGGTTGTGGCTATCTGGCAGTTCACAAACGTGTGGAATGAGTTTTTATTTGCTGTGACAATGACAACAGCTGAACATCAGCCTGTGATGGTTGCCTTGCAAAATTTATCTGGCAGTCAAATTGTGCAATGGAATGTGCAAATGGCTGGAGCTATCCTTGCAGCCCTACCAACATTGCTCGTCTATATATTACTCGGAAAATATTTTGTAAAAGGACTGCTTGCTGGCTCTATTAAAGGATAAAAAAGATCAATCTGATATCGTTTTCATGAGGTGCCCTGAAAGGATTGACTTCTTTTTAGATAGCGTCATAATAAAAGTGAGACTTGCTTTTTGAACATCATCATAGGCAAGATTTATCAAAGGGTAGCAAAGGGAGGAGTCATCCTGAATGAAGCAGTCACCAATTTTTTTACTGCCTGAATTGAAGGAGAGAATATGGGGAGGTACAGCCTTAAAGGATCAATTTGGCTATAATATTCCTTCTGATCAAACGGGAGAATGTTGGGCGATTTCAGCTCATCCGAATGGACCGAGCGTTGTCAAAGATGGTCCATATAAAGGGAAAACCTTGATCGAACTATGGGACGAGCATAGAGACTTGTTTGGAGACATAGAAGGCGATAGGTTCCCGCTTTTAACAAAAATCTTAGATGCAAACCAAGACTTATCTGTTCAAGTACATCCAGATGATGATTATGCAAACAGACATGAAAACGGTGAGCTTGGAAAAACAGAATGCTGGTACATCATTGACTGCAAGGAAGATGCAGAAATGATTTATGGACATAATGCGAGAACGAGAACTGAACTTGTGACCATGATGAACAGCGGAGATTGGGAAAACCTTTTACGCCGAGTCAAGATCAAACCTGGTGATTTTTATTATGTTCCAAGTGGTACGATTCATGCATTGTGCGAGGGCACGCTCGTCCTTGAAACGCAGCAGAGCTCTGATACGACGTATCGTGTGTACGATTATGAGCGGAAGGATCAGGACGGCAATGAGCGTGAGCTTCATTTTGCCCAGGCTATTGATGTCACAACTGTTCCTCATGTAGATGGCTATACAGATGAATCAACAGAAACACGCCAAGGGATCACCATCAAAACTTTTGTCGAAGCTGAGTACTTCTCAGTATACAAATGGGAAATTGACGGTAGGGTGGAACTATCTCAAGATCATCCATTTCTACTTTGCAGTGTCATTACAGGACAAGGTACGCTCGTACATGAAGGCGAAACGTATAAGCTAACTAAAGGTGCGAACTTTATCCTGCCGGCTGATACAAACAGCTTTTCTATAGAGGGAACCTGTGATTTGGTTGTCTCGCACATATAAGATCGTTTGAGAGAGTTTCAATATCGGAACTCTCTCTTTTTCTAGCACTCCATCACTTGAAAAAGACTTTCTTTTGTCGATACATAGATTAGTAGTGAATTTAGTAAAAGTGAGAGAGGGACAAGGAATAGTGAAAAAGACAATCATGATGATGTTACTCGCTGCAGCTTTCGGTATGACATTACATTCAGGCGAAACAGCACAAGCAGCCTCCTATGTCGATCAATCCATCTATACCATTGGCACAGCAAAAGTATTTTTGACAGAAGCAGAAGCGAAAAAAGCCGTAGAGACATTAAAAAAAGATAAACAGTGGACAGCTTTATATCAAACATCTGGGAATACATCCACCTATCAATTAACTGCGTCCGGTTTCGAAACAGAAGTAGCAGCAACTACAAGTGCTACTAATCTGAAAAAAGAAGTAGGGATAAGTGGAACCGTATCACCCGTTGGAAAACTACTTCCTTTGCAAAAAGTAGTGTCCAGCCTGATAGATGATGAAAGTAAGGCAAAAACACGATCTGTAGAGCTGGCCAAAGCATCTGGCTTAAATAGCTCTTATACAGCAGTAAATCAAAACCGTATGTCCTATCAAGTAATCTCTGGAACCATTGGCTCAGAAACCAAGGCGAAGTCGATTCAAGCAGAATTGCAAAAGCAAGTAGGGATTAAGAGTACATATCAAAAGCAAGGACAAGCAAGTGCAATCTATCAACTCATTACTGGCAATATTGTTGGACAAAGTAAAGCAAATGCAATCCTGCAAGGATTTCAAAAAGAATCAGGTTTAAAAGCAACGCTTCAAATGGTAGTGGCAGGAAAGCCATATTATCAAGTAGAAACTGTAGCATTAACAGATCAGGCGAAAGCCAAAACGTTATCCACACAATTACAAAATGAAGCAAAAATAAGTGGACAGGTGCAGAAGGTTGGAGTGGCACAAGCGTTCTATAGTATGGAATCTGGCTATTTTAAAAGCAGTAAAGAAGCAAAGTCAGCAATCACGCAAATTAAAAAACAAACAGGTGCAACGGCTGTGTCTCAACGTGTTGGTAAAACCAACAATTATATTGTGAAATTAGCTAACCTGAACCAATCTGTCTATAATAAAACAACGGCATTTTTTAAGAAAAAGAAATGGCGATATACAGCCAAAAAAACGTCTTCTAAACAATCATTTAAGGTCGTAACCCAAGTGCTTGCTGGCGATGACCAGGCGAAAAAAGCCATTGCTTTCTTTAAAAAGAAGAATGTCAAAGCTACGTCTAAAAAAACGGGCAAGACAGCAGACAGTACGTATAAACTGACAGCAGAAAAAGCGACAGATCAAGCAAAAGTAAACAAAGGCGCTGCATATTTAAAGCGACAAAAGATCACAAGTACGATCAAAACGACGCAAGGACAAACGAGTCAATCATACAGTCTGACTACTTCTCCTGTATATGTTCAACAAACTGTTAAGCAGGCACAAGAGATCATCAAGAAAAATGGCGTAGCAAGCAACTTGAAAACAGCAACTGAAACCTTTAAACAATACCGTTTAACAACAGGAGAAACGGTCAATCAAACGAAAATCAATCAAGCATTAAACTACCTGTCAAAACAGAAAATCACTGCATCCGCACAGAAAACGGGTGCGACAGCCTATGCTAAATATCAAATCAAAACAGGTGCGATCAATACAGTAGCACTTCGAGATCAAGGGATTGCCTTTTTCAAAAAAAGCAATAAAGCAGCTACTTATACAACAACAACGAAACCAACATACAAAATTGTTATCACCCAGCAGTTTACAGGACAAACGAACGCCAATGCCGCTATCTCATTTGTGAAAAGTAAATATGGCTGGACAGCAACTACAACAAAAATCAAAAATGGCCCGATGGTTATGCAGACGAATTACAATCTCACCACGACAGAAATGGTGAACAAACAAATGAAGGTGTCACCACAGACAGATGGGGTGGCTTATGTATACGCTACGTATATTAACCAATCAACATCCACAGTGAACACAGACGGTTTGAACGTTCGCTCGACACCCAACTCAAGTAATGCAAACAATATCGTCGGTCAGTTGAATAAAGGAGCAAAAGTCACACAAGTTGGCAAAGAAGGAAACTGGATTAAGATTAACCTTGGTTGGAGAAATGCGAGTTCAGCAGAGGTATTAAAATATGTAGACCCAGCCAATATTGCTGAGGGCACTCAATCTTATTTTCAATTTCTCAAACTCTCTGAAGCTGCGAATCTAAATCCGACTGAAGTCAATTCGAAGATTTTAGCAGGTAAAGGGATTCTTGCCGGAAAAGGACAAGCCTTTATTACAGCGGCAAAAACGTATCAAATCAACGAAATCTATCTTATTTCTCATGCGTTACTCGAAACTGGTAACGGAAATTCGATTTTAGCGAATGGTACGATGTTTAATGGAAAGAAAGTTTATAACATGTATGGCATTGGTGCATACGACAGCAATCCGAATTATCTCGGTGCAAAGTATGCGTATGAACAGCAATGGTTCACGCCAGAAGCAGCCATTATTGGCGGGGCAAAATTCATTGGCAACAGTTATATCAATAACGCGACATACAAACAAGATACCATTTATAAAATGCGCTGGTCTGCAACAGCCACTCATCAATATGCAACAGATATTGGCTGGGCTTACAAGCAGGTGACCCGCATGTATAGTTTGTATAACTTACTTGGTAACTATACGCTGTATTATGATATCCCGGTTTATAATAAATAAAAAAACGTCTGTGCTTCCTAATGAGAAGCCGGACGTTTTTTTTGTATCAGATGATGTTGAATGAATTCAAATAGTTGCTTCGCAGAATGACCTTGTGAATAATGGTTCCATTCCTCAGCGAAAGCTTGAATGCTAGCGATATTCTGTTGATCAAGTGATGACAACTCATCAATTAACATATCTTGTGTCAAACAAGCCTTACCAGGAATGATCTTTTCATAACCGTCCACTAATCCACGCTTTTGGCGATATGTCTCTAAATCATACGTGAAGAAGAGAACTGGTCGATGAAGCAATGCATATTCAAAAACAATGGAAGAATAATCCGTAATGAGCACATCGCATGTGCGGAGTAGATCATGGAGTGGTTCATGTGATACATCAAAAATCCACTCTTGATCTGCTTCTGTCTGCACTAAATGTTTAACTGCTGGATGCAATTTCACAAGAAGAATGTATTCACCATTTAACTGTGTGCGCAACTGCTCACGTTCAAATGGAACCACAACACCACTTCTATCAAAATCCCGATAAGTCGGGGCATACAATAGGATCTTTTTATCTTGAGGAATATGTGATGGAAGCGAGTACTGAGGCTTAGTGTGAAAATAAGCATCAGTCAACGGTATGCCAGTCGAAAGCAACTGTTTGTCTTCTATGCCAAACGACCGTTTGAAGATCTCTCCCATTCGGTCCGAGCCAATCACGACATAATCGAATGAGGCATACACCCGTTTAAATCGCTCGATGTCTCGTTTACTTCGATGGGCATTAGAAGCATCCTCAAGACCGAATTTTTTTAAAGCGCCATTGGCATGCCAAACTTGGATACACGTCGTTGATTTACGGTCTCGTAACACGCTTGTCATCAGAAAATAATTATCTGTTACGACCACCTTGCTTTTAAACAGTGTATAGATCGTTTGGATGAGATGAAAGGGATTTTTTTCATTGAAATAACGAAATGTCATATGAGGCTCGTCCTGTTTCAAAGCGGATGCATGCTTTGTATAAAGAACGGTCAGCTTCATTGGTATCGTCTCTTGCTGCTGCTTATACGCCTCGATGAGTGCCGAGGCGTTTTCTTCAAAAGAGACGAGCAATGTCACATGATTTTGTTCGGATTTGACACGTTGTAGGATAAAACCAAGAAGAGAGACGAATGCGGCATAGCACAATGTAACAATTGAACGTAAATTCATAGCGAATTAATCTCTCATAGCTGCTTTGTCTGATCCTTCGCACGTTCAGGGTAGTAGCTCTTTTTCCCTTTGTTTTCTTTCAAGACCGCAAGTGCATATTTCGGAATGTTTAGCATTCGTTTCCATCTCCATGGGTTCATGACAAGTCTGTAAAGCCATTCCGTATTCGTTTTAATCATCCAACGAGGTGCACGTTTCACTGTCCCACTGAACACATCAAAGCTTCCACCTAAACCAATACATACAGCCTGCGGGAACAAATGACGATATTCATAAATGAAATTCTCTTGGTTCGGGTATCCTAAAGCCACAAACACCATATCCGCTTTTGAACGTGCAATTTGCTTTGCTACAAAACGCTTATCCGCTTCATAACCATCACAGCTCCCCACCAACTCAATATGAGGATATTCCGTATCAATTCGTTGCTTAACCGCTTCAAGTACATCCTTTTTCGCACCATATAAAAAGATTTTCTTAGATTGTTTGTTTGCTAGATCCAGCATCGACATAAATACATCAAAGCCGGCAATTCGTGATTTTAATGGTCGTTGAATGATTCTTGACATCAATACAACCCCAACTCCGTCAGGTAAAACAAAATCTGCAGATGTAATGACCTTATGGTATGTCGGGTTTTTTATCGCAGCATAACCAATCTCAGGGTTTACCGTTGCGATCATGGCTCCACGGCGTTGAGAAATATAATGAGTATTTATATGTGAGATGAAAGTATCTAAGTCTCCATTCACATAAGGAAGTTGGTGAATCATTTCTGTTTGCATACCAGTTTAACCTCCTTCTTCTTTAGATATCTATTATTAAAAGTTCTTTATAATGGCCTCGAAGACTATTACTCATTTTATCACACTTGATTCACGAAACATTAACAATAACTTTACAAACCTTTAAATTTAGTGACATTTTTTAAATCGTTATGAATGTAAATTGTTTAAAAAGCTGATGTGAAAGGATTTTTACTGTTTGATTATATATATGGAAACAGTTGGTCTTTACATCTGCTTAACGTTTTATAGGCATTGTGCTATAATTGAATTCCGAAGAGGCGCTGGAGAATACTGTCGATTATAGAAGAGTTTTATTGAATATAAAGACTGTACAATATGGTACAGACGGATACGGAATGAAAGAAAGGAGTATTATTTGATATGAAGAAGGTCATAACTTATGGTACGTTTGATTTATTACACTGGGGGCACATTAAGCTGCTAGAACGCGCGAAGCAGCTAGGTGACTATTTGGTTGTTGCCATTTCTACGGATGAGTTTAATCTTCAAAAATCGAAAAAGGCTTATCATAGCTACGAGCATAGAAAGCTTATCTTAGAAACAATCCGTTATGTCGATGAAGTGATCCCTGAAAACAACTGGGATCAAAAAGTAAACGACGTAAAAGAGCATGACATTGATGTATTTGTCATGGGAGATGACTGGGAAGGTAAATTTGACTTCCTCAAAGAACACTGTGAAGTCGTTTATCTGAAGAGAACGGAAGGCATCTCAACAACGCAGATTAAAGAGGAAATTGCAGGTCTTTAAAATAAGTAATGAAAAGTACTTCTTATCTTTTGATAGGAAGTGCTTTTTTCGTATAATATACTTATGAGAATAAATTCAGTTAAATGGATTTGACGGTAAGGGGAGTTTTTTTTGTTTCAAAAATGGATGAGTAAAAAAGACAACATTCAATTGAATCAACCGAATCAAAATGAAATACCCGAAATAGATGCTTTTCCTGATATGGACTACTATTTTATCACTGATGGTATTTCAGAAGTGTATAGTGGTTTCGCAAAATCAGTGTTATTGCGCATGGAACGATTTGGAGAACAAAGGGTTCCTACAACGGTTCTAACGTGTAACTTTGATGCTAATTATTATGAAAAAGTGAAAATTATCGCAGGAAATCACAACAATAATCCTAAACAATCAAAAATCATCAATATGTATGAGGACTATATCATCCCCAATAGTGGCAGTAAGAGAACGTACTCAGAGTTTATATTAGGTGAATCAGTCATTGATATGAATCAAACTGTGCTTCCGAAATTAAACAAAACCATTCAAATGTACACATATGATCAGCATTCAAATGTCATTCAATATGTAGATCTATATAATGAAGAACAACAACTGATGAAAAGAGAAGAATATGATCGAAATGGCTCCCTGCGCAAAGTGCAAAGCTTCATTCCTCATACAGGAAATGTGTATTTAGAGGAATTCATCAAAAATCAAAACGAAGTGTTTCTCGAAAAGATTTATTCAGCAGATGCAAAGAAAAATGTAGTGTTAAATATCAATTGGTACACTCAAACGAGCATTCAAAGCTTTCCCAATAAAACCGACTTGCGAAAGAAATGGCTTACAAGTATTCAGCATCAAAACGACCGTCCAAAGCTGTTTCTTGTGGATAGCAGGGAACAGGATAGACATGTGTTTAAAATGGAAAAAAGAAACTCTTCTTATTATGCAGCCTTTATTCATGGGTGCCATTACAATGAAAATAAAAATAAATTGAAACCCACATATCAAGAATTATTTAAGCAAGTAAGAAAACAAAACCTCGATGCAGTCTTTTTCACTACTAAGGAGCAAAAAGAAGATGTCGAGCAATTACTTGGGGAACAGCCTTATTTTTATTTATCGCCACCTATCTTCCAAAGAGAAATAAGTGTCAAACGTGAGAATGTGGATCATCAGAAGGCAATGACTCTATCTAGTTTGGTCGAAGGAAATATAAAAAATGCGATAAAAGCATTTCGTCTTGTCGTGGACGAGCTTCCACAAGTACACTTAGATATTTATGGATCAGGTGAGGAAGAAGCTCAAATCAAAGCTGAAATCAAAGCGCATAGTTTAGAAAATCATGTGTTCCTTAAAGGAAGTATCGTTGATCTTCATCAGGCATATCAAACATCACGTATGCTTATCTCGACTTCTTCTGAAGAAGGGATTCAGCTACCAGTAATCGAATGCATTTATAATGGATGCCCGATTGTTGCTTATGATGTTGATTACAGTATAAGATCATTCATTAAACATGATTTTAACGGGTACGCTATTGAACAGAATGATATTCAATCTTTAGCACAACATATCATTGCGCTATTTCAAAGTGATAAAGAATATGAAAGGCTCTCGGCGAATAGTTTGAACATAGAAGAGAGATTCTCACCTTCGATTTATGATCAAAATTGGAGTACAGCATTAAATCACATGATCGACAGTCGATTGAAAAGGGATCAACTGAGGGCCATCATGGAAAAAAACATCTTTTTCTTATATGATTTGCAGTCTGAGCACCATGTCCTTCATCTCGAATTAAAAACAAAAGAAGAAATAAAAAATGTAGACAATGTTCAAATCGATTTTGCAGGATATGATCGAATGAACGGCAGTGAAATTATTTCACAGACCATTGATGAATCCAACAAGGTAAGCTTTCCAATGGGTCATTTTCAAACAAAGAAAAACCTTGAAGTAAATCAAACAAAATATGTCGATTTTTATATTCGATTTCGAGACGGTGAGGGGCAAGAAATGATTCAGCGACTTGAAGTAAAAGAGGATATATTGACGAATAAGCCATCTAAACTAGACGGGCTATCGTATGAAACGAAGAATGGCTATTACTCTTGGTCAATTAAGTAGGAAATCAAACACACAGCTTAAAAGATAGAATAGTATTCAAAAATATGTGTGAAATAATAGCTAAGGGCAAGTGAAAAATAGTGAAGAAGATATTTAAACTACTCGTAATAATAACGTTTAACATAATATTTAGGCTTGCAAGCATGATGTCAGTAAAAAAGAAAACAGTGATGTTTGAAAGCTTTAATGGCAAACAATATAGCTGTAACCCACGTGCCATTTATGAGTACATGAGAGATCATCATCCAGAATACACTTTGATCTGGAGTGTAAAAAAAGGTCACGAGGCACCTTTTCAAGAAAAGGGTATTGATTATATCAATCGTTTGTCATTTAAATGGATTTTTTCAATGGCAAGAGCAGAGTATTGGGTGGTAAATAGCCGCTTGCCTCTTTGGGTTCCAAAGCCAGCTCATACAACATACTTACAAACATGGCATGGAACCCCGTTGAAACGTCTTGCGATGGATATGGATGAAGTACACATACCAGGCACAAACACGCAAAAGTACAAAGAGGATTTCATGAAGGAAGCATCCAATTGGGACTATTTAATCTCTCCGAATGCATATTCAACTGAAATCTTTACACGTGCGTTCCAATTTCAAAAAACGATGATTGAGTCAGGCTACCCGAGAAACGATTTTCTTCATAATGACAACAATGAAGAGACCGTGCGAGCGCTAAAACAAAAAATGAAACTTCCGCTTGATAAAAAACTCATTTTATATGCGCCAACGTGGAGAGACGATCAGTTTTATAAAATAGGGCAATATAAATTTGACCTAAACCTTGACCTACATGAATTAAAAGCTTCAATTGGTGACGAATATATCATTATTTTGCGTATGCACTATCTTGTAGCTGAAAACTTTGATCTCGGTCCATATGAAGGCTTTGTATACGATTTTTCAAACTACGAGGATATCCGTGACCTATACATGATTTCTGATCTTCTCATCACAGACTATTCCTCCGTCTTTTTCGATTATGCAAACTTGAAACGCCCGATCCTATTTTATGTTCCAGACATTGAAACGTATCGTGACAAATTAAGAGGCTTCTACTTTGACTTTGAAAGAGAAGCACCTGGTCCACTTGTCAAAGAAACGGTCAGCGTGATTGAGTGGGTAAGGGAAACAGAACAAGCCAATTTCACTCTCCCTGAATCTTTTGCGCCATTTTACGATCAATTTTGTTATTTAGAGATCGGTGAATCGTCGAAGCAGGTTGTGAAGACCATATTCTGCAATTAATTTAATACTAAGAAGAAGGCATGATCAAGCCGACATACACTTTCCGTGTGTGTTCGCGCTGATTCATGCCTTTTTCATTTCAAATCAAGAGAAAACGAAAGTGATGGAAGCGCCCATTAAACACTCTATTTATTTAAGATAAGAATGTTTAGAGTTTGTTTATCAGCTTGAATAATAACCATTATTATAGGTCTTTTTATTCAAAAAAAGAAAATAACCCAAATATTTAAAAGAATTTTTTAGTCGAATTTTGTTGAAGGATAGCAGGATTACAGGCTTTGGTCATGAAAAAGAAGTTGTTTTTATCAAGATTAAAAATTATAATTGTTCTTGTATAGTGGAAAAACTGTTAAAACATGATCTAGTTACCAAAAACAAAGGTTGGCAACTGAAAGTGTAGGGGATATGTTTGCCTAAAAAAATTTTATTGATTACGCAGAATTTTTACCCAGAGATAGGGAGTGCAGGTAATAGACTTAAAAACATATATTTGCTGCTTCGAAGAAAAGGGTATGATATTAAGGTTTTAACAACTCATCCAACTTACCCGCAAAGAAATTTCTATAATAGTCGTGATTTTTGGGATGAAGAAGAATTAAATAGAGAAAAAGAGCGAATTACAAGAGTGGAAGTCAAAAACAAAAAATATGCATTTAGTTTCTTAAATAGGCTAATTTATTATTTGGAAATAATGGTTAAAATGATCATATTTATTTTTAAAGATAAAAATAAATATGATCTGATTTATGTTACGACACCTCCAATATTTGTGGCGTTTGCTGGTATCATAGCTAAATATAGGTATAAGACAAAAATGATTTTGGATCTCAGAGATTTATGGCCGGATTCTTTGAAAGGAGTAGGGGTGTTTAAAAACCCAGTTATTATATGGATGTTTAAATTTGCTGAGAAATATATATATACAAAGTCTGATCATATTGTCATTAATAGCGAGGGTTTCCAAGAGCACTTATTAAATCAAAAACAGAAGACAACTTTCATCCCAAACTCAACAAGGAAAGATGAATTACCACAGAATATCAATAGAACTACAAATGACTTTACAGTTGTATTTGCAGGTAACTTAGGTCTCGCTCAAGATGTAGCCACACTAAGAAATATTGCTATCCAATTAAAAGAATACAACATTAAAATGCTCATTTTAGGCTATGGAGTGAATAAACGCAGTCTAGAAGAATTCGTGAATAAGAGAGAACTCAGCCATGTTGAGTTTATTAAACCTGTATCAAGAAAGCAGTGCCTTAACATTATGTCTAAGTGTGATGTTGGGATCGCGACTTTAAATAACTCGCTGATATTTGAAACGGTTCTTCCAGGACGAATTATTGATTACTTAAGTTGCCGATTGCCTGTTGTAGCTTCAGTGTCTGGTTACTCAAAAGAGCTAATTGAACGAGAAGGTGTAGGTTTAGTGGCTCAGACAAAATCTAGCAAAGAGATGGTTTCTCTTATCCTCCAATTATATAATGACCCCACTTTGGTTCAAAAAAAGAAAAAAAACTGTGGGGAATTTATTGAGAGGAATTTTTTATGGGAGAACAATATACTTATTTTGGATCATTTAATAAAAAATACGATAGCTAAAGGTTCATAACTATGAAAAAAAATATATGTATGTTTGTGTGGAATCACTTTACAAATGACGCTAGGGTTATGAGGGAATGTACAGCTTTATCTGAAAAAGGATATGACGTTGATTTAATTTGTATACACGACCCCTCTAAGGCTGATTTGAAAATGCATGAGGTAATCAATGAGCATTTTCATGTCTATCGAGTAAAAAGGTATCCGAAATGGCTCGAAATAGCACAATCACTTTTAAAACTGTTATTAAATAAAAAGTACTTGTTATTAATTGCGTTTGTGGCGTGGGCTATTTGTACGTTTTATTTACCATTCGTTATGATGATCATTACACTACTAAGCTTCGTTATATTGAAGACGAAAATTAAAACGGTGATTGTTAGAGGAAGTATCATAGGTAGAATGATTTTAAAAGGTTATAACAAAAAATATGATTTTTACCATTCGAATGACTTAAATACATTGCCACAAGGATTCATATGTTCAAAAATCAGATTAAAGAAGAAGAAGTTAGTTTATGACTCTCATGAAGTTCAGACAAGTCGTACAGGCTATGATAGTGCAATATATGGAAAGATGGAATCCTATCTTCTGAAATTTGTCGATCAAATGATTGTCGAAAATCATACAAGAGCGAAGTACAATGAAGATCTTTATGGGTTTTATCCAAAGGTGGTACATAACTATCCATTTGTCCAAATTAATAAAGAAGAGAAGATCAATTTGCATGAACTTTTAGCAATTCCAAGAAATGAAAAGATATTGCTATATCAAGGGGGCATTCAAACAGGACGAGGCCTAGAAAACTTAGTTAAAGCTGCCCCGCAATTCATTGATGGAACTCTTGTATTTATTGGAGATGGACGAATCAAGACAGACCTTGTGAAATTAACTGAAGATATGGGACTAACTGATAAGGTGAAGTTTCTACCGAAAGTCCCGTTGGCTGAGCTTCCTAAGTATACGAGAAATGCCTATATGGGATTTCAAGTATTAAATAACGTTTGTTTTAATCATTATTCAGCTTCATCGAATAAATTATTTGAATATATTATGGCAGAGGTTCCTGTTGTTTCATGTGATTTCCCAGAAATAAAAAAAGTGGTATGTGGAGAAGAAGTTGGCATTACTGTCGATTCTCACGACCCTAATTCGATTGCAGATGGTGTAAACAAACTGCTTTTAAACCCAGAATTAAGAAGCCAATTTAGCCAAAATTGTCGACAGGCAAGAAATAAATATAACTGGGACAAGGAAAAAGAAGCACTTCTTGAAATTTACCAAGCACTTTGAAGTATTTACAGTATTGATACTAAAGGAGAGAAAATAAGATGAAACTTTGTACAATTGGATTAGGATATATTGGATTACCGACATCGATTATGTTTGCGAAATATGGCGTAGAAGTGATTGGTGTAGACGTGAAACAAGAAGTAGTCGATTCTCTTAACAGCGGAAGCATTCATATTGAAGAGCCTGGTTTACAAGAAGCTCTAACTGAGGTTGTTCAAACAAAAAAATTCAAAGCATCATTATCCCCTGAAAAAGCAGATACGTTTATTATTGCGGTACCAACACCGAACAAAGATGATGATTATAAATCGTGCGATTTGACATACGTTGTTAGCGCAGTGAAAAATATCCTTCCATATTTGGAAAAAGGCAATGTTGTCATTATTGAATCTACGATTGGCCCAAGAAGTATGGATGATGTTGTAAAACCATTACTTGAAGAGGCTGGGTATTTAATAGGACAAGATCTATTCCTTGTTCATTGCCCAGAACGTGTTCTTCCAGGACAAATTTTACATGAGCTTATCTACAATAATCGTATTGTTGGTGGATTGACTGATGCATGTACAGAAGCGGGAGCTAATGTATACCGTACGTTTGTAAAAGGTGAAATCATTAAAACCAATGCAAAAACAGCAGAAATGTCTAAACTGATGGAAAATACATTTAGAGATGTAAACATTGCTTTAGCAAATGAATTAACTAAAGTATGTAATGAATTAGACATTAATACGTTAGAAGTTATTGAAATGGCCAATAAACATCCTCGTGTAAACTTGCATACACCTGGTCCTGGAGTAGGGGGGCATTGTTTAGCAGTTGATCCTTACTTCATTGTTGCTAGAGCTCCTGAAACGGCTAAGCTAATTAATCTATCAAGATCTATCAATACATCAATGCCTTATTACGTTATTGAAAATGTTGAGAGATTAATGGAAAATGTAAATGGGAAAACAATTACAATCTTTGGACTTACTTATAAAGGAAATGTTGATGATATTCGTGAAAGTCCGGCAATGGAAATTTATGAATTGTTAAAGAATCAAGGTAAATTTGAGGTAAGGGCCTATGACCCGCATGTAGAGAAGGATTTTGTTGTTAAAGATATGGAAGTTGCCGTTGCTCACTCTGATTTAATTCTTATTTTAACTGATCATCAAGAATTTAAAGCAATAGACTTTACAAGATTGCAAGGCATGGAAAATAAACAAATTTTTGATACGAAAAATATTCTTAAGAGTCGATCTGAGGAATTTATGTATGTGAATTTTGGTAATTTGTATACAGCTACTAAGACAGAAAAAGCTCTAGTATAATAAAAGTAATAATCTAGAGTATGTTTTCTTCGTTTTTATAAGAGAGGGGTAACAATGGATATTAACTCAAAGATTTGTAACCCGATGATTGGCGATAATGAGCACCCGATTGATTGGATGTTGACAGTTGCCAAGGGAACAAATATCTATCTGAAGTTTTGGATAGAAGATAAAAAAAAAGATTACCTTACGTTTATTGGTAAAAATATAATAGAAAATCCAAATGTATTGAACGGAAATATTCAAGTAGATACTGTATTACTAGGAAATGCAACTGAGTTTATGTTAGATGCAGACAGATTGGCTAAAGAAACAATCCCTTTCTTAAAAAATGATGGCATCTTGTTATTTTGGATTGATCATGAACAGACATATCTTCAGTTAAAATCTATAACAACATTGCTACTTTTTTTGTATAAAAAAGGTTTTACAGTTGATATCACGGAAAGTTCGTTATGGACAGGCTTTAAAGCTAAATTAGCAAAAGTCGATGATAATGATTTTATAGACGTCCTTTTAAATGTATGGGATAAGACAAGGGTTAGGAATAAGGAACAAGACCAATATCAAACGATGACTTCTCATCTTTTAAAAGAACTAGTGGCTGCCAAAAAAGAAAAACTCTTATGGATTAGCAGTGAAGGTAAATTACTCGAACAAGCTAAAAAAACTGAACAAGAATTAAATCTTATGAAGAGACGTTATCAAGCTCTTTCCTCATCAAAATTAGGAAGGCTAACCTTAGCTTATTGGAGATTTAGGTCTCAGAGAAGAAAGGGAAGGTGAATTTGATGGGGAGATTTCAGAAACAAATATTATTTAATCAAAAGAAAAAAACTTTTGCGAAAAAAGAACTCGCATACTATCGTGCAATGCTGAAAAATTTTGAAGATCAAAAAGATATATCAAAACTTGATGAACTTTTACAAGCAAAACCGAATTTTGTTGTCACACAACCTTCTAACAGCGTTACTAAAGAAGACATCATGACAGTAGAGGAAAAAAGAAGTTATCTTAAATATCTAAAAGAAAATCATAAAAAAGGTTTTTATGAATCTATTCAACCGCAGATTGAACTTTTGCCAGAAAGCAATGGCACAAGATATTATCAAAAACATAAAGTGCGTATTGGAATTATTGCAGATGAATTTTTATATAAAAGTATGGAAGATGCTGCGGAATTCGTCTATATTCACCCTGGAAATTATAAGGACGAGGCAACAAAAATTGATATTTTCTTACTGGCTACTGCTTGGAAGGGATTAGATGGCCAATGGAAAGGCCTTGGAAACCCTAAAATTAAAAAAGTAAGAAATGAAATAACCGATATCATCAAATTATACAAGAGTAAAGATATTCCAATTTTGTTTTATTCTAAAGAGGATCCAGTCAACTATCAACAATATATCGACCTTGCAAAGCAGGCTGACCACATTTTTACTACCTGTGAGGAAGTAGTAGATGATTATAAACAGGATTGTCCAAATGCGAAAACATACAATGTGCTTGAATTTGGTGTGAACCCACTTTACCATAACCCAATCGGTACAAGAATAAATAGAAGAGATGACGTATTGTTTGCAGGTTCATGGTACCATAAATATCCATATAGACAAGAAGACACTAGAGAGTTGTTCGAAGGTGTAATTAATGCAGGGAAAGATCTTACAATTATTGATAGAAACTTTAAGTTGAAGTTAACGAGACATTTTTACCCTAAAGAATATGTCCCTTATGTTGTAGAGTCAACAGACCATGAAACACTTCAAAAAATTCACAAACTATACGATTTTACATTAAATTTAAATTCTGTAAAGTATAGTAAAACGATGTATGCAAACCGAGTGTACGAGCTTCAAGCTACAGGAACTATTGTCATCTCTAACTACAGTATCGGAATTAATAGTAAGTTCCCTAATATCTTCTTGGCAAATACAAAAGAAGAATTGACAACTTATTTAAACACATTATCTAAAGAAGAAATTTACCGTATACAGATGGAAGGCGTACGGACTGTTTTAAGATCAGAAACTGCCTTTGACCGTATACAACAAATGATTGAGACGATAGGTATTCACCAGAATTCAAACCAATCTAGAAATGTACTGGTTGTTGCTGATAAATTAAATGATCGTGTTATCGAGATGTTTAATAAGCAATCTTATCCTCATAAAGCGCTGATTTCAGAATCTGAAATTTCAGAAGAGATTTATGCAAAGTATGATATTATTGCTTGCTTCAATGATCAATATAAATATGGCCAATATTATTTGGAAGACATGATTAATGCTTTTAAGTATACAGATAGCGACTATATTACAAAGGATGCGTATGAAAGAAATGGTGAATTCACCGATGGAATTGAACACAACTTTGTAGAAAAATTAGAAGATCGCTTCAGAACAGTCTTTTGGAGTGAGTCATTTAAATGGGAGGATATTTTAGTTAGTTCAAATGCCGCCCTAAAAAATGGATATAGTGTTGATCCTCTGGAGCTTTCGTTGACTACAAATGAATCAGCAAACGTTGAGTGTGCGGAAGAGTACGATTTATCTGTAATCATTCCTGTTTATAACAATGGGAAACACCTTCTATATAAGTGCTTCCAAAGTTTACAACGAAGCTCGATTTTTAAACGGATGGAAATTATTTTAGTAGACGATGGTTCAACGGATACGGTCACGCCTTACATTGTTCAGTCGCTCGAAGAGAGATTTGATAATGTGAAAGCATTTTTGTATCCAGAGGGGGGGAGTGGTAGCGCATCTAGACCCCGTAACCGAGGGTTAAAGCTTGCTACTGCTAAATGGATTACTTATTTAGATCCTGATAATGAGGCAATTACAGATGGGTATAGAGAGCTGTTAGATAGTTCTAGAGATGAAGATCATGATATGTTCATTGGTAATATGCTGCGACTTTCAGATAAAAAAGTGATGTTTTCTTATTATTCAACGATGATGAGTTTTAATCAGGGAAGAGATACAAGAGAAGCACCTCATGAAGGCTTTTTAAGAGATGTTTCATTTAAAGCAATGAGCATTCAAGCACTTATTGTGAAAAGAGAATTAATCATTGATCATGATATTCAAATGATTGAAGGTGCACTTGGCCAAGATACACTCTTTTTCCAACAACTTCTTATTTATTCTAAATCATTTAAAGTTTTAGATACACCTATCCATATCTACTATGCAATGGTTGAGAACTCATCAGTTAATCGTGTAAATATAAGCTTCTTTGAAAAGTATCTTCTATTGGAAAAAGCTAGAATAGCTTGGTTAGAAAAAGAAGATATATTGGATGCTTATAAAGAAACAAAGTTAGAAGTATATGTTCAAAACTGGTATTTGAAGAAACTTCAGAGTGTTAGGTTAGAAGAAAAAGAAGACGCTGGTCGTATTCTAAAAGAGATTTTAAACCTATATAAGCCTATGAAGTTTCAGAGTGAAAAAATCAAACAGTTTCTTGTAAATTCATAAAATAAGTCAAACGCCTTGTGATCATTCATAAGGCGTTTGAACGGTTTGTAAGAATGGTATTTAAATATTCGAGTGTCGTTTCTTTTGAAAGTGGATTATGTCCTAATTCTTGATCCTGATAGAAATGGTAACGGATCACGTTTGTCCCATTTACTTTGCCACTTAATTCATTTATTTGATGAATAAAAGGAGTTAGGTGGTTGAGAACATCGTGCTGGCAACTAAGATTTTGATAATAAATGATATTTGGAACATAATCAATTGACTTATAATAGTCAATAATAGAAAGTCGAGTGGCATATTTCGTTCGAATTTCTTCTTTAGATAGACCATTGTAGCTTAGTTCAAGTAGTTTATTTACATGGGACATATAATAATTCATCACATTCGTTTGTGGATTATTCACAATAGCAGTAGAAGATTTAAAATAAGCGCTTAAGTATAATGAGATAAAGCCACCACAAGAGGAACCATAAAAATATATATTTTTTTCTTCTATATTGAGCAGGGAAGAAAGTTTTTTTAAAATTTTCGCAATACTTTCAATGTAAAAATGATTTTCTACCCCTTGTCCCCAACCGATATTGAGTGGGCCTAAATACAAAGTGGGATCATTTATATAGATAGTGGAACAGTTGATCTCTTCCGCCCAAGAATGTCTGTGGAAAACAGGTGGTTTTATCTTATCTCGATTAACAGCACCAGATGACATGACTGTCAATTGATCACTTTTGTCCAATAAATTCAAGTAGAATTCAAAAGATACGCCACGTTCCTCTATGTTTAATATGTATGGTTCGTTTAGGATAAGAACATCTCTAGAAATAAGGTCTAATGTTGTATTTATTTTTTGAATAACCATTGTATCCCCCTTCATTTTATAGTTTAACATTATTTTTAATTGTATATTTTGTCAAGTTGTTTTTGATGTTTCGATTTTATGAGTAAAAAGTTTGTTATTTTAAGCGCTGGTTACATGGATGATTGCATATTTTACAAGGGCTGTGACGGTATATATTTTCTCTTAGACATAGATCAAAGGTGCTGATTTCTCCATTTTGTTTTAAGATGAAAAAAAGTACGATTTCTGTTACAATTATGAGCGGTGCTTTTGGAATTGAACGATCTAGCCAATACTTAATTTTAAGGAAGATTAGAATGAATGCATTGTATAAGATTATCAAAGAGCAGTTTAGTTCAACTTCACTGATTTTTAGGCTTGCTGTTTATGAAACAAAATCGAAATATCAGCTGAATTATTTGGGTGTGCTTTGGCAATTTTTAAATCCATTGATTCAAATTATGGCCTATTGGTTTGTATTTGGCTTAGGCCTTAGAGGTGCTGGGAGAACAGCGGAAATGGCTGATGGATCACATGTGAGTATCCCTTTTCTTATTTGGATGTTAGCGGGTCTCATTCCTTGGTTCTTTATTAGCCAGACCATAACCGAAGGTGCAAATAGTGTGTTTAAACGAATTAATTTAGTGTCTAAAATGAACTTTCCAATAAGTGCTTTACCTTCAATCGTTATAACATCTAACTTGTTTAGTTATATATTGATGATGGGCATCTATGTGATCATGTTAATAGCTAACGGGATATATCCTGATATTCATTGGCTTCAATATTTTTACTATTTTATTTGTATGATTACGTTTATGTTTGCTTTTAGTCTCATGAACTCAACGATTAGTGTAATTGTACGAGATTATCAATTTTTACTTCAATCTGTGACAAGATTGCTCATGTTTTTATTGCCAATATTATGGGATATTGGGGACAAGTTCACTGGTAAATACGAATGGGTTGCTACAATTTTAAAGCTAAACCCGTTATATTATATTATCGATGGATTCAGAAAAAGTTTTATTAGAGGAGATTGGTTTTTCCAAGATGTTAAATATACGCTCTATTTTTGGTTTATCACTCTCTTACTGCTGACAATTGGTTCACTGCTCCATATGAAATTCAGGGATAAATTTGTCGATTTTCTTTAAAAAGTAAGGAGATTATACGATGAAACTAAAGGTTTCGTTTCGCAACGTATCCAAGCAGTATTTTCTATACAAGAAACAATCAGATAAAATTAAAGGGTTGTTTTTCTCAAATAAAAATAATAAAGGTTTCTTTGCCGTTCGTGATGTTTCGTTCGATGTATATGAAGGAGAGACTATTGGATTTGTAGGAATTAATGGTTCTGGAAAGTCCACAATGTCTAATTTACTAGCCAAAGTCATTCCGCCAACAAGTGGTGAAGTTGAAATGGACGGACAGCCATCGTTAATTGCAATTGCTGCAGGGTTAAACAATCACTTAAGTGGAAAAGATAACATCCATTTAAAATGCTTGATGATGGGATTGACCAATCATGAAATTGATAATCTTTATGACAAGATTGTTGATTTTGCAGACATTGGTGATTTCATTGATCAGCCGGTTAAGAGTTATTCTAGTGGTATGAAGTCACGACTCGGTTTTGCAATATCCGCTCATATTGATCCTGATATTTTAATCATTGATGAGGCGCTTTCGGTGGGAGATCAAACCTTTTATCAAAAATGCGTTGATCGCATTACAGAGTTCAAAGAACAAGGAAAAACGATCTTTTTTGTAAGTCATTCAATTAGCCAAGTGCAAAAAATCTGTGATCGTGTTGCCTGGATGCATTATGGCGAATTGAGAATGTTCGATGAAACTAAAAAAGTAGTGAAGGAATATAAAGAGTTTGTTGAGTGGTTTAATAAGCTTTCTAAAGAAGAGAAACAGAAATATCAATATGAGCATAAAGAAGGAAGAAAAGGTGTGCATAAGGAGGAAAAGGTTACTCGCTTTTCAGAGAAAAAGGGGAAACTTACTTTTTTATCGCCTGTATTTCAAATTGCAACCCTATGTATTCTAACGCTTTTATTAGCTGCTTCTATGTTTTCAGACAAGCCGCTTCGCACTTTAGCAACTTTCGGTGCCATTCAGTTAAATAAATCAACAACAGAGGTAAGCGATCAACACCAAAAGACAACTATGTCTGATTTGAAAAATGTCAATCATCCAGCAATTGTCTCAGCTAATGATGTGGTTCTTTACAAAGATCAAGCGATGAAACAGAAAGTAAAAGACACACTGTCATTTGGGGACAGAGTGAAAATCATTGCTGAGAATAAACAAGTAGCCAACATTCAATCAAGTGATAAGACGTACTTCGTAAAATCATCTTCTTTGAAAAATGAAGAAGAGATGAAACAGCTATCTATTCAGGCAACACAATTTAGCTCATATGTATCTGCAGCTTCAGCTTCGTCATACGAGTATTTGCTTTCTTTCCTTGGGAAAGAGGAGACAGTGCTTCAACAAAGAATGTCGACGCTAGAGCAGATTAAGAACGATACAGGGGAAACGATTCAACGTCTGACAACAGAAAAAACCGATTATGTCATTCAGAATGACCAGGCAGATCGTCTTGTGTTTCGAGAAGTGATGTCAATCACGCCTTCTACTTTAGGTCTGACAGAAGAAGACGTTTTGATGAATGAAAATCAATCTAAATTTGCCTTAAAGGGTGAAAATCACTTTTTTGTGATAGATAATGACCAACATACATTAACGATTTCTACTGTACAATAAAAGCTGCCGGATACCGGCAGCTTCTTTTTAATTTGCTTCTTCTTTTTCAAGTAATTGTTTCATAAATGGGATGAGCTTCTTTCTGATCTCTTCGTCTTGAAGTGCGAACTCAAGTGTTGTTTCAATAAATCCTTGTTTTTCACCAACGTCGTAGCGTTTGCCTTCAAAATCATATGCGAACACGCGTTGAATGTCATTTAGTTTTTGAATGGCATCTGTCAATTGAATTTCTCCACCTGCACCAATTTCTTGTTGATCTAGGTACATAAAAATTTCTGGGGTGAAAATGTATCTACCTAAAATTGCTAAGTTCGATGGTGCAGTTCCTTGAGGTGGCTTTTCAACAAAGTTCTTTACCTGGTATCGTCGCCCTTCTTGTGTCAAAGGATCAATAATACCATAGCGATGTGTATCGCTGTCAGCAACCTTCTGAACACCAATAATAGAGGAAAGAGTTTTCTCATATTCATCCATTAGTTGGCGTAGACCTGGTTTTTCAGCTTGGACAATATCATCTCCAAGCAGTACAGCGAATGGTTCATCACCGATAAAGTTACGTGCACACCATACAGCATGTCCAAGTCCTTTAGGCTCTTTCTGACGTATATAATGAATATCTGCAATGTTTGAGGACTTTCTGACCTTTTCTAAAAGCTCACTTTTTCCCTTTTCCTCGAGGTTGCGTTCCAACTCAGGAGCATAATCAAAATGGTCTTCAATCGCTCGCTTCCCTTTTCCGGTCACGATGATAATATCTTCAATTCCTGATTCCACCGCTTCTTCAATAATGTATTGAATGGTTGGCTTATCAACAATTGGAAGCATTTCTTTAGGCATTGCTTTAGTGGCAGGCAAGAATCGCGTTCCAAGACCCGCAGCTGGTATAATCGCTTTGCGTACTTTTTTCAATGAACTTTGCACCTTCCTTACATATGAAAACGATTTGATCTACAAAAGTATTTTCATGCTCGTCTTTATAAAGTGTAACTTACAAATGATAGAAATGACAAATGATTTCACTAAGAGTACTTTAATTCAACACCATTTTAAACGTGAATTGTAAAGGGAGGAATGAAAGAAAGTTAATTTAATGTAAATTTCTTTTATATATGATTAATTTTACCCGGTGAATTGTGTATAATTGAAGTCATTATACTAGGAAAGAGGCATAAACAATTGAAAAAAATCAATGTGATGACTATATTCGGTACTAGACCAGAAGCAATTAAAATGGCACCACTTGTTCTTGAATTGCAAAAGCATCCACAAATTAATTCTATTGTGACAGTGACAGCCCAACATAGGCAAATGCTTGATCAAGTGCTTGATGCTTTCTCCATTAAGCCAGACCATGATTTGAATATAATGAAACAGCGCCAAACATTATCTGAGATCACATCAAATGCACTGTTAAAATTAGATGAATTATTCCAACAAGAAAAACCAGATATCGTTCTTGTTCATGGTGATACAACAACAACTTTTGCTGGAAGCCTTGCAGCTTTTTATCATCAGATTGCTGTTGGACATGTCGAAGCAGGACTTAGAACACATAATAAATATTCACCTTTCCCAGAAGAACTGAATCGTCAAATGACTGGAACGATTGCTGATGTTCACTTTGCACCAACAAGTGAGGCGAAGCAAAATCTCTTAACTGAAAATAAGAAAGAAGAGACCATTTTCGTTACAGGTAATACAGCAATTGATGCGTTGCAAACAACAGTGACAGACGATTATCAGCACCCAATTTTAGAGAAGATTGGCACTGATAAAATGATTTTGTTAACAGCACACCGTCGTGAAAATCTTGGACAGCCTATGAAGAATATGTTCAAAGCGATTCGCCGCATTGTAGAAGAGTTTAAGGATGTACAAGTTGTTTATCCAGTACACTTAAATCCTGCTGTGCGAGAAGCTGCACAATCAGAATTTGGTGAACTGGATCGTGTTCATTTAATCGAACCACTTGAGGTTGTTGATTTCCATAACTTTGCGGCAGCATCACACTTTATCTTAACGGATTCAGGTGGCGTCCAAGAGGAAGCACCATCTCTTGGTAAACCAGTACTTGTTTTAAGAGATACGACTGAACGTCCAGAAGGTGTGAAGGCAGGAACTTTGAAACTTGCAGGAACGGATGAAGAGACAATTTATCAACTGGCAAAACAGCTTTTAGAAGATCAAGCAGAATATGAGAGAATGTCTCAGGCTTCTAACCCTTATGGAGACGGAGAAGCTTCAAGACGAATTGTGGAAGAGTTACTCTATCGTTTCGACTTAAATAAAAAGCAACCAACTCCATTTGCATAGGATAAAAAAAGAAGACTACATCGTGCTGTAGTCTTCTTTCAACTTTTATTCCAAGCTCTCCTGCAATTCTTTCTTCACATCTGCAAGACTATTTTCGTCAAGCTGGTAGTAATAGATATTGTTAATTCTTGTGCCAGTTCCTTTTAGTTCATGCTGTTTTACATTTTGTCTAGCATCTCGATAATCATTCATGACTGCCCACATATCATCAAAGGACATGTTCGTTTTCATGTTGTTTTCTACCACTTTGAACATATCGCCAAACTTCGTGATGGAAGAAATATTGGCCCCTTTTGCGATAATGCCTTCAATGACCTGACGTTGTCTTTGTTGACGGCCGAAGTCTCCTTTAGGATCTTGCTTTCTCATCCTTGTGTAAGCAAGTGCTTCGTCACCATTTAAATTAATTTGCCCTGTACCGAAAGCGTGTCCATCATAACTAAAGGCAAATGTACTACTCACTGTAATGCCTCCGAGTGTATCGACTATGTCCTTAAAGCTTTCCATGTTCACTTTTACAAAATAATCGACAGGTACATCAAGCAGTTCTTCTACTGTATCTGCTGCCATCTGTGTTCCGCCAAAAGCATAGGAATGGTTAATTTTGTCCATCGTTCCTTTGCCAACAATTTTGGTATACGTATCACGCGGAATACTTACCATTTCTGTCGTTTTTGTTTTCGGATTAATCGTCATGTATATTAACGTGTCAGCACGTCCTTTGTCATTTTTTCTTTCATCTACACCCATGACTAGAACAGAAATCGGATCTTTCTTACTTAAATCGACATCTTTATCACGCTTATCTGACTTTTTTAGATTTTCCTGAATGCCTGCAACAGTAGATGCCGCTGTGTTCCATAAGTGAATTGCATATCCGCCAGTCACTAAAACAAATAGTCCAATAATAGATAAAACAATCAAAAGAACCTTCTTTTTCTTCTTATTGCGTTCAGCTCTCATAATGTCCCTCACCTTTTCTATGATTCTTTCATGATTATAGATTTACTAAACTTGATAGACAAGTTATTTTTTTACTCCGAACCTAGATATAGACGGGAAACTAAAAAAAAGGTTTCAAAAAACCTTAAATTTACCTTAAAATATTTACTTATAAGACGATACAAAGACATGAGGTGAAAAATATGAAGAAAATTGTCGTATTCCCGTTCTTAATATTGCTTCTTGGTGTGATGCTAGCAGCATGTGGAACGGTCGAACAGTCATCTGAGGAAAACAAAACAAGCAGTTCAACCCCTCAGATTCTAAAGGAAACAGCCCAATTTATCGGAATGGCGGATTCTCATACAATTGAAGTGAAAAAAGTAAATACCACATTAAGCTATGAATTTACGGATAACTTCAAAGAAATACTAAATGAGTTTCAACCAGGTGATAAAGTCAACATTACTTATTTTATTAATGACAGTGGACAAAAGGAAATTCAGGAGATCGAAAAACAAAAGTAAACAAGATTGGTGGGATGAAAGAAATTGAAGAAAACGAGCTTTACTCTCGTAATCCTAATGACGTTAACTCTTATTCTAGCGCCTGTTCAATCTTATGCCGCTAGCTCTACCATTTCAGTGAAGTTGTCCAATTATCTTGGAAATAAGAAAAGTGTCGATATATCAACGACTGGCGAATATAAAGTGACAGGCTCAAATGCTGCTGTGACAAAAAGATATGATGGGAATAACCGATACGAAGTAGCAAATAGTATCGCCTCAGCGGGATGGAAAAATCCTTCAACGGTTGTCGTTGTAAATAAAGATGCGTTTGATCATGCGATGTCAGTATCGCCTTTAGCTTACAAATTAGGTGCACCCATCCTTTATACCAATGTTGAGAAGCTGACAAAGGCCACTGAGAATCAATTAAAAAAAATGAAGCCAAATAATATCCTCGTTATTGGAAACACAAAGAGCGTGTCAACGGCTACAGAAAAATCGCTTAAAAAATACGGGAAAATAAGAAGAATAAGTGGTAGTAATAAGTTTGAAATTTCTCAAAAAATTGCAAAAGAAATGGGTAACTACAAACAAGCAATTGTCGCCGGAGGAGCATCATTTATGAATGGGACGGCCATTGCAGCTTATGCATCAAGAAATGGTTATCCTATTTTGCTAACAAAAAAAGACACGCTTCCAACATATAAAATACCGAGCAAAGTCATTATAATTGGCAGTACTAAAAGTATCAGTCAAAAAGTTGAGAATCAGCTCAAAAAAACATCACAAGTAACTCGTATTAGTGGAGCAACTCGTTACGAACTCTCTGTGAACATTATTAAAAAACTTAATATGAAGATTGATAAAATTTACGTGGCAAAAGGCTCAAGCTTTAAATATGCCATACCAATCTCGCAATTAGCTGCAAAGGAAAACAGTGCAATGGTGTATGTAAAAAAAGATTCAATTACAGCGTCATTAAAATCACTACTGAAAGAAAGAGGCACACATACATACCATATTGCAGGCAGTGCAAGTGTTCTTTCTGATACTTTGAAAAATACACTTTCAAAACAAGTATATCTACAAAAGAATAAAAGCTATCAATTGAATGTTTCTAACGGAAAAATTTCATTAAAAGGTATTAAAGCTTACGGTGCATTAAGAGTTGTTCCTGAGAAATATTCAACTAAAAATGTCCTACAGATTGCAGGGAAACCCTATTTAGGAAAAGTAAAATTCGCAGTAGAATCAGATTATATAAGACCGACACTTGAAAACATCCCATTTGAAGATTATTTAAAAGGGGTTGTTCCAAATGAAATGCCTGGAAGTTGGCATGTTGAAGCTTTAAAAGCACAGGCTGTGGCTGCCAGAACGTATTCTGTTAATAGTATTGGCAAAGTCGTACCTGATACAACAGCATTTCAAGTGTATGGTGGCTATAGCTGGTATGCAAATTCAACAAAAGCCGTTGATGCAACAAAAGGCAAAGTGTTGAAATACAATAATCAGTTGATTTCAGCTACCTATTATTCTAGTAATGGCGGTTACACAGAGGCTAGTGAGGAAGTTTGGACAAATGCATTACCATATTTAGTAGCGAAAGCTGATACTAAGGATCCAATCAATACTTGGACGCTAAAGCTTTCCAAAACACAATTGAGTAAATCATTAAGTACAAGTACTCCAGCCTCTTGGTGGAGCTCAACAAATGAAACAAATGCAAGTGATTTGGCAGGGCTCAAATCATGGGTCTTAAAAAATAAAGAAACTTCTGCATCAGCAATTAAAATCGCATCTATCTCTAGTTTGTCCGTAACTGGAAAAACAAAGGGACAGAGAGCAAAAACAGTTTCAATGAAACTGACGTATCATGTGAAAAATAAAACGGGTACGAATTCAATGAATAAAAGTGCGACTCTCAGCTTCAAGATGACTGATTTTAGATCAATGATGGGGGCATCAAAAGTGAAGAGCACATACGCTTCTGTCAAAAACAATACGAATGATTTCACGATTTCTGGAAAAGGATACGGTCATGGAATTGGAATGAGCCAATATGGAGCGAAAGCAAGAGCGGAGTCAGGTAGTTCTTATTCTTCTATTCTTTCATTCTATTATCCAGGAACAAAGCTTACAAACTACTAAAGGAAGTTCTAAAGGAGGATAAGTATTGTGCGTTCAATGATGAAAACTGCCATCCTCAGTTTAATCGCTATTTTCTTGTTTGTCCCTGCTGCATCAGCAGACAATTCTGTTTCAAGAATTGATGGAGGCAATCGCTATTCTTTGTCGGTGAATGTGGCCAAAAAAGGGTGGGGGACTGCAAATACAGTTGTAATTGTGGGGAAAAAAGCTTACGCTGATGCAACCGCTGCTATACCGTTAGCATATCAAAAAAAGGCCCCTGTTCTTTTCACAAATAGTAAAAATCTATCTGCTGATACAAAAAAAGGGCTGACATCATTAAAGGCAAAGAACGTGATTGTTCTAGGTAGCACAACAAGTGTGTCGAATAATGTCGTCAATCAAGTTAAAAAGATGGGTATCTCAACAAAACGTATTTCTGGAAAGAATCGTTATGAGCTTTCTACAAATATCGCTAAACAAATGAAAAAACCAACAGGTGTTGTCGTTGTTGAGGGGCATTCTTATGCACACGGAATTGCAATTGCGCCGTATGCTGCACAGAAGGGATTCCCGATTTTATATACAGACAAAAAAGGTTTGCGCTCTGAAATTGCTTCTTTTGCAAAATCTAGCAATATCAAACAAAGCATCGTTATCGGCGGTGAAACTTATGTAACCAAGGGTGCATACAACCAATTAAAAACACCAACCCGTATTAAGGGAGCTAATCGTTATGATATAGCTGCAAAGATTGTAAAAAAGTATAACATGAGCACAAGCAAGACGTATGTTGCCAGAGGATTTGGCTATGCTTCAGCTCCAGTAGCAGCGGGTATTGCAGCTAAAGAAAACAAAGCACTTCTTCTAACAAACGAAAAAACATTGCCTGTCCACACTCGTTCGATCATTGGTAGTAAGAAAATCTCTAAATTTACTGTTGTCGGAAATTCAACAACAGTGACTTCTACAGTAGCATCACAGTTAAAGAATCCGGTAGTTGGTAAAACCATTTTTATTGATCCGGGTCATGGCGCGCATGATTCTGGTGCGGTTGGATATGGTCTCTATGAGAAAAACCTTAACCTTGATGTGGCAAAGCGCCTCAATACAAAGCTTAAAAACGGAGGCGCCCTAACAACGATGTCACGAACAACAGATACTTTTGATAGTCTCCAAACACGTGTGACAAAAGGTGCGAATGCAAAAGCAGATATCTTTATTAGTGTCCATGCGAATGCAAACGACAACAGTAGTGCAAATGGAACAGAAACTTACTATGATAAAACATCTGCATCTGCAAATAGTCTGAAACTTGCGCAGAATATTCAACCGAAAATGGTGAGTGCGCTTGGGACAAGAGATCGTGGTGTGAAAGCAGCAGGCTTCTATGTCATTAAGTATTCTAAAATGCCAAGTGTTCTTTTAGAAACTGGATTTGTCACAAGCCCTATTGACGCCAATATACTGAAATCTGCTACTTATAAAGATAAGTTAGCTACTGGTATTGCAAGTGGTGTTTCTGGCTATTTTAAATAAGCAAGAATAAAAAGAGGAGCAACGGAAGGCTCCTCTTTTTATTGTAAGGTTGTCAAGTTAAAAAAACATTTCAATTCAGGACTTTTTTGTTATAATTGAAATATAGAGGCAGATTTCCTTAACATCATGTCTGCTGCTAGCAATAGCGAATGGATAAATCATGAAGAGGTGACAATGTTGAAAAAATTCATTACTTTGCCGTTTCTTGTATTACTTTTAGGTGTACTCCTTGCGGCATGTGGGACAACGAACCAATCAAATGACAATACAGACAGTAAGAAAGAGACAACAGAATCATCATCTGACAACAGTAAGGAAACTGCTTCAGACGATACAAAGGATCAGGATGCTACTAAAGAATCGACTGATGATCAGAGTAAAGAAACATCAGGAACAACTGAAGAGAAAAAAGCTGATTCAAATGAAAATACGTCGAAAGACAATGATTCTAGTAAACAAACGACAAAAGAAGACGATTCTGTAGTGAAAGACGACAGTAGCTCTAATGAATCTAAAGCAACGAAAAAATCTACTTCTGACAAAACGAATGAGTTTACGAAAGAAGGAACGTATGTTGGTCTAGCTGACGGTCATACAATTGCTGTCAACATAGATGGCAAAGAAGTATCGATTCAATTTGGCAATGCTTTTTCAAAAAAGGTGAATAATTTAAAAGAAGAATCAAAGATAAAAGTCACATATACTAAAGATGCAAACGGTACATTAAGACTAAAATCAATTGAATCAAAATAATGAAGAGATCCGCTATCTGCGGGTCTTTTTTTTATGTATAGGGGCATAATTTACATATAGGTCATAGCTTAACAATCTTTTACAAGACTTAACGACGCATTTACATTTACTTAACGTTGCTCTGATAAACTGACTTTCATAGGACATCTCTTTACACAACAACTATTTGAATGGTGAGGTGCAGGTCAGTGAGTGCAGAGAAAGCGATGAATCTTTACAGAGACTTTGAAGTGAGACGAAACCACTCTTTTGCATTAACGGAACATATTGTACGTTATTTATTTGCAAAGCGTTTGATAGATTTTGTACTTTCTTTCATTGGAGCGATTCTGAGTACACCGATTATTCTGCTGTTTGCCATTCTCATTAAACTGGAGACGCCTGGACCAGCATTCTATATACAGGAAAGGGTAGGGAAAGATGGCATCTACTTTCGATTATGGAAGCTTCGTTCTATGAGGATAGATGCTGAAAATGGTGGGGCAAAATGGGCTCAAAAGAATGATCCTCGTGTGACGAGAATTGGTTCATTCATCCGTAAAACCAGAATTGATGAGCTCCCCCAGTTTATCAATGTGTTAAAGGGAGATATGAGTATTGTTGGTCCGAGACCCGAACGCCCGATGTTTACAGCGGAATTTAACCGAAGTATACCAGGATTTACGAAAAGGCTAACGGTCAAACCGGGCTTAACAGGCCTTGCTCAAGTAAATGGAGGGTATGAAATGAGCCCAAGTGAAAAATTAGAATATGACTTACATTATATTCAAAGCTTGACATTTTCTCTCGACACAAAGATTATGGTAAAAACGTTAAAAGTTATCGTAACTGGAGACGGAGCCAGATAGCAAAGTAGGGAAGAGAAATGGCAAGTATGACAAAAAGTATTTTAAACGGAGCAAAATGGACAAGTTTGTCCGCCTTGATCATTACCGTCATTCAAATTGGACAATTTGCTTTTTTAGGTAATGTCATGTCGCTCAAAGAATTTGGTCTCGTTGGGATGCTAACGACAGTCACCATTTTCACACAAATTTTACTTGATCTAGGTTTAGGTGCAGCGATTATCCAAAAGGAGATGGTAACAGATAGACAATTATCTACTTTATATTGGATCAACCTTCTAACAGGAATCGTTTTATTTGGACTTCTGATCGTAGCAAGTCCATTCATTGCGGCTTTTTATCATCGCCCAGAGTTAGAAAACTTGCTAAAGCTCTTATCTATCATGTTTCTCATTGCACCAATTGGACAGCAATATCAATATATGCTTCAAAAAGATTTGGCGTTTAAAAAACTAAGTGTCATTGAAACCATTGCAAATGTCTTATCACTCATTGTGCTGTTACTACTTGCTTACCTAATGAATCCAATCATCGCCTATGTCTTATCACAAGTGGTATTGCAATCGACAAAAGGCATTTTATATGCAACGGCCTATTGGAAAAAATGGCGACCGAATTGCGTGTTTGTACTAGGGGAAGTGAAGGAATTCTTCTCATTTGGTGCATTTCAGTTAGCATCAAGGCTTGTCAATCGTGCAGGCTCCAATATTGATATGATTTTGATTGGTCGATTTCTCGGCGTAGAAGCACTTGGGGTTTATAGCTTGGCATATCAAATTGTCACAATTCCAGTACTCAAGTTGAATCCAATCGTCACAAGGGTAGCATTTCCCGTGTTTTCGAAAAACCAGCTAGATCATTCGGTATTAAGAGAAGGTTTTTTAAGTATGACGACCATGCTAGCGCTCGTCAGTTTTCCGTTATTATTCGGCCTATCGGCAGTTTCAGATAGCTTTATAGAAGTAGTGTTTGGAGACAAATGGCTTGTAGCTGTTCCGGTCTTAAATATTTTATGTATAGTCGGGCTGCTTCGAGTCCTCATGAATCCGAACGGATCCATTTTACTTGCGAAAGGCAGAGCGGACTTAGCATTTTATTGGGATACAGGGATGCTACTTGTGTACGGAAGTGCATTGTATGCAGGTGTTCTAACAGAAAACTTAATTACGGTTGCCTGGATATATGCGGCAGTTAGCCTTCTGAATTTTATCATTGGAAGATGGCTAATGGCTTATGTCATTCAGCTTTCATTCAAATTGTATGCCAAGACACTCATAAGGCCTAGTATGATGAGTGTCATCATGGCAGGGTTTGCATTTTTACTTCATCAAGGAATGAAATTAACACATGCAGATGTAACGATACAGTTAGGAGTCACTGTCCTTTTAAGCGCTATTCTGTATGGAATGTTGATGATGAAAATGTATCCGAATGTGACAAGCAAAATGGTGGGAAGAGGTCGTTCGTCATGAAGGTTGTTTGGATGACAAGTGTATACCCTAGCGAAAGAAATCCTGGAGAAGGGGTGTTTCACGAGACACAGGTGCAAGAGCTGATAAAACTAGGATTAGAGGTAACAGTTATTTGCCCTACTCCAATCAATCCGCCACTTCTTCGTTTTTTAAAAGCTTCTTATCGAAAGAAAAAGTCGATTCCGGAAGTAGAGTCGCGGCGTGGGGTGACGGTTTACAGACCGGCATACAGAGCATTGCCACGGCAGCTAATATGGGCTCAGCCTAGTAAACGAATGGCTACAGCAGTCCTTCGTGTATTGAATCAATACAATCTATCACCAGATTTAATTCATGCCCATTTTGCAATGCCTTCAGGAGGTGCCGCTGCGATTGTATCAGATGTCACACACATACCGTTTTTATTAACCTTGCATGGAAGTGATGTGAACGTTTATCCGCACTATAGCAAAGGAGCAATGACTGCGTTTCAGACAGCTGTGAAAAAGGCATCGGTTGTTCTAGCAGTAAGTGAGGAACTCGTCAGAAAAACGAAAGAAATGGCACAAGTTGACTGCGAATTTATACCACTTGGTATTCCGCTAGACACTTTCTCTAGTGGAAATGAGGGAAAAGCTCACAAGAGAAAACAACTTGGTCTTCCTTCACATGACAAGCTCGTTGTGTTTGTCGGTCGACTTGTGAAAGAAAAAGGTGTTCTTGAACTCGCAAGTGCAGTCCGTCAATTAGATGGTGTAAAAGCTGTATTTATAGGAAAAGGTCCACTTGAAAAAGAGCTGTCTGATCATAACGATGATTCAATATTGATCATCGGGCAAGTACCAAATGAACAGGTGAAGAACTACTTATTAGCAGCAGATCTGTTTGTCCTCCCTTCCTATGGAGAAGGCATGCCAACAGTTGTCATTGAAGCACTTGCTTTAAAGGTTCCGGTAATTGCAACTAAAGTTGGCGGGCTGCCTTCATTATTTTCACAGTATCATGACTGGCTCATTGAGCCACGATCATCGGTGCAGCTAAAAGAATCAATATCATCCTATCTACATGAAGATAGATGGAATGAGAGTCTAGCTGATGACCTTTATGAAGTCATACAATCACAGTTTTCCTCAACACATAATGCAAAACGTTTAGTAGATCAATACAAAAATGTGCTGAATAAATAGCTATTCGTTTAAATCATACAAAATGCGTAAAAGCTAAGTGATAGAACAATCATTGGAACGATCAATATGCTTTCCTATGAAAGGATGAATAATGTTGAAAAAAATTGCTGTTATTGGAACAGGATATGTCGGGCTAGTATCAGGTACATGTTTTGCTGAGATTGGAAATCGCGTCGTATGCTGTGACATTAATGAATCAAAAATCAACAGCTTAAAAAGTGGTATCGTTCCGATTTTTGAACCTGGATTAAAAGAACTGGTTGAAAAAAATACGCATGCAGCTAAATTAAGATTCACAACCGATATTCCTGCTGCAATTAGAGAATCAGAGATTATTTATATAGCAGTAGGTACACCGATGACAGAACAAGGTGAAGCTGATTTGACCTACGTAAAATCTGTGGCACAAACCATTGGTGAACATCTCAATGGATATAAAATCATTGTCAACAAAAGCACTGTTCCTGTTGGTACAGGTCGCCTTGTAAAAGCAATTATTGAAAAAGAATCTATTAGCAAATATCCCTTTGATGTTGTCTCAAATCCAGAATTTCTACGTGAAGGCACAGCGATTTACGATACAATGAATATGGAACGAGCTGTAATAGGAGCGACAAGTAATAGAGCAGCTACTGTCATTAAACAACTTCACCATCCTTTTCATACGACGATCGTTGAAACAAATCTTGAAAGTGCAGAAATGATTAAGTACGCGGCAAATGCAATGCTAGCGACTAAAATTTCCTTCATCAATGACATTGCGAATATTTGTGAACGAGTTGGGGCAGATGTTGAAAAAGTGTCTGAGGGTGTTGGACTAGATAGTCGAATTGGACACAAATTTTTGAAGGCAGGTATTGGATTTGGAGGTTCCTGCTTCCCAAAAGATACGAAAGCATTATTAAAAATAGCAGAAACAGCTGGTTACCGTTTTAAGCTCATTGAGGCGGTTATTGAAACGAATAGCAATCAAAGAGCACATCTTGTGAAAAAATTGCTGGATGTTCTTGGCGAAGTAAAAGGAAGAACCATTTCGGTACTGGGATTAGCATTTAAGCCTAATACAAATGATTTGCGTTCATCTCCAGCACTCGATATTATTCCGATGCTACATGAGCTTGGCGCACATGTAAAAGCGTATGATCCTATTGCTTATCAAGAAGCAGCGGAAGCACTTGGTCATCAAGCGATATTTAGTGACAATCTCTATGATACGGTAAAGGATACGGATGCTTGTTTAATCTTAACGGAATGGGAAGAAGTACAGAAAATGGACATCGGACAAATTAAAAAACTTCTTCGTCGACCAGTGATGATCGACGGTCGTAACATCTTTGAACCGGAAAAAATGAGAGAGAATGGCTTCATTTATCATTCGATAGGTCGCCCACATGTTCGAGAGGCTGAATCGTTATTAGAAGCTTAATTTAGGAGGGACTTGGATGAAGAAAGTATTGGTTACTGGGGGCAGCGGGTTTATCGGCTCACATACAATAGAGGAATTAATAGAAAAAGGATATGAGCCGGTAGTTCTCGATAATTTTTCAACAGGATCTAGAAGGAATATTTCACACTTGGATGTCCAGTGCATTGAAGCAGATGTCGCAAAGCCTGAAACAATTGAATTAATTAAACAAATAGCACCGGACTATATGATCCATCTTGCCGCACAAGTGAGTGTAGCTGTTTCTGTAAAAGATTTCTTGCATGACGAAGAAGTCAATATTAAAGGCTCGCTACATGTGCTCAAAGCTGCATCAGAAATAGGGGTGGAAAGGCTCGTGTTCGCTTCGTCTGCTGCGGTATACGGTGATCCTGTATATCTACCTATAGATCCAGCTCACCCTGTTAAACCTGGCTCTCCCTATGGTCTATCTAAACTGACAGTGGAACGCTATTTAGAGATTGCGAAATCACTATACGACTTGAACTACTGCATTTTGCGGTACAGCAATGTCTATGGACCGCGACAAGATGCACTTGGAGAAGGTGGTGTGGTCTCTATATTCTCTGATATGTTTGCAAAAAATGAAGCGCCATTTATCTTTGGGGACGGGGAACAAACGAGGGACTTCATATATGTTGGTGACCTAGCAGTAGCAAATGTTCGGGCATTGACAGCTAAATCAAACGTTTGTTTAAACGTCTCAAGCGGTGAGTCTATTACAGTGAATGAGCTGTTCTACACAATGAAGGACGTCACCAAATCGAATCTTGAACCGATTTACAAACCAGCACGTGCGGGAGACATTCTGCATAGTACATTGGCAAATGAGGAAACAAAACAAATCTTAGCATGGGAGCCTGGTATATCATTGAAAGAAGGTTTAGCTCGTACCATCTCCTACTATGAGAAGGAAGTAAAGGCTTAACCCTTCAAATCGGTTGGCTGGCTAAGGAGGGAACGGTATGAGTGTGAAACGAACAGCATGGCAGATCATATTATGGTTCATCCTGATTGCGTTGGGCATGTTGCTTGTTCAAATGATGGCAGTACAACCGATTGGGATGAAAAAAATAGTGGCAATCCCAGCCCTTTTAATGATCATTATCGGGATGATTGCTTTTATCGGAATGTACATGAATGGCGAACAATTATTCATGGTTGCACTTTATATTTTGATTGCATTGACCTTTTTGAATAATGCCTTCTTTTCAGTAAATGTCGGTTTTTTTAGTCTCTTTCTTTATCGGATCATGCTCATTGTAGTGTTTGTTTTATTTGTTTGGCGAATGAGGGAGCAAGGGACGTACATACCAAAATGGCAAAATATTCGGCTAAAAGGCATTCTGGGTTTTTTTGCTGCTTGGTTTTTATATGGGCTCATTTCTCTTCTGTGGGCACATTCGGTCACAGATGGTGTGAAATATATGTCATTGCTCGCGATGGGGATTGGATTTGTCTTTCTAGCGGTTATGTATATTCAGCGAATGGATCAAGTCATTACCTTTTATAGCATTTGGCTTGTGATGACGGTATTTCTAATGGCCATAGGGTTTTATAATCATTTCACTTTACACCACTTACCTAATACTTCGTTGTATCTCGGACCCGAATACAAACAACATTATCCAACAGCCGTTTTTTTTAACCAAAATGATTTTGCTACTTTCTTATCCATTAGCTTTTTCTTATACCTTGCTTGTATGCGTCAAATGAAAAATGGTTATGTCAAAGCGTTTGGTTTCATAGGTGCACTGTTAGCGTTTTGCTTAATATTATTAACAGAATCTCGTGCAAGTCTACTTGGCGTATTGGCTGGAATTGCTATATATATATGGCTCATACTGCCGCGATTACTGAAAAAGTGGTCTATTTTTACAGCGTGTGCTTTAAGCATTGTGATTGTCGCGATTTTTTCTAGTAAAATCTATTCCGTTTTTCACGAATTGTTTTTTGCATCACAAGTGGCGCATTCGTTTAGTGAACCAATACCATCCAATATTGCCAGAGCGAATTTAATCAAAAATGCACTGCATTTCTTCTCAGATTCAAATGGCTTTGGTGTAGGTGCAGGGAATGTTTCTTATTATTTAGCGCACTTTTCGATCTTTGATACAGATCAAGTCGTAGAAGTTCATAATTGGCTACTTGAAATCATGACAAACTTTGGTTTTACGGTCATGCTTGGCTATATCTCTATTTATGCATATCTCATGTTTTCACTTTACAAACATTATCAAAAAACGGAAACAAGAAAAGTCAAAATGGTCATTGAAGGTTTATTTGCGGCAATGCTTAGCTTTCTTGTCTCCAGTATTAGCCCAAGTTCTATCTCAAACCTGTATTTCCACTGGGTGTTCCTAGGACTTGTCATGGCAGCAGTGAATATATTAAAAAATACGCGGAGAATGAACCATTTGTAAAACGAGTGTGTGATGAGTACCAAGTGGATACACTAGAAAAAAGGTAAATAAGCGAAAGTTGGGAGAATGAACATGTCTGGTTTCGTTTTAAGAATAGCAAGGCGTATAAAAAAACATGCAGTGTGGATGATTATATTGACAGTTTTATTAGGGGCCTTTGGTTACTTTTTTGCGAAAAGTTCAGTTAAGCAGACAAGTTATACAGCATCTGTCACACTAACGCTTGGTGAATATGATGATGCCGTGTATAACAACATGACAGACGTGATCTCTCTATTGAAAAGTGATGCTTTTCTAAAAAGAGCACTTGGTGATTTGAAAGAAGAAGAGAGGCAGGATCTCAAGAACCGTCTCATTTTAACGAATCAATCAGACACCCAATTGCAAATTTCATTATCGGATGCGAAGAAGGAGACCTCGCTTTCAGTTGTAAAGCAGGTGTCGGACACATTTATGGATGAAGATCAGTCTTTATTTACAAAAAGACAACAGGTCATTGAAAAAAGAATAACAGCACTTGAGAATGAGGCTGTCAGTAATGATTCGAAAGTAGATAAAGAACGATTTCTATATGAATTGGAGTCAACGAAGCTCAGCATGAATCAGGCGGAAATCGTGGACCCTGCTCAAGTACTGGATGAAGGCAATAAAGGCATGTCTGCGAAAAAAAGAGCATTACTTGGCATTGTCATTGGTTTAAGTATCTCATTATTGTTTGCTGCTTTACCTGAAATGTTCAAAGAATCTTAAAGATAAAGGACTGGAGATGAGTCTAAGATGAACGAACAACCGTTAGTATCAATCATTACACCTGCGTATAATGCGGAACGTTATGTAACGGATACAGTTCATTCCGTACTTGCACAAACATACACGAATTGGGAGCTTCTCATTGCCGACGACTGTTCTACTGATGGAACGAGAGCCCTTCTGAACAAACTGAGCAAAGCGGACGACAGAATCAAAGTCATTTATTTAGAAGAGAATGGAGGGGCAGCAATTGCCCGTAATACAGCAATCAAACAGGCGAAAGGCCGTTTTATTGCCTTTTTAGATAGTGATGATAAATGGAAACCGACAAAGCTAGAAAAACAAATCAAGTTCATGCTGTCTAATGGTCATGCCTTCTCATTTACTGCCTATGACATCATTGCAGAAAACGGAACACCTCTACAAAAAACAGTCGATGCCCCCATTCAATTAAATTATAGTGAAGCACTGAAGAACACCATTATTGGCTGTCTGACCGTGATGCTTGACCGAAAGCAAATTGGTGAAATTCAAATGCCGAATATCAGAACAAGACAGGACCTAGCGACCTGGCTGTCAATTTTAAAAAGGGGATTTACCGCATATGGAATGAGTGAACCTCTTAGTGAATATCGAGTTGTTGGAAACTCGATTTCAAGTAATAAATGGAAGGCAGCCCAAAAAACTTGGTTCGTGTATAGGGAAATTGAACAGCTCCATTTCATAAAAGCTTCATGGTGCTTTGTCCACTATGCAACAAATGCCGTCAAGAAACGCTTATAACAGAAGGGAAAAAGGTGATGAAGGTGAAATCAGATTCGATCATACATGTCATCGTAGCCACAGGAGAATGGGGGCAGGACGGTCTGCGATATAGGAGACATCGGCTGGCAGAATTTTTAGCCTCTGATCGAGAAACGAAGGAAGTCATTTGGGTGTGCCCATCCTCAACTCATCATACAGAACCCTTTCAGCCATTAACGGAGCGAATGAAGCAGTTTACCATTCCTGATGTCATGAAAAGTAAATTTTTTCGATTTGGCAGATATCAAGATATGTTTTATATCAACAAACTTTCATCCCTTCTAGCGCATTTAAGAACTGAATTAAAGAAAGGAATATCTGTCTGTCTATGGTATACCTTCCCCGGTTTTCCTCTGCTATCTTCGCTTTTTGAATGGAAACATATTGTGTATGATTGCAGTGATCTTTGGGGAGAGCCGATCAGTGGAAAGAACAACCTTCTCTCCTATGCAAGACAACGTATTATTTTAAAGGCTGAAAATCGAATTATTAAATATGCACATAGCATTACGTGTTCTTCACAGTACTTGCATGATCAAATCAAAAAGCGTCTTATGGGAGAACCGAAAGATGTGTTCACTGTAGAGAATGGTGTAGAATACGACGTTTTTGCCAAAAGCGATCCACCCACGCGTGATGATGTGTTAAAAGGAAGAAAAGGAACGGTTTTAGGTTTTATCGGTGGAATCAAACCAAAGCTGGACTTCGAGCTTATTCAAAAAGCTGCACTCATACAGCCAGAATGGACATTCTTATTTGTCGGACCTGATGGAACAAATGGGGATCCGTCTTTTCAGCATGCATTAAAGTTACCAAATGTGATATGGACAGGCGCTGTTGATGCGCTTGAAGTACCTTCATATATGAAATTGATCGACGTCGGCATTATGCCGTATAAACAATCACCCTATAACAAGGCTGTATTTCCATTGAAGCTTTTCGAATTTTTAGCAGCAGGTAAACCGGTCGTCGGATTAAATCTCCCGTCAACGGAAAAACTAAAAGAGAATGATGTGTATGAGTATTTAGAAGGCGAAGATCCTGCTGCATTCGTTGCTGCCTGTAAACAAGTGGTCAGCAAAAAAGGTGATGTGACGTATACAACCTTAAGACAAAACAGGGCGAAGAAAAAAGATTGGCATGCGCTGTTCACAAATATGGTGGAATTGACGAATATTAAGGAAAACGCATAATTCAATGAGGATTATGCGTTTTTATGTACTTCTTCCTCATGGAGGGAGCTTGTGATCACCCTGTATTCAATTGTATAATGGAAAGAGCGGCCAATATACAAAATACAGATTTCAATTTAGAAGGAGACTGACATATGGATTATGAACGCGCCTTATTAGCGTTTTTTGTCTCTCTGGCTACAGTTTTGATTGTGACACCATTGGTGAAAAAGTTAGCAATTAAGATTGGTGCAGTAGACCAGCCGAATAAACGAAAAGTTCACGATAAAGTCATGCCAAGAATGGGCGGGTTGGCAATTTTTATTGGAGTAACGGCTGGAGCTTTAGCAGGCGGGCTGTTTCTCCACAATAAAATCACGGCAATTTCAGTTGGTGCTGGATTAATTATAATCTTGGGTATAATTGATGATAAATATAATTTAAGTGCAAAAATAAAATTCCTAGTACAAGTGCTCGTTGCATGTTTAATTGTGAGCACTGGTTTAAAAATGGACTTTTTCTCTGTTCCTTTTTTAGCAGAAAGACTTGAATTAGGTTGGATGGCGTATCCACTGACAGTGCTATGGATTGTCGGTATTACAAATGCCATTAATTTAATTGATGGTTTAGATGGACTTGCTGCCGGAATTTCGGTCATTGGTTTATCAACCATTGCAGTAATGGCATTTTCCGCAGATAAAATTTTGATTCTTTCACTATCCCTAGTTGTGATCGGAAGTACAATCGGTTTTCTTTTTTATAATTTCCATCCAGCTAAAATATTTATGGGAGATACAGGTTCGTTATTCTTAGGATATATGCTGTCGGTCTTGTCCCTTTTAGGCTTATATAAAAGCGTGACATTGTTTAGTGTTGTGGTACCAGTTATTATTTTAGGTGTACCGATTTTTGACACAACATTTGCGATTGTCAGAAGAATTTTGAATAAACAACCAATTTCTTCCCCAGATAAATCCCATATCCATCATCGACTGATGGCTTTTGGTCTGTCTCATCGAATGGCAGTGCTCGTTATTTACATGATTGGTCTTGTATTTAGCTTAAGTGCCATCTTGCTTACGAGTGCCACGATTTGGCTCTCGCTCATCATCATCTTTTTACTGGTTATTTTTATGCAAGTGATTGCAGAGGTTACCGGATTGGTAAATGAAGAATACAAACCATTCACTAAATTTTACAAACGAATGGTGAAACGAAATTAAATAGAAAGCAGCTCGTTTCATTGGAAACGGGCTGCTCTTTTTTTATGGCGTAGTTGATTCAGTTGTACTAGAAGAATTTGATGAATCAGACGAATCTCCAGTGGAAGTTGATTCAGTTGGTAGCTTCAAATGCTCCCTTAGTCCTTGTTGGACCTCAGCTAAATTCGCTTGATCTGGCTCAAAATAATACGTACGGTTTGGTCCTAAATAAAGATCAGTTCCTTTAATAGAGAGAGTTTCAGTATCGTCCCCTTTAAAACCGCTATAGATTTGTTGAAGAGCAAGTCCTTCGGTAATACGGAAATTTGTCGTAATATGATCGCTCACTGCTTTTGCGATATTATCAACATTAGTAATGTTATTAGGTTTTGCCATTTGGTCAATCATTGCACGTAAAATTTGTTTTTGGCGATCATTTCGTCCAAAATCACCACGTGGATCCTGCTTTCTCATACGAGCATAGGCAAGGGCTTCTTCCCCGTTTAAGTGCATGTTCCCTTTGGTGAAGTAAATTTTTTTGGATTTCTTTATATCACTTTTTTCGTCGAAATCAAATGGAACCTCTACATCAATTCCACCCAATTCATCAATTACATCTTTAAAGCCATCAAAGTCAACAGTGGCATACTTATCAATCGGAATATTGAGGAAATGTTCAACGGTTTCAATTGATTCATCTTTTCCGCCTGTTGCAAAAGCTGCATTAATCTTTACTTTGTTCCCCGTTGTATCGCTTGCAAGCTGTACACGAGTATCACGAGGGATACTGACCATCTTCATGGTTTTGTCCTGAGGGTTAATCGTTGCGACGATTAATGAGTCAGAACGTCCATAAGCACCCTTTGTGGCATAATCTTCAATTCCAATAAATAGGACAGAAAACGGTTTTTTCTTAATATCAATGACTGCATCGCGAAGCCTTGATTTTTCACCACGTTGTAGCTCATCGTATGTTTTGTCAGCAGCTTGAAGTGTATTGACAATCTTATATACAGCAAACCCGCCGAGGCAGATGATGAGTAGTAAAAACATCACCATGATGCGCTTGAAAATCTTTTTCTTCTTGTTTTTCTTTTTACGTACACGCACTCTTACTCTTTGTGCCATCCATCTGTCTCCTTTATCGGACCAATGTCCCTTTCTAAGTACGTTAAATCGCCTTCTTTAGTAACACTCTTTCCATTTGTGAGTTCTGTCATCCACTCAACAAAATGCTGTTTTTCAGTTTCTTCAACATATGTCTCGAAAATGACATCTCCTGCATAATGGATGTCCTTCAATTGAAAAGATGAGGCTCTAAGCTCATTCTCAACCTTTCCAAGCCATGTATAATCTATTGTTGTATGCATGATGCGCATTAAACAGCGTTCAACAATACCTACATGATTCAGTGCTTCAGAAACGGATTTACCATAAGCGCGAATCAGACCACCGGCACCTAACTTAATGCCACCAAAATAGCGTGTCACAACAACGACCGTATCTTTAAGCTTACGTTTTTTAAGCACTTCAAGCATCGGGACTCCAGCAGTACCACTTGGTTCGCCGTCATCATTTGCTTTTTGGATTAAGTCATTTTCACCAATGAGATATGCAGAACAATTATGCGTCGCGTTCCAATGCTGTTTTTTGATGGACTGTATAAATTCATGTGCTTCCTCTTCTGAGACAGCACGTTGAATATGACAAATAAAACGTGATTTCTCAATGACGATCTCATGCTCGCCTCGACATTTAACTGTAAGGTAACGATTTAGCAAAAGAGATACCCTCCTGACAAGCAAATTATGAGTCTAGAGAAAATTTGCATTGATTTTAGAATTTTAAAGCGTATTTTGTTATGATGGGAGGAGCGGAAAAAGGTCGTCATAGAAACTTCATAAATAATACGCATTCTTCCATTATAATTCGACATAAAATACAGATCAATGACATTTATAATAAAATAAGATGACATTTCACTGTTACGGGAGGGAAAAGCCATGACCGCTACTAAAATGGATCCAAAGGTGCTGGATTCAATCATCATGAAGATGCTAAATACAGTAGATGGCAGTAAGGACGAAGTATTTAGAATAGGCGAACAGTCCCGTCAGCAATATGAAAGCCTCGTAGAAGAGCTAAAACAGATCAAGCAGCAAGTAAACGAGGTAATTGATTTTGGAGATAAACTAGAAGTACACACTAGACATGCGCGTAATCGTCTATCAGAAGTGAGCAGGAATTTCAACAAATTCAGCGAAGACGAAATTAGGGAAGCGTATGAGAAAGCACATAACCTTCAAGTTGAACTCACGATGATTCAGCAGCGTGAAAAGCAGCTGAGAGAACGAAGGGACGACTTAGAACGACGTTTACTTAGTTTACAAGATGTGATTGAACGCTCTGAAGCACTTGTAAGTCAAATAACAGTCGTGCTCAACTATTTAAATCAAGATTTACGTCAGGTTGGTGTGCTCCTTGAAGATGCACAGGCAAAACAAGATTTTGGACTTAGAATTATCGAGGCACAGGAGGAAGAGCGCAAGAGAGTGTCGAGAGAAATTCATGACGGCCCTGCACAAATGCTAGCAAACGTGATGATGCGTTCTGAATTGATTGAGCGTATCTTTAGGGACAGGGGAACTGAGGAAGGCTTTAAAGAAATTAGAAGTTTAAGGCAAAACGTTCGAAATGCTCTATACGAGGTCCGAAGAATCATTTATGATTTAAGACCAATGGCATTAGATGATTTAGGTTTGATACCAACCTTAAGAAAATACTTAAATACAATAGAAGAGTATGATGGGAAAACCAAGATTACATTTCAATGCATTGGCGATACAGAAAGTGAACGGATTGCATCACAATTTGAGGTGGCTTTATTTAGATTAGCGCAGGAAGCTGTAACAAACTCATTAAAGCACTCCGAAGCTGAGGAAATATCGGTAAAAGTAGAAGTGACAAAAGAGTTTGTTACATTAATTATAAAAGATGATGGAAAAGGTTTTGATATCAAGGATGTAAAGACAAACAAAAACAAATCTTTTGGATTGCTCGGCATGAAAGAACGTGTTGATTTATTAGAAGGAAAAATGACCATAGATTCTAAAGTAGGTCTAGGGACATTCATTATGATCAGAGTTCCATTAGCATTGCAAAATAAAATTGTAAAATAGAGTCAAAAGACATATTGACCACAAAGATCAGGTGTAGAACAATAAACATGGGGAGGCGTGGCTTGTGACTAAAGTAAATATTGTAATTATTGATGACCACCAATTATTCCGTGAAGGTGTCAAACGGATATTAGATTTTGAACCTACTTTTGAAGTAGTAGCTGAAGGAGACGACGGTGACGAAGCTGCACGTATCGTAGAGCATTATCATCCGGATGTTGTCATTATGGACATTAATATGCCAAATGTAAACGGAGTAGAGGCTACAAAGCAGTTAGTTGAGCTTTATCCCGAATCAAAAGTCATTATTCTATCTATTCATGATGATGAAAACTATGTGACACATGCTTTAAAAACAGGTGCAAGAGGCTATTTATTAAAAGAAATGGATGCAGATACTCTCATTGAAGCTGTTAAAGTAGTAGCTGATGGAGGATCATATTTACATCCGAAAGTAACACATAACCTTGTAAATGAATTCCGCCGATTAGCAACGAGTGGTGTTTCAGCACATCCACAGCATGAGGTATATCCAGAGATTCGTAGACCTTTGCATATCTTAACAAGACGTGAATGTGAAGTTCTTCAAATGCTTGCGGATGGAAAAAGCAACAGAGGAATTGGAGAATCGTTATTTATTAGTGAAAAAACGGTTAAAAACCATGTGAGCAATATTTTACAAAAAATGAATGTAAATGATCGTACACAAGCTGTTGTTGTGGCTATTAAAAACGGTTGGGTAGAAATGAGATAATGGTCCGGACAAGCTCCTGAGATACACCATTTCATTTTCTAGTAGCACTTAGCCAAAGGAAAATGAAATGGATATCCCGCTTATTTAGCAGGAGTTTATTCCGGAGATGGAGCTTGCCTATTGATTAGGCAGGCTTTTTTCCTTTACAATTATTATTTTAATGAAAAACATCTCCTTTTCTTTTAGAATAGAAAAAGAGTAACGAATAAGGAAGGAATTTAAGAATGAAAATAGCCGTTGTAACAGACAGTACAGCTTATATACCACAAGAATTGCGCGAGACATATCAAATCCATATGATCCCTCTAAATGTCGTATTCGGCAATGAGTCTTATCGAGAAGAAATAGATATGGACTGGAAAACATATTATGAGGAAGTCAAAAAACATAAAGATCTCCCAACAACGTCTCAGCCTGCTTTTGGTGAGCTTATTGATCTATATGAAAAGCTAGGCCAAGAGTATGATGCTGTTATCAGTATTCATTTATCTAGCGGCATTAGTGGAACCTTCAATAGTGTCATATCAGCTAATGAACTAGTTGATGGTATTGAGATCTATCCATTCGACTCTGAAGCGAGTTGTATGGTTCAAGGCTTTTATGCAATAGAGGCAGCTGAAAAAATGAAATCAGGTGCTAGTCCAGAAGAGATTATTGATCATTTAAATAAATTAAAAGAAACAGAGCGTGCGTATTTTATGGTTGACGATTTGACACACTTACAAAGAGGCGGCAGATTAAATGGAGCTCAGGCGTTTATTGGAAGTCTTCTAAAAGTAAAGCCTATTCTTCATTTTGACAACAAGTTAATTGTCCCTTTTGAAAAGATCCGAACACGTAAAAAAGCCATTTCCCGTATTTATGAGTTGTTTGGCGAGGATGCAAGCCGCGGAATCCCGATGCGGGCAACGGTTATACATGCTAATAGAGAAGAAGAAGCAGATGAAATGATTGCAGAATTATCAGCGAAATATCCCCATGTTGAATTGTATAAAAGCTACTTTGGCGCAGTCATAGGCACACATTTAGGTGAAGGTTCCATCGGTCTAGGATGGTATTTAAAATAAAGGTCAAATCCCCTTTTTAAACAGAAAAGGGGATTTGTTTTGCATTTTTTTAGGTTGGACATAAATAAACCCCTCTTCCATAATATGAAAACAACCACATCAAAAGAGGTGTTGAAATTGGAAGTGAGTAAGACAAAAGCAATGAGAGATTTACTGCAGTACAGGCATCTTCTTTCATCTGAACTCCCTTTCTCTCACTGTTTACTCAAATGGCACGAGAGGCATTGTTTATTAAAAAAAATGCCTGCGATTGAAATGACAACAAAAGGTTATACGTGTAAACGATGTGGAGCAACAAACAAACGGTATTTTGCATTAACACCGTGTGAAATTTGTCAAAAGCAGTGTGTGTACTGTAGATCATGCATCATGATGGGAAAAGCAAGTGAGTGTACCTTCTTGTATGAATGGACAGAAGCTTCGGCATTACAGTTCTTTCAAGTGAAGATGACATGGGATGGAGAACTGTCTAGTGGACAAAAAGCCGCATCAAAAAAAATCATAGAAGTAATAAAGAAAAAAGAAGACCTATTAATTTGGGCAGTTTGTGGGGCGGGAAAAACAGAGCTTCTCTTTCATGGGATTGAGTATGCATTAAAAAAAGGAAAGCGAGTGTGTATTGCGACGCCTAGAACAGATGTTGTTCTGGAATTGGAGCCGAGAATCAGAAATGTATTTATGGGCATTGAAATAGCTGCTCTGTATGGAAATAGTCCAAATCGATTTCAAACATCTCCATTGACGATCTCAACGACTCACCAGCTTCTTAGGTATAAGGAAGCTTTTGATGTCATGATTATTGATGAAGTCGATGCGTTTCCTTACTCGCTAGATGATCGATTACGATTTGCTGTTGAAAAAGCACGTCGAAAAGACAGTGTCTGCATTTATTTAAGTGCGACACCTTCACATGAAATGAAAAGCCAAATAGAGAAAGAGATGCTGACAGCAATAAAGATTCCTCTTCGTTTTCATAAGCATCTCTTGCCAGTTCCTTGTTTTAAATGGATCGGTCATTGGAAAAAGAAAATAAAAAAAAGAAGGTTGCCATTTCCTTTAATAAAATGGCTAACTGGTCATGTTGTTCAAAAAAGAAGAGTTTTATTATTTGTCCCTTCTATTTCAATCATGAATGAAGTAACAAACATACTCACTCATTTAAATATAAACGCCCAAGGTGTTTCAGCCGAGGATAAAGACAGAAAAAAGAAAGTGAGGCAATTTCGAGAGCACATGTATGATGTTCTTGTCACGACAACTATATTAGAAAGAGGCGTGACGATTCAAAATGTTCAAGTAGGTGTTATAGGTGCTGAAGTACATATATTTACTGAAAGCGCACTTGTGCAAATCGCAGGCAGAGTTGGAAGGCATCCTGAGTATTTTAGTGGAGACGTTTATTTTTTTCATTATGGTGTGACACAAAGTATGCGAGAGGCAAAAAAGCACATTAGCCAAATGAACAAAGTTGCATTGAAAGAGTTTTCTGAAAAATAGTGTAGCCGCACCTAAATCATGGTACAGTATACACATAATACATGAAATGGCAAGGAGGTTACTAAAATGCTAATCAATGCAAAAGAAGAGTTACTTAAAGAAATATTACATCAATATCTCCATCATTTAAATATGAATTGTCATTGTGTGAAATGTATAGAAGATGTACTGGCTATCGCTTTAAATCAAGTTAAGCCTCAGTATATAACAGATATAGAGAAATTGACCTACAGTAAGTCAGAAATGGTGGATAAACAAAAAAATACGGCAATGTTGGTGATCTTAATCGAGGCAGCAGCAAAAGTAACAACTTATCCGAGATGTGAGATTCAATTAGCGAAGAAGGGGAAAGTTTGATTTGCCTCATATGTGATGAAATGTATATGCCTTCATTTACCTGGAAATCATTACTGCTTTCAGAGCAAGACTGCATTTGTATAGGATGTAAGAGTCAGTTGAAAAAGATTAATGGCCATATCTGTCCTAAATGCGGAAGAGAACAGGCAAATGAAAAGTTATGTGCGGATTGTATTAAGTGGAAAGAGAGATGGAATTCATCTGAAGTGCTTACACAAAATAGATCGGTTTATCTTTATAACGATTTTATGAAAGAAACTTTATCTCGTTTTAAATTCCGAGGTGATGTCGCTTTGGCTGAAGTGTTTAAGCGAGATTTTAGAGAAGTGTTTAAACGATATTATCAAAGTCGTCATCATGTGTTTGTACCTATCCCTTTAAGTAAAGAAAGGTTAAAAGATAGAGGCTTTAATCAATCTACAATTCTTGCGTCTCTATTAAAAGGGCGTATCATTCATCCCCTTGCTAAAGCCAATCAAGAAAAACAATCTAAAAAAAGAAAAAGCGAACGTTTGCATCAAACGGGAATGTTTACATTATTAAATCAGGATATAGCTGGTCAGGATGTTATATTAATAGACGATATTTATACGACTGGTGCAACAATCTATGAAGCGGCCAGACTCTTGAAAAATCGTTCAGGTGCCAAAAGTGTTTCTTCATTTACGTTAATTCGTAGTTAAAAATAATGATAATCAACCGATATTAATAAAAGAAAATTAACGTGAGGGGTTTTAGTCATGAATCAATTGGCAAACTGCCCAGAATGCAATCAATTGTTTTTAAAGACAAATGTTCAAACAGTCTGTAATTCCTGTTTTGAAGAAGAAGAACGTTCATTCGACATTGTTTATAAATTTTTACGTAAGCAAAGTAACAGACAATCGACGATTGCGGAAATTGTTGAAGCAACAGAAGTTGATGAAGATTTAATTTTAAAATTTATTCGACTCAAAAGACTTCAAATTAGTCAATTTCCTAATATCAATTATCCTTGTGAAAGATGTGGCAATCCGATCAGGAAAAACAAGCTATGTAGCAATTGTGAGCAAGATATTCATTCACAAATCGGTCAAATTAACCAAGAAGAAGAACGTAAGAAAGAGATCGAATCTAGGAAAAAAGACACCTATTATGCCATTAATCCTAAAAACGACTGATTCCCTAAACTAAGCTGCAGTTTGGTCGATAGAATGGATAGAATCAAGACAGACTGTAACGGAAAGCGAGAGGAATCCCGTGAAAATTAATCAATATGGAACACAGCCAGTAAACCCTTACAAGAAAACATATGAGAAACAAACGTTGCAATCGAACCAAACAAAATCAACCGATAAAGTAGAAATTTCCAAAAAAGCAATTGAAATGCAAAAGGTGCCAGATTTAATGAAAGAACGTCAAGATAAGATAGAACAAATTAAAAAAAATATTGAAGCAGGCACATATCAAGTCGATACTAAAGGCATCGCTGATAAAATGGTGAACTTTTATAAACAACAATAAAAGGAGAAGCGCGAATGTCAGTTAAAATAATCATTGAAGAGCTGCATCGTCTCTACGGACTACATGAACAGCTACTAAAGCTGTCTAACGAGAAAACAGACATTTTAAAAAGCAATGAGATTGAGGCTCTTTCTGAGATACTGAATCTTGAGCAGAAATATATTCAGGCTATTTCACAATTAGAAGAAAAGCGAATTGAAGCAACGTCCGCTTTTTTAGAGAGTGATCAAGACCCAACGATTTCTGCATGTATCGAAAAAGCTGAAGGTACAGATAAAGAAGAGCTCATTTCACTGCATCATAAGTTAAATGACATCATGATGGAATTAAAACGATTAAACGAATTAAACAAACAGCTCATTCATCAATCGCTTCAATTTATTTCACTGACATTCGATCTTGTCAACCCTAATAAAGAACATATCAATTACGGACAAAAAGGTCTTGAAGGTCCAAAGCCTAAACAGCATATGGCTTTGTTTGATTCAAAGGCGTAATAAAGGAGGATAAACAATGGGTTCAACATTTATGGGGCTTGAAACGGCCAAAAGAGGAATAACAGCCCAGCGTGCAGGTCTTTATGTGACTTCAAACAATGTGTCCAATGCGAATACTGAAGGCTATTCAAGACAACGTGTAACCTTTAAAGCGGATAATCCTTACCCAGTTGTTTCGGTTTATGATGGTAAAACATATGGCCAAATGGGGACAGGTGTACAAGTTGGAACAGTTGAGAGAATTCGAGACAGTTTTTTAGATCTGCAGTACAGAGATCACAATAACAATCTGTCATACTATGCGTCAAAATCAGATGCTCTTTCTCAAATGGAGGGCGTTATGAATGATTTAACAGATGAAGGCTTGAATAGAGCGTTTGACAACTTGTGGAAATCACTACAAGTCCTTTCTGAAAGTAAAAATGCGGATACTGCATCTGCGCGTACTGTTGTAAAAACAAGTGCACAAGCGTTAGTAGACCAATTACGACTTTTGAATTCTTCATTAACGACGATTCAAAAGAATTTAAAAGCCGAACTTGAATCAACGGCTAAAAACGTTAATACGCTCTTAACTCAAATTGATGAGATCAACAAACAGATTGCGAAGGTCGAGCCTAACGGTTATCTCCCAAACGATTTGTATGATACGCGTGACGCTCTTGTAGACCAATTGTCCTCACTTGTAGACATTAAAGTGAGTTATAACGAACCTGGTGGAAATGCGCTGAAAATTGCTGAGGGGACAATGAATATCGAGATTATTGGTGCGAACGGTCAATCAGCTGGTACTATTCTCAACGGTATCACGAACGAAAAAGCAGAAATGCAAGTTTCATTTGATGGGACGACAGGACTTGTCAACTCCCTTCAATTTGGTTCGATCTCGATCAATGCAGATCAATTTGCAGTGAATGGGGAAATAAAAGCTTTAGTAGAGGCTTACGGTTACATGTCTAATGGAGCGGAAAAAGGAATGTATCCGGAGATGCTTGCGGAGCTAGATGAGATTGCCAAAGTATTTATGGATAAATTCAATGAAGTGCATAAACAAGGTTACACATTAAAAGGTACAAATGGTCAAGACTTCTTCGATATTGAAAATAATAATGAATTAAATAAGGGCTTAGCAGCAAGAATTAAAGTGAGTGATGTTATCTTAGAATCAACTGATAACATTGCAGCATCTCTCAATCAAAATGCCGGTGACGGTACTAATGCAACGGCATTAGCTGCTATTCAAGATTTAAAATTAGCGATCGGTGGAACAACGACAACCATTCAGGATTACTATCAAAATGTCATTGCTGAAATGGGTATTCAAGCGCAGAAGAACATAACATTAGCAAGCAGTTCCGCTGCACTAGTGAACTCAGCTGAAGAGCGGAGAATGTCTATTAGCGCAGTTTCAATCGATGAAGAAATGACGAACATGATTCAATTCCAACATGCATACAATGCTGCTGCAAGAATAATAACATTACAAGACGAAATCTTAGATAAACTCATAAACGGCATGGGTGTCGTAGGAAGGTAGGAATAACTGATGCGAGTCACTCAAGGTATGATTTCACAAAATTCGTTACGTAATATTAGTAAAAGTTACGAACGTCTTTCCAAAATTAATGAGCAAGCACAAACTGGAAGACGGTTTTCAAAAACATCCGATGATCCAGTTGCCGCTGTGAAAAGTTTGCAATATAGTTCAGCTATTTTTCGTAATCAACAGTATCTAAGTAACTTAAATGAAGCGAGCAACTGGATTGATACTTCGGAAACGAGTGTCACTGAAATCGTTGATATTATGTCTAACGTTAGAGATAAAGTACTTGATGCGGCCAATGGAACAAAACAACCGGAAGACCTAGCTTCTATTGGTGTAGAGATTACTCAGATGAAAAAGCAAATCATTGATGCCATGAACACACAGATGTTAGGAAAGTATGTTTTTAATGGAACGAACACAAATGTAAAACCTGTTGTCGAAAATGCAGATGGTAGCTATACATTCAACTATGAAAATTATACGGATGCGAATGTGGTACAATCGAATGTTTCTGATGGTATTACATTAAATGTAAACTCTAATCCACTAAAAGCTTTTGGTGGACAATCTGCTAACGGTCAAAACGTCATTCAAATGTTGACTGATCTAGAAAATTCATTGAAAAATGGGACGTTTACGAATTCAGATGAAGTACTTGCCGATGTTGATCAATTTAAAGAAATGATGAGTGCAGAACGATCTGATCTTGGGGCGCGCTCCAATCGAATTGATTTGGTTAATAGCCGATTGACTTCACAGTATTCAGTGTTAAAGAATTCGAAGTCAGATAATGAAGACGTTGAGAGTGAAAAAGCAATTGTTGATCTTCTTCAACAAGAGGTTGTGAATAGAGCGGCTTTGGCAACTACTGCTAAGGTGATCCAACCGTCACTAGTAGATTTCTTAAGATAATAAAAAGCATCCGTTGGGTGCTTTTTTGCATCATGGAGGTGAAATTATGCGTATTCCTATGCTACTAATGGAACAAAAATTAGCGAAACTACAGATGTACACGACTCCTTCTAGCCAGGAAGTGGAACAACCAAAAGCAGACCTTGAGATTAAACAACCGGGAGCTGTCATGAATATCACGAGAACACCATCAAAATTAACCATTGATCAAACAGAAGCGTTTGCAGATATGGATATTAAATCGATTTTTAAACGGTCTGAAGAATGGGCAGCAGAAGGAAAACAAGCAATTGGAGCTGGAATGGGGAGAAGGGCTGAACAGGGAAGTGAACTCGTTAAGATTGAGAATGGAGGCAATGTCATTGCAGAAATTTCCAAAATAAATGGAAGTCGTCCAACGAAAGAATTAACAATCGGTTACATTCCCTCATATTTTAGTGTCAAAATAGATTATCAACCTTCAGAGCTGCAGATAGATATTGAACCACAAAAGCCGATCATTGAAGCTACACCACATAAACCAATTGTTAATTATCTTCCAGGTAAAGTGGATATTAATATGCTTCAATATCCTGAACTTAAAATAGAAGTTGACGAAACGGGCCAAAATGGTGATAAGGTATAATTAAGAAAATATAAAGGTCGTGAATTATGATCATTCAAACAAAATATCATGGTGAAGTTACAATCAAAGAGGAACAGATCATTACATTTTCAAGTGGGATACCAGGATTTCTTGATCAAAAGCAGTTTGTTATTTTGCCTTTATCTGAAGAATCTCCATTCCTTGTCCTTCAATCGCTGCAAAATGCGGACCTTGGCTTTATCGTTAGTAGCCCGTTTCTATTCTTCGATCAATATGAATTTGATTTAGAAGACACTGTTGTTGAAATTTTGGGTATTGAAGATACTGAGGATGTGGAGGTCATGGTTATTTTAACAATGGAGTCCTCAATCGAAAAGACAACTGCAAACTTAAGAGCACCTATCGTTGTCAACAAAAAGAATATGACAGCAAAACAGGTTATTTTGCATGATACTTCCTATCACACAAAGCATTTATTAGGAGTTGTATCATCATGCTAGTCCTATCTCGAAAGTTAAATCAGTCGATCCAAATAGGCGATGAAATTGAAGTGAAAGTCATTTCGATTGAGGGAGATCAAGTGAAGATAGGTATTGATGCGCCTAAACATATTGATATTCATCGAAAAGAAATTTATCTGTCAATTCAAGAAGAAAACAGTCGGGCTGCTAGCCTATCTACTGAGTTCCTTTCTCAATTATCCTCACAAAAAAAGTGAGGATTTTTTGCTGATATAAAATGTTATTTTCAACCAAATATTGCAAATGAATCTACCGAACTCGTACTGTGGTTTTTCATTTTTGTTTGAGATATTTGATGTTAGCCACTTCCATATGAAGAATCTCAATATGTATGAAAATTTAACAAATCTCTCAATATATATTTAATTTAAAAATTCGAAGCCGATATAATAGATAGATTAAAGCACAGGAGCTGAATAATTATGTCTGTTGGTAAATTGACACCTTTAGAGCCAATTTTCGATGCATATAAAACCCGTGTTTCTAATAATCAAGCTGACAATGCAAACGCTGATTTACATGCCAACTTGAAGTCTGTCACAAAAGAGGAATTAGAGCAAACCATTCAGGGAGCAAATACTTTGATAGAGCCTACTCAATTTCACCTTCAATTTGAATTGCATGAAAAGCTCAATGAATATTATGTCAAAGTAGTAGACAATCAGACAGATGAGGTTATAAGAGAGATTCCCTCAAAGGAATGGCTTGATTTTTATGCCGCGATGACTGAGATTGTAGGATTATTTGTAGATAAAAGAATGTAGTAGAAGGGAGATTTAACATTATGGTCACAAGAATTACCGGATTTTCAAACGTATTTGATATTGACGAGATCGTATCTAAATTAATGAAAACAGAGCAGGTACCACTTGATAAAATGTCTCGTCAGAAACAAACATTAGAATGGCAAAGAGATAGCTATCGAGAGACAAATGCGAAAATTAAAGAACTAGAGGACTTGATTACTAGTCTTGGCTTGAATCTTCCAAGTACATATGGCACAAAAAAGATCACAAGCTCAAACGAGGCGGCTGTTACAGCGACTGGGACAACTGGGACAACCAGTGCGACTTCTGGCACAATCAATGTGACTCAGCTTGCAACGGCTTCTGTTTTTAAATCATCAAGCACTGCTGGTTTTGCGGCATCTAATGGAACGTTTACTTTTGAAGTGACTACCCCAAACTCGACAGAACCAACTACAGTCACAATTAATACTTCTGATACAGATACACTCGATACGATCGTTACGAAAATTAACAATTCGAAATTAGGTGTTACTGCTTATAAAGGACAAATTTTTGATGGGACGAATTATGTTGATACAATTGCACTTACTTCAAGAACAACAGGTGAAGGTGTCAGCATTAAAGCGTCAGACAGTGACTCTACCTCGTTTTTAACGCAGCTTGGTTTTCAGGTAGACGGTGATAATAAGCTTGTTGCGACGACTCAAGGTGTCAAAGCTCAATATGAGATCAATGGGCTTAAAATGGAAAATAACAACAATACATTTACACAAGCCGGAATCACGTATGAGCTAAAGGGAACAACTGATGATAAACCAGTTACCTTAAACGTATCAACTGATGTAGATACGATCTTTGATAAAATCAAGCAATTTGTTGATAAATACAATGAACTTGTTGAACAGATCAATGGAAAAGTGACAGAGAAGAAAAATCGAACCTATCAACCGCTGACAGCTGAAGAAAAAAAGGGGATGTCAGACAAAGAAATAGAACTATGGGAAACGACAGCGAAATCTGGTTTGCTTAGAAGTGATTCCATTTTAAGATCGGGTGCTTCTAAAATGAGAAGTGATTTATACCTACAAGTTTCAAATGGTAATTCTGTGAATCACATTACTCAAATAGGAATTACCACTTCTCAAAAATATAAAGAAGGCGGAAAACTTGAAATCAACGATGGAAAGCTGAGAAAAGCAATTGAAGAAGATCCTGAAAAAGTTAGAGAGATGTTTCTCTCTGGTTCATTGAATGTTGATTCTAACGATAAGGAAAAAGCTGAGCAGCAATATAAAGAGCAAGGGATTATCCATCGAATTAGAAATTCATTATCAGCATTTTCAAAGAGCATTCAGCAAAAGGCCGGAAGCACAACGATGGAAGCGAAGGAATACATTCTTGGGAAAAGCCTTGACTCTTTGACAAAAAGAATGAGTGATTTTCAGGATCGCTTAAAAATGATTGAAAATCGCTATTACGTGAAATTTAATGCAATGGATAGCGCGATTCAAAAGCTGAACAACCAATCTAACTCTCTTGCTCAACTGCTTTCACAATAATTGGAGGTTTGTAAAATATGGCAATTCAGAATCCTTATGCCGCCTATCAAAAAAATTCAATTGAGACAGCTACACCTGCTGAGTTAACACTCATGCTTTATGAAGGATGTTTAAAGTTTATCAAATTAGCTAGGTATGCGATGGATCAAAACAACACTGAGATGAGAAATCAAAATTTAAAAAAGGCCCAAAATATCATCCAAGAATTAAATGTGACGTTAGATCGCTCATATGAAGTATCAAAGAGTATGGCGAGTATGTATGATTACATTTATCGCAGGCTGATTGATGCGAATTTGAAGAACGAATCTGAGATCCTTGATGAAGTTGAGCAGTACGTTATTGATTTTCGAGATGCTTGGAAAGAAGTGATCCAATCCGATAGAAAAGGGCGTCATCAATCAATTGGAGGCTCTTTATGAGTATTGTCGAAAAACTGCACGGACAAACGTTGAAAATGGCTGCCGAGATAGAGGCTAATCCACAAAGCGAGACGCTTGTTGAAGATTTTGATGCCTTTTTAGTTGCACGAGATGAATTAATGAAAGAGATTCATCATCAGTTAACGCCACAGGAAAAAGAGAAGATCCAAGAGATCATTGAGACGGATCAAATCATGGCGAAGCAATTAACGAAAATTCAAGAAGGTATCAGAGCAGACATTCATGCGATACAGAAAAAGAAAAACAAGCAACTGAATTATCAAAATCCATACCAGCCAATGACCAGTGATGGAGTGTATTACGATAAACGGAAATAAATAGGTGAGAACCGTGGCGTATCGTTCAGAGGACTATATTTTATTAAGCACATATTATCAACTTCTTTATACAATTGAAGAAAGCCTTGGGTATTTAGATGAAATTGAGAAGGATTTTTCTAAAACAGAAGGGGATCGGATCTTTAATGATCTGATCCATGCCTTCTTTCATTTGGAGACAACCCACCCCCTTCTGTTAACAATTATTGAAAATGAGTGTTTTGAGCATTCTATTCGCTCATTTGATCAGATTTTTCTTAGCTTTGACATACTAGCTTTCTATACATTTCCTTCAAATCACTTCCAAACTTTCCTTAAAGCATACTTTATTCCTGAATATAGAAAGTGGATGAATGAAATACATGCCTGCATGAGGCCGTATGTCATTCATTAATTTTAGTTAATTCGGAGAATTCGGAGGACTTTATGAAACTAAAAAAGCAATTTTTAATTGGGATTATTGTCATTTGTGTATTATTTGTAAGTATTTTAAGCTTCTCCAGTTTCATCTATTACAAGACGGATCAATCCTATAAAAATCTACTTGCTAAAGAAGTGAAATTATATCAAACAGCGCTTGAGTTGGAAACATTATTACAAAAGCAGGAAGCTCAGATTAAAACATATGTAGTGGTGCCAGATAAATCTGTTTCACAAAAAATTGAAAAAACATACGAAGAAATCAATAAAAAAGCGAAGGAAGCGTCAAAGCTTAGTATAGTAAAAAAAGCGAGCACGCTATTAGACAACATATCTGAAAAAAATTATCTATACTATACCTCAACAAATCGATTATTTAACTCTCTTAATATGAATAATCAAAAAGAGTTCAATATACGCCTCACGAATGAATTGCAACCAATCGAACAAGAAATACATACCTTTACAAAAGAATTCGCAAATACACAACTTAAGCAAAGAGATCAAAAAATCAATCAGTTAAATGAAGAAAGTAAAAATGAATTGATTTTATTAATCATCATTAGCGCTATCATCATTGTCAGCTTCTTAATTGTAGGGTTTAGATTTGTTAATAGAATCACAAAACCGATCGCTTCTGTCACAAAAGCAGCTAAAAGAATGGCTGATGGCGATTTGACGTTTGAAGAAATAGAAGTGAAATCTAAAGATGAGATTGGCCAGCTTGGCACTGCTTTTAACCAAATGACCATTCATTTAAAAGAGCTCATCCAGCATGTCCAAGTCGGTTCTCAAAAATTAGCCGATTCCGCCACACAATTTGAAGAAACAATCAGTCAGACTTTATCAGCCAGTGAGCAAACATCTAGTTCTATTGAACAAGTCAATGATGCTTCACGTGAACAGTCAGAAGCGGTTGGAAAAGTTGCATCAGCCATTCAAGAAGTATCTGCAGGGATGCAAAATGCAGCAGAGCATACAGCAGATGTCTCAACTCATTCTGTATCTGTGACACAAAAGGCCGAAGAAGGCTCGTCTCTTATCCAGCAGTTTGTGAAACAAATGAGCTCGATCCGGCAGTCTGTAAATGAACATCATACAACGATGGAAAGTGTCCAAGTCCAGTTTGGAGGAATTCAAGAATTGCTAGGTCATATCCATGCGATAGCAGACCAGACGAACCTGTTAGCGCTGAATGCGGCCATTGAAGCAGCAAGAGCTGGAGAGCACGGACGTGGATTTGCTGTCGTTGCTGATGAAGTTAGAAAGCTAGCGGAAGAATCGAGTAAATTAACCGATCAGATTAGTCGATTACTAGTTAACGTGAACAAAGATACTGAAGAATCATCACAATCAATGGCCAAAGTGGAAAGTGATGTACAAGAAGGGGTAAAAGTATCTCAATTATCTGAACAAAGCTTTACCGACATTTTAGAGGCGATAAAAGATATCTCCTTAAAAGCAGAAGAGCTATCTGCTACGACACAACAAATTTCAGCGAGTACAGAAGAAATTTCTCAAACCGTTGGTGTCATTGAACGAGGTGCGAGGCAGAATTCAGAGGAGACACAACATATGTCTGCGGCAGTAGAGGAATCTCTTGCAGCCAACGAAGAAATGAAAGCAGCGGCAGAGGACTTAAAGGAACTGTCGCAATCATTAAGAACATCTATTTCTACGTTTAATGTTTAGCAAGAGAAGTGGTCTTTTTCCGAAGTGGATAGAATATATATTGATCACCAATTGAATATGACAGGTTGCACCGCGTTATTCGACAAAATTCAATAAAAATTCACATTTTTTTTACGTTTGAGCAGGAGAAAAGGAGGGAAAAGTAGAAATAAGTTTACATATCCTTAATTTTAAAGGAGGCGTTCTTTACATGAATTACAATGTCAGAGGAGAAAACATCGAGGTAACACCTGCACTACGAGATCATGTTGAGAAAAAAATTGGAAAGCTGGAGCGATATTTTGAGCAAGGTGTTAATGCTTCAGTCAACGTTAACTTGAAATTCTATAACGATCAAGAATCTAAAGTTGAAGTGACGATTCCAATGACTGATCTAGCACTTCGAGCTGAAGTGCATAATGAGGATATGTACAGTGCAGTAGACCTAGCTACAAGTAAACTAGAACGTCAAATCAGAAAGCATAAAACGAAAGTGAACCGTAAATTCCGTGAGCAAGGTGCCCAGAAGCATTTATTTGCTGGTGGTAATGGCACTGTAGACGTGGCGGTTCAAGATGATGAAGAAATTGAGGATGTAGAGATTGTCAGACAGAAGCGCTTCAATTTGAAGCCAATGGATAGTGAAGAAGCAATTTTGCAAATGAACATGTTAGGACATAGCTTCTTCGTTTTTACAAATGCTGAAACAAATTTGACAAATGTCGTTTATCGTCGAAATGACGGCAAGTATGGTCTCATTGAACCGAACGCTTAATTTTTAAAATCAATTGATTTCCAAATTCTTATAAATAAAGGAAACCCGTTGCTTATTCTTGCAACGGGTTTTTTGTCCTAAATCATTGCAAATTCTTTGGAAATCAATGAAGGTATGGTATGATAATTGCAGGTAAATATGGCCCTGACAAACTTTTGGACATGCCGAAAAAATGCATGAAATAGAGGAGCGTTATTATATGCTTGGAATTTTAAACAAAGTGTTTGATCCAACGAAACGTACGATCAGCCGATATGAAAAAAAGGCAAATGAAATAGAAGCACTCGCTCAGGATTTTGAAAAATTATCGGACGAGGCTTTAAGAAATAAAACAATTGAATTTAAAGAGCGCCTTGATAAAGGCCAAACGGAGGATGACTTGCTTTCAGAAGCGTTTGCGGTTGTTCGTGAGGCATCACGCCGTGTGACAGGAATGTTCCCATTTAAGGTACAGATTATGGGGGGGATTTCCCTTCATGATGGAAATATTGCTGAAATGAAAACGGGTGAAGGTAAAACTTTAACCTCCACGATGCCGGTCTATTTGAATGCACTTTCTGGAAAAGGTGTACACATTGTAACAGTCAACGAATACTTGGCAAGTCGTGATGCACAGGAAATGGGCAAAATCTTTGAATTTCTTGGTTTAACAGTTGGTCTTAACTTGAACAGCTTAGACAAGGATGAAAAAAGAGAAGCATATGCGGCAGATATCACGTATTCAACCAATAATGAACTTGGTTTTGACTACTTGCGTGACAACATGGTGCTCTACAAAGAGCAAATGGTGCAACGTCCGCTTCATTATGCGGTTATTGATGAGGTTGACTCTATCCTCATCGATGAAGCGAGAACACCGCTCATTATTTCTGGACAAGCTGCAAAATCAACAAAGCTGTACGTCCAAGCAAATGCATTTGTTCGTACACTGAAAACGGAAGATGACTACACTTTTGACATCAAAACAAAGAGTGTCCAGCTGACTGAAAGCGGAATGACCAAAGCGGAAAAAGCATTTGGTATTGAGAACATGTTTGATGTGAAACATGTAGCATTGAATCACCACATTGCTCAAGCACTAAAAGCGCATGTTGCGATGCAAAAAGATGTGGATTATGTTGTTGAAGAAGGACAAGTCGTAATTGTCGATTCCTTTACAGGTCGTCTAATGAAAGGTCGTCGCTATAGTGAAGGCTTACACCAAGCGATTGAGGCAAAAGAAGGCCTTGAAGTTCAAAACGAAAGCATGACTCTTGCAACAATTACATTCCAAAACTACTTCCGTATGTATGGGAAATTGTCTGGTATGACAGGTACAGCAAAAACGGAAGAAGAAGAATTCCGAAATATTTATAATATGCAGGTTGTGTCGATCCCGACAAACAGACCTATTGTTCGTGATGACAGACCTGATTTAATCTACCGTACGATGGATGGGAAGTTTAAAGCTGTAGCAGAAGATGTTGCACAGCGTTATATGATTGGACAGCCAGTACTTGTAGGGACAGTTGCTGTTGAAACATCAGAACTCATTTCTAAACTTTTAAAAAATAAAGGAATTCCTCACCAAATATTGAATGCGAAAAACCATGAACGTGAAGCGCAAATTATTGAGGAAGCTGGACAAAAAGGTGCTGTGACAATCGCGACAAACATGGCGGGACGTGGAACGGACATTAAGCTTGGTGAAGGTGTAAAAGAGCTTGGTGGTCTTGCTGTAGTTGGTACAGAACGTCATGAATCACGTCGTATTGATAATCAGCTTCGTGGGCGTTCTGGTCGTCAAGGAGACCCTGGTGTGACACAATTCTATCTTTCAATGGAAGATGAATTGATGCGTCGTTTTGGTGCAGAGCGTACGATGGCCATGTTAGATCGCTTTGGCATGGACGACACCACTCCAATTCAAAGTAAAATGGTCTCTAAAGCAGTTGAATCTTCACAAAAACGTGTAGAGGGTAATAACTTTGATTCACGTAAACAACTTCTTCAATATGATGATGTTCTTCGTCAGCAACGTGAAGTTATTTATAAACAGCGCTTTGATGTCATTGATTCTGACAACTTGAAGTCGATTGTGTTGAATATGATTCAATCCTCAATTGAACGTGCGGTTGATTCATATACACCTAAAGAAGAACTGCCTGAAGAATGGAAACTAGATGGTCTTGTTGAACTGATCAACACGAATTATCTAGACGAAGGCACAATTGCTGTCAAAGATTTATTTGGTAAAGAAGCAGACGAAATAACTTCACTTATAATGGATCGTATTAAAGAGAAATACGATGCGAAAGAGGAGAAATTCGGAGAAGAGCAAATGCGTGAATTCGAAAAAGTCATCGTTCTTCGTGCTGTGGATTCTAAGTGGATGGATCATATTGATGCAATGGATCAGCTTCGTCAAGGAATTCATTTGCGTGCTTATGCACAAACAAATCCTCTTCGCGAATATCAAATGGAAGGATTTACGATGTTTGAACAAATGGTAGCCTCCATTGAAGATGACGTAGCGAAATATGTGTTGAAATCTGAAATTCAAAACAACTTAGAACGTGAAGAAGTCGTGCAAGGTCAAACAACTGCTCATCAGCCTCAAGATGGTGATGAAGAGAAAACAGTTAAAAAGAAACCTGTACGTAAAGTGGTCGACATCGGCCGTAATGCACCATGTCATTGTGGAAGCGGAAAGAAATATAAAAATTGTCACGGGAAGACAGAATAGAAAGAGGTGAAAACCTCTTTCTATTCATGTCAACTTCAATACATCTATGAGGTGAAGGAAATGGAATTAGTAGAAATTAGGCAAGAGCTTGAAAATATGGCTAGCAGGTTAGCTGATTTTAGGGGGTCTCTTTGACCTTGAAGTAAAAGAAGCAAAAATCGCTGAGCTAGAGGCGCTAATGGCGGAAGCTGATTTTTGGAATGACCAACAACAAGCACAGGGTGTTATTAATGAGGCAAATGCGCTAAAGGATGCGGTTCATTCATACAACGGACTTTATGAATCACATGAAGATCTACAAATGACTCATGATCTGTTAAAAGAGGACTATGATGAAGAACTTCATCAGGAGCTTGAGAAAGAGTTAAAAAACCTAACGAAACAGTTCAATGAATTTGAATTACAGCTTCTCCTAAGTGAGCCTTATGACAAAAACAATGCGATCCTTGAGCTGCATCCGGGTGCAGGAGGAACTGAATCACAGGATTGGGGTTCAATGTTACTCAGAATGTACACTCGATGGGCAGAGCGCAGAGGATTTAAGGTTGAAACGCTGGATTATTTACCTGGTGACGAAGCAGGGATTAAATCAGTGACACTGCTCATTAAAGGGCATAATGCGTATGGATATTTGAAAGCAGAGAAGGGTGTCCATCGTTTGGTTCGAATTTCTCCATTTGACTCTTCTGGTCGTAGACATACTTCTTTTGTCTCCTGTGATGTCATGCCAGAGTTTAATGAAGAAATCGATATTGATATTCGTACTGAGGATATAAAAGTCGATACGTATCGTGCAAGTGGTGCTGGTGGTCAGCATGTCAATACAACGGATTCTGCTGTGCGTATTACACATATTCCGACGAATGTAGTGGTCACCTGTCAAACGGAAAGATCACAAATTAAAAACCGTGAACATGCAATGAAAATGCTTAAATCTAAGCTGTATCAAAGACGTATTGAAGAGCAACAAGCAGAGTTAGATGAAATAAGAGGAGAACAAAAGGAAATTGGCTGGGGAAGCCAAATCCGTTCATATGTATTTCATCCTTACTCTCTTGTCAAAGACCATAGAACAAACACTGAAATGGGAAATGTACAAGCGGTCATGGATGGAGATTTAGACTCATTCATTGATGCATATTTGCGTTCTAAACTATCATAAAAAACTCGGCTTCTTGCCGGGTTTTTTTAATTATGAGAAAATATGTTGAATACGAATGGAGAAATTACATAAAGCTATTTCTATATCCTTTGTATGATGAAAATAGCTAATAAAGGGGGAAATACGTTGGGTTTACAACCGTTGAAGGAAACGTGGGATTTAGATTATTTTTTTAAAGGCGGCAGTGCTTCGCCAGAATTTGTTACATATTTAGATGGCATCAAACAACAGATTATAGATTTTCAAAAGAGAGTCGACGTATTTACAAAAGGGGAAGGGCAAGTTGAAAAGAACTTAACGAATGTGATTGAGGCGTATGAATTAATATTTCAAAAGCTTTCACAAGCAAGCTCATTTGTTACATGTTTACAATCTCAAAATACGAAAGATATGAAAGCGAGTAACCTCCGAAGTGCAGTTGCTCAGCTTGAAGCGGATTTAGGCACAGTACTTGCCTCATTTGATCAGTCGCTAGCGATGATTCCAAAAGAAGAGTGGAACGAACTCATCAATTCACCAGTTTTTTTTGATATTCAATACATATTGAATGAACGTAGAGATCGTGTGAAAGACAAATTGTCCGTTGAGCAGGAAACTTTAATTCAAAAGCTGTCTGTAGATGGCTATCACGCCTGGGATGAGCTCTATTCAAGCTTAGTCAACAAAATTACGATTCCGTTTGAACAAAATGGTGAAATAAATATGATTTCTGTCGGACAAGCTGAAAATGTCATGGATGATACAGATCGACATGTGAGACAAACGGTTTATCACAACCTTGAACATGCTTGGGAACAGGATGAACATTTATTTGCCAGTACATTAAACCATTTAGCAGGATTTCGCCTTCAAGTATATGAAGCCAGAGGTTGGGATCATATTTTAAAAGAACCACTTGATATTTGCCGTATGAAACAAGAAACCCTCGATGTGATGTGGGAAGTCATTGATGAGCATAAAAAGCCATTCATTGATTATTTGCATCGAAAGGCAGAACTACTAGGTGTTGAAAAGCTTAGTTGGTATGATGTGGGTGCACCGATTGGAAATGAATCTAAAAAATATCCTTACCAAGAGGCCGCGGCTTTTATCATTCAACATTTTTCTAGCTTTGGTAAGGAGCTAGCTACGTTTACTGAAAAGGCCTTTAATGAGCGCTGGGTTGAAGCCGAAGACAGACCAAATAAACGAGTAGGCGGGTTTTGTACAAACTTCCCTGACAGTGGAGAGTCTCGGATTTTTATGACGTTCTCTGGGAGTCCATCTAATTTGGCGACACTAGCCCACGAATTAGGTCATTCCTTCCATCAGGATGTGATGCAGAATGTACGGATGTTAAATCGTAGCTATGCCATGAATGTAGCCGAAACAGCTTCAACATTTGCAGAAATGATTGTGGCGGATGCCTCATTAAAGGAAGCAACAAACGAAGATGAGCGTCTTAGCTTGTTAGAAGATAAATTACAGCGCAGTGTGGCATTTTTTATGAACATTCAGTCTCGATTTTTATTTGAAACGCGCTTTTATGAGGAGCGAAAAAAAGGGGAAGTACCTGCCGATAGATTGAATGAGCTGATGGAAGACGCTCAACGAGAAGCATTTGGTGATGCACTTGATGAATATCACCCGCATTTCTGGGCATCTAAATTACACTTCCATATTACAGGGGTTCCTTTCTATAATTTCCCGTACACGTTCGGATATTTATTTTCATTAGGTATTTATGCAAATGCGCTGAAAGCCGGTGCATCGTTTGAAGAGAAATATATTGCCCTCTTAAAAGATACAGCTTCGATGACGGTAGAAGACCTTGCATCGAAGCACCTTGGAGTGGATTTAACTCAAAAAGCATTTTGGGAGGAAGCGATCTCTTTAGCGGTAGCAGATGCACATGAATTTCTCGAGGCAACTTCAAAATAGACTTGAAAAGCTCCTATTATGGGAGCTTTTTTGATGGTTTCAGCCAGTGAAGCATTGTGTCTATTATTTCTTTTTGTTGTGTGATGGCAGGAATGGTCGCAGCGTGATCGCCCTTTTGCTCACCGTAGAGGCCGAATTGCGCATGATTTCCACCTATGATTTCATGGTATTTCGTTTGATGAGGAAGATTTTCCTTGGATTGATCGATTTTGTCTTTTGTAGCAAGACCATCTTTTTCACCTGAAATAGATAATACTTGGAAAGAAGCATCTCTCAATTGATCGGATGCGGGATAAGAGGCTAGAAAAAACAGTCCATCCAGCTGCTTTTCATGCTTTTCTGCATACATGGATGCAGCTGCTCCTCCGAGAGAGTGTCCACCAATATACCAATGCTTGATACTCTTGTTGTCATGCATGATGTCATGGGCTTTATTTGTATCAAAGATCGCAAATGAAAAAGGCATTTTAGGAATAAAGACAGAATATCCCTCTTTCATGAATGTATTAGCTAGATACGCATAAGCAAGAGGCTCTACTTTTGCACCTGGGTAAAGGATGATACCTGTATCACTGTTTTGAGCGGTGAATGTATAAACGTTTTTCGTCTGATGAATTTGCTCTAGATTGATTTGCTTTTTTAGCTCAGGGGAGGGCCCGTATGTAAAGCGGCTCCAAATATAAAAAGAGCTAAATGCAAGGAAAAGCAATATAAATAATATGAACCCTGTTATCTTCAGTGTTTTTTTCATCGCATGTCCCTTCTTTCTCATGTACATATTAAATATACTGATCATTTAGACATAATCCAAGTAACCAGTGCGCTAATTCGATTCTGTGATAAAGCATTAATCCATTAGCACTGCATTTGGCTGTTATTTACATTAGAAGTTGAAGAGCTTAAAATAAGTGTGCATTCAAGGATGAAGTAACGGAGGAAGAAATAAATGAAGCAGGGTCATTCCCTTTTATGGATCGAAATAAAAAATTACTTGTTCATATTATTAGGATCAGCCATTGTAGCGATTGGATTTAATACGCTATTATTACCAAACCAAATTGCCGCTGGTGGTGTGAGCGGGATTAGTACGATTATGGAATCGTTTGGATATGAGGCGGCATTTGTACAATGGGCACTGAACATTCCTTTATTTATTGCAGGGTTTTATTTGCTTGGAGGTACGTTTGGCGTCAAGACGCTTGTAGGTTCAACCTTTTTGCCTTTCATGGTTTTTGTAACAAGACATATTGAGCCTGTCACACATGAAGCACTTCTTGCTGCTATTTTTGGTGGGGTTGTGATTGGAATTGGTATTGGACTTGTGTTTCTTGGAAATGGCTCAACAGGGGGAACCGCACTTGCCGCGAAAATGATTAATAAATATACAGGGCTCACCTTAGGGACTTGTCTCGCCATAATGGATGGACTGATCGTTCTCACAGCTATGACAATTTTTGGTATAGAAGAAGGATTATATGCAGTACTTGGTGTGTTTATTTCAAGTAAAACCATTGACGTTGTGCAGGCAGGATTTAGTCATTCAAAGATGGCGATGATTATTACAGGTCATGAAGATGAAGTAAGACAGGCGGTTTTTGATCAAATTGATCGAGGTGTGACAAAAATTTCAGCTGTTGGTGGCTATACGGATCACGAACGACCAATTTTGATGTGTGTTGTCGGTCAAACACAATTCACAAAGTTGAAACAAGTAGTGAAAGCAATAGATGAATCAGCATTTGTCATTGTAATGGATGCAAAGGAGGTCCTTGGTGAGGGTTTTAAAAGAGCTTAAACAAGGATATAATAGCTGTGTTCAATTGATCGCAAAGGAGGAAAGATAATGAAAATCAAAAGTTTAGTCCTGTTTTTGACAATGGCATTTGTCCTTGCTGCCTGTGGTGGTGGTTCAAATAGCAGTGACAAAGACAGCGGCAGTAAGAGCTCTAATGTTAGCTCTGGTGAAGAAATTTATCAACAAAACTGTATTGGTTGCCATGGCAAGGATTTATCTGGCGGGGGCGGACCGAGCTTAAAAGAGATTGGCAGTAAATATAGTGAAAGCCAGCTAGCAGACATTGCCCAAAATGGTAAAGGGTCTATGCCGAGTGGCATGGTTGATGAGAAACAAGCCAAGGCAGTAGCAAAGTGGTTAGCTGGAAAAAAATAAAACCTTCGTCTAATCGACAAGGTTTTTTGTTTTCTATATATAGAAAGCGGACTTTTCGATAGTATGTAAACGTATTTAATACAGTTTTAATTAAAAAATAAGGGTAAAAAGGCATGTTTTTTCGCTATATTGTGTCTTTTTTTACTTTCATTTATAGATTTTGAAATATAAATGTAATACCACTGCGTCGATTCATGACGTATAATTGTAGTTGTTGAATGAAGAGAATTCATTTTTTTCTTCATTTGGGATAGAAAGGACATAAATTGCTGGTACTTACCGAAGAGTATGAGCGTGACCATACATAAGGTTTTTTGCCGAAAGTGGCAAAAACCATTGATAAAATAATTCAACTTATGCTGATCAGCAGCCAATAAGAAAAAGATTAGGTGATTACATGATTGAAATGAAGGAAGTCTATAAGATCTATCCTAATGGCGTGAAGGCGATCAATGGAATCAACGTCTCTATCCATCCAGGAGAGTTTGTGTATGTTGTTGGTCCAAGTGGCGCAGGGAAGTCCACTTTTATCAAAATGATGTACCGTGAAGAAAAACCAACAAAAGGGAAAATCTTGATCGAAAACAAGGATTTGGGTTCGATTAAAGAAAAAGAAATCCCTTACGTGAGACGAAATATCGGGGTCGTATTCCAAGACTTTAAGCTACTTCCGTCACTTACAGTGTTTGAGAACGTGGCGTTTGCTCTTGAGGTCATCGGTGAAGAGCCGAGTGTGATCAAGAAAAAAGTTCTTGACGTACTAGATCTTGTCCAGCTAAAACATAAAGCACGACAATTCCCAGATCAACTATCCGGTGGTGAGCAACAGCGTGTGTCAATTGCGAGATCAATTGTCAATAATCCGGATGTTGTGATTGCCGATGAACCAACTGGAAACCTTGACCCGGATACTTCATGGGAAATTATGAAGACATTAGAGGAAATTAACAACCGGGGAACTACGGTCGTCATGGCGACTCACAATAAAGAGATCGTAAACAGCATGAAGAAACGCGTCATCGCAATTGAAGATGGAATGATTGTGCGTGACGAAGCAAGAGGGGAGTACGGTACATATGATTAAAACTCTCTCGCGGCATTTACGTGAGAGCTTCCGTTCACTCGGAAGAAATACGTGGATGACTTTTGCATCAATTAGTGCGGTTACAGTGACGCTGATTTTAGTAGGTGTCTTTCTTGTGATCATGTTCAACTTAAACAACATGGCATCGAATGCTGAAAAAGAAGTTGAGATTAAAGTATTAGTTGATTTAACAGCAAACCAAGAACAACGAGATACATTAAAAGCGGATATTGAAAAAATACCTGAAATTAGTGATGTGAAATTCTCATCTAAAGATGATGAACTAAAGGCACTGATTAAAAGCTTTGGTGAAAATGGACAATCTATGGGGCTTGTTGATCAAGAAAACCCATTAAACGACGCGTTTATTGTTAAAACAACGGATCCACACGATACACCAAAGGTAGCGAAAAAACTAGAAAAGCTTAAGGGCACATACAAAGTGACATATGGCAAAGAAGAAGTGGGCCGATTGTTTAATGTTGTAGGCGTTTCACGTAATATAGGGATTGGCCTCATTATTGGATTACTATTTACAGCGATGTTCCTCATCTCTAATACAATCAAAATTACGATTTTTGCTAGACGCAAAGAAATCGAGATTATGAAACTTGTAGGAGCAACAAACTGGTTTATTCGCTGGCCATTTTTCATTGAAGGACTATTGTTAGGTGTTTTTGGTTCCATTATACCGATTGCGCTCTTATTGAGCACGTATCATTATGTTGTGGGCTGGGTAGCGCCAAGAGTTCAAGGCTCGTTTATCTCAATGCTTGCATACAATCCATTTGTTTATCAAGTCTCCTTGGTACTTCTTTTGATCGGAGCGGTCATTGGTGTCTGGGGAAGCTTAACATCCATTCGTAAATTCTTAAAAGTATAATTTATAGACTAAATTTTTATGACAGCAAACAATTGACTTTATGAGAAAAGAGATGTGACCGGTTGGTGAAGATCCACTCGGTCGGATCTTCATGTAGACAGTTGTCTTGGGAGGGGAATATCGTTTTGAAAAGAAAGCTGATAATGGCTGGAATGGCGGCGTTTATTGGAACGACATGGCTATATATTCCAGGTAATGAAAATCGTGCATTCGCATACGAAGACCTAGAGCAAAAACGTCAAAAAATTGAAGAGAAGACATCTAAAGCAACATCAGAACTCAAGGAAAAACAGGCAGAGCTTTCAAAGCTTGAAAAAGAAGAAACAAAACTGAAAGCTGATATTGAAAAGATTGATACGAAAATGACTTCAATGACGGAAAAGCTCATTGCGAAAGAAAAAAAGATTGCCGAAACAAAAAAAGACATTCAAGCACTCAAGAAAGAGATTCAGGTCATTCAAGAACGTATTGAGAAAAGAAAAGCAATTTTTAAAGATCGTATTCGTTCAATGCAAAAAAACGGCGGTACAGTAAACTATTTAGATGTGCTGCTAGGTGCTCGTAGCTTTAGTGATTTCATTAGTCGTGTTGGTGCTGTAACGACAATTGTTGAAGCAGACAAAGACATGATTACTGAACATGAAAACGATTTAAAGCTAGTAGAGCAAAAAGAAGCAGAGCTAAATAACAAGCTAAGTGGACTTGAAACCTCACTAAAAGAGCTTGAATTATTAAAGAAAGACTTATCTAAACAGCAATCAGAAAAAAGCAAAGTGCTTGGTCAGGTGAAAGAAGATAAGGAACATACGCATGACGAGCTTGGTAAGATTGAAAACGAGACCGAAATCTTAGCTAACCAAAAAGCTGCTGTAAAAGCGGAAGAAGCACGTCGTCAAAAAGAAGAAGCTGACAAAGAAAAAGCTGAAAAAGAAAAGCAGCCAACCGTACAAAAAGATATTCCTGCAAATACAAACAGTGTAAATGGTTCTTCACAAGACGTCTCTGATACACCAGCTAGTAGCTCAGGCTTTATTAAACCGGCTGCAGGCAGATTCTCTTCAGGATTTGGTGGTCGTTCAGGTGGTCAGCATTATGGACTTGATATTGCTGCAAGAGGAACAGTCTCAGTTGTTGCAGCCGCATCAGGAACTGTAACAAACTCCAGCTACTCACCTAGTTATGGGAACGTTGTGTTTATTACTCATAATATAGGTGGTCAAACATATCAAACAGTTTATGCGCATCTTTCAACAAGAAGTGTGTCAACAGGACAAAGAGTAGAACAAGGACAATTCCTTGGTCACATGGGGAATACAGGTCAATCCCATGGCCAGCATCTTCACTTTGAAATTCATAAAGGCTTATGGAATGGTGCGAAATCAAATGCAGTCAATCCTGCCAATTATATTCGATAAAGAAAAAGCCGATAACATTTTCCATATGTTATCGGCTTCTTTGACTTTCTATAGACTTGCATCAGGAGATTTTATGAAAAGAGCAGTAGGATACCTGCTATAATTGGCGTCAGCAATACCGCAGATTTCAATAACGGTTTTGGGGCAAGACGTGTAAATTTTGCTCCAATAAATGCACCTAATACCGTTCCTATCAATATTTGCAAGAGCAGTACAAAATCAACATAGCCTTCTGAAATATAACCAATGCCTCCACCAACTGATATTGGGATAATGACGAGCATAGTTGTTCCGACTGCTTGTCTAATGGACAATTTCAGCATGATCAATAACCCAACTTGAATAAAGGGAGCTGATCCAATCCCAAACATGCCTGACAACATACCAGCTACAAGCCCTAGGATCATACCTCTAGTCCAAATTTGGCGATGAGAGAGTGGCTGTTGATCGGCGTTTTCCTTCAGAATAAATAATTTGATCATGATAAAAATGGCAGATAAAAAAAGCATACCGGCTGTTAAATAATGAAGGCTCTCTTCAGGAATAAAAGGTGCGACCTTTGCACCTGCAAAAGAAGCTATACATGCTAATGCGCCAACAATAAGGCCTGATTTTAATTGAATATTCCCCTCGCGATAATGACTGTAAGCCCCTGATAACGTTGTAAATGCCATGGCGGCAAGAGACGTACCGAGCGCAATATGGATGGGAATATTGAAAATTAAGGTGAGCAATGCAATCACAAAGCCAGCACCGCCAGCACCTACAAATCCTAATAAAATTCCTAATAAAAGCATTGTGAAGATCATGTACATGACTAGGTCCCCTTCTAATTAATAACAAAATAAAAACTACACCTAATAAAATAAATAGTCAACCCTTTCAAGGAAGAATGTGATTACATGAAATGGCTTCTTCTGGCATATAATAACTCAGGTCATCAGGATGTGAGTTCAAGAAGGAGGCCAAATATGAAAAAACAAGTAATATCAATCATGGCAAGTGTCGTCCTATTATTAAGTGTAGGTTTTCTGGCAGACAAGGAGGGGAATAGCTCTCAGCCATCTGCTCCAGTTACAGCACAGGCGTCTGGACAAGCCAAATCAATGGATAGAGCCAAAGAGAACGGTATGGAGAAAATTGAGAAAGCATATGATCTCATCTCCAATGAATATGTAGAGGAAGTGGATCGCAAAAAGCTGCTAGAAGGCGCGATACAAGGCATGCTCTCAACATTAAATGATCCATATTCTGTCTATATGGACAAGCAAACGGCAAAACAATTTTCCGACTCGCTTGATTCATCCTTTGAAGGAATAGGAGCCGAAGTAGGGATGGATGAAGGGAAAATGATTATTGTATCAGCCTTTAAAAAGTCACCTGCTGAAAAAGCAGGATTGAAGCCTAAGGATGAGATCATCAGCATCGATGGAGAGACGATGAAAAATAAAAGCTTAAATGATGCTGTTCTAAAAATTAGAGGGAAAAAAGGAACTTTTGTCGTGATGAAGGTGAGACGAAGTGGCATAGAGAAGGATTTGACGTTTCGCATGAAACGAGAGGAAATCCCACTTGAGACTGTCTCTTCCTCTGTAAAAGATGTAAATGGTCATAAAACAGGTTATATTGCCATTTCTAGCTTTTCTGAAGATACAGCAAGGGATTTCACGTCAGCTCTCAAAACACTTGAAAAAAAGGGCATAGAAGGGCTTGTGCTTGATGTAAGAGGTAATCCAGGAGGATACCTGCAAAGTGTAGAAGACATTTTGAAGCATTTTATTACGAAAGATCAGCCGTATATTCAGATTGCTGAACGGAATGGGGATCGAAAGCGTTATTTCTCCAAACGAAAAGAATCGAAGCCATATCCTGTGAATGTTTTAATTGATAAAGGAAGTGCCTCTGCATCTGAAATTCTTGCAGGAGCGATGAAGGAAGCCGGACAATATGACGTCGTCGGTGATGTTTCCTTCGGTAAAGGTACAGTCCAGCAAGCTGTCCCAATGGGAGACGGTAGCAATATTAAGCTGACACTTTATAAATGGCTGACACCTAAAGGGAACTGGTTACACAAAAAGGGAGTCACACCAACCATCGCTATTCATCAACCAGCCTATTTTACCGCTGGACCTCTTCAGCTGAAAGAACCTCTTCAGCAAGACATGAATAATGAAGAGGTGACACAAGCACAGATATTATTGAAAGGGCTTTCGTTCGACCCTGGTCGTGTTGATGGCTACTTTGATAAGGAGACGAAAAAGGCTGTTCTCGCACTTCAAAGCACCTATAATTTAGAAAAAACAGGCGTTGTTGATTTGAAAACGGCAAAAACCATCAACCAAAAGGTGGATGAAGTGAAATCCTACGAAAAGAATGATTTGCAACTTCAGACTGCACTAAAAGCACTATATCTTAAAAAGTAAAGAGGCGGGCGTATGCCTCTTTTTTTCTGGTTCATAAGTGTTACAAAAATGTAATGATTTATTCTTAAAAATAAATTATATCGAGAAATATGTTCATTAATTTTGGAAATAACATAACATTCCTCCGAATTTACCCGATAACAAATGTATATAGGAGACTTTCTGTTGATTTAAACATGTCATGAAAATGAAACTTTTGAAAGTTGTATGTTACATAAAAAATTCTTACAATTAAAAGTAGCACTCATATTAAGAACATTTTATTTTTTGCGGATATTCAGCTGAGGATTTTAAGCTGTGCCGAGGTTTGCGCTTTTCTTAAAAGAACTAGTAAATGGGGGAACACAATTGAAAAGGGCAAGTATTGTGAGAGAGAAAAAATATTACGAATTAGTAGATGAGCTTAAAGGCCGTACTAAAGACGTGACGTTTTCCGCCACAAAGGCAATAAGTCTGCTCATGCTGTTAAGCAGATACTTGGTCAACTATACAACTGTAGAATCAGTCGATGAAATTGATGAGGACTGTGCTGAGATATACTTCAATTATTTAATGGATAATCATAAAAGACTTGGTATTAACTTAACCGACATCAAGAGATCCATGCAACTGCTTGGCGGTATACTAAATGTCGATGTCAATCACTATTTAAAAGATTTTTCACTGTCTAATGTCACACTTTGGATGAACCAGGAGAAATAAACCTAATGTCAAGCATCGATTTATTTGATAGAATAAGAGAAAATGCTTGACTTGGCGGTGAACAAAAATGAGCTCTGATTGGATAGGAGTAGGATTAAAAGCCATTGGTCTGTTTTTAATCCATCCTCTTTTTTATTTTATGATATTGGTGAGCCTATTTTATGGCTATCTCCGCGTGAAGCGAGAGAGAAGAGCGTTTCAAACGAGAATAGAAGATGTTTACGATGAAGTGAAATTTACATACTCAAAAGGCTGGCTTGCAGGAGTTTGCCTTTCAATCATTTCAGTCGGGCTAGGCATTGCCTTACCAGTTGGATTGATTGTCTTAATAGCTGGCTTTACCATCGTTTTCTCTCTATTTTTCAAGGCGAGTGCGCTTTCATCTGCGTATACACTCGGTTTCAGTATTGTGGCAGCATTTGGTCTTATGTTCTTCCAAATAAGCCATCCTTTGCTTCCGCAGCTTTCTATGATTCATTATGCGGCAGCTGTGATCCTTTTAGGATTACTGCTCATAACGGAAGGAATTTTAGCATATCGAACGGCACATTTACGCACGTCTCCAACAATGGTGATGAGTAAAAGAGGGCTCTTGATTGGACAACAACGGGCAAATCGCCTCTGGCTATTACCACTTGTGCTACTGATGCCAGTAGGCGAGGTATCTTCCTCAATTCCATGGTGGCCAGTTCTCCAAGTTCAAGATCAGACGTTCTCGTTGATTTGCATTCCGTATATTGTCGGTTTTGGACAACGAATTCAGGGCTCTCTTCCAATCGTGAGCATTCAAATTACAGCAAGGCGCATTCTCTTTTTAGGTCTTGCGATTGTGGCATTAGGTGTAGGAAGCATTTGGTATGAACCAATTGCATTTATTGCAGTAGCTCTGGCGATATTTGGAAGGTTCTTTCTTTCGTGGAAACAGCGAGCAAATGATAATGCCGCACCGTTTTTCTTTTCAAAACGTAATCAAGGCTTGATGGTGCTCGGCATCATCCCAAATACGCCTGCGGCTGATTTAAAACTTGAGATTGGCGAAGTCATTACGAAGGTGAATGGCATCGAGATGAAGACTGTCTCAGAATTTTATGAAGCTCTTCAAAGAAATCGTGCATTGACAAAGCTTGAAGTCATTGGTTTAAATGGTCAGACAAGATTTGAAAAACGTGCTTCTTATGAAGGAGAACACCATCAGCTTGGTATACTATTTGTCAAAGATGATCCAATGCAAGAACAGACCGCTATTTCGTCATCATAATAAAGGGCTGCCGGCGATGGCAGCTTTTTTTATGTGCAGTTTTTCTTTACCATATGAAACGCCCCACTCTCGCATTGCAAGAATAATAGGTTTTAATGTATCTCCAACCGGCGAAGTTTATAATAACGCTTTGGGTAGCATGTCAGGTGTTAGAGAATGACCCCTTTCATTTGCTCCCGATGCCAAAGGAGCGGAATCAGCAAGTCACGTCAATTACGTGAAACGTTCAAGCACAGCGATAAGCTGGCATTACACTGTAGATGCTAAAGGCTCTCCTTTTTCATTGATAATATCAATTGCATTAAGCCATATTTCTTGTTGTTCTAGGGGGACATTTTTAAGAGCAATTTCTTTTTGGAGCTCTGTAGGGTTGAAAATTCTGCCGCATATGTAGTTGTTGATGGAATAAAAACAGCAGAGGATAACAGGACTAGCATCATCTTAACAAAAGTTTTTTCATGCATGTAGATTTGGAGTTTTACGGTTTTATTGCGGTGTAGCATTATTTGGAAAATGATAATATATGTCATTATAGGGGGAATAGAGGAAGGGGTAAGTCTTATGGAGAAAGTTCTTTCTTCTCACGTTGGCTTGAAGATCAATGAATGGTATTATCACATTCAGAGATTCAACGTGACGGATGCTGAAACATATAAAGAAGAAGTCAAAACAATGCTTGATCATATGGAAAAAAATCAAGATTTATTGCTATATTACTCTCTAATGGATTTCAGACATAAATTAATGTTGGATTATCTAAATCCATTAAAGAATGGAGAAGAACGAGCCAACTTTCGGGAACTCGCAAACAAGATAAAGAAAGACCAAGAAAAGTTGACAGGTTTACTTGATTATTATTTCAACTTCTTTTACGGGATGTATGAATTTGAAAATTATGAATACCTCAATGCGATCACCTTCTATAAGAGAGCAGAAAAAAAGTTATCTCTCGTAAGTGACGATATAGAGAGAGCGGAATTCAATTATAAGTTGGCTGAAATCTATTACCATATGAAACAAACCCATATGTCTATGCACCATATAGCCCAAGCGATAGAATGCTATAGAGAAAAAGAAACTTATGCAGTGCGAGAAATACAATGTTCTTTTGTAATTGGACTAAATTATTTAGATATGGGTTGCCCTGAAAAAGCAACGCCTCATTTTGAACATGCACTAGATAAATCCGCCGACAACTCAACAAAGAGATTAAAAGGATCAGCTCTATATAATTTAGGGTTGAGTTACTTCTATAGAAATGAATTGACACAAGCGATAAAATACTTTAATGCCTCAATTCGAGCATTCAAAGAACAAGGTTACGAACATTTAAATAGAATTTTAGACCCGCAGATTATGCTGTCTAAATCTTATTTCAAAAAAAACGAAAAGGATTTAGGTATCTATGCATTAAATAACGGCATAGAATTATCTGAAAGGCTGAAAGATACTGTTCTGCTACCCATGTTCAAATTTTTAAAATCATTATATGTTGAAAATGATTTTGAGCAGTTAAATAAAATAATGGATCTTTTAGAATCAAAATCAATGTATGCCGATCTTGAGGATTTAGCTAAAGACGCTGCAAAATATTATAAAGAGGTAGGAGATAAGGACAATGCAATGATTTTTTATGAGAAGGTTCTTTATTTCCAAGATCAAGTGAAACGAGGTGATTGTCAGTATGAAATTTAAGTCGGTATCAATCGTATTAATCATTATCAGTGCAATAGGTGTGTTTAGTTATTTTTCATCCGAAGTGACAGCAAGTCATGACGAAGCAAGAAGAGGTCACACGGCAAGTATCGGTTATTCTGCTTGAAAAAAGACCCGTAAAAGGGCTTTTTTATTTGAATATTTTTTCAAGCAGCTTCCCAGATGCTTTGCCCGCAGCACGACGCACTTTGATGTTTTGTAAAGGAAGGATCTTATTTTGTTTATGTTCATTTTCATTTTACGCTCCTTTTGCTTCTGTCTATTTTTAAAAGCCTCCCTCAACTCCTCCGATGGAATGTTTTGGGGATATTGACATAGACCGTGATATCAGTGTTTCTGATTGTAATAATGAATGTTTTCATTCTGGAAACATCATTAAACCTAACGCACAAAATGTGCGTACTTGAATCAAGATATTATTTCTTTTATCATTACGGTTCGTTCATTTTTCTAGCGTAACAATTTAACGAAAAATAGAAATGAATTGAATCAAAGAAAAGAGAAGAGGCCCACAGTTTTAAAATTGGAAAGGGTGAACGATATGAGAGACAAAGAAACATTGAAAAAGGAAATAATTGAAGCCTATCAATTTCGTCATGCGACAAAGGAATTTGATCCGACAAAGAAAATAGCAGAAGAAGATTTTCAATTTATTTTAGAAACAGGCAGGCTTTCTCCTAGCTCTGTAGGTTTTGAACCTTGGAAATTCCTTGTGATTGAAAATGAAGCGTTCAGAGAACGATTAAAAGAGTTTACATGGGGAGCGCAAAAGCAATTACCAACGGCAAGCCATTTTGTTATCATTCTGGCAAGAACAGATGCACGCTATGATTCAGCATATGCAGAATATATTAGTAAACAAGTGAAAGGAATGTCAGACGATATGTTTGACATGGTGCAGGATCGTTACAAAGAGTTCCAGGAAAATGATCTCCACTTATTAGAAAATGAGCGTACACTCTTTGACTGGGCTTCAAAACAAACCTATATTGCTCTTGGAAATATGATGACAGCCGCTGCACAAATTGGGATTGATTCATGTCCTATAGAAGGCTTTAGCTATGATGAGATCCATCGCATATTGGAAGAGGAAGGGCTACTTGAACATGGTCAATATGACATTTCTGTGATGGTTGCTTTCGGTTATCGCATGACAGAAACAACACGAGAAAAAACGCGCCGTCCACTAGAAGAAGTCGCTGTTTGGATTCGCTAATGAACCTATCTATTTAAAAAGCTGTTGACAATTGCTTGGTTAGTCAGTATATTTAAAAAATAAAATCTTTGACAAAATATGAAATTTGACTATAAACGCTTTGAATTGAGAATAGTAAATGAACATCCGTTTTTTTTAGAGAGCTGCGGGGTGGTGCAACGCAGTAAAACGTATCATTGAACTCGCTCAACGAGCGGTAAGACTGAATATAGTAAGTCTTCACGTGTAACCTGCGTTATCGGGTTTTAAGCTGGATTTGGCTATAGGCTGAATCAACAAGAGTGGTAACGCGGTTGTAAGGTCAGTCGTCTCTTCATAAGGGATGACTGGCCTTTTTTTACGTGTTTTTATCTCATATTTATCTGAAGATTCAAATTTGAAAGGAGCTAAAGCAAATGGAAAAGGAACAAGTACATTTAAAACGAACAATGACTTCAAGGCATATTATGATGCTTGCGCTTGGTGGTGCAATCGGTGCAGGGCTTTTTAAAGGAAGTAGCTCAGCAATTGATATTGCAGGTCCTGCAGTCATTCTTGCATATATGATTGGCGGTCTTATTTTATTATTTATCATGCAAGGACTTGCTGAGATGACTGTATCACGACCAGGAGCAAGAACATTTCGTGATTTGATCGAGCCAGTTTTAGGGAAGTATCCTGCTTATTTTCTAGACTGGATTTATTGGAAAATGTGGGTGCTTAATATCGCAGCAGAAGCGATTGTATGTGCCGTTTTTATTCGGTATTGGTTCCCTCAAGTACCCATCTGGATTCTTGTCTTGATCATTTCGCTTGCCGTAACATTGATTAATGTGTGCTCAGTGAAAATGTTTGCTGAGACAGAATACTGGCTTGCATCTGTGAAAATAGCAGTTATTATTTTATTCATTATCATTGGTTTAACGATGTTATTTGTATCATTTGGACAGCATACAGCACCAGGTTTATCAAATTTAACAGCACATGGTGGGTTCTTCCCAAATGGTACTGGTGGTCTGATTGCCGCAATGCTTGTTGTTGTGTACTCATACGGTGGTACTGAAATGATCGGTGTCACATTGGCTGAAACAAAAAACCCTGAAAAGGTCATTCCAAAAGCCATTCAAAGTACATTTGTGCGTATCATTGGTTTTTATGTGTTGCCGTTCTTCATTATTGTGAGCTTAATTCCTTGGGATCAAGTGAACAAGGAACAGGTCAGCCCATTTGTAACAGTGTTTGCCACAATCGGCGTGCCGTATGCAAGTGATATTATGAACGGAATTATTCTACTAGCGATCTTGTCTTCCATGAATTCCGGTCTCTACGCTTCTTCAAGAGTGCTTTATACACAAGCGATGGACGGACGTATATGGAAGGGGTTTTCTAAGTTATCAAAACAACAAGTGCCGGTTCGTGCAATCTTGGCGTGTACGTCTACTCTTTATGCGGCTGTGTTAATTTCATTATTTAATGGTGAACAAACATTTAACTACCTCATGGGCTCTCTGAGCTACACTGTGTTATTTATTTGGTTTATTATCGCAGTAGGTCATTTGAAATCACGTAAAGTCAGTGAGCTCGGTGAGTATCGAGTCAAATGGTATCCTTTTACGACATGGTTCTCAGTTCTTGCCATTATTGCTATTTTCATCGGAGTTGTTGCGACAACACCTGTCATTCAAACGGTTGTGACAATGACGATTTATTTGCTAATCACCCTTTCTTTCTTTATAAAAAGAGAGCGGTTTGAGACGATTGCTTAATTGAAAAACGTGCGACGCCTGACAAGGCATCGCACGTTTTTTTAACGTTGGGATTGTTTTAAGAATAGATGAGATGTAGCAGTTTGCTGATTCGGTTTCATTCCATAGCTGTCTCTCACAATATAGAGTGGACGATCCTTTGCCTCATCGTAAATTCTACCAATATATTCTCCAATCATCCCAAGCATAAAGAGAATGATGCCGCTGAAGAAGAGCTGAATGACAATTAAGGAGCTCCATCCTGTTATCGTACTGTCTGTAAATAACTTTAGATACAAGACAATGAACATGGAAACAAATCCGATTGCAGATAGAATAATCCCTGCAAAACTCGCTAATTTTAAAGGTTTATAGGAAAAGGAAGTCAATCCGTCCATCGAAAGCTTCAACATTTTTTTTAGTGGATATTTTGTTTCTCCTGCTAGTCGTTCATCACGCACGTATTCCACAGCAGTTTGTTTAAAACCAATCCAGCTCACCAAACCGCGGACAAATGGATTTTTCTCTTGAATCTTTCTCATTTCATTGCAAACCTTGCGATCAATGAGTCTGAAATCTCCAGTGTCAATTGGAATATCGACCTCGGTCATTTTACGAAGGACACGATAGAACATTGCAGCGGTTTGTTTTTTGAAAAAGGTCTCACCCTTCCTATGTGTACGAACAGCATAAACGACCTCGAAGCCTTCTTTCCATTTTTCAATCATTTCTAAAATTAACTCAGGTGGGTCTTGCAAATCTGCGTCAATGACGATGACTGCATTGCCCCTTGCATAGTCCATTCCAGCTGTAATTGCAATTTGATGTCCAAAGTTCCGAGAGAAATCAATCAATTTAACACTTGGATCTTGCTGGCAATAGCCTTTGATCATTTCTGAGGTTCGATCTTTACTGCCGTCATTGACGAAGAGAAGCTCGTAGGCTTCTCCCGTCGAATCCATGACGGTCTTTAATCGTTGATATGATTCATGAATCACAAGTTCTTCATTATATACTGGAACTACGATTGAGTATTGTGGTGTTTTTTCCATCATTTTTCTCCTCCCCATGTTTATTCAACGGAAAGTTCATAAAGTGTGCCGTTTTCCATTCCGCCCATTATGCCACCTAATTGCCCACTGCTAGAGCTGACAGATTTTTTTTCAGATGTTGTAGATGATGAAGAAGTTGTCTGCCATTTAGAAGAAGAAACTTTTTTTCCGTTTTCTTGAATCCAGTTCAGTATGTCAGAGCTGCCGACTCTCATACCGGAGACATAGAAGTATTTGAGTTTCCCTTCTTTGACCAGTTGTTTAAATTCACTAAGTATTAAGATCGAATCAGAACCGCTGAATCCGCCCAATGCCATGACGGCCTTGCCGGTTTTAATAATATATGGGGCAGCCGATGTCGCATCAGTTGTGCCAAACAGAAATTCTTCGCCTGTATTATTTTTCTCAAGGAAACTGATCAGCTTCTTATTCGCTTCAGAACTCATGATGCCACTTGATGTTGCAAGCTGTGGTCCTGCTTCTGGAAGCATGCTATTTCCACCATATAGAAATGGCGTGCTTGCCCAGTAAAGAGGAACAATTAACATCCCTAAGATGGCGACGAGTGAGAACATCTTTCTTAGCTTTTCTTTACCTTTCAGTACAAGGAGTGCAATGACAGAGCCCACTCCGATGACACCGACTGCAATACTCCAGCCATAGCCAATCGTGCTTGTGTACGTGCTAAGAATGAAAATTTCAAATGTAGTTGTTGCCAAAATGGCAATTGGAAGTAACCATTTCTTAAAGCCTGTTTCTGTTTTAAACATGCTAGTCATCGCTACCCAGCCTACTCCTGCTAACACAGCGATTGGCGGCGCAAGCATAATTAAGTAATAGTGATGGAAAAACCCTGCAACACTGAAGAATGCTGCGACCGGTACTAGCCATGCCAGCCAGAAAACCGTTTCTTTTTGTTTCGTGCTCAGTCTTCTTCTTTCAAAAGCACTTGAAAGGAAAATGCCGATTGCACCAAAGATAGCAAATGGAAGGAGCCAGCTAATTTGATCTGAAAGCTCGGACTGGAAAAGTCGTAAAGGACCTGCTGTACCAGTACCAAACATACCGGAGTCATTACCCATTTTTCCGACACCACTTGGTGGACCATCTCCTCCGTTTCCACCAACATTACCAGAAGGCATCTCAGGCGGTGTCATTCCATTAGCGTTACCCGAAGGACCTTCCATCGAAGGTTGCTGCTGATTGGCAGAGTTGCTTGAGCTATTGTTATTGGAATCAGTTGGTGGCTGTGGCATAGAATTTGAATCATTGCCGTTTTGCTGGTCATCCTGCTGATTCGATGATTCATTTTGTGATGGTGGTTGACCTTGTTCTTTGCCTTCGTCTGGGCCGTTGCCCATGCCGTCCCCGCCGAATGATTGTTGGCCAGTCAATCGCTGAATCCCGTTATAACCAAAGGCAAGCTCTAAGGCGGAGTTTGTTTGACTGGACCCCATGTATGGGCGATTTTCTTTTGAGATGCTATCAACGGCAAAAGACCATGAGGCTGAAACGCCTAAAAGAACGATCATTGAGATGACCAAAGAGATTAGCTTCTTTTTCCATGTCGTTCTGTAGGCAATGATATAAAAAAGAACGAGCGCAGGAACGATCATATATGCCTGTAGCATTTTTGTGTTAAACCCGACGCCAACCATTGCAAAGGAGGCAATCGCCCACAGGACCTTTTGTTGTTTGACAGCCTTGAACATCATCCACGTTGCGAGCAAGAGAATAAAGACAAGTAAACTATCAATGTTATTCGTACGAGCCACCGCAACAACAATAGGGGTACAAGCCATGATAAGCGCGGCTAACCTAGCTGCTACCTTACCAAAAGTCGGTTTCACAAGGATGTAAATAAGGAAAACAGATCCAATGCCAGCAAGTGCTTGTGGCAAGATGACACTCCATCCATGTAAACCAAAGATTTTTGCGCTGATGGTTTGTAGCCAAAATGTAAGAGGTGGCTTGTCAACTGTGACATAGCCTGCTGGGTCAAATGCAGCAAAGAAGAAATTATGCCAGCTTTGCATCATACTTTTGACCGCTGCTGTGTAATAAGCGTTAACAGTATCATCTTTCCAAATGTTATAAAGATTTAAAATGGCTGATAATAAAAGAATGAAAATGAGATAGATATCTATTTTCTTAAATCTTTGTTTCAAAAGAAAATCACTCCTTTTCTTAACTTGAAAAAAGTGTAACAAGCAAATGTGAATAAATTATTAATAAAAAAAGGCAATTCTTTTATTTTTGGAAAAGTCTCTGCACAAGGGAGAAAGGTACAAAAAAACGGCTTCTCTTTGTAAAGAGAGCCGTAATCAAGAAGCGGTCGTATTTCTTGTTTTATAAAGGAGATAGATAAAGTACGGCGCTCCTACTGCTGCAGTAAACACACCAGCAGGTACTTCAATAGGAGCGAAGAGTGTACGTCCGATTAGATCGGCCACCATGACCAATATGCCTCCAAGTAAAGCAGACACAGGAAGAAGTGCACCAAAAGAAGATCCAGCAAGTCTTCTCGCCATATGGGGAGCCATTAATCCAACAAACCCAATGGTTCCTGCAACTGAAACCGCACAACCAGTTAATGCAGTGCTCAGTAATAACAAGAGGAAACGGTTTTTCTGCACCGCACTGCCGGCGCCCGTAGCTACATCCTCCCCCAATGCTTGAATGTTCATATGCTGACTCATCAGTAAACAAATGAACAAAAGAATAAGAGCGATCGGAAGCATCAGGTGAAATTGATTCCAGTTTGTTCCATATACAGACCCAGTAATAAATACATTTGCTTGTGAAGCGCGGTATATCGGTCCTTTGATCATCAAAAGAGTGGTCATAGCCTGCGTAAACATAGAAAAACCAATTCCGATAATGATCAAGCGAAAAGTAGAAGCTCCATGTTGATAAGCTAGTACATATACGATCAAGCCAACGATAGATGCACCAATAAACGCCGCTACAGGTAACCATGAAAGACTAACAGAAAGTGTAGAGCTTTTATCAGCAAATAGCATGTAAAAGAGAACAACACCACAGGATGCACCACCTGTAACGCCAATAACATCTGGCGAAGCGAGTGGATTCCGAATCAATCCTTCAAGAATAGCACCAGCAGATGCAAGACAAATCCCTGCAATAAAAGCAACCAAGATACGTGGCCTGCGAAATGACATAATGATCATCTGATCAAGTGGTGTTCCATAGCCAATCATGGTTTTTGCCGCAGTAATTGGATCAATCAATTTATTCCCAATGCCTGCACTCAATAAAATGGTAACAATAGCAAACAAGCAGAGAAAAAGAATGACGAGTGCTTCTTTTTTTCCAGTGAGAAAGGAGATACGACCATGGGCAAGCCGAACTGCTTTATACTTTTTCACGAATGAAGCCCCCTTCTAGCGATGTAGACAAAGATCGGCAGTCCAATAATCGCTGTCATCACACCGACAGGAACTTCTTCAGGCATCATAATATAACGAGCCCCAATATCTGCAATGACAAGGAGAATCGCTCCCATGAAAGCAGAATAAGGTAAAGTCCAACGATGATCATTTCCCCCTATGAATCTCGCAAAATGAGGGAGAACAGCAAATGTGCCTGAAAGCCCTAAAAGAGTGGTCATTTTGACAAACGAAGGAACGGAGGCATTACTTTCTTTAGGAGTGACTCCTGTAGGGGCTGTCCAATCTTGGGAAGGTGATCCGTGGTACGATTACATAAAAGATGAAATGAAAGATGTCAAAGACGTAGGCTTAGAAACGGAGCCCAATGTGGAGGCTATTGCAGCGCTAAATCCAGACTTAATCATTGGAAACAAAGTAAGACAAGAAAAGATTTATGACCAGTTAGATGAAATAGCTCCAACAGTATTTGCTGAAAAGTTATCTGGAAATTGGAAAGAAAATCTACAATTGTATGCGAAAACAGTAAACAAAGAAGAGGCAGGCAAGCAGCTCATTGCTGATTTCGATAAACGTATCGCTTCAATCAGCAATGAACTGGGAGATCAAAAGGATAAAAAAGTATCAGTTGTGCGTTTCTTAGCTGGTCAGTCTAGAATTTATTTCACGGATTCCTTCCCAGGCATCATTTTAAGTGACTTAGGCTTTAAGCATCCTGAAAATCAAGAAAAACTTTTTAGTAAACAAAAAGATCAATTTATGTTTGCGACAGATAGTAAAGAAAATATTCCTGACATGGATGGAGATGTTCTTTTCTACTTTACGTACACAGCAGATGAAAATAAAGAAAATATTGAATGGAAAAATGAATGGACTAGTGATCCACTGTGGAAAAATCTAAAAGCCGTTAAATCAGGTAATGCACATGAAGTAGACGACATTGTTTGGACAACAGCCGGCGGAATTAAAGCAGCAAATATGCTGTTAGATGACATCGAAACATACTTTTTGAAAAAATAAAGAAACGCCTAACAACTCAAGAAAAAGACGCTAGGAATGCTGCCTTGAATGAATAAGGCAGCTTTTTGAATGGTAGAAAGCGTTTTGTATTAGTCGCCTTTATTAAAGATTTGCAGGTAATATGATTTTTGCAGTAGTTCCTTCACTTTCTTTAGATAGTAGTTCGAAAGACCCACCGTGTTTTTTAATGATTTGAAAGACTATAGCAAGCCCTAAGCCAGATCCTCCATCTTTTCTAGTTCTTGCTTTGTTCACACGATAAAACCGTTCTGCGACGTGAGGAAGGTCCTCTTTCGGAATTCCTTCTCCTTCATCAATAATAAGGAGCTCTACTTTATTTTGTTTCACGGTTAAATGGACTGAAATGGTTTTGCCTGAGGGTGTATATTGAAGTGCATTGTCTAATAGATTTCTTACAACTTGATGAAGCCGATCACTATCCCCATAAATAATACAGTCTTCCTCTAGGTTTCGCTTGAGTGTTATGCCTTTTTGAGTGGCAATCAGATCAAAAGGATCAAGCACGTCGTGAATAAGTTGAGCGAAAACTATTGGCTCTGTTGTGAGTGGATATGAATCACCTTCAAGCTGGGCAAGATCAAGAAGGTCATGAACGAGACGACTCAAACGAGTGGATTCATCTTGAATGATTCTCATCCCTTTTTTCTGTTCAATGACGCCTTCTTCGATTCCTTCTGCATATCCTTTCATATAGCTTAAAGGAGTTCTCAGCTCATGAGAAACATTCGCTAGGAACTCCCTGCGCTGATGTTCCACCTTTTCCAGAGTAGAGGAAAGTTTATTGAAAGAACGGCTTAACTGATTCAATTCATCTCCATTCTTTGTCACGGACATTCGCTTTGAAAAGTCTCCTGATTCCATTTCGATAGCGATTTCTTTCATCTTATTAATAGTCGTCACCACTTTATTGGAGCTTTTATAACCAACTAGGAAAATAAGTAGTAAAATCAATAAAATAGACAGACCGAGCGTTAATCGGATTTGAACAAAAGGCTCATAGACATCTGAAAGTGGCATTGAAAGAAAAATAGTACCAGACAAATCATTGTTATTTGAAAAAACAGGAATGGCAATTCCGAGAATATCTTGATGAAACTGAGGATGTTCCCTAATTAATACAACTGTTTTTCCTTGAAGTAGTTTTTGTCGTTCTTTAAACGTGATGAGATTATCATTTGTATTCGTATCAAAAGGAATCCCACTTGAAAGCTCCATCGGATCGTCAGTAAATAAAATATTTGCTTGGCTTGAATCGTTTGCCCACGAGACTCTATTAGTAAAATAGGCATCTGTCCCATGCTTATGATATACTTCAGCCAGCTTTTCACCTTGTAATGTCAAGGTGTCAATTTGCTTATCGATATATAAGTGCTGATATAAATAATAAGTAAGAACAAGAGCAGAAGCTGCGACAATACTGATGACCGCGAGTATTAAAAAAAGTATTTTATTTTTAATAGATAGCGGCTTCATGCGATTTCCTCAAATTTATAGCCAACGCCCCAAACGGTTTTAATATAACGGTCTGCTGATTTTAATTTAAGCCTTAGCGTTTTAATATGAGTATCTACTGTTCTCAATGATCCATGTGAAGAATGTGAATCCCATAATTTTTGATAAAGCTGTTCACGGGAAAAGACCTGTCCTGGATTTGTTAGTAAAAACATGAGTAAATCAAACTCTCTCCTCGTTAGATTGACGGGTTCGTTATTTAGGTAAACTTGTCTTCCATCTTTATCAACTTCAATTTCGCCAACTTGCATACGGGTGCGCTTTAAAGAGAGTCCCTTGATTCTGCGTAAAGTTGTTTCAATACGTGCAGATAGCTCTCGTAGACTAAAAGGCTTCATGATATAGTCATCTGCACCAATTTCGAGTCCTTTTATTCGATCCTCTTCATGACTTCTAGCCGTCAAAAACAGAATTGGGATTTCTGTAAACTTTCTCATTTCTTTACATACTTCAAAACCATCCATATTTGGCATCATAATATCTAGAACAACAAGATCAATGGGCTCTTTCCTTAAAATCCCCAGTGCATCAGGGCCGTTACTGGCAACAGATGTCCCAAAGCCCTGTTTCTTTAAAAATGAACGAATCAGTTCGAGCATATCTAACTCGTCATCTACTATTAAAATATGCATCTTTTCTTTCATTTCTTTTCCTCCAACACAATTGCATAAGGTCCAGATGGGACATGCAGTCTGTTTTTAATCATCATAGACTTTTTGTCGATCACAGCAACAGAATTGTCATCTAAATTACTGACATATATAGAAGTGGTTCCGGCTGTTACATAATTAGGGTTTTGTCCTGTTTCAACAGAACCGAGCAGTTTGCCTGTTTCCGTATTTACTTTATATAGTACATGGTCTCCATGACACAATACGTAAAGAACAGAGGAATCCTTTTCTGCAAAGAATGCTACAGGCATGACGCCTAATTTTATTTCTTTTTGGCGTTCTCCCGTGTCTGGATCGTAAGCAAATATACTTTTATTTAAGGTGCCTGTTCTGCCATGACCACCCACCCAAATAGAATGTCCATCGTAATGAATACCTGAGGGGCGATCGAGCACGGAAATCGTACGAACTGTTTTTGCTTTGGTTGTATCTATAATTGAAACTGTGTTGCTCTCAGCATTTAAAACAAACAATTCACCTGATGGAGAAAAAACCATTGAAGAGGGGAGCTTTCCTGTTTTAACCGTTGTTTTCACCTTTTTTTTCTTCATATCGATAAAATGAATCAGGTTTTCCTCTGAATCAGCAACAAATAAAGTATGTGAAGCTGGATCGTATGCTAGAGAAGTAAGTCCTCTATGCACCTCCATATATTGTGTAGATGTTCCCTTATTTAAATCAATTTCAATTAGTGATTCATCCTCTTTACTTGTTGCAATTATTTGGTTGCTGTTTATTTGAATAAGATCTGTCAGTGGGTGTTTTAGATCAATAGAAGATAAAAGCTTGTTCTTATGAAGATCGACAATTGAAAAGGATGCTTTTTTCAATTGGGAGATAACAGCTATTGATTGAGAGCTGCTAGGTGGTGTGAATTGGTGATTGTATTGACAGCCTGTGACAAAAAACAACAGAGCTAATATACATATCACGTAATATTTGAAACGCTTCATTCGTCTGCTCCTTTGCGTCCTTTATTTTAAAAAAAGCATACCATAAAATTGTGAAAAAAAATCGAAGTTATCACTACGTGAAGGATTCAAAATCTCTTTTTGTAAGCGTAAATGAAAAGAAACTTTAAGTGAAAGCTATTTTTTGATATGTATTTTTGATAAGTGTACCCATTAAGATGTTATTTTTAAGATTTGCATGTAGAAAGTTTTACAGCTATAGTGGTCAAAAATTGATGGAGAATGAGAGAAGAGAACAAGCCCTCCGCTTTGAAATAAGAATTTCGGAGCGAAAGGCTTGCATTAAGCAGAGTGCTCAGTTGACTGATTCAAAGCATCTTTTTTTAAACGCATAGATAAGAATAGGCCAACAATTCCAGCACTCATTAAAATAATAAACAAGGTGTGATACCCGCTGATTAAGCCAATTAATGTAGAAGAGGTAATACTGCCAAAATATCTAAAGGTCGAAAATATACCTGACGCTGAGCCAGACATACTTTGATCGACGGATGTTAACGATGCCATCTGCATGCTAGTCATGCCAATCCCAGAGGAAATTCCTCCAGCAATCAAAACCACTACTAGAAAAGGAACAGAAGGGTACGCACTTAAAAGAATGAGCATCACACCAGACAATGTAAGAAAAAAGAATGAGCAACTAATCATTTTTTTTGCGCCTTGTTTCGGATGAAGTCGTGCACCAATCAGTCCACTAATAGACATGCAAAGTGAAAAGATTGAAAGGATCATTCCGCTTTGTGTAGTTGTCAGTGCTAATTGTTTTTCCATAAACAATGGCATGATCAGAAGAATTGCGTACATGACAAAGTTGCTAAGCATGATGGACAGGTTGGCATTTGTAAACGTTCGGTTTTTAAACAGTGACATATCTATTATTGGATTGTTTGTTTTAAGCTCATGTCTAAAAAAGAGTGGAGTGATGATGAGGGCTAATACACCATATAATGTATACTCTTGAAGCCCTTGGCTTTTGCTTAACAAAATAATAGCTGTAATTCCGATTGTTAAATAGATTGAACCTAGTATATCAACCGTCGCTTTTCGAGTTGGATGTTCCATTTTAGGTATTAAGAACAATCCAGTCACGAGTGTGATGATTAAAAAAGGTATGTTAACTAGAAAAATAGAATGCCAATCGAAAGATTGAATTAAAATAGAGCCGATTAATGGTCCAAGAGCAGCGCCTATTCCTGCACCAAAGCCAAAATAACCCATGGTTTTAGATAATTTCTTTTCAGATACAGCATATCGAATGACTGCGATACTGTTTGGTGTAAGAACAGCTCCACCTGCTGCTTGAATAGATCGAGATACAATTAGAACAGCTAGATTTGGAGCGAAGGCGCATCCGATGGATCCAATGAGGAACAAAGTCACCCCGAATAAATACATTTTACGGTGGCCATATATATCACCTAATTTACCGGCAATTGGTTGGGTAACCGCCATGATGATGAGATAAATGGTTACGACCCATGTGATATCTGTCAGTGATTTTTCATAATAGGTAGACATTGAAGAAAGTGCGACAGCAATCATTGTTGAGTTAATCGGAACTAATATAGCGCCCAACAATAAGGACAAAATAATTAGGTTTTCTTTTTTCATACTCAATATTTTTGCTCACCTCTGTGAAAAAAGAAGAATTTCTCCCGTTATGTGGGGGAAATTCCTCTCATAAAGATTTGTGTGCATTGCTCAATTAAATCGTCTTTGTTTGTTAATACCAAACGTATGTCTTTTTCAAGCTGTTGAACAAAATAGCCGAAGTACGTACTGATGAAAATATCTGCATAGATGTCTTCATGTCCTTTTAATACGATGTTTTTCTCGCTCATTGTTTTGAAATACTGTATCAGCATTTCTCGCAGTTCTTGCGGGTATATTTTTTCATGATTGGTTAAATCTTTAAACATCTCTGGTTCTCTTAGGCTGATAAAGATGAACTCTTTTTTTGAAGTTAAATCTTCAAGTATACATGTCCCAAGATATTTTAGATCATGATATAAATCGCTCTTGAATTCAGCCGCTATGGTAGTTGTCGGTTTGGACTTCATTGACATAATGGCAACTACGATGCCTCGTTTATTTTTGAAGTTACGAAAAATAGTAGCTTCACTCACATTTGCTTTTGCTGCAATCTCTTTTGTCGTTGTTTTTTGATAGCCCTTTTCAGAAATCAGGTCCATAGTGGCACTGACGATTCGTTGACTGGTAGATTTCAACAAGTATACTCACCTCGTATCATGAATGTGTTAGCGTCAAAGTAAGTATACAGATAAAATCTATGACAGCCAATAAGAGCCAAAAGGACATTATTCTGTCAAAGGATAACGCTCCATGATTTGAATACGCCCGTTTGTGCCATCCACTGTCACAATGTCCCCTGTTTGTAGTTTCGATGTGGCGACTCTTGTGCCTAACACTGCTGGAATCATATATTCTCGTGCGATGATAGCTGAGTGAGATAAAATGCTACCTGCATCTGTAATAACGGCTTTAGCATCTCTAAAAAGACTCGTCCAAATAGGTGTTGTCGTTTTACAAACTAATATGTCATCCTTTTTAAACTCAGAAAATTCATCAGCACTTTGAATGACCTTTACCTGTCCTGAAACGATCCCACTTGAAGATCCCACACCATAGATGACGTCATCAGTATTATTTTCATGTTCTTCCAAAGAACCTAGCATTTTTTCGACTTGCTGCATCTGTTCTTCAGTCGGGGAACCAGTATATGTTGGGGGCTGAATAAGTTCATTTTCCGCCATTTCTTCTTTTCTTAAATCTACTATTGATTGATACTTTGTCGATGTTGTTAGTGCGTTTTGAACCTCATCATCATATAAGTACCAAATATCCTCTTTATTATTGATGGCTTGTTTTTGATTTAGAATCTCTCCAATTTTCAACAAATACAGTCTTGCTTTAGCATCAAGCATGGCATCAATGTAAAAATGATGATCATCTCTTACGTTTGCCGCCCGTAATGCAAACTGATATAATTCATCAAATTTTGATTTAAACTGATCGTCTTCAATGCTACTTATCATTTGCTGATAAATCTCTTTTCTTTTTTCGACCGCACGTTCAAACTCTTTGTCAAAGTTACTATTGTGTTGGATATTGTTTTTAATAATATCTAGCACGAAGGTTGGATTTTCAAACCATGTTTCTTCAATAAAGTCATGGCTTCTGACAGATCGCCAGCCAAAAGTATTTAAAAATTCTTGAAGTTTGACTAAAAATGCTATTCCTCTGTCCGATTGCCTTAACGTAGAAAGGAGTTCTTCATTAGATTGACTATTTGTAAAAGCGAATAACAGCTCTGTATCTTGTCTTGCCTCCTGTGATAAGTAATCGAGTTCTTTGTCTGTTTCAAGTGATTTGTTCATCTTCCCAATTAGCATTTCATGAAGCTTCATGATAACTTTTGGGTCGCCGGTATAGGTCAATAACATGTCTTCAAGCACTGCTGATAATATCATTTGTGGCACAACAATATCAAAATGATCATCATAGGCTTGGATGTAAAAAGCCTTTAATTCTTCAAAGCCTTTTATTGCTTCCTCGACTGATAGAGGTTGGTTTATTTTCTCATCTAACGATTTGTAAAAAGGGAAAAAGTTTTTTTCTAAAATCTGATACATTCGCTCACTAATAAGAGGCAATGTTTCAATGATAGAAGGATCGATGACGGATTCGTTTGCAGTTTCCATTTCATTATGAGCGGGAGAAGCAAAAATGTGCCCACTATAAAGTTTAATATTTCTGATGTTTAAATCCGCAACCTTGTATTTCTCTGCATTTCTTCTCATCCCTATCTTCAAAGCAGGAATGATGAAGCTTGAGAACAGAGGGCTTGTTGGACCTGGCATATGGTCATCCATTGATATCCAAAAATCTTGAAGTTCTTCGGGACGAAGGTGAAAATCTCTTGTATCATTTCCGGTATGTTTACCGATGGAAGTAATGGGCCTTGCTTGAAGTAAATAAAACTCACCATCCGAAATGCCGAACTCTAAATCAATTCCATGTCCATATAATTCTTCGGTCTGTTTTGTGATTTCTGCAATTTCTAATAGTTTTTCATCATGAAGACAATATTGGTTTGCTAGTGTAGTTGAAATTGGTTGTTTTAGAACACCTTCCTCGTGTGGCACCATTTGAATTTCTTTTGTGCCAAGTTTTTTTTCAATAGTGAAGTTATGTTTATCAATAATAAAAGTATCAGGTGTCACCATACCTGAGACAATTGCTTCACCTAAACCGTAGCTTGCGGTAATCATGATTTGATTTGTGTTTCCAGAAACAGGATGTTGACTGAATATGACACCTGATACATCTGAGTGAATCAAGCCTTGAACGACAACTGCCATAAGTGGGGGGCTGTCTTCGAATTCAGTCATCTTTTCTTTATAATGATTTACTCTGGCTGCGAAATAGGATGACCAGCATTCTTTTACACGAAGCAAAAATTCTTCATCTGTTTTGATATTCAAATATGTTTCGTATTGTCCAGCAAATGATGCGCCTTCAAGATCCTCTGCAACGGATGATGAACGAACGGCAACTGACGGATACGATTCAATCAATGTCCGAAGCGATGCCAGCAGTTCTTCTTGCATTTGTTGAGGAAATTGGCCTTCTTTGATTTTTTGAACCAGGTTCTCTTCATTAGGATGCAACTCGTTATATGTGAGAAAGTTTGCGAAACTTGAAGTTGTGATAATGAATCCATCCGGTACAGGTAGACCACTATTGTTTAATTTAATGAGGTTAACGCCTTTTGCACCTGCTAGTGTTGCTGATTCTTCAGCTTCACTGAATAAAACTGAATACATGGGAATGCCCCCTTATCCAAATAGCCAATGTTTTTCATCTATTTTTTTAAAAAATGATAGTGCGCACTATCATTCTCAATGATAGGGTTATTTGGTTGTAAATGTCAAAGTCGGAAAGACCCATCTTTTAAAAGGGGACATTTACACTATGTGGGATATTTTTCAGTAGAAAAACACTTGTATATCATACTGTTGCTGGCAGGCTATAAAGAAAATCGTAAGAAATTGTATACTGTGAATTGTTCATTATGCCAATCTTTACTATAATCAAGGGAGTAGATCATAGTAGAGGGAGGGTTTTTGTGATTACAAAAGCCATATTTGCACTCGTTTTTCCTTTCCTGCTTGTTGTATTATTTTCAAAGGTTACCTACAATCACTATGTCGGCATTGCTTTAACAGCAGCGCTTTTATTTGCCTCTTATATGAAGGGCTATACAGAGACGTATTTCATAGTTGGTCTGGATATTATTTCTTTGGTTGCTGGAGCATTGTACATGGCGAAAAAAGAAATTGAAAAAAGAGAAAGAGCAGAAAAGAATCAATGATTTTTATTTTCATAAGACTGAGGCGTGCTTACCGATATGAATTGGGTGAGAGGCTTTCTTTTTTTTGTAAAACAGGACAATATACTGCACTCACTTTGTTTAAAACAACAGTGGGTGCAGTTTTTTATTTACAAGACTATTATGAATCAAGGTTTCACATCGAATATCTCAACTCAGATTGTCCCATACTGAAAAGAAGGTTTTTCCTAAGAACTTTATACCAATGTAGAAGAGGTTATCTGATATGAGGTATAGGGTATAACATCACTGGAAATTAAAATGACACGAACTTTAGTTCGTATTTTTGTGTTCTTTTATGATAATATATTCAATAGAAAGATTTCGTAACGAAACGGAGGCTTTTATGTGAGTGACCGCTTTGAATTAGTTTCTAACTATAAGCCACAAGGGGATCAGCCAAAAGCGATTGTAGAGCTTGTAGAAGGCATTCGGCAAGGCAAGCAGCATCAAACATTGTTAGGTGCTACAGGTACAGGGAAGACGTTTACTGTATCGAATTTGATTCAGGAAGTGAACAAACCGACGCTTGTCATTGCACACAACAAAACGCTTGCTGGACAGCTATACAGTGAGTTCAAGGATTTTTTCCCGAACAATGCTGTTGAATATTTTGTAAGCTACTATGACTATTATCAGCCTGAGGCATATGTTCCTCAAACGGATACATTTATTGAAAAGGATGCAAGCATTAATGATGAGATAGACAAGCTAAGACATTCAGCGACGTCCTCTTTATTTGAACGAAAAGATGTCATCATTATTGCGAGTGTTTCCTGTATTTATGGATTAGGTTCTCCAGAGGAGTACCGAGAGCTCGTGCTTTCTTTACGTACAGAAATGGAAATTGAACGAAATCAGTTACTCCGCAAACTTGTCGACATTCAGTATTCTCGTAATGATATAGATTTTCAGCGAGGAACTTTCCGAGTCCGAGGAGATGTTGTTGAAATATTCCCTGCTTCACGAGACGAGCATTGTATTAGAGTGGAGTTTTTCGGTGATGAAATCGAACGCATTCGTGAAGTAGATGCATTAACTGGTGAAATTCTTGGAGAAAGAGATCATGTGGCCATTTTCCCAGCATCCCATTTCGTTACAAGAGAAGAAAAAATGGAAAAAGCCATTATCAATATTGAACAAGAGTTAGAGGAACAGCTTGAAAAGCTTCGTGAAAATGGAAAGCTTCTTGAAGCACAGCGTCTCGAACAGCGAACAAGGTATGATCTTGAGATGATGAGAGAAATGGGTTTTTGCTCTGGTATCGAAAACTATTCAAGACATCTCACGTTAAGACCTGCTGGTTCAACACCTTACACACTGCTAGATTATTTTCCGGATGATTTTATGATTGTTGTAGATGAGTCCCATGTGACACTTCCGCAAATTCGCGGGATGTATAATGGTGACCAAGCAAGGAAGCAAGTGTTAGTTGATCATGGGTTCCGTTTGCCGTCTGCACTTGATAACAGACCGTTAACATTTGATGAGTTTGAAAAGCACATTAATCACATTGTTCATGTTTCTGCAACGCCTGGTCCTTATGAGCTTGAGCATACACCTGAAGTCGTTGAACAAATTATTCGCCCAACCGGCTTGCTTGATCCGATCATTGAGGTGCGACCGATAGAAGGACAAATTGATGATTTAATCGGTGAAATCAATGCACGTGTAGAAAAGAATGAACGTGTGCTTGTAACCACATTAACAAAGAAAATGTCCGAGGATTTGACTGATTACTTAAAAGAAATAGGCATAAAGGTCAATTATCTTCATTCTGAAATTAAGACCCTAGAGCGAATTGAAATTATTCGTGATCTGCGTCTTGGGAAATTTGATGTTCTTATTGGGATCAACTTACTGCGTGAAGGATTAGATATTCCAGAGGTTTCGCTTGTTGCCATTTTAGATGCGGATAAAGAAGGATTTCTTCGTTCGGAGCGCTCGCTTATTCAGACCATTGGTCGTGCGGCGAGGAATGCTGAAGGCCGAGTGATTATGTATGCTGATCGTATGACGAAATCGATGGATATTGCCATCAATGAGACGAAACGTCGTCGTGAACAGCAGGAAGCGTATAACGTGAAGTATGGGATTACACCACAAACCATTAATAAGAAAATACGGGATGTCATTAAAGCTACAACTGTCCTTGAAGATACAGAAGAGTACGAAACAAACGCAACACCAAAGCTATCGAAAATGACCAAAAAAGAACGAGAAAAAGTGATCAAACAAATGGAACAAGAAATGAAAGAAGCAGCAAAAGCGCTTGATTTTGAAAAAGCAGCTGAACTAAGAGATCTATTGCTAGAGCTAAAAGCGGAAGGATGATTGCCTGATGGCTATGGAACGAATAGAGGTGAAAGGTGCGAGAGCACATAACCTTAAAAATATTGATGTTGATATCCCGCGAGATCAGCTTGTTGTCATCACGGGACTGTCTGGTTCTGGAAAATCTTCACTTGCCTTTGATACGATTTATGCAGAAGGACAGCGTCGTTACGTTGAATCTTTGTCTGCCTATGCACGCCAGTTTCTTGGACAGATGGATAAACCGGATGTTGATGCAATTGAAGGGTTATCTCCAGCGATCAGTATTGATCAGAAAACAACAAGTCGTAACCCCAGATCAACAGTAGGAACGGTCACGGAAATTTATGATTATCTACGTCTGCTTTATGCAAGGATCGGTAAACCGATTTGTCCCATTCACGGCATTGAAATCACTTCCCAAACCATTGAACAGATGACAGATCGCATTTTAGAATATCCAGAAAAAACAAAGCTGCAAGTCCTTGCACCAGTTGTATCTGGGCGCAAAGGTACACATGTGAAAATCATTGACCAAATCAGACAACAAGGCTATGTTCGCATGCGTGTTGATGGAGAAATGGTGGACCTTTCTGAAGAAATAGAGCTTGAAAAGAATAAAAAGCATTCAATAGAAGTGGTAATTGATCGTATCGTTGTGAAGGAAGGGATCACTGCAAGGCTATCTGATTCTTTAGAAGCAGCACTGCGCCTTGGAGAAGGCAGAGTCATGATTGATATGATCGGACAAGAAGAGCTTTTATTCAGTGAACATCATGCGTGCCCACATTGTGGGTTTTCAATTGGCGAGCTTGAACCGAGAATGTTCTCTTTTAACAGTCCATTCGGCGCTTGTCCTAGCTGCGATGGTCTAGGGGCTAAGCTTGAGGTTGATCCTGAGCTTGTCATCCCGAATAAAGAATTGACGCTTCGTCAGCATGCGATCGCACCATGGGAGCCGCAAAGCTCTCAATACTATCCACTGCTATTAGAGGCGGTTTGCACTCATTATGGTATTGATATGGATATTCCGGTAAAGGACATTCCCTCACATTTATTCGATAAAATTTTATATGGCAGTGGTTCTGAACTGATTTATTTTAAATATGAAAATGACTTTGGCCAAGTTCGAGAAAATGAAATTGAGTTTGAAGGGGTCCTTCGCAATATCGAAAGACGCTATAAAGAAACAAGCTCTGACTACATTCGTGAACAAATGGAAAAATATATGGCGAATCAGCCCTGCCCAACTTGTAAGGGGTATCGTCTAAAAAAAGAAACGCTTGCTGTATTAATCAATGGAAAACATATCAGTGAGATGACAGATTTATCTGTATCAGATGCACTTGACTTTTATCAAAAGATTGAGCTGTCTGAGAAAGATATGCAGATTGCTCAGCTTATTCTTCGTGAAATCAAAGAGCGATTGACCTTTTTGAACAATGTAGGACTGGACTACCTGACATTAAGCCGATCTGCGGGTACGCTTTCTGGTGGAGAAGCGCAGCGTATTCGTCTTGCAACGCAAATTGGCTCAAGGCTAACAGGAGTTCTATATATATTAGATGAGCCATCAATCGGTCTACATCAACGGGACAATGATCGTTTGATTGATACGTTAAAAAATATGCGAGATATTGGAAATACACTCATTGTGGTTGAGCATGATGAGGATACGATGCTTGCTGCTGACTATTTAATTGATATTGGACCTGGTGCCGGTGTTCATGGTGGACAAGTGATTGCGGCTGGGACTCCTGAAGAAGTGATGAAGAACTCTAAATCTCTGACGGGTCAATATTTGTCAGGAGAAAAATTCATTCCGCTTCCGGTTGAAAGACGTAAACCAGACGGACGTTTTATCGAGATCAAAGGTGCAAAAGAAAACAATTTGAAAAACGTCAACACAACGTTTCCTTTAGGCGTATTTACTGCGGTAACTGGCGTTTCTGGTTCAGGGAAAAGTACACTCGTTAACGAAATTTTACTTAAATCACTTGCGCAAAAATTACATCGCTCTAAAGCGAAGCCCGGTAAGCATAGAGAAATCAAAGGAATGGATTATTTAGATAAGGTCATTGATATTGATCAATCACCTATTGGGCGGACACCTCGCTCCAATCCAGCCACATATACAGGAGTCTTTGACGATGTCAGAGATGTATTTGCGCAAACGAATGAAGCAAAAGTGAGAGGCTATAAAAAGGGCAGATTTAGCTTCAATGTAAAAGGTGGACGATGTGAGGCTTGCCGCGGAGATGGCATTATCAAAATTGAAATGCATTTCCTTCCAGATGTGTATGTACCATGTGAAATATGTCATGGCAAACGCTATAATCGTGAAACACTTGAAGTGACCTATAAAGGGAAAAATATTGCAGATGTCCTTGAAATGACTGTGGAGGATGCTGTGCAATTTTTCGAGAACATCCCAAAAATCAAACGTAAGCTTCAAACCATTTATGATGTTGGATTGGGCTATATTACGCTAGGTCAGCCTGCTACAACACTTTCAGGTGGAGAAGCGCAACGTGTCAAATTGGCATCTGAACTGCATCGCCGCTCAAATGGAAGATCACTTTACATTTTAGATGAGCCGACAACGGGCCTGCATGTGGATGATATCGCCCGACTATTGAAGGTACTTCAGCGCCTTGTCGAAAATGGGGATACGGTGCTTGTGATTGAACATAATCTTGATATTATTAAAGCAGCCGATTATTTAATTGATCTTGGACCAGAAGGTGGTGCTGGAGGTGGAATGATCATCGCCTCTGGAACACCTGAACAAATTGTTCATGAGGAAGCATCATATACTGGAAAATATTTAAAGCCTATTTTGAAAAGAGACCGTGAAAGAATGAAACAGTTATTGAAAGAAACGGAAAAAGTCACATAATGAAATGAACATGACCCCTCCTGTCTGATGAGATTGAGAGGGGTTCTGTTTTATTGTGCGTCTTCTTTAGGTGGAATGTCCATCAATTTACTTAAGTGGACTAAATCCTTTAAGATGTGTGTGCTACTGCTATCGAGAAGTACTTTTAAATAACGGATATCACGATATAGAGGATGAGAGGGATGGATGGTCTCAAGCTCTTTGATCATATCGTTGTTCATATTTTTTTGTTTTTGCATGAGATCCAAAAGAGTTTGTTCACAAGTTTTTACATTATGATGATCTGTCAAAATAATGACCCCCTATATTGATAATCACCATCTTTTCAACATATTTTAAAGGGTAATCAATGAAGAATCTATACTTCGAGGAAAAAAGAAATAATTTGTGTCTAAGGTCGTATGTAAATTGAATGATTTTGAAACTTTTTATATGATCTCACCGTATGCATTAGAAAGGAAATTCTGCTGTAAAGAAGTGAATGTGATGATGAACAGAGACCAAGCCATCATAGCTTCTATTTGTTACTTTAGTGTCTTTTTTATGCCATTTCTTTTGCCGATTGTGGCATATTTCATTGTAGATCAACCTGAAACAAAGCGTCATGCAAGAAGAGCATTTTTATCACATTTGTTGCCGTTTGTTGCTATGCTTATTTTAATCGTGATGACAATTATTTTGGGTGTAACGGTTCAAACAACTGATTTATCAATTTTATCTGTTATGACAATCGGGGTGTCATCTATCCTAGTTTTAATCAGCTTCCTCATTGTTACGATTTGGAATATCATTCAAGGAATTAAAGTGCTTCAATCAAACGAACTATAGGAGGGCATATTATGAATGAGAAAGAACGTATTTTAAAGCTAGTCGAAGAGGGAAAATTGTCAGCGAAAGAAGCAATCACTCTTTTAGAGAAATTAGATGAACATCAGCCTATCTCCCTTTCGAAAGAGACATCATATGATCATTCCTTTGAAGAAGAAAAGACGCATCCAGAAAGCAAAGGAAACGGTGCTGAAAACTTAGGTGCAAAGCTATTTAATTGGCTTGATTCTGCTGTGAAAAAAGTGAAAGATGTTGACCTTGATTTAAACTTTGGCCAATCCATTGATGTAGAGCACATTTTTCAATTTAAAGATGCATCACTTTCCCAGCTTGATATTCAACTTGCAAACGGAAGTCTGAACGTGATGCCTTGGGATGATGGAGATGTTAGAGCGGAATGTCATGCGAAAATTTATCGTGCAGAGGGGCAGGAGCAGGCGAGACAGCAATTTCTCAATCAGCTAGATTGCGGATTAGAAGGCGATAAATTCTTTATTCGAACAGACAAAAAGACAATGAAGGTCAATGTGACCTTATATATTCCTAGTATTCAGTACGACAAGATTAAGGTGAAATTGTTTAATGGGCCAATTAGAGGGGAAAAGTTAAAAGTAAAAGAACTCGCCGCCAAAACCACTAATGGGGTGGTATCCTTTGCTTCTTTACAAGCTGATAAAGCAGGAATCGAAACGGCAAATGGCCAAATTAAACTAGCTGATCATGAGTGTGGTATGATTGAAGCAGAAACCATCAATGGGCTAATTGATCTACGTGGAAAAAGTGAAACCATTGATGTGCAAAGCTTTAATGGTAACATTTCAGTACAGCTTTCGGATGAAGCTTGTCGTTCTATTTACGCAAAAACGACAACTGGCAGTGTGGATTTAAACATCCCGTCAGAATGTGCTGTAACAGCAGAGCTGAAAAGCAACCTAGGATCCATTTCTCAAGATTTGCACGATGCGGTTATCATTAAAGAAAAAAATGAAACATTACAAAAAGAGAAAATGATCAAAGCTAATCAGAACCAAACACAGAGTGTTTCAATTTTTGCAGAAACCAAAACAGGTTCTATCCAAGTCAAGCATCAATCAATCAGTCAGGAGTGATTCAAAATGAAAAAACTACATCGTTCAGCACGCGATAAAAAAATAGCAGGCGTCGTTGGCGGACTATCCGAATACTTAAATGTCGATGCTTCTCTGCTAAGAATATTGACAATTATTATTGCACTTATGACAGCCTTCATGCCAGTCGCTCTCACGTATTTCATTTGGTATTTGATTGTCCCGGAAGAGGGAACAAAATAAATGTTCAGATGGATTGCTAGTATTTTAGTGAATGCACTTCTGCTAATTGTCATTGCCGGTTATTTTGATTCTGGAGTTTTACCAGGTCTGGGGAATGTTTATATTAGCGGAATTGGTGCTGCGATTGTTGCAAGTGTGATCTTGTCCATTCTAAATGTTCTTGTGAAACCATTTCTCATTATTTTAACATTACCAGTTACTGTTATCACGCTCGGTCTTTTCCTATTTGTCATCAATGCCATTACTCTCATGATGACATCTGCATTCATGGGTGATAACTTTAACATTCATGGATTTGGAACAGCGATCTGGATGTCTGTGATTTTATCTATATTCCATTTACTCATTCAAAAAGGAATCATTGAGCCGTTAGCGAGAAAAAGCTAACGGCCTTTTTTTATGAAGCGACTATTTTGTTTGTCATTGTTGAGACATAAAAACCTTCTTTCGGAGACACAATATGCCGAAGGGAGGCGGTTTACAATGGTGAACATAAAAAGACAGATTCAGCTCTTATTTTTCAGTTTGTTGCTCTTTTGTTTATTTGGTCAATCGGCCATTGCCACGAAGATGAATCCAATAGAGAAGCGATCTTTTCCTCAAAAATCAATTATCTTATCTCAAAAACAACCATTCCCGTTTGAATTTGATCAGTTTCAGATTGATGTTCGACCCGCTCAAACAGAGGATCGTCATTTACAATTTCAAGCGAAAATTAGCTATCCAGATCAAGTGCTATCAGCAAACCTTTATTATCAACAAAGTAATGAACTTGGTGTTAGGTTCATTCCAATGGATCGTTTACCAGGGATGCAAACGCAATTTACAGCAAAAATTCCGCAGGATCAATTATGGAATGAGAAAGTTCAATACTATGTGGAGTTCTTAACAGAAAAATCTGTCATTAGAACAACAGAACAGCATGTCAAATTAGATGGGTATGAGGAGGATCTTTCACAAATTCCTGATTTATTGATTACAGAAATTGTAGTAAATTCGAAGAATCGCAAGGGAAAAGATGCTTTTGAGTTTATCGAGGTTTATAATACGACAAAAAAATCGATTTCTTTTGAGCACTATCAGCTACGCTATCGTAATCCGAATCAGGGGCGAGAAACTGATCAGGTTTATTCATTTCATCAACAACCTGTCACCATTGCACCTGGGAAGCCCTATGTATTTTGGCTGAAGAGGAAAGGGCAGGATCATTTGTCAGTTGCTGATTTTAATGACATGTACAACACAAATTTAAATGAAAATCAGGATATTTCCATCATCAATAGTCAAGGCTTATCAAATACAAAATCTCGACTCGTTGCGATTACTTCAAATATAGGAGAAGAAATCGCCTCTGCAGCGTTTCGTCTAAAAGCTTCACTATTTAGTGAACATAAATCTATGCTGTTCAAATACCCAATGAACGGAACAACACAGATGAAGCTTATTTCAAAAATTGAGGAACAACCCACACCGGGAAATGTGTTAAAAGCGCAAATTCCGACTCAAAAAAAAGTAAATGTACAAGATGTACATAAACCTGTCATTGAAGATATGACAAACCGAAAACCGATAAAACCAACAGAAGGAATCGAGCTGAAGGCTGATGTTCAGGACAATGGACAAGTCAAAACCGTAAAATTGCGTTATCGAACAAATAGAAAAGGAAGTTTTAAAGAGGTATCCCTTCAAAAAGACGATAATGATCGTCTATTTCATTACATTGTGTATTCGCCAGAATTGATTGGCAAAGAACAGCTTGAATATCAAATCGAAGCTTCAGACGGACAGAATACGACTCGCACTCAAACGAAGTTGATTGATATTGAGCAAACGAGCAAGTCACATGGACTCAGACTTAACCTTGAACAAAATGATACGGTCTCAGGGTTATTTCATTTAAAGGCGACTGCTGATGATATGAGAACTATTCATTTCTATATTGATGGAAGAAAAGAGCATGCACCGCTTACAGCCTTAGAAGCTGATCCATATGTTGCTTTTGATGTCAAAGGGACAGATTTATATTTTAAAAATGGTGTCTTGATTGGAAAGCGATTACTTTCTATTTTTGATGATTCGACAAAGGTGTACAGAACCTATACAATTCCAATACCAGAAGCAGAGATTAAAAAGAATGAAACCCAAGTTATTTCAATTCATGCGGGGACAAAGTCATCACCATTTGATCGTTTTCCAGGGGAAAATCACGATGACTTTGATTTGAAAAATGTCAGACTAGTTCTTGTGAATGGGAAGCAAATCCTTCCACAAAATGCTGAGAAGGAAAAAGAGTTCAAAATGGGTGATTCCAGTCATTCTAAAAAGATCAGATCCTTTCATTTTCAATTGCCGAAGGAAGCGTATGCTTCTAAATACATCAATTGGGACACGAGAAAACTGAAAGAAGGCCCTCACGTTATTAGAGCGAGCACAGGTAAAGAAAGTATCGTTGTGCATGTAAAGGTTGATAATACAGGTCCTAAGATTAAATCAAACGTTCAATCGAATACCCATTACAAAGGGGCATTTACATTAAAAGCAAAAGTGTCGGATAAATGGAGTGAGGTAGAAGATATTGAAGCGTTATTAGATGGCGAGCCAATATCCTTACCCTTTCAAACCTCTTCTAGTGAATTAGCACCGGGCAATCACACTTTTACTGTAAAAGCAAAGGATGCAGCAGGTAATTCCTCCAAGCTAACACGTAAGTTTACAACGGTTCATGAGCACCCTTCTCCACCAGAGAGAATTGCGGATAAAACAGATGTGTCTTCGTCTAAACAAACGGTGTTTACAAAAGACCCAACAAATGACAAATTGGATTACGCTTTCTATAAAGCATATCGTTATACATCAATGAGTCACTCAATGAGGATCTTTCAAAATGCAACTGAAACAGAACCACCTATTGGATTGGTCCAAAAAGGGGACATTGCCTTTTCAGACAATGAAAGAAAACGAATCGCCTTTGAAGATGGCAAAAATGTCGAAACAAAGAATCAGGAACGTTTTCCATATCATCATTTTCAAATGGAAGTAGAGCGGGATATTGGTGAAAAGGATGTAGTGGAGGCTGTGTGGAAAGGAAGTTCGTTAGAAGGCAGAAAGGTGACCATGTATGCATGGAATCATCAAAAGGAAACGTGGGAGAAAATTGTTCATCATTTTGCAAAGGATGATAAGGAGTTTTACTTAAAGGGTGTGTTGTCGGTTAGACAGTACATGAAAGATCAAACAATTGATATCATTGTTCAAGACGAAATCGTAAAGAATCAGACGCCGTATAAAATGGTGTGGATGTCAGATACACAATATTATGCCAAAAGCTATCCTCACATTTTTAAAAGTATGGTGGAATGGATTAAAGATCAAAAAGAGAAATTGAATATTCAATATGTGTTTCATACTGGAGATATTGTCGATGATTCAAAAAAGGAGAAGCAATGGAAATATGCCGATACATTTATGCGTGTATTGGATCAGCATCAAATACCATATGGTGTATTGGCAGGAAATCATGATGTGGGTCGCAAGGATGTCTTCTATAAAGAATTTGGTAAATATTTTGGTGAAAAAAGGTTTGCAAATAAGCCGTATTATGGAGAGTCCTATCAAAACAATCGCGGTCATTATGATCTAATATCAGCGGGTGGAAACGATTATATGATGGTGTACATGGGGTGGGGCATTAATCAATTAGATATTGAATGGATGAAACGTGTCATTTCAGAACATCCAGATCGAATTGTGATATTGAACTTCCATGAATATTTGCTCGTGAGCGGGAACAGAAGTCCGATCGGAGAAGTTATTTTCAAACAAGTAGTGAAGCCTAACCCCAATGTCGTTGCTGTTTTTAGTGGTCATTACCATGGAGCAAGCCGGAAAGTGGATGAGATTGATGATGACAAGGATGGAAAAGGGGATCGGAAAGTTTATCAAATTTTAGCGGATTATCAGGCAGGTCCTGAGGGTGGACAAGGTTTTATGCGTGTGATCACAGCAGATCAAGTTCGGAATCAGTTGCATTTCACAACATATTCTCCTTATTTAAACCAAGAGCATTTTTACGATCTCAAAACGTATGGGGATCAAGATGAATTTTCAATCGACGTTGATTTAACACCTAAAATGAAAGCGGTAAGGACGAATTATTTTGAGTTGAATGTCTATACAAATGCATTACTTGGAGAAGTAAGAGGTGTCAAAAGTGGTAAAAAAGCTACGTTCCATTGGAAGGGATTAAAGCCTGATCAAGAGTATTATTGGTATACAGTCGCCAAAGACAGATTTAACGGGAAATCTGTATCACCCATTTGGAAAATTCATACAAAAAAAGAGGAAGAGTTTCGCTTGCTTCGTCAATAAAAATAAGTAAATGTGCTCTCGATTGAAAGAGAGCACATTTATCTTTCCATTGTATGGATCAGTTTATATCGATCTCCCCGATAGACTGAAGTCACGTATTCAAATGGCAGGTCATTTTGAAGGTATGTCGTTCTAACGATAGACAACACAGGTGCACCTTCTACAATTGAAAGCCAGTCCGCTTCTTCTTTTGTCGCAATGTTTGCTTCAAGCTCTTGTTTTGCATGAGCAATAGCTACACCTGTTTTTTGTTCAATATATTCATATAAAGAGCCTGTTAAGTGCTCTTTGGCTAATTCATCTGCAAATTTTTCTGGCATATAGCTCGTTTCAACGGCCATTGGTTCCTCATTCGCTAGACGAATTCTCTTTAATTCAAAAACCATTGCACCCTCTTTTAATTGAAGGTGTGCTAGTAAATCGTTTGGACACATGATTTTTTGAAATTCGATCAGCTTACTTGATGCTCTTAATCCTCGCTGTTTCATATCTTCTGTGAACCCCGTTAAGCCTTGAAGAGGTTGTTCGAATTTCTTTCTGCTGACAAAAGTACCCTTTCCTTTTTGGCGATACAAATAACCTTCATTGACGAGGTTTGACAATGCCTGTCTGACGGTCATCCGACTGATTTCAAAGCGTTCTGCGTATTCTCTTTCAGAAGGAATGAGCGTATCAGGGGCTAAAGTTCCATTCTCAATTTGTTTTTTCAAGTTCTCCATAATTTGATGGTACATTGGGATAGGTGACTGCTTATCAATAAACATGTGAAAATCCTTTCGTTTTTAGCGTAGTGAACCAGCCTCTTGATCGATCAAGACAGTAACATTTTGATGAAGTTTCAGAGCAGATGCTGGGAAATCTGGGTGAACTTCGGCATGTTCTAAATATTTTATCACTTCAGCTTTCGATTTTCCTGTTGCGAGCAGTAGAATTTTTTTGCTTGAAAGAATGCTTTGAATTCCCATTGTAACGGCTTTTTTAGGCACATCATGAATAGAAGAAAAGTATCGTGCATTGGCTTGTCGTGTGTTCTCATCTAACGCAACGACATGTGTTTTTGATGAAAAGGGTGTACCAGGTTCGTTAAAGCCAATATGCCCATTTTGTCCAATTCCAAGAAGTTGTATATCAACGCCACCTAAGCTTTGAATAAAATGCTCATATCGCAAACATTCGCCCGCTAAATCCGACGCAGAGCCGTTTGGGAGATGATAATTCTCTCTTGGTATATCAATGTGGTCAAATAGGTGCTCCTTCATATACGTCATATAACTGTTTGCATGATCGCTATCTAGACCAACATATTCATCAAGGTTGACTGTTTTGATTTGACGGAAGGACAGCCCTTTTTCTTGATGTAAATGGATTAACTCTTGATATGTGCCAATTGGTGTACCACCAGTAGCTAAACCAAGCACTGCATTTGGTTTTTCGTGAATTGTCTTTGCGATGATTGAAGCAGCTTCTTTGCTTACATGTTGTGAATCTTTGAATTCAATTATGTTCATGAGTGTGATGTCTCCTTTTCTTCCCAAGCTATTTGTCCCTGACAAATGGTGAGTACTAGTTCTCCAGATTCTTTCCATAAAACCAAATCAGCACATTTACCGACTTCTATACTCCCGATCTGGTGGTCCAAACCAAGCTGTTTTGCTGCGTTTTTAGAAGTCATATTGGCGATTTCATTCCAATTACAGTTGGTTGTTTGTTTCATTAGCTTCACTCCGTCCTTCATACGTAAGATAGATCCAGCTAGTGTTCCATCTGGGAGCAACGCTTTTTTACCACTGACAGTCACAGTTTGACCGCCGAATTCATAAGTTCCCTCACCAAGTCCTTTGGCTCTCATTGAGTCTGTAATCATGATTAAGTTTTTACTGCTCTTTGCCAAATAGGCAAGTTTGATGGATAAAGGATGGGAGTGAATCCCGTCTGTAATTAATTCTGTTAATAAACGTTCATTTGTTAAAGCAGCACCGACAACATTGGGATCTCGATGTTGAAATGGACTCATTGCATTATATAGATGAGTGATGTGTTGTGCTCCTTTAAGTGCTACTGATTCGATAATGTCACTTTCTGCATTTGTATGACCAATTGAAGGAATGATGTTCTTCTCCTTTAAAAGAGACAAAAATGTAAAATCTTCATCTTCTTCTGGTGCAAATGTGACAACCTTGATGAGCTGACCTGCCTCTTCAAACCATTGATTGAAAAGTGATATGTTGGGTTGCGTAATCCATTTAGCAGGTTGTGCTCCAGCTTTTTGTGTGGAGATAAATGGACCCTCCAGATGAATGCCTAGACATTGTGCCTGTGTACCAGCCTTCTCTTCATTATGACTTTTCCAATCAGCGACATTTTTTAATGCATGTGTGATCTCTTGATGGTTTTGTGTAATGGTTGTCGCTAAAAAGCTTGTCGTTCCTTCTGAGGGTAGATTGTCAGCTAGTGTATTCATTGCATCATGTGTTGCATCCATCATATCAGCTCCATAGCCACCATGGATATGAATATCAATCATTCCAGGGAGTAAATAAAAGTTTTCCCGGGAAATATATACTTTTTCATAATTTCCTGTCGGTTCTGTTGTTGAAATATAGTCAATCTTGCCATCGCGCAAACCGACAAATCCGTTCTTGATGATTCCGTCTTCAGTCACAATATTCATATGTGAAAGCAATAAAGAATCGCTCATGATTCACGCCTCCTCACGATCAAGTGTTTATGTATAGTTTATCCTTTTTAAGTATAGTTGTCTATACCAGTCGGATTTAGCGCTGTTCTGCTTTTGTAAAAATGTATTTTGGGTTCATCATTGAAAGTGATAAAATAGATCTGTATGCCTGAAACGCTTGTGATAAAAGGAGGAAGAAACGTGCCGAAAGTTCGTACGAAGGACATAATGAACCAATTTCATCTTGAGCTGATAAGTGGAGAGGAAGGGATTAACCGTCCCATTACAATCAGTGATCTTTCTAGGCCAGGAATTGAAATGGCTGGTTACTTTACATATTATCCAAAAGAAAGAGTTCAGCTTTTAGGGAAAACCGAGCTTTCTTTTTTTGAACAGCTTCCTGAACAAGAAAGACAGCAGAGAATGATGTCTCTTTGTACAGATATTACACCTGCTATTATTTTGTCACGAGATCGCGAAGTGCCCAAAGAATTAATTGAAGCATCGAATGAAAATGGTGTGCCAGTTTTAAAGTCTAGCTTGAAAACGACAAGGCTTTCAAGCAGGTTGACAAACTTTTTAGAAAGTAAGCTCGCACCGACTACGGCGATTCATGGAGTCCTCGTAGATGTATACGGTGTGGGTGTATTATTAATTGGTAAAAGCGGAGTTGGGAAGAGTGAGACAGCTCTGGAGCTCGTAAAGAGAGGTCATCGTCTTGTAGCAGATGATTGTGTGGAAATTCGTCAAGAGGATCAGGATACGCTTGTCGGTAGTGCGCCTGAACTGATCGAGCATCTATTAGAAATTCGAGGTCTTGGTATTATTAATGTGATGACGTTATTCGGTGCTGGTGCAGTAAGAAGCTTTAAGAGAATTACGATTGTGATGAATCTTGAGCTTTGGGAGCAAGGCAAGCAGTATGATCGATTGGGGCTTGAAGAGGATAAAATGAGAATTATTGATACAGATGTTCCTAAGCTGACAATCCCGGTACGACCAGGCCGAAACTTAGCGGTTATTATTGAGGTGGCAGCTATGAATTTCCGTCTGAAGAGAATGGGACATAATGCAGCAGAACAATTTACGAGTAAACTTGCTGATGTGATTGAAGATAATGGTCAAGAAGAATAGGAGTTGTCTATATGAATGAAGCAATTAAACCAATTGACCCGATAGCGATTCAGCTTGGTCCTATTTCGGTTCACTGGTACGGTGTCATTATTGGCGTTGGTGCATTGCTTGGTCTATGGCTAGCACTAAAGGAATGTGAAAAAAGAGGATTAAACAAAGATACGTTTATTGACCTTATTTTATTTGCGATCCCTATCGCCATTATTTGTGCACGCATCTACTATGTTGTGTTTGAATGGGATTATTATCGTGATCATACTAGTGAAATCATCAAGATTTGGAACGGCGGAATCGCTATTCATGGTGGATTAATAGGTGCGGTGCTCACCGCTATTATTTTTACAAAGGTGAGAAAGCTTTCATTTTGGAAGGTTGCAGATATTGCAGCACCAAGTATTCTTTTAGCTCAAGCGATTGGACGTTGGGGTAATTTTATTAACCAAGAAGCACACGGAGAGGCTGTTTCTAGAGCCTTTTTAGAAAATTTGCATCTGCCTGAGTTTATGATTAACCAAATGTATATTGATGGTGTGTATTATCACCCAACGTTCTTATATGAATCCTTATGGAATATTGTCGGTGTTCTAATTTTAATTTTACTGAGAAGAACGTCTTTACGACGGGGAGAAATCTTCTTATCCTATTTGATCTGGTACTCGATCGGTCGATACTTTATCGAAGGAATGAGAACAGACAGCTTGATGTTAACTGAGCATCTTCGTGTGGCACAGATGATTTCGATTGTTATTCTTGTGACGGCAATTTTGCTTATCTTGATTAGACGAGTGAAGGGTTATGCCTCTATTAAATATAAGGAAAGTGATTCGTCGAATTAAACAGGAGGGGTACGGATGGGGGATACATTAAAGAACGGTTTAAAGGCGGGTTTATTCACTACGTGGACGCTTGGAAAAGTCATTTTTCCAGTGACCATTCTTGTGAGCATTTTACAGCATACGCCCGTTATGGATTGGTTCATTCAATTCATTAGGCCATTCATGGGCATTTTTGGTCTCTCTGGTGAAGCAGCCATCCCACTTGTTTTAGGTAACATGTTGAACTTGTATGCTGGTATCGCAGCTATTTTGACCTTGGATCTATCTGTAAAAGAAGTATTTATTTTAGCTGTGATGCTGTCCTTTTGTCACAATTTAATCATTGAATCAACAGTGGCAGCAAAGGTTGGCTTGCGGATTTCAATTATTTTATTGGTACGAATAAGCCTTGCGATTGTTTCTGCAATAACCATTCATCTTGTATGGCAAGGGGGCCAAGAAACAGCTCAATTTGGATTTATCGCAGCTTCACAAGTTGTTGATGAACCTAGTTGGTTCATGATCGTCTTACTTGCGTTGCAAAAAGCTGTCCTTGGTGTCCTTCAGCTTGCTTGTATCGTCATTCCTCTGATGGTGATCATTCAGTTGATGAGAGATTCGGGCTGGCTTCACTTCTTCTCTAAATGGTTTTCTCCTTTTACGAGAATGCTCGGAATGAAGGAAAATACGTCAATGACGATGGTTGCAGGACTGACAATTGGACTGGCATATGGTGCAGGTGTGATGATGAAGGCGGTGGAAGAAGATGGTGTAAGTAAAAAAGATTTGACACTCGCTTTTATATTTCTCGTTGCCTGTCACGCAGTGATAGAGGATACGCTCATCTTTATCCCCCTCGGCATACCAATTTGGCCACTTCTTCTCATCCGAGTCATTTCAGCTATTTTATTGACAGCCACCATTAGTTTCTTTTGGCGTAAATGGGAGTGTGCGGCTGTTAGAAAGGAAGCAGTATGAATCAACATACAATCAACACCGTATTATTTGATTTAGACGGTACATTAATCAATACAAACGAGTTAATCATCGCATCTTTTCTTCATACACTGGATCATTACGTCCCTGGGCGTTATGCGCGTGAGGATGTGCTGGATTTTATTGGACCTTCTTTATTTGATACGTTTTCAGCGATACATCCTGATCAGACAGAAGAGATGATCACGATGTATCGAGCGTTTAATCATGATCATCATGATGCGTTAGTGACTGAATATGAAACGGTTATTGACACATTGGGAATTTTGCAAGACAAAGGTTTTAAACTTGGTATTGTGACAACCAAAATTCGAGATACAGTATTGATGGGGCTAAAGCTGACGGGTCTCGAACCATACTTCGAGGTCATTGTGACCCTTGATGATGTAGAACATGAGAAGCCACATCCTGAACCAGTATTGCTGGCATTATCGAAACTAGGTAGTGATCCGCAAGAAGCGATCATGGTCGGCGACAATTATCATGATATTTTGTCTGGAAAAGCAGCAGGAACCAAAACGGCTGGTGTGTCCTGGTCCATTAAAGGAGAAGAGGCACTGCTTCAGCATAAGCCTGATTTCATGTTGAAACAGATGAGTGATCTGTTAAAGATTGTTGGAGCTGATTGAATTGAGAAGAACGGATCGTTATCCAGTAAAAGGGGCAAACTCGCTGAGGCAAGTCTATCAAACTGTCCCGTTTTTGAAAGTCGTGAAAAATTTTATCTTTATTCAAATCGCACGATATACACCATTTTTGGGCATGAAGAATTGGATTTATCGTACGTTTTTACGCATGAAAGTTGGTCAGGATACATCGTTTGCCTTAATGGTGATGGTGGATCTTATGTTCCCTGAAAAGATAATCGTGGGGCGTAATAGTGTAATCGGTTATAATACAACGATTTTGGCACATGAATACTTGATTAAAGAGTATCGGCTTGGGGAAGTATGTATTGGAGATGAAGTCATGATTGGTGCGAATACAACCATTTTGCCTGGTGTAACGATTGGAGATGGGGCAACGGTTTCTGCGGGGACGCTCGTTCATAAGGACGTACCTGTTGGAGCCTTTGTTGGTGGAAATCCAATGCGTATAATTTATACAAAGGAAGAAATGGAAGCGCGTCAACATACATCTGCTGAGTAATCTCGGCAGATTTTTTTATGCGGGATGTTGACAAATCGTAAAGGTGTAACTATAATGATTACAACAGAGGTGAGAAAAACATGAAAATCAGCAGCAGATTTACTGTCGCTGTCCATATTCTGGCCTTGCTATCGCTTGAAAAAGGGAAGTTGCAAACCTCAGAGGATATCGCTGGAAGCGTTAATACGAATCCTGTCGTCATTCGGAGAATTATGAGTAAGTTAAAAAAGGCAGGTTTAATTGCAACAAGTCTAGGCAAGGGCGGTTCACAGTTGAATCGAAATGAAGAAGACATCACGTTGCTTGATGTTTATAAAGCCGTAGAAGTCGTTGATGAAGGTGAATTGTTTCAATTTCATGATAGCCCCAATCCTGACTGCCCAATCGGTGCGAATATTCAAGCGGTACTTGAACTCATTTTATGCCGAGCACAAAGTGCAATGGAACAAGTGCTTGCAGATATTCAGTTAAGTGAATTAACGCAAGTGTTAATAAAAAGAATTGGATAAAGCATTCAATTTTTTTTAACTAAGATGTAACCACCTTTGTTACATTAATTTTGTTTTCACAGCGATCTTTGCTGATAAATATATTATTGGAGGAATGAGAGATGAAAATAGGTTTAATCGGTGCAACAGGTAAAGCAGGAAATGAGATCTTAAAAGAGGCGAAAGCAAGAGGGTATGAAGTAACTGCTATCGTTCGAAATGCAGCAAAGGTAACGGATGCATCAGTTGATGTTCTTGAAAAGGATGTGTTCTCACTTTCAGCAGAAGATATAAAAGGATTCGATGTTGTTGTGAATGCATTTGGGGCACCTGCTGGTCAGGAACATTTGCATGTTGATGCAGGGAAGAAACTGATTGACATCTTGAAGGAAGCACCTGAAACGCGTCTCATCGTCGTTGGGGGAGCGGGTAGTCTGTTTGTAGATGAAGAGAAGACAATAAGACTTATAGATACACCTGAATTTCCTAAGGAATATTATGCAACAGCTTCTCAGCAAACTCAGAATTTAAAAGACCTACAAGCAACGACAAGATTGAAATGGACATTCCTTAGTCCTGCTGCTTTCTTTGATGAAGAAGGCAAACGTACAGGTGCTTATCAAAAAGGAAAAGACCATCTCATTGTGAATAGCAAGGGAGATAGCTATGTGAGTTATTCAGATTATGCCATTGCCCTTGTAGATGAAATTGAACAGTCTGCGCATGTCGGCGAACGCTTTGCTGTCGTATCAGAAGCAGAATAAAGAGGATTTGGAAAAACCCGCTGAAGTGAGAGCGGGTTTTTTTAAGATTGAATGATGATCGCTTGACTGCCCATTTGTTTCCAAGAGGCTTCAAAGTTTTTACGGTCGACCTTTTGATTCTTTTGTCCATATGGATTGTTTAAATACACGTGATCTTCGTCATAGCCGGTAATGACAACGCTATGCTCGTTGAAGGTGATGTCGATTTTTCCATTCGGCGTATTCCAAGTTTCCATGTTGTCGACTTTTTGAAACGTTGATGTTGTGATCACCCAGACAGGGTATCCATTTTCTAGCTGTTGGTATATGGCCTTCTCAATTTTTTTGCCTGTTAAATCAACGACTTGATCTCCGGCATATTTTTTGGCTACATCATAAATGGGTCCATGATAGACGCCAAGCCCTGGTCCGTTTTCCATATCCCCTACAAAACCATCATTTGGATTTCCTTTTAACCCATTATCATAGTTGAGTGGTACTCTAGCAATACGGTTTGCCAGAGTATTTTTCGTGACATCATATCCACTGTAATTCAGTAGCATGGCAAGACTTGTTACTTCGCATCCGTTATAAAGCTTTGGTGCATCCATTTGGTTGTATAACACGACATCCATTGCTTCCTGGCTGCCTTTTAATGCCTTTTTTTGAGTGATTGATTGTTGTTTCTCAACAGCATCATTTTCATCATTTTTTGAGGTTGATGGCGTTGCTGGTTTCTTCACATCGTCTACTTGTGAAAAGAAAATAAACCCTAAATAAACAATACCTGTGCATAACAAAGTTAAGATGAATGTATAAATAAATTTCACTGTGCTCTCCTGAATTGAATCAATATTTTTAAGTATTATAGCATGATGCTTTATTAGAAATGTTAAAAATAGAATGTGTCATTGGAATGTAATATTTCTAACAATTTCTGAAAGCATTAAAGAGTGAATAAAATGATTGATTTAATCACTTCATTCTGTTAGCATATTATCATATTAGCGAACTAAAGGATTCAGAATTTTTTGTTTTGATGCTTTGGAGGTGTAGAAGAAGATGTTTATGTTTGAGAAGCCTTATGGAATGAGAGATTCGTTACCAGGGCTGTTTGAAGCAAAGAAAAAGGTTCGGTCGTCATTATCAGAAGTGATGAATGGCTGGGGCTATCAATTTATGGAGACGCCGACACTTGAATTTTACGATACAGTCGGAGTTCAATCGGCGATTACAGATACACAGCTTTTTAAGCTTTTAGATCAGAATGGAAAAACATTAGTGTTACGACCTGATATGACGGGTCCTATTGCAAGGGTGGCAGCATCAAAGCTCCATCAACAGGCATTTCCGCTTCGTGTTGGCTATGCAGCGAATGTTTTTCGTGCTCAAGAAAGAGAAGGTGGGCGCCCGTCTGAATTTGAACAAGTGGGAATTGAACTGATCGGAGACGGCTCTATTAGTGCAGATGCAGAGGTGATTGCTCTCGTTGTCTTTGCTCTTAAGAACGCAGGGTTAGATTCTTTTAAAATTGCTATCGGTCACGTCGGACTGGCAGAAGCTTTATTTGTTGAAGTGTTAGGGAATGCTGAACGAGCAAATGTGCTACGTCGTTTCTTATATGAAAAAAATTATGTTGGCTACAGACAGCATGTCAATCACTTACCACTGTCATCAATTGATCAGCAAAGACTACTTCAACTTCTTGACCTACGTGGTGGCAAGGAAATTACAAAAAAAGCAGAAGAGATTGTCGTCTCAAATGAAGCAACACAGGTTCTCAAAGAGCTATGTGCACTATGGGAGACTTTAGAGGATTATGGATGTACGGAATATATTCGTTTGGATTTGAGCATGGTGAGCCATATGAGCTACTATACGGGAATTTTGTTCGAAGTATTTGCAGATAATGTAGGCTCAGTGATCGGGAGTGGGGGCAGATATGACCAGCTTTTGGCTCATTTTCACTCACCTGCACCAGCGACAGGGTTTGGACTGCGATTAGATCGTCTACTGGAGGCGCTTGATACAAAAGAAGAAACTGATCCGCAGGAAGCGGTTATTTTTAGTAAAGAACAGCGACTAGAGGCGTTCGCATTTGCTGCGGAAGAACGAAAAAAGGGGAAGAAAATCGTGTTGCAAGACCTGTCTGGCATTGAAAATATTGATGCAATGACAAAATCATTTGGACGGGTGACATATTTTATTGGCGCAAGAAAGGAAGAGCAAAATGGGTAAAGTGTTGACGATGGCAATGCCAAAGGGCCGTATTTTTGACGAAGCAGCAGGGCTTTTAAGACAGGCAGGCTATCAATTGCCAGAGGAATTTGAGGATTCACGAAAGCTGATCATTGATGTGCCAGAAGAGAATCTTCGTTTTATTCTTGCAAAGCCAATGGATGTGACGACCTATGTCGAGCATGGTGTGGCGGATGTTGGTATTGCGGGCAAGGATGTCATGCTTGAGGAAGAACGAGACGTATATGAGGTACTGGATCTAAACATTAGCAAATGTCATCTTGCTGTTGCTGGCTTACCTGGAGCAGGATGGGGAAGCGTTGCGCCTAGAGTAGCGACAAAATATCCAAACGTTGCTTCTACTTATTTTCGCGAACAGGGCGAGCAAGTAGAAATTATTAAATTGAACGGATCAATAGAACTAGCACCTTTAATTGGTTTGGCTGATCGAATTGTGGATATTGTCTCTACTGGTCAAACCTTAAAGGAGAACGGACTTGTTGAAACAGAGCACATTTGCGATATTACATCCCGTTTTATCGTCAACCCTGTCAGCTATCGAATGAAAGATGAAGTCATTGACCAAATGGCATTACGCCTTGCAAGGATCATTGAAGGAGAGGGACAATCATGAAAATCACACAAGTCAATTTGGGCGAAAAGGATCGTCTCTCACTAAAACGTTCCCTTGACACAGGCACAGAGGAGCAGCGTAAGTCTGTTCAGGACATTATTCAAGCAGTACGGTTAAATGGTGATCAAGCAATTTTCTCATGTACAAAACAATTTGATGGCGTGTCCATTGAGAATCCTCTTGTGACCGGACGTGAGCGAGAAGAAGCATATAATCGCTTAGATGATTCAATGATGAAAGTCATCCAAACTGCGATTCAGAATATTAAAGCATATCATGAGCGCCAACTCGCTTCGTCATGGTTCTACCATCAACCAGATGGGTCTATGCTCGGGCAAAAAATTACTCCGCTTGATTCCGTTGGTGTCTATGTACCAGGAGGAACAGCCGCTTATCCATCTTCTGTTCTCATGAATGTCATTCCTGCACTCGTTGCCGGTGTCGAGCGTATTGTCCTTGTGACACCACCGGGCAAAGATGGGCGGATCTCTGATGCAGTGCTTGCAGCTGCACACGAACTTGGTATCACAGATATATACAAGATGGGAGGCGCTCAAGCGATTGCCGCCCTTGCCTATGGGACAGAAACCATTCAACCTGTAGATAAAATTACAGGGCCTGGTAACATTTATGTCGCACTAGCCAAACGGGAAGTGTTTGGACAGGTAGACATTGATATGATTGCAGGCCCGAGTGAAATTGCTATATTAGCTGATGAAACAGCATTTGCACATGAAATTGCGGCAGATTTGTTATCTCAGGCAGAGCATGATGTACTCGCATCAAGTGTACTCGTCACGCCATCTTTAGAACTTGCGAAAGCAGTACAACAAGAGGTTGAGCAACAGCTGAAAACCTTGCCAAGAAAAGCGATTGCACAGCAGTCTATTCAAGATCACGGACATATTTATGTAACTGATTCAATCAAAAGTGCCGTCGAGGTTGTTAATCAGCTAGCGCCAGAGCATTTGGAAGTACTGACGAAGCATCCAGAAGCATTGCTTGGACAATTGAAACATGCAGGAGCCATCTTTTTAGGGCGTTATAGTCCAGAGCCAGTAGGCGATTATTTTGCTGGACCGAATCACGTACTCCCGACAAATGGGACGGCGAGGTTTTCAAGCCCATTAAACGTGACGGATTTTCAAAAGAAAACGAGCATTATTTCATATAGCAAAGAAGCCTTCGAAGCAAGCAGGGAAAGCATTGCCGCCTTTGCAAGGTTAGAGGGTCTTGAAGCGCACGCAAGATCGATTGAAGCAAGAAAGCGGGAGGAATCTGAATGAGACAGGCAAGCACAGAGAGAAAAACAAATGAAACGAACATTTCCTTATCTCTTGAAATTGATGGAGAAGGGAAAGCGGATATTCAAACAGATGTCCCATTTATGACGCATATGCTTGATTTATTTACAAAGCATGGTCACTTTAATTTAACTGTTGATGCCAAAGGAGACACAGAAGTCGATGATCATCATACAACAGAAGATATAGGGATTGTCCTTGGTCAAATGTTAAAGGAAGCACTTGGTGATAAAAAAGGAATTAAACGATACGGATCAAGTTTTGTTCCTATGGATGAAACACTTGCGCAAGTTGTCGTCGATTTAAGTAATCGTCCTCATTTAGAAATGAGAGCAACATTCCCAAGCCAAAAAGTCGGGACCTTTGACACTGAGCTTGTGCACGAGTTCCTTTGGAAGTTCGCACTTGAAGCACGAATGAATTTACATGTCATCGTTCACTATGGAACGAATACACACCACATAATTGAAGCCATTTTTAAAGCGATGGCACGAGCCCTTGATGAAGCAACTACGATAGACCCTCGTGTAAAAGGAATTCCGTCTACAAAGGGGATGCTCTAAATGATCGGTGTGATTGATTATGGCATGGGGAATTTATTTAGCGTCTCCAAGGCACTTGAGCGCGCTGGTGCTTCTTATATCGTTTCCTCTAAAATAGAAGAACTGGAAAAAGCGACTGCTTATATCCTGCCCGGTGTCGGCTCATTTAGAGATGCGATGCAGCAGCTAAGAGAGACGGGTCTTGATGTCTTTATTCACAAAGCCGTTGAACAAGGTAAGGTGTTATTTGGGATTTGTCTTGGCATGCAGCTCCTCTTTGAAAAAAGTGAAGAGGCAGGGATGACGAATGGTCTTGGATTATTAAAGGGTCATGTTGTGCTCCTTAAAGATCAGGATGAGAAAGGCAATCGTTTAAAGGTACCACACATGGGCTGGAATCAATTAACCTTCCACCAACCATCTCCACTATTCGATGGTGTACCAGAAGGCTATGCATATTTTGTTCATTCCTATTATGTAAGCGATATGAATGAGGAAGATGTCTTGGCAAGTGCGGCATATGGTGTACAGGTTCCTGCAGTAGTTGGAAGAGGCAACGTGCTAGGGGCGCAATTTCATCCCGAAAAAAGTAGTACGGCTGGAATGTCCATATTAAAACAATTTATTCAAATTGCAAATGAACAGAGGGTGAACAAATGAGTGCTTTTACATTATATCCAGCCATTGATATGAGAGATGGGAAATGTGTTCGTCTTGTGCAAGGCGACTATGATCAAGAAACAATTTACGGAGACTCACCGCTAGAGATGGCAACACTTTTTGCGGGAGAAGGAGCAAAGTGGATTCACTTGGTTGATCTAGATGGTGCAAAGGCTGGCAAGCGAATCAATGACAAACATGTAATTGATATTGCCTCAACACTTGATGTAAAAGTGCAAATTGGTGGCGGGATTCGAACAGAAGCCGATGTCGATTTTTACTTATCCCATGGTGTTGATCGTGTCATTCTTGGAAGTTCTGCTGTGTCAAATCCCGATTTTGTCAAAAAAATGCTCTCACAGTACGGTGAGAAAATTGCCATTGGCTTAGATGCACGTGATGGATATGTATCTACAGAGGGATGGCTTGAAACATCTGAAGTGAAGGCAGAAGAACTTGGGAAAGAGCTAGCAAAAGAAGGAGCAGAGGTATTTATTTTCACAGATATTGGTGTAGACGGTATGCTTTCAGGTCCGAATGTGGAGAGCACGATTCGCCTTGCAGAAGCAACTGGTAAGAAAGTGATTGCCTCAGGCGGAGTAGGCTCGATTGCTGATTTAGTAAAGCTTGCTAAATACAGCCGCTCAGGTGTATCTGGTGCGATTGTTGGGAAAGCAATCTATACAAAACAATTTACTGTAGCTGAAGGTCTTGAAAGGCTGGATCATATATGATTACGAAGCGAATCATTCCTTGTTTGGACGTAAAGGAAGGGCGTGTTGTTAAAGGCATTCAATTCCTCGGTTTAAAAGATGCTGGCGACCCTGTTGAATTAGCAGAGCTCTATGATCAAGAGGGAGCCGACGAACTCGTTTTCCTTGATATATCCGCATCACATGAAGGTAGAAAAACAATGGTTGATGTAGTTGAACGAGTTGCTTCGACACTCGCTATTCCGTTTACCGTCGGTGGTGGGATCAATCATCTTGATGATATGAAACGTATCCTCAGAGCAGGTGCTGATAAGGTATCCGTCAATACAGCGGCTGTGTTAAGACCAGAGCTGATTACGGAAGGGGCAGACTATTTTGGCTCACAATGTATTGTCGTTGCAATTGATGCGAAATACGATGAGGAAAAAGAAACGTATTTTGTATATACACATGGTGGACGTAAGAAGACCGAACTAGAAGTAAGTGAATGGGCAAAAGAAGCCGTACTCAAAGGTGCGGGTGAAATTTTACTAACAAGTATGGATTCTGATGGAGAGAAAAAAGGATTTGATCATCGTTTGACAAGGCTTGTATCTGAAGCTGTGAATGTACCTGTCATCGCTTCAGGTGGTGCGGGAAATGCAGCCCATATGCTTGATGCTTTCACAAAAGGAGCGGCAGACGCAGCATTAGCGGCATCCATTTTTCACTATAAAGAAACATCAATCCAAGAGGTCAAGTCCTATATTAGAAAACATGGAGTGAGTGTGAGATGAAGCAGGCAAATGAGTTAACCTTTAATGAAGCTGGTCTTATTCCAGCAATTGTACAGGATGCACAGAGCAAAGAAGTATTGACGCTTGCTTATATGAATAAAGAATCCTACGAGAAAACGATTGAATCAGGAGAAACTTGGTTTTTCAGTCGTTCGAGAAAAAAACTCTGGCACAAAGGTGAAACATCTGGTCACACGCAAAAAGTGAAAGAAATTCGTTATGACTGTGATCAGGATGCGCTCGTCGTTCTTGTTGACCCAAGTGGACCAGCCTGTCATACGGGGAGCTACAGTTGTTTTGCAAATGAAGCAGAACAACGTACAGAAGGCAACCGTTTCGCCATCTTCAATGAGCTTGAACAAGTCATTGCGAAGCGTCAAACTGAAATGCCAGAAGGTGCCTATACAACTTATTTATTTGAAAAAGGTGTCGACAAAATCCTGAAAAAAGTGGGAGAAGAAGCATCAGAAGTGATCATCGCTGCTAAAAACCGAGATCAAGAGGAATTAAAGTGGGAGACAGCAGATCTACTTTTTCATTTACTTGTTCTATTGCGCGAACAAAACCTGCCGCTTGACGATGTGTTAAAAGTGTTGGAAAAACGTCATCAAGGCTAAAAGAGAGCTTGGGCTTTGCCCGGCTTTTTTACTGTAAAAGGGAGTTCAATTGAATCATTTCTTTATATCTATGTGACAGTCCGTGAAGTATGGTATACTACACTCGGTACACTGTTCGAAATGGAGGGTATCGGTGAGTAAATACACTTCTCAAAACAACAACACACAAGTTGTCCAGCTCTTTCAAGATGGACTATACTTTTTTCATAAAGGGCTTAAAGCATACAAAGAGAGAAACTTGCCAAGAGCAAGTAAGTTGATTCAGCGTGCAATTGTGCTTGAACCTGAAAATGTTGATATGTTATCACAGCTTGCGATCATTTATACAGAAATGGGACATTACCAGCAATCAAATGATTTGCTAGATTTCATTCTTGGGCATGTGGACGAGCAGATGACAGACTGTCATTATTTCAAAGCAAATAATTATGCGAACCTTGGCTTATTTCAAGAGGCATACAAGTCGGCGACAGCTTACGCAGCATTGGATGAGAACGGCGAGTTCGCTGATGAAAATGATGATTTGCTAGATTTACTCGATATGAGTGATGAAGAGGATGGAGACTTCCTATATGATCAGGATGATCTGATTGTCAAACAAGATGAAGCGAATCATTTACTAGAAAGCGGTCGGCTTGAAGAAGCCATTTTGATGCTGGAGCAGATGATTGTTGATTATCCCGAATTTTGGTCAGCGTATAACAATCTCGCTTTGGCCTATTTTTATTCTGGGAAAATTAAAAAAGCAAAAGAAATGTTGAACCGGGTGCTACATGATAACCCCGGCAATCTGCATGCCCTTTGCAATCAGCTTGTCTTTTATCACTATGAGAAACAAGAGGGAAAAGTACAGATGCTCTCAGAGCAGTTAACGCACGTGTATCCAATATTAAGTGAACAGCGTTATAAGCTTGGAGCGACATTTGCCTTGGTCGGACGATACGACTGGGCATTTAAATGGCTATATTCTTTATACAAAAGAGGCTTTCAAGGCGATAGTACGTTTTTGTATTGGCTAGCAAGTGCAGCTTACCAAACAGGACATCCAGCTCTTGCGCAAACCGTTTGGGATAAGATGATCGAAGAGGATATTGATGCAGATGAGATCAAGCCGTGGCAGGATAAAGCAGATGAGCCAGTTTCAAATGGGACGTACTCTGTCGAGGAAAGACTCACAGCTTACTTTATGAGTAAGAAAAAAGGTGAAGATGATGTTCTCCGAGCAGTGCTCGATACACATGCTGCTAAAACATCTTTTGAACAGCAATTTGTTGAATTACTTCTTTATGGAGAGCAAATAAAAGAGCGATCTTTTTCTGATGATGCCATGTTTACAAAGCGAGCGGCAACCGCACTCGAAGAAGCTGTTCATCCTGACAATCACATGCTTTATTTCTGGTTGTTTCATATCATTCAACAGGCAAGAGCTTCTGGGATGGTCAGGAAAAATGCAGAAGCTTGGGCGGCAGCAGCCTATTATTTATGGCTGAGTGAACATCAAGAAAAAGGGGCAACAAAAAAAGAGGTTGCCGCACGTTTTCAAATTAGCTCACAGACACTATCTAAGTATGAAAAGGTCATTTGTACTTTACTAGATTAAATAGGTATACGGAAACATATATCAAGAGCATGCCAGCATAGGCTTCGCTCTTTTTTTGTATAAAAAAAGTGGTTTGCACGAATTTGGCGAAGTATGACAGACTCGAAATCTATTTGAAATATAAATGTAATAAAAATATTAGCTCATTTTGTCGATGTCTAAGGTATAATGGGTTTCGTGGATCAAATACGAAAACATATATTTTGATATTTTACTATACATACTGTAAAAATTTTGTGATAGAAACAATCAATATGATCATGAACTTTCTGTTCTCATCACAGGCTGTGGGAATTGGAATTAGAAAAAAAAGGCATATGAGCGGTGCAGATTGATTGGCAGGTAATCTGCTGCTTTCATATGTCGCTGGGGAAATTGTCAAAGGAGGAACTATTCGTGAAAAAGTTAATTACACTTGGTTTAGCGTCTGTTATTGGAACGAGTGGTTTATTCATTCCATTTAATCAAACAGCGCATGCAGAAAACTTTGAACAGAAACAACAAGAACTTGATAGTAAACAAGCTGAGGTCAACAAAAGTCTTGAAAAGAAAAAGGGCGAGCTATCTAAGCTTGAAGCAAAACAAGCTGAACTAGCGAACAAACTTAAAGAAATTGATGAGCAAGCATTAAAAACAAGTGATCAAATTGAAGCAAAACAAGCAGAAAACAAAAAAACAAAAGAAGAAATCAGCGCACTGAAAAAAGAAATTGCTGAAACAGAGCAGCGCATTGAAGAAAGAAATGAATTTCTGAAAAAGCGTGTACGTGCTCTTCAAGCAAGCGGTGGTTCTGCAAAATACATAGATGTTCTTTTAGGGGCAAGCAGCTTCAGTGACTTCATCAGCCGTGCAGGTGCAGTAACAAAACTGATCAGTGCCGATAATGAAATCATCAAAGAACAAGAAAAAGATAAAGCGGAATTAAAAAAATCTGAAAACGAATTGAACACAAAACTTCAAGACGTTCAAACAACACTTACAAAGCTTGAAACACTTCAAGCAGATTTAACAAAACAGTTAGATGAAAAAGATAAATTGTTCGCAGAAGTGAAAAAGCAAAAAGGAAGCGCAGCTTCTCAAATTAATGAATTAAACAGTCAGTCTGACAGCATTGCTTCTGAAAAAGAAGAAACAGTTGCAGCAAAAGAAAAAGCTGAAAAAGAAGCAGTAGCGGCAAGAGTTGCAAAAGAAGAAAGAGAGCGTCAAGCAAGCGTTCAAACTGAGGATGATCACTCAGCTTCTTCTAACAACAGCTCATCTTCTTCTGACAACAGTTCTTCTACAGATAATGGTTCCTCATCATCAAATAATAAAGGTAGTAACAATAACTACAGTAGCTCACCAAGCAAAAAGCCATCAACTGGCGGTGGATCTCCTGTCAGCAATAACGTTGGTGGAATTGAAGGAGCGATCAGCACTGGTTCAACGATCGTTGGTCAATCTCCATATAAATGGGGCGGCGGCAGATCACAAGCAGATATCAATGCAAGACGTTTTGATTGTTCTTCATTCGTTCGTTGGGCATTTGAATCAGCAGGCATTAATCTTGGACCAGTTGGCGGAACAACAACAGATACGCTTGTAGGTAAAGGAAGAGCAGTAAGTGCATCTGAAATGAAACGTGGAGACCTCGTCTTCTTTAATACGTACAAAGTAAATGGTCATGTTGGAATTTACTTAGGAAATGGTACGTTCTTGAACGACAACAGCTCTCGCGGTGTTTCTGTTGACTCTATGAACAACGTATACTGGAAAAAAGCTTTCAAAGGTGTTGTAAGAAGAGTCGTTGAATAAGCCACTACTTTTTATATAACCGTAAATGGGCTTCCTTAAACAACAGTTTAAGGAAGCTTTTTCTTTTTTTGCAGATATGAGCAAAAAATTAGCGTAGTGCACACATATTTTATAGGATATGAGTAAGGAATAAAAGCTGTTAGTGGATGATGACTTCTTCATTCGATTTACCCAATGAATGGAAGCATCACTCACGGGCATTCTAAAAGAAATGCTTGCAGCAATTGAAGAGGGAGTGACAGTTGTGTCAGAAGAAAAAATCTACGATACGATCATCATTGGAGCGGGACCGGCTGGAATGACAGCCGCAGTATACACATCAAGGGGAGACCTTTCTACATTAATGATTGAAAGAGGGATTCCTGGTGGTCAGATGGCAAATACTGAAGACATAGAAAACTACCCTGGCTTTGAGAGTATTCTTGGACCAGAGCTTTCAAATAAAATGTTTGAGCATGCCAAAAAATTCGGTGCTGAATATGCATACGGTGATATTAAGGAAATTGTAGACGGAGAAGAATACAAAATTGTAAAAGCTGGTTCAAAAGAATACAAAGGCCGTTCTGTCATTATTTCAGCAGGTGCTGAATACAAAAAGATCGGTGCTCCTGGAGAAAAAGAACTTGGCGGTCGCGGTGTATCCTATTGTGCAGTCTGTGATGGTGCTTTCTTTAAAAATAAAGAACTTGTTGTCGTTGGTGGTGGAGACTCTGCAGTGGAAGAAGGTGTGTACCTTACACGTTTTGCTTCAAAGGTAACCATTGTCCACAGACGTGACAAACTTCGTGCACAAAGCATTTTGCAAGCACGTGCATTTGATAATGAAAAAATTGATTTCATCTGGAACAAAACAGTGAAAGAAGTTAACGAAGAAAATGGCAAAGTGGGCAGTGTCACTTTGATAGATACAGTGACGGGAGAAGAAGAAGTATTTAAAACAGATGGTGTCTTTATCTATGTTGGAATGCTTCCACTATCCAAGCCATTTGAAAACCTTGGCATTACAAATAAAGAAGGTTACATTGAAACAAACGAAAGAATGGAAACAAAAGTGGAAGGCATCTTTGCAGCAGGCGATATTCGTGAAAAAACACTTCGTCAGATTGTCACAGCGACTGGTGATGGAAGTATTGCGGCACAAAGTGCACAACACTATGTAGAAGAACTACAAGAAAAGCTAAAAGCGATCAAATAAACAAGCTGTCGTGATTCCTTAACATTGAGTCATGGGGTTTTAATTGGGCTGTAACGCGAGTGAAACAATTATCCGTTATGATAAAGAAAGTAATTGACCCCCTTTTATAAGGAATACATGTTTGGCACGGATGTCACATCCGTGTCCTTTTTTTATGTAAAATAAGAATTTCACGGGATGTTCACAAAACTAGCATGAGAATCTGTGAGATCCTGTAAAATAGAGAATGTATGATCAGATCAAGAAACAAAGCAAACGAAAAGCCGTCAATTTTATCTGAATGACGGGCATGTTCATTGTGGGAGTCATGATGAACCTGTATAATAATAAAAAGACATAAAAGGATAGGTGACAGCTTTTGCAACGAGTAACCAATTGTGTGCTACATCACGAAGATCAAGTTCTCTTGCTGCAAAAACCGAGACGGGGCTGGTGGGTGGCACCGGGTGGTAAAATGGAAAGCGGAGAATCTGTCAGAGATTCAGTCATTCGAGAATATAGAGAAGAAACTGGAATTTACATCTTAAATCCACAACTAAAAGGCGTTTTCACCTTTATCATTAAAGAAGGCGATCGAGTCGTGCAAGAATGGATGATGTTTACCTTTATGGCAGATTCTTTTACAGGAAAAAATGTGAATGAGTCAGAAGAGGGCATTTTGAAATGGCATGACATGAATGATGTACCTGACTTACCGATGGCGCCAGGTGACAGTCATATACTCGATTTTATGCTAAAGGGTAAAGGCCTACTTCATGGCACCTTTACGTATACACCAGACTTTGAGCTGATTGCTTATCGTTTAGATCCTCAGAGAGACTAATAAATGAACCGTTTTCATGAAGAAGGAGAGGGAGCAGGCATGAATACACACACGCAAGATGATATTCAGCTTGTCATTATTACAGGCATGTCAGGTGCGGGAAAAACCGTTGCCATTCAAAGTTTTGAAGATTTAGGCTATTTTTGTGTGGATAACTTGCCACCATCGCTTTTGCCGAAATTTTTAGAGTTAATGAAGGAATCAAGTGCTAAAATGAGCAAAGTCGCACTTGTCATGGATTTACGTGGTCGGGAGTTTTTTGATAGCTTGATTGCTGCTCTAGATGAAATGGGAGATATCGGCTGGATTACCCCACGTATTTTATTTTTAGATGCAAATGATAAGGTGCTTGTCTCTAGATATAAAGAAACGAGACGCTCTCACCCGCTTGCGACAACAGGTCTACCGCTTGAAGGGATAGCGATTGAACGAGAGTTGCTTGAGGAATTAAAGGGGCGGTCTCAAATGATTTTTGACACATCTGATCTAAAGCCGAAGCAGTTACGTGAAAAGATTGTGAATCATTTTGCCATAAATCAAGGGCAAGTGTTTACAGTGAATGTGATGTCGTTTGGCTTTAAGTATGGTCTGCCGATTGATGCCGATCTCGTATTTGATGTCAGATTTCTGCCGAATCCGTATTACATTGAAAGCATGCGTCCACAGACAGGCAACGATGAGGAAGTCAGTTCATATGTCATGAAGTGGAGTGAAACACAGAAGTTTACGGAGAAATTAATTGATTTGCTTAGCTTTATGCTGCCTTCCTATAAACGTGAAGGAAAAAGTCAGCTCGTAGTTGCGATTGGTTGTACTGGCGGGCAACATCGTTCTGTCACCCTAGCAAATTATTTAGCAAAGCATTTTAAAAATGATTACTATACACATGTTACTCACCGGGACATTGAAAAGAGAAGTAAAAAGTAGATGAGTTCACAACCAAAGGTCGTCATATTTGGTGGAGGCACCGGTCTTTCCGTTTTGCTTAGAGGGCTAAAGACGAAACCGGTGGACATCACCGCCATTGTTACGGTTGCTGACGATGGAGGCAGTTCTGGCAGATTGCGCCAAGATTTAAACATTCCACCGCCAGGCGATATTCGGAATGTGCTTGCGGCATTGTCAGATGTAGAGCCTCTTGTTGAGGACTTATTTCAGCACCGTTTTAACAAAGGAAATGACTTGACGGGTCATTCCTTAGGCAATCTCATCCTTGCGGCAATGACGAATATAACCGGTGATTTTTTTCATGCCGTGACTGAGATGAGTAAGGTATTGAATGTGAGGGGGAAGGTGCTCCCAGCGGCTAATTCCAATGTTGTACTACATGCTGAATTAGAGAGTGGGAAAATCGTAACAGGTGAATCCAAAATTCCAACATACAATGAAAAAATTAAGCGTGTGTTTTTATCGCCAGAGACAATTAAACCACTTCCAGAATCGATTCAAGTGATACGTGAAGCAGATTTAATCGTCATTGGTCCTGGAAGCCTGTATACAAGCATTTTACCAAATCTACTTGTTCCGCAAATTGGAGAAGAAATCATTCGTTCAAAGGCGAAAAAGGTATATATTTGTAATGTGATGACACAGCCTGGGGAAACGCTTTCTTATAGTGCTTCAGACCATGTGCAGGCGTTAAATGATCATATGGATCAACCTTTTATTGATACCATTTTTGTGAATAATGAAGAAATACCAGATGAAATAAAAACGAGATATGCAGAGGAAAAATCACAACCAGTTCGCTTTGATACAGAAGCGCTAAAAGCGATGGGACTTGAAGTCATTCGCGGTGAGATTATTACATATGATCAGAATGTGATTCGGCATGACACATTAAAGGTCGCTTCTCTATTGGTTGATCTCTTGCAAAAGAAAAAATAGGAATGGGGGTGGCAGGATGTCATTTGCATCCGAAACAAAAAAAGAGCTGACCAATCTGGAAGTGAAGGACTGCTGCGCTAAAGCAGAGCTTTCCGCCCTCATCCGTATGAATGGTTCATTATCTTTCTCTAATCGCAAACTTATTTTAGATATACAAACAGAGAATGCCGCCATTGCTAGGCGTATTTATACACTTCTCAAGAAGAAATATGATGTAGCAGTTGAATTGCTCGTCCGTAAGAAAATGAGATTAAAGAAGAACAACGTGTACATTGTCAGATTGGTTGAAAGAGCGAAATTTATACTAGAAGATTTGAGAATACTTGAGGAACAATTTGTGTTTGAGAGAAATATCTCAGCAGAACTTGTGAAAAAAAGATGTTGTAAGCGTTCATATATGCGTGGAGCTTTTTTAGCTGGCGGTTCAGTAAATAATCCTGAAACGTCATCTTATCATCTTGAAATTTTTTCACTCTATAAGGAGCACAATGAAGCCCTTTGTGAGTTAATGAATCAATTTCATCTGAATAGTAAAACATTAGAGCGAAAAAAAGGCTATATCACCTATATGAAAGAAGCAGAAAAAATCACAGAATTCTTGAGTGTCGTTGGTGCACACAACTCATTGCTTCGGTTTGAAGATGTCCGTATCGTACGAGACATGAGAAATTCAGTCAACCGACTCGTCAATTGTGAAACAGCAAACTTAAATAAAACGATTGGTGCATCACTACGTCAGGTTGAAAACATACAATACATTGACGAAAAAATCGGACTAGACGCTTTACCGGACAAACTACGGGAAATTGCAAGGCTACGAATTGATTACCAGGAAGTGACCCTAAAAGAGTTAGGTGAAATGGTCCAGAGTGGCAAAATCAGCAAATCTGGCATTAACCATCGACTAAGAAAGCTAGATCAAATTGCAGAACAATTAAGAAATGGACAAACTGTCACACTAAAATAGAAAAAAGCAAAGAAGGAGGCAGATCAGATGGTGGAAAAAACAGTCACAATCCGTTTGAAAACAGGTTTGCAGGCACGACCGGCTGCTTTGTTCGTTCAAGAAGCAAATCGTTTTGGTGCTGAGATTTTTCTTGAGAAAGATGGAAAAAAAGTCAATGCAAAGAGCATCATGGGTTTAATGAGCCTTGCGGTAAGCTCTGGTGCAACCGTGACACTGATTGCGGATGGTGCTGATGAAGAAGAGGCACTCGAAGCACTAATAGATTATATTGATCGCGAAAACTGAGTCCTGATAGACTCAGTTTTTTAGGAGGGACTTACATGGTGAAATCGGCTTTTTTGAAGAAAATCGGGATGGAAGAGCAAATGCTGACCTTTGAAAGTTTGCCATCTCTATTGAAGAAAATGGCGTACACTTTTCCGTTTGAAAACAGGGCGGTATTGGCAAAGCACTCTTATTCGTTAAACAAAGACGGATTAAGCACACACCTTTTGGAAGAGCAAAGAGGCGGACTTTGTTATGATCTAAATCCCTTATTGTATTATGTATTAAATGAATCAGGCTTTACTGTCAGTTTGCTTCAAGGTACGGTCTTTCAGCAAGAGGCATCAGCTTGGGCAATAGACGGTACTCATGTGGCCATTTTGCTAGAGCACGAGAGGCAGCTATATGTCATTGATGCAGGCTTTGGGACAAATCTGCCGCTTGCACCTGTGCCACTAACAGGAGAGTGGATTGAAACGCCCTTTATTCGTTTTCGTGTGAAAAAGGAGACAACGGAAAAAGGGACGCACCTTTTACAATTAGATCGTGACGGAGAAATTGAAATCGGTTATGCTTTTACCCTTGAACCGATAGATGAAACCATATTAAACGAAATGAAACGGGAGATCTATGAAAATGAGGCATCATCTTTTAACAAAAGTCCACTTGCTTCCAAATTAACACCATTAGGACGGATTGTGGTCACCGGGGACCATGTGACTGTCCATGAAAGCGGTCAAGTCTCCAAACAGCCGCTTACCCAATCTTTTGATTCATATGTCGAAACGCTCATCTCCACTTCAACATAAAAAACATGGCGGTCGAAGTCGACTGCCATGTTTTTTTACACTTAGCGAATACGGGTAAATGTCGCATAATGATCGGTTGTCTTATAAATAAGCCAATCGCTTGAGTAAACGAGACGATCTGCATTACGGAAACCAGATACGTAATTGATATCTGCTTCACGCCATGTACGCCCATTTGCTGAAGGAAGTCTTCCTTCACGGTTGGAGAAAACATCGCCACCAATGCTTTTTCCAGGTGCAACTTCTGCCAAATTGCCCTTAGATGCAACCCACCCTAAAGCAGTTGCTTGCGCCTTCGTTATGTAGTTGTCAGGTAAACGCTTATAGCGAATTAAGTAGTCAGCTACACCATCAAACGTATTAATGACAGCGAGTGTGCGCAAGTCCGGCGCAATGTCTGTAGAGATCGTTTCAGTTGAGGGAGCTGTGGTCGTTGTTGTCGCATTTACTGGCTGCGAGATTAGTCCTGATAATGCAAGAACGGCAATAAGAACAGTCAGTGTAACAAAAGAAAATATTTTTTTCATCTTTATCCTCCTCTTAGTGAAATAGGATGTCTATCTGCCGATGTTTGTCTAGTTCATATTATAGCACCCAAAGATGAAGAGAATGTAAAAAAAAAGAACAGTTGTCAAAATGAGACTTTTATCCTGTTTTTTATTTTTTAAACAAGAAAAGACGCAAATCATTGCGTCTCATATTGTGGACAAAGGGTAAAGTGGTTTTTATTTTAGCCCTTTTCCTTCTTTTGAAGGAGCAAGCTCTTTTACAATATCAATCGGTGCTGTGCCGTCTATACCATGAATCACATTATGGATCGCTCGTTTAAGCATGAGGTCTCTTGTTGTTTCAGTTGCAGACCCAATATGCGGTGCTAGCGTCACTTGATCCATTGTGAGAAATGGATGCGCGGCATCAAGAGGTTCATTTTCATAAACATCAAGACCTGCTCCTTTAATCCATCCTTCTTTTAGCGCTAGAATGAGGCTATGCTCATCGACTGTCTTCCCGCGAGAGATGTTGACGAATAATGCCGTTTGCTTCATCTGCTTGAATTCACGCTCACCAATCATGTGATACGTTTCTTCTGTTAACGGCGTAATGAGCACAATAATGTCAGCTTGCTTTAAGAGTTCATCCAGTGAACAATAAACGGCTCCATACGCTGTCTCAGCTTCCTCATTGCGGCTACGATTATGATAAAGAACATTCATATCAAATCCCCTGGATGCCCGTTTGGCTACCTGTTGTCCAATTCTCCCCATGCCAATTATGCCGATGGTCTGATGGTGAACATCAATGCCAAAAATATCTTCTTCCTGTACGAACTTTGTCCACTTTCCATCACGAATGAAGCGATCAAGCTCAGCAATACGTCTTGCAGATGAGAGAATAAGAGAAAACGCAAGATCGGCAACTGTATGGTCTAGTGTATAAGGGGTATGTGTTCCGATCACACCTCTTTTTTTCATCGCATCAAGGTCATAGTTGTCATAACCAACCGAATTGTTGCTGACCACCTTCAATTTCGGTGCATGCTCTAATAGCTCTACGTCAATTTTTGTACCAGACGTAAGCAGACCATCTGCATGCTGCAATTTTTCATAAAGCACATCTCTTGGAATTGGATTTTTCGATTGCCAAATGTCATATGTACAATGCTCCTTTAGCAGCTCTTCAAACTCAGCTGGTAGAGGCTTTGCTACAAAAACGTGTGGTTTCACTCTCAGCGCGCTCCTTTCATTTAACCAATCAATCTACCTCTTATTATAAAACAAGCCATTCGACATCACACGTTTGAATATTAGTTGATCAATATTTTCCCCATCTTCTTTTTTCTTGTGTGTCCAAGCATAAAGGAAGAAAATGCAGGTGAGGTGTGAGGGCATCAGTATGTATTCGATGAAAGGACCATACTAGTTTGACCGAATAGATCATCCAGATCATATCTCGCTTCAGTAGCGCAAGAAAAGCACGATGCGAATATGGCACACGTGCTTTTTTTAATATGTAAGAAAATTGATGGGGTTGGTATCTATATCAGTGAAGGTTCTCCAGTCCATTACGTGAAGTGTTTTGTAGAAAATCGTTTTGCTAGCTTTTCTTGGTGGGTCATGATCACTTCTTCTAATGTGACCCCATACATATCGGCGAGTATCATTATATTTCCAATGACGTCTCCCATTTCTTCAACCAGCGCCTGTTTCAGTTCATCTTTTTCTTGGGCTGTTTCATCCGGACGATCACGACCGATTTCATAGGCTCTCACTGCACGAGCAAGTTCTCCTGTCTCCTCCATTAAAAACCCCATACGAATGAAAGGACCGTAGTTTGTCCAACCTCTTGATTCATAAAAGGTTTTGGTCCATTTTTCAGCATCTGATATGTTCATTTTGATTAGCACTCCTCTTTTTTTGCACTAGACTGATCTTAACCTAAACTCTCACTTCTGTATATAGTGTATTTTTTATATTGCTAATCTATATATAGATAATTCTTCTGTTTTTTTGAATCTGTCTATAGTAGAATGGATGAGTGGTTGAATTCATAGATAGAGATGGAGCTGTTCAGATGAAAACGATTTGTGTATTTGCAGGATCGAATCCCGGAGTAAATGAAGTGTATAAACAAAAAGCAATGGAGCTAGGAGCTTATATGGCTGAGCAGGGAATAAGCCTTGTTTATGGCGGGTCTCGTATTGGGCTAATGGGTGCAATTGCGGATGAGATGCTGAAACGTGGGGGACGTGTTATTGGTGTGATGCCAAAGGGGTTATTCAGAGGGGAAGTCGTACATCAGGAACTGACCGAACTCATTGAAGTTGAAGGGATGCATGAAAGAAAAGCGAAGATGAGTGAGCTTGCAGATGGGTTTATTGCCATGCCAGGTGGATTTGGTACATATGAAGAATTATTTGAGGTACTATGCTGGGCACAAATTGGCATTCATCAAAAGCCAATTGGTCTTTACAATGTGAATGGATATTTTGAGACGCTAATCGAAATGGTGAAGTTCAGCATAAAAGAAGGGTTTTCAAACGAATCCCATCTTCAGTTGCTACACACATCGGCACAGCCTGATGAATTAATTGATCAAATGGTGGCTTATCAATATCCAGAGCTGAAACAGAAATGGACAGAGCTATCGTAAGCGAAAGAACCAGCACGTTATCCTAATATTATGCTGACATGTAAAAGCCGTCTACATAGTGGCAGACGGCTTTTGGGGATTGAATTATTTTTGTTCATCTGTATTACGGATTAAGACTTTGTCGATAAGTCCGTAATCAAGTGCTTCTTGAGCGGTTTTGAAGTTATCACGATCCGTATCGCGCTCAATGACTTCAAGTGGCTGACCAGTTCGTTCAGCAAGTACTTTGTTTAGCTTATCGCGTAAAGAAAGAATTCGTTTTGCTGCAATTTCAATTTCAGTCGCCTGACCTTGTGCTCCGCCTAGTGGTTGATGAATCATCACTTCACTGTTTGGAAGGGCATAACGCTTACCTTTTTCACCTGCAGCAAGTAAGAACGCACCCATTGATGCAGCCATACCAATGCAAATTGTTGATACTTTCGGTTTAATGAATTGCATCGTATCATAAATGGCCATACCAGCTGTAATTGAACCGCCTGGGCTGTTAATGTAAATAGAAATATCTTTCTCTGGATCTTCCGCTTCTAAAAATAGAAGCTGTGACACGATGGAGTTGGCAACATTGTCATCAATCGCAGAACCAAGCATGATAATACGGTCTTTTAAAAGACGAGAATAGATGTCGTAAGCTCTTTCCCCACGATTTGTTTGTTCAATGACTGTAGGTATTAAATTCATAATGTTCCTCCTTCACCTTTTAGGTAAGTATGTAACTCAATGATACATTTTTGGTCAATAAAGGTCAAACAAAACGCTGTCAAATAAATCGACAGACATTGTTATTTTCCCCAATTTGTTTTTTTCTCAAACCTTGGAAAATTTATAAATAAATACGGTAAACTTCTCTCTATACGTATTGTGGTGTTTATAGAGTAAAAGTCGAAACTCATTATATTTCTTTTATGGTCGTTCCTAGAAACGCTTGCCATAGGAGAAAAAAGGTTGTGCAGTCGTTATGCTTTTGCTTGGCTGGCTGTCGCTGTTTCATCTGGCCATTTATCGTTGGCACCGTCTGCGGTGTGAAAACGGTAAAATGCTATACACTGTTAAAAGTTCATAAAAAGGAACAATCTGCGCTGATTGAATGCAGACTTCTTCAGTGACCTCCTTTACAGAATAACATTGCTTTCTTGCAGCAATTCCCTTATAATTTTATATGCTGACGTTCAAAAAACATATCGTGCGCTCGTAGCTCAGTTGGATAGAGCGGTGGTTTCCGGTACCACGTCTGCCGGGGGTTCGAATCCCTCCGAGCGCGTATCGTGAATATAAGATAAAAAGGGTTTGGCTATCTTGCCAAGCCCTTTTTCTTTTTGCGAATTAGCGGTGTACTTGACATCTATTGAAAATGATGTACAGGTCGGATTTTCACAAAAATATATGTTATAATTAATAATCATTCTCAATTGAAGGTGGTCTTACTGTTGAAAAAAATAGTATGGATGATTAGTCTTGTTGCCTTATTTTTGGTGGCTTGCGGTCAGAAAGAGGCAGAACAAGAGAAAACGCGTACATATACGACTGAAACGGGAGAGGAAATGACAATCCCTGATCAGCCAAAGCGAATTGTTGTGTTAACAGCGCAGTTAGGTAATTTCCAAAAATTAGGGGTGACACCAATTGCGATTACAGATGTTTATCCCAAGTCGAAGTATTTAGATGAAACAGGTGTTAAGCGAGTGTCACTAGAAAATGTTGAAGCGATAGCGAAGCTAAAGCCTGATGTCATTATCGCTTATTCACAGAACGAACAAATAGAAAAATATAAGAAAATTGCAAAGACGATTACACTTACAACAAGTGAGCATACGTTTAAAGAGATGCATATTGAAATAGGAAAAATAGTAGGTAAAGAGAATCTAGCAAAAGAACAAATTCAATCAATGGAAGAAAAGCTCGAAAAAGATGGAAAAGAAATTAAAGAAAAGATAGGTGCTCAGAAAACCTTCTCCATTATGGACGTACAGCCAAAGCAAATTTATCTATTTGGTCCTGATTTTGGGAGAGGGGGAGAGGTTATCTATCAAGGATACGGTTTTGCCATGCCATCTAATGCAGAAAAAGCTCTTCCTCAAGAGGGGTATTTAGGTATCTCACTTGAAGAACTGAACACATACACTGGTGATTATCTACTTGTTCCAACAAAGGATGGGAAAATGTCTGATAGCGCCATTGTGAATAGTGGTGTTTGGAAGGAGAATAAAGCTGTTAAACAAGGACAAGTTTTGTATTACCCTATAAATGAGTTCATCTATGCAGATCCTATTTCAGTCGAAAAACAGTCAGATGCATTTAAAAAATTGCTGTTAAAACAATAAATCTATGAAAAAGACAAGGTGCGCGTTTTCGACTTTGTCTTTTTTTGTTTTTATCTTTTTGTTCAACAAACTGTCAGTTGAGACTTCTCTCTGTGTTTCGTTAAAATGGAAGAGGATTGGCATTTTAAGAGGAGGAGGAGTATGGCGAAAATTTTATTGGTCAATTTTCCTGCAGAAGGGCATGTAAATCCGGTATTAGGGATGACAAAAGCTTGGTCGGACAGAGGAGATGAGGTGCATGCAATTACAACCATTCATTATCAGGAACGGTTTGAACGGCTTGGCGCAAAGGTACATTTGCATCCCGATTATATTCGTACATTAAAAGTGAGTGAAGGTCATCCAGAAACGATGCAAACGTTTTTTTATGCCCATTTGCAAACGACCTTAGATATTTTGGCTGTCGTTGAGACTCTTGCAAAACGGCATCAGTTTGATGTGGTTTACTATGATATGTTTGGAGCAGGAGAGCTTGTGCGTGATTATTTAAACCTACCTGGTATTGGTTCTATACCATCTTTTGTTCTTGATGAGGACCATTTTGGACATCATGAGCCGCTTTTTTTCTTAGATGAAAAAACCGTACATCTTCTAGAGGAACTAAAAAATCGCTTCGGTGTAGAGCCAAAGCATGTCATGCAGTTTATGCAGAATCAAGGAGAACTAAATATTGTGTACACAAGTTCGTATTTTCAACCTGATGTGAAAGGATTGAATGACTCATATGTATTTATTGGTCCTAGTTTTCCGAAACGAATGAACCAACATACTTTTCCAATTGAAGCACTTGAAAATGAACGAGTGATTTATATTTCTATGGGGACGGTACTAGATGACACGGAGGCGTTTTTCAATTTATGTATTGATGCTTTTTCGAGTTTTGAAGGGAAAGTTGTGATAGCAACAGGTGAAAAGGTGGATATGTCTCAGATCAAGACGGCACCGGCACATGTTCTCATCTATCCATACGTTCCACAGCTTGAAGTGCTTGAGCATACAGATGTCTTTATTACACATGGGGGCATGAACAGTGTGAATGAAGCCATTCATTATCATGTGCCTATGGTGATCATTCCACATGATAAGGATCAGCCGATGGTGGCTAAACGTTTAACGGAGCTATCGGCAGCAATGGCGCTTGATAAGGATCAGCTGACGGCGAAGCAATTGAGGGAATCTACTTCAACCGTGCTATCTAATGATACGTATCAGGTAGCTATTCAGCAAATTGAAGAAAGCTTTCGTGAAGCTGGTGGAACAAAAGAAGCCTTGCGCTTAATTGATGAATACATTCAAGAGAAACAGCCCCATTAAGCGGTCAAAGGGCTAAAATGATGTTTATTTTAGCTCTTTGTCATCTTTTCAGCGTGATCTGAAAACCTTTGAAGTCTAGGAAGGGGGAGCCCTATTTACAAGCTTCACTTATACCGCTCTTGTTGACAAATGATAACAGATCTTTTATTGTAAACATAACAAACGAACGGAAGGGTGACCCAACGAAATGAAGTACTAATCCTATTGCCTGTAAGCAAAATGGAAGGATAACGCAGATGTACAGAACAACTGGTTCTGGTATGATTCTCTGCGCCTTCATTTAAGTGCTTCAGAATAGGATGGTACAACTGGGGAACCCATGATTCAGGGAATTGACTAATAGAGAGTGCCAATAAAGGTACACTCTCGATTAGTCAGCCCTCTTTTTTGTGCACCTCTGCCTCCTATTCTGAAAATAGGAGGCTTTTTCATGTCTCCTAAAAAAGAAAGGAGATGGATGTATGCTGTTAAAAGCAAATCAACTAAAGGTCTATCGAGAGGATCGGTTATTACTTGATATTGAGGAGCTTGTCATTCACCAGGGAGAGCGCATAGGACTTGTGGGTACAAATGGAAGCGGAAAAACGACCCTTTTGAACGTGCTATCAGGAAATGAAGAGCCAGAAAGCGGCTCTGTTTCTACCAGTGTGCAATATACAATGCTTCCTCAACTCAAAAAGGCGAAAACAGGACAAAGCGGGGGTGAAATGACACAGGCATATATTGAAAAGGCATTGAACAAGCCAGCAGCACTTCTATTTGCAGATGAGCCAACAACTCATCTTGATACGGAGCATATCGAATGGCTTGAACGAAAGTTAACGCAGTTCCAAGGAGCATTCATCGTTGTGTCTCATGATCGGATGTTTTTAGATGCCCTTTGTACACAGATTTGGGAGCTTGATGATGGGAAACTGAACATTTATAAAGGCAATTATCAAGACTACGCAGATCAGAAGGAATTAGCGCAACGTCAAAAGATGGAAGCCTATGAAACGTATATGCAAAAGAAAAAGCAACTAGAGACGGCACTCCAAAAGAAAATAAAAAAAGCAGATAAGGCGACAAAGCCTTCAAAAAAAGTGAAATCATCCGGTCCAAAAATTGCAAAGCCTTATTATGCTAATAAGCAAAAGAAGTTACAAAAAACAGCAAAGTCTATTGAAACGAGAATGGAAAAGCTGGATAAGGTAGAAAAGGTAAAAGGCCATCAGCCCATCCAAATGCATCAGGACGGAGCTAGCGCAATAGCCAATCGCACGGTATTACGTGTAGACGAACTGGCAGGAACAATTGGAAAAAGAACACTATGGAAGCCGATCAGTTTTAAAGTAAAAGGTGGAGACAAGATCGCCATCATTGGGGCAAATGGAAGCGGAAAAACAACATTATTGAAAAAACTTATCGAAGGCAATGAGCTAGACATATCTCAGTCTCCAGTGATGAAGATCGGTTATTTTAGTCAAGATTTATCAGGGCTTCAGCTTGATAAAACGATTCTGCAAAACGTAATGATTCAATCCGTTCAGAATGAGACAGTGGTTCGTACAGTTTTGGCAAGGCTCGGATTTCGCGAGGGGGATGTATATAAAAAAGTCGATATCCTCAGTGGAGGAGAGCGGGTAAAAACGGCACTAGCCAAGATTTTGGTCGGTGAAGCAAATACGCTGATGTTGGATGAACCGACGAACTTTTTAGATATTATAGCTGTTGAGGCATTAGAACTGTTATTAAAAGAATATACAGGCACGATTGTATTTGTTTCACATGATCGAAGATTGATTCAGCAAATCGCCACCCGTATTTTTCATGTAAAAGATAAACGTATTGATGTCTTTGATGGAACATATGACGAGTACATTCAAAAAGAAATCAAACCCGTTACATCAAATCATGAGGAAGAGCTTCTTGTCATTGATATGAAGCTCTCGGACGTACTCAGCAGATTAAGCATTGAACCATCGGATGAGCTGGAAAAAGAGTTTCAAGAGCTGTTAAAGCGGAAGCGAGCACTTAAACAGTAGAGAACGAGGAGTCTTTCAATCAATAGAGCGGAATGGACTAAGGTTGACATATTACCTGGTGGGGTATAATGTGTAAGTAATTTCATCGTGAAAGGGGCTGACCAATGTGGAATACAATGACCAAATGAAAAATCGCTTAAAGCGAATTGAAGGGCAAATACGCGGCATTTTAAGAATGATGGAAGATGGCAAGCATTGTAAGGATGTAGTCACACAACTATCAGCTACTAGAACAGGGATTGATCGTACAATCGGATTAATCGTCAGTGAAAATTTAGTAGAATGTGTAAAGGAAGCACAAGAAAATGGGGAGAAAGCAGATGATTTTGTCAAAGAAGCTGTTGAGCTCCTAGTGAAAAGCCGTTAAATGACAAGGTCTTTCTTAATATATGCTGTCAAAAAGCCCCTGCCGATTATGATTCGGTTGGGGCTTTTTTCATACGCTCTTTTTTTAATTGTTCCAGTTCAGTGACAGTCACAAGCTGATAGCCTTGTTTGGTGAGCTTATCAATAATTGTCACAGCTGCATCTGCTGATGTGTCATAAATATCATGCATCAGGATCGTTTTTCCATCTGCGGCATGCGCTAGTACATGATTGACGATCTGTTGGCGGTTGCGGACTTTCCAATCCTCAGGGTCTACATCCCAAAGTGAAATATCCATTTTCAACGCTTGTTCAATTTGTTTGTTCGTCCCCCCATAAGGCGGTCTGAAAAGAGTCGGCTTATGGCCGCTTGCTTTTTCAATGATTTCCTGGGTATCTTCTACTTGTTTCACTGCCTGTTTTAAGGGAAGGCGTGTCATTAAAGGATGATTGAAAGAGTGGTTTCCAATTTCATTTCCATCCTTCAAGATTTGTTTTAGCATGTCAGGGTAATATTGCACCCTGCTTCCTAAAACAAAAAATGTGGCATGGCCTTTATGCTTTTTTAATGCTTTAAGAATTTTTGACGTTGTGGCTGGATTTGGACCATCATCAAATGTGAGTGCAATAGCCTTTTGATGAGGATTGAGCTTTGATTTTTTTGGTATCTCCACGGCTTGTCTTTTCGAGATGGACTCTTTCATTTTGTTTTCATTTTTGGCTTTGTCGATATATGCCGGCTTCATTATATCCTTTAATAGCTCTTTTTTAATGGCTAATGATTGAGGACCAAGTTTCTCCGATGCAAGCTGAGAGGGAGCAAAATAAAATTCGACATAGTTTTCTTTCAAAGCGAAGTGGCTGAAGTTTTCATCAATTGGGGCTGTACCCTTTTTCAGTAGACGCTTATCTTTTGAGAGTGTCTTGTCTTTTTTTAATTCTTCATATGTAATATAGGACAGTTTATCTAAATAGTGTTTCTTCGGTTGAAACAAATCTTTTGTTGAAATAAATGCTTTTTTCATTAAATCAAAATTCATCGTCTGCTGATGAATTGTTCCTTTTCGTCCGCCAGTGTATTCATATTCCGTAAAGGTAATCGCTACCGATTGCTTTGCGTAATGCGTGATTTCATAATCAATATTTAACTCGAATCGCTTTTCTTCATCAATGTCCTTAGCACGGCTAAAGGTTGTTTTGAAACGATCAAGTGCTGTATCAGCGTAGCTTTTAATCTCCTGATCTAGTTGGTTCTGATGAAAAAGAGGATAGTTGACCGCATATCTCATAAATTTCCCGTCGTTCACAAGGGTGACGATTTCGACATTTCTGTATGTGGCGTCCTGTTCCACCTTTTTTTGCTCTGTTCCACTTGCTTGCTGATTTTGATAGAAGCCGATCGTTCCTGCAGTAATGGCAAGTACAAGTAGAATGATGCTCCATTTTCCTTTTAGTGACAAAATTTTCAGTTCTCCTCTCATGACGGGTCATTCTCTTTATATATATTTGTTGAAATCTATTTGTAATATAAATATAATAATTGACTCACTTTTGTAATTTTATGTGATGTTCATGAGGATTGTCAACTATTTTCCTTCTTATCTATCGCTTTTGATTGACAAGAACTTTGTGAAGAAGGGAGCTACCTCCAAGTAGAGGAATCACTTGGAATTTTATTGAGGGGGGATGAGGTAGGTTGAATAGTTAGAAAACGTTCAGTTCATTGATTTTTCAATTGCTGACGGCTATAATTTTGTTGATTATGATTCTCATTTTCATATTGATTTTTAATGAAGAAAAGGATGACTTCGATAGTGCAGGATAAACGAGCAGTTCATCAAAAGCGATCATCAAACGTTTTATTAGTTTTACTATTTATGGGAGCGGCTGCTTGTTTATTAGTGGCGATGTTTTTTGCTATTTCACATGGGGCGAAGTCGCTATCCCTTCAAACGGTGTGGACAGCTGTGTTTGATTATCATCCAGATGTGACCGAGCAACAGATTATCCATGAACTACGGTTGCCGCGCGTGTTAGGCGCAGCACTCGTGGGTGCAGCTTTTGCAGTAGCAGGTGCTTTAATGCAGGGAGTAACGAGAAATCCGTTAGCGGATGCAGGGATATTAGGTATTAATGGTGGAGCGATGTTTGTCGTTGCCCTTTGTTTTGCTTTTTTCCCAGCTATTCCTTATTCGGCATTAATGTTTTTCTCGTTTTTGGGTGCTGTATTCAGCACTGTCCTTATTTTCGCAATTGGTGCAGCAGGCAGGGCGCTGACACCGATGCGCCTGACTATTGCAGGTGCTGTTGTAGCAGCATTATTACATTCGCTTAGCTCTGGCATTGCCATTTACTTTAATCTTAGTCAAGACCTTGCCTTTTGGTACGCTGGCGGAGTCGCAGGTGTGAAGTGGTCCCATTTACAGGTACTAGTCCCAATCATCTTGAGTGTGATGGCATGGGCTGTATTATTAGGTCGTTCTTTGTCGCTGATATCGCTTGGTGAAGACGTAGCGGCAAATTTAGGAGTGAAAACGAAGCAAACGAGAATACTAGGCATGACAGCAGCTGTCATTTTGGCTGGTGTATCTGTTTCAGCCGTTGGATCGATTGGTTTTGTCGGATTAGTGATTCCTCATATTGCGCGTAAGCTGGTAGGTGTGAACTATCGATTGATCATTCCGATGTCCTCCATTTTAGGGGCAATGCTACTCGTGTTAGCTGATTTAGCTGCACGTACTGTTAGCCCGCCTCGAGAGCTTGCAATTGGGGTAATGGTTGCTCTCGTTGGTGTTCCTTTCTTTCTGTATATTGCTAGAAAAGAGGGGAGGAATCTGTCGTGAAGGAGAAAAAGCGTGCCCTATTTGTAACGGCTGTTTTACTCTTTTTGAGTGCGGCAGTGGTGCTTTACAGCTTAAATACTGGAACACTCAAACTCAGTCCGCTAATGGTGATGAAAACGTTGTTTGGCTTTGGGGACTTTCAAAGTGAAACGGTTCTGTTTGATTATCGACTTCCCCGCATTGTCATTACGATCCTAGCCGGAATAGGATTAGGGGTTGCTGGCGGTATTTTGCAAAGCTTATCTCGTAATCCGTTGGCTGATCCAGGAATTATTGGTTTAAATGCAGGTGCTGCGTTTGGTTTGACGATTTATGTGACCTATTTTCATGCAATGGAGGGGAATCCCTCCCTCCTGATCCCGTTGTTTACCTTTGGCGGTGGTCTCTTAGCGGCAACAGTGATTGTTTTGCTTGCATATGATCAGTCACATGGCCTGATCCCGATTCGGCTCATTCTCGTGGGCATTGCGGTTGCTGCCGGTTTTAGTGCGATGACATTGTTTCTGTCTTTGAAGCTTGATGAAGATACATACACATTTGCATCAAGGTGGCTTGTTGGGAACGTCTGGGGAAGAGATTGGGTTCATGTGGTGGCACTCCTTCCGTGGATTGTGCTCCTTGTCCCATTATCCATCATGCAGTCAAACACATTAAATGCGCTTACCCTTGGAGATACAGTTGCTTCTAGTGTGGGTGTGAGTGTTCAAAGAAAACGGCTGCTTCTACTCGCTCTAGCTGTTGGTTTATCTAGTGCGAGTGTTTCAATGGCAGGTGGTATTGGCTTTATTGGACTTGTTGCTCCCCATCTGGCTAGACGGCTTGTTGGATCGTTGCATCAGCATTTCTTGCCTGTCAGTGGACTCATCGGTCTCTTCATTTTAGTGACGGCTGATACAGTGGGTAGGTCCATTTTTGAACCGAATGCTGTTCCTGCTGGGATTGTTGTTGCCTTTATAGGTGCACCTTATTTTTTATATTTGTTATCAAAAACGAAATAAACAAAGAAAGAGGAAAACATCATGAAAAAATTAATCATACTTGGTATGACCATCTGCTTGCTTATCCTTGCAGCGTGTGGGCGACAAGATACGAATGAATCTGCAAGTCAAGATAAAGAAACAAAGGACGGTACACCGAAAATCGCTTCATTATCCATTCATTTGACAAATGATTTGTTGGCACTTGGTATCACACCTGCTGGTTCGGTTGTTGGTGGAGAATTGAAAGATTTCCTTCCACATGCAAAAGAACAGCTGAAGAATACGAAAAAACTGGGGATTGCAGCTGATCCAGATATGGAATCCCTGCTTGCCTTAAAACCTGATGTGATTTATTTAGATGAAGAGTTAGCAGGACAAGACCTGTCTAAATACAAAAAGATTGCAAAAACGGAAGTATTTAATTTGAATGATGGAACATGGCGTGATCACTTGAAAAAAATCGCTAAGCTAGTGGAGAAAGAAAAAGAAGCAGACGCATATATAAAAGATTATGATCAGGAAGCCAAAGAAGTCAAATCACTCATTCAAAAGAAAATCGGGAATGGAAAAGTGATGGCAATTCGTGTCACAGCAAAAGAACTTCGCGTTTTCAGCACAAAACGTCCAATGGGGCCGATTTTATTTGATGATCTAGGACTAGCTCCTGCAAACGGTGTGAAACAAATTGATAGCAATCAGCCATTTGAAGTCATTTCTCAAGAAGTTCTCCCAGATTTTGATGCGGATGCAATATTTGTCGTTGTCAATCGTGATGACAAAGCGCAAAATGCGTACAAGCAATTAGAGCAAACACCGATCTGGAAAGGTCTAAAGGCAGTGAAAAACAACCATGTCTACAAAATTGCTGATCAACCTTGGCTTGATTATTCAGCATTAGGAAATAAAATGGCTATGGATGAAGCGAAAGACATGTTCTCTAAATAATCTAAAACAATGGCATCATTCCAAAAGAACTGGGATGATGCTTCTTTTTATGATATGTCTTCTAATGAACATGGAATTGCATACATATGAGAGTGAACGAGCAGTGACATGCCGTTTCAAAAAAGGTGAAATGGAAAGGGGAAGATGTTCTGATGGAGATACAAAAAATTAGTGCAGGAACCATTACAAGGCTCGTCTTACTTCTTCTAGCACTTATCAACAGCGGTCTTACCGCAGCTGGTAATAGTCCTATTCCGGTCAATGAAGAAGGCGTTCAACAATTCATTACATTAGCCTTTCTAGGCATTACGTCTTTATGGGCGTATTGGAAAAACAATGATATTACAAAAAAAGCACGTACAAAGAAAGCAGAATAAGAGAAAAAAGAGCCTTTTTTGCAAAAAGGCTCTTTTTCATGTTTGAACAGCACTAGGACTGCTCTACCCGCTTGTTCTTACTTCCTGACTGATTACGTTCTGTGTTGTCCCATGTTTGTGAGAAAGGCCCTGACTTCGTCAACGGATAATCCGATTGCTTTTGCTTCAAACATGAGTTGCTTCCACTCCGTTATATTGGAGTCTGTTAGCTTTCGATTCATCGTTGCTAACGTTTTCTCTTCTTGTTCCTTTCGGAATGTCTGTAAGAGCTGATAAAGTTCTTCTTTAGGCATGCCAGATTGGACGGCATTCACAAGGTGTTGCCGCCACTCATGATCGCCATCTGTTTGATTCAGCATCATGGTCTCTGCATCAAACAATTCCTGCAAATCGACTTCAAGAGTAGAGGATACCTTTCTTAAAAACTGGACAGAGGGATTCTGATGCACACCCCGCTCAATCTTACTCAGATAGGACTTAGAGACCTTTGCATCTTCTGCCAGCTGATTAATTGAATACCCTTTTCTCTTTCGATAAATACGTATCACCTTTCCAATCATTCTATATATGATCTCCCTTCTCCCCAACGAATGATTCTGCATCTTTTGTTCATTATAAGGAATAAAATGTTCTTTATAAAATTCAAAAACGTAAGAAACAGGAAGTAAACAAAAGAAAACGAACGATATTGTTCTTTAAAAAGAACTATAAGACCTATTATGACATTTTTCTTTGCGGGTATTATCTTTTATAATCCAATCATTAACAAAAAGAAACCATATATAACCTTTTTATGTTGGGATCGGGAGGTATCTATGAATGAGAATATAGGTTTTAAGCAGCTGTTTTCTGTCATAAAAGAGAAAATGGCACTTCTGATCTTGATTGCCCTCATCGTAACGGGCATTTCAGCCTACTATCAGTTTTATGTCTCGACTCCTGTATATCAAGCATCGACACAAATTCTCGTTCATAAACGAAGCAATGATGCACAAACAAATTTAAACGATATTCAGATGAACCTTCAATATACACGTACCTTTCAAGTCATGCTTAAGAGTCCACTTGTGATTGAAAAAGTAAAAGAAAAACTGCAGCTCGCTGAGTCCTCTGAAGGCTTAAAACACAAAATTGCCACAAGTACAGAAAATGAGTCGGAAGTCATAAATATTTCTGTGCAGGATGAAGACCGAGCACTTGCTGTTTCCATTGCAAATACTGCAACAGAAGTGCTGCAAGAAGAAATTAAAAAAACGATGAATATGGATCGTATTCATGTTTTGTCTGAAGCGAAAATTGCGAATACAATCCTTATCAATTCAAGACAATTTATCAATGTTGTGATGGCACTAGGGGCTTCTTTATTAGGGGGGGTTACATTTATTTTCTTAATGAATTTGCTCGATGATACTGTAAAACGAACACATCAAATCAGAGAAGAGATCGGATTGCCGTCACTTGGTAGTGTCTACATGATGCAAACAGACAGGAGGTCTGGAAAAGGAAAGCAGTCCGTGATTACAGGGGGACAGAACCTTGATATTTAAGAGGAAGAAACGAAATAAACGTGATTTATCTTGTATTTCTGTACTGAATCCCCATTCTGTCATTGCAGAGCAATTCCGTACCATTCGTACAAATATTGAATTTACTTCTATCCAGACAAGGGTGAAGTCCATTTTGGTCACGTCTTCCTTACCAAAGGAAGGGAAGTCGTTTACTGCCGCCAATTTAGCCGCTGTGTTTGCCCAACAAAAAAAAAGAGTGCTCCTGATGGATGCTGATTTGCGTAAGCCGACAGTCCATCAATACTTTGAATTGGAAAATCATAATGGTTTGACGAATGTGCTTTTAAACAATTGTCGTTTGGAGGATGCCATTTTACAAACACCTGTTGAGCATTTAGAGCTTCTGCCGAGTGGGGCGATTCCGCCCAATCCAGCAGAACTGCTGTCATCTTTGGTGATGAAGCAACTGTTTTATGAAGTTGAACAATTATATGACATGGTCATTGTAGATTCTGCTCCACTTCTGCCAGTCGCGGATAGCCAAATCTTAGCGAACCGTACAGACGGCAGTATTCTCGTCGTATTAAGCGGTAAAACAAAAGTAGATGCGGTCAAAAAATCGAAAGAAGTACTTGAAGGAACGACCGGAAAGTTACTTGGCGCAATGTTAAACGGTAAAAAACAGAAGAAGAGCAAATTATATATGTATTAAACCAGTTTAAAGGTGATGTCTCCTAATCTATAACAATGGAGGTACTCGGTCCTGCTGTGGGCAGCTTTTTTATTAGTAGCGTGCCTTAGATGCTCGTCATCAAAGGTGGGATGTGAGGATGGGTTCGATGCCCATAGTAATTTCCGTTATTTATTTTTGAAAGAGGGGGAGGAACGTTGACTTACGCCCAAAGATTATCAATCATCGTCGCACTAGATTCATATTTAATATTAGTGGCAGTCTTTTTTGGTTTTCAATTTGTGCAAGAGGCGGCTTTAACTGTTTATACATTTGAAATGCTTACCATTTCCTCGTTAAGTCTCTTAGTGGGACACCATTTCTTTGCTCACATTTTTCATGTGTACAAGCAGGTGTGGGCTTATACAGGAGTGAGAGAATTGTTTTCATTGATGAAGACATTTATTTGCTCGATGTTATTTTCGATGTCTATGCTTCTTATTTTTGTCCAAACGCTACCATTTCGGTTTTTATTCATTGTTTGGCTATTTCATGTGCTTTTAATTGGTGCATCCCGCATGGCATCCCGTTTATTCCAATTTGGGGCAAAACGAATGCAAGAGGAGAGGGAACGTGCTTTAATCATTGGCGCTGGATCGGCAGGCACTTTAATTGTTCGCCAGTTGCAACAATCGAAGGATGTAAGCATTGAGCCGGTTGCTTTTATTGATGATGACAAAACAAAGCACAAGCTTGAAATCATGGGATTACCTGTACTTGGCGGAAAAGAAAAAATACAATCTGCCGTTGTGATGATGGACATTCAAAAAATTATCATTGCCATCCCGTCAAAAAGCAACCGAATGTTGAAAGGCTTGTATAAGGAATGTGTCGCAACAGGGGTTAAAACACAGATTATGCCGGAGATGGAGCAAATTTTAAAAGGAACACATGCCCTTAATCAATTAAGGGATGTACAACCTGAAGATTTGCTAGGGAGAGAACCGATTCAATTGGATACGAGCCAGTTATCTGCCACTTTGAAGGACAAAACGATACTGGTGACAGGAGCAGGCGGCTCTATTGGATCTGAAATCTGTCGTCAAATTTGTGTGTTTGAACCAAAAGCAATTGTCCTCTTAGGGCATGGGGAGTACAGCATTCATTCTATTTTACTAGAACTGAGAGAACTTTACGGAGAGAGTATCGCCTTATATCCACAAATTGCGGATATTCAAGATAAACAAAAAATGATCGATATCGTTGGTCAATTTCGGCCGGATATGGTGTACCACGCAGCCGCACATAAGCATGTACCATTAATGGAGATCAGTCCAAAAGAAGCAGTGAAGAATAATATCATTGGAACGAAAAATGTGGCGGAGGCAGCTGATTTACATGGAGTAGAAACGTTTGTGTTAATTTCATCTGATAAAGCAGTAAACCCAGCGAATATCATGGGAGCGACAAAGCGATTTGCTGAAATGGTGATCATGCAAATGGGAGGGGAAAGTCAGACGAAATTTGTCGCTGTGCGATTCGGCAATGTATTAGGAAGTAGGGGAAGCGTCATCCCTATTTTTAAGAAGCAAATCGAAAAAGGTGGTCCAGTCACTGTGACACACCCTGCCATGACTCGATATTTCATGACGATTCCTGAAGCATCGCGCCTTGTGATTCAAGCAGGTGCACTTGCAAAAGGCAGGCAAATCTTTGTTCTTGATATGGGGGAACCTGTTAAGATTGTCGACCTCGCTGAAAATCTCATCCATCTCTCTGGCTACACAACAGACCAAATTCCAATTACATATACCGGTATTCGTCCCGGAGAAAAGATGTACGAGGAATTGCTGAACCAGCATGAAAAAGCACAAGAACAAATCTTTCCTAAAATTCATATCGGTCATGCATTAGATGGTGATCAAAATGTGCTAGATCGGTTTATACAAGACTTTGTTGAAATGGACGAACAGCGTGTAAGAGAATGTTTGTTTACTGCGATCCAATCAACAGATCCTTTGATGGTCAATGCGCAGAGGGAGGAGAGAGTGCATGCAGAGGAAAGTCTTGTTTTGCGCAACGGTTGACTACCATTTTAAAGCCTTTCACCTTCCTTATTTTCAATGGTTTAAAGAACTAGGCTGGGAGGTGCATACTGCATCAAATGGCCACCTAAAACTGCCATATGTTGATCAGTCGTTTCGACTCCCTATTCAGCGCTCACCCTTCCATCTGCAAAACAGCAAAGCTTATGTGCAGATGAAACAATTGCTGAGATCACATCATTACGATCTCATTCATTGCCATACGCCAATGGGAAGTGTCATCACACGACTTGCAGCAAGAAAAACACGTAAGAAAGGTACACAGGTCATATACACCGCTCATGGCTTTCATTTTTGCAGTGGTGCTCCAATCAAGAACTGGCTTTTGTACTATCCAGTAGAAAAAATGCTTGCGGCATCGACGGACTGCCTGATCACCATCAACGAGGAAGATTATAAGAGGGCATTGAAGCTTTCTAACGGACGAGCGTCTGTTCATCATTTACATGGAGTAGGTGTAGATACAAAACGCTTTGCTCCAGTGAATGGTGATCAAAAACAAATGCTCCGCCTCAAGCATGGTTTTAATGAGCAGGAGTTTATTGTGCTTTATACAGGTGAATTAAATCAGAATAAAAATCAAAGCATGTTGATCAAAGCATGTGCGTTTCTCAAGCCTCATATTCCACATTTAAAGGTCGTTTTTGCAGGTGAAGGAACAAGTAGAACCTCTTATGAACAATTGGTACAAACGCTTGGAATCGAACAGAACATACAATTTGCCGGCTTTTGCAAAGATATTGAAGAATGGGTGAACCTTTGTGATGTATGTGTCTCGACCAGCCTAAGAGAAGGGCTTGGCATGAATCTGCTTGAAGGAATGTCAGCTGAAAAACCAGTTGTTGCGACAAACAACAGAGGCCATCAGGAGCTTGTGAAAGATGGTGTGAACGGTTTTTTAGTGGAGCCTCATGACGTGGATGCACTTGCTCATTATTTGCATCAGCTTTATCTTGACCGAAATTGCCTTGGTTTGATGGGGAAAGCAGGAAGATCTATTGCCCTCCAATTTGCGAAGGAACGAACAGTGGAAGAGATGGCAGACATTTATACAAACCATATGAAGAAAACAGAAAAGGTGATCAATCATGCATAAGCCAAAAGTGTCAGTGATTATGGGTGTCTACAATTGCGAAGATACCGTAACAGATAGCATTGAGTCGATTTTGAACCAAACCTATGAAAATTGGGAACTCATTATTTGTGATGATGCATCAACAGATGGCACGTATGAGCATATGTTGAGATATGCCACATCCTTTCCAAAGCAAATCAAACTCATTCAAAACAAGCACAATCAGAGATTGGCAGCTAGTCTTAACCGTTGTTTAGCTGAAGCGACAGGAGAACTAATTGCTAGACAAGACGGTGATGATCTCTCGCTTTCTACCCGTTTTGAAAAGCAGGTTCACTTTCTTCAGGCACACCCTGAGTATGATGTTGTTGGGACAGGAATGATCGTATTTGATGAGTCAGGAACAAGAGGTGTCCGTACGATCACAGCAGAGCCACAAAAACATGTGCTTGCCAAAGGCACACCGTTTTGCCATGCAACGATCATGATGAGAGCGGTTGCCTACCGTCAGCTTAATGGCTATCGCTCAGTGAAAGCAACGAGACGTATGGAGGATATTGATTTATGGATTCGTTTTTTTGAAGCGGGAATGCGAGGCTTTAATTTGCAAGAGCCTTTATATCGTGTGAGAGAAGATGAAGCAGCCTTTATGCGTCGGAAGTTTCGTTATTCCATTGATAATGCTGAACTTGTCATAAAAGCATGCTGGCGACTAAAACTAAGTCCAATTTGTTATATGTTTGCCCTAAAACCAATTATTCGGTCAATGATGCCTCCAAAGGTGATGAGTATGTATCATAAGAGGAAGTTAGGCAGGACCATTCTGAAAGGAAGAGCGATTCAGGATGAGTGAGACTAAACGTATTTTGCATATTGTCGGTGGCATGAACCGTGGTGGTGCAGAGACCATGATTATGAATTTATATCGCGCTTTAGATCGAACAAAAATCCAATTTGATTTTGTGTCACATCGCTATGATTCCTGTGATTATGATGATGAAATTAGACATTTAGGCGGGCGTATTTTCTATGTGCCAAGTATCGGTCAAACATCACCTATCTCATTTGTGAAAAAGCTTAGTGAGACAATCAAACGAACGGGTCCTTATCAAGCGGTACATGCACATACTGATTTTCAAACAGGTTTCTCAGCACTGGCTGCCAAACTGGCTGGTGTTCCGATTCGGATTTGTCACTCACATAATACCGCATGGAAGAAGAATCAAAATTGGATAGATTCATTGATGCTTAAAGGGTTACGTCAGTTGATTTTATCCTTTTCTACACAACTGTGTGCATGTGGTGAAGAAGCCGGTGTTTTTTTATTTGGCAAAAGGAAGATGGACAAAGGGCGGGTTGAAGTACTCCCAAACGGGATTGATATTGACATCTTCAATCAGCAATCAGAGCTATCGAAGGATCGTGTAAAAAAGCAGCTCAACCTGAATGAAAATCGGATGATCATTGGGCACATCGGACGTTTTCATGAACAAAAAAATCATCCATTCCTTTTAGCCATTGCCCGTCAGTTAAAAAAACAAGGTGTCTCCTTTCAACTTGTGCTCGTTGGAGATGGACCATTAAGATCAGAAATGGAAAAGGTTGTTCTGCGCGAAGGACTTCAGGAAGAGACGATTTTTACCGGTGTGGTGGAGGAAGTTCCGCTGTATATGAGAGCGTTCGATGTATTTGTCATGCCCTCTTTGTTTGAAGGACTTCCTCTTGTGTTAGTAGAAGCACAGGCATCTGCACTCCCTTGTATCATATCGGATCACATTACAGAAGAAGTGGACATCGGGTGCGGACTTGTCAAACGAATATCGCTCAATGCATCAGAATATTTGTGGATGAAGGAAATTCTCGAAGCGTATCATAGTGATCCGCCAAGGAGAGAACTGATCATGTCTGCACTTGCGGATAAAGGCTTTGATGTTAAAGGCAATGTCACTCGAGTGATGAATTTATATGGAATGTAAGGGATGAGAGGCAAATGGCAGTCTACATGGTGAACATGATCATTGTCTATTTATGGTCGAGCTTTGCCGCTTACTATGGTAGACAAGACGATACCATTCAAAGTGGCTGGCGGCCAAACGTACTTTTTTTGCTCATCCCCTTTTTATCAATGAGTACTGTTGCAGGTATCCGTTACAAAGTTGGAACAGATTTTGTCACATATGGCCAAATGTACGAGTTCTCAGTTCTTTATGAAAAACCATGGCATATTTTTGGAATTGGTGAAAGTAAGGCAGCGACTGATCCGGGGTTTACGTTTATTTTGTGGATGCTCAATCATATGACAGATAATCCGCAGATCATGTATGTCACGGTTGGGGCTTTCACCTATTTTTTTGTCATCAAAACACTTTATATTTATGGACGGCCGTTTGAGCTGAGTATGCTTTTGTTTCTTGGTACCTTTCATTATTATGCATCGTTTAATGGGATTAGGCAGTATATGGTTGCTGCAGTTCTTTTCTATGCGATGCGTTATGTGATCAAAGGACAGTGGAAAATCTATTTTGCGATCGTTCTCTTTTGTTCATTGTTCCATTCGTCCGCTTTTATTATGATCCCCACCTATTTCATTGTCAGAACAAAAGCATGGTCATGGATGATGCTTGTGCTCTGTCTTATTTTTTTGGGGCTAACGGCATTGTATGATCGCTTCCTGTCTGTATTTATTGTCATGCTTCAAGGTAGCTCATACGGTCACTATGAAGAATGGTTAACGAACAATACGAATGGAATGAATGTGACCAAAATTGGTGTATTGATCTTACCACTTCTGCTTGCTTTTTTGTATCGTGACAAGCTGCGTGAGCTTTCACCAGACAGTGATTACATCGTAAACTTTTGTCTGCTCGGTTTCCTATTTGGTGTGCTTGCAACAAAGGATGTCATCTATGCAAGATTTAACATTTATTTTGGCTTGTATCAGCTCATTTTACTACCATATTTCACCCGAATTTTTGATCAGAAAACCAATGTCTTTATGTATATCGCATTAGCTGTTTGCTATATCTTGTACAGCATCATGCTCATGCCTTATGATTCTTCTGTTTTACCATTTAGAACGATTTTTTCAAAGTAGGTTAAAAGAAAGAGGGATAGATGTGAATATGCCTGCTATCAGTCTACTAGTCGCTGTCTATAACACAAGTCAATATGTAGAGAAGTGTCTCCGCTCCATTGCTGAACAAACCTTTTCAGAGATAGAGGTCATCCTAGTGAATGATGGATCGACGGATCATTCCGCGGATATTCTTGAGCAATTTACGAAACGGGACAAGCGATTTCGGGTCATCCACCAGCCGAATCAAGGGCTAGGTGCTGTTAGAAATAAAGGGATTGAGGAGGCTAAGGGAGAGTATGTGGCCTTTATCGATTCCGATGATACACTCGATCCTGATTATTGCATGAAGTTATATGAAAGAGCGATGGCTACCGACGCGGATGTGGTGGTAAGTGACTATTTTATACAATTTGAACAGTCGAACCGGACACTGTCGACAAGTATGTTTGGGAATCAAAAAGTTGGAAACAAAGAGCGCTTGATCAAGGATTTGTTACATGGGAATATCACAGGTTTTTCGTGGAATAAGTTGTACCGGCGATCATTTTTAGAAAAGTACCATATTCGATTTCCGTTACGAGATGAGCTGGAAAACATTGAAGATCAATATGTGACCCTTAGATGCTTTTATTTGGCGAATGTCATTGCATTTGTTCATCAGCCACTCTACTATTATCGGGTGCATGTATCTTCTATTGTACAGCGGTATCAGAAGCATTATTTTCAACATGGCCTTGTTTTATATCAAGCACAGCAGGACTTTCTAAAGAAACATCATGCACTCAAGCATTTTGAAAGTGCGCTACATTTCTTTCTTGTCAATCATGGGATCAACTGTATGCTCAACGAATGGAAAAGCCATAACAAGCGACCGGTTCAACAGAAAATAGCGCATATTCGTGAGATTAGTACAAACAAAGCGTTCACACATGCTATGAAACAGATCGAGAGAACATGGCTGACGGAGCGTAAACGAACGGTCTTCTTTTTAGCAAAATATCAATTGTTTTATTTGTTGTATGTAGCAACAGCAGGTTATCAGAAAATCATAGAATATAAAACCAAAAAATAGGAAGTGATCATTGTGATGCTACAGCAATTGAAAGCAAATTTGGCAGAGTGGCTACTTCTGAAAGTGAAATATCCGTGTGAATACATGTTCAGTCGCTCAAGTCTACCAGCAATAACAAAGCAGAAAAAAATAATTCTTACCCTGTTACCGACACATGACAACCTAGGTGATCATGCGATTGCTTATGCAAGCTATCGTTTTTTGAAAGAGCATTTTCCTGAATATCAAATCATTGAGGTCGAAATGAAAGATATTTATCGCATGGCACGACCGCTAAAGAAAGCACGACATGACGATGACCTTGTTTGTATCATTGGCGGAGGGAATATGGGGGATTTGTATCGCTATGAGGAGTGGACAAGACAGTTTATTATCAAGACCTTTCGTGCATATCGCACGATTCAACTGCCTGCAACCGTTCATTTTACGGATACGAAAAAAGGACGAAAAGAGAAGAAGCGTGCCATCAAGTCGTATACTGCCCATCCACACCTGCTTCTCATGGCACGAGATCACACGACATATGAATGGATGAAGATACACTTTCCAAAAAAAAGTGTATGGAAGCAGCCTGATATGGTGCTTTACTTGCAAGAAACAGACAAAGAAAGCAAGCGAGAAAGGGTTTTGCTATGCCTTAGGGAGGATAAGGAAGCCTATCTACCTCGGCAGCAGCGCAAGCAACTGATTGATAGTATTGTCGGTGAATACGAATATGTCTCATTTTTCACAACGACCATTGGTAAAAGAGTGGACAGAACGACGCGCTTAGACGAGCTATCCCGTTTATGGAAGCAGTTGAGAGAGGCAGAGATCGTCGTGACAGATCGCCTACATGGCATGATTTTTTGCGCGATAACCAATACCCCATGTGTCGTGTTAAGATCCTTTGATCATAAAGTGATGGAAGGGTATGAGTGGATCGCCCATCTCCCTTTTATCACCCTATTAAAAGAGCCGAATGATGCGAATGTCAAAAAAGCGATGACTGAGCTGTTGAAAACAGAGCCTACTGCAAGCGGAACAAAAGGGGAGGAAGCAGGATGAATGCTTCAAGGCTCTGCGGGATGAGACAATGAGTCGTGCGTTTCTTTACAATCTGAGCGCCAATTTAATCACCTTTTGTTTAATGATCGTCTTATCAGTTTGTTTAACGCCTTATATTGTGCGAACACTTGGAATTGAAGCCTTCGGGCTAATTCATTTGACACAAAATATGGTGAATTATTTATCGGTCATTACGGTGGCGTTAAGTGCGGTCGTCGTTCGATTTTTCTCAGTGGCAGCACATAGAGGGGATATAGAAAAAGCCAAAAGCTATCTCACTACCTATCTCGCAAGTTCAATTGTTGTTTCGTTGTTTCTGCTCATTCCTTTTATCATTCTTTCTTATCAGTTCACGCATTGGCTACACATTCCTGTACATCTTGAGCATGATACACAGATCGCCTTTTTCATAGGGGGTCTTTTATTTATGCTCAATTTTGTCATGTCAGGCTTTGGAGCTGCTCCTTTTTATGCAAATAAACTGTATGTCACAAGCTTTGGTCAAACGATACAAATGGTATGTAGAGTCGGCAGTATTGCTGTGTTCTTTTCTTTCGTTACACCTCGAATATGGCATATCTCGCTCGCCGCCCTGATTGGGGGAGTGGTCGCATTATGTGTAGCTATCTATTATTTCAAAAAATTAATTCCGTGGTTTGAGTTTAAGTGGCGGCACGTATCATTTTCTTCCGGTATTGAGCTTGTTCGATCGGGAATATGGAATTCTTTTGAGCAAATGGGCGTTTTGCTCTTTTTACAAATTGATTTGTTTATGGCAAATCTACTTCTTGGTGCAGGTGAGGCAGGGAAATATGCGGCGATTTTGCAGTTCCCCCTCTTACTACGGACACTTGCTGGTACGCTTGCGGTAGTATTTGCACCAACGATTACGAAATACTATTCAGCTGGAGATGAAGAAGGGCTTGTTCAGTATGCGGCAAAGGCAATCAAGCTAAATGGCTTGTTCATCGCATTTCCAGCGGCTCTGTTAGGCGGACTATCAGGACCACTTATCACCATATGGCTTGGGCCCTCATATCAAAATTTACAATGGCTGTTGATGATCCACGCTGCTTATTTAGTCATGACATTAATGTTCTTACCGCTTACGTATGTCCCGACCGCTTTTAACCGTTTTAAAATACCAGCGGTTGTCACCTTGCTACTCGGTATTTTGAATGTGCTACTTGCCTATGGATTAAGTAGTAACGCTCAACTTGGTTTGTACGGCATCGCGCTTGCAGGTGCATTTGTACTCATGGTGAAAAATCTATTCTTTTTGCCCCTTTATACAGCAAAGGTAACAGGAAAGAGAAGTTTGATTTTTTACAAGAATACATGTGTACCGCTCGTCGGTGCTTTGTTGGTTTGGGGAGTATGTACCCTGATTCAGCTTGTCTACAGCCTATCTACATGGTGGGAATTATTCGGCATCGCTGGAATATGTACGGGGATATACGGTATATATCTCTACCGATTTGCAGGCACAAAACAAGAAAGAGCAAAGCTTATTCAAAAAGTAAAACAAGTAACAGGGCATCATACTGTCACTCGTTGATTTGAAAAAGGAGCATTTAACATGGATTCAAAAAGAATCATAGATATTACTGTTTCTCTCTTATTGCTCATTCTATGTAGTTTCATCTTGCTACTAACATATTTACTAATCAAATGGAAAATTGGTTCACCCGTGATGTTTAAACAGGAGAGACCGGGATTACATGCACGTCCTTTTACTTTATATAAATTTCGTACGATGACAGATGACCGAAATGAACAAGGACAATTATTACCCGATCACCTGCGTTTAACAAAAACAGGGGCACTGGTTCGTAAATGGAGTCTGGATGAGCTGCCACAGTTGATCAATGTACTCAAAGGAGATTTAAGTCTTGTAGGACCTAGACCGCTTCTCAAGGAATACTTGCCACTTTACACACCAAAACAAGCGAAGCGACACCTTGTGAAGCCTGGTATCACAGGATGGGCACAAATTCACGGCAGAAATGCGATCACCTGGGAGGAGAAATTTAAGTATGACGTGTGGTATGCAGAAAATCATTCTTTTTGGTTAGACGTCAAAATTTTGCTCATAACGGTTCTCAAAGTGATCAAGTCAGAGGGGGTGCAACAGCCTGATCAAGCAACAGTTGAAAAATTCAAAGGAACAAAAACACAATAAGCAAAAGATCGCACTCATCGGAGCTGGCGGACATAGCAAGGTGGTTCAGGAGATCATCACAGAGCATCCAGAATATGAACTATCAGCCATACTAGACGATCGTTTCACCCAGGTGGAAGAGCGTCATGGTGTGATGTTTGCTCCTATTTCATTATGTCATGAGCTGATCAGCATGAACGCTGAGATCAAATGGTTTATTGCGATTGGCAGAAATGAATCCAGACAGAAGCTAATAGAGCGTCTGTCTTTTCGTCTTGACCAATATGCAACGTTGATTCATCCATCAGCCATAGTTAGCCAATCAGCTCAAATTGGTGTTGGAACAGTCATCATGGCACAGGCAGTTGTTAATGCAAGTGCTAAGGTTGGTGATCACGTCATTATCAATACTGGCGCTGTAGTAGAGCATGATTGCGCGATTGAATCCTACGTTCACGTCTCACCAAAAGCCGTCTTGACAGGGAATGTATCTACTTTGGAAGGGGCACATGTCGGTGCAGGTGCTGTTGTCATTCCAGGGAAAACAATTGGTAGGTGGAGTACGATTGGCGCAGGAGCTACAGTGATATCAAATATACCAGCAAACGTGACCGCTGTTGGTGTGCCAGCAGTTGTCATGAACGATAACTAAAAGGGTGGAAAATATGATAGAAACGAAGCGAATATATTTATCTCCTCCACATATGAGTGGGCAAGAGTTGAACAGAGTAGATGAAGCATTTAGAACAAACTGGATTGCGCCGCTAGGACCACTCGTCAATCAGTTTGAGCACGAAGTTGCAACATATGCAGGCGTCAAAGCAGGTGCCGCCCTTTCATCAGGTACGGCAGCTATTCATCTAGCGTTAAAGCTGACCGGTGTAAAAAAGGGCGATTGCGTGTTTTGTTCCACACTTACCTTTATTGCCAGTGCTAATCCGATTTTGTATGAACAAGCAGAGCCTGTCTTCATTGATTCAGAGGAAGACACATGGAATATGTGCCCAATAGCATTAGAAAAAGCACTCACTGAAGCAAAACAGCAGGGGAAACGCACACGTGCTGTCATTGTAGTGAATTTATATGGACAAAGTGCCAAGATGGATGAAATCGTGGCACTTTGCGAAGCTTATGATGTTCCCATCATTGAAGATGCCGCAGAATCATTAGGTTCGACATATAAAGGACGAAAAAGCGGCTCAATCGGTATGTATGGCATTTATTCATTTAATGGCAATAAAATCATTACCACATCAGGTGGAGGGATGCTGATGAGCAATGATGAAGAAGCGATTGAACAAAGTCGTTACCTCGCATCACAAGCAAGAGAGCCCGCTATTCATTATGAACATCAGGTCATAGGCTACAATTATCGAATGAGCAATGTACTTGCCGGTATCGGAATCGCGCAAATGAAGGTGCTAGACGAACGTGTTGAAGCAAAACGACGTATTTTCCAACGCTACGAAGAAGCCCTTTCACCACTGGAAGGGATCACATTTATGCCAGAATATGAAGAAACAACCTCTAATCGCTGGCTTACCACATTGACGCTTGACGACCGATTGAACATTCGCCCTGAAGAAATAGTGACCGCCTTTGAAAAAGAAAATATTGAAGCACGACCTGTATGGAAACCGCTACATCGCCAACCATTGTTTCAAGGGTGTTCATTCTATACACAACATACAGAAGCATCTGTCTCGGACAGGTTATTTCAAACAGGCCTCTGTTTACCATCAGGAACAAGCATGACAAAAGCGGAGCAAGGGCGGGTTATTGATATCATGTATCGCATCATTCAAAAGAAAAAACACTAACTTCAAAGCTGCTAGCAATTAGCAGCTTTTTCCACTTTTGTTTTCATCGAAAATACCTTTTCAAAACAAACTTCTCTGAAAATGGTAATAAAGTCACGTGAATGTAAAATCCAATTATTTGTTTATCTTATAATGATGTTGACAAGTGTATGTCCGCTCCTTAAAATGAAAATGATTATCAACATCATTTAGGAGGAACATCATATGTTTAACCGGAATAGTAGTCTGAAAATTAAGATAAATATTGTGCTAACAATTCTTATGTCCATCTTATTAGTGGGATGTACAAGTGCAAATAATTCAACAGAAAAAGATGATCATAAAGATAGAATCACAGTTGCTTGGCCGAGGGATGTAGGTGAAATGAATCCACATGTTTACAATCCTTCGCAGCTATTTACACAGTCTATGGTATATGAGCCATTAGTCAGCTATCAAGATGGAGGGAAGCTGAAGCCTCATTTAGCTAAATCTTGGGATATTTCTAATGATGGAAAAGTGTATACGTTCCATTTACGTAACAACGTCAAATTCTCTGATGGAACGGAATTTAATGCGGAAATCGTGAAAAAGAATTTTGATACGATTTTAAAAAATAAAGATTTACATAGTTGGTTAGGGTTTATTACGAAAGTAGCGAAAACAGAGGCAATTGATAAGTCGACATTTCAACTGACCTTAACAGAGCCATATTACCCAACAATTCAGGAATTAGCTGTTGTTCGACCAGTACGTTTCTTAGGTGAAGCTGGCTTTCCAAAAGATGGTGATACATCAAAAGGTGTAACAAAACCAGTAGGAACAGGTCCATGGGTGTTAGAAAAATATAAAGCAGATGAATATGCAATCTTCAAACGAAATAACAAATATTGGGGAGAAAAACCGAAAGTAAAAGAAATCAAAGTAAAAGTGATCCCTGATGCTGAAACGAGAGTCCTCGCCTTTGAAAAAGGTGAATTAGATTTGATTTACGGAGAAGGTACGATTAGTTTAGATGCATACAAACAATTAGAATCAACTGGGAAATACGAAACAATCTTGTCTGAACCAGTTGCGACAAGACAGCTTGTCATGAATACAAAGGTTGATCAGCTTGCTGACGAGAAAGTGCGTCATGCTTTACAATATGCAATGAATAAACAATCCATGGTAGATGGGATTACTTCTGGATTAGAGGAAACAGCAGATCATCTTCTCCCAACAAATTTACCATACACTTCGGATATTAAAGTCAAAACAATAAAATACGATGTAGAAAAAGCTAAAAAGCTATTAGATGAAGCTGGATGGAAGCTATCTAAAGGGAAAGAAGTTCGTGAAAAGAATGGAAAAGCTCTTGAGTTTAGCTTGATGTATGATGCAGCAGAATCAATTCAAAAAGCGATGGCTGAAACTTTACAAGCAGAATGGGCAGCAGTTGGTGTCAAGTTAAAGCTTGAAGGGGTAGAGCTAGCCACTCAAATTCAGCGATTTAAAGGAAATCAGTTCGATATGAACTTCTTCAGTAACTATGGTGCACCTTATGATCCACATACTTTTGTGAATATCGTTGCATCGAAAGGTTTTGGATTTCATGAAGCCATTTCAGCTTATCCGAATCAACAGAAATTAATGAAACAGATCAATAAAGTACCGCAAACTACTGATGAAAAAGAACGTCAACAACTGTATTCATCTATATTAACATCATTGCAAGACCAAGGAGCCATTGTGCCAATCTCATATGTTAAAAAGACAGCCGTTTATCAAAAAAATGTGACGAATTTTCACTTCCCAGCAAACCGGGATGAGCATCCATTCACGGGGATTGGTTTAAAGTAAAACACTAGGAGGCTTTTATGGGCAACTATATATTGAAACGAATACTGTCCATTATTCCAGTGTTTCTCTTAGCAGCACTTCTGACAACTGGAATGATTCATCTTTCACCAGTTGACCCTGCTGAGGCTTATGTAGCAGCGGCTCATATCCAACCGACAGATGAAATATTATCTCAAAAAAGACATGAATTCGGTTTAGATCAACCGTTTTTCATTCAATATGTGAATACGATCAAAAAGATATGCCAGTTTGACTTTGGCATATCTTATGTTTCTCATAAAGCTGTTTTAGATGAAGTTGTGTATCGAATGCCAACAACAATACAGCTGGCAATTAGCAGTTTGATCATTGCTGTACTCGTCAGTGTACCTCTCGGCTTTTTAGCTGGAATCAGGAAAAATGGGGTTGTGGACAACGTAAGTCGCATCATCTCCTTTTTAGGTGCATCCATTCCAACATTTTGGTTAGGTTATCTATTGATTTTCTTCTTTTCGGTTAAATTAGATATTCTACCAGTGGAAGGAGTTGGGACATGGCAACATCTTATTTTGCCTTCTATTACATTGGCACTTCCATTAATTGCGATGTACACAAGACTATTACGTGCGAGTGTCATTGATATTTTGCAAGAACCCTTTGTTCAATTTGCGAGAATAAGAGGATTGAAAGAGAACGCTATTATGGCTAAACATGTACTGCGAATTGCTATATCTCCAATGATTACGGGGCTAGGAATGAACCTTGGGAAATTGCTCACAGGCACGATTATTGTGGAGGTTGTTTTTTCATGGCCGGGATTTGGTCGATATTTTATTGAAGCCATTTTCAATCGAGATATTCCTGTTATTCAATTTTATGTGTTGATGGCTGCTTGCCTATTTATTGTCAGTAGCTTAATCGTAGATCTCATACAAATGTTGATTGATCCTCGTATATCTAGGAAGGCAGGGCATCAAAAATGATTTCAAAAATAAGCCGTATTTTTAAACATCAAAAAGTCATTCCGATATGCGGGATCATTCTTAGTATCCTCTTGATCATCACTATATTTGCGCCGTGGATTGCACCACATGATCCCGTTACTGTCAATTTAGCTGTGAAATTGCAATCTCCATCTTGGGAATATCCGCTAGGAACGGATCACTTAGGAAGATGCAATCTATCACGTATTTTATATGGTGCACGTATTTCATTAGGTTGTGCTCTCCTTATTTTCGTTTCATCATTAGTGATTGGTTTAATGATTGGCACAATTTCTGGATACAAAGGTGGCTGGCTGGACCAAATCCTGATGAGGGTATGTGATGGTGTCATGGCATTCCCGAATCTGGTACTGATTCTTGGACTAGTTGGCATATTTGGACCAGGGCTTCCTCAAGTTGTTTTAGCGCTCATGCTTGTTCAATGGGTATACTATGCAAGAATATTTAGAGGAATGGTTCTCAGTTTGAAAGAGCAGAACTTTATTGCAGCGGCAAAAATAAGTGGCTCGTCGCAATGGAAGATCATGAAATCGCATATCATTCCGAATGTACTCCCACCACTTGCAGTCATGGGAACATTAGAAATGGGATGGGCCATCATGGATATTTCTGCGATGTCCTTCCTTGGTTTAGGGGTTCAACCTCCTTTAGCTGAATGGGGAGCGATGATTCATGAAGGTAAATCATATATCCGGACAAATCCTGAATTAATGCTGTATCCAGGGGTGGCGATTATGCTCGTGGTTGTGACCTTTAATTTATTAGGGGAAGCATTATCAGAACGATACGGGATCAAACGTCGTTTTTAAAAAAGGAATGAGTTCGTTGAAAAAAGAACAGTCAACCGTATTAAAAGTGAAAGATTTAAATGTGCAGACGAAAACACAAAATGGTACGACACCGCTTGTTCAAGATATCAATTTTGAATTAAAAAGCGGGCAAATCCTCGGATTGATTGGGGAAAGCGGGTGCGGAAAAACGGTGACAAGTATGTCTATTCTTCAACTGCTTGACCAAAAAACCACAAAGGTGACAGGAAGTATCACTTTAAACGGCCATGAATTGAATGGATTAAATGAAAAAGAGATGCGGAAAATTCGCGGTAAAGACATTTCATATATTATGCAAAATCCGATGAGTGCTTTTACTCCTGTTTTTACAATTGGACATCAAATGATTGAAACCATTCTTTGTCACACCACAATGAATAAGAAACAAGCAAGAGAACGAGCAATAGATGCGTTACAACATGTGAATTTACCTGATCCTGCAAAACTTTTAACCTATTATCCTTTTCAAATGAGCGGTGGAATGCTACAGAGGGTCATGATTGCCATCTCTGCATGTTTACACCCCGCTTTATTGATTGCTGATGAACCGACAACTGCTTTGGATGTCAATAATCAAATGGCAGTCCTACGTCACTTAGATCATATTCGAAGTGAATACGGCTCAGCCATTTTATTAATCTCTCATGATCTAGGTGTCATTGCGGAAATGGCAGATGAAGTGATCGTTATGCGCCAGGGGAAAATTGTAGAAAAGGCAGACGTATTCCAACTCTTTGATGAACCTCAGCATGAATATACAAAGAGTTTATTAGATGCACGTTCAGCTATTCCTAACGATCGAGTTTGATATGAGGTGAACAAGTGAGTTTATTACAAGTCAATGCAGTCACACATCAATATACAGCCCGAACATTGTTTAAATGGAAAAACAATTCAAATGATGTGTTATCCAATGTCCAGTTCTCAATTGAGGAAGGGACTTGCTTAGGTATGCTCGGGGGAAGTGGAGCCGGGAAAAGTACATTGGGAAAAGTGATTCTTGGTCTAGAGCGACCACGTTTTGGACAAATCCTCTTTGAAGGTCAAGATATTTATAGAGCAGACAAACAAACAAGGAAAGAAATCCGCCGGAATCTACAAGCCGTTTTTCAAGACTCATACTCATCTTTTAACCCTCGTATGACGGTAGAAGGCATTATGGCAGAGCCACTTGAAAACTATGAAAAACTAACAATAGCTGAACAAAAACGGACGATCATTGAATTGTTGGAGAGAGTCGGGCTATGTGAACATGATCTAAGAAAATATCCTCACCAAATGAGTGGTGGTCAATTACAGCGTGTGAATATTGCAAGAGCCATATCACTTAAACCTAAGCTCATCGTACTCGATGAATCTGTCAGTAGCTTAGATATGGTGACACAATCGGTTATTTTATCCTTACTAAAAGAGCTGAAAGATGAATTTGGATTATCGTATCTCTTTATTACACATGATTTGACAGCGGCATATCGCATAAGTGATAGATTAGCAGTATTAGATAAGGGAACATTGGTGCAGTTTTTTGATTCGAAACATCACTTTTTCTCTTCTGAACATGAGGTTGTCAAAGAGATGAGGGATTCCATTCTTGCTCAGCACCCTCGCTCTCGTTCGATTGGTAGGCGAGAAAGGCAAATGTCATGACTCAGTGTATATTCGTGGAAGGCCTCGACTCGTATCGAGGCTCATTTTGATTCTTTTTCAACTACCCATAGAAGGAGGCTTACCCAGTGAATCATCGTGCATACCTTGCTTTGGCGATCCCTCTAACGCTTTCAACGATGACGACGCCATTATTAGGAGCTGTGGATATAGCAGTTGTTGGACAGTTATCCAATCCAGCATACATTGGGGGAGTAGCTGTAGGTAGTCTTATTTTTAGCACACTATATTGGGTATTTGGTTTTTTACGTGTGAGTACATCCGCATTTGCTGCCCAAGCGAACGGAGCGGATCATTCAGAGCAGGGCGTACTTGCCTTGGCACGTCCTTTTTTAATCGCTCTTATTGTGGGGATGTGTTTTATCTGTTTCCAATGGCCAATTATAAATGCAGCATTTCTCATCATATCACCAGATTCAGATGTCAGTCGGTTTGCTGCTAATTATTATCATATTCGAATTTGGGGAGCGCCGTTCACTTTAATGAACTATGTCATTTTAGGTTGGTTGATGGGAATGGCGAAAATTAAAGAAGCCCTCTTTTTACAAGTCCTGATGAACATCATGAATATGGTGCTGGCTATTTTGTTTGTACACATATTTTCTTTTGCTGTAAAAGGAGTCGCAACGGCAACATTGGTTTCTGAAATGACCGCCTTTGTGTTAGGTGTCGTCATGATTTTAAAGGCGTCTCCCTATTCTATTAAAATGCCTTCTTTCCAAGCGTTAATTGACAGCCAAGCGATCAAGAAGATGTTTCATGTGAATAAAGATTTGTTCATACGTACGATTTGTTTACTCGTTGTGATTAATATGTTTACAGCTCAAGGCGCGTCGTTTGGAACAGAGGTACTAGCTGCTAATGCCATCTTATTTCAAATTCATTATATAATGGCTTATTTTTTTGATGGATTTGCCAATGCCTCTAGTATTCTCGTTGGCAGGGCTGTTGGATCAAATGACCGAAATCTTTATCAAAAAACATTGACGCTCTCAAGGCAATGGGCGGTTGTGACTGCCTTTGTCATCGCAAGTATCTATGGTGTTTTCCGAGAAAAAATCTATTCATTATTTACTAATTTACCTCAGTTGATTGAGCTTACAATGACATATGGATCATGGCTTATTCTCTATCCATTTGCAGCTTGTTTTGGGTTAGTCATCTATGGCGTTTTCACTGGTGCAACAGAGGTTGCTCCTGTGAGAAATTCGATGATATTTGCCATGATATTGTTTATTATCGTGCATTTGATGGTCACACCTATTTGGCATAACCATGGACTATGGTTTGCTTTTATTATTTACACGATAGGGCGTTCAGGTTTTCTTATCATGTATACGCCTAGATTGCATTTGAAATTTTCGTCACCGAAAAAGAACCCTCTGGTTGACAAAGGGATAAAATGATTTTTTATTTTAGCCCTTTGTCTTCTTTTCAGTGTGAATTGAAAGCCCTTGAAGTCTAGGAAGACTGAGTACCAGCGCGCAGATCTGACAACGAATGCGAGTGTTTGTCTACACGCCGGAACCCTCTGTGATCAACACAGAGGGTCATTTAGGATACGTTTAATCTCTATCTTTCTACAAACAATATGAATCTTCGTTTCAGAAAATAATTCAATTTCATGAAAAAGCAACCCGTCAGCGATTTGCTCAATTTCATCACATCCCCATTCGTCAATACCACGCGTACCATCTGCAACAATCTCATTTAAATTGGCGTATACGTGCCGTGTGATGTCAAAGTCGAATAAAAACCTTCGGACATGATGCCACAATACTTCATAAATGGTTTCATCAGAGTGTTCAATGATCATTTTCAGTGTGGTAGGATCTGGTCCATCAAAGTGATTGATCAGTTTCATCTCTTTTATGTACCCGTCATGGAAAGAAGTATTTAGCAGAAAGGATGCTGTATCTGTGTCAAATTGGTGAAGAATCGTTTTTAAATATTGTGCATATCCTGTTAGATCCCAATTCGCTTCATCTGTTTTAAATCTCATGTTTTCGCCTCTCTTTAGAACCAAATCAACAAATATAGGCTTTAACTCTTGCTTTTCACCTTCATATAGGCTTCGTCTAAATGCTGAATGCGTTTCAAGACTACTGCATTTTTTGTGAGTTGATCTTGAACGAGCGTGGAGACGACTGAGCGATAATAGGCATTCATCGCATGAATCTTATCTTCGTTTTGGTTCATTTGAATATGTTGTTTGAAATTATCAATAAAGTAAGGAACTGAAAAAAGTTCAGTCATGTAAATCACTCCTTTTCGTATATGTACGGTCCTAAGTTATTCGTGTAAAATAGATAGAGGGAGGGGAGACATATGAGCCTTAGATTGCTGCAAGAACAGTCACTCAAGCCAGTGCTCACACAAGAACTCAAGCAAGCCATTACACTGCTGCAATATAACGGTACAGAGCTAATGGACTATATTGATCAACTATCGCTTGAAAACCCTCTGATTGAGCGAAAAGACACGCAAAGCTCTCAACCAGTTTATCATAAAAAGGCAAAGGAACGAATCATCGAACCACATCGTGCTTTTCAGCAAGAAAGTTTACAAACATACTTATTAAGTCAGGCACTAGACCTTAGCTTCAGTCAAAGACAACAAAGGATTTTTCACTATTTCATCCATTCTATTGATTCAAATGGTTATCTGCACGATGACATCCAAGACATGTCAGAAGAACTAGATGTATCGCTGGAAGAAACAGAAGCTGTCCTTCATCATCTGCAATCATTAGAACCCGCTGGTATCGGTGCAAGATCGCTGCAAGAATGTATTTTGCTTCAGCTGAAAAGACAACCTGAACGTAATGCTCAAGCAGAGCTTGTGATTTCAGAGCACTTTTTTCTATTTGCGAGAAAAGCATGGAAGGAGATCTCCGCGAAAACAGGCTGTACCTTACAAAAACTTCAACAAATCCAGGATGAAGTAGCGAATCTTGAACCAAGACCTGGACTTCGTTTTTCAAATAGGGAGCAACACATTTATATCGAACCTGATGTTTCTATTTCTGTGCATAAAGATCAAATAACGTTTGAACTGAATAGTCGATCTTTCCCAGATATTGAAATAAACAGCTGCTATGCTTCCATGCTTCAGGAGAGAAAAAGAGATGAAACAGGCACGTATTTAACGGAAAAGCATCAACAGTACAATTGGCTAGTCAGTGCCCTAAAACAGCGAAAACAAACAATGTCAAAGGTTGTTCGTGAGATTATCTTACAACAAACTGATTTTTTTCTAACAGGGAAACATAAAATGAAACCGCTTACGATGAAACGTGTAGCAGATGCACTCCAAGTCCATGAGTCAACCATAAGCAGGACTGTCAAAGGAAAAACGATGCAAACCCCCTATGGACTGTTTGAAATGAAGCAATTTTTTCAAACAAGACTGGAAGGACATTCCTTAGAGGAGGCCTCCGGATACACAGTAAAGACGCATCTATCTGAGCTAATTCAATCAGAAAATAAGGAGAAGCCTTACTCTGATCAAAAACTGACGATACGGCTTAAGGATACCTTTGGCATACATGTATCTCGGAGAACGATTGCAAAGTACAGAGAACAAATGAACATTCCATCGTCTACCATGAGAAAACGCTATGACTAAAGAAGAAACATGCCCTGAAAGTGAAGGCATGCTTCTTTTTTTATGGAATCATCCATCCGAGAAAAGATGCTGGAAAAATGTGATTGAACAGATGAGAAAAAGGAGAAATACACTATGTTTCACTGCGAAACGAAATAATTCTGCTTCTTTGCCTACTATTCCAACGGCAGCATAGGCAACAGCAATGGATCGAGACGAGATATTTTACCTGTCACACCCTCAGATGAATTCACTATGACCGCTAGTACATGGTCTATGTGGACTTTAGGTGCTATTATCATAAGGTTATCTAATCATCAGATGACTATTTGCTTTTTTAGAAAAAGAAAAAACAACCCTTTTTGTTAAAAATTGAAAATACAACAAGTCTGATCGGAGTTTCTAGGGGTAAGGTATAATATAGGGCATAAACCGAAAAGTAGTAACAATGGATATGAGGTGAAATCATTTGAAATTTAAACAAATAAAAACCAAAAAAATATACGAAGAAATTGCGGATGCACTAGTAGCGTCCATTCGAAATGGCGAACTGATTCCTGGTGAAAAAATAGATTCCGTTCAAGCATTGTCTGAGAGCTTTCAAGTGAGCCGTTCCGCAGTAAGAGAGGCACTATCGGCATTAAAAGCCATGGGATTAATCGAGATGAAGCAAGGAGAAGGTACTTATGTGAAACGCTTTGAACCAGGACAGCTCACCTTTTCTTTGTCTCCAGCATTTCTCATGAAACAAAAAGATGTAGCTCAGTTGCTTGAAGTCAGATCCATCATTGAGACAGGTGTCGTCAAAAAAGCGGCGATGAATCGAACAGAGGATGACCTTCTTCGATTGTTTGACGCGCTTGAACAAATGAACCAAGCTGAAAATCACCAAGAAATTGGGGAAGAGGCAGACCTAGCCTTTCATTTAGCATTAGCAGAAGCGTCTCAAAATCATTTGTTAAAAGAATTAATGAATCAGGTCTCTGCCCTTCTAATTGAAACGATGCGTGAAACGAGAAAAATCGTTCTGTTTTCACAAAAATCATCCGTACGCCAGTTATATGAAGAACATGAACAAATCTTTCAAGCGATTCGTCTAAAGCAGCCAGAAGAAGCAGAAAAAGCCATGATGGTTCACTTAGAAAATGTAGAACGACTGCTTGCTGATTTTTTCAAGGAACCATGTGGAGAAGGCGAACAATAAGCTGTGTCATTATTGGCACAGCTTTATTTTCTGCGTGAAATGGCTAATTTTTTCATGCGATATTGTAAGCTTTGTCTACTCATTCCTAATAAATCGGCAGTTTGTGAAATGTTGAAGTCTAGTTTTTCTAAGTAATGAAGAATATACTGCCTCTCAAAGCGTTCAATTTGTGTTTGGAAATCAGCCGAATGCTCTGAACTTGTATAAAAAAATGCTTCTGATTGGGCATGAGGATGTGCAGTAGCTGTATGTACAGGTGGCTGTTCTTCTTGCTTCAATCGGAAATGGTATGGGAGGTGATTTAGGCTTAACAAATCTTCATCCATCATCATATTCATCCCTGCTTCAATGACATGTTCAAGCTCTCTCACGTTACCGGGCCAGTTGTATGATTGAAAGAATGAGAGTACTTCAGCATCCGCTGCCTTCACCTTCATTTGGAATAGTTCATTATATTTTTTGATAAAATGCTGAACAAATATCGGAATGTCTTCTTTTCGTTCAGCTAGTGGTGGGATAAATAGTGTCACAACCCCTAACCGATAAAATAAATCTTTTCTCATTCTGCCACCAGCAATGGCATCCACAGGATCTTCATTCATATTGGCAATGACCCGCACATCAATTGGCATATCCTTTGTGCTACCAAGTCTTCTGACTGTTTTTTCTTGTAAGACGCGCAATAGTTTTGCTTGTAGTGTCGGATTCAGTGAATTCATTTCGTCTAACAGCAAAGTTCCTCCTTGCGCCTGCTCAAAGAGTCCAGCCTGATCTGCCGCACCTGTAAAAGCTCCACGTTGTGTACCGAATAATAAGCTTTCGATCAAATTATCTGGAAGGGCTGCACAGTTTTGCGAAATAAACGGACCAGAGGAACGGCTACTGCCATTATGAATGCTTTGAGCGAATAGCTCCTTGCCTGTACCTGTCTCACCAACGATGAGTACATAAGAAGAGGTACGTGTCGCACGTTTTGCGTGCTCAATGACCTCTGTAAATGCAGGGCTACTCCCTATAATAGATTCGAACGTAAAACGTGTATTGCCTTTTTTCTTCATATTATGTTGAATGAGGCGCTCAAACTTTGTCACATCATTAGAGATTTCGAAAGCTCCTTTTATTACACCATCCCTAACAAGCGGATATGTATGGTTAATCGTCGTAATCTCTTTTCCATTGTAATTATGATATGTCTGCTTCGCGTGAACGGTTTGTTTGCCATTTCTCAGGGCTTGAACGAGTGTACTATGGGTTTCATCTTGGAAAACGAAGAGATCTAGCACATTTTTATTGAGAACATCCGATTTTTTTAATGATTCGATCTCGACCATTTTTTTATTATAGATCACCGTATTTCCATGTTCATCAATGGCATGGACACCGACATCAATTAAATCAATCATTTTCTTATATAATTCAATTTCATCCTCGAGCTTTGCTAGCCGGTCAACCTGTTGATATTCCATACAATGGCACCTCCTTGTTTCAGCCTTATTGTACATCAGTTTCTTCTTTATAAGATGAATTATTTTGCACTCTTATGAAAAATAATTTTGCATATGCATAAATAATTTGCACCTGAATGTTGGGTAAATGGTAGTAAGAGTAGATAAAAAAAGTTGGCACAGTCCTTGCATAACATAATAAGTGAGAAGCTTTTATAGATGGCAAGTATCATCGAGGAGGAATAAGAAATGACTCAAACAAACCAAATTATCGAACAAACTGAACTTTTTGGCGCTGCAAACTATCATCCGCTACCGATCGTTATTGCAGAAGCGGAGGGTGTATGGGTCACTGATCCTGAAGGCAATCGCTATATGGATATGCTAAGCGCGTATTCAGCTGTTAACCAAGGTCATCGTCATCCACGCATCATTCGTGCATTAAAAAAACAAGCGGATCGTGTGACATTAACATCAAGAGCATTCCATAATGATCAACTTGGACCATGGTATGAAAAGATCTGTACATTAACGAATAAAGAAATGGCACTACCGATGAATACAGGTGCTGAAGCTGTTGAAACAGCGATTAAAGCCGCACGCCGCTGGGGCTATGAAGTAAAGGGAATCGAAGAAGATCAAGCTGAAATCATTGCTTGTGTTGGCAACTTCCACGGTCGAACAATGACAGCCGTTTCTCTTTCTTCTGAAGCAGAATATAAAAGAGGATTTGGTCCGATGCTTCCAGGTATTAAGCTTATCCCTTACGGAGATATTGATGCACTACGTGAAGCGATCACTCCTCGTACGGCTGCGTTCCTCATTGAGCCAATTCAAGGCGAAGCCGGAATCGTCATGCCGCCAGAAGGTTTCTTGAAACAGGCAAAAGAAATATGCACGAATCATCAAGTGTTGCTGATTGCCGATGAAATCCAAGTAGGTTTGGCGCGTACTGGAAAAATGTTTGCCTGTGATTGGGAAGATGTAGAGCCTGACATGCTGATATTAGGAAAAGCATTAGGCGGTGGTGTATTTCCAATATCATGTGTTGTCGCCAATCAAGATATTTTAGGTGTATTTAATCCTGGTTCACACGGATCTACATTTGGAGGAAACCCGCTCGCTTGTGCAGTATCGATTGCATCCCTTGATGTATTAATTGATGAACATCTCGCTGATCGTTCACATGAACTTGGTGAATATTTGAAAAGCAGACTTTCACAGATTCAAAACCCTGTCATTAAAGAAGTAAGAGGACGCGGACTGTTTATTGGAATGGAATTAACAGAAGCGGCAAGACCTTACTGCGAAAAATTAAAAGAGGCAGGTTTGCTTTGTAAGGAAACGCATGATACCGTTATTCGTTTTGCACCTCCATTAACGATTTCCAAAGATGACTTAGATTGGGCAATTTATCAAATTGAAGCCATTTTTCATGTGTAATGCCCAACAAGGGAGAACGTGAAACGATTCTCCCTTCTCTTTTAAGGGAATGGAGAAATTTGTCAAACGCTAATCTTCTAAGTAAAAAGAAGAGTGGAAGTGGGGGGGCATGTTGAAGCATCAACAACACAGTGAACTAGAACGTTCCATGAAAAGCAGACACCTGTTTATGATTGCACTTGGTGGCGTCATTGGTACAGGGCTTTTTCTTGGATTAGGACTGATTATTCATCAAGCAGGATCAGTCGATAGTCCATTTGTCGTTGTCTTAGATAAAGTGGGGATTCCGTATGCTGCGGATATCATGAATTTTATTATCATTACTGCCGTACTCTCAGTAGCGAACTCAGGATTATATGCATCCTCAAGAATGCTTTGGTCACTATCTAAGGATGGGAAAGGGCCTACATTTACGAAGAAGCTGTCGAACCGTAGAATTCCGATCAACGCTCTTCTAGTCACAATCAGTGTTTCGGCACTTTCTTTATTGACAAGTGTTGTTGCACCTAAGACAGTTTATGTATGGCTGATTTCAATTTCATGTATGGTGCTTGTAGTCGTGTGGATGTCTATTTGTCTTTCGCAATACTTCTTTAGAAGAAAATTCATCAAAGATGGAGGCAATGTGAATGACCTTGTTTTTCGTACACCTCTATATCCATTTGTACCCTTAGCAGGCTTTATCTCTTTTGGCATAGTGCTTATCAGTTTATTTTTCATCGAAGATCAGCGAATTGGTCTGTACTGCGGGATTCCATTCATTATTGCTTGCTACATCACTTATAATCTGAAAATAAAACCGAAGCTTGAAGCAGAAGAGAGTTTAAAAGAACAAGAAGCGATGTCAAAATAAAAAAAGGTGCAGGCTGACATGTATGAGCCTGCACCTTTTTTTTATTTTTTTCATTATATATAAAATAAAGTGATTTTTTCGAAAAAAAAATAAAATGAAAGAAATCCTTTAGCCAAGCCGTCTTATCGTGAAAATGTGTCTATTTTTTGTCAACAAGTGTTTCTTAGAGTTGAAAATGCAAGATTCTCCTGTTAAAATAACTAAAGAAAGCAGAGTTTGATTTTTTTTGGCTGTGGCGGGACTCTTTTTGTCACAGTGGGACATTTTTCGTCCAACTAGCAGAGAAAGGGACGTTAAGCCATGAATGAATTAATAGAAGCTCAAAAAAAATTATTGCCAGATCTCCTCGTTGTTATGCAAAAACGCTATGACATTTTGCAGTACATCAGGTTAGCAGAGCCTATTGGTCGCAGGAGTCTTGCGGCAAGCCTTGGCATTAGCGAACGCATTTTAAGGGCAGAAGTACAATTCTTAAAAGAGCAAAATTTGCTTGATGTCAAAACGAGCGGCATGATGCTAACGAGTGAAGGCCATTCTTTGCTGGAAATGCTAGAGGACATGATGAAAGAAGTTTTAGGTTTAACGTTTTTAGAAAATACCTTAAAGGGAAAACTAGGCCTAGAAGAAGTCATTATTGTTTCTGGCGACAGCGACGAGTCCCCATGGATTAAACAAGAAATGGGAAGAGCCGCTGTGCAATGTATGAAAAAGAGATTTTCTGGAAATAATATCGTCGCCGTCACTGGGGGAACGACGATGGAGGCTATTGCCGAGATGATGACACCTGATTCCAAAAATCGTGACATCATGTTTGTACCAGCACGAGGTGGTCTTGGAGAAAACGTGAAAAATCAGGCAAACACGATTTGTGCCCATATGGCTGAAAAAGCCTCCGGTACTTACAAATTGCTGTTTGTTCCAGGGCAACTGTCAGAAGGTGCTTACTCTTCTATTATTGAAGAGCCATCCGTAAAGGAAGTGCTTCAAACGATTAAGTCTTCCACTATGCTCATTCATGGAATCGGTGAAGCAAAAACAATGGCGATGCGTCGTAACACACCAGCAGAAGATTTACGCAAAATTGATGAGCATGACGCAGTCACAGAAGCGTTTGGCTATTACTTTAATCGTGATGGCGAAGTCGTTCATAAGGTGCACTCTGTCGGTATGCAGTTAGATGATTTGGAGACCATTCCAAACATTATCGCTGTTGCAGGAGGCTCATCAAAGGCTGGGGCTATTGAAGCTTATTTCAAAAAACCCCGCCGCACGGTTCTCATCACAGATGAAGGAGCCGCTAAGCAGTTATTAAGGGAGTCAATTGATCCCTCAATATAAAATTCTCTTACCTATTAAAAGGAGGAAATGATCATGGCAGTAAAAGTTGGTATTAACGGATTTGGACGTATTGGACGTAATGTATTTCGTGCAGCATTAAATAATTCTGAAGTTGAGGTAGTAGCGGTTAACGACTTAACAGACGCTAACATGCTTGCACACCTTTTACAATATGATACTGTTCATGGAAAACTAGACGCTAAGGTTTCTGTAGATGGAAACAATCTAGTCGTGAACGGAAAAACAATTCAAGTAACAGCTGAACGTGACCCTGCTAAATTAAGCTGGGGAGAGCAAGGCGTTGAAATCGTTGTTGAATCTACTGGATTCTTCACAAAACGTGCAGACGCTGCAAAACACTTAGAAGCTGGCGCTAAAAAAGTCATCATTTCTGCACCTGCAAACGAAGAAGATATTACAATCGTTATGGGTGTAAATGAAGACAAATATGATGCAGCTAACCATCATGTCATCTCTAATGCATCTTGTACAACAAACTGCCTAGCTCCATTTGCTAAAGTACTTAACGATAAATTTGGTATCAAACGCGGTATGATGACAACTGTTCACTCATACACAAATGACCAACAAATTCTTGATCTTCCGCACAAAGACTACCGTCGTGCACGTGCAGCTGCGGAAAACATCATCCCTACATCTACTGGAGCTGCAAAAGCAGTATCTCTAGTATTGCCTGAACTAAAAGGTAAATTAAACGGTGGCGCTATGCGTGTTCCAACACCTAACGTTTCTCTAGTTGACCTTGTAGCAGAATTAAACAAAGATGTAACGGTTGAAGACGTAAACGCAGCTTTTAAAGAAGCAGCGGAAGGCGATCTTAAAGGGATTCTTGGCTACAGCGAAGAGCCACTAGTATCTAGTGACTATAATGGGAATGCAAACTCTTCTACGATTGATGCACTTTCTACAATGGTCATGGAAGACAGCATGGTGAAAGTCATCTCTTGGTACGACAACGAGAGCGGATATTCTCATCGTGTAGTTGATCTTGCAGCTTACATTGCAAAAAAAGGCCTTTAATCTCTAACACTGACGGAACTTACTTGGTTCTTTCATAGAGAAGCGATATAATGAAGACGGACAAGGGAAGGGGAAGCATCCCTTTCCCTTTTTCTCTATATTTATCCGATCTGCACGATTTCCCGTTTTGATGAGGGCGAAATGGGAAAAGGATAAAAGGAGACCATGCTTCAGAACACAAGAAACCAGAATAAAGGAGGATCTCCTGACGAGCATGAATAAAAAATCAGTTAAAGACATCGACGTAAAAGGCAAAGTCGTATTCTGCCGTGTAGATTTCAATGTTCCGATGAAGGACGGAGAAGTCACGGATGATACAAGAATCCGCGCAGCATTACCGACGATTGAATATTTAACAGGACAAGGCGCAAAAGTGCTACTTGCTAGTCATTTGGGTCGTCCTAAAGGTCAAGTAACGGACGAACTTCGTCTTACACCAGTTGCCAAACGTTTGCAAGACCTTCTTGGTAAAGAAGTGAAAAAAGCAGACGAAGCATTTGGTGAAGAAGTGAAAAAGCAAATTTCCGAGTTAAAAGATGGAGATGTGCTCGTACTTGAGAACGTTCGTTTCTATCCTGGAGAAGAAAAGAACGATCCTGAACTATCAAAAGCATTTGCTGATTTAGCGGAAATATATGTCAATGATGCCTTTGGTGCTGCACACCGTGCTCATGCATCAACAGCAGGTATTGCAGCATATCTCCCAGCTGTTGCAGGTTTCCTTATGGAAAAAGAACTTGAAGTTCTAGGAAAAGCTGTTTCTAACCCAGATCGCCCGTTTACAGCGATCATTGGTGGTGCGAAAGTAAAGGATAAAATCGGTGTTATTGAAAGTCTTCTTGATAAAGTAGACAACCTTATCATCGGTGGTGGACTTGCTTACACATTCGTGAAAGCACTTGGCCATGAGGTTGGAAAGTCGCTATTGGAAGCGGACAAAGTTGACCTAGCAAAATCCTTTATGGAACGTGCAAAAGAAAAAGGCGTTAACTTCCTTATTCCGACAGATGTTCTGGTAGCAGACGATTTTTCTAACGATGCAAATACAAGCATCGTGTCCATCTCCGAGATTCCAAGTGACTTAGAGGCACTTGACATCGGAACTGAGACAATCAAAACGTATGCTGATGTGATTAAAAAGAGCAAACTTGTTGTTTGGAACGGGCCAATGGGCGTGTTTGAAATCGACGCATTTGCACAAGGAACAAAAGCAATTGCAGAAGCACTGGCAGAAGCAAAAGATACATATTCTGTCATCGGTGGTGGAGACTCTGCGGCAGCTGTTGAGAAGTTCGGTCTTGCAGACCAAATGAGCCATATCTCTACAGGGGGCGGTGCTTCACTAGAGTTTATGGAAGGAAAAGAACTTCCGGGTGTCACTGCATTAAACGATAAATAAGACCAAAACTGCTATAAGGAAGTGTCAATCATGAGAAAACCAATTATAGCTGGGAACTGGAAGATGAACAAAGTCCTAAGTGAAGCAGTCAGCTTCGTTGAGGAAGTAAAATCATCTATTCCATCTCCTGACAAAGTAGAATCTATTGTATGTGCACCAGCACTTTTCCTTGAAAAGCTAAACAGCCTTTCAAACGGAACAGACTTAAAAATCGGTGCACAAAACATGCACTTCGAAGAAAGCGGCGCATTCACTGGAGAGATCAGCCCTGCTGCATTAAAAGATTTAGGCATTGGCTATTCCGTCATTGGACATTCAGAGCGTCGTGAGCTTTTCGCTGAAACAGATGAAACTGTGAACAAAAAAGCACATGCTGCATTTAACCATGGCATTGTCCCAATCATTTGTGTCGGTGAAACGCTTGAAGAGCGTGAAGCAGGTAAAACAAATGAACTTGTGGCAGACCAAGTGAAAAAAGCATTAGCAGGCTTATCTGAACAACAAGTCGCTACATCTGTCATTGCCTATGAGCCTATCTGGGCAATCGGTACAGGGAAATCATCTACAGCCAAAGATGCGAACGATGTTTGTACACACATTCGCCAAACGGTTGCTAGTGAATTTGGTAAGGAAGCAGCAGAAAGTCTCCGCATTCAATATGGCGGAAGCGTGAAACCTGCAAATATTAAAGAATATATGGCTGAGTCTGATATTGACGGTGCTTTGGTAGGTGGCGCAAGCCTAGAACCACAGTCTTTCGTTCAATTATTGGAGGAAGGTCAATATGAGTAAAAAACCAACTGCACTGATCATCTTAGATGGCTTCGGTTTAAGAAACGAAACAGTCGGTAACGCTGTTGAGCAAGCGAAAAAACCGAATTTTGACCGCTACTGGAACGAGTTTCCGCATCAAACATTGACGGCATCAGGTGAGTCTGTTGGTCTCCCTGCTGGTCAAATGGGTAACTCCGAAGTAGGACATTTGAATATAGGTGCAGGACGTATTGTCTATCAAAGTCTCACGAGAGTGAATGTCGCCATTCGCGAAGGAGAGTTTGAGAAAAACGCAACGTTCCTAGAAGCAATGAAGTATGCGAAGGAAAATGACAAAGGTCTACACTTATTTGGACTATTGTCAGATGGTGGTGTGCATAGTCATATCAAGCATCTATTTGCATTACTGAAGCTTGCTAAGCAAGAAGGCTTAACGAAAGTATATATACATGGTTTCCTTGACGGTCGTGACGTTGGTCAGCAAACAGCCAAACTGTACCTCAAACAGCTTGAGGAACAAATCAGTGAAATCGGTGTTGGTGAAATCGCAACCCTTTCTGGCCGTTACTATTCAATGGATCGTGACAAACGCTGGGACCGTGTAGAAAAAGCTTATCGTGCCATGGCATATGGTGAAGGCCCAAGCTACACAAACATCTATGATGTCGTTGACGATTCTTATGAAAATGGCATCTACGACGAATTCGTCATTCCATCTGTCATCACAAGACAAAATGGCGAACCAGTAGCAAAAGTAAGTGATAGTGACTCGGTGATTTTCTACAATTTCAGACCAGACCGTGCGATCCAAATTTCTAACACATTCACAAATGAAGACTTCCGCTCATTTGATCGCGGCGAAGCACATCCGAAGCACTTACACTTCGTGTGCTTTACACACTTCAGTGAAACGGTGAAAGGTTACGTAGCCTTTAAACCTACGAATTTGGATAATACTGTGGGAGAAGTTATTTCTCAAAACGGGCTATCTCAGCTTCGAATTGCTGAAACAGAGAAATACCCTCACGTGACATTCTTTATGAGTGGCGGGCGTGAAGAAGAGTTCCCTGGTGAGGATCGGATTCTCATCAATTCACCGAAAGTGGCTACCTATGATTTAAAACCAGAAATGAGCGCTTACGAAGTCAAGGATGCACTTGTTGAGGACATCAATGCAGATAAGCATGATGCGATTATCCTCAACTTTGCAAACCCGGATATGGTTGGACATTCAGGCATGCTTGAACCAACAATTAAAGCGATTGAAGCAGTGGATGAATGCTTAGGAGAAGTTGTCGACGCAATCCTAGCAAAAGGCGGACATGCCATCATCACGGCAGACCACGGTAACGCAGACGTGCTAGTGACCGAAGAAGGAAAGCCGCATACTGCACATACAACAAATCCTGTCCCAGTGATCGTGACGAAAAAAGGTGCGACCTTGCGAGAGGGCGGAATTTTAGCAGATCTATCTCCAACGCTTTTAGACCTTCTTGGACTTGAAAAGCCGAAAGAGATGACAGGAACATCATTGATTCAAAAATAATAAGCTTGATGAAAAAGGAGAGAATAAACATGCCATATATTGTTGATGTTTATGCACGCGAAGTATTAGACTCTCGCGGAAACCCGACAGTTGAAGTAGAAGTTTACACAGAATCTGGCGGATTTGGCCGTGCATTAGTACCAAGTGGTGCATCTACTGGTGAATACGAAGCAGTTGAACTTCGTGACGGTGACAAAGAACGCTACCTTGGAAAAGGTGTTCTCACTGCTGTAAACAACGTAAACGAAATCATTGCACCAGAGCTACTTGGCTTTGATGTAACAGAACAGGTTGCGATTGACAAATTGTTAATCGAACTTGACGGAACTGAAAACAAAGGGAAATTAGGAGCTAACGCAATCCTCGGCGTATCTATAGCTGTTGCACGTGCGGCTGCTGATTTCTTACAAATTCCGCTTTATCAATACCTTGGCGGATTCAACTCCAAAACACTTCCAGTTCCAATGATGAACATCGTGAACGGTGGAGAGCATGCGGATAACAACGTAGACATTCAAGAATTCATGATTATGCCTGTAGGTGCTCCTAACTTCCGTGAAGCACTTCGTATGGGCGCACAAATCTTCCATAGCCTAAAATCTGTATTAAGCGCAAAAGGCTTAAACACAGCGGTAGGTGACGAAGGTGGATTCGCTCCAAACCTTGGTTCTAACGAAGAAGCACTTCAAACGATCGTAGAAGCGATTGAAAAAGCTGGCTTCAAACCAGGTGAAGAAGTGAAACTTGCAATGGATGCTGCATCTTCTGAGTTCTATAACAAAGAAGACGGTAAATATCATTTATCAGGCGAAGGTGTTGTAAAAACATCTGCTGAAATGGTTGACTGGTATGAAGATATGGTTTCGAAATACCCAATCATCTCAATCGAAGACGGCCTTGATGAAAACGACTGGGAAGGTCACAAACTACTAACTGAGCGTCTTGGCAGCAAGGTTCAGCTAGTAGGAGACGACTTATTCGTAACAAATACGAAGAAGCTTTCTGAAGGTATTAAAAATGGCGTTGGCAACTCAATCCTCATCAAAGTAAACCAAATCGGTACATTGACTGAAACATTTGATGCAATCGAAATGGCAAAGCGCGCAGGATACACAGCTGTGATCTCTCACCGTTCTGGTGAAACAGAAGACAGCACAATTGCGGACATCGCTGTTGCAACAAATGCTGGACAAATCAAAACAGGTGCTCCGTCTCGTACGGACCGTGTGGCGAAATACAACCAATTACTTCGCATCGAAGATCAATTGGCTGAAACAGCACAATACCACGGCATTGCGACATTTTATAACTTGAATAAATAAATGAGACAAAGCACTGTGATTCGCTCTTTCATTAGGGCGAGCCGCAGTGTTTTTTTTATCTATACGATTGCCCTAGCTGACAGCTTTGTTTCATTTGTCACATCCTATTTTTGTAAAAAAACATCCGTCAGAGATGAAACCAGAGACATCCCAATTTATAAGAAATAAATCATGAAAACTCTACTAAAAATATGATCTGAATTGAACTTATGCTTTCTGTATGAAGGTGGTATCGTTTTACATATATTAGGAGGGGTACTGAATCCTTTTAGTCTTCGTTTTCCTGTAGATGTGTATATGTATGTACTCCATCTATTGACGGCCTATGATGAAAGGAAGCAACGAATTCTTACTTTTAAGAACGTACAGAAAAATGCATTTTGGATTTATATCCTTGCGGCTATTTTAAGAATCGTGACAGTTGCAGCATTAATTTGGGCATGCAAAACGTTTGGAAAAGGCTCTAAATTTTTAGGGGAGTTCAAGTTTTTAGGCATGTACATTAAAATCAAATGCGGTTTCTAGCAGGTGATGAGACCCATCATTTGAGCTTTGGTGAGACATTGTATGATCAGCTCATGATCCTAAGAAATGGTGACGTAAAGCTGAATATGACCCGTCAAGAAACGAGTCGGACATTTCATCATCAGTCACTTGAGGACATTTATAAAGAAGTGAATCGAGATTACCATATGCAGGTGGAGAGGTTACTCAATGATTTGGACACGACACGTTCTTCATAAGATAGAGTGGGGTATGCTGACAACGAAAGTAAAGCAGCTCGGAAAAAATACCCTTTACAGCTTTTTTCAGCAGCCGTTTGTTTATTGCTGATGTATTCAAAGTACGTCGTCATGAGCTTGCGCTTTTTCATGCACCTGATGAGTCATCAATTGCTGTTTTTTTCTTTACTGAACACTGTGATGCTACATCCGGCATGCCCAGACGGAAAAAATATCACAGCCAGTTTAAAAGAAATGAAAGGAGAGAGATAGATGATCAAAGTATTTCATTCATTTTCTAGTGGCTTAACGCTAGCGATGCTGTATATATTTGCTGTGTTTATGACCCCAGTATTTTTAATGCTACTAGAGGTTAATCTTGTTGAATCTAGCCCCACTTTGTTTGGCATGCCGTTTTATATCATGAAAATTGACAAGGATCAATTCAGCTCAGAGGAGACCCTTTTTGGATGCGTGGTCTGCTTTCTAGCTGGCGCCGTGCTTTACTTTTTGATTCAATATGTGATTCATATCGTAAAAAAGCGCAGATCATAAAAAAAGCAGGCTGAACAAGAAGTCAGTCTGCTTGAAGAACGAGCGAAAGCCGTACCATATCCATGCACTGAATACCGTTTTCATAGATCGGTTCATCATAATGCTTAAGGAAGAAATCGTGATCGATGGATGTCAGGCGGAAGCCACATTTTTGATAAAGTGCCAGCTGATGAATACTAGAGTTTCCTGTACCGATTTCAATCGTGTGAGCACCGGCCGTTTTGGCTTCAGAAATGGCGTGATGGATCAGCTGTTTTCCAATTCCTTTTCCTTGCCATGTCTCCTTCACAGCGACATTCATTATTTCTACCGTATGCTTGGATAAAGATGAAAGAACATAGACACCGATCATTTCTTGTTCATGAAAGGCGACATAACAAGAGCCGGATTGTACATAGGCAAGAACCTTCTCCTTTGAAGGATCAGCTAATAGCAAAAGGTCCATAGGTACAGATTGATGACGAGACAATGGTTGGATCTGTATCACTTCATTTCATCCTCCCTATTCTTTAATATACCCTTGTTTCACACCCCAATCATATTGGTCCTGCACCCACTGAGAGGGAGGATGATGTGTGACATTCGGGTCTTTTTTGACTTTAGGTGTCTTCGTGGTTTGTGAAGCTGACTGCTTATTCGCTTGAGCAGTTGCTTTCGCTGCTGCCAGCTCTTTTTGAAGCTGGTCGATTTTCACCTCAAGTGCTTTGCGCTGTTTGACTTCCTTTTGATATGCTTTCTTTTTTTCCTTCAACTTTTTTGTGACTGTGGACAGTTTCTTTATTTGAGCATCTATTTCATGCTTCATATCCGTTCCTTTTGACTTTAACTGCATGAGCTGCTGATCGTTCGTTTTGGTTTCTTGCTGATGTTTTTGCTCTGCCGCAGTGAGCGTCTGCTGTTGCCAAACAATCCAGCCAGCTGCGCCTAAAATGACAATAGACATAAGGATGATGGTGATTGTTTTTTTCATGTTCTATTCCCCTTTCTCTAAACTCTATTAACATCGGTTAAAGCCGAACAGGTTTTAACATATCAAGGGAATATTCACGCCAGATTGGCAGACACTATGAAAAAAGGAGGGTGTCTGTTGATTTCCTTTATGATTCATGTCGTTGTGTCATTATTTGCTGTGTCGAACCCAATTGGAAACGTGCCTCTTTTTATCACCTTAACAGAAGACTATACAGAGAAAGAACGGTCCCAGACGGCAAAAAAAGCCATTGTTGTATCTTTTCTTATTTTGATTGCCTTTCTACTGGCAGGCAGGCTCATTTTCAAGTTGTTTGGGATCGATATTCATGCACTCCGCATCGCCGGAGGTATTTTTATTTTTGGTATCGCTTACAATTTGCTGAATGCAAAAGAATCACATGTCCAAAACCCTCATTCGGATGAAAAGGCAGAAAGCAAAGAGAAGGCAGATGTCTCCGTTACCCCGCTGGCGATCCCGATCATTGCCGGACCCGGTACGATTGCCACAGTAATGAGTTTAACCCCAGGAAGTGAGGTATGGCTTCATATGCTTGCGATTCTTATTGGGATTGTCATCGTTCTTGCCATGACCTATTATGCCTTTCATTATTCAAGTTTCATTATGCGAAAAATGGGGAAAACAGAGATGAATGTCGTGACTCGATTGATGGGTTTAATTCTCGCTGTAGTAGCAGTAGAGATGATTGGCGCAGGCTTAAAAGGGATGTTTCCGATGTTTATATCATAAGTGTATATAAAAAAGCTGTTTTTTTCTACATGATGTAAAATAAAACAGCTTTTTTAAGGTTTTGGCACATGCTTAAAAACTTCTTCACTTTCAAAAAATTCAATTAAACGGCTAATCCATTCATAATAATCGAGGCTTTCTTTAATCTCTGATAGAACGAGGTTAATTTTTTCTTCTGTTTCTTGAGTTACATCATTCTGCTCAAGCAATTCAAGAAGCTCTTTACACGTTTTTTTATGGGCTTTTCTGTTTTTGCTGACAACACGAGACCAGTTTGCAGAAAACAATGAAATAAATGTTTGATACTGATCCTGCTCTACATCGTATAAGTCTTTACGAATCCCCTTCTCGTATACCTTTTCGGCAATATTAAAATCAAGCATTTCACGGACCACTTGGCTCATACGTGTTTTGCTCATACCTGTAGCCTCTGATAGCTCTTCTAGTGTCATTGGTTTACGGTTCATATGAATGATGCCCAGCACCCTACCAACTGTAGCGGAAAGGCCGAATGCACTCATGTTCTCTGCAGCTTTTTCAATATAATGGTCTTGTGCTTTTTGAATGGCACCTAACGCATGCTTGTCCACTCTTGGTTTCATCCCTTCAATCAGACAGTTTGTAACACAATATATCATATACCTGTTTGCTTACGAAAACAATAAATATTGAGTAATTGCTAGCTATTTGGAGTAAAAGGGAGATTTCTTGGAATATTAAGACGTTAACTGAAAATTTTAGATAAATGTTATACAATATAAACACATCATAAACTTTTTATTTTATAAAGTTTGCACTATAATAAATAAGGTGTCAATTTTCCGAAAAATATATCCGACTAATTGGAGGTGTCTCGTTTGCTGAAACTAGAGAATGTATCTAAGACATATAAAGGTGGAAAAAAAGTCGTCAAACATATTCATTTAGAAATAGCAAAAGGAGAATTTATTTGTTTTATTGGACCTAGTGGTTGTGGTAAGACAACAACAATGAAAATGATTAATAGATTAATTGAGCCTTCCTCAGGAAAAATTTTCATCGAGGGAGAGAACATCATGAAGAAAGATCCGGTCCAGCTTAGAAGAGAGATCGGTTATGTTATTCAGCAAATTGGACTTTTCCCCCATATGACCATCCAACAAAATATTTCACTCGTTCCCAAATTATTAAAATGGTCAGAAGAAAAACGAAAAGAACGGGCGAGGGAATTATTAAAATTAGTGGGCATGGGACCAGAATTTTTAGAACGTTACCCACATGAGCTAAGTGGAGGGCAACAGCAAAGAATTGGGGTCCTTCGTGCACTTGCCGCTGAACCTCCTCTGATCCTCATGGATGAGCCATTCGGTGCGCTTGATCCTATTACGCGTGACTCATTACAAGAAGAATTCAAAAAACTACAAAAAACATTGAATAAAACCATCGTATTCGTTACACATGATATGGATGAGGCAATTAAATTGGCAGACCGCATTGTCATTTTAAAAGATGGAGAGATTGTGCAAGTAGGGACGCCAGATGATGTGTTAAGAAACCCTGCGAACGAGTTCGTTGAAGAATTTATCGGGAAAGAACGTCTCTTGCAATCCAATCCAGATATGGAACGTGTGGAGCAAATGATGAATACCTCTCCGGTAACCATTACAGTCGAAAAAACATTGACAGATGCCATCTATATTATGAGAGAAAAGCGTGTCGATTCTTTGCTTGTAGTAGATGAAAATCATGTGCTCAAAGGCTACATTGATGTTGAAACAATAGACGCAAATCGTAGAAAAGCAGCATTTGTCGGCGAGATTCTAAACACAGAATTTTATACTGTACAAGAGGGCGCGCTTTTACGAGATACAGTCCGTAAGATTTTAATACGTGGCATAAAATATGTACCGGTTGTCGATGCACAGGGCCATTTGAAAGGAATTGTGACACGTGCAAGTCTCGTAGATGTCGTGTATGACTCTATATGGGGTCAAGATACGCCAGTTGCTAGTGAGTCGAACTAAGGGAGGTGTACACATGAATGAAATCACAAATTTTCTAGAGAAAAATGGTGGGGAACTACTTACAAAAATGTGGGAGCATTTATATATTTCCTTAATTGCAGTCGTATTAGGAATTATTGTAGCGGTTCCTTTAGGTGTACTCCTAACAAGAATGAAAAAAGGCGCAGGTTTTGTGATCGGTGTCGTCAACATCTTTCAAACACTCCCTAGCTTAGCGATTCTTGCATTTTTCATTCCTATTTTGGGGGTAGGAAAGATTCCAGCGATCGTGGCATTGTTCTTTTATTCAGTCCTCCCGATCTTAAGGAATACATATGCTGGTGTTCAAGGTGTGAACAAAAACCTGCTGGAATCAGGGAAAGGGATTGGTATGACAACATGGGAACAAATTCGCCTTGTAGAACTCCCTCTTGCCGTTCCAGTCATTATGGCAGGTATTCGAATTTCAACCATTTATTTAATCGGTTGGACGACACTTGCTGCCTTTATTGGTGGAGGTGGCCTTGGGGACTACATTCTGATCGGCCTTCAGTTATACCAGCCTGAATATATTATTGCTGGTGCGATTCCAGTCACCATCATGGCAGTCATCATCGATTTCTCATTAATGAAATTAGAAAATAAGGTGACCCCAAAAGGCTTAAAAGGATTGAAGGAAGTTTCATAAGGAGTTGGCTATGGTGAAAAACAAAAAAACGAGATGGATCAGTGCCCTGCTCGCTTTATGCTTGCTATTCATAAGTGGCTGTTCACTACCTGGACTAGCTGGCTCCTCTAGCAATACGTTAAGAATTGGAGCCCAAAATTTCACAGAATCAGAAATTATGGCTTACATGGTTGGCGATATCATTGAGCATTACACAGGTAAGAAAACAAAAATTGTCAAAAACCTTGGTTCAAATACTGTTCAGCAAAAAGCGATGGAAAATAATGATATAGACATTGCAGCAACAAGGTATACTGGAACCGATCTAACAAGTACGCTTGGGATGGAAGCAGAAAAAGATCCAGTTCAAGCAATGAAAATTGTCCAACAGGAATTTAAGAAACGTTATCACTATAAATGGTTTGACTCGTATGGATTCGACAACACGTATGCATTTGCTGTTACACAAAAAATGGCGAAAGAACAAAACTTGAACACCGTGTCTGATTTAAATAAGTATGCAAAGAATTACCGATTTGGTGTTGATAATGTTTGGTTAAAACGTAAAGGTGACGGCTATGACGGTTTCATGAAAACCTATAATATCAAGTTTGGAAGCACATTTCCGATGCAGATCGGCCTTGTATACGATGCGCTGAAGAATGGGAAAATGGACATCGTACTTGCATACTCAACAGATGGGCGAATCAAAGCCTATGATTTGAAAATATTAAAAGATGATAAACGTTTTTTCCCTCCATACGATGCATCTCCGGTTGTGCCAGAGAAAATATTAAAAAAGCATCCTGAACTAAAGGGTGTATTAAATAAATTGATAGGCAAAATCGATACACAGCAAATGCAGGAGCTCAATTATCAAGTTGATGGAGAACTGCGAGAGCCAGCTATCGTCGCAAAGAATTTCTTGAAAAAACACAATTATTTTGAGTAAGAATTGGAGGTGTCAGTGCTGATGGACACGCTACAGCAGCTATGGACGTATTATCAGCAAAATGGCTCTTACGTACTGGAAGAATTCTATCGACATTTCTTAATGTCAGCCTACGGTGTTCTATTTGCGGGAATCATAGGGATTCCAGTCGGTATTTTTGTGGCACATTACCGTAAACTAAGCAATTGGATCTTCGCAATTACTAACGTTATTCAAACAATCCCAGCCCTAGCTATGCTCTCTGTACTCATGCTAGTCTTAGGCCTTGGAGCAAATACAGTCATCCTCTCATTATTTCTGTATTCACTCCTTCCAATCATACGAAACACATATACAGGCATTGTCAGTATCGATCATGCCTATTTAGAATCGGGAAAAGCAATGGGAATGACCAAATGGCAAATTCTAAGAATGATTGAGTTGCCACTAGCTTTATCAGTCATCATGGCTGGATTAAGAACGGCACTTGTCATCGCAATTGGAATCACCGCTATCGGTACATTTGTCGGTGCAGGTGGACTCGGTGATATCATCATTAGAGGATCAAATGCAACAAATGGAACAGCTATTATTTTGGCAGGTGCCATTCCAACTGCCCTCATGGCCATCATTGCAGATCTTGGTATGGGCTGGCTCGAACGTTCCTTAAGCCCAACAAACAAGAAAAAAGAGAGAGCAGCATTGTCAGAAGAGAAAATCACCTCTGCTTAACACAGTAGGGGGATTTTTTTATGAAATGGTGTGAAAAGAAATAGAGAGGAAGTTATTTTTTTGTAAAATATCCCACATTGTGTGTTGTGAAGATACAAAGAAACTCCCCTGCATTGCGCAAGGGAGTTTGATATCAAGAGGGGATGAATGTGTGAGTATCTAAAGCTCAATCCATTCGGTAGACCACTTGGCTATTTCCTCAAAAACTGGTGCAAGTGAACGCCCCATATCTGTTAAAGAATATTCAATACGCACGGGTGTTTCAGCAAATACCTCCCGTTTTACAATCCCTGCCGCTTCAAGCTCTTTTAATCTCTCAGACAATACCCTCCCGCTTAAATTCGAAAGAGCTGCTTCAATCTCACTAAAGCGCTGCTGACCTGAAAGTAGCTGAAAAACAATCAGTGCAACCCAACGTTTGCTTAATAGTTCGACTGCCTTTTCAAAACGAGGGCACATTTCAGATTGATTCATCTTTCTTCACTCCAATCTGATCACATTATACCGTAAAATGTAATCATGCTCCATAAATCGCTTTTATACAGTGGGTGATGACGTTTTTTTTTTTGAAACTCCCCCCTGTAATTTCTTTATCTGTTCATAGTTTCTTCAAAAGCTGCAACTGTTTCAATCTCTCATTCTTAAAATGAGTGACTATAAATTTAATGAATCATTTCACGCATATGTATGTCTTGATCTATACACTGTTACTTCTTAAGATCACAATTCAAAAAAATAGTGTAAAAACAGTTTGTGTTAGATTTGTAGATGAAAACGCATTTCTGGTTACCGAAGAGATGATGATACAATTATCTTTGGCATTCCGTTATCACTTTGGAATTTGTGCAAACGAAAAAGAGTGACACTGGAACCCATGATCACTCTTTTCCTGATGGTAGGGTTGTTTACCTATATGCAAAAGCCAAAAGGATGCTCCTGCATATAGGGCATCCTTTTTTGATTTAATTTTTCTTTTCCACTTGGATTGTAGCAGAATTACCTGACACCTTAATTTTGGCATGATCCTGTGTATCAATAGTAGGAGTGACCGCTTTATTATTTAGTGTAATATCTGTGAAAGTTGTTGAGAAATTCGCTCTAATCCCATTACGCTGATTTTCGGAAGTTACAGCAACAGTTGCGAGTAGCTTCCATAATGAGACTTTGCCAACATTCGTATTTTTAATTTCAGTAATAATACGTCCTGTATAACCTACATTGTTCGTTCCCCAAAAAGTTGCCCGCGTATTGCCGTTTAAATTTTTGTAAATTGTCATTTGGACTGTGCTCCCAGGCTTAAAGCCCTTCTTATATGTGAAATCGTCTTTTCCTTCAATATATGTTTCTTCATTTTTTGAACCGACCTTCATGACAGGCTTCCACACATTATACGTTGAACTGTATTGAAGACCAATATCTGCTTCTACTGAGCCTCTGAAACCTGAGTAGATGTACGCAGTTCCATTAGAAACACTCATTGTTTTCGGTAACACAATTTTCGTTACTAGAATAGAACCATCACTGTTAATATAAGCCCGTCCCCCTATTCCTTTAGGGAGCTGCTGAGCTGCCTCGACAACTTGTGAGTCAGAGAATCCTGGGAGACTGATTGGCATTGTTCCTAGTAAAATAGCAGAACTAATTGCACCTGTAATCAGTATTTTTTTCATAGAAAAAATTCCTCCTAGTCATATTTTATGATATAGAGGCATATTATACTATTCTGATCTAAGAATGTCAAAAAATTATAAAAATAGATAAAAATTCTATTTTGTTATCCTTTCGCAGCTTGCTGAATGTTTTTTTGCTGTTCATCTCAGACAATTTTTCCTATAGTTCCTTTTTGAACGTAATTAACTTCACGAAGCATCTTTAGTGCTTTATATCGAATTTTGAAGTTTCTGGAAAATGAGTTTTTTGTGCGCATTATTGTCTATTGTTTAAAACAAACAGCAAGTAGCGATTAATGTCTTCGATTTCTTTTTTTGATAGCGTTTTCCACACTTCTTCGCTAAACAGCTCTAGGTGAGCAAGCTCGTGCTTTTCAGCTACTTCTTTTATTTTAGTGTAGGAATCATGCTGTTCTTTAATCATTGAGGCTGAAGAGTTGTCCTCTATATAGCCTGCTGCCTGCATCATTTCTTCATATGGTACCTTTAAGGCATGTGAAAGCTTCTTAATTGTCAGTGGCTTTGGAATGCCACGCTTCCCATTTTCAATACGAGAAATGCCAGCGGCGCTAACATCTGAGTACATCGCTAACTGATTGACAGACAGTTTCTTTTTCTCACGCAATGTTCTTAAATACGTACCGAAGTTCATCAGAACAAAACCTCACATTGCAAATTTAGTAGACTCTATTTTACCTCATTTGTTGACTATTGGCAATAATGCAACCATGAAAATATTGACATAAGTTAATAGGGGATGTATCTTTAATTTAAGTCACGCTAATTGTTTGTCTTTTTCTGATTCACTAGTTTAAGAAAATAGCTATTTAATTGCTTGATGTCCTGTGTGGATAGCTTTTCCCATTGGTCTCCATCAAAAAGCGGGAGATGATCTAGGTCTTTTTTTAGAGCCGTTTGATAAATTTTCATGATGGATTCATATTTGGGTTTTACTTCATGTACTTGATCTTGTTCAATATGTCCGGCAAGTAGCATTAAATCCTCATAAGGTACCTTCAATGCAAGTGCCAGCTTCCGTATCGTTGAAGGCTTGGGCACACCGCGCTTCCCATTTTCAATACGAGAAATGCCAGCAGCGCTAACACCTGAATACATGGCTAACTGATTGACAGACATTTTTTTGTTTTCTCTTAAAACGCGTAATTGTTCACCAAAGCTAGTCATGAAAATCGAACCTCACATTTCAGTATATAACTTATTTTAGTATGATCATTGACCAAAGGAAATAGTAGAGGTGGGAAAGTATTGACATAAGTTAATATCTCTATTAGTGTGAGGTAAATAGAAAATATTACATATTCATCATATAGGAGGATGTAGTTATGATCGAAAAGATTCAGATTAGACGGTCTTTTGTGATGCAATATATGATAGAAAATGATATGTCTCTGAATCAGCTTGCTCAAGAAATTGGTATTTCTCCAGCAACACTGAGCAGGGTTCTCAATGGTCATCGAAAGCCCGGTCAGCTCGTCATTGGTAAAATGATTCACTACTTTGATAAGAAATTTGAAGATCTATTTTACTATGAGAATGTTGACAAAAGTCAATGATTTGTATGTATCACTAGATGATATGGAGGGAACCTTATGAAAAAAACAGGAATGGTTCGTCAAATTGATGCATTAGGAAGAATTGTTTTGCCATCAGAAATGAGAAAGGTATTGAATATAAAAGAGGAGCAGATGTTTGAAATTTTTACAGAAGGTGAGACCATCATGTTGAAAAAGTATGGTGCAGATAGAAGCTGTCTTTTGACAGGGCAAGTGACCAAATACAATCAAAGCTATGGCAATGGAGCAGTGATGTTAAGCCCTGCCGGAGCTGATTTGCTATTAGCAGAATTAAAACATCTTTTAAACAAACAAGCAAATCGTTAAAAGGGCATTTTGAATTAAAAATTTCATAAAAAAATGCTGAATGTAAACAAATGTTTGAAAAATGAATCAAACAAAAGAAAAAGAAGACAACATATATGAAATCTTTATTTTGATGTTTCGTGACATGCACCATATTTTCATGTAAAATAAAGTTATTGTGTACCAGTTTGACTGGAGGTGTTTTGCATGCACGCATTTGTTATTACATTACTCGTAATCGTCAGTATCGCACTTATCATCGTTGTCTTATTGCAATCAAGTAAAAGTGCAGGGCTGTCAGGCGCTATCTCAGGTGGAGCCGAGCAACTTTTCGGTAAACAAAAAGCGAGAGGCCTCGACTTGATTCTCCATCGAATCACAGTGGTATTGTCAGTGCTTTTCTTCGTTTTAACACTTGCATTGGCATATCTTGGCGTTTAAGACGCGAGTAGCAAGAAGGTCTGATCTTTTTCAGACCTTTTTTTATTATTAGCCGTCCTATTTGTGTTTGCTTGATACATACATGTGGAAAATATATAACATATAATAGAGAAAGGAAGTACCATCATGAAAGTTGTTATACCAAAACCATTTACATTCAAAGGTGGAGAAAAAGCAGTTCTTCTTCTTCATGGATTTACTGGAAATACAGCAGATGTCAGAATGCTGGGACGCTATCTAAATGAAAAAGGCTATACGTGTCATGCACCTCAATATAAAGGACACGGGGTACCGCCAGAAGAACTTGTTCACACAGGCCCTGAAGATTGGTGGAAAGATGTAGAAGAAGGATATCAACTCTTAAAAAATGAAGGTCATGAAAGCATTGCGGTTTGCGGTCTATCGCTTGGGGGAGTTTTTTCATTAAAATTAGGTTACACTGTACCTGTAAAGGGAATTGTACCTATGTGTGCACCAATGTACATAAAAAGTGAAGAAGTCATGTACCAAGGTATACTGGATTATGCCCGTAATTACAAAAAATTTGAAGGCAAATCAGAAGATCAAATTGCACAAGAGATGGAAGAGTTTAATAAGACACCAATGAATACACTTAAGGCACTTCAAGGGCTGATTTCAGATGTTAGAAACAACGTTGACATGATTTATTCACCAACGTTTGTCGTTCAGGCACGCCATGATCATATGATTAATACAGATAGTGCAAACATTATTTATAACGAAGTGGAAACAGATGACAAACATTTAAAATGGTATGAAGAATCAGGCCACGCTATCACGCTAGATAAAGAGCGTGAACAGGTTCATAAGGATGTATATGCGTTTTTAGAATCACTCGATTGGTAATTTAGTATAAATAGGGGGTTAGAGTGTGCAAAAAGAAGAATTTATGAATGAACTACTCGCTTTTATGCAAGAAGAGGCGTACAAACCGCTAACTGTTCAAGAATTAGAAGTGATGATGGAAATAACAAATGCTGACGATTATAAAGAATTGATTAAAGCACTTGTGACATTGGAAGAGCAAGGTTCAATTGTAAGAACACGTAGTGATCGATATGGTGTGCCTGAAAAGATGAATCTTGTGAAAGGGAAATTGTCTGCTCATGCAAAAGGCTTTGCTTTTGTCACGCCAGAAGAGTTTGCGCAAGACGATATTTTCATTCCGCCGACAGAACTGGGAACAGCCATGAATGGCGATATAGTCATGGTGCGTGTCAGTCATAAATCAAACGGCACAAAAAAAGAAGGTACGGTTATCCGTATTTTAGAGCGTAACATTCAATCAGTGGTTGGGACGTATACAGAGACGAAAAACTTTGGCTTTGTCATTCCAGATGATAAGAAAATCACCCAGGATATTTTTATTCCGAAAGCCGCTAAAAATGGTGCTGTAGAGGGTCACAAAGTGGTAGTGACACTTACAAGTTATCCTGAAGGCAGGATGAGTGCTGAAGGTGAAGTGACAGAGATTCTTGGACATAAAAACGACCCGGGAATTGACATTTTATCAATCATTCATAAGCATGGTCTTCCAGGGGAGTTCCCTGAAGAAGTGCTAAAGCAAGCTGTAGATACACCAGAAACAATTGATGAGAAGGATTTGAAGGATAGAAGAGATTTACGAAACGAAACAATCGTGACAATTGATGGTGAAGATGCAAAGGATTTAGACGATGCAGTCACCGTACAAAAACTTGAAGACGGTAAATACAAACTAGGCGTGCATATTGCCGATGTTTCCCACTATGTAACAGAAAACTCCCCAATTGACCAAGAAGCATATGAGCGCGGGACAAGTGTGTATCTTGTCGATCGAGTCATTCCGATGATTCCGCATCGCTTATCCAATGGAATTTGTTCATTAAATCCAAAGGTTGACCGTCTCACGCTTTCCTGCGAAATGATCATTGATCACACTGGAAAAGTTATCAAACATGATATTTTTCAAAGTGTCATTAAAACAACCGAAAGAATGACCTATTCAGATGTCAACAAAATTTTAATGGAACAGGATGAAGAACTGTTTGAGAAATACGAACCACTTGTTCCAATGTTTCAAGAAATGGAGAAATTAGCGGAAATTCTACGTCATAAGCGAATGGATAGAGGAGCCGTTGATTTTGATTTCAAAGAAGCAAAAGTTCTTGTAGACGATGAAGGCGCAGCAAAAGATGTCGTCATTCGTGAACGTTCTGTCGCTGAGAAGCTAATTGAGGAATTTATGCTTGTTGCGAATGAAACCATCGCTGAGCATTTCCACTGGATGAACGTGCCGTTTATCTATCGAATTCACGAAGAGCCTAACCCAGAAAAGCTTCAGCGCTTTTTGGAGTTTGTAACAACATTCGGTTATATCGTAAAAGGAACATCCTCCAACATTCATCCACGTGCACTACAAAGTGTATTGGATGCAGTAAGAGATCAGCCAGAAGAAGTGGTCATTCAAACTGTGATGCTTCGTTCCATGAAACAGGCGAAGTATGATCCTGAGAGTCTAGGGCACTTCGGTTTGTCAACCGAGTTTTATACACACTTTACTTCACCAATCCGCCGTTATCCGGATTTAATTGTTCATCGATTGATTCGTACGTATTTAATTCAAAAACAGACGGATGAAGCAACCAGAGGGAAATGGGCACAATTATTGCCGGAAATTGCTGACCACTCTTCGACAATGGAACGAAGATCAGTTGATGCAGAACGTGAAACAGATGATCTGAAAAAAGCAGAGTTCATGCTTGATAAAATTGGAGAAGAGTTTGATGGCATGATTAGCTCTGTCACCAACTTTGGCCTATTTGTTGAACTGCCAAATACAATAGAAGGACTTGTTCATGTCAGCTATATGACCGATGATTACTATCGTTTTGATGAACAGCACTTTGCCATGATCGGAGAACGCACAGGGCATGTGTACCGCATTGGTGACGAAATTACAGTCAAGGTTGTTAGTGTCAACAAAGATGAACGCTCCATCGACTTTGAAATTGTCGGTATGAAAGGAACGCGCCGCAAACCTCAAAAAGAATTTAAATTTAAAAAGCGGACAGATCCACCAACGAAAAAACCTCGCAGCCAAAAGCAAACAACTGAGAAGGCTAAAGACTCTGAGGAAAAAAGCGATTGGTTTACAAGACGAAAGAAAAAAAAGAAAAAACGTGTATTTGACCAAGCGGCGAAATCAAAAAGAAAAAAGAAAAAGTAGCTGACGTCAAAAAGCAAATAGAGACATGTGCTCTATTTGCTTTTTTGCCAAATTGCGTGATCGTTGTAGAAAGCTGGATTGTTTGATAAAATAATCCGTACCGCTTGTGCTCGGGTTTGTGTAAAAAGGAGGTTGTTCGCCAATGCCTAAGGGAGAGGGAAAGGTCGTTTCCCAAAATAAAAAAGCAAATCATGACTATTTTATCGAAGAAACATATGAGGCTGGTCTTGTTTTACAGGGAACAGAAATAAAGTCTATTCGCGCAGGAAAAGTGAATTTAAAAGATTCTTTTGCGAAGATTGAGCGCGGAGAAATATTTCTTCACAACATGCATATCAGTCCATATGAGCAAGGAAACCGTTATAACCATGATCCGCTCAGAACACGGAAATTATTGCTTCATAGAAAGCAAATCAATAAATTGATCGGTGAAACGAAGGAAGAAGGTTACTCACTCGTACCGATTAAGATTTATCTGAAAAATGGTTTTGCCAAAGTACTCATTGGCATCGGAAAAGGGAAAAAGAAGTACGATAAACGTGAGGACTTGAAGAAAAAGGATGCGAAACGAGAAATCGAACGTGCCTTTCGTGATCGCCAAAAACAGCTCTAAGCATATACCTTGCTGATATAAAGGAGGTTGTGCTACAATTATTTTCACATGAACAACGAACGTACCATTGTTTTTGACAGGAAACACCAGTTGTCATGAACAGTGTAATTGGTATAATAGTTGTATACGGAAGCAGTTAAGCGCAACGTTTCCTTCCCGTATATCCCTTTTAACAAGGGGACGTTACGGATTCGACAGGGATAGTTCGAGCTTAGGTTGCGAGCCGAGAGGCGATCTCGTTAACACGCACTTAAATGTAACTGGCAAAACTAAAAGTTTTAACCAAAACTTAGCACTAGCTGCCTAATTAGCGCAGCGAGCTCTTCCTGACATTGCCTATGTGTCTGTGAGGAGCCCAATTAAGTAGGCTACGCTTACGTTTCCGTCTGAGAACGTAAGAAGAGATTCATCAGACTAGCTCTCCAAGCGCCCGTCAGCAGGCATGAGGATGAGCGAACATGTAAATATGCCGACTACGCTCGTAGACGCTTAAGTAATCGATGTTTCTGGACGTGGGTTCGACTCCCACCGTCTCCATTTCATTTTTTGAGAACGTTAATAGCGTTCTTTTTTTGCGTTTAATATCATATATTTCCATGATGTTTTTGTAATTCTTTGTTGAAAGATGAGGAAATAATGAAAAGTGAATTTTCATTGTTTATAGTCATCTTTTATATACTGCAGAGACCACTTATAGGAGTGGTTTTTTTATGTCAAATGTGATAAATTATTCTCTCGGAGGGTTGTGGCATTTTCTTGTCACGATAACATGTTTACTCCCGCTACTAAGAGTCGTCTTTTTAGACGAATCTTTTTTTGTTATAATAGTTAGAGCGTATACATGTGTTTAAGTATTGATTACTTTGGTTTTTTTGGTTGGTAAAATTATATTAGAAAATAATAAATGTTTATAATATAACTTAAAGTAATTTGAAGTATATTAAAATTGAAAGAGGGATTTTATGTTATTTACTATTGTTATTCCTTATAAGGATACCAATATAAAATATGCAGATAACTGTATAAAAAGCTTAGATGATCAAATCTTTAAGGACTTTGAAGTTCTGTTTGTACATCAAAATAGTAGTCAACTTGAAGAACTTTTGAAAAAATCAACTTTAAATTACAGAACAATAAACATGGGACAAGATTCTAATGTCAGTGTTTGTAGAAATAAAGGCATTGATGAGGCAAAAGGAGAACACGTATTATTTTTGGATGGCGATGATTTTTTACACCCAAATGCTTTAACATATGCTAAACAAATTATTATAAGAGAGAATATTGACATATTAAAATTAAAAGTAAAAAAGACTATTGTTGATAGAAAATCAACCTTAAAAGAAAAAAAACAGGCTTTCTATAAAGAGGATACTTTGGATACTTTAAGCAATGTCTTAAAGAATCTCAACGTTGAGATAACAGAACAGAAAAAAAGTGAAGTAATGAATATGCTTTTTGAAGAAAATGTTCTAACATCTTATTATAATGAAATACCTCAGTCTAAATTATTTAAAAAGATTTCATATCATCTTAATGTGCATGGATTTATTTTTAATAAAAAATATTTAATGGATAATCAAATCAAATTTGATGAAAGTACATCTTTATATGGGGAAATTCCTTTTTTAGCAAAAGTCTATCATGATGTATTTGCCATTAAAGAAACTTCAGTGGATTTATATTATAAGTTAATCCATAACGATCCTATAAACTATCCTTCATTATCTCAAGAAGAGTATGAAGATCGTTTAGAACAATTTTATCAATCATTAAATAAAGCTGTGAGTGTTTGTGATGATTTAACTATTGCTAAACAAATTAAACTTGAGTCAATAAGAAATTACCTTTACAAAATTGTGAAAAATAAGAATTTCGATGAAAGTTTCAAAAAAATCTTGCCTCTATATAAAGAACTTCAAGAGATATTAAACACCGCTTCATTAGAGATAAAACTGAAACGTAGACATAAAATAGAACTTGATTTGATTAAGAAAGGAAAGTTCAAGAAAGCTTATTACTTAAGCAAAAGTCGAGTTTTAGGTTACAACCTTTATCAATCTTTGCAACCTAAAAAACAAAGAGCTAGACAAAAAATAGTTCAAAATTATATCTTTTCAAAGCTACCGATTCAAAAAAACACAATCATTTATGAAAGCTTTTTGGGGAGGAACTATTCAGATAGCCCAAAAGCCATTTTTAAATATTTGCTTGAAAACGAACCTGAGAAATGGAAACATATTTGGGTGTTGAATGATAAAGATATAGTAGGCAGCGAAAAAGAATTTATTGGGAATAAAAATGTTAAAGTCATAAAACGTTTTAGTTGGAGATACTTTTATTACGTAACTATTTCTAAATACTTCATTCTAAATATGAGACAGCCTAAATCGCTCTATAAAAAAGAGGAGCAAATTATTTTATCAACATGGCATGGAACGCCCCTTAAAAGGTTAGTATTTGATATGGACAATGTTGTTTCAGCAAATCCCGACTACAAAAAAGATTTTTATCAACAGTCACGTAACTGGGATTATTTAATAGCAGCAAATAAATACTCAGAGGAAATTTTCGAAAGTGCATTTATGTATCCTAAAGAGAAAATCTTAACATATGGTTATCCTAGAAATGACATCTTAATCAACTTTACTGACGACTACAAAAAAGAAATAAAAGAGAAGCTGGGTATACCTGATAACAAGAAAGTTATTTTATATGCTCCTACATGGAGAGATGATGAATATCATAAAGCGGGACAATATAAATTTAATCTAACATTAGACTTAAATTTATTAAAAAAAGAATTAGGTGAAGATTATGTCATCATCTTACGGATGCATTATTTCATATCTGATAATATTGATTTAACAGGTTTTGAAGGTTTTGCATATGATTACTCTAAATATAATGATATAAATGATTTATATATATCAAGTGATGTGCTGATTACCGATTATTCATCCGTATTTTTTGACTTCGCTAATTTAAAATTACCAATTCTGTTCTTTACTTATGATATCGACAAATACAAAGATGTTTTAAGAGGCTTTTATATAGATGTAGAAAATGAACTGCCTGGTCCATTACTATATACATCTGAAGAAGTTCTAAATAGTATCAAAAATATTGAAAAAGTTGAAAAAGAGTACAAGGAAAAATATGATGCTTTCTATCACAAATTTTGCTCTTTGGAAGATGGGAAAGCAAGTGAGCGTATTGTAAACAAGGTACTAAGAAACAAATAATAACGTTTTAACGAGTTACAATTTGGAATAGTCATGTGAAAAATCCACAAATAAACTTCTTACATGAGGAGCTATTTGTGGATTTTTTATTTCAAACTAATGTCTGAACTAACTTAAAAGTCATTGTAGTTCTTTTTTCTTCTATCCGTTTTATCTGAAGACGAAGTGTGATTGGTTATTGTGTGTAATAAAGTAAAAAACATAAAAGTAAATGATATCATATATGGATTTTTTTATTGAAGGAGAATGTCGAGTAAATGTCTTTCAATCATTAATGGGCATGGAATCATTATAAAAATACTTCTCACTTTTTCCAAAACATCAGACACACTTCTGTTCATTAAACGATCAAAAAACCAAGTAAATGGAAAAAACCGTCTTCACATTTCACATAGGGTCATATATAGTTATATGATACTGGTTCTAAATAACTGCAATTGGGGCGTTTACATGGATTCGATTGTTTTACATTATATTGTGATCATGAGTATTTCAGGGATTCTTTCCACTTTGTTAGGTATTTTTGCTCTCGTGAATCGCCATCGTTTTATTGGCTGTCAATTGTTTATGTACTTGTCTGGAGCAACTGGGATTTATATATTTGGGCATATATTTGAATTATTAGCACGTACGCCTGAGGAAATTATGTTCTGGGTTTGTTTTCAATATATAGGTCTTCCGTTTATTGCACCGCTTAGTTTAATGTTAGTACTACAATTTACTGGGTTAAACGAATATGTAACCAAACGACGCATGATACTTATCTTGTTCATTCCTTTTCTGACAACCATTATGGTATTCACCAACCCTTTTCATTCGCTGTTTTATCGAAGTCTTTCCATAGACACAGTGGACGGATTTTTATTGGCTGACTTTACAATTAGTTATTGGTATATCATTCATGGAGTCTATACATTTGGCAGTTCGATGCTGGCCATTTTGATTTTGCTTTGGTTTTTGCGTGTTACCAAAAAAGAATATTTGAAGCAGATCATCATTTTACTAATTGGTCTGTTTTTGCCGATCTTCACTTCCTTTTTCTATTTATTAGGTTTAACGCCTCATAATATTGATCCGGTACCTGTCGTCATGCTTTTAACAAACTCTCTTTATATGTGGGCCATCATATCATTTCAACTATTTAGGCTTTCACCTATAGCGATGGAACGGGTATTTGAACATTTGTCAGAGGGTGTCCTGATTCTTGATAGAAATCATAAACTGATCGACTATAATTCAGCTGCAACAGCCATTATTCCGGACTTATCAAGAGACGGAATTGGTCGAAAGGTTGATGAAATTTGGTCAGACTCACCTGAAGATCCAGCATTTACACAATGGCTACGTGTACCACATGATCATTCGCATTTTGATTTGTATTGGGAGAGAGAACAGCCTGCTTACTATCACCTCACCTCCTCACCCCTCTTTAGCAGAAGAGGTGAAATAGAGGGGAGACAAATTGTGATTAGTGATGTGACAGAGCAGCGAATGTTACAAGAAGAATTGGAGCGTCGCGCTTATATTGATGGTTTAACCAATATTTTCAATCGATCATCCTTTATAGAGAGGGCGCAACAATTATTAGAGGTAGGAGCGAATGATACTGGGATTCTTCTGTATGACATTGACTTTTTTAAGCAAATTAACGACAATCATGGTCATCATGCGGGCGATCAAGCGTTACGCCATGTTGTTTCTATCTGTCAGCAGCATTTAAACATAGATGATCTATTTGGCCGATATGGAGGCGAAGAATTTGCGATCTGTTTACCGCACCGTCGCTTCGAGGAGGTTTGCTACATTGCTGAACAGATTAGACAGTCTTTTGAGAAACATTCGTTACAAATCGATGGAAAGACGATCCGCATCACAGCGAGCTTTGGGATTGCACATACGATTGACGGTCACCTGACATTAGAAGAGCTTTTATTTGAAGCAGATCAGGCGCTGTATATGTCAAAGCGTCATGGAAGAAATACAACTTATGCTTCAAAAAAAGGAGATTACGTATTGTATCGAGAAGAAGATACAAAGAAAAAAGAAAAATGAATCATACTAGCTTAAAAGTCATGGATTTATTATCTCTGTCTACAAATTTATATATGATGAGAGATAGCATTAACATATATCCCAAAGGGGAGTAGCTTTTCCGGTTTGGTCGTTACTATAGAAGAACTAGTTGCTTCTTGACCTTTACGGAATGAAAATGTTAGCCAGACCTTTGCCTATGACATATATGGCAAGGGTCTTTTTTATGGGATCATGTGGTAGGAGGTTATAATGGGGAATTGGAATAAGAAAAAGAAATCTAAAAGGTCAAAAAAGGAAAATATTCATATTGTGGGTAAAAAAATGACAAAATCTTTAGAAACCGTTACAGTCATAAAGGAAAAAAAAGAAGTGGCGAAGGGATGATTAGATGAAAAAGAAGGTACTTGTTCTCGTTTTTTCCATATGGATGGTTCTGAGTGGATGCTCAGATATGCTAGAGAATGTGAATGATACAGCAACTTATGCGACTAAAGCGACTGATTATGTAAATGAAGTGCAGACCTTTACGAATGAGTTTCCAAAGCTGGCTGAACAAGCTGTATCAGACGCAACTAAAAAGGCTGATCTCACAAAGCAGCTTGAATCATTACAGACAGAGATTTCATCATTTAATGAGTTGACTGCACCGAAGATTGCCGAAGATATTCATAAGCAGATCGAAGAGAAAAATGAACGAATCTCCACTGAAATCAATACATATTTACAACAAGTAAAAGAAGGCACCATTGACTTAGCCAAATTGAATGAAAAGAATGGTTTAATCGATACATTACAGCAATCCATCAGCTTGATAAATGAAATTAAAAATGTGACAAATTAACATGTTTCAGAAGATTGAACTTACAGCACGTTTTTAAAATGAACAGAGTGCATCAGTCTTGAGAGCTAAGCATATCTTTGCCTTTTCAGGTGAAGGTATGCTTTAATTTATAAGAGGAAAAAGTAATCAGGAAAAGGTGATGGAATGAAGGCACATGAGGAAAGACATATTATTTCACCTAGAGCCCAAAAGGACAAAGATCAGTTAATGAATCGTCTTAAACGAATAGAGGGCCAGGTGAGAGGAATACAAAATATGATTGAAACAGATCGCTATTGTATTGATGTGGTGAACCAAATTTCAGCTGTGAATGCTGCTTTAAAAAAAGTCAGCCTTCAATTAATGGAAAAGCATACACATCATTGTGTGTCTGATGCAATAAAAAGTGGGAATGGTGATGAGGCGATTGAAGAGCTGATGCAAGTGTTTGCTAAGTTAACAAAATCGTAAAGTCAAAGTGTCATCTTTTTGTTTACACAATTACCATACTGGGGTATAGTAAAATATAAATTCGATTTAATGAAGGAGGATATCAAAATGGAACAAACAACACTTCAAGTGAAGGGCATGTCCTGTGGTCATTGTGTCAAAGCTGTTGAAAGCAATGTTGGTGAATTAACGGGTGTTGCGTCTGTCAAAGTTCGTTTAGAAGAAGGGTTGGTTGATGTCTCGTTTCATCCTGAACAAGTCACGTTACATCAAATTTCAGATGTCATTGAAGATCAAGGATACGATGTTGTATAAAATATGATCGTGCTGTTAGGCGAACAGCACGAATTTTTTTACTTGTTTATATACCCCTGTAGAGTATTAGAAAAGAGGTGTGAATGATGAAAAAGGAAGTTGATTTTCAAATCACCGGTATGACCTGTGCTGCATGTGCAGGAAGAATTGAAAAAGGTCTAAACAGAATGGATGGGGTACAAGAGGCAAATGTGAATTTGGCGTTAGAAACATCTCATATTGTGTACGATTCAGATAAGTTATCACAAGCTGAGTTAAAACAAAAAATACAATCAATTGGTTATGATGTGGCTTTGAAACAAGCAGAATTCGATATCGAGGGCATGACATGTGCTGCTTGCGCGAACCGAATTGAGAAAAAAATGAATCGACTTGAAGGAATTGAACAAGGGACTGTTAATTTTGCATTAGAAAAACTGCAAGTTGCCTATAACCCTGAGCAAACGTCGGTTGATGAAATGAAGAACGCTGTTCATAAGCTTGGATACACTTTAATACAATCTACTCATGAAGAAGAGCAAGCGAGAGAAAAAGATCATCGTCAGGTTGCCATTGAAAAGCAAACAGCACGGTTTCTTTTTGCAATGATCTTGTCGTTTCCGCTTCTATGGGCAATGGTGAGCCACTTTTCGTTCACTTCATTTATTTGGCTACCGGAAGCATTCATGAACCCTTGGGTACAGCTTGCGCTTGCGGCTCCAGTGCAATTTATCGTGGGTTGGCCATTTTATGTAGGGGCTTTTAAAGCATTAAGAAACAAAAGCGCCAATATGGATGTACTCGTTGCACTTGGCACATCTGCTGCATTTTTCTATAGCTTATATGAAAGCATAAAAGCAGTCGGTACAGGAATGCATGCGAATGCGCTTTACTATGAAACAAGTGCAGTCCTCATCACATTGATTGTGCTAGGCAAACTAATGGAGGCAAAGGCAAAAGGTAAATCCTCAGAGGCGATTAAAAAGCTAATGGGTCTTCAAGCAAAGGAAGCTGTAGTGGAACGAAATGGGGAGCAGATGACAGTTTCTATTTCAGATGTGAAAATAGGTGATATCGTCTTCGTTAAGCCTGGTGAGAAAATACCAGTGGATGGTGAGATCATCGAAGGAACATCTGCATTAGATGAGTCTATGATCACTGGAGAAAGTCTGCCTGTTGATAAAACAATCGGTGATGCTGTGATCGGTGCAACAATGAATAAAAATGGTTTTCTAAAAGTGAAGGCGACGAAGATTGGTAAAGATACAGCCCTTTCACAAATTATTCGCATTGTCGAAAACGCACAAGGCTCAAAAGCGCCGATTCAAAGATTGGCGGATAAAATATCTGGAGTATTTGTTCCTATCGTAATCGGCATCGCGGTCGTGACCTTCCTCATTTGGTATTTGGTCATTGAACCTGGAAATGTCACAGCGGCTTTAGAAACGTTTATTGCGGTTATTGTGATTGCCTGTCCATGTGCACTTGGCCTTGCAACACCGACTTCAATTATGGCTGGAAGTGGACGTGCAGCCGAATACGGTATCCTATTTAAGGGCGGAGAGCATTTAGAGACGACACAGACACTTGATACCATCGTGTTAGATAAAACTGGAACGGTAACAAATGGAGCTCCAAAATTAACGGATATTCACGTATATCAAGACATCACAGATGAAGCGTTTCTACAGCTTGTAGGTTCCGCTGAATTGCAATCAGAGCATCCTCTTGCACAAGCAATTGCCGATGGGATGAAAGCACGTGGTCTTGATGCACTTAACGTACAGTCTTTTCAAGCAGACCCTGGTTTTGGCATTGAGGCGACAGTCAACGATCAACGTATACTAGTTGGGACTAGACGACTGCTTCATAAACATGGAATTGAAACAGAGGATATAGAGGAAAGAATGACTAATTTAGAACAGCAAGGAAAAACAGCTATGCTTGTTGCTTTTGATGTACAATTAGCAGGTATTGTCGCAGTTGCAGATACGATAAAGGATTCATCACAAGCTGCCATCAGTCGTTTAAAGGCTCAAGGACTCGATGTTATTTTAATGACAGGTGACAATAGCAGAACGGCAGAAGCGATCGCAAAGCAAGCAGGAATTGATCAAGTCATAGCAGAGGTACTTCCAGAGGAAAAAGCAGCTCATATCCAAGTGTTACAGGAACAAGGAAAGCAAGTGGCAATGGTAGGAGATGGCATCAATGATGCACCAGCACTTGTTACAGCAAATATCGGCATGGCGATTGGTACGGGAACAGATGTGGCAATGGAGGCTGCTGATATTACTCTTATGACAGGAGACCTTCAAGCGATTGCTGATTCACTGCACATCAGTCGTAAAACGATGAGGAATATAAAGCAAAATCTATTTTGGGCTCTTGCCTACAATTGTATTGGCATTCCGATTGCGGCATTTGGCTTCTTGGCCCCGTGGTTAGCAGGAGCGGCAATGGCATTTAGTTCTGTTTCGGTTGTGCTGAATGCATTAAGACTTCAACGACTCAAGCTTGATAGGGGGAGGGCGTGAACATGAAGATGAATCAAAAGTGGAGATGGGCGATCAGTGCCATTATATATGTCATGTTCGTCTTACTTGGTCATTTTATATATTCGGAGCTATCCTCAGATATAGATGGTGAAAAAAGTAAACATCAACTAAATCAAACGCATTAAGTAAAAGACTTCGCGAATAAGCGGAGTCTTTTTTTGACAAAAAAGTGAAAAAAGCCGCTTTTATTAAAAAATTTCATAAAAAATTCATTTTAATTTGTTCCTTTTTGTTCTTTTTTGTAGGTTGGTCGTTAAGATGCGATTAAGCAACAAAGAAAGCGTTATCAAAAAAAGGGGGTTGCCTTACATGAAAAAGTTAGGCTTGGCTTCTCAAATACTCATTGCACTTGTGCTGGGTGTTATAGTAGGAGCGTTTTTTTATCAAAATGAAACAGCCATTAATATCTTAACGCCAATTGGCGATATATTCATTCATCTCATTAAAATGATTGTCCTTCCAATCGTTATTGCTGCTCTAATTGTTGCAGTGGCGGGAGTAGGTGACATGAAAACGATCGGAAGACTTGGTGGGAAAACGATTCTTTATTTTGAAATCGTGACAACCATCGCTTTAGCTGTCGGTTTACTTGCAGCAAACATCTTCCACCCAGGTACTGGAATTGATATGAGCAACATGGAAAAAGGAGATATCTCTAGTTACGAAGAGACATCAAAAGCTTCAGCAGATAAAGCTTCTTTATCTGAAACATTGGTTCACCTTGTACCAACAAACGTCTTTCAATCTATTTCAGAAGGTGACTTACTGCCAACAATCTTCTTCACAGTATTGTTTGGATTAGGAATTGCTGCGGTAGGTGATAAAGGGAAGCCTGTTTTAGGATTCTTTGAAGGCGTGCTTGAAGCCATGTTCTGGGTAACAAACAAAGTTATGAAATTTGCACCGTATGGTGTATTCGCATTGATTAGTGTAACTGTTATCAAATTTGGAATTGGGGCACTCTTGCCGTTGGGTAAACTGGTTCTTGTCGTATACGGAACAATGGCATTCTTCGTCTTCGTGGTGCTAGGCATTATCGCAAAATTGGCAGGAACGAATATCTTCTTGCTCATCAAATTATTAAAAGAAGAAATCATTCTTGCTTTCTCTACTGCAAGTTCAGAAGCTGTATTACCGAGGCTTATGGATAAGATGGAGAAATTCGGTTGTCCGAAAGCAATTACATCATTTGTTATCCCGACAGGTTATACTTTTAACCTTGACGGAAGTGCAATCTATCAGTCTATTGCAGCCATTTTTGTCGCACAAATGTATGGAATGCCACTATCAATTTATGAGCAGATTACGTTATTATTAATCTTGATGCTTACTTCTAAAGGGATGGCTGGTGTACCAGGAGCTTCAATCGTTGTTGTAATCACAACGCTTGGTGCGATGGGACTACCACTTGAAGGACTTGCCTTCATTGTAGGAGTCGACCGTGTCCTTGATATGGTTCGTACAACAGTTAACGTCTTTGGTAACTCACTTGCAGCTATTGTGATGTCTAAGTGGGAAAAAGTATTCGATCAAGAAAAATCAGACCAATATATTAAAGAACTAAAGCAACAAACAAAAGCAGCTTAAAAAAGGAGATCATTTCAAATGACGAAGCTACAGGACAAGCAAGTTCGAATTGAACGCGACTTTCTAGGTGAAAAGGAAGTAGACACTCATGCATATTATGGTATTCAAACACTACGTGCAGTAGAAAACTTTCCGATTACTGGCTACCGTACTCATGAGGAGCTAATTAAAGCACTAGGAATTGTCAAAAAGGCAGCCGCTCTTGCGAATATGGATACAAAAAGACTTTATTCAGGTCTTGGAGAAAAGATTGTTGAAGCGGCAGATGAAGTGATTAACGGAAAATGGAATAACCAATTCATTGTCGATCCAATTCAAGGCGGCGCTGGCACATCTATGAATATGAATGCCAATGAAGTCATCGCAAATAGAGCACTTGAACTGCTTGGTAAGGAGAAGGGCGCTTACACTGAGCTAAGTCCGAACACCCATGTGAACATGTCACAGTCTACAAATGACGTGTTCCCAACAGCGATTCATATTTCGACGTTAAACATGCTTGAGCAGCTATTGCATACGATGGAAAACATGCATCATGTGATGACAGAAAAGGCGAAAGAATTCGATCATGTCATTAAAATGGGACGTACACATCTTCAAGACGCTGTACCAATCCGTCTTGGACAAGAATTTAGCGCTTATGCAAAGGTACTCGCTCGTGATATTAAACGAATTAAACAATCAAGACAGCATTTATATGAAGTCAATATGGGAGCAACAGCAGTAGGAACTGGTCTGAATGCTGACCCTAAATATATCCGTCAAGTTGTGGGCTACCTTGCAGATATCAGTGGTTTGCCGCTAGTAGGTGCTGAGGACTTGGTTGATGCGACACAAAATACGGATGCTTACACAGAAGTATCGGCTGCCTTAAAGGTGTGCATGATGAACATGTCTAAGATGTCAAACGATATTCGTTTGATGGCTTCAGGCCCGAGAGCAGGTTTTGGCGAGCTTCACCTGCCGCCTAGACAGCCAGGCTCATCCATTATGCCAGGGAAAGTAAACCCGGTTATGCCAGAGGTGATGAATCAAGTTGCATTCCAAGTGATTGGGAATGACCATACGATCTGTCTTGCTTCAGAGGCTGGGCAGTTTGAGTTGAACGTGATGGAACCTGTGCTTATTTTCAACTTGTTACAATCCATCAGTATGATGAAAAATGTTTTTACATCCTTCGTAGACAACTGTCTGCGTGACCTAAAAGCAGACGAAGCAAGATTAAAAGAATATGTGGAAAAGAGTGCCGGTGTTATGACTGCCGTAAATCCACATATTGGTTATGAGGCGGCTGCGAGAATTGCAAGGGAAGCCATTGTAACTGGTGCATCTGTACGAGAACTCTGTCTGCAAAATGATGTATTGACGGAAGAAGAGCTCGATTTGATCTTGAATCCTTTCGAAATGACGAAACCAGGAATTTCTGGGGCTGCGCTTCTTGAGAAAGATCGTTTAGAGGATTAAGTCCGCACCTCAAGATATACGCACACCGAACATGAAAATTCGGTGTGTTTTTTTTATGGACTGTTTGTCTTTCTGGTGCTCACATAGTATACTATCGTCAATTATTAGGGATGTGACTGCTTTGAATCTGAAAAAATTACTATATTCAGAACCTTATTTAATCGTCATGTTAATCGTACTTACCCCTATTGGGGGAGAATTGAAATTCTATCCATTTGAAGATAGCTTTCGGGTTAGCTTTGGCACAGTGGTGTTTTTCTTTATACTACTACAAATGAAGAGGTTTCCTGCATGGGCTAGTGGGATATTAGCTGGAGCATCTGTTTATGTCTGTCGTGTTGTGATTGATACCGCTGTCACAGGAAATCTGATGCTTGAGGATGCCTTGTCACTACGGTTTCCATCCTTTTTGTATTATGTAACATATGGCACTTTGTTCTATTTGCTTCAAGTTCGCCGTTTTAGGCAAAAGCCCTGGATGATTGGGGCAATGGGGATTATCATGGAGCTCTGTGCAAGCATTGTTGAAATGATTGCTTTAAGAGGAACAATTGATGAGATTCTCACCGTACGTACATTGTTTCAATTATTTGTTCTAGCAATCTTTAGAAGTTTTTTTGTTCTTGCCTGTTATACGACGATTCGATTATATGAGGAGCAAGCAAGAGAACGACAGATGAAAAAGGAAAAAGAACACTTGCTCATGTTACTTTCGAATTTATATACAGAGTCAACATATTTTCAAAAAACGCTGACACATGCTGAACATATTACTGCAACGTCCTATCAATTATATCAGGAGCTTCACCATGCAAAGGATCCACACTCACTTGATCTTAAAAAGCTTGGTAAAACCGCTCTGCAAATTGCAGGAGAGGTTCATGAAATTAAAAAAGACAACCAGCGTATTTTTTCAGCTTTATCAAAGCTCATTCATGAAGAGGATTTTCAGGAGTATGCGACTCCCTCAACTATAGCAGGACTTGTTATACGTATTCATGAGAAATATGCAGCTTCATTGCAAAAAAATATTCAGTTTCTCTATCATGAAGAGGGCAACCACCCACAATATCATGTGTATACGGTGCTTTCTTTGTTGAATAACATTGTGTCAAATGCGGTAGAAGCCATTCCCGTTATTGGGGATGTAGCGCTAACAATCTCTAAAGAAGAGACATATGTCATTTTGAAAGTTTCAGACAATGGTCCAGGGATAAAAGAGAGAAATCATCAAGTCATCTTCAAGCCAGGTTTTACACTAAAGTATGATCAAGCTGGAAATCCTTCAAGTGGTATCGGACTTGCTTATGTGAAAGATACTGCCCAAAAACTTGGCGGAAGCATTCAGATGACGAGTACACCAAATGAACAGACGGTGTTTACATTGAAAATACCGACTGATCAGCTGACAAGAAATGAGGGGAATGGGAAATGAGATTTTTTATCGTAGACGATGATGAAGCAGTTCGTTCTTCACTCGCTCAACTGATTGAGGATGAGGATCTTGGTCTGGTCGTTGGTGAAGCGGAGGATGGAGCTGAACTAACGGCTAGTTACTTAAATGATTTACATATTGATATATTATGTATCGACCTTTTGATGCCAGAAAGAGATGGACTTGAGACCATTCGAGTGCTCAAAGATGACTTTCATGGTAAGTATTTGATGCTTTCACAGGTGGAGACAAAGGAATTGATTGGACAAGCATATACACTTGGTGTGGAGTATTACGTCACAAAGCCAATCAATCGCGTAGAATTGCTCAGTGTACTGCATTTGATGATTGAGCGTCTTCATCTAGAACATTCCATCGAAAACATTCAGAATTCACTTGAGTCTGTACTGAGTTATCAGCAGCGTGGTCAATCAAAACCAAAGACGAAGCAAAGAGGAAAAAGCTTGCCGGAGGCTGGACAGTTTTTACTTGCGGAGCTAGGGATTGTTGGGGAGAAGGGGGCTAAGGATTTACTTGATATGATTGCATATGCGGATCAATACTTAATTGGGCAAAGCGAGCAACGGGATGCGTTTCCATCACTGAAAATCATTTTTACAGGAATTACAGAAGATAAACTGGATGCTCCTTATACTCCAGCGAATATTGCAAGAGAAGCGAAGGCAGCAGAGCAGAGAGTCAGACGTGCAATCAATCAGTCGCTCAAGCATATTGCCTCACTAGGTCTAACCGATTTTTCACATCCAACCTTCGAAAACTATGCATCGAAGTTTTTTGATTTTACGATCGTACGTAAGAAAATGAGTGAATTGACAAAAGAGACAAACGGAAGAGAAGAACATACTCGCATCAACGTGAAAAAGTTCGTTCAAGTGCTATATTATGAAGCGAAACGTATTTGCATGGAAGAGTAAAAAACGTGCACTCCTATTGGGGAGGCACGTTTTTTTTCATCAAGGTATACAGATGTAGCTTCAAGATAGAGCGCATGAGCTCTGGTTTCATCTCGTTTGGCTGTATGATGCGGTGTAGGGCGATGCCATTTACAATAGCATACAGTCTTTCAGTTTCTAATGGAATATCTACATCATCCATTAGCAAGGTATGCTCCTCTAATTTGATTAAACACGTATGCACCACTTGACGTAGAGAATGATACATTTCATCCTTGAGCGGTTGTAGCTCCTTTTCCGTTAAGGCTTTCACCGTAAAAGCTTGCCACACCTCCATTTCAAAAAATCTCTCCTCATCAAGCGGTAGGAATTGCTCCAATACATTCAACACATCTTGTTCAATAGGTCCGTGAAATCGAAGCTGTGAGATGCGCTCTGTTACTTTCTCATTAATGCGGTTCATTGAAAAGAGAAACAGCTCATGTTGTGTTGAGAAATAATGGCGCATTGAGCCGGCTGATATCCCAGCTTCAACGGCAATTTTACGAACAGAGGCATGTTCAAGCCCCTCTCGTTTAATCACCCTCATCGCTGCTTCGGCAACAAGTTGTTTTTGCTCATTGTGATCTACTATTTTCGGCATATATTTATTTTAGCATAATCTTGTTTTTTTAATACAACTGTGTTATTTTTTATTTAACACGATCGTATTAAATAAGGGTGTGATCGAAATGATTGGTTACTTCATTGTTGCATGTGAAATAGGATTTTGGGTTTTTATTCTACTCGGTTTCATTCTTCGTTATATGTTTGGGAAAAAGAAGTGGGGAGCGTTTTTCCTGATTTGTACACCTGTCCTTGACCTCCTGCTTTTGATTGCAACATATATGGATTTACAAAGAGGTGCTGAGGCAACCATTGAACATGGACTGGCGGCTATTTATATTGGGGTTAGTCTCTCATTTGGTCATCAAATAATCAAATGGGCGGATGCCAGATTTGCCTATCGATTTGCTGGCGGACCCAAACCAGCAAGTAAACCGAAATATGGAAGGGAACGATCAATTAATGAAATGATCGGCTGGGCAAGACACTTCATTGCTTGGGCAATTGGTGCTGGTTTGTTATATGGCTTACATTTCCTTATTGGTGAACCAAAAAGAACAGAGACGCTGTTTCAGTTTTCCAATGTGTGGGGAATGATTCTGCTTCTTGATTTGCTTATTAGCCTGAGCTATGTGATTTGGCCGAAAAAAAAAACCGCAGGACGCGACATTTTAAACAGTTAAAAACAAAAGGACGGTCATCTCTTTAAGAGACCCGTCCTTTTTGTTTCATCCTGTGACTATTTTTTTAATCCCTCATAAATCGTCTCAATATTCCATTTCATCATTCGGTAATAGCTATCGCCATCTTCTCCTATTTTACCAATTGAGTCAGTGAATACTGTTCCTTTAATGTTGACACCCGTTTCTTCAGAGAGACTTTCTAGGCTTCGTTTGTCTACACTTGTCTCGAGGAATAAAGCAGGTACCTGCTTTTCTTTGACAAGCTGAATGATACGTTTCATTTGTCCAGGAGTTCCTTCATTTTCGGTGTTAATTTCCCAAATGTATCCTGCTGTTAATCCGTAAGCGTCTGCAAAATATTTGAATGCCCCTTCACTTGTGACAAGCATTTTTCGATCATTAGGGAGCTTACTGAATTTTTCCTTTGCCTCATGATGTAGTGTTTGTAGCTGTTGAATATATGCTTTTGCATTTTTTTCATATTCTTCTTTATGTGATGGATCGGCTTTAATAAGTGCATCACGGGCATTTTTGGCATAAATGATGCCATTCTCTACATTTAACCATGCGTGCGGGTCTTGCTGACTTTCTAACCCTTTTGAGGATAAATGCTTCACTTTAACCCCTTTACTTAGAGCTACGACAGGGGCATCGTCCCCGCTTTTGTCACTAGATTCAAGTAACTTTTCAAACCAGCCATTCCCAGTTTCAAGATTTAATCCATTATATAGGACAAGCTCAGCATCTGCTACATGCTGTACGTCCTTTGGTAGCGGATCAAACTCATGAGGATCTGTACCGATTGGCACAATGCTGTGAATGGAGACATGATTGCCTCCTACCTCTTTGACAATGTCATAAAGAATCGAGTAGGTCGTCACAACTTTTAATTTCCCATCATCTTTGCCAGAAGCGGTATTTTTTGATGAACATCCTGTGACTATGACGAGGGTGATAAGTGCTGTAAACAAAGGGAACCATAATGCATTCTTCATATATTTCCTCCTTCTACATGGATGCTCCTTTTTTGAGCTGTGTTCGTTTTCTTTTAGACTTTAATGATCTCCATAGAATGCCTTGTTTTGGTGAAAAGATAAATGCACCACCAAATAAAATCGTCGCAACCAGCACGATTGATGCACCGGATGACAGGTTATACGTAAAGCTCAGCCCAAGTCCAACGACGGCGGAGACAGCGCCAAATAGTGCTGATAAATAAATCATGATCCACAGACGATCGGTTAATAGATAAGCTGTTGCCGCGGGGGTAATCAGCATTGCAACCACAAGAATAATCCCAACTGTTTGCAGTGATGCCACGGTGACAAGTGTTAAGAGAGTCATAAGAAAGTAATGAATCAAACGGTTAGGCAAGCCATACACAGAAGAAATGACAGGATCGAATGAGCTAATTAATAGTTCTTTGTAAAAGACGATTACAGCTAGTAGAATAAAGATCCCTATTCCTAAGGTGATCCACATATCAGATGAGCGTACAGCGAGTACATTCCCAAATAAGATATGATACAGATCACTTGAGCTTTTCAAAAACGTAATCAAGATGATCCCGATGGAAAAGAAGGCAGTAAACACGATGCCAATTGCTGAATCATTTTTAATTCGACTGTTTTGACTGACATATCCAATACCGATAGCGGTTAGAACCCCAGTTAATACTGCTCCGAAGAAAAAATTAATTCCAAGCATATAAGAAATCGCCACGCCAGGTAAAACAGCATGAGAAATGGCGTCTCCCATCAGTGCCATTCCACGTAGAATAATGAAACAGCCAATGACTCCGCAAATAACACCAACCATGACAGAGGTAAATAAAGCTTTCTGTAAAAAAGCATACTCTAAAAGTCCAGATAGGAATTCCATTACAAGTCTCCTCCTGCTGTTTTTAAAAACGGAAGCTGTGTTTCATAAGCCTCCAGCATGATCTCTGGACGAAGAATTTCGTGAACTGGCCCAGCTTTAATTAATTTTTTATTTAATAACACAAGGTGATCAAAGTAATCGTCTGCTTTGCTTAAATCATGGTGGACGACAAGAATGGTTTTGCCCTCATCTCTAAGCTCCTTTAAGATGCGAACCATTGTTTCCTCACTTGTCATGTCAATTCCGACAAACGGTTCATCCAAGCAAAAGAGCTGTGCGTTTTGTGCGAGTGCTCTAGCGAGAAAGACACGTTGCTGCTGCCCGCCTGATAATTCACCAATTTGCCGTTTTGCAAAATCTTGCATTCCAACTTTTTCTAAACAGTAGTAGGCATGCTCCCGCTCCTTTTTGCCAGGTCTTTTGAGCAAGCCGAGCTGCGGATAAGTACCAAGCAGTACAGTGTCAAGGACATGAATTGGGAATGTCCAGTCTAAGTCATTGCGCTGTGGTACATATGCAACGCTCTTTCTTACTTGTTTGAATGGCTGATCGAAAAAGAGGATATTCCCTTGATCTTTTTCAATCAAATGTAAGCTCGCTTTTAGCAAAGTAGATTTGCCTGCACCATTTGGACCGATGATGCCTGTCATTGTTCCTGTTTTGATGGAGAATGATATATTTTCAAGCGCATCCTGTCCATGATATGAAACATATAGTTGATCAATTGTTAATGCGGTAGACATGTCTGACGGCCCCCTTTCGAAAAAAATTGCACTTCATAAATATATGTGCATAAATTAAAGAATTTTGACTTAACGATCAAATGATTCTCTTATGCTAATTTGTTTCCTTAAGGAAACTTTTATCTTATTTTAAGCTGACAGCGCTCATTTGTAAAGAGAATTGGGTTAAAAAAGTGGGCAAGTATTTTGAAGATCAAGTAGATTATCGCTCTCATGATATGCAATTCATAAAGGACATGAGCATGGATTTATGAATTTTTAAGGAAATGACATAAAAACAAAAACAATGACCAATAAATGATTGACAGTTTGGGAGGTCGGCTCATATAATAAAGGTAATCCAATATATGAATATGTGCTCATATATAACATATGAAGTGACTTGATAGGTTTGAAGTGAACAGGGGAAGCTACTTATATAGAAGAAGGTGAGAACATGAAAATGACGAAGCAAGAATACGTATTAAACGGTCTAGATTGCGGAAACTGTGCACGGAAAATTGAAACAGGTGTCAGCAAAATGGATGGAGTTGAAGCATGTTCAATTAATTTCGCCACAGGCACTTTAACTGTGACTCATGGTGATCAAAAAGAACAAATGTCTGAGCGTATTCAAAAAACCGTTCAATCCATTGAACCTCATATAAATGTATCGCCAAAGGACCCAGAACATCATCACCAGCACGATCATGGTGCAAAAAATTTAAAAATGATTACCCTGAAATTAGTTGGCGGAGCGCTTATCGGAACAGCTGCCTTTGCATTTCCTGTAACTGGATGGATGGAGTTTGTGTTATTCTTTGTTGCTTACTTGCTAGTTGGCGGCGACGTTGTTCTGAAAGCAATAAAAAATATATACCGTGGGCAAGTGTTTGATGAGAATTTCTTAATGACTATTGCGACGGTAGGGGCTTTTATTATTCAGCAATACCCAGAGGCTTTAGCCGTTATGCTGTTTTATCAAATAGGTGAGTTGTTTCAAGGAGCGGCAGTTAACCGTTCACGTAAATCTATTGGTGAACTGATGAATATCCGTCCTGAATATGCGAACTTAAAAACGGGTGACGAAACCAAAAGGGTCAAACCAGAAGAGGTTTCAGTCGGTGATCTCATAGTTGTGAAGCCAGGAGAGAAAATCCCTCTTGATGGTGTGGTCATAGAAGGCTACTCACTTGTCGATACGTCTGCATTAACGGGAGAATCAGTTCCAAGAGATGTTGAACCAGGAGAAGAAGTGCTTGCCGGATTTGTGAATCAGAATCGTGTTCTTGAACTTGAGGTCAAAAAAGAGTTGAAAGAATCGGCTGTCACAAAAATTCTTGATTTAGTAGAGAATGCAAGCAGTCGTAAGGCACAAACTGAAAACTTCATTACGAAATTTGCAAAATATTATACACCTGTTGTCGTTGTGTTTGCTCTCTTGCTTGCCTTTGTACCACCACTAGTAATGCCTTCAGCCGAACTATCAGAGTGGGTTTATCGTGCTCTTGTCTTTCTGGTTATTTCATGTCCTTGTGCTCTTGTAGTGTCCATTCCACTCGGCTTCTTTGGCGGAATTGGTGCTGCGTCGAAACGAGGTATTCTCATAAAAGGAAGCAACTATCTCGAAGCCCTCAACAATGTAGGTTATGCTGTATTCGATAAAACAGGGACGTTAACAAAAGGCAACTTTACAGTCAGTGATATTGTCACTACGAACAAAAAATGGTCAAAAGAAGAGTTGCTTGAATATGCGGCCCTTGCAGAAGCGCACTCCTCACATCCGATTGCTGAATCAATTAAAGCCGCATATGGATCTATGATTGATGAGAATCGTATTGAAGCATATGAGGATATAGCAGGACACGGGATTAAGGCAACAGCTAACGGTGCTTTCATCTTGGCGGGTAATCACCGTTTAATGGAAAGAGAGGGTATTTCATATGAACGAGAAGAACGGAGCGGAACAGTCATCTATATTGCATTAAATGGAGAATTCGCTGGTTCTATTTTGATTGCTGATGAGCTCAAAGAAGATGCAAAAGAAGCCATTTCTGCTCTTAAGCAAGCAGGTGTGAAAAAAACCGTCATGCTGACAGGGGATGCACACAAAGTTGGTCTAGCTGTTGCAAATAGCGTTGGAATAGATGAGGTTTATACTGAATTACTTCCACAGGATAAAGTTACAAAAATAGAAGAAATAGATCGACAAAAATCACCAAAAGAAAAATTGCTATTTGTTGGTGATGGAATTAATGATACGCCAGTGCTAGCACGCGCAGATATTGGGATTGCAATGGGCGGGCTTGGTTCGGATGCCGCGGTAGAAGCAGCGGATATTGTCATCATGACAGATCAGCCTTCAAAAGTTGCTGAAGCGATCAACGTGGCAAAAAGAACGAGAGCGATTGTCTGGCAGAATATTGCATTTGCACTTGGGGTAAAAGGTGTGTTCCTTTTACTTGGAGCGTTTGGCATTGCGACAATGTGGGAAGCTGTTTTCTCTGATGTCGGTGTGACATTACTAGCTGTCTTAAATGCAATGCGCGTCATGAGATAAAAAATTGTTAGGAAAAATTCACTTTACACTCTTTAATAAAAGAGAGGCTCTTGTTAAAATTGAAGAAGTTGGATAATAGCAAAAAAAGAGAGGCTATGATCCGCTTCTTCTTTTTTTGAAAAATTTATGATAAACATAAGGTAGGTGCTTTTGTGAGTAAAAAAAATCAATCTTCATCAGTAAAGTTCGCTGTTATATTAACCATTATTGCAGCCTTGCTCATTGCTATTTTTGTTGTTTTTGGAAACAAGGACAGCGAGCCGGCTCAAACAGTTGATGCCAAACCACCAATTAAAGGACAACCGGTTCTTGGTGAAAGTGATGCGCCTGTTCAAGTAGTAGAATTTGGTGATTATAAATGTCCATCATGTAAAGCCTTTGAACAAGACGTTTTTCCCAAGCTGAAAAAAGACTACATAGATAACGGAGATGTGAAGTTTTCATTTATACATGTTCCTTGGCACGGTGATGGTTCAGTACTTGCTGGACTTGGATCAGAAGAAGTCTGGAAAGAAGACCCTGATAACTTTTGGAAATTCCATCAAGCTGTTTTTGCTGCTCAGCCAGCAAGTGAAGCTGAGTGGGTCACACCTGCGAAGCTCACACAGCTTGCTAAAAAGACAACGGACATTGATACAGATAAGCTGAAAGAGAACCTGTCTAAGAAAACCTATCAAGCAGAAGCGGATGTCGATGATAAACTAACAAAACAGTTTAATATTACAGGCACACCAACCATCTTTGTCAACAATAAACAAGTCCAAAACTTCTATGATTACGATGAAATCAAAGAATTAATTGATGGTGAGCTTAAAGGGAAAAAATCATGAAAAACAAGCTTATCTACTTGTACAGCGCTTGGCTCGTTTCCATTGTCGCAACGATGGGAAGCCTCTACTTGAGCGAAGTGAAGAAATTTATTCCCTGTGACTTGTGCTGGTTTCAGCGGATTTTTATGTACCCACTCGTCATATTACTCGGTATCGCGACATTCCGTGGGGATGTAAAAATCAAATACTATGTACTACCATTAGCCATTATTGGTGCATGTATCTCTATTTTTCATTATATGGAGCAAAAAGTTCCTGGCTTTGCGGCAATGAGACCTTGCCTTAGTGGTGTGCCATGTTCATTTGATTACCTCAATTGGTTTGGCTTTATCACGATTCCATTTTTGGCTTTGATCGCCTTTATACTCATCATCATCAGTATGCTAATGATCAATGCAAAACAAGACTAAATATCTCGCCTCACTTTTTATGAAAAGTGAGGCATTTTATTTTTTGAAAAAGATAAAATTTAAAGGAAATTTGTATTGCTTTTCAGCTGATTCGGATATACATTTAGTTGAGTAAGCTTATCAGACAATATTAAGGAGATCAGCGGAAAATGGCGTGGGAAGTATTAAGTATCATTGGCATTATGGCGTTCGCTATTAGTGGTGCCATTGTAGCGATGGAAGAAGAATACGATATACTCGGTGTGTACATTTTAGGCATTGTAACAGCTTTTGGTGGAGGCGCAATTCGGAATTTATTGATTGGTCTGCCGATATCGGCTCTATGGTCACAGGGCAAAATGTTTACAATTGCACTTATATCCATTACAGTTGTGTTTTTATTTCCAAAAATGCTCTTAAAACACTGGAGCAAATGGGGGAATTTTTCTGATGCAATTGGTCTCGCGGCCTTTGCAATCCAAGGTGCATTATTTGCGGTTGAAAAACAACTTCCTCTTAGTGCGGTTATAGTGGCAGCAGTTTTGACTGGAAGTGGTGGAGGGATTGTTCGTGATTTATTAGCAGGACGTAAACCTCTCGTACTCAAAGCAGAAATTTATGCTGTGTGGGCAGCATTAGGTGGTTTGTTGATTGGACTTGGTTTAGCAGAAGGACAGATCAGTTTATATATTCTTTTCCTCATGTTAGTGACATGCCGTGTATGCTCTTATTTATTTAACTGGCGGCTTCCGGCTAGATCGTACTTTCTTCATAAAGGATAAACAAAAAAGAGGGCCGAGGCGTCCTCTTTTTTGTTTATCCTTTGGAAGCATGCCGTGTGGTAATACGTGAGCGGAAGCCAATAGTTTATTCCCATACAAAAAGCACCTTCTAGGGTGAAAAGGTGCTTTAGAATAGGGTGAGACCCTGATCATGTAATTGTAGTTGAAATCAAATGCAAAATAGTTTAAAATAAAAGAGTTTACTATATATTTTTTCGTAAGTATATATCTATCCAATTTTATTATACACTGTATTCTTCTGTTTGTCAAATCTTAATATGCAGGAGGCTTTATATGGCGAAATCAGATAAGTCAGTAGAAATGTTGTACCTTCATTACACGTTAGAAAATGTTCGAAAACAAAAGAAATCAGTCAATCAGCAAATGACAAACATCTCTGCTGATATTTTACATTTACGAAAAGGTTTTTTTGATGATGTGAAAATCAATGTTGATCATCCAGAGGAAGCCGCAGAAACGATGTCCAGTATCAAACAGCAAGGAGAGATTTTATCAGAAAGAGAGAGAACACAAAAACAGCTAGCAAAACAGCTCAAAAAGTTGGAGAAACAAGAGCTTATTCCGTATTTTGGAAGGATTGATTTCCTTGAAAAAGGAGCACTGGCAGCTGAACAAGTGTATATTGGCATTCATTCACTGATGGATGAAAAAGAGGAGCATTTTCTCGTTTATGACTGGCGAGCACCTATTTCCAGTCTTTATTATGAGCATACACTTGGGAGAGCCGCTTACGAAACAGAGGAAGCGGTCATTCACGGTGAATTGACATTAAAAAGACAATTTTTGATTAAAAATGGGCAGCTTGATGCGATGTTTGATACAGAATTAACGATTGGGGATGAAATGCTGCAAACTGTTTTAAGTGGAGCGGCAGATACACAGATGAAAAACATTGTATCAACGATTCAACGTGAACAAAATCTGATCATTCGTGAACAGAAAAGTCCACTTTTAATCGTGCAAGGTGCGTCTGGTAGCGGTAAAACATCTGCGGCTCTGCAAAGGGTTGCTTATATGCTTTATACACATCGAGAAACACTGCGTGCAGACGAGATCGTGCTCTTTACACCAAATCAGTTGTTTAACAGTTATATTGCCACTGTATTGCCTGAGCTTGGAGAAGAAAATATGAAGCAGCTAACCTTCCAGGAATACATCGAACAAAAACTAGACGGAGATTTTCGTTGTGAAACGCCCTTTCATCAGCTTGAATTCTGTTTGAAAAACGATGATTTACCAGTGAAGCAACTTCGAATAAGGGGAATCCAATATAAGGGATCTCTTGCATTTAAGCAAGACGTTGATCGGTTTATTGATCATTTATCTAATGAAGGAATGCAATTTAAACGCATTAAATTCAAAGGTCGGTTGCTCATTGAAAAAGAAGACATTCTGTCCTATTTTTATTCACTGGATCTAAAGAGCTCCATTCCAGACCGTTTAGAGCAAACTAAACATTGGTTGCACAAGAAACTGGACCATTTTGAAAAGATCGAAAGAAAGCGAAGCTGGGTGACAGAAACAAGCGAATTGCTAGATCCGCAGGTATATATCAAGGTATATCAAAAGCTTCAAAAAAAGCGTCAATTTGATCAAAATACATTTGATGATTATACAAGGGAAAAGCGTGTGATCGAAGCGGTCATTGTCAGAAAAGCATTTAAGCCACTACGAGATGCGATTGAAAAACTTGAGTTTGTCCACATGAAGGGCGTGTATGTGAACTTTCTTTCGGATTGGAGTTTAAGGGATGCTCCAGATGACTGGGATGCTATTTTCAAGCAAACAAAGCGATATATGGTGAAAGGTTTGATGCCCTATGAGGACGCAGCCCCTTATTTGTATTTACAAGGGATGATAAAGGGAAATGTGCAAAACCGAATGATTCAACATGTGCTGATTGACGAAGTACAGGATTATTCGCCATTTCAGCTTGCACTCATTCAAGCGGTTTATCCCAAAAGCAAGATGACGCTACTTGGAGATGTGAATCAGTCCATTTATGCACATGCTATAGAGCAAGAGGAGCCAATACTTGCAAGCATTGATGGTGATGCGACCTATTTTACTTTGTCAAAGACATATCGTTCGACAAAACCGATTGTTGAGTTTACAAAGCATCTTCTTGATCGTTCGGAGGCAGACCGTATTGAACCCTTTCAGCGGTTAGGTGAAAAACCGGTTATACAGTTAGTAACTAACAGTAATCATTACAAACAAACCTTGCTGGACATGTTCAGTTCTTTGGAAAAAAAGAATGTGTCGACCATCGCTGTCATTTGTCAAACAGCAGAGGAGTGCAGACAGCTCCATGCAATGCTCAATCAATATGTAAAATTAAAACTGATTCATGATGAAACGACTCCGTTCGAAACAGGTGTGTGCGTCATCCCTATTTATTTGGCAAAGGGCATTGAATTTGATGCGGTCATTATTGCAAATGGGTCAAGGGAGTTATATATTAACGAACATGATCGCAAACTGTTGTACACTGCTTGTACGAGAGCAATGCATGAGTTGTATGTATGCGTAAACGGTGAAATGAGCCCATTTTTAGCAAAAATCCCAACAACATGTTATCAATCATTTTATGAATAAAAAAAGTAATACTAAGAGCTAATGAATGTTCAAATGCTCATATCTTAGTGTAAAATAAAAAGAAAATACCCCTGTCGATATATATGGACAGGGATCATGCATGGTGTACGACTTCTTAATCAATTTGGCTGAATAACTGTATTCAGCCTATTTATGATGTGAGTGGATGCTGAAGCAGTTTTGCGGAATACTGTGAAGAGGAAAATATTTATTGATACTGAGGATTTTTTATGCGTGTGGTCAAATTTCCTTTTTTGATGATATTTAAGTCATTCATATTAAAAAACACCAAAACGTTTCAATCAGTCTAACCATGAGAAAAGGGTCACTCTATTACTAGACACAGGAGGTTTTGAAGCAGTGGAGATTTTTTTAGCGGTGCTAGTGCTACTAGCACTTATTGCATCATCTAATATTATCAATCGATTCGTACCATTTATTCCAGTCCCATTAATTCAGGTTGGACTTGGAATCTTGATTGCAGCCTTTCCATCAGGTTTGCATATTTCACTAAATCCTGAACTGTTTTTTGTTTTATTTATCGCCCCGTTGCTATTTAATGACGGAAAACGAACACCTAGGGATGAACTTTGGAAGCTAAGAGCACCCATTTTACTTCTTGCGCTTGGATTGGTGTTTGCAACAGTAATTGTGGCAGGCTATACGATTCACTGGATGATTCCAAGCATTCCTCTTCCTGCAGCATTTGCACTAGCGGCTATTTTATCACCAACAGATGTTGTTGCTGTTAGTGCACTATCAAGCCGAGTGAACATGCCAAAAGGAATTATGAGGCTATTAGAAGGCGAAGGGCTGATGAATGATGCGTCGGGTCTTGTTGCTTTTAAGTTTGCCATTGCAGCGACAGTAACTGGAGCATTTTCTATCGCAGAGGCATCCTTCAGCTTTGTCATCATTGCGATTGGTGGCTTGTTAACTGGATTTATACTTTCCTTTTTTATTATTCGTTTTCGATTTTTCCTTCGTCGGTTAGGTATGGATGACGTCACGATGCATATTATCCTCCAAATCCTCACCCCATTCGTTATTTATTTAGCTGCGGAAGAGATTGGGGTATCAGGCATTTTAGCCGTTGTGGCAGGTGGAGTTACTCATGCAATAGAAAAGGATCGAATGGAAGCAAATTTAGCAAAACTCCAAATCGCATCTTCAAATACGTGGAGTATTATTTTGTTTATTTTAAATGGACTGGTTTTCGTGATACTCGGCTTACAAATCCCTGATGTGGCAACGGTCATTTTCAAGGATGAAGCATTCAATAACCTGCAGGTGCTTGGATACATTATAGCCATTACCCTTTGCTTAATGGTACTTCGCTTTTTATGGGTGTGGTTATTCTGGGCTGGAAAATGGAATATCACCAAGAAGAAAAATGTGAAAAAACCAAAACTAAGAGCATCCTTGTTGATGACCTTTTCGGGTGTACGAGGAGCTGTTACCTTAGCAGGTGCGTTTTCCATCCCATTTGCACTTGATAATGGCTCACCTTTTCCTGAGCGTCATTTAATTATTTTTCTAGCGGCAGGTGTTATTTTATTGACGCTTGTCATGGCGAGTATTTTATTACCATTGCTTTCAGAGAAAAAAGATAAAAAAGCAGATATGGATATGGAAACAAAAATACAACATGCAAAACGTAAGTTGTTTAGAAGTGCAATTAAAACTTTAAAAGAAGGAATGAATGCTGAAAATAGTGAAGTGACGCTCGCTGTTATTAACGATTATCGTCAAAAGCTAAGAAACATTCAGCGTGAGCCTTATCAGTTTGGCATGAAAAAGCAAGAAAGAAAAATTCGGCTTCATGGGATAAAAGCGGAACAACTGAAACTCCAGCAATTAATTGATGAAGAAAAAATAAATATAGAAGAAGCATATGAACTTCAAGAACGCTTCCATGAGCTTGAAATGCTTTATTCCAACTCGTTTAAAATTCGTTTTTCTAAAGTGAAATTTTTGCGATTGCTTCAGTGGCTCCAATTATGGCGACCAAATCAGCACGTATCAAGCGGAATTTTAGAGAACGAACAATCTTATAAGCAAATTCGAAAGGAAACAGCCGAATCGGCAGTTGAATCAATTAAGAAACATATGACAGATGACAATCAGCAAACATGTCATCAAGTGATTGGCTTTTATAATCAAGTCATTTTTAGATGTGAACACGGTCCTTCCTTCTTTAAACAAAGAGATCGTATGTTTGACAGAAAGAAGAAGGAGTTGAACTTTCAAGCGGTTCAATCGATTCGAAATGAAGTACAAACATTATATGAAAAAGGTGAAATCAACCGCGATATTGCACATCATCTAAGAGAATATACCAATGATATGGAAGCAGTGTTGCTTGATAACAACTAATATTGTCATCTACGCACCCGTGTTTTAAGATGGAAGTATGATCGAAAAATAAGGGTGAAGGAGATAAAGGATGGCATATTATGGGGGAATTGAAGCGGGAGGTACAAAGTTTTGCTGCGCAATAGGCAATGAACATGGAGACATCATTGATGAATTAACGATAGCGACAGAACATCCTGAGGATACACTTGAAAAACTCATTCCATTCTTTAAAAAATATGAAATTGAGGCAATGGGGGTTGGGTCCTTTGGCCCGATCTGTGTGACAAAAGGTGATCCACACTATGGTTACATTATGAACACACCGAAAACGGCTTGGAAGAACTACCCGTTCATTCCTAAACTAGAAAAAGGACTAGGCGTACAGGTATCTTTCACAACAGACGTGAATGCAGCTGCGTTAGGTGAGCTGAAAAAAGGTGCCGCTCAAGGTTTAAATAGCTGTTTATACATCACGGTTGGAACTGGGATTGGTGCTGGTGCAGTGGTAAGAGGAGAATTGCTTCATGGCCATTCACACCCTGAGATGGGACATATTCTCGTCAGAAAAAATGAGAAAGATTCGTTTGACGGGGTTTGCCCGTATCATGGAGCGTGTTTAGAAGGTTTAGCCTCTGGACCGGCGATTGAAAAAAGATGGGGAACACCAGCGAAAGAGTTAGTGGACAAGCAAGCAGTTTGGGAGCTTGAGGCGGACTATCTTGCACAAGCTTTGATGCAATATACGCTGATTTTAAGCCCAGAGCGAATTATTATGGGTGGTGGCGTGATGAAGCAAAAACAGTTATTCCCGCTGATCCGTGAAAAACTAGCATTTTATTTGAATGAGTATACAGAGCTACCAGCGCTAGAAACTTATATCGTATCGCCTGGACTAGAGGATAAAGCAGGAATGACAGGCGCTTTAGCACTAGCTATGGAAGCTAAGGTGAGAGTTTGAAATTAGAGATTTCCTGATCAACGTGAGATAATCAAAAGGATAGAATCTACGAAAAGGTGGTTGGTGAAATGGTAAAAAGCTTGAAAGATACCGTTACATTAAATAACGGAGTAGAAATGCCTTGGTTTGGTCTTGGTGTATTTAAAGTCGAGGATGGCGATCAAGTCGTTGAAGCCGTAAAAGCAGCCATAAAAAATGGGTACCGTAGCATTGATACGGCAGCCGTTTATAAAAATGAGACAGGCGTTGGGAAAGCGATTAAAGAATCAGGTGTAGCTAGAGAGGAATTGTTTATTACATCGAAAGTGTGGAATAGTGATCAAGGATACGATCAGGCACTAGCCGCTTTTGATGCAAGCTTAAACAGATTAGGTCTGGACTACTTAGACCTATACTTAATTCATTGGCCAGGACCAAATGCTGCTACGTATAAAGAAACATGGCGAGCACTTGAAAAGCTTTATAAAGATGGAAAAGTCAGAGCAATTGGTGTTAGCAACTTCTATATTCATCACTTAGAGGAACTATTAAAAGATGCTGAAGTCGTTCCAGCTGTCAATCAAGTAGAATTCCATCCGAAGTTGACATTAACAGAGCTTCGTGAGTATGCAAAAGAAAAAGGGATTCAAATTGAAGCGTGGTCACCATTAATGCAAGGGAAACTATTAGATCATGACGTGTTAAAAGAAATTGCAGAACGCCATAAGAAGTCGGTTGCTCAGGTCATTTTACGCTGGGATCTGCAAAGTGATGTTGTCACCATTCCAAAATCAATTAATGAAGAACGTATTATTCAAAATGCAGATATTTTCGATTTCGAGTTGACGCAAGAAGATATCGAAAAAATCAATGCACTCAACAACAACGAAAGAGTCGGTTCTCATCCAGATTCAGTGACGAATGGATTCGAGTAAAAGCATAAATGGAACCCCCTTACCTTCACAGGCACAGGGGGTTTTTTAATACTCTACACGTGACGAGCACGTACAGCAAGCAGCATGAGAAAGGATAGAATGACAATGCAAATGGTCCATGTCCATGCGAGCTCCATTCGGCCGGAGTCGATGGCAACATATATAGCGGTTGGGAGTGTTTGTGTTTTCCCAGGAATATTGCCTGCAAACATCAAGGTTGCGCCAAATTCTCCTAGGGCTCTGGCGATGCTGAGTACGGCACCGGAAAGCAGGGCAGAGATTGCTAAGGGGATGGTGATGAATACAAAGACTTGTAACTGACTGGCACCATCTACCTTTGCTGCACCTTCTATATCTGTATCAATGGTTGAAAATCCTGCTTTAGCTGATTGGTACATGAGCGGAAATGCGACAATGGTGGAGGCGATGACGGCTGCCCACCATGTGAAAATCACTGGCTGATGAAAGAGCCATTCAATGGCTTTTCCGATGAGGCTATGTTTCCCAAAGATGATCAATAATAAAAAACCAACAACCGTTGGCGGAAGAACGAGTGGCATCATAAAAAGTGTCTCTACAATGACCTTCCCTTTAAAGAAAGTCCTTGACATCCAATATCCTGCTACTGTGCCAAGGATAATCGCTAATGTACCACTTGCAGCTGCAATTTGGACGGAAAGCCAAATTGGATCGAAAAATTCTTCAGTCGTCATGTGTTTCACCTAATTTGGAAGCCGTATTTTTTGAAGACGGTGACTGCCTCATCAGATTGGAGGTACTCATAGAAAGCCTTTGTTTCCTTTAAATGCTTAGTTGATTTGATGATACCAAGCGGGTACACGATAGGAGAATGCGTATCAGTATTTGCCTTGTCTACAATGTCGACTTTTTTTGAAACAAGTGTGTCTGTTTTATACACAATTCCAGCATCTACATTACCGGTCTCGACATAACTTAGCACTTGACGTACATCTTTTCCATAAACCGCTTTATTCCTTACTTGATTCCATAATTTCATCTTTGTTAGCACTTCTTTTCCATATGTACCAGCAGGAACGGACTCTGGTGTACCTAGAGCAATCTTCCCTTGACTGTTTTTTAAATCTTCAAAGCTTTTGATGGATGACGTGCTTTTTTTCGGAACGATGAGGACAATCTCGTTCCCTATTAAATCAATCGTATGATCCTGATTGATCTCTCCTGATTTGACTAGTGCATCGAAAGGTTCTTCAGCTGCTGAGAAAAATAAGTCTGCATTTGCTCCTTGAGCTAGTTGTTGCTGTAGTGCGCCTGATGACCCGAAGTTATTTATGAATTGAATGTTAGGGTGCTTGTCCTTATAGGTTGTTTCAATTTCTTTTAAAGCATCTTGTAAACTAGCGGCTGCTGATATGATGAGCTCGGTCTTTTTGCTTGAAGCCGAATCTTGTTTCGTTCCTGCTTGACAGCCAGCAAGTAATAAAAGAATGGTGATTAATACGATAAAAAAACGATTCATCTTTACACCTCTTATTATTAGTTATAACTATATATCACTTATTATAATAAAGCCTATTTCAATTTTCATTGGTTTTTATAAAAAAAGACACAGTATAATAGGAGATAGAGGAGGGGGCACATGAGACAAGAAACATCTTATACAATTGAAGAACTCGCTGACCTTCTAAAAGTCTCAAAGCTGACGGTTTACGATTTAATTAAAAAAGGGACGCTTACGGCATATCGTGTTGGACGCCAAATGCGGGTGGATGAAGCGGATCTATTCACATATAAAATGAAGATGAAAACGACACCACCTGTCAAACAAGAGGTAACTCAGTCTTCTGCACCACATTCGCTAGTCATTAGTGGACAAGACGTATCAATGGACATGCTTTCACGTTTATTGGAAGATGAGCTAACTGTGCCCCCATTGCGGAAGTATAGTGGAAGTTTAACGAATTTGGTGGAGCTCTTTCACGGAAAAGGGGATATTGTGGGTCTCCATTTATATGATCACGATACCAAAACGTATAATGTCCCATATGTCAAAAGGGTACTCACTGGACAGCGTTATTGTTTGATTCATGTTGTTAGGCGAACAGCTGGTCTTTATGTTCAAAAGGGAAATCCGAAAAATATCATGGGATGGAAGGATATGCTTCGGCCAGAAATTCGAATCGTTAATCGAGAAATTGGTGCAGGCGCTAGAGTGCTACTTGATGAAAAGTTAAAAGAAATAGGGGCTACATTTACAGCGATCAATGGATACGATCAGGTGGCGACAAGTCATCATGCTATTGCAGCGGCTGTAGCTGCAAATCAAGCAGATGTCGGGGTTGGAACGTTACAGGCAGCAAAATTGGCAGATATTGAATTTATTCCGATGATTGAAGAGCAATACGACGTACTCATTTTAAAAAAGGATCATACACTAAACTTAATTAAAACGGTCAAGCGAATACTAAAAAGCGAGTTCTTCATTCAAATGTTTCAAGCGATGGAAGGATACGATATCAGTCAATCTGGTACTGTTATTGAAGAATCGGAATAAATCCAGTGGACTGTCCATTCTTTTGTCACACCTAAAGTGAAAAACCACCCATTGAAGTGCCTCCTATTGTTAGAAATGTATCTAACCTTTAAGGACACTCCATCATGGGTGGTTTTTATTTTTGATAAAAGCGAAGCAAATTGCCGTTAATGACTTTATCTGATAGGGATAATTCATTATTCGCTTTTTCGATATATGGCTGACAGACAAGATCGTCTTTGACAGGTTCACCTGTATTCTTGTCATAGCAAGTGTTTTTTGTATAAAGATAATTGTTAGTGATGAAATTACCATTTCGAAGCACTGTAAATGGCGTTCGTTCGTTTGAGAAAAGATCATTTCCAAATTGAATGGAACCTTTCGTATTGATTCCTAATAAATGAAGCAATGTAGGTTTGACATCCATTTGACCCGCAGTATCTGACATCCGTTTAGGTGCTTGATCGGTTACACCTGGGATGTAAATGACGAAGGGAACACGCTGAAGTTTAACAGAATCAAACGGTGTGATTTCCTCTTGATCTAACAGCTGTGCCATTGCATCATTGTGTGCCTCTGAAATCCCATAATGGTCGCCCATCAGGACAAACATTGTGTTGTCGTAAAGTCCTTCTTCTTTCAGTCGCTTAAAGAACTGTTTAATTGCTTCATCTTGATAGCGCACTGTGGTTACATACCTGTTCAAAATGTCACTGTTTGAATCGAATTGGTCAATGAGCTGATCCTTCTCATCAATTTCAAACGGAAAATGGTTTGTGAGCGTAATGAAAGAACTGTAATAAGGTGACTTTAGCTTCTTTAAGTAATCTACCGATTGATCAAAAAATGCCGCATCCTTTAAACCCCAACCAGTCGAATTTTTTTCGTTCACAGTAAAAGAATCAACATCATAAAAACGATCAATTCCAAATGATTGATACATCACATCGCGATTCCAAAATGTTTTGTTGTTTGCATGAAATTGTACTGATTGATAATCTTCCGTTTTTAACTGTTTATATAATGTATCATAGTCATTGTCACTTGCGGTAAAAAAGACAGCGCCACTGCTAGACGGATAAAGAGAATTGGCCACAATAAATTCAGAATCTGACGTTTTTCCTTGCTCTGTCTGTTGATAAAATTCATCAAAGTAATAGCTTTTTTGAATGAGTTGATTTAGAAAAGGCGTGATTTCTTCTCCATTTATCTTCCGATCAACGACAAAATGTTGTGTTGATTCTAAGGAGATAAATACGACATTTCTTCCTTTGGCAAGACCGAAGTAGTTTTCGTTTGGCGCACTGAAATCTGCATTTGTATAGTTTGCTACAGTTGACAGTGTGTCTTCATCCGCAAATGCTTTTTGACCGATTCGGGCCGTTTGAGCGATGCCATCATAAATGTGAAACTGAAATAGCCCTAAGTTCCGAACAATGACTTCTCGGTCATAGGAGCTTGTTAAAAAGCGCGGGTGATCAATGGTAGCGGCACCAAAATGAAAAATGAGAAAGCCGCAACACACCGCATAATATGTTTTGATCGTACGTTTGGAGGCTCTCGACTTCAGTGTTCTTCGTCTAAGGAGCCAAAATAAACAAACAAAATCAATTAGTACCAACAAGAAGAGGGGATGGAACAATTCCGTAATACTGCTGCCCATATCACCCATATTTTTTGCCTGAAATAAAACAGGTATCGTAATAAAATCAATATAAAAGCCGTAAAAAATTGTGTTTGAAATCAATATCGCCGTTAAAGCAAAATTTGTCGTCAATAAAAAAACCTTTTGTTTGGCTTCATTTAAAAAAAGTGCGATGCCGAACAGAGGAAGCAAAAAGCTGAGCGGATTCACAAATAGTAGCCATTCATGAAACAAATGGGCTGTTCGAATGTTGAAACCAAACTTATAAATGATGTATGTTTTCATCCACATAAAGAGGATGGAGTACACTAAAAACCACCGGTCTTTGAAAAAGTCTTTCATCTATGTAGCTCCTCATCATCGAAAATCAGCCTGTATTTCAAAAAAAGCGCTTAACTTAAAACTACTAAAAAATTGCTCATTGATCAAATCATATCTTGTTTTTTGTTAAAACTCTTTGTTAAGAGTGGAATGGAATGGGAAGACCGCATAATGATGCGATGTAGTAAAACGTCACGATTGTGAGTGCTGCTAAAACAGCTTGTTCACCTGCACTACCTGTTTTCACATAAAGAGGAAGTCGTACTTTCAAAGTGGCAGGAAACAATAATTTAATGCCATTGACTGTTGCGGCATCAAGCAATAGATGACTTGCCATCCCAACTAGTAAACCTATCTTTAAGTTATCACTGGGAATGTATGTCGTAGCGATGAAATAAATGATGAGCATAAACAATAAACTATGCGTAAATGTACGATGACCGAATACGCTGCTAATGAGTGATGATAACAGAGGGAATTTTCTGCCGATTTTGCTTTTCGTATGACATAAATCTGGGATCAATGCACCAATTGCGCCAGAAGATGTAGCAATTATTGGATCTAATCCATAGTAATACGAAACTGCTGTACAAGCAGCAATCCCACCCATGATATGTGTTTTTCCTGTCATGATGCGTACTCCTGTTCTATCAATAGTCCAAATTAACACTATAACAAGGCTTGATTGTTTCAGCAAGGCTTATTTCACTAAAGAATAACATAAAACACTTTGGTTATATGGAAAAAAAAACTATAATAAAAAATGAGGATTTTGACATTAACAATAAGGATGCGATTGGGATGAGCAATGCTGAATTATTAAAAGAAATCGTTCTTGTACATTATGAAGTCAGTAGGAAGTTGAATCGTAAGTTACTTGAATTAGAAAAAGATATCACTCCGCCACAAATTTATGCACTCTCCATGTTGATTCAAGGTAAAGTGACGAATGCAGAGGACTTGAAGCAAAGACTTTCCTTAAATCCAGGTGCGGCATCCATTGCCTTAAACAAGCTATGTGAACATGGGTATATCCAAAGGGAAAGAGATACAGAGGATCAGTCCGTCGTTCGTCTAGAGGCAACGGAAAAAGGAGTTGCTATCTATGAGAAGCACACCTATCTTTTTGGTAAGGTCGTGCAACATATGATGGCAGATTTTTCAGAGCAAGATTTAAAGAACTTCCTTCATTATTTGCAAAAGATGAGGGAAACCTTTCAGGATTGATGATGTATTTCGTCTGCTTTGTATAAAGAATGGATTCAACGCACACATTATAAAGGCAATTCCAATCAAGAAAAAGGGGTGAATTGACTTGTCATTCTTTCAAAAAGATAAAAAAGCTAAAAGTGAAAAGGAACATAAAGAAGTGAATCAATTGCTAGAGGAAGCGAGTAAAGAACTAGCCGGAGACCCACTTCAAGAAGCGGTACAAAAAAAGAAAAACAACAAATAGTCATTAAGAACAGGCAGAGTGAAAAATCTCTGCCTTTTACTATGATTTCCCTTTGACAGATCAGTGAATGTTTGGTAACCTTCGTGTAGTAAAAATGAATAGAAATCCTCACGCTATGTCTCAGTGAGGTAGAGGTTGCGCGGATGATGAGTCACACATGGGAGAGATGGGATCAATGATCATGTGAAAAAAGGCATCAGCGCCGAAGTGTAGAGAAGCTCCACCTTTCTTTATGCTGGGTCTGCATTGAATAAATGCAGGACTGCCGCGTCTTAGATAACGCGGAGGGCTATCCGGAGATCAAGGTGTATGTTATTGAAAAGCATGGACTTTTGTTCAGGCTTTTTTATGTTCTAAATGACTTTAAAAAGGGTATGTTACGAACATCTCGCCATTCGTATGAACATAAGAACTGCATTCAATTGCTTGACAATATATCAATGTAGATACTGCCGGGTCTGGTCCAAAGTGAATGAAAACGGAGGTACAGAAATGGAACAGACAAAGAAATGGGGATTTTGGTTACTAACGGCGTTTGTCGTTGGGAATATGGTGGGGTCAGGCATTTTCATGTTGCCAAGTACACTTGCCCAAAATGCTAGTCCTTTAGGCGTGACAATGGCTTGGCTTGTGACAGGTGGCGGTGTACTTATGATCGCACTTGTATTTGGGCATCTGTCTATGCACAAGCCTGAATTGACGGCTGGACCACAAAGCTACGCAAGAGCACTTTTTAAAGATCCCAAAAAAGGGAAAGCTGCTGGATTTACAATGGTGTGGGGCTACTGGGTGGCAAGCTGGATTAGTAATGTTGCCATTATTACGAGCCTTGCAGGGTATTTAACAACCTTTTTGCCGATTTTAACAGTAAAGCAAGTTGTCTTTACCTTTGGAAAAGAAGCAATCACACTAGGACAGCTTATGACTTTTATTGTGTGTACACTGCTCTTATGGGGAACGCATTTAATTTTAATCACAAGCTTAAATGCTGCGAGTAAATTGAACTTTATGACAACTTTTTCAAAGGTTCTTGGTTTCGTTCTATTTATTGTGGCGGGACTGTTTGCTTTTCAAACGGCATTGTTTGAGCATTTTTATTTTCCTGTAGAATTATCGGGAGAAGGAACACTTGATCTTGGAGGCCAAGTCCATCATGCAGCCATCTCAACATTATGGGCATTTGTCGGTATTGAATCTGCCGTTATCCTATCTGGAAGAGCTTCTTCACAGCGGGATGTGAAGCGTGCAACCATTACAGGTCTGATCATTGCACTTTCTATCTATATGATCATTACGTTAATTACAATGGGTGTTTTGCCACATGACCAACTCCAGGGCTCAGATAAGCCATTTGTGGATGTGCTTCAACTCATTATTGGGAATGCTGGTGGCATTGTCATGGCATTACTTGCAATTATTTGTCTATTTGGCTCAATGTTAGGTTGGATTTTGTTAGGTTCTGAAGTACCGTATCAAGCTGCAAAGGCTGGTGATTTCCCAGCGGTGTTTGCTAAAACGAATAAAAAGGGAAGCCCAGTAGTTGCGCTGACGTTGACGAATATGATGTCTCAGTTGTTCATTTTTTCGGTCATGTCACGTACAATTAATGAAGCATTTACGTTCCTAACAACATCTGCGACACTCGCTTATTTGATCCCATATATTGTATCTTCTATCTACTGCCTAAAAGTCATATTGAAGGGAGATACGTATGAGATGCAAAAAGGGAATCGCGCAAGAGACGGGATCATTGCACTCATTGCAATGGGATATTCAACTTGGGTGATTGTATCAGGAACTGCTGATGTAAAAACATTCGGTTTAGGAATCGGACTGTTTTTAGTAGGGATATTGCTATATCCGTTTATGTCTAAAAAGTTTTCAAGTGAAGTATCATAAGTAAAAAAACGTTTCTCCATTTCTGGAGAAACGTTTTTTCATGAAGAAGTCGTTAGTTTTTCAACAATAAACTCAAGTTGACCTTCTAGTGAAACAGGATCGTTGAAGAAATAGCCGATAGGATCAGTCTCAAAGACTTGTTTGTTTTTCACGGCGGGTAGTGACTTCCAAATGCTGCTATTGTATACATTGTCACCATTGTTCTTTGATGCGCTCCATGGACCAGTGAAAATATAATCACCAGCGAAATCAGGAAGTTTTTCAAGAGAAATATTGGCATAACCGATACCACTATCAATCGCTTCTTTTTTCACTGCCTTTGGTGCATTGAGCTTTAATTCGTCATAAATGATCTCTCCGCCACGTCCATACGTGTTGCCGAAGATATAAATACCTTTGTCATATGGAGAGACGATAGAAACGGTTTTGTTACCAACCGATTTTTTCACTTTTGGTTCGACTTCTTTGATTTTTGCGTTCCAATTTTCAATCCATTCATCAGCCTTTTTCTCGTGACCAGTCATTTTGCCAAATTCCTTTAATTGATCCTTAAAAGAGTATTGATTGTATGTAATCGCAACAGTTGGGGCGATTTGTTTATATTTGTCAAAATTCTCATCTTCTGCCCAAGCAATAATTAAATCAGGATTCAGTACCGCGACCTTTTCAACAGAAGGTGTTTTCCCAAGGTTTTTCACCTCATCTGTTTTGCCTTTATAAAATGGGTTTCTAAAGATGGGTGATGTTGTGGCAATCGGTGTAATGCCAACCGTGATGAGATCACCATAGTAACTCTCAGCAAGGAGCACAACCTTTTTAGGGTATTTAGGAAGATTCACTTCTCCCTTTGCGTCTTTATATGTAATGGTTGTTGCCTCATTCTTTGATTGAGTAGATGGTTGATTGGAAGTATTGCCACAAGCTGTAGCAAAGGTCATGAGTGCCACAAAACAAAGAAATAGAAACCGATTTTGTTTTTTCAAGGTGTTCGCTCCTAGTTATAATTTTACTGATAATGATTCTCATTGTTGGTAAAATTGTAACATGATGATAAAAGAATTGCATTGTAATTTTGTCAAAATCTAGTCAAATAATACAGAAGAATGATCTTTCTCTGAAAAATACGAAAAAATACTTAGAACAGGATTCCAATTGGCGAAGAAAGTGATATACTAGATGTCGATATTGATAATCATTATCAACGAAAACAATAGAAGTAAACAGAAAGGAAGATATGGCTTTTGGGCGCACAATCAAAAAGACAGCCTGATTCCAATGACGATTCAATTGAAATTGTCACAAAGCCTCTTGGAACAGCAGCTGTTCTCATCTTAGGAATAATTGCATTAGCATTTGGTCTTTTTTCTTCAGTTTCTCTTGGAGCGGCAAACATCCATTTAAGTACTGTATGGGAAGCTGTTTTTCATTTTGATCATAGTAGTACATCACATCAAATCATACGAGAATTGCGACTTCCACGAACAATTGGAGCTGCACTTGTAGGCGCATTTTTGGCGATATCAGGTGCTATCATGCAAGGAATGACACGCAATGCACTGGCTTCTCCTGAAATTATGGGTGTGACCAATGGATCAGCATTTGCCATTGCTGTCGCATTTGCCTTTTTCCCAGGCCAAACTTCTTTTTCTTTAATCCTTTGGTCATTTGTTGGGGCAGCACTTGGTGCTTCAATTGTTTTTGGGGTTGGAGCCTTTTCTAAAGGAGGGTTAACCCCTGTCAAATTGGCATTGGCAGGTACAGCAGTCGGTGCACTTCTTAGTTCCATTTCTTCTGCTATTGCCATTCGTTTCGATGTTGCACAGGACATGAGCTTTTGGTATGCAGGCGGAGTGGCAGGTGTGAATTGGAGTAATGTGAAAGTCATCGTTCCTGTTGCTGTAATTGGTCTTATTGTGGCAATGGTGCTTGCACGCTCCATCACTGTTCTTAGCCTTGGTGATGATTTAGCAAAAGGGCTAGGACAATACACAAAAACAGTGAAGGTCTTCGGCATTTTGGCTGTCGTTCTAATGACTGGTGCCGCAGTATCAGTAGCTGGCTCAGTCGGGTTTATAGGTCTTGTCATTCCGCACGTGACTCGCTTTTTAGTTGGGGTTGATTACAGATGGATTATTCCGTGTTCAGCAATCTTAGGGGCTGTCCTCTTAATATACGCTGATATTGCTGCAAGACTAATCAATGCTCCGTTTGAGACACCAGTTGGAGCAATTACTGCCATCATCGGCGTTCCTTTCTTCTTATACTTAGCACGACGTGAAAGGAGCGGAATTTAGATGGAAATGGTTCAACTTGCAAAACAAAAGAAATATAAGCGAACAATGCTAATGATTTTCTTAGGCATTGTCATTGTCTTTATAATTAGTTTAAATACAGGAGAAATTCGCATTTCTCCGCTCGACACAATCAAAACACTTTTTGGTTTTGGTTCTGAAATGGATGAACTCGTCTTATTTGAATTTAGGCTTCCGCGAATGGTCATTGCCCTCTTAGTCGGAGCTTCTATCGCAGTATCTGGTGCCATTTGGCAAGGTGTTTCACAAAATGGTCTTGCTGATCCAGGGATTCTTGGTATCAATGCCGGAGCTGGTTTTGCTGTCGTCCTATTTATTTTCGCATTTCAAGGAACGATGTCAAATTTAGGTGATTTTAGTATCTTTGTTTTACCGCTTTTTGCATTTATAGGAGCCGGATTTGCGGCATTTCTCATCTATGTGTTGGCATGGAAAAAAGGAATTACACCTGTTCGTCTCATTTTGACAGGGATCGGGGTCAACGCAGCATTTTCAGCAGTAATCGTTGTCATTCAATTAAAAATGAGCCCGAATGATTTTAACCAAGCCATTGTATGGCTGTCAGGAAGCATTTGGGGATCTAGTTGGACGTATGTATTATCCATTCTACCTTGGATGCTGATCTTTATGGTATTGGCGATCGTTAGAGCACGCTATTTAAACATTATGAATCTAGGTGATCAGCTTTCATATGGGTTGGGTATTTCTGTTAATAAAGAAAGAAGTTTGATGATGATCATCGCAGTTGCGCTTGCAGGCGCAAGTGTTGCTGTTGCAGGAAGTATATCGTTTCTCGGCTTAGCGGCTCCGCATTTAGCAAGAAAACTCGTCGGACCGAAACATCAAGGAATGATTCCTGCTTCTGCTTTAATTGGTGCATTTCTGCTTTTATTAGCTGATTTGCTCGGACGTGTTATCTTAGCTCCATCGGAAGTTCCTGTTGGACTTGTTGTTTCTGCTTTAGGTGCACCTTATTTCATTTATTTATTAATGAAAACGAACTAGTGAGAAGGGAGAGGACATCAGATGAAATCGCTCGAAACAGAACAACTTTGCATCGGCTATAGTGATCGGCTGATTGTAGAGGATTTAAATATCAGTATCCCTAAAGGCAAGGTGACGACACTTATCGGACCGAATGGCTGCGGGAAATCGACAATTTTAAAGACGATGTCTCGTATTATGAAATCAGATAGAGGGGCTGTCTATTTAAACGGGAAAGCAATACATGAAACGCCAACGAAAGAGATTTCAAAACAAATGGCGATCTTGCCACAATCACCAGAAGCACCAAGTGGATTAACTGTATATGAGCTTGTTTCATATGGGCGTTTCCCACATCAAAATGGGTTCGGACGTTTGTCAAATGAAGATAAACGTATCATTAAATGGGCACTTGAGGAAACAGGGATGGTCGCATTTCATGATCGACCAATTGAAGCCCTATCAGGTGGACAGCGTCAACGAGTGTGGATTGCTTTGGCTCTCGCTCAGGAAACAGAGCTATTGCTTTTAGACGAACCAACAACATATTTAGACCTTGCTCACCAACTAGAAGTACTTCAATTGCTAGATCGCTTAAACCGTGAACAAGGACGCACCGTTTTAATGGTGATCCATGATTTGAATCATGCAGCCCGATTTTCACATTATATGGTGGCACTGAATCAAGGGAAGGTCATGAAAGAAGGCTCACCACAAGAAGTCATGACATCAGAAGTGTTAAAACAAGTATTCAACATTGATGCTGAGATTGTGCTTGATCCAAGAACGAGTAAGCCAATTTGCTTAACCTATGATCTAATTGAACATGAAAGAAAGCTTGAGGCAGTCAGTGTATAGAGACGTGAACATGAAAAACTCGGTGTGTATACCGAGTTTTTTATTTTACTTTTTTTGACCCGTAGATTCTGCTGATCAACATTAATATATTTTTTTTGCTTTTATGCATAAAAGAGGTATTTTTTCACTTTAGACAATGGTAATATACGGTTAGAGATTGATAGTCAGAAAGGAAAGAGATGCGTGGAAACAGCAAAAATATTGATTGCAGACGATGAAGAAGCAATTGTAAAAATGGTTGAACGCGTATTAAAAAAAGAAGGATTTCAACATATCTATCGTGCATATCATGCAGATGAGGCACTAGAGATCGTGAAGCAGAATGAAGTCGATCTTTTATTACTAGATGTGATGATGCCTGGAAAGACAGGCTTTGAAATTCTGCCTGATATTAGACAGTATACGAAATCGCCAATATTCTATTTAACAGCTAGAACATCAGATGTAGACAAATTAACAGGATTTGCTCAGGGCGCTGATGATTATATTACAAAGCCATTTAATCCATTAGAGCTTGTGGCACGAATTAAAGCACATTTAAATCGTACATTTATATCCTTGCAAGATGAAAAAGAAGACAATGTTTATGAATATGAATATTTCTCCTATCATCCACATTCCGCTGAACTGAAGGTAGCAGGTCAAATGACATCTTGTTCTGCACAGCTTATGTCATTACTACAGTTCTTTTGTGATCATCCGAATATTGTGTTATCAAAAGATCAGATTTATGAAAAAGTATGGGGTGTTCCTTCATATGGGGACAATAATACTGTGATGGTACATATTCGAAAGCTAAGGGAAAAGATCGAAAAAGATCCTAGTCAGCCAGAATATATTGTGACAATTCGCGGAATGGGATATAAATTCATCCCTCATCCGGTTAAGGTACTTAGCTAAATTATGAATTTACGAGCAAAACTTTTTTTTCACTTCGTTGGTCAAATGTTTATCGTGATTTTGTTGCTCAGAACTGGAAACAACTTTTCTGAAAACCTATATAATCATAAGTACTATGAAAATGTGACAGAGACTGGTTTGACAAAGGCTGATGATGAAACGCTTATGAGCTGGTTGTATTTTGACGGTGATGGAAATATGATTGCCGATTCGCAATTAAAACAAGCCGTTGAAAAACGAGATGGTTGGCTACAAGTCATTGATTCCAAGAAACAGACAATATACGATTACCATCTACCAAGCGATATTCCAAGCTCTTATCAGAAAAATGAAATGGTGCAAATCTTTGAAAAGAGGCAATATAAAAACTATAAAATGTATTTCTGGCCAATTGAAATTGGTCATGAGAGTTTTATCGTTTTATATGGATTCAAAACAAGCAGTACAAATGTTGCTGCTTATATAAAAAAACATGAAAAAAATCTCGCTGCATTGTCTCATTACTCAAAGGAGACAAAAGAATATATAAAAAAGATGAATGGTTCTGTCCATTTATTTAATGAAGAGGGAAAATATCTTCAAGGAATTCGACCAAATAAAGATTTTAAGAATGGTTCAACAGACGTTGAACTATTGAAATATCAATCAAAGCCGTGGGAATTCCGAAGTGACCTATCATATATCAATATCAATAAAGATTTATGGATGATTGTGTCCGTTCCAAACAAAGTGTATAGCCCTGATGAACGTTTTTATCAGCAAACAGATGAATTAAGACAGTATTCGACCTTTTTAATTGTATGCATCATATCCATTATCATCGGTGTGATGACGTTTTGGTACTCGTATCGTTACGCTCTACCTATCTATCACATTATTAGATGGCTCTCATTCTTATCAAGAAACAAATTACAAGAGCCAACGAATCGAAAAGGGATCCCCTATAGTAAAAATAAAAAGGGACGCATTAAAAGAGAGTATCGATTATTTGAGGATATCATCAAGACAATGGATCGGCTCACCAATACACTGAAAGAGAATGAAGAAAACCGCAGAAAAATCCAAACAACAAGGGAAGAATGGATTGCGGGGCTATCCCATGATTTAAAAACCCCTCTCAGTACGATATACGGCTATGGTTTAATGCTAGAAACCAATCAATATCAATGGTCTAAAGAAGAAGTCGTTGAGATGGGGCAAGTCATTCGAGAGAAGTCAGAATATATGTCATCCTTGATTGAAGACTTAAACTTAACGTATCGATTGAAAAATAGTGCTTTGCCAATTAACCGAAAGCCGATTGACCTTGATTTGTTTCTCGCATCCATTATGGATGAATTTGCGAGAAGCTCATTTTCTGAAGGTTATCTATCATCATTTGAAGATCAAACGAATAATGGTGTTATCTTTGATATAGACAAAGCGTGGTTTAGAAGAGTGATTGAGAATCTTCTAGCAAATGCGGTGAAGCATAATGAAAAAGGGACACATATTATGGCCATCTTGTCCGAAAATGGTCAAGAAGTGCGTATTGAGATTCGTGACAATGGGCGCGGTATGGAGACAGAAACGGTAGATAAGCTATTCAATCGTTATTATAGAGGCACAAATACCAATGTCTCTTCAAATGGAACGGGTCTCGGACTAGCCATTGCAATGGAGCTAGTGCTTCTCCATAACGGCGATATCAAAGTGGAAAGTGAAATCGATAAGGGAACATCTATTGTGATTATCCTTCAAAAGCAGAATGAAGTAAAATCAACATAAAAGCAATTTCCTTGCAAAAGGAGGTTGCTTTTTCCTATTTTGGGATTGAAAAAGAGAATGTGAATCGGTACAATAAAATTGTTAACGTGAACAAAAAAGTTTGATGAGGAAGAATGGGGGAGTTTCATGAAAGCGTTTTTAGATGAGCAATTTTTGTTAAACAGTCAAACAGCGGAAAAGCTTTATCATGAGTATGCGAAGGACCTTCCGATTATTGATTACCATTGCCACTTAAGTCCAAAAGAAATTTATGAAAATAAAGCATTTCGCAATATCACTGAAGCCTGGCTTTATGGGGATCACTATAAATGGCGAGCTATGAGGGCAAATGGTGTTTCAGAAACACATGTGACGGGGGATGCATCTGATAAAGATAAGTTTTTAGCTTGGGCAAAAACAGTACCAATGACGATTGGAAATCCACTTTATCATTGGACTCACTTAGAGCTAAGACGCTATTTCAATGTAGAGGAACTATTAAACGAAGAAAATGCAGAGCTCATTTGGGGAAAAGTGAATGAACAGCTACAAGGAGAAGGCTTTGGTGCGAGAGATTTGATCATAAAGTCCAATGTGGAAACAGTTGTCACCACAGACGATCCGATTGATTCTCTTGAATATCATCAAAAGCTACGTGAAGAAAGTTTTTCTGTTCAAGTCCTGCCAGGATTTCGCCCAGACAAGGCACTCGACATCACGAGTGAGAACTTCGCAAATTATGTACGTCAGCTAGGAGAAGCTGCTGATTTGGACATTCAAACTTATGAGGATTTTTTGAAAGCGCTTAAAATAAGAGTGGCATTTTTTCATGAGCAAGGCTGCTTAGTCTCTGATCATGCAGTGAATGAAATGGTGTTTGCTGAAACAAATGAGAAAGAGGTAAGAGAAATCTTTTTTAAAAGATTAGCAGGCTGGAAATTGACAAAAGAAGAGGAAATGAAGTTTAAGACATATACATTCGGTTTTCTTGGGAAGGAATACAAAGCGTTAGACTGGGCAATGCAACTTCATATCAATGCACTTCGCAACAATAATTCAAAAATGTTTCGTAAACTTGGACCTGATACGGGGTATGATGCAATGAATGATGAGGATATTGCGAAGCCACTTTGTCAGTTTTTAGATCAGCTCGAACAGGAAGATGCTCTTGCAAAAACCATTATATATTCATTAAATCCACGTGACAATGTGGTGATTTCGACACTCGCAGGAAGCTTTCAGGATGGGGAAACACCAGGGAAAATACAACATGGAACAGCTTGGTGGTTTAATGATACGAAGCAGGGGATGACAGAACAAATGTCTGCTCTCTCTAGCATTGGATTAATTAGCCGATTCATTGGTATGCTGACCGATTCAAGAAGCTTCCTTTCTTATACGAGACATGAATATTTCCGCCGTTTGCTTTGTGACATCATAGGAGAGTGGGTTGAAAAAGGTGAAGCACCAAATGATTTAGCGTTGCTTGGCAAAATCGTCAAAGGCATTAGCTATGAAAATGCGAAGCAATATTTTCAATTTGAACGAGCAGAACAGCCAGTGCTGCAATCTAAGAGATGAAGTTGAAAGCGGTTTTATGGTAAGATGTTGGTAAAAAACATAAAGGCGGATTAGCATGACAGTCACAATAAAAGATATAGCAAAATTGGCAAATGTTTCTCATACCACGGTATCAAGAGCTTTAAACAACAGCCCTTTTATTAAAGAGAATACAAAACAGAAGATATTGTCGATTGCAAAACAGTTGAACTATTCCCCAAACGTCCATGCGAGAGGCCTTGTGTCACAGAAATCATTTACAATTGGATTGTTTTTTACGAGTCTAACCGAGGGGACATCCTCCAGTTTTTTCGTAGATGCTTTAAAAGGTGTAAACAGTGTGATCACTGAAAATTATAATATGTTTGTCAGAGGCATTGATGATTTTCATGATTACTCTACGATTCATAAGCAACGCTACGATGGCATCTTGCTGATGAGTCAAAGCGAGCATGATGAAGCATTTATCCATCATGTAAAAAAACAAGAGATACCAATCATCGTCTTAAATCGTCGTGTGGAAAATGAAGATGTCATGAATATATTAGCAGATGATAGTCAGGGCGCTTACAAAGCAACTAATTACTTTATCCAACATGGGCACAGGCACATTGCCATTATCGAAGGAAAAGAAGGCTTTAAATCTACTCAAGAGCGAAAAGCAGGGTTTCTACAAGCACTAATTGACCATGAAATACCAATTAAAAAGGAATATATGATGAAGGGTGACTACCATATGAAAAGCGGCTACGAATCTATGGAAGCGCTCTTAGCGCTAAAACAACCACCGACTGCACTCTTTTGCTCTAATGATGATATGGCGATTGGGGCAATGAATGCTCTCTATGCCAACGGTAAAACATGTCCAGACGATCTATCAATCATCGGTTTTGATGATATTGTGTTTTCGTCGTACACAACACCGGCACTGTCGACTGTTAAAAAACCGATAGAAAAAATGTGTATTTTAGGGGCAAAGGCTATTCTTTCCATGATGAGCGGGGAAGAAACGACTGGAAACAAACCGAAAAAAACTTATGTTCACACGGAGCTCATGGTGAGAAAGTCTGTGAAGAAGGTGCGGTAACAAGTACCTTTTCGTCAAAATGTTAACGTGTGCATGATAAGGAGGACGATATGAACCGATTATCTAAAGCGTTGTATTCATCAACTACTACTTATCCAGAAACCATTTTGCAAATTGGTGAAGGGAATTTTATGAGGGGATTTATCAATTGGCAAATTCAACAATTAAATGATCGAACAAATTTTAAAGGCAGTGCGGTTGTGGTTCCTCCAAGAAAAGGGTCTGTTGATATGCTAAATGCACAGGATGGGTTGTACACATTGTGTATTCAAGGGTTTCATCAAAATAAAGCAATCAATGAAAGAATGATTATTCATTCGATTAGTAGAGGAATTAGTACCTATGTTGATTATGACGGCTTTTTACAGGTGGCGGAAAATCCTGATTTGCGGTTTGTTTTTTCGAATACAACAGAAGCAGGGCTTGTTTTTCGGGAAGAAGATCGTCTTGAAGATCGTCCGCAAGCAAGTTATCCTGGGAAGCTGACAGCTTTTTTATATCAAAGGTTCAAGACCTTCTCTGGTAATTTAGAAAAAGGATTAGTTGTTCTTCCATGTGAATTACTAGAGGAAAATGGTGATTTACTAAGACAGCTTGTGGTGAAAATGGCAGAGGCGTGGCAGCTCTCACCAGCGTTTATTTTATGGTTAAAAGAAGCCAATGTTTTTTGTAATACACTGGTAGATCGAATTGTACCAGGCTTTTCAGAGGAAGCCGCACGAACAGTGCTAAAAGAAGAGGGGTATGAAGATGATCTTCTGGTAACGGCAGAATACTACCACCTTTTTGTCATCGAGGCACCTGCTTTTGTTCAAAAGGAGCTACCATTTCAAGAGGCGGGCTTAAATGTTTTATTTGTTGATGACATAGCGCCATATCGAATGAGAAAGGTCAGAATATTAAATGGTGCGCATACAGCGATGGTGCCACTTGCCTATCTATCTGGTCTGGAAACAGTCAAAGAAGCAGTGGAAGATGAAGTAGTAGGCACATTTATTCGCAGTATGCTAGATGAAGAGATTTTGCCAGGGCTTGATTTGCCACAGGCTGAGACAACGAGATATACACAAGAGGTGTGGGATCGTTTTTGTAATCCTTTTGTCAGGCATCAACTGATGGATATCGCTTTAAATGGCATTTCAAAATTTAAAGCAAGAAATTTGCCGTCGCTTCTTGCTTACATGAAGCTTGGGTGTGGTCTCCCTAAGAAATTAGTCTTTGTCCTCAGTAGTTTGATTTATTTTTACGGCGAACTTGCGAATACGTTAAAGGATGATGAGGATGTACTCGCTGTGATGAAAAAGGCTTGGTGTAAGGGAGAAGCGCCTTTTTCAAGCGTAGCAAAAAATATACTTTCAAGCAGAACACTTTGGGGAATGAATCTAAATGAAATAGAGGGATTATGTGATGCAGTTACCTCTCACCTGACTCACATACATGAGCATGGGATGAGAGCCTCTATTAAAGAGATGCTTGCTCAACAGTATGAACAACAGGGGGAAAAAGCATGAAAGATTTTATTGTGATACACCCTTCAGATAATGTCGGAATTGCGCTTAGGGTATTGGAGCAAGGGGAAGAGGTCGAGTATCAAGATCACTCAATCGTTTTGAAAGAAACGATCGCAAAGGGGCACAAGTTTTCTTTGACTGCCATACAAGCTGGGGAACATGTAATCAAATACGGTTATCCGATTGGGCATGCGATTTCTCATATTGCGCTTGGAGAATGGGTGCATACAAGGAATACAAAAACGAATTTATCTGGAAAGTTAGATTATGAATACAATCCCACTTTTACAGAAAACCCGTATAAAAAAACAGCGCTTACATTTAAAGGGTATAAAAGAAAAAACGGTACAAGCGGGATTCGCAATGAGCTATGGGTCGTGCCAACAGTCGGTTGTGTCAATGGGATTGCAGATCAAATCATCCGTATATTTACAGCTGAAATGGGAGGAGATATTTCTCCATTTGAAACCGCTTTGGTTTTAAAACACAATTATGGCTGTTCACAGCTTGGGGATGATCATGAGAACACAAAAACCATTTTGCAAAATGCTGTAAAACACCCGAATGCTGGCGGAGTACTTGTGCTTGGACTTGGTTGTGAAAACAACGACATAGAAGATTTTAAAGAAACGTTAGGTGATTATGATCCGCAACGGGTCAAATTTTTGCGAAGCCAAGAGGTAGGAGATGAAATTGAAACTGGCGTTGCATTGCTGAAAGAAATTTATGATGCAGCAAAGAATGATCACCGGGTGGACCTCCCATTGTCTGAGCTGAAGCTTGGCTTAAAATGCGGGGGATCGGATGGCTTTTCAGGTATTACAGCGAATCCACTTTTGGGGAGGCTTTCTGATTTTATCGCTGCCCAAGGAGGCACGACTGTTTTAACAGAAGTTCCGGAAATGTTTGGAGCTGAAAAAATTTTAATGGAGCGAGCAGAGTCAGAAGACATATTTCATGATATCGTGCACATGATTAATGATTTTAAACAATACTTTCTTGATCATCAGCAGCCGGTATATGAAAATCCTTCCCCAGGAAATAAAGCGGGAGGAATCTCGACATTAGAGGATAAGTCGCTCGGATGTACACAGAAAGCTGGAACATCTCCAGTAAGAGGCGTGCTCAAATATGGTGAACAATTACAGCAAAAGGGCTTGAATTTACTAAGTGCGCCAGGTAACGACCTTGTGGCATCATCGGCTCTTGCAGCCTCTGGTTGTCAGATGGTTCTCTTCACAACAGGAAGAGGGACGCCATTCGGCACGTTTGTACCAACAATGAAAATCTCAACCAACACGGCATTATATGAAGCCAAAATACATTGGATTGATTTTAATGCTGGAGAGCTGCTAGAAGATGTTCAAGAAGATTTGGTTCTTGAAAAACTCATTTCCTATGTGATTGATGTGGCAAGTGGTCGTCAACTAAATCACGAAAAAAATCATTTTAGAGAACTTGCAATCTTTAAGACAGGTGTCACACTTTAGGCTGATGGGGGGAAAGATGGATGTCAAAGAAACGGGATTTTATGTATATCACAGCAGGAACAGTCTTAACGGGTATTGGTATCGCTGGATTAGCAAAACAAAGGAAAAAAGTTGCACACTTACAAGAACATATTTTAAAGCAAATCGAGCCTCCTGTTTTTCCAGCTAAAGAATTCAATGTGATTCATTATGGTGCTGACCCAAAAGGAGAGGGGCTTTCAACTAAGGCGATTCAATCTGCAATTGATGATGCCAACAGATTAAAAGGAGGGCGTGTCATTATTCCAGCAGGCACTTTTTTAACCGGTGCGCTTGAATTGAAGAGTAATGTAGAGCTTCATTTACATGAAAAAGCTCATCTCATGTTTAGCCAAGAGACAAAACATTACTTACCGCTCGTTTTAACTAGATACGAAGGGATTGAGCTGTATAATTATTCACCGCTCCTCTATGCGCACCATGCCGAAAACATTGCGATCACAGGTACTGGTACACTAGATGGACGAGGTGATGAACATCACTGGTGGCCATGGAAGTATGGCACGAACGGACAGCCTTCTCAAGAACGCGATCGTCAGTTTCTTTTTGATATGGCTGAAAAGCGTATACCTGTTGAAGAAAGAGTGTTTGGAGAGGAACACTATTTGAGATCAAGCTTTATTCAGCCATATCAATGTCGGAATGTGCTAATTGAAGGAGTGACTGTGAAGGACTCACCTATGTGGCAAGTACACCCCGTCCTCAGTGAAAATATCACAGTGCGCAAAGTAAAGGTGATTGGACATGGGCCAAATACGGATGGTGTTAATCCTGAATCTTGTAAAAATGTACTAATCGAGGACTGCTATTTTGATAATGGGGATGACTGTATAGCAATTAAATCGGGAAGGAATGAGGATGGAAGAAGAATTGGGATACCTTCTGAAAATATCGTCATTCGCCGCAATGTAATGCGAGACGGACATGGTGGTGTAACGATTGGAAGTGAAATATCAGGCGGTGTGAGACATGTATATGCAGAGGACAATGTGATGGATAGCCCAAACCTTGATCGGGCTTTGCGAATAAAAACGAACTCTGTACGAGGTGGAACGATTGAACACATTTATTTCAAAAACAATACCGTTAATAGCTTGAAGCATGAAGTAGTGTGTATTGACATGATGTATGAGGAAGGGGATGCAGGCATGCATCGTCCAGTCATTCGTCATATCGAGGTAGAAGGGTTAAGAAGCAAAGGAGGCAGATATGGTGTGAAAATTGCAGCTTACCCACATTCGCCTGTCAAAGGCTTTAAAATGAAAGACTGTATTATAGATGATGTCTCTTATCCGCTCTCACTAGAACATGCAGAATCACCATCTTTCACAAATGTCGTGGTGAATGGTGAAAAAATAAATTCATAGTCGAGATAAAACAGTCTTTTCACAGTAATTGCAAAGGCTGTTTTCTTTTTTTAGCCTTAAAAATCCCCTTTTAGAAACCGCATATACAAGCCTTCTCCACTGTAGTATAATATTCCCGAAATTAGAAAAGAATTGACTGAAGGAACAGGCGTCAGTACATAAAGCAGGGGGTTTATTAATGAAGAAAATTACAACCTTATGGCTATCGTTATTGCTTGTGTTTGGTGTTTTGGCAGGTTGTGCAGGTGCAAACACAGATAACAAAGCAGCGGAATCACAGAAAAAAGAAACAGTCACAGCCGCATTCCCTGTATCTATTAAAGATGCAACAGGTAAAACGGTTAAAATTGAACAAGAACCGAAGCGTATTGTGTCGTTAATACCAAGTAATACGGAGATTGCTTATGCGCTTGATTTAGGTGACAAAATTGTTGGGAGATCAGACTTTGACAACTATCCAAAAGAAGTTGAAAAAGTTGAAAAGATTGGTGGAATGGATTTCAATGTGGAAAAAGTCATTTCATTGAAGCCGGATCTTGTACTAGCTCATGCTTCACAGTTATCCTCTAAAGCCGGGTTTAAGCAGCTTGAGGATGCGGGTATTCAAGTGTTGACGGTGAGTGATGCGACATCATTTAAAGACGTTTATCAGTCGATCAACATGATTGGACAAGCAACTGGTGCGAAAGATCAGGCATCAAAACTTGTGAAAAGCATGAAAACAAGTATGAGTGATTTGAAGGAAAAATCAGGCGTGATTTCAAGTAGCAAACAAAAAACGGTATTTGTCGAAGTGTCAGGCTCTCCTGAAATCTATACGACAGGTAAAAATACATTTATGGATGAAATGATCCAAACAATCAATGCTAAAAATGGAGCTGGAGATCAAACTGGCTGGGTGCAAATGACAGAAGAAGCGATTATAAAATTAAACCCAGATGTCATTGTCACAATTGATGGTGCCTCTTTGGCTGACCTGAAAAAAAGAGATGGTTGGAGCGATTTAAAAGCAGTGAAGGAAGGACAAGTCTTTCAAATTAACACTGATCTTGCTTCAAGGCCTGGTCCAAGGTTAATTGAAGGGGTCGAGGAACTTGCGAAAAGCATCTATCCTGACACGTACAAATAAGTTAATACTGACGTACGCTTTTAGCGTCATGCTGCTTGTTGTCAGCATTGGAATGGGAATCTCATTTGGTAGTCTAGGGATTCCCATTCCATCTATTCTGAAGATTTTTGTTCATGAAATAATGGGCATTCAAATAGGTACTATTGATGCCATTGATCGTAATATTATGATGAATATACGTTTGCCACGGGTTATTTTAGCAGCACTTGTTGGCGCAGCACTTGCTCTTTCTGGTGCGGCATTTCAAGGTCTATTGAAAAATCCACTTGCTGATCCGTATACACTCGGTGTATCACAGGGGGCGTCTGTTGGAGCGGTTGCGACCTTATTCTTTGGTCTTCAGTTCCCGTTTTTAGGTGGTTTTACATTGCCTTTTTTAAGTATATCGTCAGCGCTCGTCACCCTATTTTTTGTGCTGTTTTTTGCTCGGATTGTTCATCGAGGCATGAGTATTTCTTCATTGATTTTGACAGGTGTCATTTTTAGTTCATTTCTTGGTGCGCTTATTTCGCTCATGATCGCTTTAACTGGTGACGACTTGAGACAGATTATTCATTGGCTACTAGGCAGTGTATCAATGAGGGGCTGGAGCTATATTGTGTTGTTTCTGCCGTTTTTCATTCTTGGTGTACTCGCCCTTGTGCTGAGCAGCCGAGAATTAAATGTGATGACGTATGGAGAGGAAAAAGCACAACTACTCGGTGTGAATGTCAAAAGGAGTAAGTATGTCGTTCTTTTGGCAGGTTCTATTTTAACTGGCAGTGCTGTTGCCGTTTCAGGAACCATTGGATTTGTCGGACTAGTCATTCCCCACTTCATTCGGCTTTTGTCTGTGACAGACCATCGTCACCTGCTCCCGTTATCAATGTTAAATGGGGCTTCATTCCTTGTACTATCTGATCTTTTGTCGAGAACAATCATTGAACCGACAGAGCTTCCGATTGGTATTGTGACTGCACTGATTGGAGCGCCTGTGTTTGGAATGATCCTCATCCGTAGATATAGAGGAGGTCAAATTCATGATTAACGTGGTGCAGGTCTATGGAGGTTATGGTCAGAAGGATGTCATTCAGAATATCAGCTTCAGTGTAAAGCCAGGGGAATTTTTAGGAATCCTTGGACCAAATGGAAGCGGAAAATCGACTTTACTTAAAATGATTTCAGGTATCATGACGCCAAAGAGCGGCAGTATCTGGCTAGATGGATGTCCGCTTCAATCTTATCATTCGAAGAAGCTTGCCAAAAAGCTAGCTGTCTTACCACAGAAAACCGATCAAGCCTTCTCCTTCACAGTTGAGGAAACCGTTCAGTTTGGGCGCTATCCTTATCATAAAGGGTTGTTTCAAACACTAACTGATGCAGATCATCGTATGATCAATCAATTCATGAAGCAAACCGATATTGAACGTTTTAGAGAGCAGTCTATTCACGAATTAAGCGGCGGCGAACAACAACGTGTCTATTTAGCACAAGCTCTTGCCCAAGAACCAGATTATTTATTGTTAGATGAACCGACAAGCTTTCTTGATCTGGCTTATCAAAAAAATCTCCTGGATCTAATGAAAGAAGAGACGGTCAACTCTCAGTTGGCGGTCATCGGTGTTTTCCACGATGTGAATGTTGCCAGTCTCTATTGTGACCGGCTGCTACTGTTGAATGAAGGAAAAGGAGAGGTACTTGATCGACCAGAAAGTGTTCTTTCAGCTAAGCGGATCGGTGATATATACGAAACCAGTGTAACGGAGCTGAGTCATCCTGAGCGTGCCAATCCTCAGTTCACCATTGATGCAATTCGCTTTCCAAAGGTGATAGAAAGGCGGAGCTGGGAAGATGGACTGACCACTATCGGAGCAGACGGCCTCCTCTTTTCCATTGATCAACCACTCCGCATTCTGTCCTCTTCTTCGGGCAGTGGCGGCTTCTTTTGGAAAAGAGCACTTGGCACAGGTGTGCATTTCTCTAAGTGGGAAAGGCAGATTCCGTATAAATCAGAGGAAATGTGGTTTGTTCAGCAAAAGGGTGGCATTCATCAGCATGTGAGTGATTTTGATCAAGACAATCTGTGTATCATTGGTATGAGAAATGGAAAAGGCGAGCTAGCTGTTTGGGTGATGTTAAACAGCTATATCACAGAGGGGACGTTTGTACAGCTGCTTAGCTTTGTGATGCAGACGATTCAGGCGTATATGCAAATAAAAGTTGACCATATTTGTGTGGCATCGACGCAATGCGATCAACAACGAAACAATGCCTCTGATTCACAGCTCTTTCCCTCTATCCAAAGAAAAATGATCCATGTGCTCGATCAGTTATGCTCTACGTAAAGCGGACAATTTTTAGTCCGCTTTTTGTGTGTCAAAAAAACACCATGACGTTTAAACAATCGGTGCTATTTTGAAAAGTGTTTCATAATAAAACAAATCGGATTTCCATGAAACAGGGTATACTAAAAGCATGAGCATATGAAGGAAGGAGAGAAACACATGAAACTTTACACTAGAGCTGGTGATCAAGGGAAAACAAGTTTAATAGGCGGTAAAGCAGATAAGGATCATTTACGAGTAGAGGCTTACGGCACTCTAGATGAAGCGAATAGTTTTATTGGTTTGACACATGCCTGTCTTAAAAAACAGGAAGAGCTTTTTGAAGATCTGTTATCAGAACTGACAGTCATTCAACACGAGCTCTTTGATTGCGGTGGAGACCTTGCCACAGTAAAGCGAAAGCATGACGGGAAACTAAAGGAAGCTTCGGTAGAAGTACTAGAACAAAGGATGGATCGATATGTGGAGGAAGCGTCGCCACTGACGAAGTTCATTTTGCCAGGCGGTACTGAAGGAGCTGCGCTGTTACATGTCGCAAGAACAGTGGTCAGAAGAGCAGAACGCAACATTGTCTCACTAGCGAAGCAAGAAGACATTCCTCCTGTCACATTAAAATATGTGAACCGTTTATCAGATTATTTATTTGCCGCATCCCGTATTGTCAATCATCGTCTCGGATCAGAGGATGTCGAATATGAGCGAAGTGCTAACGTTTTTCATACGGATTAATTGGAAGCACTCTTCAAGCTGAAGGGTGTTTTTTGCTGTCTGTTTAAGGGAAGTCTTAACATATTTACGACTCTGGTCGCAATCAAAAATCAAACTGCGACACGTTTTGCACAGTCTTTGATTTGACTATAGTTAAAGCAAGGAGCAAGAAAGGAGGCATATAGATGAATATGTCAGGTAAAGCAATCATCGGGTTGATCCTGATGCTGTTAGGTCTTTCCATCTTCTTTGGTGGTTCGGTTGGTGGCATCATTCCTAGTATCATTGGCGCTTGGCTCATTTATGTAGGGGTTAAAAAATATGATAAAGGCAACAAAATAGGTGGCGTCATCATCGCAATCATCGGCTTGATGATGCTGGTACACTTTCTTCCGCTATTGATCAGTATCGTGCTTGCGTTAGCTCTATTCTATTTTGGGTGGAAGCTGATGAACGTAGAATCATCTAGATCACATAGACGTTCATACAGAGAGGCAGAAACAGTCCCTCACAGCGAAGATAAATTTGAATCTTCATTTGATCAAGAATGGGAAGATTTCTTAAAGAAAAAATAAAAGGGAGGAAAACAAAATGGTATTAAGAAGAGTAAGAGATGTGATTGTTGCAACTGTAAATGAAGGGTTGGATAAACTCGAAAATCCACGTGTGATGCTCAATCAATATGTGCGTGATATGGAGAATGACATCGCCAAAGCGAAGCATGCGATCATGGAGCATCAATCAATTCAACGAGGGTTTTTACGTAAGGTGAATGAAACTGAAGCTCTATTAGCGAAACGAAAAAATCAAGCACAATTAGCCTTTGATGCAGGAGAAGAAGAGCTTTCACGCAAAGCGCTAACGGAAATGAAATACTTTGAAGAGAAATATGAACAGTACAGAGAATCCTACGATCAGTCTCAGGTACAAATGATTGAACTAAAAGAGCAGTTACAGCAGTTAGAAACAAAACTTCGAGATATTAAAGATAAAAAGCAGGCACTCATTGCAAGAGCCAATGCTGCACAGGCAAAACAACATATGAATGAGTCGATGAATAAGGTAGATAGTGAGAGTGCTTATAAAGAATTTCTCCGTATGGAAAATCGAATCGAAGACTTGGAAACAAAAGCAAGCGGATACCATCAATTTTCTGAGCAACATGGTGCCTATGCTCATCTTGATTATGCAGACGATGTAGAAAGAGAATTACAGAAGCTAAAAGCGACTAAAATAAACGAAGAAAAAGCAGCAAATTAAATCATACCTACTGATTGGAAGAAAAAACGTTTTTTCTTCCGATTTGATTTCTTTCTTAGCTGCTTTTACTTATAATAAAAAGGTCACAAGGATAAAGGGTGAAACAAATGAAACGATTGTTAGGTTTGCTGTTTATGGTCGTTGGTATTTTTTTAATCATTGGTATGTTTTTTAAAGATCGTGGCTTTGCTGATTTTGGATTCACGCGAGGAGAAGCGGTGACAACTGCTTCAGCAAAAACAGCAGATATTCAGCGTCTTGATGTCTCTCTCTCTGGTTTTCATGTCACAGTAGAGCCAGAAAAACGCAAGGATATTGCGGTATCAGTTGAAAATGGAAAAGGAAAGATGTATGCCGAACAAACAGGCAGTACGTTTCGAGTTCGTGCGGAAAACAAAAGGTTTTTGTTTTTCTCCGGAGTCGAAAAAGGTGAACTCCTTATAAAAGTACCTGTTGACTATCATCAAAATGTTACGATTACAGGAGACAGTGGAAAAATATATGTGGACGGACGAGGCGAGCTTACGCTCAATGATGTGGTCTTGAAATCCACAAGTGGCAAATTGATTGCAGAAAATCTGTCTGCCAAAAACGCTGAAATAAAAGCAACTTCTGGTAAGCTGGAAGTGTCCCATATTGATGCAGAGGATAGTGAGATTAGTGTAACCTCAGGTAACGTAGACATTGCTGATGTCAAGGGGAGCTTGAAAATGGGAATGACAAGTGGGCGTCTTCGAGCAAGCTTTGATACAATCACTGCACCCATTTCCTTTCACATGACCTCAGGAAGTGCGAAAATTGATCTGCCTGATCAAGGCGATTTTAAAGTGAAAACAAAGGTGACTAGTGGAAAAATAGATCATTCCTACAACTTTGATCAAGTAGACGGTGGCAATAGGAATTTCACAGGAATTATTGGGAAGGGAACACACCTTTTTGATATCGAGATGACAAGTGGTAAGCTACGTTTACGCTAATCGGTCAAAAAACGGAAGGAGGCGAGTCCACTGCGTATTTCAAGAAATCAAATTTTAGGCATCATTGTGGTCATCTTTGGTATTAATCTTTTTTTAAATATTATTGGCGTAGGGGGCGAGTTATTTTGGCCTCTGTTTTTTGCACTAGCCGGATATTTTCTGCATACGCGCTCTAAACGCTGGCTCGGTTCTGTTTCTTACATTTTTGCTGGTTTTCTATTTTTGAGGTTTTTGTTAAACATTACGTTCAGTTTAGCAGGGTATTTATTTGCCGCCTTTTTAATCTATGCAGGCTATCGGTTGTTAAAAAACAAGCCAGTATTTGATGCAGGTAAGAAGGAAGAACCTGACAATAAGCCAGAAACAGAGCCGGAAAAGAAGGTCAACCTTGAAAAAGAGGATGATCACAAAAAAACAAAAAGCAGTGCAAGGCCACGGAAGGAGCATGACTTTTTTATAGGAGAAGTCAGGCTTATGAAAAAGCCTTTTCAGCTTAGTGATTTGACGATTTCTGGTTTTGTTGGAGATGTGAAAATTGATTTGTCAAAGGCTATTATTGCTGAAGAGGAAAGTACCATTTTGATTAGCGGATTAATTGGTGATGTGGATATATATGTTCCTCAGGATATAGAAGTGTGTGTGAGTGCTTCTGCTGCTATCGGTGATATGAAGATCATTGATGAAAAACGGAGTGGGTTTGGTAGTAAGGTTTTTGTAATGACCAATGATTATGACGAGAGTAAACGAAAGGTCAAAATCTCTATATCTCTCCTCATTGGTGATGTGGACGTGAGATATTTATGAAGAGATTGCGTCTAGGAATTCAGTGGCAAGCTGTCCGTTTGGCAGTAGGAATCGCCCTGAGTGTTGTCATTCTGTCTACACTGCTTATGGTTTTTTATTATCGGCTCGATCCAATGCTTCTACTCTCTTATCGTTGGTCAGGCATTCCGTTCTTTTTAATTTTGCTATTAATGAGTTTGATCATTGGTGTGACGGCTGGTCTGATGTTTGGTTACCAGCAGAAAAAACGCTTGGAGCAGATCATTGAATCCATTTTGAAATTTGAGAATGGGAACTTTGCCTTCAGATTACCACCTCTTGGTGATGATGAGATCGGCATTGCCGCTGATCAGTTGAACGAAATGGCAAAACGTGTTGAAATGCAAGTTGCCTCCTTACAGAAGCTTTCCAACGAGCGTGCAGAGTGGCAAGTACAAATGAAGAAATCGGTTGTCTCAGAGGAACGTCAGCGGCTAGCAAGAGAGTTGCATGATGCAGTAAGTCAGCAACTATTTGCGATCTCGATGATGACATCTGCCATTCTTGAGGGAATGAAGGAAAAGGATGAAAAGGTGCTAAAGCAAATGAGACTTGTGGAAAGCATGGCGGGTGATGCACAAAATGAAATGCGTGCACTACTGCTTCATTTACGACCAATCACACTTGAGGGCAAAGACTTGAAAAAAGGTCTGATCCAACTGCTCAATGAATTTCAGGCGAAACAACCTATCGACATTGATTGGGAAATTGAAGACACATTACGTTTATCAAAAGGGGTAGAAGATCATTTATTCCGTATTGTTCAGGAAGCACTGTCAAATGTATTTAGACATGCGAAAGCAACAAAAGTGACGGTGCGTCTTTTAATTAGAAACAGCCAAATTCAGTTGAAAATTATTGACAACGGGATCGGTTTCCAAACAGATGTGATAAAAACCGCCTCATATGGACTTGAGTCCATAAAGGAGAGAACAAGTGAGGTTGGGGGCGTAGCAGAAATCATTTCATTTGAAGGAAAAGGGACGCAAATTGATGTAAAGGTTCCGATTTTCGATGAAGGTAAAGGAGAGAATATCTGATGATTCGAGTGCTTTTAATCGACGATCACGAAATGGTGCGAATGGGGCTTGCTGCCTTTTTAGAGGCGCAGCCAGATATTGAAGTCATTGGTGAGGCGTCAGACGGACAAAAAGGAGTGGAGCTGGCCATTGAACTGAGACCAGATGTCATTCTAATGGATCTTGTAATGGAAGGAATGGATGGCATCGAGGCAACGAAAATGATCTCCAAGCAAATGAGTGATGTCAGAATCATTGTCCTTACAAGCTTTATTGATGATGATAAAGTGTATCCTGTCATTGAAGCAGGGGCGCTTAGCTACCTATTAAAAACATCCAAAGCAGGCGAAATTGCTGATGCAATCCGTTCTGCAAGCATTGGAGAGCCAAGGTTAGAATCAAAAGTTGCAGGCAAGGTCATGAATAAACTCCGTGATTCATCAAGTGGTACACTCCTTCACCAATCATTGACCGCAAGAGAAATGGAAATTTTAAAACTCATTGCAGATGGCAAATCAAATAAAGTGATCGCAGAAGAGTTGTTTATTACGATTAAAACAGTTAAAACCCATATTACGAACATTTTATCGAAGCTTGAAGTCGAGGATCGAACGCAAGCAGCCGTTTATGCTCATCGGCATAAAATAATCCAATGAAAAAACAGCTTTCTTTTGAAAGCTGCTAGGTCATGTGTAGGTTAATCCTTTTGTCCTGATTGAGGACGTTCGGATAGTTGATGGAGTTCAGGAACTGGAAAAGCCTCCTGCTCCTCGGCCGATTTTTCTTGTAGTGTTTTCTTCATATCGGATAACAGCTCCAAGCTCTCCTTTGCCAATGCAGTCTTTTTTTCCTGCAAATCAATTACTTTTGACAATCCAGTAAGGAACCCGCCTCCAACGATCATGAGTGCAGGGGTTTGTCCATAATAAATGAGGATCATTAATGTGCTTGTTAAGCTGTTGGCTTCAATAAAGAAATCTTCTTTTGATTGTGAGAATACGACAATGAATAGAAGTATTCCTAAAACCACAAGTAGAATTCCGGCCACCAGTAAAGCTCGTTTCATGATTGACACCCTTTTTTTCTTCTCATTCTAACATACTCTACGAGGATTGTGTTGCGCCCTTAGTCCCGAAGTCACGGATTTTCACATCTGCTTTGTAGTGAATATCGGCTTCGCTAAAGGTGTCATCCCAGTGTTTTGCTTCTTTTTTGAACTCTTGAGGATAAGAAATTCGGGCTTTTGTATAAAATCCGCAAATGTCTACTTTCATATTTTTTAGATCGTGGACAAAATCAATAACCGACGATTCTATATTCTTCTTGACGGCAGATTCTATTTCGTTTAAATATTTTTCATCAAACGCATTTTCTCTTTCATTCCAATCCTCCGATAGTCTTCCATCAATAGAGACAGACACATCAAACCGGTATGTTCCGCTTTTTGTTCGACTTGTTTGAATGCTCTGCTTTAATTTATATATTTCAAATGAGTAAATGCTATGTTCATGTTCAAATTCAATGACACCACCTTGAACTTCACCAGTTAAGAGGTTATACGCCTGAACACCTAGAGGTGAAATGTTTGTCAGAAACCGTTTCTTCTTAATAATAGATGCCCCGTCAACCATCAATTTCCCCTTCTCAATGCTTATTTTAGGAACGGCAAAAGAGACATTGTTTTGCATATAGGAGGAGATATTACCAAGTGATACAGCTGGAAATAGTCGAGTCGAAGACTTTGCGTTCTTTGCAATATCATATATTGTTGTTGAAGCGGGTTGTCCAGCATCATCAATGGATAGAACTTCACTAGGATTTTCAGGTGTCATAAACACAAGGTTATCTCTTCTTGTTTCATTATCACGAATAAATTGGTTAATAACCAAATCAAATTGATTTTCATTGATTAATTCCTGAGAAAATAAAGAAATACGGAGCTGTTGGGCAAAAATGCGATGACTGGTTAAAGCCGTCGTTCGAAAAATTTGGTGGACAGAATCACCAGAAGTCTCAATGATTTTTGTTGGGTCTTTCACATTTGCTTGTTGATCAATTTTTTGCGGGACGAGCACTTGCATAGATACTTTAAGTTTCTTCCCGTTATCTCCTTTATCTACAGCATAACCAATGGCCATGTTGAGGTCTTCGATGTTTGTACTATCCCAGCATCCACATAATAAAAAAAGTATGATCAATACCGAGATGGCTCTATATCTCATGCTTGTTTACGCCTCCTTTTTATAAAAACAATGACAAATAGGAGAAATGGCAGAATGCCAAACAAAACGAAAAATAAATTGTTGACATAGATTAAGTAATCTCTGACTGTATCGACATTCTTTGGATAGATAGCCGCACCGTAAATGATGATCGTCAAGAGGGCGAGAACAATGATTTTAGGGAGCTTAGTTAATTGGCATAAACCGATAGTGGCAAAGAACGTGTATCCGACAAAACTCGTATAAAGCTGGATAAGCCATACGATGAGTAAGAACGATTCAAGGCGTTCGATGAAAATGCCATGAATATCAAATGATTGAAACAGTGCGATTGTTGGCCAAGTTAAAGTAGCGGTTTCCTTTACTGTTAATGCCCCGACAACAAGTACATACGTAAATATATAAATGATGACAGGGATCATAAAACCGATCGTGCCATAAGCAAACGTGTGCTTTTGTGTCTTTAGAAAAATCGGCATAAACAGCATCATCTCAATGCCAACAAATGAAATCGCAGATGCGTTAAATGATTGAAAAACAGGCTTCATTCCATCACTTAAAACAGGCCGCAAGTTATCTAACTCGAATTCTTGGGCACTAAAGCCATAGGCAACACATAAAATAATTAAGGTAACAATTAAAAAAAAGGGACAGAGTCTGGCAAAATCACCAATTCCACCAATGACGAGATAAAACGCAACTAGGATAAAGCTCATCATTGTAATAAATGTGGGGGTGTTTTGAAGTAAAAAAAACTTGACCATTTCTGACATGGCTCTCACTTCATAGCTTGCCACACCAAGGAAGTAAACAATGATCAATATATTGACAAACGATCCAAGCCATTTACCAAGCCCTTCTTTTGTATAGTCATAGTAGGAGGAGAAAGGCACTTTTTTCATCATCAGCACATTCAAATAGATGAAAATGATAAAGATGAAACTCATCAGCAGGAGAGCAATCCAGCCATCAGGTGTTTTACCTGCTTGTGTCATGGCTCTTGGCAAAATTATCATACTCGCACCAAGCGTCGTGTTGGCAATGATTGCTCCAGCCTGATAGCTTGTAATAGACTCTTTATGATTGACCATGTCGCTCTCCTTTCTTTTGGTTTTTTAAAGGCAATCTAATAATTGAGTTGTCCTCGTTTTTATAGCTAAACACAAAATCAGGCGAGAAGTATGGCGTGCCGAAGCTCTTTTGTCTCGATAAATGCGTCAGTAAAACGAGCATGAATAGTACGAGACCATACAACCCAAAAGCAGCTGCGGTGAACATAGAAACAAACCGAAGCACACGAAACGACATCCCCATCCCATATTGAGGGACTGTAAATGAAGCCAAGGCAATGACACTCACGATAATAACCATAATGGAGCTGACAATATGGGCCTGTACCGCCGCTTGTCCGATGACAACTCCACCAACAAGTCCGATGGTTTGTCCAAGTGGATTTGGCAGTCTAAGCCCTGCCTCTCTCAGCAATTCAATCGTCATTTCCATAATCAGTGCCTCCACAATGGGAGGGAATGGGACGTTTTCTCTCGTGCTTGAAATGGAGATCGCAAGGTTTGTTGGTAACATCCCTTGGTGAAATGAAACAAGGGAAATATAAATGGCTGATAAGAAAAGTGTAATGAAAATAGAGGTGAATCTGAGTAACCGAATCAATGAAGCTGCAATCCATCTTTCATAATAATCATCTGGTGATTGCATAATGGTAGCCAGTGAAGCCGGGACAATGAGGACAAACGGTGAATTATCCACAAAAATAGCAATGCGTCCGTTGTTCAAGGCAGAGGCTACTTTATCTGGTCGTTCGGTATTCTGAATTTGTGGAAAAGGAGAATAGACATTGTCCTCTATCAGTTCCTCAAGCACGCCAGAATCTTGAATATCATCAATTGTGACTTGCTTGAGCCTCTTTTTCAGCTCTTTTAGTGCGTACATATCTACGATCCCATCGATGTACATAATCGTAACGTTATTGTATTTTTTTTGGCCGATAGGAACTTCAATCGATTTCAATTCAGGGTTTTTTAAACGCTGTCTAACCAGTGCCAGATTTGTGGGAGTGTCCTCAATGAAGCCAACTTTTGGCCCTCTGACTACTGTTTCAGACGTCGAATCAGTGAGATTTCTTTTTTTTGTTCCAGTCGTTTCTAAAATATAGGCATGCTGAAAGCCGTTAATGAGAAGGGCACAATGACCTTGAAATATAGCGTCTAACACTTCTTCTATTGTTTTGACGGACTGAGTGGTCATCATGGACAGATTTGTTTCAAGCTTCTCTTGTGTTAAGGAAGCATGATCCTGCAAAAGGAGTTTCAAAAATGTTTGAATCTCCATTTCCTGCGTCATCTCTTTAATATACAAATAGTAGATAATCTGTCCGTTGCTCAATGTTTTTTTCTCATGGACGAGGTCATCCATATCTTTTAACTGTGGGAGAATCATTGAGAGGTTATCGTATATGTGCTCTTTCAAATTTGTTTGATTCAATGATATCACTCACCTAAAATTGATTTTTATTAGCATTACCTGGTTGAAAAAACAATATTCTGTGATACATTATTTTGTGGTAAAGAAAGTGGGATCATGTTTGGAGGAGTAAAGATGGCACAAATACGTTTAGCAGGAACGAAGGATGAGCTAGACAGCATATTGAAATCTTTTGAGAAGCATTATAAGATTACATATACGTCGAAGGAATATGGAAAAACGAACCCAAAATACAAATATTCGAAAGATCTTCGTGTTTATATTGAACTAAAATTAAAATAAAGATAAAATTTTAATTGGAAACGCTTAAAGGATTTTTGTTTTTTGTATAGAATAGGGTTGAGTGACGAGAAGCTATGGAGGGATACATAATGACGGAATATAGAATCGAAAAAGATACAATGGGCGAAATCAAGGTGCCAAAGGACAAGTTCTGGGGCGCACAAACACAACGAAGCAAAGAGAACTTTAAAATCGGTTCTGAGAAAATGCCTAAAGAGGTTGTGAATGCGTTTGCAATTTTAAAGCGCAGTACAGCCATTGCCAACGAACGTCTTGGAAACCTTGAAAGCGAAAAAGCAGAAGCGATCGCAGCAGTATGTGATGACATCATGAGTGGCAAATATGATGAACACTTTCCACTTGTCGTCTGGCAAACAGGAAGCGGTACACAAAGTAACATGAACATGAACGAAGTCGTATCAAACAGAGCGACAGCTTATTTAAAAGATAAAAACAGTGAGTTCACAATTCATCCAAATGACGACGTGAACCGCAGTCAAAGCTCGAATGATACATTCCCAACAGCAATGCATGTTGCAGCTGTACTTGCTGTTTACAACAAATTAATTCCTGCAATTGACCAATTAAGAGCAACCCTTGATGAAAAAGCGAAAGCGTATCAAGATATCGTAAAAATTGGTCGTACACACCTTCAAGATGCAACACCACTGACTTTAGGACAAGAAATTAGCGGTTGGGTGTACATGCTCGATCGTTCAAAAGAAATGGTGCTTGAATCTACTGAAAAAATCAGAGAGCTTGCCATTGGGGGAACAGCAGTTGGTACAGGAATCAACGCACACCCTGAATTCGGGACATATGTTGCTGAAGAAATCAGCAAGTTAACTGGTCAAACTTTTAGCTCTTCACCAAATAAATTCCATGCGCTTACAAGCCATGATGAAATCACATATGTACACGGTGCTTTAAAAGCCCTTGCCGCCGATTTAATGAAGATTGCTAATGATGTCAGATGGCTTGCAAGTGGTCCGCGCTGTGGTATCGGTGAATTAATCATTCCTGAAAATGAACCAGGAAGCTCAATTATGCCGGGTAAAGTAAACCCTACGCAGAGTGAAGCATTAACAATGGTTGTCGCCCAAATTATGGGGAACGATGCGACGATCGGGTTTGCAGCGAGCCAAGGGAACTTTGAATTAAATGTATTTAAACCAGTGATTATCTATAACTTCTTACAATCTGTTGAACTTCTTGCAGACGGAATGAACTCATTCCATGACAAGTGTGCAGTTGGGATTGAACCGAACCGTGAAACGATTGAAAAGAATTTACAAAATTCATTAATGCTTGTTACAGCATTAAATCCGCATATCGGTTATGAAAATGCAGCAAAGATTGCGAAGCTTGCTCATAAAGAAGGCTTGACATTGAAACAAGCAGCACTTCATTTAGAACTTCTTACTGAAGAGCAATTCGAGCAATTTGTGAAACCAGAAGAAATGGTTACACCAAAAGCAAAATAAAAAAAACAGGGGCGCCAGTAAAATGCGCCCCTGTTTTTAGTCGTTTTAAATAGGGAATCTAGAAATGATGTTATAGATGATCCTCTTTCACAATCCTTAGGAGTGCTTCAGCATGAGGCTGAAGTGGTATAAACGTGTTTAATTGATGAAGCATGCCTTTTAGAATAACCTGTCTAGGCTTTTGCTTCCTTAATTCATTTTCTAAAATCGTTAATGCTTCAAAAATGTCAGGCTCCTCTGACGCATCATAGTGTGCTTCAGCCTCTTCAATAAGGTGAATCAAAAGTGACTGAGTGAGCGGATCAACTGCTCGTTCGTAAATGGGACCGAACCATTTACTAGCTTGATCAAGAGTGATGAGCGGAGTATCTTTTCTTTTCATCATCCCTGCCATGAGATCATCAATACGATAAAGGATGGTTTTGGCAAGCTCGTCCGCTTCTACTTGATAATCATATAACATAACCAGTTCAAAATAGACATGACTAATCCCTTCAATCATCAAACAAGCGTCCGCTGTATACGTTCTCGCATCATCTCCGTAAATACGCTGAATGTTATCAATGTGGAGCTGAATCGTAGCAAGTCTAATTTTTTTAGCAAGCTGTTGAGTTTCCTCATTGAGTGGCAATGAACTATCGCTCATTTGCATTTTAATAAAATCTTTTTGTTTTAAAATATTCTCGTAATAGACTGTTAATTGCTTACGATAAGCCTCTCTTGGTGTGCCACCTTCTGTTTGAAGCTCGTGAATACGGGTAAATACCTTATCATAATAGTAATGCAGGATGGCTATGAGCAAAGCTTCTTTAGATTTGAAATAAAGATAAAATGCGCCCTTGGACATATGGCATTCATCGGCAATTTCTTGAACAGAGGTCGTGTTATAGCCTTTATTGGCAAATAATCTCATACCGGCTTCGATCATCATTTTTTCCTTTTTCTTCAATACGAATGTCATCCTTTCTGAACCGAGAGACAAATGTCTTAGGAAATGTTGCAAATAGAATATGACTTATCGGTCATAAAGCGGGAAAAATTTAAAAAATTAATCAGATTGTAACTTGTTTTTTACAGTGTAATTCTTTATATTATAAAGTAAGGTGACCAACTGGTCAAAAAATAGAAAGGATGATGATTCATGAGAGAGATCGACGATATGATTAGACGTTTGCGTAGCAAAGGCATTCAAGTAGAAAAAGTGAAAATGCCGAAGGAAACGACGATTGAGAAAAAATGGATCTATCAAGCTGGCAAGAAGATCAAAACAACGTACCGCGATTTTAATGGATATTCGTTCATATAAAAAAGACTGCGGTCAAGCCTACAGTCTCTTTTGCGGAACGATGATTGTATAACGTACGCCTAGCTCATCATTTTCTATTGAAATGGATGCTTGATGCATTGATAGGATTCGTTTCACAATGCTTAAACCAATGCCGAATTCGCCTTTTTTTCCCTTACTAAAAGGTTCATACAGGCTTGTTAGCATTTCCTGTTCAATAGGAGGGCCGTCATTACGGATCACGATATGAATTTGATTGCTTTCTTGTGTCATGTGAATGTCAATCTTACTTTTGGCATAACGAAGTTGGTTTTCTAAGACATTTTCAAATAGTTTACTCCATTGTTCTGGATCGCCTTCAAGTGTAGCCTCATCATCTAAGTCCACGTTCCATTGTAATTCATTTTTCGACCAGCGTATTCGGTCGACCACTTCCATCAGCGTATTACCAATAAGAAATGAATCATGTGATCGTTTCTGTTTTGATAAATAATCAAGCTTCGTTAAATAAAGCAAATCCTTGATTTTCTTTTCAAGCTTTTCTGCTTCACCTTCAATGACTTCAACTGTGGTTTCAAGATCTCCCTTTGGAAAAATTCCATCTTTAATTGATTGTGTGTATCCTCGTATGACCATGACAGGTGTTTTCAGGTCATGTGAAATGTTTTGCAGAAGTGTTCGTTCGGTCTCGTCTTTTTGAATAAGCTTTTGTCTCATATCTTCAATGGTGTAACCGAGTTTGCCGATTTCATCCTGACGGTCAACGATGACAGGATCATCCCAATCCTCCTGTGAGATGCGCTTCACATGTTTTTCAAATGCAACAATTGGCCTGGATAGATAACGTGCGAGCCATATGGATGGAATCCAGCTGAGTAAGATCACCGATCCTAAAATAAAGAGTAGCTGTTTAAAGAGTGTGAAGGACAGATCATCTCGGTAAGAATCGGGCGCATATGAAAGTAAAATATATTGCGTATCGTTGACAGATACCTTTTTAATGACAAAAAAGATATTTTGTCCATTTACTTCATCAGAATAGCGTTTTGTGACGCTTTTTTGTTTTTTGATGAAGGTCTGTACTTTCTCAATAAAAGATTGCGGGAAAAACTGCGACATCCGATTGATTTCGTCTGATGGGACGAGCATATGCTGAACAGAGCGATTCTCAGGAGTTGGCTTCGTCTTACCATCCTCAGAGAGAGGATATTCGGTCAAAACCTGTTGTTCATTTTCTATTGTTTTATAAATTTCATTCGTGAAGAAATTGCGTAATGTGTTTGAAAATAAAATGATCAGGACAATGGAGATGGTTAACAGAATGCCTGATATGACCACCCAGATTTGAAAGGCAAGTGGCTTATTCTTCATCCTTTTAGCATCCTGTAACCGAAGCCATAAATGGTTTCCACTTTTAAGTCTGGCATTTTTTTGCGTAAGCGCCTGACAAGATCGTCAACGACACGGTCTGTCCCAAAGTAATCATGTCCCCAGATCTTTAATAAGATATCTTCACGTGAAAAAGCATGCCCTTGATGATGTGTAAATAACAGCAGAAGATCAAATTCCTTTGAGGTCAAATTAATCAGTTTGTCCTGTTCATATACCTCCCGTATGTCTTCGTGAATGACATACGAAGAGACCGGTGTGACGCTCTTATTTGGGATATCACTTTTTTTATAGACAAGCTCAAGTAATTTTTGTACGCGAATGATCAGCTCACGTGGGAGAAATGGCTTCGCGATATAGTCACTGCTGCCAAGCTCAAGACCAAGAACACGATCAATATCTGCATCCCGTGCCGAGATAAAGATGACTGGTACGTCAGGGTTTTTCGCCTTGATTTCTTTAATTAATGTATACCCGTCTGTATCTGGTAGCATAATGTCCAAAATCCATAGGTGAGGCGATTGATTCATCGCTTTTCGAGCAGCTTCTCCTGTTAAAAAAGATGATACATTCCAATTTTCACTTTCTAAATACTTGGTCAGTAGTTCATTTAAATTTTGTTCATCTTCAACTAAATAAATCGTGTACGACAAGGTCTTCCACATCCTCTCAACGTCATTATAACGGCAAACAAAGGCGGCATGTCAACAATCACACGCTTTTTCATAATTTCACATATTCTTCTCATTTTTATCCCACAATGTTTGCGTACGATAGGGTCAAGGGAAAAAAGGGCAATGAAAAAAAGCGTTATTTGATGATTAAAAATGAAATGAATGATGAACAAAAGGTGATGAACGAGTACCGATGTGCACACCTTGCTTTTTTTTTGTAGATAAGTATTATATAATTTGACATACTGTAAGAAGCCTTCATTAGACTTACACAATCAAAGGGTCTCAGATCCTATCTAAACATATGCATGAGAGTAATTCATGAAAATGATGGCGAAGGAGTGCGAAAGATGGATTATCGAAGAGAAGACGAAGAAAAAAATCTAACAAATCACGAAGAACATGTAAATGAAGAGAATTCCAATCAAATAGAAGAAACACCAGTTGAAAAAGAACTTGTCTTACAGCACCGTGAAGATGAAACACCGTCACCATATCAAGCGGAAAAAACTAGCACTACGCATCAGGTGATTGATGAAAAAGCCTCTAAGAAAGAGAAAAAGCGCAAAGCAGCATGGCTTAGCCCTATTCTTGGAGGAATCATCGGTGGTGGTCTCGTGCTTGGCATTACGCCACTTCTACCACAATCACAGGAGACGACGACAAACAGTCAAACACAAACCGCTTCAAGCGAAGCGACACCATCTGAAAATTTCTCAACGAAACAAATCACGAAAGCAACAAATGTAGCAGATATGGTGGAAGACTTAGAACCAACCATTGTCGGTGTATCAAACTATCAATCTACTCAAAACAGCTTCGGGCTAAACGGTGATTCAACTGAAGCAGAAGCAGGTACTGGATCAGGGGTCATCTTTAAGAAAGATGGCAATAAAGCATACATTATCACCAACAACCATGTGGTAGAGGGTGCAAATAATTTAAAAGTATCCTTGTATGACGGAAAATCGAAGGAAGCGAAACTTGTCGGTAGTGATGTCATGACAGATTTGGCTGTCTTAGAAATCAATGCAGATGGTATTGATAAAGTGGCAAGTTTTGGCGACTCATCTAAGTTGCGTGCTGGCGATAAAGTCATTGCGATTGGTAACCCGCTAGGCGCACAATTTTCAGGAACAGTGACAGAAGGAATCATCAGCGGTGTAGATCGTACAGTAGAAGCAACTACGTCATCAGGTAATGTAGAGATGAACGTTCTTCAAACAGATGCGGCAATCAATCCTGGAAACAGTGGAGGTCCGCTCATCAACACAAATGGTCAAGTGATTGGAATTAATAGCTTGAAGATTAGTGAGAGTGGTGTAGAATCACTAGGCTTTGCAATTCCAAGTAACGATGTGAAGCCAATTGTTGACGAATTGTTGAAAAACGGAAAGGTTCAACGACCATATCTTGGCGTACAAATGATTGATCTTGAGCAAGTGCCAGAAGCCTATCAAGAAAATACGTTAGGATTATTCGATAAACAAATCGGAAACGGTATTTATGTGAAAGACGTCTCTCAAGGATCACCAGCACAAAAAGCAGGTCTTAAGACTGGTGATGTTATTGTGAAATTTAATGGCAAAGATGTAGCCAATAGTTCTGTGTTAAAGGAAATTTTATATAAAGAAACAAAAGTTGGCGACAAAACAACCATGACGATTATTCGTAACGGGAAAACAAAAAAACTAGATATTACCCTCGGACAGTCTGATACAGAGTAAAACAAAAAGCAGGTGGCAATAGCCCACCTGCTCAGTGTGTAGACAAACCCTCGCATTCGTTGTCAGATCTGCGCGCTGGTGCTCACGAATGTTCAATTCGCTCCGCTCCAGTGCTCAATCTTCCTAGACTTCAAGGGTTTTCAATTCACGCTGAAAAGAAGACAAAGGGCTAAAATAAAAAATCATTTTAGCCCTTTGTCAACAATCTGAAGCAGGTGGCAATAACCCACCTGCTTTTTGTTTTGAAGACAGATTAAATGGTTATTTTCGAGAAAATAGAGTGCGTAAAATGATGCCTTCCCACAGCCTCCAAGGCAATATGCGTTTAGCAATGAGCGAGAGGAGAACCCCTTTTCCCACCATATAACGGAGTTGTTTCAAATGCTTTTTGGCGGCGAGTTTGCTCACAAGCGTAGCCACTTCATTTGGGTCACCGTACTGAGTTTTTTGTGCTTCGATGTAGGCAAGCATTTTACGGTGATAGTTCGCATATTTTGAATCCGCTGTGGGCGGAATAAATTGCTTGTTTATTGATGTGTCCCATATATTCGTTTTAAACGATCCAGGCTCAATCAGTGCAGCTTCAATACCAAACGGGGCAAGCTCTATGCGTAAGCTCTCTGTATAGCCTTCTAGTGCGAACTTGGAAGAAACATACGGGGAAAGAGCGGGCATGCCCATCAAACCACTCACACTGCTCATGTTCAAAATTTTCGAGCCGTTTCTCATATAAGGTAGAACAGCTTGCGTCATCTGCATGACGCTGAACACATTTGTTTCAAATTGCTGCCTATAGTGGTCAATTGGCACTTCTTCGGCAAAACCCGCAAAAGCAGTCCCAGCATTATTCACTAATAAGTGGATAGGTGCGAGCGTCTCAAGTTTTTGCGTAAATGCTTCAATTGACTCGGTATTTGTAACATCAAGGGAAGTAATGTGAACGCTATCTGCCAAACCTGCTTGATTGACTTCCTCTGCTAATTTTTCAGCATTTGCTGCTTGTCTAACCCCTGCAATCACCGTATATCCTTCAGACGCAAGACGCATGGTAATTAATTTTCCAAACCCGCTGTTTGCTCCAGTGACGATGGCTGTATTTTTTTCCATATGTTTCTCTCCTATGTACAGATTTTCTTTCTTTCACCTTATCACATCTCTCCAATCGTTGGTGAATAAGGAAAAAGTGGTTAGAGAAGAATAGAACAGATTGAATGTACTTATAGGAGGAAGCATATGTTTTTAGTAAAGAAAATGTGTCTGATATGTGGGATACCGTTACTCATTGCGGGATGTCAATCATTTGAGTCCATTCAAGATACACAGGATGCACAGGTAGAAAGCTTGACTGCTATTCAAATGAAGGAATTATCTTTTCAGCGGATGAGCCTGCATGTTCAATATGGTCATCAAAAGCAGACCTATCAAGCAACATATCAGCAATCAGGTGGCAAAGAGGAAGCACTCATACGTGATCATATGAATGGCGTACGTTATGAAGGTGAGGAAGCATTAAACGAAGTGAAAATGAAGCTGAGCGAAATGGATGATTCTGTTCACACAATCAATGAGGCGTTTGTCAGTGAGCTATTATCCGCCTTTAACCTTGATGATGATTATCGGTATATCAAAGTAAACCTAACACTTGCTGATGGGACGACTCGCTCATTTGAAAAGAAACAATAATGAGAACTTTTCTCATCTTTTAAATGAAAATGATTTTCAAGATCACTTAAATCTGTTACACTTGGATTAGTAAAATGAACTTTTGCGTCTTTTAAGACGATCATATTATAAAACATAGATGAGCAAAAGGAGCGGGTGAGCGTAATGAGTGCCATTTCTACTGAAGGCCTAAAATTAGGATACGGAGAAACGATCATCATTGATGAATTAAACTTATCAATTCCTAAGGGAGAAATTACAGTATTTATCGGCAGCAATGGGTGCGGAAAGTCAACGCTTCTTCGCTCTTTGGCACGTCTAATGAAGCCGATGGGCGGATCTATCTTGCTTGAGGGTCATTCGATTGCAAAGCTACCAACGAAAGAAGTAGCAAAAGAACTTGCCATCCTTCCGCAAGGTCCTGATGCACCCGAAGGTTTGACAGTTCATCAGCTTGTGAAGCAAGGAAGATATCCGTATCAAAATTGGCTGAAACAATGGTCTAAACAAGATGAAGAAGCGGTTAATCGGGCATTAAAATCGACAAAAATGGAAGAACTCGCCGAACGAACAGTCGATTCACTTTCAGGTGGACAAAGACAACGTGCATGGATTGCGATGACGCTTGCTCAAGAAACCGACATCATTTTGTTAGATGAACCAACAACATATTTAGACATGACACATCAAATTGAGATTTTAGACTTGTTATTTGATCTTAACGAAAAAGAGCAGCGAACAATTGTGATGGTGCTTCATGATCTCAATTTGGCTTGTAGATATGCCCATCATTTAGTCGCAATTAAAAATAAAAAGATTTACGCTGAAGGAAGGCCAGAAACGGTGATCAGCTGTGATCTTGTGAAAAATGTCTTTGAAATGAATTGCCAAGTGACAACAGATCCTTTGTTTGGAACGCCATTATGTATTCCGCATGGCAGAGGTCGCTGTATCGTCCAAGAGGCACAATCTGAAACATTTGCAGCCGCTAGATAAAGACATTTTAAAAAGCCTGTCATCTGCACAAAGCAGAAGCAGGCTTTTTTGATGGAGGAAGGGGACGAATCATGTTGAACAAAGAAACAGAAGAAAAGGTAGACGGATTGCTTGAGAAGTATACAGAGCTGTTACTTGGTGAGACAAGTGATGAGTTAAAAAAGGATGTTTTGAACTGGATCATATACACACACATGGCAAAAAGTATGCCTCCATTGGTCAAACATTTTAACGCAACCTATCCAGAGGCAAAGCAGGAGATTAAAGAAACCATAGAGCAAATAAAAGCATTAAACGAAGCGCATCGGGGAAAAAAAGATTAAAGTATGCGTCATTCTAAAAAACTGCCAGATCATGATCTGGCAGTTTTTTCGTTATGACATGGGAGATGCACCGTATGGTGATTGCTCAGTCAACATCTTCTGGAATTTTTGATGTGCCTGCGTGAGTTTTTGTTGATCGGCGGCTTCGACAGAATACCAGCCATATTGGAACATCACATCGTATAGATGTCTTTGTGTTTTGTGTGTCTCAAGCGCAATATGTTGAATATCCTGATATAAAGATTCATGACTGAATTCATTTAATGCTGTGTTGTACCCGCTTGTCATATATTTTTCAGTTGAGAGAAGGTCTGTGATCATATCCCGATCGTTCATTGTTGGAGTAGCAGGTACAGGAGTTTGTTCATTACCGATTTTTTGTTGGTTTTGCTGATTCATTCTTTTTCCTCCTATTGCATCAAGCCGGATTGCAGCCCTGTTTGTGAGCTACCTAAATGATGAAGTATTTGTATATAATGCTTTTGATGCATTTGTCCAACTTGATTAAGTTCATTTTTTAATGTTTGATCCTGACAATGCTCTGCCATAAAATGTGCTTTTTTCATTGCGATTAAATTCCAGTTCAACATATCCTCTAAATACAAGGAGTCTTTGACTGAAATGACATTTGGTGGTGTACTCATTTGCTGTTGCTGCAAGGCTTTTTCCTCCTTCGATGCATGCTTTACTTGTGATCCTGATCCATGTTGTGTTTTTTATATTGCTGATTTTGACTTGTTTTTTTCCCGCCAAGATTAGCTTCCTGTGATGGGCCTGCATTACCTTTGACACTTGCTGCGCTAATGCCAGCTTTAGAAGGGTTCTTCTTTAATCGAGACATGTGGACATCACCTCCATTCTTACAGTTCCCCAAGCTTCTTATTTCATACGCTAGAAGAAAGAGTTGATGGGAAAGTGTCAATTTTTGAAATCTGCTATTGAACTGTTTCGGAAAATCTTTTAAGATAAAGGAAGTGGGACTGCTTTTTTTTGATTAAAAAATGAATGACTATTCATTCAAAGTTTAGGGGGATTTATATGGGCAAACATATTCGGAAGGCGGCCGTCATAGGTTCAGGTGTCATGGGGTCAGGTATTGCCGCACATCTAGCGAATATCGGTATACCTGTTGTATTGCTTGATATTGTGCCAAATGAACTCACAAAGGAAGAAACCGCTAAGCAATTGACGCTTGATCATCCCATTGTTCGGAATAAATTAAGTCAGGAAGCATTAAAAAAATTATTAAAACAAAAACCCGCACCTCTTACTTCAGCTAAAAATCTACAATATATCACACCTGGAAATCTGACAGATCATCTTACCTTACTCCAAGATGCGGACTGGATCATAGAAGTGGTCACAGAAAAGCTCAGCATCAAACAACACGTATTCACACTCGTTGACGAACATCGAAAGCAAGGAAGTATTGTTTCAAGTAACACGTCCGGTATTTCTGTTGAAAAAATGGCAGAAGGCAGGTCAGAGGATTTTAAACGACATTTCCTCGGTACACATTTCTTCAATCCTGCAAGGTATTTAAAGTTGCTTGAACTCATTCCAATTCAGGAGACAGATCCAGACGTGCTAGCATTTATGAAAACGTTTGGAGAAGATGTGTTAGGAAAAGGTGTTGTCGAAGCGAAGGACACCCCTAACTTCATTGCCAATCGCATTGGCACATACGGTCTACTTGTGACAGTACGAGAAATGCTTGAGAACAAATATACAATTGGAGAAGTCGATTCAGTGACAGGTCCCCTGATTGGCAGACCAAAGAGTGCTACGTTTCGGACATTGGATGTGGTTGGACTGGATACGTTCTCTCACGTTGCCCGAAATGTATATGAACAAGTAGAGGGAAATGAAAAGGACATCTTTCAACTGCCTGAATTCATTGAAAGAATGCTCGAGAACGGCTGGATTGGGAGCAAGTCCAAACAAGGCTTCTATAAAAAGGAAGGGAAAACCATCCTAGAGATTGATCCACTCAGTTTAACGTATGGTGAGCGAACGAAGCTAAAAAGTCCTGAGATTGAAGCGTTAAAGCAGCAAAAAGGAACAAAGGCAAAATTGAAAGCGCTTATCTATAGTGAGGGACGAGCGGGGAAACTACTTTGGAACATCACATCTCCAACCTTGCTCTATTCAGCCAAGCTCACAGGTGAGATTGCAGATCATATTCAATCCATTGATGATGCCATGAAATGGGGCTTTGGTTGGCAGCATGGTCCTTTTGAACTTTGGGATGCAATTGGCGTCAAATCATCCGTGCAACGAATGGAAGAAGAAGGCTTGCATGTACCAAAGTGGATTCATGAAATGCTCGCTGAAGGACATGAATCATTTTATCAAGAGAATGATGACGGAGAGCGAGCGTTTTATCAAAATGGTCAATATGTGCGGATGAACGTGAATCAAAAAAATATCTCCATTGCTTCGCTGAAAAAGAGAAACGGGGTTATTTTCAAAAATAGTGGGGCCAGTCTAGTGGATGCTGGAGATGATATTGCTCTTCTTGAATTCCATTCAAAGAGCAATGCGATTGGACTGGATGTCATCGATATGCTCAATCGTTCAATTGAAGAAACAGAAAAGAATTATAAAGGCCTTGTGATCGGGAACCAAGGAAAGAACTTTTGTGTTGGTGCAAACCTCGCCATGATCTTAATGGAGGCACAGGACGATAACTTCTTTGAAATTGATTTTGTCATTCGTCGTTTTCAGCAAGCTATGATGAAAGTGAAATATAGCGAGCGTCCAGTAGTTGCCGCGCCGTTTGGCATGACACTTGGTGGTGGAACAGAACTGTGTCTACCAGCAGCAGGGATCAATGCTTCAAGTGAGACGTATATGGGACTTGTTGAAGCAGGTGTTGGTTTGATTCCGGGAGGCGGTGGCAATAAAGAATTGTATCTCCGTCACTTGCAATCTGTTCAAACTCCTTCTGCCACAACGATTCAAGAAGCAACATTAAAAACATTTGAAACAATTGCGATGGCAAAGGTCTCTACATCTGCCGAAGAAGCAAGGGATATGAACATGCTTAAAGGTGGAGATAGAATCAGTATGAATGGAGACCATCTCCTTTACAATGCGAAGCAGATGGCACTTTCACTCTATGAGAGTGGGTACAGACCACCGCTTAAAAAAAAGGTGCCGGTGATGGGAGAAACCGGCTACGCTGCGATGATTTTGGCAGCAGAGAACATGCGATTGTCCGGCTACATTTCAGAGCATGATATGAAAATTGCTAAAAAACTCGCTCACGTCATTTCAGGCGGTCTGCTTCCATTTGGTACAGAAGTTGATGAACAATACTTATTAGAGCTTGAAAGAGAAGCATTCCTAAGCCTAGTAGGCGAAGCGAAATCTCAGGCAAGAATGCAACACATGCTGGTCAAAGGAAAACCTTTACGGAACTAGGGGGGAGCAAAAAATGAGAGAAGCAGTAATTGTTGCTGGAGCAAGAACGCCAGTTGGAAAAGCAAAAAAGGGGTCTTTGAAAAGCATTCGTCCAGATGATTTGGGCGCACTTTGTGTCAAAGAGACATTAAAACGAGCTGGTGAATATGATGGGAACATTGACGACCTCATTATTGGGTGTGCGACACCAGAAGCCGAACAAGGATTAAATGTAGCCCGCAATATTGGGGCATTAGCTGGACTTCCTTATACCGTACCGGCGATCACAATCAATCGCTATTGTTCATCAGGGCTGCAATCTATTGCTTATGCTGGAGAACGGATTATGCTTGGGCAGGCAGACACCATTTTAGCAGGCGGAGTCGAATCAATGTCACAAGTTCCAATGATGGGACATATGATTCGTCCGAATGCGCATCTAGCAGAACGAGCGCCAGAGTATTACATGAATATGGGGCATACAGCAGAACAAGTAGCGCAAAAGTATCAAGTCACAAGAGAAGATCAAGATGCGTTTGCGGTCAGAAGTCATCAAAAGGCAGCAAAGGCACTAAAAGAAGGAAAGTTTGCTGAGGAAATTGTGCCAGTCGATGTCACTGAAAGAAGCGTCAGTGAACAATATCAGTTGGAAGAAAAACAATTTACATTTTCACAAGATGAAGGAGTCAGAGCTGGAACAACAGAGGAAGTGCTTGCAACATTACGTCCTGCGTTCTCTACAAAGGGAACCGTAACAGCAGGGAACTCCTCACAAACGAGTGACGGAGGAGCTTGTGTGATGATGATGGATCGAGAAAAAGCATCCTCCCTCTCGCTTCAGCCAATAGCCAAATTCAGAGCTTTTGCAGTCGGAGGCGTACCGCCAGAAGTGATGGGAATTGGGCCAATCGAAGCGATTCCAAGGGCACTCAAGATAGCGGGACTTGAGTTAAAGGATATTGGGTTATTTGAACTAAATGAAGCCTTTGCCTCACAAGCCATTCAAGTCATCCGTCATTTAGGAATTGATGAAGAAAAAGTGAATGTAAACGGAGGTGCCATTGCATTAGGACACCCGCTTGGCTGTACTGGCACAAAACTCACGTTATCACTTATTCACGAAATGAAACGACGTAATGAGCAATTTGGAATTGTCACGATGTGTATCGGTGGTGGAATGGGCGCAGCTGGTATCTTTGAACTTATTTAAAAGGGGGATGAAAAGGATGAAGGCAATGGAGGAAGTGAAAAAGGGTGGTAGCTTTTTAATAGAAGAGACGAATCACGAACACATTTTTACCCCAGAGGATTTTACTGATGAGCATCAGATGATTGGCAAAACAACAGAGGATTACATTTTACAAGATGTTGTACCTCATATTGATGAAATTGAAAACCACCAGTTTGATCATTCTGTTCGGTTGCTTAAAAAAGCGGGGGAGCTTGGACTACTTGGTGCAGATGTTCCTGAGGAGTTCGGCGGTCTCGGGTTAGACAAAATCAGCTCTGCGATTATTACAGAAAAATTTGCAAGAGCAGGTAGCTTCTCACTTTCTTACGGTGCACATGTAGGCATTGGCTCTTTGCCTATTGTTCTATTCGGCAATCAGGCGCAAAAGGAAACATATTTGCCAAGCCTCGCTTCAGGAGACACGATCGCTGCCTATGCTTTAACGGAGCCAGGGTCAGGCTCTGATGCGCTTGGTGCAAAAACAACGGCTATTTTAAATGAAGCGGGTACACATTACGTGTTAAACGGAGAAAAACAATGGATCACAAACTCTGCTTTTGCTGATGTCTTTGTTGTATACGCTAAAATTGATGGTGAACATTTCTCAGCATTTATTGTTGAAAAGGATTATCCAGGTGTGAAAACAGGACCAGAAGAGAAAAAAATGGGGATCAAGGGATCATCAACACGGACACTAATTTTAGAGGATGCACAAGTACCGATAGAGAATCTACTTGGGGAAGCTGGCAGAGGGCACGTGATCGCATTTAATATTTTAAACATTGGTCGCTATAAGTTAGCAGTTGGAACCATAGGCGCATCCAAACGAGTCATTCAGCTTTCAGCCGAATACGCCAATCAGCGTAAGCAATTCCAAACGCCAATATCTCGGTTTAGCTTAATTGGTGAAAAGGTAGCGAATATGTCTGCAAAACTGTATGCCATGGAAAGTGCTGTTTATCGCACAGTCGGTTTATTTGAACAACGCATGGGCATTTTAAGTGACGAAGAGCAAAAGGATGGGAAACAAATTGCGAAATCCATTGCTGAATATGCGATTGAGTGCTCGCTCTGTAAAGTACTTGGCTCTGAAACATTAGATTATATTGTCGATGAAGGAGTCCAAATTCATGGTGGATATGGATTTATGCAAGAGTATGAGGTAGAAAGAGCTTATAGAGACTCACGTATTAACCGTATTTTTGAAGGAACGAATGAGATTAACCGCTTGCTTGTGCCAGGAACTTTTCTGAAAAAAGCGATGAAGGGCGAACTGCCTCTTCTTGAAAAGGCCCAAACATTGCAGGAAGAATTAATGATGATGATGCCAGAAGAACCAGGAGATGCACCGCTAGATCAAGAGAAGTTCCTGTTGGAAAATGCGAAAAAGATCGCCTTAATGGTGGCTGGAATGGCAGCAATGAAATACGGCAAAGCACTTGAACGTGAACAAGAAATCCTTGTCAACATTGCGGATATTGTCAATGCCATTTTTGCTGCAGAATCTGCTGTGCTTCGCACTGAAAAGGCGATTGCAACAACAGGAGTGGAAAAGAACGATCAAAAGCTTTTATATACACAAATTTTCACACAAGAAGCGTTATTAGAAATTGAAGCTCATGCGAAGGAGTCGCTAATTGCCATGGAAGAAGGCGATTCTCTCCGCATGACGTTATCTGCACTGCGCAAGCTGACTAGATTTACACCGATCAATGTCATTGAAACAAAACGTCAGGTGGCAAAGCGTATATTTGAAGCGGAAAAATATGTTGTCTAAACGACTAGAGAAAGGTGCGGATACCCTCCGCACCTTTTGTAAGCATACACTTAGGTTTTTAAAATGATTTATGGTAAACTGTTGTCACGAATTGCAGGGGGTGAAAACATGGCTTTAGATTTTTATGAATACCCGACATGCGGAACATGTCGAAAAGCGAAAAAGTGGCTTGAGGAAAATGGGAAAGACATCAACAACATACATATCGTTGAAGAAACGCCAAGCAAAGAAAAGCTCAAAGAACTATATGAAAAAAGTGGCTTAGAGCTGAAAAAATTCTTTAATACGAGTGGACAAAAATATCGAGAGCTAAAGCTCAAGGATCAGCTTCCTGCAATGTCAGAGGACGAGCAATTAGAACTGCTTGCTTCCGACGGTATGCTGATTAAGCGTCCAATCACAACTGATGGCAAACGAGTAACAGTTGGATTTAACGAGGATACATTCAAAAGCGTCTGGAAATGATGTAACTTTCATCAGATTATGGTATCTTCAATATAGATGGAATGAAAAGACTGGAGGGGTAAGTAAATGAGCACACCAAAAGATTTACGTTATTCAGAAGAGCATGAATGGGTGAAAGTAGAAGGCGATAAAGTTCGCATCGGGATTACGCATTTTGCACAATCCGAGCTTGGCGACATCGTTTTTGTTGAACTACCTGAAGTAGGGGACAAAATTACTGCGGACGAGCCTTTCGGAAGTGTTGAATCTGTTAAAACGGTTTCTGAACTATATGCACCAATCAATGGTACAATCGTTGAAGTGAACGATGAGCTTGATGACAGCCCAGAATTCGTCAATGATTCACCTTATGAAAAAGCATGGATGATTGTTGTTGAACCATCTGATGCCTCAGAGATCGAGAACTTAATGACAGCTGAGCAATATGAAGAAATGACAAAAGAAGATTAATTCAAATGAAATTGGACACTCTATTATTATGGGGGTGTCCAATTTGTCTTTTCAAAAAGAACAAGTAGACATAACAAGCCATATTACAGGACGCTTTAAAGAAAACGGAATGGTCCTGTATCACAATAAAGAAGAAATTGGAAAAATGATAAGCGAAGATCAATATGAGCTGAAATCAGGCTATTCTTACGACGGAAACAGATTTTATCAACTAGCTGATACACTGACGAGCGGTACTGAAAAATACGTCGATTGTGATGAAGAAAATGGCTGGTGCTGACAGCGACAAATGAGTATGAAGACTGCAAGCGAGTATGCTGCAGTCTTTTTGACGATTGAATGCGATGATGCCTTTCACCCGAGCCTCACGTCTTTACATCATCTGCTAAAGATTGTAATCTAAAAGAGAAATGAATCAATGTCAAAAGGGCCAGGTGATCGTGATGAAACATCTTGAAATAGAAAAGGTCATCATCGTGGAAGGAAAGTCTGACAAACAAAAAGTAAAAGAAGTGATAAGCGAACCTGTCACCATTATTTGTACCAATGGCACGATCAGCACGTCAAAGCTTGATCAATTAGTGGACGAACTGTTTGGTAAAGAAGTCTACATATTAGCAGACAGCGATGATGCTGGAGAAAAATTGCGCAAACAGTTTCGGAAGGAATTCCCGGAAGCACTTCACCTTTTCATTGATAAAATGTACCGAGAAGTAGCGACCTCACCATCTGCCCATCTTGCATCTGTCCTTTTAGCTGCAAACATTGATGTTCATTCGAAATATTTATGAGGGTGGACGCACATGAAAGACATTCAAGAACATGAATTAAAAAACATACAAGATGATATATTTCTTTTATACTTATACACACCTTTTTGCGGAACGTGCCAGCTCGCCAAGAAAATGCTCACTGTCGTAGATAAGATGCAACAGGACGTACCATTTTATGAAAATAACCTAAACTACTCTCCAAACATTGCCAAAGCACTAGAGATTGAAAGTGTGCCTTGCTATTTACTGTTTAAAAAAGGAGAACTTGTTAAAAAAGGTTACGCCTTTCATTCTGTTCCATATCTTCACGAAATGATTGAAACCGCTAAATAAAGCGGTTTTTTGTCATATTTCAAGCCATTCCTTTGTAAATTTGTCGAGTTATTTATAAAGGACTAGCAGATGTTGATAGAGAAATGTTATGTATAACCAAATGATAGGGAGGTTATACATGTGAAAAATGTCAATGCCAATGGAAATGCAAAGCAACGCTTTCTGTTAAAGCCGTTGCTCTCATCATCATCCTTGAAAATCACATTTGAAGCGGAATCGGATTCTTGTACTCTGATTGTGGATGAACGTGGTCAAGTAGAAAAACTACCTACAATTGAGTTATCAGACCTCACTTTCTACGGCGAGAAAAAGGAGATTCTCCAATTATTAGATGGGGATTTATCCTTACAGCAATTAATAAACCGGGGTCAAGTGAAGGTAAAAGGGTCCTTTCGAGCCTTATTAAGACTAGAAGCAGTCCTTTGGCTTACAAACGGATTTTTCAGGAAAATGATAACTTAGTTGTTTACTGGGAGATTAGCGATTTACAGCGTTGACATATCTCAATTAGCATGTTATCCTACGTTAGGAAAAGAAGATCATCACATAAAACAACATAATTTCTCTTATTAAGAGAGGTGGAGGGACGTGCCCTATGAAGCCCGGCAACCGTCAGCATAAAGCTGAAATTGGTGCCAATTCACTCAAAGCGAGCTCGCTTTGAAAGATGAGAGAAAGGCGTATTTTAGATAAAAGGCCTTTCTGCTTGTGTTGCAGTTAGGTCTTTTTTACTGACCTTGAGCCTATAACTCATAATGAATAAACCTTCGTATGTGATGGCACGTATAGATTCAGCAAGAAAGCAGGTGATCAGACTGTGATCCATTTACAAAATGTATCAAAAACATACCATTCAAAAAATGGAGATGTCGACGCAGTAAAAGACGTTAATCTATCGATTGATAAAGGTGAAATATTCGGAATTATCGGCTATAGTGGTGCAGGGAAGAGCTCTCTGATCAGACTACTAAACGGTTTGGAATTGCCAACAGAAGGCACAGTCGAAGTAGCGGGTAATAAAATAAATGACATTTCAAGTAGTAAGCTTCGAAAAGCAAGACAGGAAATCAGCATGATTTTTCAGCACTTTAACTTACTCTGGTCAAGAACTGTCAGACAAAACATCATGTTCCCACTTGAAATTGCCGGCGTTCCGACGTCAAAGCGGATTGCTCGTGCAAATGAACTAATTAAACTGGTCGGATTAGAAGGAAAAGAAAACGTCTATCCATCTCAGCTTAGTGGGGGACAAAAACAACGTGTCGGGATTGCAAGAGCACTTGCAAACGATCCAAAGGTTCTCCTTTGTGATGAAGCAACCTCAGCACTTGACCCGCAAACAACAGATTCCATTTTGGAACTGCTTGCGGATATTAACAAACGATTAGGCTTAACCATCGTCCTGATCACACATGAGATGCACGTCATTCGTAAAATCTGCCATCGTGTAGCTGTCATGGAAAATGGTCGAATTGTAGAAGAGGGCGAAGTTCTTCGCGTCTTTAGACAGCCAAAGGAAGAGATGACAAAGCTATTTGTGAAACAACTCGCTGATCCGGAGGAAGCTCAAGAAACGATTGAACATGTGTTGGAGCGAGTAAAAGAAGGAAAGGTCGTTCGTTTATCCTTCATTGGTGATTCTGCGGAACAACCGCTCATTACAGAAATCATTCGAGAGTTTCAAGTGGATGTGAACATCCTTCAAGGGAAAATCTCGCAAACGCAGGAAGGTGCGTTTGGAACACTTTTTATCCATATTAATGGAGAAGAAGCTGAGGTTCAAAAAGTCATCGCCCATATTCAAAGCAAACAGGTAGAAATTGAGGTGATGACAAATGTTTGAGAAATGGTTCCCAAACGTTCATTTAGATGTCATTTGGAATGCAACTAGTCAAACGATCTATATGACACTCATTTCTCTCGCTTTTGCTTTTGTGATCGGAATATTGCTAGGTCTATTGCTATTCCTAACTGGAAAAGGCGGATTATGGGAGAATAAGCCGATTAGTGTCATCATCGGTGCAATCGTGAATATTTTCAGGTCGATTCCCTTTATCATTTTAATTATACTTTTATTAGGATTTACAAAGCTAATAATGGGCACGATTTTAGGTCCAAATGCAGCACTTCCTGCACTTGTCATCGGCTCAGCACCGTTCTATGCTCGTCTTGTGGAAATCGCATTGCGAGAAGTAGATAAAGGTGTCATTGAGGCAGCAAGATCAATGGGCGCTAAAACAACGACCATTATATTCAAAGTGCTTCTTCCAGAGTCGCTGCCGGCCCTTATTTCTGGAATTACTGTGACAGCAATCGCACTGATTGGATCAACAGCCATTGCTGGAGCTATTGGTGCAGGCGGTCTTGGAGATTTAGCTTATGTTGAAGGCTATCAATCTGGAAACACTGACGTGACACTCGTCGCAACTGTATGTATATTAATCATCGTGTTTATTATCCAAATCATCGGTGATTTTATAACTAATAGAATTGATAAACGTTAAGGAGGAAATATAAATGAAGAAATTGATTTTAAGTGCTCTATTTCTTGCTTTTGCAGGGATTTTAGCTGCTTGTGGTTCATCTAACAACACGAGTGATTCTGACAACAAAACGATTACGGTTGCTGCTTCAAAAACACCTCATGCTGAGATTCTTGAAGAAGCGAAGCCACTTTTAAAAGAAAAAGGCTATGATCTAAAAGTAAAGGTACTCAGTGATTACAAAATGTACAACAAAGCATTGTCTGAAAAAGAAGTGGATGCAAACTTCTTCCAACATATTCCTTACTTGAATGAAGAAAATAAATCGAACAAAGATTACAATTTAGTGAGTGCTGGTGCAGTACACCTTGAGCCATTTGGTATTTACTCTAAGAAATACAAAGCTGTCAAAGATATTCCAAACGGTGGGACAATCATCATGACGAACAACGTAGCAGAACAAGGACGTATGCTTACTCTTCTTCAAAATGCAGGCGTCATCAAGCTTGATCCGAAAGTAGATACAATTGAATCAACTGTTGAAAATATTACAGAAAATCCAAAAAACTTGAAGTTCAAAAAGATCGCTCCTGAACTTACAGCAAAAGCGTATGAGAACAGTGAAGGCGACGCAGTCTTTATTAACGTGAACTACGCCATTCAAAACAAATTGAACCCAAAAACGGATTCTATCGAACTTGAATCAACGAAAAACAACCCATATGCAAATATTGTTGCTGTTCGTAAAGGTGATGAGAAGTCAGATAAAATCAAAGTATTAATGGAAGTTCTACACTCTGACAAAATTAAAGAATTCATTGATAAAAAATATGAAGGTGCTGTATTACCAGTATCTGAATGAAGTGCCTAAAACCCCGTTTAGCAAAAACGGGGTTTTTTGTGTATTTTTTCAAAACTCGTTCATAATAAAAACGTACAAATGACCTGAAGGGATTGAATGAGAATGAACGAACAGCACGCAAGCGGTTCCATGCAGCAATCACTTTCTGATTATAAAAATGCGATGGGGGCCTTTCAGAAGAAAATGCCGGTGTTCGGTAAAAAGTTTAACGAATTCACTGAGCAATGCTTTAGTAGCGACTCTCTCACTCAGAAGGAGAAGCAAATGATCGCACTTGGCATTAGTATTCATGCACAGGATGAATACTGTATGATTTATCATACAAAAGGGGCACTTGATCAAGGAGCGACAGAAGAGAACATCTTAGAGGTTGTGAGTGTGGCAGCTGCTTTTGGCGGCGGAGCGGCATTGAGTCAAGGAATTACAGTTGTTCAGCAATGTATCGATGAATTTGGAGGAACAACGCATTAAATGGAGAAATAAAAGGTATTATTCCGTTATGAAGAGATGAATACACCTCTTCCCTATGTTTGAGGTGAGATGACAATCTGAAGCATCATACCCCTTTTGTGTGGTGGTACATCAATTTGTTAAAATGAATGTATACCAATTGAAGGGAATGGTTTATTATCTGTTCAGACCAGAGTATACTCGGCTTGGAATATACGGCTGAGATGGAAAAGGCGATGCACAAATCTCATGGCATGAGCTATGCAGAATATGAAAGAGACCATGACTTACGGATGAAGGTAGAATATAAACGAGAACAATCTTACCGAGATGAAAAAAGACAGCTTGCAAAGATGAATATAAGAGGTTAAACAAGCAAAGGGGTGGGGAAAATATTTTCCTGCCCTTTCTTCATGAAAACAGTCTTTTCGACATAAAACCTTTTATCAACCTGCATTTTTTGTTAGAATTTTTAGTGCATCTACTCCATTGGACGTGAATGTGTTGTATTCACTTTTAATTTGTTATAATATTAGAATGAGAATAAATTGAGAATAATGATTATTTTGGAGGTATCGATATATGACTGCTTCGACATTAACAATTAAGGACTTGCACGTTGAGATTGAGGGAAAAGAAATCTTAAAAGGTGTGAATCTTGAGATAAAAGGTGGAGAATTCCACGCTGTAATGGGACCAAACGGTACAGGTAAATCAACTTTATCTGCTGCGATTATGGGTCATCCGAAATATGAAGTCACAAAAGGTAGCATCATCCTTGATGGTGAAGACGTGCTTGAAATGGAAGTAGATGAGCGTGCACAAGCTGGTCTATTCCTTGCTATGCAGTACCCAAGTGAAATTAGCGGTGTAACAAACGCGGACTTTCTTCGCTCTGCAATCAACGCGCGCAGAGAAGAAGGAGACGAAATCTCTCTAATGAAATTTATCCGCAAAATGGATGAGAATATGGAATTCTTAGAAATGGATCCTGATATGGCACAACGTTACTTAAACGAAGGCTTTTCAGGTGGAGAGAAAAAGCGTAATGAAATTCTTCAATTGATGATGATTGAACCAAAGATTGCGATTTTAGATGAAATCGATTCAGGTCTTGATATTGATGCCCTAAAAGTAGTGTCTAAAGGAATTAATCAAATGCGTGGGGGCGATTTTGGTTGTCTAATGATCACTCACTATCAGCGTCTACTGAACTACATTACACCTGATGTTGTACACGTGATGATGCAAGGACGTATTGTGAAATCTGGCGGACCAGAACTTGCACAGCGTCTTGAAGCAGAAGGCTATGACTGGATTAAAAAAGAGCTAGGTATCGAAGACGAAACTGTTGGTCAAGAAGCGTAAGCGTTAGGAGGATTATTGATGACATTAGAAACGAAATTATCAGTAGATCAAGATTATGTCAAAAGCTTCTCCAAGAAGCATCAGGAACCGACATGGATGAGTTCCCTTCGCTTACAAGCTCTTGAAAAAGCAGAAGACCTCCCAATGCCGAAACCTGATAAAACAAATATCTCAAAATGGAACTTAACGAACTTCAAACAGCATACTGTAGAAAATGTACCTTACCAATCATTAGAGGAGCTTCCAGAGGAAGTAAAATCTTTAATTGATTTAGAGAATACAGACAAGACGTTATACATTCAGCGTGATCAAACACCTGCATATTTAACGCTATCTACAGAGGCAAAAGAGAAGGGTGTTATTTTCACAGACATTCACACAGCCATTCGTGAACATTCTGATTTAGTAGAGAAATATTTCATGAAAGATGCAGTCAAAGTTGATGAGCATAAGCTCACAGCACTTCACGCTGCATTGGTAAACGGCGGGACTTTCCTTTACGTACCAAAAAATGTTGAACTTGAAGCACCAGTTCAGGCTGTTTACTTACATGAAAAAGACGAAACAACTCTTTTCAACCATGTGATTGTGGTGGCAGATGACCACAGCTCTGTCACTTATGTTGAGAACTATATTAGTACAGCGAAGCCAGAAGAAGCGATTTACAACATCGTGTCTGAAGTGATTACTGGTGCAAATGCACACGTCACTTACGGTGCAGTTGATAACCTTTCTGAAGGAGTCACTGTTTACGTCAATAGACGTGGTATTGCAAATGGACGTGACAGTAAAATCGAGTGGGCGCTTGGTCTAATGAATGACGGTGATACAGTGTCAGAAAACACGACAAAACTGATGGGCGATGGAACGTTTGGTGATACAAAATCTGTTGTTGTCGGTCGTGGCAAACAAACACAGAACTTTACAACAAGTATCATTCACTTCGGTAAAAACTCTGAAGGCTACATCCTGAAGCATGGAGTTATGAAGGAGCAAGCATCTTCTATCTTTAACGGAATTGGTAAAATCGAGCATGGGGCAACAAAGTCAAATGCTGAGCAAGAATCACGTGTACTCATGCTTAGTGAGAAAGCACGTGGAGATGCAAACCCAATCCTATTAATCGACGAAGATGACGTAACAGCAGGACACGCAGCCTCTGTCGGTCGTGTAGATCCACTTCAACTTTACTACCTTATGAGCCGCGGAATTTCCAAAGAAGATGCAGAAAGACTCGTTATTTTTGGCTTCTTAAATCCAGTTGTAAAAAAACTGCCGATTGAAGGAGTTAAAAAACAGCTCATTTCTGTCATTGAAAGGAAAGTAAGATAATGAATATCAAAGACGTTCGTGAGCAATTTCCAATCCTTCATCAGCAAGTGAATGGACATGATTTGGTGTATTTGGACAGTGCGGCTACCTCCCAAAAGCCAAGGGTCGTCATTGAAACATTGAATGAGTATTACCGATCTTACAACTCCAACGTCCATAGAGGTGTTCATACCCTCGGTACAAGAGCAACGGATGCATATGAGGGTGCTAGGGAAAAGGTGAGGAAATTCATCAATGCCTCCTCTGTGCAGGAAGTGATCTTCACAAGAGGAACAACAACAGCGTTAAATACAGTTGCCATCAGTTATGCTAGAGCTAACCTGAAGGAAGGTGATGAGATTGTCATCACGCATATGGAACACCATGCAAACATCATCCCTTGGCAGCAGGCAGCAAAAGCAACTGGCGCAACGTTAAAATATATTCCTTTACAAGAAGACGGCACTTTATCTCTTGATGATGTGAAGGGAACGGTGACAAGCCATACGAAAATTGTCGCCATGACCCATGTATCTAACGTACTTGGAACGATCAATCCGATAAAAGAAATCGCAAAAATTGCCCATGAACATGGTGCAATCATTGCAGTTGACGGTGCTCAAAGTACACCGCACATGCAAATTGACGTGCAGGACATGGATTGTGATTTCTTCGCATTCTCTGGGCATAAAATGTGTGGTCCAACAGGAATTGGTGTACTTTATGGGAAGAAAGATCTTTTGAATAATATGGAGCCTGCCGAATTTGGTGGCGAAATGATCGACTTTGTAGATCTATATGATTCAACATGGAAAGAGCTTCCGTGGAAATTTGAAGCGGGTACTCCAATCATTGCAGGAGCGGTTGGACTAGGAAAAGCAATTGATTTCCTAAACGAAATCGGAATGGATGAAGTGAGCCGTTATGAGCATCAGCTTGCTTCGTACGCACTGGAACGCTTCAAGGAATTAGACGGTGCAACGGTTTACGGACCAGAGCATCGCGCAGGTCTCGTTACGTTTAATTTAGATGATGTTCATCCACATGATGCGTCAACGGTTCTTGATACAGAAGGTGTCGCCATTCGTGCCGGACATCACTGTGCACAGCCGCTCATGAAATGGCTTGGTGTGTCAGCGACTGCAAGGGCTAGCTTCTATATTTACAATACAGAAGAAGAGATTGATCGCCTCATTGCAGCGCTCCGTAAGACAAAGGAGTATTTTACGAATGTCTTTTAATGTAAACTTAGATACACTGTATAGACAAGTGATTATGGATCATTATAAAAATCCGAGAAACAAAGGCGTGCTGAATGACAGCATTGTTGTCGATATGAACAACCCGACATGCGGCGACCGCATCAGATTAACAATGAAGATTGAAGATCAGAAGGTCACTGATGCGAAGTTTGAAGGAGAGGGATGCTCCATTTCTATGGCATCTGCTTCGATGATGACGCAAGCGATTAAAGGGAAAGATATTGAAACAGCCTTAAAATTATCTCAGATTTTCTCCGATATGATGCAAGGCAAAGAATATGACGATTCCATTGATCTTGGTGATATTGAAGCATTACAAGGGGTTGCAAAATTCCCTGCACGCATCAAATGTGCCACATTATCATGGAAGGCGCTTGAAAAAGGCGCAGCTGCCGAAGACAACGGCAAATAATGAGATTGGAGTGAAAATGGATGGCTAAAAAAATGCCAGATGTTGGTGAATATAAATACGGCTTTTCTGATAAAGACGTTTCCATTTTCCGTTCAGAGCGCGGACTGACAAAAGAGATCGTTGAAGAAATTTCTCGCATGAAGGAAGAGCCTCAGTGGATGCTTGACTTCCGTTTGAAATCTCTCGAACACTTTTACAACATGCCGATGCCACAATGGGGCGGAGATTTAAATGCACTGAATTTTGATGAGATCACCTATTACGTAAAACCATCAGAACGCTCTGAAAAATCGTGGGATGAAGTACCTGAAGAAATCAAACAAACCTTTGATAAATTAGGAATCCCAGAAGCAGAACAAAAGTATTTAGCAGGTGTATCTGCTCAGTACGAATCTGAGGTTGTTTATCATAACATGAAGCAAGAACTTGAAGATCAAGGCATTGTGTTTAAAGACACAGACAGTGCACTCAAAGAGAACGAAGACATTTTCCGTGAACACTGGGCAAAAGTCATTCCACCGACTGACAACAAATTTTCTGCACTGAACTCTGCGGTATGGTCTGGTGGTTCATTCATCTATGTTCCAAAGGGTGTGAAGGTGGATACGCCACTTCAAGCATACTTCCGTATCAACTCTGAGAACATGGGCCAATTCGAGCGTACACTCATCATCGTTGATGAAGGTGCACATGTGCATTACGTAGAAGGCTGTACAGCGCCAGTTTATACAACGAACTCACTGCACAGTGCAGTTGTTGAAATCATCGTTAAAAAAGGCGGCTACTGCCGTTATACAACGATTCAAAACTGGGCAAACAACGTGTTCAACCTTGTGACAAAACGGACGGTATGTGAAGAGAATGCGACAATGGAATGGATTGATGGTAACATCGGTTCTAAGCTGACAATGAAATATCCAGCGGTTATCCTAAAAGGTGAAGGCGCTCGTGGTATGACATTAAGTATTGCCCTAGCAGGTAAAGGTCAGCACCAAGATGCAGGTGCAAAAATGATTCACCTTGCACCAAACACATCTTCAACAATCGTATCGAAGTCGATTTCCAAACAAGGCGGGAAAGTCACATACCGCGGTATCGTTCACTTCGGACGCAAAGCAGAGGGTGCACGCTCAAACATCGAGTGTGACACACTCATCATGGATAACAAATCAACTTCTGATACAATCCCGTACAATGAAATCTTGAACGACAACATTTCATTAGAGCACGAAGCGAAGGTATCTAAAGTATCAGAAGAACAACTTTTCTACTTGATGAGCCGCGGAATTTCTGAAGAAGAAGCAACAGAAATGATCGTCATGGGCTTCATCGAGCCATTCACAAAAGAACTACCAATGGAATACGCCGTTGAAATGAACCGTTTGATTAAGTTTGAGATGGAAGGTAGTATAGGTTAACCGTTGATATACCGGGGATTAAAGGTGTTTAGGCATTACATTTTTATTAAGCACCCACAAAACACCCACAAAATTTAATTATTGAACATACCGCAGATACATTTCCATTGCTTGGTCCTCAATTTTTTTGGTGACATGGAGATACTTATCTGCGGTTGTTTTTATACTAGAATGCCCTAATCGTTCTGATACATATTTAATATTCACGCCAGCTTCTAAAAGGTGTACAGCATGGTATGTCTTAAAGCATGAGGAGACAGAACGGGAAGATTTGCCCTTTTACAGACTTCTTTAAAATACTCTCTCACAACATTTGTTTTTAACCATTTGCCCTCATGTTGAAAGAACACAATGTTATTTTCCGGCTGAACAAAGTTGGTGTACATCAAAACGACTTCGTGTCTGTTAACTCGGTGTTTTTTCAATAACGATCCTTTGTGATCATCAAGTTTTATTGTTCTGTAACTAGATTGTGTTTTAGGTGTTGAGATGTATGGTTGAGTATTCAAGGGATATATAAGAGTTTTATCAACTGTTAACTCTCCATCTTTTAAATTTATATCATCCCATGTTAATGCGAGAGCCTCTCCAATTCGTAAACCTGTTCTTGCAATTAAAGTGAAAAGGACGTAATACTGAATTGAATGTGAATATTTTGCATTCTTAACAGGTGTTTTTACTTGATTTAAAAATATTTCAGTTTGTGAAAGGGTAAAGTATTTTAATGTTTTTTTCTGTTCCTTCTTTTTAGGTATTTTTATGTTTACCAACGGGTTTTCTCGAAGGATTCTAAAATCATGTACAGCTTCATTTAAAGCTTCTAATAGTTCCTTCGCTATATTTTTCAATCAATTCATTTAACCATTTTTGATATTCATTCCGTTCAATATCTCTTAAACGATAATGTTCCCATCTAGGTAAAATATTGATTCTAATAGTTCTTTCTTGTAAAGAGTAGGTTGTTTTTTTTTTTACGGATGGCTTTTTATATATTTCTAACCAATCGGGAAAGTACCCCCCGACTGTTTCGTTTGTTGAATCAAAACCAACATATTCAAGATCGTGCGCTGTTTTTTCCGCAGCGATCCTAGCCTCTTTTTTTGTTTTAAAGCCCCTTTTTGATTTCTCTTTATACTTCTCCGTTCTTTTATCTTTATATCTAATTCTATATTCCCAAGTACCGTTTTCATGTTGTCTGAAACTAGCCAAGATAGTTCACTCCCTGCTTTTATTTTCAGAACCATCAAAGAACATTTGTTCGGTTTTGTTTAAAAAATACTATGGTAATTTTGTACAAGTTCTTTTGGAATGCCATAATCTTTAAATTCACAATAAGTAACACCCCTTTGAACGGAAGAAAACAATAAATGCATTGCGAAAAAGTTTGCTTCCAGTTCAATTTTTTCAGTCGAAAAGAAAGTGTTTCTTTTCAAGAATGGAGTATTAGAGTCGCTATGAAGCAAAGCGTGTCCTAGCTCGTGAGCGCAAACAAAGAAACTAGATTTTTCACTCACCTTCTCATTAATGTGATTGAATTTAGTACGAAAATGTTTGCTGTAATATCCGAGGTTATTCCCTAAGTCTTCATGAATTGTAATGATATTAAGTTTGTTTGCAATGAAAAAAGGATCAGATGACTTAAATTTATTTTGTAATTTTGAAACAATTTCAGTAATATCGCCCATGATGTAAAATATCATCCCTTATCTATATTTTTAGGAGTATATTTTTGTTTTGCTATTTTCTTTGCTATTCTCAAAGTGTTTTCAAGACTAGCGATTAAAAGTTCCTTATCTTCTTCTTCCATATCATCAAGAATTTGACCATCAAACGCTGCATAACTATTTCCTTCAAGTCCGTTTATAATGTTTTGCAATTCCTTTTGTATGTCCTTCTCATCTTTTTCCGTTAAATCAAAAGTTTTTTTAACTTCGGTGCGTCCCAAAAGGTAATCCGTTGACACGTCAAAATAATCCGCAATTTTTTGCAGTTTATCAGCCCCAGGGGTTTGAGTTTTTAACCTGTATAAAGTGTTTTTTGAATAACCAAGCGATTTTTCTAAATCATTAATTGAGATTTTTCTTTCGTTGCATAACTCTTTTACTATGTCAAAAACCGTCATATCAACCATCCTTATGAGCTAGTCAAACAAAGTTAAATTTTAAGCATAAAAATACGCGATTAATTTATTCTTATAGTTTAATATTGGTGACATAAGCTAATTAGTTAGCTAAAAGACAATAAAAAATACGACCTACGAAAAATACATTTTAGACGCTGGGGAGCAATGAAATGTACAATTACAGGCTTTTTAAAGTCTTATTTAGCTATGGGTATATATTAAACTATACGCATAAAAATATCGATAATATTTAGCTAATTAATTAGCTTTTTATATTTTTTGGAAGGAGGTAAGACTTTAAATGCAATTTCTTACAGCCGCTAGAGTTAAGTCGGAAATGTATATGCGAGGTATGACGCAAAAGCAGTTAGCAGAAATGTTGGGTGTGTCTGCCCCTTATATCAGCGACATCATCAACGGTAAAAAAACGGGAAGAAAAGCACAAGAACACGCCAAACACATTTGCAAAATATTAGGGATATCCGAGAGAGGTGGATGGGATTAATGATCACTTTTGAAATTGATCAAAACCTCTTAGAAGAACAGGTTTCAAAAGAACTTTCAAAACGACTTGAAGCGATTGAACACAGGGTTACATTTTGGGACACAAAAGAATTGTGTAAGCAAACAAATATGAGCCTCAACTTCATAAAAGAAACATTTTTTTATGATCCGAGATTTCCAAAATATCGAGTCGGAACAAAATGGCTTTTTCCTGCAAAAGAATGCGAACAGTTTTTAATAACTTGGTTGAAAGAACAATCCAGGGGATAGAGTTTCGATTTTTCCTAAAAAGTGGGGAAAAACGCAAATTAAATATTTATAAATCCGCATTTGATAGGAGGAAATAAAAATGAATACAAATATAAAAAATCCATATGCGCCTGGTCCGGTGAGGGTTTGGAAAATGACGAAAGAAGAACTCGAAGCGTATATCGAAAAGCATCCTAATATCTACCGAGAAGAATTAAATCCTTCTCCGACCTTCCGTACAGGAAATTGGGGGGCAGAAAAACTATGAGCCTACCAAAACATATCGAGTTGTTGCATATCGTCAAAGCCTGTAAACATCAAACCATGAAAATTGATGATGCAGCGGCTTATCTACAAGTACCCGATTTTGTCATTCCTATGTTAGTCAAGAAAAATGATGACTTGAGTATTCAGGGGAAGCTGATTGTAGCAAAAAGAGATTCAACGGGACAAGGCATTTTCATATTACTAACATTTGTTAGCATCATCTACACTGTAGATGAAAATGTGATCTATCAGCATTTACCACTAAACGAAAACGGTTGGCACGCAGGAGATGGCAGAGGAACGGGCAATATGAAGTCAATCGGCATTGAAATTTGTGAAAATAGTGATGGGAATTTTGAGAAGGCGGTCGAAAATGCTCAATGGTTGATTCGCCAGTTAATGCAAGATCAAGGCATTTCACTTTCAAACGTTGTGCCGCATAAGCATTGGAGCGGGAAAGAATGCCCCCGCCGGCTGCTTAATCGTTGGGACAGCTTCAAAGCCGGTATTGCTATTGCTCACACAAATAAAAAGCCGACTGTTAAACCAACAAAAGCAGAACCATCCAAAACAGCAGCTTCCAAGCCTGCTAAAAAGTCATATGGTTTGCCAACAGGCATTTTAAAAGTTACAAAGCCTCCTTACAAAGGGAGCAGCAGTAAAAGCCGTACAGCAAGCCCTAGCGGCGGTTTACTACTACCCGAACAAAGGAGCAAAAAACAACGGCTTTGATGGCTATTATGGTGCGAAAACAGCGGATGCGGTCAAACGATTCCAATTAATGCACGGTCTTTCAGCTGATGGTATTTATGGTCCGAAGACTAAAGCGAGATTGAAAGCATTATTGAAGTAATAATCCCTCTTTTAGTGGAAATAAATCTTTTTTAACTCTGTTTAAAACTTTAATTATCGTAATCAACCATTTGCTTTTTATTACGTGTTCTCGTAGAATTATTCACTGCATTTCAAAAATCTTTTTTGTTAATAATAGAAAGGAGTTTTGAAAATTATCTACATTTTTCAATAATTTGTGATACGGTAATTGTATTGGAAATATTTTATAATAGAAAGGAATGAAAGTGAAAAAAATCATGTGTTTTACCCTGGTACTTACTTTAATTATGTGTTTGGTTGGAGGTGGAGGTGTGTCAATGGCCTCAAATATTGAAACCTCATTAAACGATGATGTTAAAGACGCGATTAAAGCGTATAATGAATTAAGTGAACAAACTGAAAAAGTCAGTAACAATAAAGTTGAGAAGTTGGTGACTAAAACAACTGAACTTGTAAAAAACAAAGAGGTAACGCTTTACAGCAAAAATGAGCTTAATTTGGATGGTGCTACGGCTTTGTTTAATAAAGAAACTAACGAATTCTTTCTGAATGTACCTATAAAGACATCAGATCCCCTGAATAATATGGAAGGTATAGTACTAACGTTTGATCAGAATAATACTTTAGTTAATTATTCAGAAATTCATTTGAAAACTAATAAGGAAGAACTTGAAGGAACTTCGTCTTATTGGGTTAACGGAAAATTGGTAAGCGAAAAACTTCTGAATTTTTCAGAAAAAGACTTTGATAAAATTGTAGCTTTCGAAAAAAGTGATACAAACAAAATGAAGCTTCAGGCTTCCCCACAAAAAAATTTCAAAAAATGGTGGAATGGTTTTAACAATTGTTTATCTTCAAAAGGAGTTAGTTGGGCGATGATTACATTAGCAGGAAGCATTTGTGGCGGAGCTTGTAGTGTAACAATGGGTACAGCTTGTGCGCCTTGCTTTTATGGCTTAACATTCTTATCAGGGTTTAACATAGGCGAATGCTTTTGGAAAAAATATTAGTTAGGTGGTATATAAATGAATCTAGCTCGTGTAATGTGTATTCTCATTTTTATAGTATCATTAACGGGATTTATACAAATAATTATAAATAAACAATTTATTTATAATGGGATTATATATATATTAATATTCCTATTATCCTTAGCTCTTTCAATCACTATCCCTATACAAAATAAGAATAATAATTCGTCTACACAAAAGTGAAAGTAAACACAATGTAAAAACTTCATCCCTGTTATTGACATATCATCATACAGTCAAAGGTGCAGTTTATCAGGAGCATAATAATAAGCCTTTCGCATAGCGAGAGGTTTTTTAAATATATTCAATCGTACCGCAAGGGTGGTAAGTGGTGGGAGTATTCATAAAAACCCACCAAATGGCGGGCTACTTGAATAGTTTACCTAACAATTTTCCAGTCGTTTTCCCCGCAGCACGTCGCATGATACGCTTGCCTATAGTGCCCTTTTGAACGGCGTTGACGTCACCCAGGTATTTTGATGTTTTATAAAGGAATGATCTTAATTTATTTATGTTCATGTATTTCACTTCCTTCATTAATATGTATTTATGTGGGCACACCCACAAAACACCCACAAACTTACGACAGCTTATTATTTTATATGACGCAAAACAAATATAAAACGTGGGAATCACTATCACGAGAGAACGTATGTTTGTGTGTGATTCCCAAAAATAATTAAGTTCGAGATGGAAGGTTCTATTGGTTAATACAGAGGATTGAAAATGATTGATATAAGAGGTTGATGAAGCGTGCCGAATTTGTGCCGATCAAGATGACCTTTTAGTGTAGGAGACGAACTTTTTAAGTTCGTCTTCTTCTATTTCATTGGTTACATCTAAGTTGACTATGAATAAAAGCAGGGGATTTACTATAATATAAAAACAATATAAGTCTTTATATTAATGATAGAAATGAATATCTGTTATTATTTGTAGTTAAAATAACAAATTTTAAAATAGATGGTTTTAAAAAATCAATTTCTAACGCATTGGTTCTGAAAATAAGAAAATTCAATTTCAAAGTATTAGGATGGTTTGCAAGGTACCATACACTTAAGAGTGATATAGTTACAAAAGTTATTGCATTTATGGTAAGAAGGTTGTTACTAACGCTCTTAACTCTTCAGCAAGACTAGCTACAAAAAATGTAAAAAAATCTTTATTGAATGATACTGGAGTTAAGATTTCTCTTTTCACTAAGAAGGTTAAAGGTAAACAAGAGTGGAAAGATCCTAAATCTGGTTGGTCCATTTCAAGAGATCTTGGGAAAGGGAATTCTCATGGAGGAAGTTACTACAAATTAATGAATAAATCCGGAGAGCGTATAGCTACACTAAATAAAAGTGGTCATATATTAAGAAACTAAAAATTGTACATAAAAGAATGAAAGGAGAATGAGATATGGTTCACCTAGATTATTTACAAAGTGAATTCAATATTGATTTAATTAATGATTCCTTTAACGAGTTACCTCTAAGCCTTCATATTCAACTCGAAAAAGAAATGTATCAGTTTAATGATCAAGGCAATTTAAATCCTCAATATTTTAATAAGGTTTATAATGTTGCAATAAGTATATTTGATGAACTTTTTTGGGGGAACGATTTATTGTTCGTCGTCACAATTGTTCGAAGCGAGCATTCATTACGGAGGCCGATAGGAGTATATAGTAAGTATTCAAAAAAAATTAATAAATATAGACTCAATGTAAAAAATTCTAAAGATGAGAATGGAAAAGTAATTCAGTATTCTTTAGAAACAAAAAAACAGCATATAGAGTACAAGAAAATAATCAAGGCAATATGTAATCAAGATTTTAAAAGTATGGCTCCGAGGTTCAATGACAAATATAGTAGTTATCCTGAAATATTCTTTATAAATAAAGATTTTATTTATCATATTTATGATGACAGAGGGGCATTCTTATTATTTAAGGATGAGAGAAAGTATGAAAAATTTAAAACAAAGTATAGTACTTTAATGGTAGGAGAAGATTATAATTAAAAGAAACTCTCTTATTGTTAGTTTCCTCTCACTATTAATAATTCATCTTGTTGGATGCTCTGCTGACGAAAATAACTCTAGGGAAAGCAAAGAAATCGTTACATGGGGTCATGAATATATAGGGATTGCTAATAAAGAAACAGGCAAAAAGATAAAAGTTGCAGTTGTAGATAGTGGGATTTTTTCAGAACATGAAGACCTTGAAGGAAAAGTTGTTGAAAGTTTTAACGCTATAAACGCTACAGATAATATAGTAGATGATTATGGCCATGGTACAAACATCGCCGGTATTCTAAATGCAAACCAAAATTCAATTGGCATGATCGGTGTTAGTCAAGACATTGAACTATTTGATGTAAAGGTACTAAATTCTGAGGGTAAAGGAGAAATTGATGATATTTTACGAGGATTAATGTGGGCTTATGAAAAAGAAGTAGATATTATTAATATTAGCTTTGGTTTTTCAAAAAGTTATATTGAACTCGAAGAGACTATTAACACCTTAACATCAGAGGGGATTATAGTAATTGCTTCAGCTGGAAATAGATTGGGGCAAGAAGTAGACTTTCCCGCAAAATACCCAAATGTAATTTCAGTAGGTTCTATGAATGAAACAGGAGAAGTCGATGTTTTGAGTTCGTTAGGTAAAATAGATGTTTTTGGTCCAGGAACTAATATTTACACTACTAATAAAGATGGAACTTATGAAACAGTACGAGGGACTTCTTTTGCAACAGCCTTTATAACCGGAGCAGTAGCTAAAGGAATGTTAAATGAAGAGATTGAGCGATCAAAAAACTCTTTTGATGAAAGTTTATCTTATCTAGAAGAGACCGGGCTTAAATATAACCGAATACAGACTGACAAAGGTTAATTTTTAACAGAATTCCGGAAGAGTCTGTTTTATACCTGATGAGAAAAGCTCATCAGGTTTTTAATGATTGTGTGTAGATATTAAGGTTGATATTGGAAAAATTATAATTAAAGTTGTTAATTCAATTTTTAACTTTTGATTACGTACATTCTACCTTTTAAAGTGAAATAATAATACTCTTTATTTCTAACCAATTTCGTTTCCACAATCCTTCCAGTGCATATTAAAGTATTTAAAATAGATGTAATACTTTAATATATCTATGCTACTCAAAATCCTGGTTAATTTACGGTGTACCGATTGAATTATATACATTTTGAAAGCTTGTATACAAAAATCGCTCCTAGGATTCCAGATAGTTTTGATACACTCTAAAATCCTAGATTAATTAAGTTTGAGATGGAAGGTAGTATCGGGTAATACACCTGAAATACCTGATATATAAGGGTTTTAGAGGTTTTGGAAGAATAATGAAAAATCGGCCGAGCCTAAAACGTGGCGATTTATATTTTATCTTTTGTAGAGGAGGCGAACTTTTTTAGTTCGTCTTCTTCTATTTTCTCAGAAATATCTAAGTAAGTATCAGAAGTTGTTTTAATTGTCTTATGCCCTAATCGGTTAGAAACAATTTTAAACTGGCTACTGATTCCAAAGGTAAAACTGCATGAGTATGTCTGAAACAATGCGTTCCTTTATAATCTACCCCAGCTTTTTTACAATACTTTCACGTACTGTAGAAGGCGTTAAATAAATGCCAAGATAATTTTGAAAGATGATATTATCACTATTTTTATTAAATGATTTATTACTTAATATCATTTCGTTCTGTTTCAACTTGAATTTTTTAAGTTCTTTTAATACTGCATCAATTATTCCTATAGTGCGATAAGATGATGTGCTTTTTTGGTTGTTAAAGTCACTTTATTGCTGTTATCCCGCCTAACCTGTCACTTTATTATCTTCAATATCCCACCACTTCAAAGCTAACGCCTCGCTTATACGCAAGCCTATTTCGCTCGAAAAGTACATAAGCATATAATACAATTGATAATCTATGCATCGTTGGTGTTTATAGGTTTTCATGTAATCGAGTATTTTTTTTAATTCATCCAAACTAAAATTTTTCACTTCATCTTTATTTAGCTCAACATTATCTTTCACTAAAACCTTGTTAAATGTCCGTTTAGCAGAATTGTATATTACAATTCAACAAAGACGTAATAAATAAAGGAAGACCAAGATAGCTTAATTGCCGTCTTGGTCTTATATGCACAAATTTAAATAAATATTTAAAAAGCATTTTTTCTAAATATGTACTAACAAATTAACCCCATTGTATTTTTAAATCATAGTATGATGCACCAAGACTAGGTCTTGTATCTACTACTTCAAGATAATTCCAACCCAAAGTTAGATCCGGAAAAAGTGCAAAGTCTGTTCCGAATTGGATTAATTTTCCGTTTAATATACTTAGTTTATGAGACCCCTTACTATTAAATATTACACTGACGTCATCAGAACCATCAAAATAAAATTTATAATATTTAATAGGGTTATACTTGCCGGTATAAGAATTACCTATACCTCCATTTTTTAGTTCAAAAGCTTTATCATGAATACTGCTAGATGTATTCATGATAGTAGAATGAGTTTGATTTTGACTGTAATTTTCTGTTTCAGCAGCAGATACACCACCAGGTATTCCACTAATCAATCCTAGAGAAATAACAGGAACGAGTAATAACTTTTTTTCATAAAGAAAACCTCCTGTAGGTAGTAATATATTACAATTTTATGACAACATTAATATTTTTAGTTATCAAACTAATTATTGAATTTAGTTAATTGGTAGATATGCTAATCAGGCCCTTAAGACACAGGTGGAGGAATTATTGATTAGTCACTAAAATAAATAACCAGGCGCTCATGAAAGTGAGAACCTGGTTATTCGTCATACGGTCTATACTTTTTGCGTAACGTTTCGAGTTCTTTTTTCTCTATCATTCCGTTCAATATTTCTTAAATGATAATGATCCTATATACAATAATGTTTCTAATGGTGATTTTTTTAATGGTTAGGGTCAATTCAACTTTATTTAAAATAAGATTTTAAAATCAAAGTTAGTGGAACTTTTTGATCAAACTTTTTTAAACATAAATACTTGCACTAAATAAATTAGTACTGTATAGTTCTAATTATGACAAAGGTAAAATTAATGAATCAAAAACGTGTACTTGAAGTAGCTGCAACATTATTTTTAGAAAAAGGGTTTGCTTATACAAGCATGGATGAATTAGTACGTGTAAGCAAAGTATCAAAGTCTAATGTGTATTATCACTTTTCTAATAAGGAAGAATTATTAGAAGGGGTCGTTGATTATTGGATTGACATGTATCAATCTGCAATTGATGATGTACTGTCTCAGAACCAATTTTTAGTTGAAGATCGTATTCAGCTGTTTTTAAAGCAATTATCACAAGGGGTTCAGTCGAGAGACTATAAGGGCGGCTGTCCATTTATTACTCTTTATATTCAAAGTCCTACACAGGCTACGCAAATTAAAGAAAAAATAGGTCTTTTTTTTACAGGATTACAAAAGAAAGTTTCTTTATTACTGAAACAAGGAGTAGAGAAGGGAGAATTTAGAAATACGATTCAGATTGATGAGGTGGCATCACTTTTTATTACAAATCTTGAAGGAGCGTTATTTATTTCAGAAACATTGAAGGATGCAACTGTCATCACGAAAACAGCAGATCATTTATTTAACTTGCTTCGATAAAAGAAGCATTTTTTTTACACTAAATTAGTACTGAGTGGTACTAAAAAGGAGATTTCATATGAAAACAGTATTTTTAATTGGTGGAACAGGCTTTATTGGAAAGCAGTTAGTGAAAGAATTAGCCAAAGAGGATGTGAACATTCTTCTTTTAGTGAGGTCGAAAAGTAAAGCAGCACGCATTTTTCAAGAAAGAGGCATGTTAAAAAAGGAAGTTATGCACTTTGTTGAAGGTGATTTGACGAAAATAGATTTAGGTCTAAATGCTGAAGATAAGGAGAGGATATTGAAAACGGATGTGATGATTCACGCAGGAGGCCCCATGGATATTCAAGCGACAAGTAAAGAGGCAGCTTCCGTATTTTTAAATGGCGCCAAACATATTAGTGAATTAGCTAAGAGTATTCATCAATTGAAGGGATTGCAGCAATTTATTCATGTTGTAGGTTATATGAGCCCGTTTGATGATAAAAATAGCAAGATTGCAATGGATGTGTTTAAAGAAGGAAACAAATATTTGAAAATAAAAAATCCATATGAGAGAACAAAATTTTTAGCAGATCTTTATATCCGTCAACAGGCATCAGCAGTCGGTTATCCGCTTTCTGTCATTAATCCACCAACTGTAGTCGGCAGTAGTAAAACAGGGAGTACAGAGCAGATAGCAGGATTAGGTTTGCTTGTGACGAGTATGCGAAGAGGGCTCATGCCAGTGATTCCTGGAGGTAAGAGATATAGGTTACCACTTATTTCAAACGATGAGTTTGCGAAGTTTATTGTGCAGGTTTTCAGATTGGAGCAGCCGGCTATTCAAACATATACACTTGTTGAAGACAAAGAGCACGATCAGAACATTGCTGAGTTATTAAGTATGATGTCGGAAAGTATGAATATGAAGGCACCAAAAATTTCTGTCCCAATGCCACTTATGAAAGGAATAATGAAAAGTGGAGTAAGTAAAATAACAAAAATTCCTTCCGATGGACTGAATTTTATGACAAAACGAACATTTTCAAATGCTTCAGCGAAAAAAATAATGGGAGAAGATTGGTTTAAGAAGACGAGTGTCATGAAATTTTTCCCTGCTGTAGTAGCTGATCTAGATTATCGAATGATGTATCAAAATGGTGAGCAGCATCATTTATTTAAACGAACACTATGCGATAACACAACCATTTATCAATTAAAAGGAGAAGGGAAGCCGTTTATTTTATTACATGGTTTATTGAGTGATGGAGAAGATTTATTTCCTTTAGCACAAGAGCTTCATGAAAAAACGGGTCAACCTGTATGGATCTTGGATCTTCCTGGTTTGGGGCGTTCTCCTTTTAAACGAGAGAAACATCTTCTAGATATCTATTTAAATGTAGTGAAAAAAGTATTAGAGAAAGCGACGAATGGTGCACATCTAATCGGCCATTCATTCGGTGCGTATATTCTTTTGGAAGCATTGGGACAAGAATACATAGATAAGAAGTATTCAATCACTTTACTTCAGCCGCCTGTTGCTAAACAAAATGCAAAATCACTATATGTTCCTCAATTTCTGAACAAATGGACATTAAGATTGGCAACGACTCATTTGATAGAGCGTTATTTATTAAGACATGGTTTGTTTGAAAGCACGGAGAGCATTCCTGAACATTATATTGAAAAAATCAGAAACAGTTTTACTTCTCCTAGAATTTTAAATACGACGATTCAGCTCAACCATTTACTACTGAAAACCGATCAAGATGATTTCAATGAAGTCACAAAGGATCATCTTCATATTATTTGGGGGGATTATGACAAAGGCTATTCTGCCCCATCGCATCTTGGTCAAGTTGATTTTGTTCCATATGGTCATCATTTCCCTCTTAGCCATCCGAGTGAAACAGCAGCATTCATCATCAAAAATAGTATGATTAGCAGTTGAGAATGTGGGATAAATAAAAGTATGTAGTAATTGAAATAAAATTGTATTGCTTGGGATCCCCCTATGTCCATCAACTGAAAGATTTTATAACACCCTAAAACGAAAAAGGTGATTTTTATTAAAAAAGCACGATTTTTGGGACGGGACTGACCCCCATTTTTAAGACAGGGATCAAAACACCTTTATGAAACAGCCAGTTGCCGAAACTCTTTCGGTGACTGGTTGTTTCATTTTAATTGAATTCGGATATTGTTATAATAATGAATATACTCCCTGACTGTCTTTTCTACAATGGCTGTTGTAGTGTTTGTCAGGTGGTGGTGATAGAATCTTTCTGATTTTAAACTAGAGTGGAAGGATTCGATTGAGGCATTATCAGCGGGCATACCCTTACGGGACATGCTCATGATAATGCCTTTTTCCTTCATCTCCTTTTGATAAGCATAAGAAGTGTAGACCGATCCTTGATCACTATGAAGTATGCAGCCTTCTGGCAATGCCTGTAGCTGATTCAAAGTATCTAGAACAAGAGTAACGTCTTGTTTATCACCAATCGTATAAGCGACAATTTCACTTGTATATAAATCTTTTATTGTGGATAGATAAAGCATTTTTTGACCAAATGGCAGATACGTAATATCGGTCACTAATTTTACAAGTGGCTTTGTCGCAGAAAAATCCCGCTTTAAGTGATTTTCTGCTATATAATTGTTTTAACCCTATAATCTGTCAGTAGGATGTGATGAAATGTTACGAAAAGCCTCACTTTCTTATCTTATTGCAAGCATTATTACAATAATAGTCATTTTGATTGAAGTTGGTATCCGTTCAGCAGTTGTTTCTCCATTTGTTCTACTTGATTCGAACAAAGATAACAATCCAAAAGTATTAATCTCCCATTCTCTTTATCAGGGTGATTTTTTATTAACCTATCAAGATGGTGACTCCAAAGATCGTTCAGAAGCAGCCTTTCAATTGGGGGGAAAGCAAATAAATTTCACGGAGATTCCATCTAGGAATGGAATTAGCACGATTGAAACTGACAAATTAATGAAAGATAAGGCAACGGTTTTTCTAAGAAGAGGTTTTGTACTTATTCATGATGATACAATCAAGATGGAACAGGTATCGCAAAATCCTTTTTTCTCTAAATACAATCTAACGAATCTAACAGAAACTACTAAGGTCAAAACAGGTTTTAAGCATAATACGACATATATTATTTTAATTACTTTAATGGGAATCCTTTTTCCAGCTCTGTTATTTTTATTTTTTAATCTTCATGAATCTATGAAAAACCTATTCACATTATTTATTCCCTTTGTTCTAGCCATTTTTCTTCCCTTGGGATTAAATTATTATTTTTTAATGGGATATGTGCTATCAATAACAGGCTCTTATGTCTTAAGTATTATTCTCTCTATACTTGTACCTAGTTTCCTGTCAGTCTTATTGACAGCTTATTCATTTGGATATACTACAAAAGATACGCCTGAAGAATTAGAAGAAAATGAAGGCGCGTCAGGAAATTCGTTCTTAATGAATGTTAGGGAGCAAGTCGTTTTGTTTGGTGCTGCCACATTATCCTTGTTATATTTCGGATCTTATTTATTACTTCCTTTGTCGTTTCAAGCGAAGATCATGGATAACATTTTTCTATTTTGTGGCTGGTACTTCGCCCTAATCATATTATTTATTATTGGTTACTCAATCATTCAAAAAATAATAAACAAATATGAAGTTTTAAATACGGAAGCATTCATGAATATTCGCAAGGATATTGAGTATAAGACAAACCAAAAGGTAAATATTTGGGTGAAAAAAGACTCACAACAGGATGTGAATGCTTGGATATATTCATTTAAACTTCCATTTACAAGAAGAGTCGATGTGTATGTGACAGAAGGGTTGTTAGATAAGTTTGATAAAGAGGAAATTCGTGCTATCTTATACCATGAAATGGGACATGCGAAGTTAAAACACGCACATTATACCATGTTTCTAACTTTGATCGTAACATTACTTATGGGCATCAGTATGTATTATGCCAGACAGGTTATGCTTGCCAACGGATGGTGGCAATATATTCTTATTTTCCCAATAGGAATAATTCTCATGATCTTCATTACGGAATGGCTGCCAAAGAAAATCAGCCGGTTATTTGAGATTCAGGCTGATAACTTTGCTGTTTCCCATCTTGAGAGTAAAACAGTGTATCTCAATACTTTGATTAAATTAAGCAGTCTTATTGAGGAAGAAGATGGAGATTATGGAAGAAAGTCTGAATGGCGTGAAAGTCATCCCTCTTTTGAAAAACGAATTGAAAACATAAAGAAAACCAATTAAGTCAATAAGGTGATCATGTGGAGACTAAACTGTACCATTCCAAATATAATTGGCTAAATCTATTTATAAAGAGAAATTCCCGGGTGTTGAAGTTTTCTTTATTAGTTGTTTTTATCAGCTTTTTCGGTACTATACTATTCTTATCAATTAACAACGATATGAATGTGACTACCATTCCCCTTAGTTATTTGGAGAAAGGCGTTAGTGATAGTGAGAATGATGGGTTTGCTGTTTGTTTCTCAATTTTCTCGCATAATTTCATTATCTTGTATCAAGAGAAATTCCGGGTTCATCTTTTAGGAGAGCTACCGGACAGCCATATCAACGTGAATATCGAGGAGCTTGGCCGAGTGTTTGATAATGTGATGTCAAACTTACGTAAATACGCAGATCCAAAAAAGGACATCAATATGACGTTTTTATCCGATCAAGAAATCTTTGAGATTCCATGTGAGCAATGCGATAAAAGAGATGGATGTCATGCCGGAAAGCAACGGACTCGGTGAACGAAGCATTGCACGAATGATGTCTCGCATGCAGGGGCAGTTTGAAAGTAAAGAAAGGAACGCTGTTTACTACATCGTGCTGCGTTTTTGGAACATCAAAATGTAGACGACAAATCAATATACTGGAATGGAGAGACTATCCAATGAAACGATTCAACAACTTCCAAAAGGTACCTGATCTCTTGCAAGCCCTTCTGAATATCTGCCTGTTCTTTCTGGCGATCGCTTTAAGCGTCCTCTTAATCAGTGAAACATGGTACATTGTACAATTTGTCTACAAGACATTGTTCAACAAAGGAGAAAGCTATTATGGCATGCTGGGAGAACTGCTGATCTTCTTTATGTATTTTGAGTTTATTGCCTTAATTATTAAATACTTTAAATCAAACTTTCATTTCCCGCTTCGCTATTTCATTTATATTGGCATCACAGCTGTTATCCGTTTGATTATCATTGATCATGAACAGGCTGTATCGACGTTCTGGTGGGCGCTGGCCATTCTTGCCATGACCTGTGCACTCTTTATCGCCAATAAAAGGCATTCTGCTCATGAGCATGAGCATGAGCATGAGGAAGTGAAGTGAAGAAAGAAGACGAATGGTTGCCGTTCGTCTTTTTTTTAGTTTGATCGAGGGGGCTCACTCATGAGTCACCTGTCTATTAATGAAAGGTTAAAATTGAGGAAAAGCTCAATGAAATTGATGAAGTTCAACCTGATCCAGTTGATCACTCATCGTATTGCACACCTCTTCATTTATGAACATCGCTCTAACGCTTGCTTACAGGATTTTTTGAGAGCTCTGAAAAAGTGTTTAGCATGAAAGAAAATTTTAATCTAATCTTGAAACAATACTCAATGTTGAGTATTGTGTAAATAGATATTGATTTGGAGGAATCTGATGACGGACTTATATATATTAGGATTAATATCGATGAAACCGATGTCAGGGTATGATGTTGAGCAGAATTTAAAAAATACAATGGTAGATAGATGGGGAGGAATTCTAGTTGGCTCAATCTATTATGCGCTAAATAAATTAGAAAAAGGAAACTATATAAAAGTTTGTGAAACTAGGACGGTAGGGAAAAAGAGTACTAAAATTTACGAGATTACAGAACTTGGAAAAGAACACAAGAAAGAATGTGTGATGAAATGTCTTGTAGAATCTCAAAATACTTATCCAACTCAACTTTTTGCTGGACTAATGTTTGCTGACGAAATTGAAAAACAAGAAGCTGTTAAATCATTAAATATTCAAATTGAAGCGCAAAAAAGACATTTAGCAGAAATAAAAAAGGGAGAAGAAGAAAAAGAGAAACAAATGAATCTATCTCCTTTAACAAGACTAACGTTTGATTACATTTATGAAATGGAAGAATTGAAAATGAAGTATCTTTATGAAACTATCCATTTAATTAAGATGGGGGAGTTAACCGATGAATAAAATCGATCATATTGTTATCAATGTTGATGATAAATATCAAAAAGACAAAAAAATGATAGATATGATACAACAAAATGGTTTTCCGTATGCACCTAAAAAAGGTAAAAGAACGAAAGGCTTTAAAATAAGCAATCTTTGGATTGGAAAGGAGTATCTTGAATTAGTGAATATAACACAGAAGGATGGCGGTGGCTGGAAAAAAGATTGGACAGAGTTGTATAATCGAGGCACAAGAGGAGCAATATGCTTAATGATTGATGTATCAGATATTGATTCTGTACATCAATCGCTTTTAGACAAAGCATTTGATGTACAAACGCCAGAAAGAATCGAATATAAATTATTTGGACTACTTAAAATTTCATCACTATGGAGAAACATGTACTTACCTTATTTTGAAAAAGAGGCATTTCAAATTGGATTTCAGCAATTAGATAACGAAGATATTTCTGAAAAATTTCAAAAGAAAATGATTCCCAATAGTATCAGTCATAAGATAATGGGGATGACCAAAATTATAATCAATGGCAAGTGGACTGAATTAGACTACAATATGATTGAGAATACCTTTCGTAATACTCAAAAAGAAGGTAATGCATTAAAAATAAAACTTAATAATGGAAGCGATATAATTTTTGTTGAAAACAATGATTTTTCCCTTTACGTAGAAATGGATAATCACAGTTTGCAATCCAAGTCTATAACAAAAATAGAAAATGTATATTTAGTAAACAATTAGATTCAATACATACAGATCATCATAAAAAAATGATTGTTGTTCTGAAATTCATCAGCATATGGCTTATTGTTGTGACCGCCGAGTAAAATGAACATCATTAACTGGAAAAAAGTATGTCATCTTATCTAGTAAAAAAGTATCTCATTCTGCTCAGTGGTCACATGTGTCCTTATTTGTTGAGAACGTATTTGAACTTATATTTCTTTCCTAATCACCCTGAGTTGTTATTGGGATAATCTGTATAAAGAGAATGGTGATATTTTTCTTTATTAAAATGCTAGAATAGCTGTGTCGGAGTACATACATAAGTAAGGCTTGTTTGATTTTCGGAATTTCCTTAAAGTTTCATCAGGGCAGGAAGTGATAAAAGCACTTGTACGCGCAACGCCATCTGTTGTACTGCCTGTTGTTGAAGTAGCGCTAGCTGTTGGAACATACGAAGAAAGAAGTAACCCAAAAGAAAGAGCGACACCAGTCATTGTTTTTTCCATTTCATTACGATCATTTTCTTTCCGAAATATTCATTTTATTATAGGAAAATAGAATACGATAAAAAAGAGACAAAAGTATTGTGTTTTCCTATAATTTGTAATGGTGTTTTTAGGAGATCATCATCTGTTATTTTCATATTTTACATTGACACCATCTTTTTCTATGATAAAATCAAATTGTGATAATGAGAATCGTTATCAAACGATATGACTACATATAGAATGGATAGGTGAGGTACATGTTCAGAAAATCTTTTTGGTCTTTGCTAGTTGTGCTCTCCATCGTTTTGCTTGCAGCTTGCGGTAATAATAGCAGTGAAGGCAAGTCTGGTGATAATAAAGAAAAAACTCGTACGGTTGAAAGCGCTATCGGTTCAACGGACATTAAAGGTACACCAAAGCGAGTTGTGACTTTATACCAAGGTGCAACAGATGCAGCAGTTGCGATGGGTATTAAGCCAGTAGGTGTTGTAGAATCTTGGCTAGAGGCACCTAAATATAAATATTTAAGAGATGATTTAAAAGATGTGAAAATTGTTGGTCAGGAAACACAGCCAAACTTAGAAGAGATTGAGAAGCTGAATCCTGATTTGATCATTGCATCTAAGGTCAGACATGAGGAAATTTTTGATCAATTGTCTGAAATTGCACCAACTGTAGCGACAGAAACAGTTTTCACATTTAAAGATACAGTGAACCTATTAGGTAAATCATTGGATAAAGAAGATAAATCAAAAGAGCTTCTTTCAAAGTGGGATGATCGCGTTGCTGATTTTAAAGCAAAAGCTGAGAAAAACATCAAAAATTGGCCAATGAGTGTAGCGGTTTTAAATTTCCGTGCAGATCATGCTAGAATTTATCAAACAGGCTTTGCGGGTTCTATCTTAACGGAGTTAGGATTTGAAGGTCCTAAGGATGTGAAAGACAAGAAACAGGACATTATTACACTGACGGACAAAGAAAGTATTCCACAAATGAATGCAGATGTGATTTACTATTTCATGGATAAGGAAGACAGTGCTGTACAGAAATCATACAAAGAGTGGACAAGCCATCCTTTATGGAAGCAGCTTGACGCAGTCAAAGCAGATCAAGTCCATGAAGTTGATGAAATTACATGGAACATGGCTGGTGGTATTATCGCAGCTAACTTAATGCTTGATGATATTTACGATCGTTTAGGACTTGAAAAATAAGCAAGACAGAAGGAGAAAATGAGAGACCATTTTCTCCTTTTTGAATAACAGATTGAAAGCGGGAATCAGATGAGAAGTTTATTGACAAAGGATTCAAGCAAGACGCTGGTGTTTATTGGCTTCATCCTCTTGATGATCATCTTTTTTATGCTTAGCATTTCGCTTGGACAGACCTCTATTTCCTTCAAAGAAACCATTCAGGCATTTATTCATTTTGATGATACTGATGCAAACAGTGTGATCGTGATGACATCGAGATTATCACGTGCCATCATTGCGGCTGTGGTTGGATCAAGTCTTGCAATTGCCGGTGCACTGATGCAAGCATTAACGAGAAATCCACTTGCTGCCCCTGATTTATTAGGCATCAATGCAGGAGGGCTTTTTTTCATTGTGATTTCGATTGTTTTCTTTTCCGCAGAGTCATTGACTGGTTACATGTGGACTGCTTTTTTAGGTGCGGCGATTGCTGGGGCGTTTGTGTTCTTTTTAGGCTCTATCGGAAGAGATGGGCTCACGCCAGTGAAGATTGTTCTTGCCGGTGCGGCCATTTCAGCATTATTTGCCTCTTTTACGCAAGGGCTCTTAATCGTCAATCAACAGTCCATACAAAGTATTTTGTTTTGGATGGCGGGTTCTGTGTCAGGAAGAAACTTGGAGATGCTCGTGCCAGTTTTACCGTATATCGGCGGTGCAACCATTGTTGCATTGTTTCTAGGGAGATCTATTAATGTGCTCTTATCAGGTGATGACATTGCAAAAGGGCTTGGACAGCGTACAATCTTATTAAAAGTGGTGATGGGTATTCTCGTTGTCTTTTTAGCAGGTGGTTCAGTCGCTGTTGCGGGATCTATTGGTTTTGTTGGCTTCCTTGTGCCACATATTGTGAAAAAGCTTGTCGGTCCAGATCATCGTTGGGTCCTTCCCTACTGTGCTGTTGTTGGTGCCTCGCTTTTGCTTGTGGCAGATATTGCCGCGCGCTTTTTAATCATGCCTGAGGAGGTGCCGATCGGAGTGATGACTGCTGTAGCTGGTGCCCCGCTCTTTGTATATCTCGTGCGCAAGGGGTTGAAAACGAGTGGCTAAAACATATACAATCCGAACGAAAGATGGACGGATCTCCTTTCAATTTTCTAAAAGAACATGCTTCATTTTATGCATGCTGAGTGTGATCGCCTTTCTTCTATTTATCACAAGTTTATCGCTTGGTAGTACACTGATCCATCCGATTGACGTGTTCAAGCATATCATCGGACAGGGGGAAGGCAATCGTTTTGTATTAAATACATTGAGAATTCCACGAACGTTATTAGCAGTACTTGTTGGTGCGTCTCTTGCTGTGTCAGGACTCATTTTACAAGGATTAATTCGTAATCCGCTGGCTTCACCAGATATCATTGGGATTACGAGCGGAGCATCCTTTGGTGCCATTATGTTTATTGTTTTTTGGATGGGCACTGTACCGATTAGTTTTCAACCTTTATGGGCGATTACTGGTGCATTTGCTGTCTCATCTCTTATTTATGTGTTTTCATGGAAAAAAGGAGTAAAGCCGATCACACTTGTGTTGATGGGGATTGGTATTTCAGCAATCATGAAGGCCTGTGTCACATTTACGCTTGTATTAAGCGACTCGATGACAACGACGAAATCATACATTTGGTTAACAGGTAGCCTTTATGGTTCAACGATGAAGGATGTCACTGCCATGCTCCCATGGGTGGTCATACTCATACCGGTGGTCATGATTCTAGCAAGAACGATGAATGTCAAAGAGCTTGGAGATGACCTTGCGACAGGGCTTGGTGTACAGGTGCAATCAAAGCGAGTCTTCTTTTTGTTAATTAGTGTGACTCTTGCGGGGATAGCTGTTGCCTTTGCAGGAGGCATCGAGTTTGTGGGGCTGATGGCTCCGCATGTTGCGAGATTAATAATTGGTCGTTCGTTTGTGGCACTCGTGCCAGCCTCTGCATTGATCGGGAGTATCCTTGTGATGCTGGCTGATCTAATTGCCAGAACGGCATTTTTACCGCTTGATATACCAGCGGGCGTGTTTACTGCTGCAATCGGCGCGCCATTCTTTATTTACTTACTGTATCAACAAAGGAATCATTAAATTTAGTATGCGGAAGGTGGGATTGATGAAATGAAGCCTTATCCAGAGTGGGTTAAAAAGGAATTGCTTGATTTTGGTATTCAGTTAACGGATCGTCCAGAGGAAGGAAGGACGCTATCTCATTTATTCGTTGAGGAAAATGGTAGCAAGCTTTTGGCGTCAGAAAAGGCTGCTATGCACGCACCAAATCTTGTTGTTGCAGCATCCATGTTTTCAAAACGGTATGCGTACCTTGTAGTAAGCTCTTCTTTATATATGATGACGAAATACAATGGCTTGTATCAATTTCCACCTGAAGCATGCTCTTTTCGAGAGGATAGGAAACTTTCATTAGATCAAACGAACTGTGTGCTAGCTATGCTAGAAGGTGATCGAGCTGAATGGAGAAAAGAAGTGGTCAAATCCTTATTTACAGAAAGTGTAACACCACTTCTCCATATGCTTCATCGAGTATCAAGATTGCCTTATTCGATTCTTTGGGAAAATATTGCGGTCAGGATTAATTCAAATTATAAGAGTATGATGGCAGAGGAAACGGATCCCTTACTGAAAGAACGGATAAGAGATGACTATTTGTTTTTAAAGCAAGCAGATGGTGACATTTTTGGCTGGGCTGACAACCCGTTTCAAGCAAGCTTAAATTTAGATGAGGCACTTCTTCAAACGGGAGAGAGGAAGACGTGCTGTATGTATTATAAGCTTGAGAAAAAAGCAGAGAGTCTTGACTACTGTCTCGTCTGTCCGCTTGAAAAAAAGCATCAAGCAAATAAGAAGGACACTGCATGTTAAATGCAGTGCCTTTTTTATTTACTCCCAAATCGAGCTTACCCATTCAGGATGATCAATAAATGGATTCCGGTTATGCTGATATTGGCTATAAATGATGTCATTGCGGCTTCTCTCTATTTGATCTACTGGATCTTGTTTGTGCCATTTGAGGAGGACAGACATTTTACCATGATACGGTGCACTTCCGTTATTGACCTTATCATTTAATTCTAGATCTGGGAAACTGTCATCACCTTCGTAGCGGACTGTCATATAAAAAAGCATTCTTGCTACATCACCTTTGACCCGATCACTTGGCTCAAATGAATCGTGGTCGTAATAGTTACCGGGAGCACCTTTGTATTCATTCCCACCGAGATCAAAATCTAAATTCCCACGTGTACTGTTTGTTTGTACATCAGTTGCTCGCAGGTGATGGAGATCTGTGCCTGGTCCTTTGCTTGTCCCAAAATTTCCATGTGATTTTGCCCAGACATGCTCTCTATTCCACTGTCCAACATTTCCGCCATTTGCATTTTTAGAGCGGGAGATACCGCTATACAGCAGAAAAACGTTATTTTTATTGTTCGGATCCTCGTCAGTTACCTTCAAGGCATTCCATACGTCACTGTAAGACAATGGCGTATGGTCATCAATCAAGTCATGTAATTCTTTTTTTAAAGCGAATCCTGATTTACTAGTCACAGTTTGATAGTATGCGTCAATGCTATTAGTGGTAGAAGCCTGTTTCGTAGAGGACAATGTTTCCACTTCAAGCCGTAGCGGAGAGAATGTCAATGTGGAGAGTGTTTCGTTTTGTGTGGATACTTGATTTGTAATGGCTCCTATTGGCGTAAGTGGAACGACACTGCCAAGAATGACGAGACAAGCGGTAAAGGTTCCTATCAGCGCTTTTTTCATTATGTTTTCCTCCTCAACTTTGAATCTATTCTCTCTATTTCTATCACAATCGTATGAAGAAATAAATGGATCTTTTATAAAAATAATGTAAATAATAAATGTATTTGTTGAAGTACAGTCGGCAATGGGATTGATCCGAGGCAAGAATGATATTGATGATAAATGCGTTTACAGAAGGATGTTAGATCAGCTAGAAAAGGGGATTGCTATTTTAGAAGCTTTGCTGTATAAGTTGGCATATAAGGGCGATAGCTAAGGGAAGGAATGATTGAAATGAAAGAGCTGCAAACACCTTCAAGAACCATTATGACACCTGGACCTGTTGAGGTTGATCCACGTGTTCTACGCGTGATGGGTACACCGATTCTGGGTCAATTTGATCCGGCATTTACACAGATTATGAATGAAACGATGGAGCTTCTAAGACAGCTTTTTCAAACAGAAAACGAGTGGGCATTTCCGATTGATGGTACATCGCGATCAGGGATTGAAGCTGTACTTGCAAGCATCATCGAACCAGGTGATCGAATGCTTGTCCCAGTGTATGGTCGATTTGGACATCTTTTGATTGAAATAGGTCAGCGTTATGGGGCAGAAGTACATACAATAGAAAGTGAATGGGGAACAGTATTTGAACCGGAGGTCATCATTGCGGAAATCGAACGAACCAAGCCGAAAGTTGTTGGCCTTGTACATGGCGAGACATCTACAGGGAGGGTTCAGTCACTTCAGGGAATTGGTGAAGCTTGCCGTGCTCTTGATGTGCTACTTGTTGTCGATGCTGTTGCAACCATTGGTGGAGTAGAGCTGAAGGTCGACGACTGGAAAATTGATGCCGCAATTGGTGGAACACAAAAATGCTTGTCCGTTCCTTCTGGAATGTCTCCAATCACGTATAATGACCGAGTCGCAGCAATCATTGAATCACGAAAAAAAGTCGAAAAAGGGATTGCGACGCAGGAAGAGCTGGAGCGTCAGACAGGCATTCCACATATTAAGAGTAACTATTTTGATTTGAGTCAATTGCAGGATTATTGGAGTCCTCGACGATTAAATCATCACACTGAAGCCACGACAATGTTATATGCTTTGAGAGAGGGCGTGCGTCTAGTTCTTGAAGAAGGTTTGACAGAACGTTTTATACGCCATCAATCTCATGAAAAGGCGCTAGTTGCTGGCCTTAAAGCAATGGGACTCCAGTTGTTTGGAGATGAGTCGTGTAAATTGTCTGTTGTGACCTGTATAGAAATACCTGAGGGCGTGGATGGTGAGGCGGTGCGTGCTGATTTACTTACCCACTTTGGCATCGAGATCGCAAGCTCATTTGGACCGCTTGCGGGCAGAATTTGGCGGATTGGAACGATGGGCTACAGTTGCAGGAAAGAAAATGTCCTTTTTGTTCTAGCTGGTCTTGAAGCAATTCTCATCAGACACGGGGCACCAATTATTTGCGGTACTAGCTTGCAGGCGGCATTAAATGTATATGAACAGAAATAAAGTTAGCTGGAAAAATACTCGCTCATGGCGGGTGTTTTTTTATTGTAATGAATAACCATTTTTAGAATAAAGTAGACTTGTTGATCGTGAAGTCGATATACTGAATAGGTTCTTTCTTTTTTTTGTCATCATTTATCTTTTTTATCTATTTTTAGAAAGAGGTTTTTTTATGAAAAAGCTAGGCAGATTGTATATTCTCATGCTGAATATTTTTATTGCCATGTTAGGTTTTGGTCTCATCGTGCCTGTGATGCCGAGTTTTATTGATGCGTTTGGAGCGACTGGCAAAACGCTCGGATTTTTGGTTGCTGCGTCAGGCCTCACGCAATTTATTTTTTCGCCAATTGCAGGTCATCTAACAGATAAGTTTGGTCGTAGAAAATTAATTATCGCAGGTATCGCAGGATTTGCCATTGCGCAATTTATCTTTGCCTTTGCAGGGCAGCTATGGATGCTTTTTGTGTCACGCTTTCTGGGTGGTGCTTCGGCTGCATTGCTCATGCCTGCAATGTTTGCTTATATAGCGGATATCACAACAGAAAGAGATCGAGGCAAAGGAATGGGATTGTTTAGTGCATCCATGACACTTGGATTTGTTATTGGCCCAGGAGTAGGCGGTTATTTAGCTGAGTACGGTATTTCGTTTCCTTTCCTCATTGCAGGCTCATTCGCAGCTGTCTCCACACTGCTATCTATTCTATTTTTGCCTGAAACATTAAGCATGGAAAAACAACACGAAGCACGCCGTAAAAAAGGAGCGAATTTGAACCCGGTCATCCAGATGATGCAAGCATTACGAGCGCCGTATGCCTTTTTGCTCATGCTTGTTTTTGTCTTAAACTTTGGGATTATTCATTTTGAATCCGTATTTGGTTTATATGTAAACCAGAAACATGGATTTACCCCTAAGAACATTGCCTTTGTCATCACGGTCGCAGGGCTGGTGGGGGTGTTCATTCAAGCTGTAGGTGTCAATGCACTAGTGAAGTGGCTTGGTGAAAAGCTTGTTGTTCGATATGCGCTTTTAGGTGCCGCTTTTATGTTAGTTGCTTGTCGCTTTGCACCATCTTTTTGGTTTATATGCACGTTTGCCATTTTATTTTTAGCGTGCACCTCCTTAGTTCGCCCTGCTCTGAACACACTACTTTCGAAAATGGCAGGTGATCAACAAGGGTTAGTCGGTGGTGTAAACACTTCATTTATGAGTCTTGCTAATATTGTCGGACCAAGCCTTGCAGGGATCTTATTTGATCTGCATATTGAACTACCATTCATGTTTGGGACACTTGTTCTTTTAATTAGTTTTGCTACTTCTATTGCTTGGGCAAAAAAAGAGCAAGTAGCTCGTTCTGTTTCTAGGTAGAAAAGCGAATCGATTTTACTTTTGTTAAAAATACAATTGCTTCTTCCTTTGGAGTTCAAGAAATTCAAGCTGCTAAAAAGAAGAAAAAGTCATTAGGTATAAAGATCAGTGTATCTATTAAATTTGAGGTCATGGCTCACAATTACATAATCAATTAAAAAAGCAGGCTACAATGGGACTGTTTTTTTGTTTAGAATTGTTCAATAGTCATTTTTGGGGTATTTTAACAGTATGTGACAAATTAGCGGAAGTGAGACGTGTTTTATAAATACTAAGAGGTAAGGAGAATAATAAAATGTATTTATTCTTATTGACTTTAATTTACTGTGTGTTAACACAGATTTTGAATTTGTCCTTTGCACTTTCTTTTGGGGTTTATTTGATAGGTCTAGGTTTGATAAAAGGAATTTCCAGCGAGGAAATTAAAGATGTCTTTAATTTCAAAAAGACAAGGGACTTGTACAAAGAAAACAGAGTTATAGACTCTTTGATGGAACTGTTTTCTTTAATATTAATTTTTATTAATTCTTACCTAGTCGATTATGAACCTTTCTCCCTTTTTGAATTTGTTTATACGTTTTTTCTTATCGTACTACTATATCGATTTCTAATTTGGGGGATAATAAGGGAGTCTAGAAAATGGTTACATAAAGAAAAATAAGTGATGTTGTCATCGGTTTTGTAGAATTGACATATAAAGATCCCTCTCCTTTTTTGGATATATGTGCATCCTAGTATTGATTGGTATTGTATTGGTAATTCATGAGGTGATTTATTTTTTGATTGCGGTGTCCGCAATCCTTTTTTTATTTTTAAGCTGAGAATTGTTTGGTTTTACTTTTTGAAATTATGTTCATTCGCCTCAATTTCCTTTTATTCAAGCCAAAATCAGTTGGTGAAGATGAATAAAAATAACGGTTATCACTGTCAGAGTGTCTGATGTGATGTTTATGTTATCAGCAAATCAAATTTTATATAGCAAGTCGTCAATTAATATGACAAACAAAAACGAAGTCTGACATGAGTCTTAAACAGACATAGCCATTCGAGTGATGAGAAATGTCTCGTTCATCTTAATTCAGAATTACGGCTAAATGTGATATCTTGTAGAAAGACGAAATTCTTTAAACGAACAAGCGTGATTCTGAAAAATTGCGGCATGATAACAGATGGCAATGTGAGAGGACACGCTTTGATTGTGGCAAGAGGTGACAGAGATGATTTATATCGGATTAACTGGATGGGGAGATCATGATAGTATATACCCGCCAAAAACAAATGGCTCAAAAAAACTGTTTCATTACTCTTCATACTTTCCAATCGTAGAATTAGATGCGAGTTTTTATGCCGTACAACCAGAACGAAATCATGAAAAGTGGATTAACGATACGCCAGAAGGCTTTCAATTTGTCGTTAAGGCTTATCAAGGGATGACTGGGCATCAAAGAGGTGAGATTCCTTTTGCCTCAAAGGATGAGATGTTTGAAGCCTTTAAAAAGTCGATGACGCCACTAATACGTGAACAAAAGCTAGCTATGGTGCTGTTTCAATTTCCACCTTGGTTTGATTGTAAAAAAGAGCATGTTCACTATTTAAGATGGTGTAAAGAAAAGATGGGTGATATTCCTTGTGCACTAGAATTCCGAAATCGGACGTGGTTTTCAAAGGAGTTCTATCATCAGACGCTCTCTTTTATGGAGAAGGAGGGCTGGATTCACTCTGTATGTGATGAGCCCCAAATTGGTGAAGGGTCAATCCCGCCAGTGATACACGCCACACATCCTGACAAAACCCTCGTCCGTTTTCATGGAAGAAATAAACAGGGATGGCTGCATCCGGCAGATCATGAAAACTGGCGTGAAGTCAGGTATTTATACTTATATAATGAAACAGAACTGAAAGAATGGAAAACACATTTAGAAACGCTTCACGAGCAGTCAAAAGATGTGTATGTCGTCTTCAACAATAACTCTGGTGGAGATGCTGCGACAAATGGACAACAAATGATTGATCTGATGAAGCTCACTTATTCCAGCCTATCGCCAAAGCAGCTAGACTTATTTAGCTAATTAGAAAGAGTGCGGCTTTCACACTGAAATGAGGTTTCAGTGACAACTTGAGGGAGAGATAGAGATGCTGCAAAAGCTATGGTTTTATCATACAAACGATTTACACAGTCATTTCGAAAATTGGCCAAAAATTGCGGCTTACATCCAAGAAAAACGGCAAACACATGAACATATGTTGTTATTCGATATTGGTGATCATATGGACAGGGTGAACCTTTTATCTGAGGCTGATTTCGGAAAGGTGAATGTAAAATTGCTCAATCAGCTTAGATACGATGGTGCCACAATCGGTAATAATGAAGGCATTACATTACCTCATGACAAATTAGATCATCTGTATGATGATGCACAGTTTCCTGTGATCGTTTCTAATTTATTTGAAAAAGGGGAACGACCTGCCTGGGCAAAGCCTTATCGAATCATGACATTAGATAGTGGTCTCACTCTTTGTATTCTTGGTGTGACGATTGCGTATACACCTGTTTATCGCCAGCTTGGATGGGAAATGACTGATCCGTTTGAAAGCATTCGTGAAGTACTTCAGGAGGTTCGAGGGAAAGCGGATATGATTATTTTATTATCGCACCTCGGTATCCTCCATGATCGTGATGTCGCTCGTGATTTTCCAGAGATAGATATCATCTTCGGATCGCATACACACCATCTGTTGGAGAACGGGGAGATGGAAAACGGAGTCTTATTAGCTTGTGCTGAGAAGTATGGACATTACGTTGGGTGTGTCGAACTGACAATTGACACTGAATTAAAACAAATCATTGAAAAAAAAGCGAGTGTTCAACGTGTCGATCAGCTGACAAAAGAATCTAGTGAGACTGTCACTTTATTAAAACAGGCGGAAAAAAGAGCAAAGGCTCTAATGCAGGAAGAGGTTACATTTCTTCAGGAGGCATTGCATACGAAATGGTTTGAACCGTCTGCGCTACCTCAGCTTTTAACCGATGCCATTAAGGAATGGTGTCAAGCAGACATTGCCATGATGAATGCAGGCATGTTACTTGATTCATTGGATGAGGGTGTGATGACAAGAGAAGACATCCATCGCATTTGTCCGCATCCTATTAACCCAATTCGTGTTGAATTCACTGGTAGACAACTTCGTGAAACCGTGCAACAAGCAGCAGAGGAAAAGATGGAACAGCTAAGAATCAAAGGCTTTGGCTTTAGAGGTGAAGTCATGGGGAAAATGCTATATAGTGGGTTAACATATACAATCGAAGAAGCCGATAAAAGGCAAAAGAAAGTGAATGATATTCTCATTCATGGACGACCACTTAACGATGATGACACCTATTCGGTTGGAACTGTTGATATGTACACACTCGGTTCTTTATTTCCTCATATTCGGGATCATGAGAGTATTGAATACTTTATGCCAGAGTTTTTGAGAGATCTACTCAGCTGGAAACTGAAGGGAACATCTTGATTTCCGCTTATGCCTAACAACACCTGCCCCCTTTTCACATAGATTGTGTTGAAGGGAGTGAAGGGGTTTGGTAAATTTAACGCCTATTATCATTGATGGCCAATCCTTTACAGCCGTCACCGTCAAATTGCCGAAGACGAATTTTATGGCAGTGACAAATGAGCATGGCTATATTATGTGCGGCGCACTCGATGTGGCACTCTTAAACGAAAAGCTAGCAGACAGAGGAATCATCGCGGGTAGAGCCGTCGGTGTCAGAACGATCGACCAGCTGCTTGATGCTCCTTTGGAATCTGTAACATATGGCGCAGAAGCGCTTGGCATTAAAATGGGAACGACGGGAAGAGACGCATTATTAAAAATGGTCAAATAAAGTTGTCAGCTTGATTCTTATACCCCCGCCTGTCTGCATACACTTGTTATGGAGAAGGGGGGATTTTTTATTGAGAAAGCATCGTCGTTATCGCCCCGTCAAAAAGGGACCATTGCCATTTAGATATGTGATGCTACTCGCTGTGATGTTTTTTATTTTATCAACCGTCATTAGCCTTTTAGTGATTAACCGTTCGATCAAACCGACACTGATGCATATTGCAGAAATGGAAACAGAGCGAATTGCCAACCATTTAATTCAATATTCAGTGCAAGATTTTGCGGCTGATCAACAAAATATGAAGGACATGGTCGTGATGAAAACGAGCGAGAACGGGAAAGTGACGACCATTGATTTCAATGCACAAGCCACCTCTAAAGCCATGGCGGATTTGTCACGCTTCCTTCAGAAAAATTTAGAGGAAGTTGAAAAGGGGAACTTTCAAAAAGAAGCGAAGGAAACGTTAAAAGATAAAGCAGCTGGTCACGACGGCATTATATACAATATCCCGTTGGGGCAGGCTTCTGGTAATGCGCTTATTGCCAATTTAGGTCCAAGAGTGCCTGTTCGATTTAGTGTCATCGGTGATCCGCATACAGATGTCGAAAAAAATGTGAAGCCTTATGGCATTAACAATGCACTCATAGATATTAGTGTACTCATCGAAGTGAAGGTGAGGGTCATCATTCCATTTGCTTCAGATACGATTGTTGTAAAAAATTCTGTACCTGTATCTATTCAAGCTGTACAAGGAGATGTTCCAGACTTTTACAATGGTAATGGTTCGACTTCTCCTTCAATTATGCTTCCTGGTAAAAAAGAAAAGGATGACGAAGATTAAAACAGCCCAAAAGTCTCAGTGGGCTGTTTTCTTATGATGTTCGTTTTCTTTTTCGTTCAGCTCTTTCCCATGCTTTTAAATGCGGGTAAGGGTCAAATGACCATTCAATTCTGCCATTGTCCTTGTACATCCCATAGTGTAAATGGGGCGGAAATTTTCCAGCGGTTCCAGGTGGTCCATACCCAGAGCTTCCTACCGATCCAATGACCTGTCCAGGTTCAACAATTTGCCCAACCTTTAATCCTTTAGAGAAACCGTTGAGATGAGCAAAGTAATGATAGTTGTTATGGATATCCCTGATGCCAATTCTCCATCCACCGAAACGGTTCCAGCCTTTCATTTCTATGATGCCGTAGGAAGTGGCACGTACAGGGAGTCCATAGTGTGCAAATAGGTCAGTTCCCTCATGAATTCTTCTACCGCCAAACCCTCTAGCATCCCCCCAGGTGCTACGGTAGCTATAATCTGAGCCAACAGGAAGCGGGAAGGCATGCTTGCCTAGGTCAATATGACCGTAATGCTTAAATATTTTCATGAATTCTGTGATAATACCAACTGTTTGATCGCGTCCATAATAATCCCAAAGAGCTATTTTTAATTGATCCATTCCACTGCCGTAATAAAGTAAATACTGAGCAAATGTGAATAAAACGTCTTCGTCATTGTCACTTTCCGCTTTTCCATCACCGTTGCCATCAAGACCGATTCCATCGAACACCTTGATGCTAAGTGGAGCCGTATCTTTTTTATTAGGATTCTCAAGTCCAATCCACATTTCCCGGGGAATGTAGATGCCAACGAGTCCCTTTTGTTTAGGGAGATCTCTTCTACTTTTACGGACATTTTGTTCATATTGATCAACAGCGGCTAGTACATACCAAGGAACTTGTGTTGTCATCGCAATCTTCTCGTATAATGCCATGCGTTGTTTTACTTCATCAGCGGGTTTTTCAGCCGTTTTTGCATGAACAGAAATAGGTAAAATTGAGAGCGCCATCATAACGGCTAAAACAAATTTCATAGCCTTCGATCTCCTTCCTTCCGTTTACACGTCCTAATGATTAGTGTGGTTTGAACGAGAGGAATCATAAGAAGAAAATGTTAGTAATTTTCTCCGGGTACTTTAGGAGGGATTTGGATATTTTCACAGCTCATTCCCTTGTTGTTCAAACTCCACTATGTTAAAGTGTCTAAAGAAAAGGCTTTATGCCGAAGAACTTTTATGCAGCAGTAAAAGTACACGAGCACTCGCTGCATCCATCGTATATTGCAGGAAGATTTTTGTATATGTACCCTTAATGAATTCATATGGAGATGATGGAATTGGCAAAGAAGGAAGAGCACGTAAGGAAACCGGACTGGCTTAAAATTAAGCTGAATACAAATGAAAACTATACCGGTCTGAAAAAAATGATGCGAGAAAACAACCTGCATACTGTTTGTGAGGAAGCGAAATGTCCGAATATTCACGAATGTTGGGCAGTAAGAAGAACTGCTACATTTATGATCCTCGGTTCAGTATGTACGCGCGCATGCCGTTTCTGTGCGGTGAAAACCGGACTTCCAACGGAGCTTGATTTACAAGAGCCAGAACGTGTAGCAGATTCGGTTGCTTTGATGAACTTAAAACATGCTGTTATAACAGCGGTTGCAAGGGATGACCAAAAAGACGGGGGCGCAGGCGTTTTTGCTGAAACGGTTCGTGCGATTAGAAGAAAAAGCCCATTTACCACAATTGAAGTTCTCCCTTCAGACATGGGCGGCAATTATGATAACCTGAAGACATTAATGGATACACGCCCTGATATTTTAAATCATAATATCGAAACAGTTCGCAGGTTAACACCAAGAGTTCGTGCACGTGCTACATATGATCGTTCGTTAGAATTTTTGCGTCGTGCAAAAGAAATGCAGCCTGACATTCCAACAAAATCAAGCATTATGATTGGATTAGGCGAAACGAAAGAAGAAATTATCGAAGTCATGGATGATCTTCTTGCAAGTAACGTAGACATTATGGCAATTGGTCAGTATTTACAACCTTCGAAAAAGCATTTAAAAGTACAAAAATACTACCATCCAGATGAGTTCGCAGAGTTAAAAGAAATCGCGATGTCTAAAGGATTTAATCACTGTGAAGCTGGCCCGCTTGTCAGATCTTCATACCATGCAGACGAACAAGTAAACGAAGCGTCCAAAAAGCGTCAGGCGCAAGCATAACAAGAAAACGCCAGAGAGTTCTGGCGTTTTTTCTCGTGTTAATTTTGACCATAAGGCACATTTCGTCTCATGGTACGGTCAGAGTTTGTCAATCCATTTGGATCTTCTTTGTTTGAAATATCCCCACCTTGAGGAGAGTATTTCATTTGCTGTATGGTTTTTGTTAAAATTTGATCGAAATCACGTGAATTGGTTTGAAGACGTGAAAAATTGGCAATGGATTGAAAGTGCTCTGGATTATCAGAGACATATACATGATAATAACGAGGGAGAACAGAAACGGCTGTTTTCTTCACTTGATCGGCTGATTCCTCTCTATTTCGATTTCCTGTTCGATACACAATGAGTGCATCCTCATCAGTGACAAGTGTCGCTGCATCTTGAATGTTAGGCAGTTGCACGGCTAAACTTGTAATTACATGGGCAAGGTGTTCACGGTTCAAAGCAGGTGTTTTTTCCTTTTGATCAGTCATTTGTTGTCTTTGATAACGAACATAACCTGCTCTATTTGTGTCTGTTTCCGGCATGTTTGAATTGTTTCCTTCATGACGGTCAGACAGTCGAATGGTTTTACTTGAAGAATCTTTATCCACTGGTTGATTCATGCCTGATTGAAAGCCACATCCGCCTAAAAGTATACAGAGGAGGATGCTAGTTGTAATTCGTTTCATAATAAGTGACCTCCTTTTCCTTTAGCTTCGGCTAAAACGGAAAAAACATGCTTTAGCAATTGATGGAGTTGTTCTAATGAATTATCATTAAAGATGGATCGGTAAAAAGAGGTGAGAAGATGATTGTCATTCAAAATGCTACATTTGACATCATGAAAGATGTCAAAGAAGGCTTTAATGAGGAAGCGTTTAAAGCAAGATACTCAGATATTTTAAATAAGTATGATTATATCGTTGGTGATTGGGGCTACAATCAGCTGAGGTTAAAAGGATTTTTTGACGACCAAAATCAAAAAGCGACATTTGATACGAAAATAAGCACACTCGATGAGTATATTTATGAATACTGTAATTTCGGATGTGCATACTTTGTCTTAAAACGAATCAGAAAATAGCGCAAAGGGGAGCGTCATGATGTATTTCGTAGACAGAAACAAGGTGGAAGAGACATTACGTTTTTATGAAGCACAATATAAGCTTTTAAGCGATCATCAATCGTGGACGAGTCCATTAGAGAAAAAGGCATTGGAAAGAATCGCTCACTTATTAGTAGAATGCATCCTTGATACAGGAAATGACATGATTGACGGTTTTATTATGCGTGATCCGGGAAGCTACGACGATATCATGGACATCCTAGTCGATGAAAAGGTTGTGTCGGCTGAAGAAGGGGATCAACTGAAAAAACTTGTGGCATGCAGAAAAACCCTCGTTCAGCAATATCAGGATGTCTCACATGGTGATCTTTTGCAAGTCTTTCGTATGGTGGAAGGTGCTCTTCAATCATTTCCAAAGCGCGTTCGTACTTATTTGGAACAAGAGCTTGGCCCAGTATCTGCATTTAAATAAACAATTGGAGTTGTGAAGACATCATGAAATACAAAGGCTATTTAATTGATCTGGATGGAACGATGTATAAAGGAACAGAAAAAATTGAAGAAGCAGGAAAGTTTGTTAAAAAGCTAAATGAAAAGCAAATTCCCTACTTATTTGTGACGAACAATTCCTCTCGTACACCGAAACAGGTAGCGGAAAAGCTTGTTTCCTTTGATATTCCAGCAACAGAAGAGCAAGTGTTTACAACAAGTATGGCAACAGCCAATTATATTGTAGAACAAAAAAAAGATGCGTCTGTTTATATGATTGGAGAAGAAGGCATTAAGCAGGCAATTGAAGAAAAAGGGTTAACCTTTGGCAAAGAAGAGGCTGATTTTGTTGTCGTTGGCATTGACCGAGACATTACATATGAAAAATTAGCCGTAGGGGCAATTGCGATCCGAAACGGGGCACAATTTGTTTCAACAAATGGCGACATTGCCATTCCGACTGAGCGAGGACTCTTGCCTGGAAATGGCTCATTAACATCTGTATTGACGGTTTCGACTACAGTACACCCAATATTTATTGGAAAGCCAGAACCGATCATCATGAAACAAGCGATGCGTGTACTTGGAACAGATGTATCTGAGACACTGATGGTTGGAGACAATTATGATACGGATATTAAGGCTGGCATGAATGCAGGGATGGACACATTACTTGTACACACAGGTGTGACCACACAAGAATTGCTCAAACAATATGATGAACAACCAACATACGTGATTGATTCGTTATCAGAATGGTTTGACCGAATCTGAATAAGAAGGAGGACATCTTGATGTGTCCTCCTTCTTAATTTATTCTGTGTTTTTAGCGCTATGGGCAAGCCGACTTGATGCAGCCGCAGCAATAGCACCTACAATGTCGTCTAAAAATGTATGGCACTCACCAGTAGACTTGTCATTTAATCTGCCGAGAATCCCCGGTTTTTTTTTATCAATATATCCGTAATTGGTAAAGCCAATAGAACCGTAAATATTGACGATCGCAAAAGATAAAATTTCATCAACCCCATACAAACTCTCATCTGTTTCAATAATGGATTGAAGCGGCTGTGTGAGCTTTTTTTGCTCTGCAAGAACATCTAGCTCAACTCCTGTAAGAATCGCATTTTGCACCTCGCGTTTTTTCAGTACACGTTCTACATTCTTAATACACTCTTCCATTGCCAAGCCCGGATGATACTTTTCCTGTAAAAAATAGACGAGGTCAGCAATATCCTGAATAGTTACGCCTCGCTCCTGCAAGCGATCTCTTGCTGTTTGTTCGACATGATTCATCTCATGATGATTTGGCATCAATTTTCACCCAATCCTCGTAATTTGTCCACAATGTGTAAAAGCTTAGGATAATAAATTGTATTCATATTTCCTCAAAACTGCGACTACGATGTGATAAAGGCAGTCGATTCAAATGAACGTAGGTGAAAACATGAAAGAGACCATTTATCACACATTTGGCATTGATGTCAGACAGTTTATACAATATGGTACGTATCAAAGCTTTCAAACAGCTCAGGTTCTTTATTTGGTTGTCCCCATCTCTCATTTGCGAGAAGAGGAAATCACTGAGCTTTATCATATCAGTCAGTATTTACTGAATGATGGAGACCCATACGTTGCTGTCTTTGAATTAACGAGTGAAGGCAAGCCAACCTTTGAACATGGTAAACAGCTTTATGCGCTTTTAAAAGCAACACCACCTGCGCCTGGTCGCTCGTTTCAGCATGCGGCAGAGCTTGCAGCATTTCATCAGAGAGGAAGAAGGTTTCCTTATGAAGTATCCGAAACAAAACGAGTAGGTGCATGGAAAGAGCTATGGGCGAAGCGATTAGACCAGCTTGAAGGCTTTTGGATGCAGCAAATGCATCAGAAGCCACTTGAACGATTTGAAAAGCAATTTATCGAATCCTTTCCTTATTACCTTGGTTTAACAGAAACTGCAATTCAGTATTTAGTTGATACAGAGCTTGATGATGATCCTAAGGAATGTGATTCAGGAACAGTTTGTCACCAGCGCTTTTCCCGTGTCACATGGCATGGTGATCAGCTGCTCCGCTTACCAGTCGATTGGGTATTTGATCATCCCACAAGAGACATTGCAGAATATTTAAGAGAAACCTTTGTTCAGCATAAAGAGGACTTATTAGAAGAAGGATTCTCCTTTTTACAGCAATATGAACAAATAACACCTCTTTCCTCATTTTCAAAACGCCTTTTATATAGCAGGCTTCTTTTTCCACTTCATTATTTTGAAATTGTTGAGGGCTATTATATGTCAAGTGAGTCTGAGAAGCATTATTATGAACAGCGATTAGACTATTTATTAGACGACCATAAGCGATATGAACATTTTCTAAAGGTATTTCAAGAGATGTCAAACATGCGAGCGCAAGCAACTAGCATTCCGGCGATTGGTTGGTTGAACAGCACCACTCTTTAGGATGTATCATGTCATGTCTCGTTACCTCGAAATAGTCCCAAGACTAAACGTCTCTTTCATATAGAGGCGTTTTTCGTTATGCTTGAATCAATACAAAAAAGGAGTGGTCTTTTTTGACGAAACCTTATGTTTATATCACAAGAAAATTAGATGATAACGCACTAATTCCATTAAAAGAAGCTGCTCATATTGAGATGTGGCCACATGAAGATGAGCCTTGTCCGAGAGAAGAATTAGAAAGGCAGGCAAATAGAGCTGATGGTCTTTTAACAATGCTATCTGATCAAATTGATCAGGCGTTGCTAGATCACGCACCGAATCTAAAAGTTGTCGCAAATTTAGCGGTCGGCTATGACAATATTGATCTCAAAGCAGCACACGCAAACGGAGTAACTGCCTGTCATACACCTGATGTACTGACAGAATCTACTGCTGACTTAGCGTTTGCACTGCTCATTTCTTCCGCTAGACGCATTGTAGAAGCAAGTGATTGGGTGAAAGAGGGGAAGTGGACAGGCTGGGGACCACTCTTACTTGCTGGTGCTGATGTTCATCATAAAACACTCGGAATTGTTGGCATGGGAAGTATCGGAACAGCTCTTGCGAAAAGAGCGAAAGGTTTTGACATGAAGGTGTGCTATCACAATCGTACAAGAAAAAAAGAGGCCGAACAGCAATTAGGCGTGACGTATTCGTCCTTTGATGACCTTCTCATGCAATCAGATTTCATTGTTTGTTTAACACCGCTCACTTCGGAAACAGAGAACATGTTTAACGCAGATGCGTTTGCCAAAATGAAAGAAACGGCATTTTTCGTTAACGTATCAAGGGGACAAACCGTTGATGAAACCGCACTTTACGACGCAGTCACGACAGGGAAGATTGCTGGTGCAGGGCTAGATGTATTTCGAAAAGAGCCAGTGAGCAACACACACCCACTAACACAATTAAAAAATGTGACCGTCCTTCCACATATCGGTAGTGCAAGTGTAGAAACAAGAAAAAACATGATGCACCTTTGTGCAGAAAACATTGCACTTGTGTTAAATGGCAAAAAAGCAAAAACGCCAATCCAAGCATAAACAAAGGCTTCTGATATTCGGGAGCTTTTCTAACAAAAATATTTTGAAAATATAGAATCTTGATTTATATAGGAGTTAAGCGGTTTCATGTTTGCATCTCCGCATTTTATCATCTTGTCAAAATGAGGAGAGACCTATATAATGTGTTTACATTGAATGTCTGTGATGGGTTAACAAATGTCTTTTTAGGGAGGACATTTACGGAGAAAGGTGGAATTTTAGGTGAAGGCAATTCGAGTAGGACTACTAGGATTAGGCACAGTTGGCAGTGGTGTTGTCAAAATTATTCAAAATCATCAGGATAAATTGATGCACCAGATTGGCTGCCCCGTTTTAATACAGAAAGTACTTGTCAGCAATCCCGATAAAAAAAGAGACGTGGATGTGGCAAAGGAAGTCTTCACAACAGAAGTATATGATGTGATCAAAGATCCGGAAGTAGATGTCATCATTGAAGTAATGGGTGGAATTGAAGACACAAAACAGTACTTGATTGATGCATTAAAGGCAAAAAAGCATGTCATTACTGCAAATAAAGACTTAATGGCACTTTACGGTACAGAACTATTAAATGTAGCAAAAGAAAACGGTTGTGACCTTTATTATGAAGCTAGTGTAGCCGGAGGCATCCCTATTTTACGCACACTAGAAGAAGGCCTCGCTTCTGACCGTATTACCAAAATGATGGGTATCGTCAATGGGACAACGAATTTTATTTTAACGAAGATGAATGTTGATAAAAGTGCCTATGAGGATGTCTTAAAAGAAGCGCAGGATTTAGGCTTTGCAGAAGCTGATCCAACAGCTGATGTAGAAGGACTTGATGCCGCACGAAAGATGGCCATTCTTGCACGACTTGGATTCTCTATGAATGTCGACCTAGAAGATGTAAAAGTAAAGGGAATTTCAGCAATTTCTGATGAAGACATTAATTTCAGTAAACGTTTCGGTTATACAATGAAACTCATTGGTATTGCCCAAAGAGATGGTGATAAGGTCGAGGTAAGCGTCCAGCCAACACTGCTTCCAGATCATCATCCTCTATCTGCCGTAAACAACGAATATAACGCTGTTTACGTCTATGGGAGTGCAGTAGGAGAGACGATGTTCTATGGACCAGGTGCAGGCAGTCTGCCAACTGCAACAGCCGTTGTTTCTGACTTAGTCGCCGTGATGAAAAATATGCGTCTTGGTGTGAACGGAAGCGGTTTTATTGCACCCCAGTTTGAAAAGAAAATGAAAACACCTTCTGAAGTATTTGCACAGCAATTTTTAAGAATCCATGTCAGAGATCAAGTTGGTGCGTTCTCACGTATTACGTCTATTTTCTCTGAAAGAGGAATCAGTTTTGAAAAAATACTTCAGCTCCCTGTTAAAGAAAACGACGAACTTGCGGAAATTGTGATTATTACACATCGTACATCTGAAGAGGATTTCTCAGATATTTTACAAAAACTAAATGACCTCGACGTAGTGGTTCAAGTGAAAAGCACATACCGAGTGGAAGGGAACGGTTTAAGCCGATGAAGTGGAATGGATTAATTGAAGAATTCAAAGAATATTTACCAGTGAATGAACAAACACCAAAACTAACATTAAATGAAGGAAATACACCGCTCGTTCATCTTGCCAAACTTTCTGAAACACTTGGTATTGAGCTTCATGTGAAAACAGAAGGCGTAAACCCAACTGGCTCTTTTAAAGACAGAGGGATGGTTATGGCAGTAGCGAAAGCGAAAGAAGAAGGCAATGACACTGTGATGTGTGCATCTACAGGGAATACATCCGCAGCAGCAGCAGCATATGCCGCTCGTGCGAATATGAAGTGCATCGTGATTATTCCAGATGGAAAGATTGCATTCGGAAAGCTAGCGCAAGCCGTCATGTATGGTGCTGAAATCATTGCCATTGATGGTAACTTCGATGATGCACTTAAAATTGTGCGAAGCATTTGTGAAAAAGAACCGATTGCTCTTGTCAACTCAGTGAATCCTTATCGAATTGAAGGGCAGAAAACAGCCGCGTTTGAAATTTGCGAGCAGCTTGGATCTGCACCAGACGTGTTGGCGATTCCCGTTGGAAATGCAGGGAACATCACAGCATACTGGAAAGGATTCAAAGAATATAATGAGAAAAAAGGAACAGGCCTTCCTGCTATGCGTGGTTTCGAAGCAGAAGGAGCAGCGGCAATTGTACGGAATGAAGTCATTGAAAGTCCAGAAACTGTAGCAACAGCTATCCGTATTGGTAATCCTGCAAGCTGGAAGCAAGCAGTTGCAGCGGCTGAAGAATCAAATGGGAAAATTGATGAAGTCACAGATGAAGAAATTCTGCATGCGTATCAATTAATTGCTCGCGAGGAAGGTGTGTTTGCAGAACCAGGCTCGTGTGCTTCCATTGCAGGTGTTCTAAAACAGGTGAAATCTGGTGAAATCAAACCAGGCAGCAAAGTAGTTGCTGTATTAACAGGAAATGGATTGAAAGATCCAAATACAGCTATCGACATTTCACAGTTAAAGCCGGTAAAATTACAGGCAGATGAGGAGAAAATCCTTAAGCATCTAGAAGGGGCAGCACGAGTATGAGTGAAGTCTCCATGCTTTTTTCAATTACAGTTCCGGGAAGTACTGCAAATTTAGGGCCAGGTTTTGATTCAATCGGAATGGCACTTAGCCGCTATTTAAAGTTATCCATCTACGACCATGATAGTTGGCTATTTGAAGCAGAGACCGATGCTGTGGCCGGCATTCCAGTCGGAACCGATAACTTAATCTATCAAACGGCAAAAAAGGTAGCAGATTACTATGGAAAAACGCTCCCGTCTGTTCATGTCAAAGTGTGGAGTGATATTCCGCTCGCACGCGGATTAGGAAGTAGTGCAGCTGCGATTGTCGCCGCAATAGAGCTAGCGAATCAACTGCTTAGCCTTCATATGTCTGATGAGGAAAAGCTATATTTTGCGAGTAAAGAGGAAGGGCATCCTGATAATGCGGGTGCGTCTCTTTTTGGCGGATTATTAATCGGCTTTCATGAGGAAGGAGCAACACAAGCTGTAAAGGTGCAACACGTTGATGTTGATGTTGTGGTTGTCATTCCTTTTTATGAAGTGCTCACAAAGGATGCACGTGACGTATTGCCGGATGACTTTTCATATAAAAATGCAGTCAAAGCAAGTTCGATTAGTAATGTGCTAGTTGCCGCGTTATTTACGCAAAATTGGCCGCTTGTTGGTGAGATGATGAAAAAGGATTTATTTCATCAGCCATACCGTACGATGCTTGTGCCAGAGCTATCAAAGGTAGAACATGTCGCCTCTTTAAAAGGTGCATACGGGACGGCATTAAGCGGAGCAGGTCCGACAATTTTAACGTTAACGGAAAAAGGAAAGGGAGAAGCGCTAAAAAAGCAGCTCGCCCTCAATTTTCCTCATTGTGAAGTCGATTTGTTAACAGTACCAACAGAAGGTGTGGTCGTCGAACACTATTCTGTTAATCAAGTATAAACCTTAAAAAGCGTGTGTCCTTCAAGGCACACGCTTTTTATTTATTGAAAGAAGTGCTAGCATCAAAAAGAAAAAAACTTTTTTATATAAGATAAAGGAATTTTTATTTAGCTGATCGAAATATTTTTATAGATAAAGGGAGGAGATACATTCGATGAAAAAAGCAGTTTTAGCAGAAGATCTTGCGAAACTTGTATCTGTTGCAAATCCAATTTATTCACCTGATGGTCAAAAAGCCGTTTTTACAAAAGTTACGGTAAATGAGGAGCAGGATGATTATGATATGCATTTGTGGATGCTTGATGAAGTGAGTAAACAGATAAGTCAATGGACATTTGAAAAAGGAAAGCATCATCAGCCTGCTTGGTCAAAGGACAGCAAACAGCTTGCATTCATTGTGCAGAAGCCAAAAAGCACGTCGCAGTTAGCTGTTTTTCATAGAGAGGGAGGCGGTGTAAAAACACTTACCAACATCCCTTATGGTGTATCAAACCCAGTTTTTTCACCAGATGGAGCATCCATTTTCGTTTCTGTGTCATTGAAGATAACGGAATCAATTCATGATGAGAAAAAAGAAGAGCAAGATGAATTTGCTCCTGCTATTTATAATGAATTGCCATACAAAGCGGATGGCAAAGGTTTTTTAAATGAGCGGTATACTCAGATTGTGAAAATAGATGTGAAAACAGGAAAAGCAAAACAAATCACAGATGAGCCGGCACAGCATGGAAATTATAGTTTTTCATCATGCGGTAAATGGCTTGCATACACACAACTAGCAAAAAATGAAGCTTACATAAGTGATGTGTTTCTCTATTCATTAGAAGATGGGACAAAACAGCAGGTGACACAATCAAAAGGAGTATTTTCAGAGGTTTCTTTTTCACCAGATGGTCAAAAATTTGCATTTATCGGTCATGAACGCGAGTTTAAAAATGCCACATACCCGCAGTTGTGGGTTTATGATATAAAAGAGAAAAAGACCATCTGTTTGTCAGAAATGCTTGATTTGTATATTGGAGATTGTGTTGCTGGTGATAGCTTTATAGGAGGCGCAAGCCAAAAGCCGCAATGGACCAAAAATAGTGAAGGGTTCTATGCGCTTGTTTCTGATCAAGGGAACACAGGGATTTATTATTTTTCTACAGAAGGGCTTGCCTATCCCATTCGGTTAGAATGTGAGCAAATCACAAACTTTACACTTCATCCGAACGAAACGCATATGCTTATCAGCCGCCTATCACCTGTTTCTCCGAGTGAGCTATATCTTGTCGAGCTCGGTCAGGAAGAGCTAAAGCAGCTTACCTTTGACAATGAAGAATATATAAAAAAACATGCGCTGTCAGAGCCTGAATCTTTTTCCTTTCAGTCACAGGACGGTGATGACGTGCATGGCTGGCTGATGAAGCCTGCTCACTTTGAAAAGGGGAAAAAATATCCACTCATTTTAGAGATTCATGGTGGTCCACATGCGATGTATGCTCATACGTATTTTCATGAATTCCAAGTGCTTGCTTCTAAAGGGTATGCGATTGTATACATCAATCCGCATGGGAGTCATGGATATGGACAGCCATTTACAGATCGCGTGAGAGGAAGCTATGGAGAAATTGATTATCAAGATGTCATGGGCGCGATTGATCATGTACTTGCTTTACATGATTTTCTAGATGAAACCAGACTTGGTGTCACTGGCGGAAGTTATGGCGGGTTTATGACCAATTGGATCATTGGTCAAACGGATCGTTTTAAAGCGGCTGTTACCCAAAGATCAATCTCTAATTGGCTCAGTTTTTACGGCATGAGCGATATAGGCTACTTTTTTACAAAATGGCAACTTGATGCGGACCTTTTTGCATCGCCAGAAAAGCTATGGGATCGTTCGCCTTTAAAATATTCGCAAAAGATAACAACACCTCTTTTAATATTGCATAGTGACGAAGATTATCGTTGCCCTGTCGATCAGGCAGAACAACTGTTTGTTGTGTTAAAAGAACTCGGTAAAGAGACACGTTTGATTAAATTCCCGAAAGCTTCACACGACCTTTCAAGAAGCGGTCATCCAAGGCAAAGAATACAAAGACTCACATTTATTAGTGAGTGGTTTGAAGAAAGACTGTAACAAAAAAAACGCCCCACGTGAACTGTAATTCACTGTGGGGCGTTTTGATTTGAATTTATTTATTAGAAGACCTGTTCAACTTCAACCACACCTGGCACTTCTTCTAGAAGAGCGCGCTCAATTCCGGCTTTTAATGTAATTGTTGAACTTGGGCAACTGCCGCATGCACCGAGAAGACGTAATTTTACAATACCATCTTCAATATCTACAAGCTCACAGTCTCCACCGTCACGTAATAAAAATGGACGAAGTTTGTCCAGCACTTCCTGTACTTGGTCTTTCATTTCGACTTCAGTCATCGTACAAAATCGCTCCTTTCACAACATATCACCATTATATTCATCTGGACGATAAAAATCTATTGATTGGTTTCAAAGTTCCCTACTCATTATAGCACAATCTCATATTGAAACAAAAAGTCAAATTGGCTTTTTTCAAATAGATATTTCGGCTAAAATAAAGAAAGAACAGGGGGCGTGTGGAATGAATAAACCAGTTGAGCTGTACGTCTACGGAGCAGAAGTAATTTGCGCTAGCTGTGTAAACCTTCCTTCTGCGAAAGATACGTATGAGTGGCTAGATGCGGCATTAAAGCGGAAATATCCAAATCAGCCTTTCCATATTACATACATTGATATCGAACATCCGCCAGAAGATGAGAAATTAAAGGATTTGTCTCACCGTATTTTAGAGGACGAATTTTTCTATCCGCTTGTGCTAGTGGAGGATAAAATAGTAGGGGAAGGAAATCCGAAGCTCAAAGATATTTATCAAGAAATGGAGAAATACGGCTACAAAGAGAGCAGTGAATAAGCTGTTCTTTTTTATAGTCAAAAAGAGAACATAAGTTCTTGATTTTTGATTGATAAAGAACGTTCGTTCGTATATAATCTTTTTAAAGGAGGGCATTGGTGTGAATCAACTATTAGAAAAATCGCTCCATCAACATATGCCAACCGAAATGATTTATATGAAGACGAATGGAGATTGTTCAAAACGAAAGGTAATTGTGCATAAACATCAAGAAGACTATATTCAGGCCTATTGTTTGTTAAAAAAGAAAATAAGAACGTTTCGTAAAGATCGTATCCTAGCCCTTTCTCCAATCCGTATCATGAATCAAAGGACAAATGCCGTCTCATAGGAAAAAGCCCCTTGAGCAAGACAAGGAGCTTTGAAGAAAAAATTCACAAAGAATTATCCATTATGATGCTTGTACATCCAAAGGAGTCCTGATTTTAATAATCTCGGTACACGTCCAACAAGAGGACGATCTGCCACTAAACCGAAGCCAGCTTTTTTACCTAACGAACCAAGTACCCCTTTGAGTTTAAATTGTGGGTATGTTTCAGGAAGAGGTTCATATTTCCATCGTTTTTGAAGAGATTGAACAATTTGTTCTGCTTGCGCTTCAGCAAGCTGGGCACTTGGTGCATGTGGAAGGCTTGCACAATCACCAACAACATAGACATGCTCATCCCCAGGAATATTGTGGTGAGGTGTTAACACGACACGTCCTTGTGCGTCTTTTTCAACCTCCATGTCTCGTACAACTTTACTTGGCTGAATGCCAGCTGTCCAGACGATGACCTCTGCTTCAGTCGGCTCATCATGGTTATAGAGGATTCCTTCTTCAACCTTTGTAATATTGGCACAGTTAATGATCTTAACCCCATGTTCTTCAAACCATTTCTGCACATATTGACCTAATCTTTGCGGGAAACTAGATAAAATCAGCTCTCCACGATCGAATAGAATAATGTCTAAGTCAGCTCGGCTTTCACGCAGTTCACTGGCAAGCTCTACCCCGCTTAACCCAGCACCAACAATCGCAACCGTTGCACCTACACTTAAGTTGTTTAAGTTTTTGTAAGCAAGCCTTGACTGATCAATGGTTTGAATACTGTATGTATGCTCTTCTGCACCAGGAACATTATGGTATTTGTCTTCACATCCTAGTCCAATGACAGTATCGTCATAAGGAATCGGTTCACGATCACTGAACACGATTTGTTTGTTTTCAATATCAATTTTTTCTACTTCCCCATATTGAATATCGAGCTTTGGATGCTCTGGAAAGGATACTCGAATATGGTGATCGGAAATCGTACCAGCAGCAAGTGCATAATATTCTGTTTTTAAACAGTGGTAAGGATTTCGATCAATTAACGTAATAGAAACATCATCTGGTAATTGATTTGGCAATAAGCGGTGGAGCACCCGCATATTCCCATAACCTCCGCCGATCAAGACTAAATTTTTCATGACGATTCTCCTTTTCCCCATAGACATTGAAAAAACACTTATACTAAAAAACTTTAAGTTAAAATACCAAATAAAATTATATCGAACTTACCCTGAAACTACAATAATTGTTTCAAAATAACCTACATATTCATTAGTTAGTCCTAAATAGTAAAACATTTTAACTGAAATATGTGTAACGTTTCATATGAAGGTTATTTTTTTGACTAATGGACATAAATTCGGTAGGATGTAAAGGCAATGTGAGGTGAAGCACAGTGTTTCCACTGATCGAATTTTGTGTAAGTAATCTTGCACAAGGGTCTCAGGCAGCAAAAGAAAAGCTTGAGAAAGACCCAAACTTAGATGTAATGGAGTACGGTTGTCTAAGTTACTGTGGCAAATGTATGGATTCTCCATTCGCGCTTGTAAATGGCGAATTTGTTTCAGGTGAGGATGCCGAACAGCTAGTGGAACGTATATATGCTTTTATAGAGGAAAATGAGATGTTTTAATGCACCGCATGATTCATGAGGTGCATTTTTTCAATAAGTTGATTTCCATTTTTAAGGAGAAATATAAGAAAACGCATTCAATATGTTATGCTAATTAAATATCATCAAAATGAATGATCACAAGGTCAAAGAGAGAGGCGTATACATAATAAAAGCCCTTTGCCATGACAGCAAAGAGCTTCTATGTATGAAAAACGGGGGATGATAAGATTGTCTCCTGATTCGACTCCTTTTATACTATAAAGAAACAACATTTTTGGAGGACTTTCATGACATCATTTCAATTTACGAAAATGCATGGACTAGGTAATAACTATATCTATGTGAATCAATTTAAAGAACAGCTTCCAGAACATCAACTATCGGATATCGCCATTCGTGTGTCGTCCGTCTATACAGGAATTGGTTCAGATGGAATGATCTTAATTTGTCCATCAGACATTGCACCTGTGAAAATGCGCATTTTTAACAATGATGGATCTGAAGGTAAAAACTGTGGGAATGGACTGCGCTGTGTAGCGAAATATGTGTATGAGCATCAAATGGTCACTAACACGACATTTCACATCGAAACATTGTCAGGGCTAGTGGAAGCTACTGTTCATGTAGACAACGGTACGGTTTTTTCTGTGACAGTTGATATGGGCAAGCCTCGTTTTGAGAAAAAAGCCATGCCGATGCTTGGTGAGGCAGACGCAACGACAATCAATGAAGTGCTTGATTTTGGCAAGGCGACTTTGCGCGGTACGGCTGTATCTATGGGGAATCCTCATATTGTCTTTTATATTGAGAACATTCAAGACGCTCCACTAACAACTCTAGGTCCAGTCATAGAAAAACACGAGATGTTCCCAGAAGGCGTCAACGTTGAATTTGTTGAGCTTGTCAGTCAAACTGAACTGCATTTCCGCGTATGGGAAAGAGGATCTGGCATCACTCAAGCCTGCGGGACAGGAGCCTGTGCCGCAGCTGTATCAGCCATTGTAAACGGCCACGCTGAAAAAGAAACAGACGTGACAGTACACTTGGCAGGCGGAGATTTAATGATTCGCTGGCAAGAGAACGAGCATGTACTGATGACAGGTCCAGCAGAAACCATTTGCGACGGTCAATTTTATCTGTAAACCATTTGTTTGAGAAAACGACTCATCAGGTTTATAATTTATGAGAAACATCCAGTCGAAAAAGGAGGGATGATCATGGGTACACCAGTCAAAATCACAGAAGCGGCTGCTTTGCAGATTAAAGATATGATGAAAGAACATGAAGAGGAACAAGCCTTTTTAAGAGTTGGCGTAAAAGGCGGTGGGTGCAGTGGTCTTTCATATGGAATGGGATTTGACCATGAACCATCTGATAAAGACACGCAGTTTGAACAACACGGTATTCAAGTTCTCGTCGATTCTGAAAGCCTAGATATCATGAATGGTACAATCATTGATTTTAAACAATCATTAATGGGCGGCGGCTTCACCATCGACAACCCAAACGCCATCGCATCATGCGGGTGTGGTTCTTCTTTTAGAACAGCCACGAATACCGGTAAACCGGAAGAGTGTTAGGGTATCACTAGATTGTTGGATAAACATGAAAAACTTTCTTAAGCTCTATTATGAAGAAACGAAACGTCTTTTTGATGTATAAAACCATCATGAAAAGGCGTTTTTTTGGGTCTTTATATTAGTATTTATTATCTATAAATATTTTTTTGGGAAGTTATTTTTGTAAAAGATAAAAAAATAAAGAACTTGTATTAAATGAAATTCTTGTTAAAATTGATACATATTACATGTTGAGGGGATGTATAAATGTATAAAAATGAGAAGGTGTTTGAATCAGAAAAATCAATACGTTATCTATTTCAAAAGTCCTATCAAAAAACTAAGGGATTAGTCATTGTTTTTTCAGCTTTTCATCCAATCGGAAAAGAGCCGCGTTACAATTATGTACGCACCTTGGCTGAATTTGATTGTAATAAGTTATTTATCTTAGATGATTTTGGATGTCGCGCTTCATATTACTTATGTGAAAATAGAGATTTTTCAATTGAAAGAAGTGTCATTCAATTGATTAATAAAATTATCGAAGAAAATGGCGTTGAATTAGTTATTACTTGTGGCTCTAGTAAAGGTGGATATGCAGCTTTGTATTATGGTATAAAGTATGGTTTTGACCATGTCATTGCAGCATCTCCTCAATATTTGCTTGGAGATTATCTGACGAGGACTCGTACTGAAGAGGTAATATCGTTTATGGCAGGAGCAAACACTGAAGAGGATTATCAATTTCTTAATAAAATTATGAAGAAAATGATACATAATACTGAAAGAAATCCACATATTTTTATTCATTTAGGCGAGGGAGAGTATCATTATACCGATCATGTCATCCCACTGATTAAGGATTTAGAGGAGAAGGGGATCACATGTGAATTAGACCTTGGAGATTACGATAAACATAGTGATGTTATAAAATTTTATCCCAATATTCTTAAAAATAAAATTAGAACAATCTTAGATTATCCAAAAGTTAAATTACAGCAAATCATTAATAAAGATGATACAATTTTAGAATGTGAATATAAGGTTTTATCAAATTCTCCAACTAATAAAGTAGCATGGTATGTTTATAAAGACAACAAGAAAGTTGACACGATCAACTATGGATATAATCAATATTTAAAGTTATCACTAAATGAGCCAGGCACTTATAAGATTAAAGCGTTTGTTATAAATGAAAAAAAATTAAAGGTTTCAATTGAATCTCCTGTAATTAAAGTATGATTTAAAAAGACATTCTTAAGCGACGTATGTCTTCTTTAAATGAATCAATTTTGTTACAGCTTGTTCGGACAGCTAGCTATTTTAAAATGAAAAGAGTATCATGAAATCAAACATAAACTGTAGTCAGAAAAGAGGTTGCTGAGGATTGAGTGAACAAATCAATTGCAGGAACTGTCATGAACTGATTCCATATCGTTCAAAAACTTGTCCATCTTGCGGGATAGACAAGCCGCTTCCGAAAAAGGAAAGTGTGAAGGATCGGGTTATTTTGATTGTGGCAGGAATTGTTGTGGTGCTACTTGCTGCAATGGTACTCGGAATGGCAAATGCGTATATGGGTATTTTTAAATAAACGAAAAAAGGAGTTCCATAAGAGGAACTCCTTTTTTGATCTAGCTTATTTATTTTCAAATAAGCTTGTAGAGTGAAGTGGTTGTACACGGGCTTTCGGGTCCATGTATGCTTTTGCATTGTTCACAGCGGTTGGTGCTTCACCGAAGCCGCTTGCAATCAGTTTCACCTTTCCTTCATACGTACAGATATCTCCTGCTGCGTAGAAGCCTTCGATGTTTGTTTCCATGGTTGGTTTCACAACGATGGAGTTTTTTTCGATTTCTAGTCCCCATTGTTTAATTGGACCAAGTGAGGAGACGAAGCCGAAGTTCACAATCACATCATCAACATCAATGACTTGCTTGCGGTCGCCTTTTACTTCTTCAATTACAACTTGTTCAATTTTGTCATCACCAATCAGTTCAGTTGGAACGAATGGTGTTAAAACATTTACTTTGGAGTTGTGCAAGTTTTCCACACTATGTTCATGTGCACGGAATTTGTCACGTCTATGAATAATAGACACTTCTTTTGCGATTGGTTCAAGCATGAGTGCCCAATCAACAGCAGAGTCTCCACCGCCAAGCACGACAACACGTTTTCCAGCGAATTGATTGAGGTCATTGATAAAGTAATGTAGGTTGCTGCCTTCGAAGGCTTCAGCTGTGTCTAGTTCAAGTTTTCTCGGCTGGAAAGCACCGTTTCCGGCAGTAATAATAATCGTTTTAGAATAATGAACCTCTTTATTTGTCACCAGCTTAAAGATGCCATCAGCTTGTTTTTCGACTGTTTCGACAGCTTGCTCTAAGCAAATGGTTTGATCGAATTTGTCCATTTGTTCTTTTAGGTTGTCAATGAGTTCCTGTGCACGGATCTTTGGAAATCCGGCTACATCATAAATGTATTTTTCAGGGTAGAGCGCAGAGAGCTGACCGCCAAGCTGAGGCAGACTTTCAATAATTTTGACACTTGCCTGTCTCATGCCTCCGTAAAAAGCAGTAAACAATCCAACTGGGCCGCCCCCGATAACGGTAATATCATATACCTTAGAATCTTCTTGCATTACGTTGATCCTCCCAAATGAAAATTGTTTTCATTATATCATACCATACATCTTTTATTTTTCCGTTTTGAAAAACTTGTCGTTTTTTGATGTCGTTGCATTTAAAATGATAGAAAAAAGGGGAATGTCCAATCATATCGATGATTTTCCTTTTAAAGTCTTGAAAAACGGAACGGAACTCGCTATTATTGTTAAGGGAACTAATTATTAATTTTTTATGAATTTTTGTCGGAAACGGTCAAAAGCTTTCGTTATTTGTAGGTGAAAGTTCAGATTTTCACATACTTATTTTTGTTTGAATTTCATAAAATGCCGGAAAACGGTTGAGAATAACGTTATGTAATTCTTTATCCGTTTTACAGCAAACTTAGAAAAGGTGGATGTGATTCCAATGAATAAACCGAAAATAGTTGTATTAGGTGCAGGTTATGGCGGATTAATGACAGTGACAAGATTAACAAAACAGCTTGGCACAAATGATGCGGACATTACACTTGTGAACAAGCATAATTACCATTACGAAACAACTTGGCTTCATGAAGCAAGCGCAGGTACACTACATCATGATCGTTGTCGTTACCAAATTAAGGATGTGATCAACGGTTCCCGCGTTGATTTTGTACAAGCAACAGTGAGTAGCATTGATAAGGAAGCAAAGAAAGTTGTGACAACTAGTGGCGATATTTCTTATGACTACCTTGTTGTAGCACTAGGTGCTATTCCTGAAACATTTGGTATTGCAGGACTGAAAGAGTATGCATTCTCTATTTCTAACATTAACTCGGCTCGTCAGCTTCGTGAGCACATCGAGCTTCAATTCGCAACATATAATACAGAAGCAGAAAAACGCCCAGAGCGTCTAACAATCGTTGTTGGTGGTGCAGGTTTCACAGGTATTGAGTTCCTTGGTGAGCTTGCAAACCGTGTACCTGAGCTTTGCAAAGAGTACGATATCGATCAAAAAGATGTGCGCGTCATCTGTGTAGAAGCTGCGCCAACAGCACTTCCTGGTTTCGATCCAGACTTGATTGATTATGCGATGAACTACCTTGAAGGTAAAGGTGTTGAGTTCAAAATCGGCACAGCCATCAAAGAATGTACACCAGAAGGTATCATTGTTGGAAAAGATGATGATACAGAAGAAATCAAAGCAGCTACTGTTGTATGGGCTGCAGGTGTGCGCGGTAACCCAATCGTTGAAGAAGCAGGCTTTGAAAATATGCGCGGACGCGTAAAAGTAGCACCAGATCTTCGTGTACCAGAGCATGACGATGTATTCATCATCGGTGACTGCTCACTCATTATTAACGAAGAAATCAATCGTCCATACCCACCAACTGCTCAAATCGCGATGCAACAAGGTGAAACAGTGGCGAAAAACCTTGCAGCTCTTTTGAAAAATGGATCGCTTCAAAGCTTCAAGCCAGACATCAAAGGAACAGTTGCTTCCCTTGGTGAGCATGATGCTGTAGGTGTTGCATTCGGTAAAAAACTTCAAGGAACAAAAGCTTCCGCAATGAAGAAAATCATCGACAACCGTTCACTATTCATGGTTGGCGGACCAGGACTTGTTCTGAAAAAAGGAAAGTTCAAATTCTTCTAAAATAAGTCATCAAAGCGTGTATCCTCGTGATGCACGTTTTTTTATTGAAAAACGGTACATTTTCTTACTTGGTGATTGACAGAAGATATGATATGATTAATTATCAGAAAATTTAGATAAGGAGTGAGCAATATGAAGACACAAACGAAAGAGAAGACAGCATCATGTCAATATTGTTCAGGTCAAGGATACTTTCAGCTTCTGCTTGGGGGATCTGAGACGTGTGAGGAATGTAAGGGAACGGGGAAAAAACAAGCATAGTAACACCATTCTTTCACTGATTGACTTCATCTCTATTTCCAAGTTACACTAATGATGGGATATTTGGGGGTGGAGATGAAGTGATCAGTTTACCAGTTGTCATCATTTCAGTCATTTTATTTTTCGTGCTGTTTTTTGGCATCGGTTTTTTATTAAATATGTTGCTGAGGATGTCATGGATAATGGCTATTTTGTATCCAATTGTATGCCTTTTCATTATTAATAATGAAAAAATGATTAGGTATGTCAGAGAGCCTAGTGAGGCCTTTTCAGGGGTATGGGATCGCATTCTTTCTTTAGCTGCGGCAGACATTCTTATTTTGTTAAGCGGTCTTCTGGGGGCGTTTGCTTCTGGTTTTGTCATCAATGCACTTCGAAAAAGAGGATATCAAATGTTCTAATTTATCAACCTGCTTGTTATTCTTACAAGCGGTTTTTTTTTGTGCTGCTCTGAATAGTTTCTATTTGGTTTGGAAACAAATAGATGAGTGGAGGAGTGAGCATAAAACAATGAAAATTTGGATCAAACGAATGGTGATGACGACCTTATTCATGACCGCTCTTATGACAAGTTTTATGGCGATTTCAGGGGTGGAAGCAAGTGATTTAACAAATTGGGCGAAGCAAACTTCCGTTGGAAGACAGTTATTTGCACCCTTTGATGAGAGAAACAAACAGACGTTAGCGCATAAAGGAGAAAAGCAGCGAGCTGTAACATTAGATGAAGCTTTTAATTGGAATGACTATCCGAAGCAAAAAGTGATTGCGACTGGTTATACAGCAGGCGTTGAATCGACTGGGAAAACAGAAGAACATCAAGCATATGGTATTACATATTCCGGTGTAAAAGTAAAAAGGGACTTATATTCAACCGTTGCTGCTGATCCAGTCGTTTTTCCTATTGGCACTGTTCTGTATATTCCGGATTACGGATATGGTGTTGTGGCAGACACAGGAAAGGCGATTAAAGGGCATAAGCTTGATCTGTATTATGAGACAGTGGATGATGTCTACAGGGAATGGGGAAAAAAAGTCCTCGACGTGTATGTCATTAAAAAGGGAGAAGGCACACTAACTGAACAAGATCTGAATCAGCTAAATGAAGCAGAATCAATGCAAGTGTTCCGTCAGCAATTTAAAGCAAATAAAGAATGAAAAAAAGCTTTGGCCCTTTAAGGGAACCAAAGCCTTTTTTCTGCTTTTACATGAAGTAATAGTCAAGGATGAGTGTCAGCAAGATGCCAGTCAATCCACCAAAAAACACTTCAATCGGCTTATGTCCAAGAAGTTCTTTTAGCTTCTTCTGTTTTTCTTCTTCTTTTGCATTAGGGAAAAGTTTAGCTTCAGCAACGAAACGATTAAAGTCTGTTACAAGCTTATTTAAAACCGTTGCTTGTTCTCCCGCTTGTCTACGGACACCAGTGGCATCAAACATCGTAATCACAGCAAAAATGGCGGCAATCGCAAAGATGGATGACCCTACTCCATGCTCTAATGCGATCCCAGTTGAGAGAGCAGTGACTGCTGCGGAATGTGAACTTGGCATGCCACCTGTGCTTGTAATGAGCGACCAATCTAGTCGTCTGGAAATAATAAATTGAATCGGTACTTTTACAAATTGAGCAAAAAAGATGGCTGCAAGGCTAGCAAGCAGCGGGAAATTCGTTAGTACGCTCATGAACAAGAAACATCCTCTCTTAAGAAAAAATAAAATGATCAATCATTGCTGTTTTGCCTAGTATGATGAAGTAAAAATAAATGCAAGAAAATGATTGCCAAGTCCAATTTTATTATAACATTAAAAGGAAAAGAATGTGGGTTTCACATTGAGGTGGACAGGCATGTGAATCATGGTTTCTTCATGTTTCCCTACAATGTAAATAAATATTAAATTTTATCATCGGCATTTATCATAGATGAAATAAGTATCGCAGCATAAAGTTTGATATAATGAAAGTTCCAATGCGAAGGATGGAAATGGAGTTCTTTTAAGGAGCGTGTGATAAATATGTTTTTCTCGACAAATGAGTTGCAACATAAAGATACACTGGCAGTTGGACTTTTTCAAAAAAGCCAGTTGACCGGAAAGGCAAAAGAAATTGATGAATTACTTGAAGGCAGATTAACGGAGTTATTAAAAGAAGGCGATATTTCATCTAAACGAAACCAGCTATCAAAGTTTTTCCCATCACCTGAAACAGGGATTAAACGCATCTATTTTGTAGGGCTAGGTAAAGAAGCGGATTATAGCTTTGACGAGGCAAAAGAAGCCTTTGCCTATTTATTTAAAAAGCTCCATCAAGATAAAAAACAAGCAGTATCCGTATTGCTTGACACATTTACTGGCAAAGAGTTGCCTGTGAATGATGCGGCACATGCTCTTTCAGAAAGCTGTTTGCTCGCTACATATGAATTACAGGATTTTAAACATAAATCAAATGAACCAGATCGTTTTATTGAGTTTGTCTATGCGACAACAGACCATGATGTGACTGAAATTCAGGCGAGTCTCAAAGTAGGAGAAGTGTATGGTCAATCAGTTAACTCTGCCCGTACACTTGTGAACATGCCCCCAAACATGTTGACTTCGTCAGATCTTGCTTCATATGCAGCAGAGCTCGCGTACAAGTATGAATTTGAGATTGAAATTTTAGACAAAGAGCATATGGAAGAGCTCGGCATGGGTGGAATTCTGGCAGTGAATAGAGGCTCGACGGAACCGCCGAAGCTAATTGTTCTGAAGTATCAAGGCAAGGACGAATGGACAGATGTCATTGGGCTTGTTGGAAAAGGAATCACGTATGATACAGGTGGTTACTCATTGAAGCCAAGAACGAGCATGGTTGGCATGAAAACAGATATGGGCGGATCTGCATCTGTTTTAGGGGCAATGGAGATTATCGGTGAGCTACGCCCAGAGCAAAACGTCATTGCGGTGATTGCATCTACAGATAATATGGTATCAGCTGATGCGATGAAGCCAGATGATGTCATCGTCTCACTAAGCGGAAAAACAATTGAAGTTCTAAACACTGATGCAGAAGGCAGGCTTGTTTTAGCAGATGGAATCACATACGCGAAGCAGCATGGGGCAACTGTATTGGTTGATGTGGCAACATTAACTGGCGGCGTCATTGTTGCTTTAGGGAATGAGACAACGGGTGTCATGACAAACAACCCTGAACTTTATGGACAATTTAAAGAAGCATCAGAAGAATGTGGGGAAATGGTTTGGCAGCTACCGATTACGGAAAAGGATAAGAAGCGTGTGAGAAATAGTAAGATGGCAGACTTGAATAACTCTCCAGGCCGAGATGGTCATGCAATCATGGCTGGCGCATTCATTGGGGAATTTGCTGAGGAAACCCCGTGGGTTCATTTGGACATTGCAGGTACAGCAACAACACAGCAAGCTTCATGCTTTGGACCATCTGGTGCGACAGGTGTCATGGTACGTTCTCTTGCTACCTTTGTGGAAAGATACGAATCAAAAGAATAGATCACAATGGGGCTCTGCAACACAATGCAGAGTCTTTTCTTATTTTTAGGATATGGAGCATTTGACGAAGTTTTTTTTCTATGTTAACATACGTTAGTACTTTAATTATCTACTACATTAGTAAACTAAAGGATTTCGGAGGTTTCATCATGAATGCAGTTGTTTTAGCTGTTTTACTTATGCTTGTGTTAAGTCTGCTCAGAGTCAATGTTGTCATTGCACTGGCACTCGGTGCGCTTGCTGGCGGACTAGCAGGTGGATTAGGTCTTGGGGGAACAGTTCAAGCTTTTACTGATGGACTTGGAGGCAATGCCACAGTAGCTATTAGTTACGCTCTTCTAGGCGCATTTGCGGCTGCACTGACCAAAACGGGTCTTCCAGATGCAATGGTGGAAGGTGCAGTGAAGCTCCTAGGAAAAGAGGGAGATACAAGAAGAAAAACACTTTCTAAAGTGCTAATTATCCTCGTCATTTTGATCGTGTCGATTTTCTCGCAAAACGTGATCCCGGTTCATATTGCCTTTATACCAGTATTAATCCCACCACTCCTAAAAGTGTTTAACGAGCTTGAAATTGATCGCAGACTGCTTGCATGTGTGATGACTTTCGGATTGACTGCACCATATATTTTACTTCCAGTCGGATTTGGGCAAATCTTTCATGGGATTTTAAGGGACAACATGAGGGATGCAGGCCTAACAATCAATTTGTCTGATATTCCGTACGCAATGGTCATACCTGTAGCTGGCATGGCTCTTGGACTTGTGATGTCACTTTTTGTTTATCGGAAACCAAAAGTGTATGAAGATCATGATATTACAAATGTAGAAAAATCAGTGTATACGAAAAAGAGCCTGCTTTTGGCAGCCTTGGCGATTGTTGTTTCTCTTGTCGTACAGCTTTATCTATCTCAAGCGCTTGGCGTAGAAGGGATGATTTTTGGCGCACTTGCGGGGCTCATTGTGTTGTTTGTAACAGGTATGATGAAACGTGATGAAGCCGATCATTTAATTACATCTGGAATGAACATGATGGCATTTATCGGTTTTGTGATGCTCGTTGCAGCAGGTTTCGCGAATGTTCTGACAAAAACTGGCGATATCGAATCGCTTGTCAAAGCATCATCACAGCTAATAGGTAACAATCAAAGTTTAGCCGCTATTTTAATGCTGATGGTTGGCCTGCTTGTGACAATGGGGATAGGATCTTCTTTTGCAACAATTCCAATTATCACGACCATCTTTGTGCCACTTTGTTTACACCTCGGATTCAGTCCAATGGCAACAATTGCAATTATTGGATCAGCCGCTGCTGTTGGAGATGCAGGGTCACCTGCAAGTGACAGTACGCTTGGACCGACTTCAGGGCTGAATATGGATGGACAGCATCATCATATTTGGGGAACGTGTGTACCAACTTTTATATTCTATAATATTCCGCTTGTTCTATTTGGGTGGCTAGCCGCCATTGTTCTTTAAGCGAAAAGGTTCCTTCTATTTGAAAGGAACCTTTTTTCTATTTAAGAGCTGACTGTTCTCTGCGAAATGACGTAGCTTTTGAAACAGAGCGATAAATTTTAGGTGCTATGATTGCTAGTAAGATGGTAAAGGCATAATCCTTCACCATAAACCAAATCATGAAGAACCAAGTGGTCCGATATGAAATTGGTGCGTTGAGCCATATTTGAAGTGCAAGATACGTATAGGTTGTCCCAATAACATAGATCATGGTTGTGCCACCGATTGCTGCGACTAAAAAGTTGATAAAGTTTGGGTTTTTTCGTTTCTCAAGAATGAATCCTGCAAACCAAGCCGCTGGAATATAAGATAAAATAAACCCACCACTTTTGCCAAGAATCACTGCAAAGCCTGCTGAAAAATAAGCAAAAACAGGTGCGCCTGCAAGACCTACTAAGGCGTATATGATCATAGCTAGTGCTCCAAGCCGTCTTCCAAGTAAAAGTCCAGCTAGAACACAAAAGAAAGGCTGCATTGTGAGCGGAATTCCGCCAACCTGTAAAAATGGAGCAATGGCGGCGATGTTTGCACCAATGGCCATTAGTGCAGCAAACATGCCGACTAGAACAAAATTAGCGGTTTTCCTTGTGTTTCTTTGCATGTTGTTACCCCCTGTCTGTAAAAATAGATTAAGGGCAGGTGGGTATTTTGTCAACATTTTTTATAATTTGGTTAACAATAAAAGCGCTGCCAAATGATTGGCAGCGACTAACATCTAAGCTTCCGTCATTGTAGAGGAGTGGATCGCCTCTTTGACAGGTACATATGGATATCCAAGGTCTCGTGCAACAGCTTCATACGTAATATGACCATTCATGACATTGACACCTTCAGCGATCGCTTTATTTTCCATCATTGCTTTGGCGACACCCTTGTTTGCAATTTGTAGTGCATAAGGGACCGTTACGTTTGTCAGAGCGACCGTGGAGGTTCTTGGTACAGCTCCAGGCATGTTGGCAACTGCGTAATGTAAGATGCCGTGTTTTTCATATGTTGGATTGTCGTGTGTTGTGATATGATCAACTGTTTCAACAATTCCTCCTTGGTCTATGGCAACGTCAACAATCACTGAACCAGGCTTCATTTGTTTCACCATTTCTTCTGTAACAAGTGTAGGTGCCTTTGCACCAGGAATGAGCACTGCACATATCAAAAGGTCTGCTTCAACTACTGAATCGGCAATATTCACTGGATTGGACATGAGTGTTTTCATTTGATGACCAAACTGGTCGTCGAGCTGACGAAGGCGTTCTGCATTCAAGTCAATCAATGTCGCATCTGCGCCAAGACCAATGGCCATTTTGGCTGCGTTTGTGCCAACAACACCGCCACCAATAATGGTGACTTTTCCTCTTGATACACCTGGAACTCCTGCGAGTAAAATACCTTTTCCGCCTTTTGGTTTTTCAAGAAATTGTGCACCGATTTGTGCCGCCATTCTGCCTGCAACTTCCGACATTGGCGTTAAGAGTGGGAGTGATTTTCCGTCTGTTACGGTTTCATAAGCAATAGCTGTCACACCTTTTTGTTTAAGTGCTTCAGTCAAGGAGGGTTCTGCTGCGAGATGGAGATAGGTAAACAAGATGAGACCTTCTTTGAAATAGTTGTATTCCTCAGGTAGGGGCTCTTTGACTTTCATGATCATATCAGAAGAAGCCCACACTTCTTTCGCCTCTTGGATAATCTCTGCACCAACAGAAACATAATCGTCATCGGTAAATCCGCTGCCTGCACCAGCATTTGTTTCAATTAAAATACGGTGTCCAGCAGAAAGCAATTGAGAAGATGCACCAGGTGTCAAAGCCACTCGGTTTTCATTGTTTTTAATCTCTTTAGGAATGCCGATTATCATGTTAGGTTCCTCCTAAGCTTATCTATTTGTATTGTATGTTTAGTGTATACTGAAAGTTTAGAAAATTCTTCGGTTGAAACAAAAAAACAAAAAACGCCCTTTTGTGAAATTTCACAAAAGCACGCTTTTCAGCTTCATATCGAGATAAATTGTCATTTTTTCGTTGATGTTTTTTAAATCAATTTCAGCAATATCAGTAATTCGTTTTAGTCTGTAGTTCAGTGTATTAATATGAATGTTTAGTTGCTGGGCAGCGATATTTGCGTTACTGTCACAATCGATGAATCGCTCTAATGTTTCCACAAGGTTCGAGTGATGGCGTAAGTCATAATCCTCGAGCTTAGATAACGAGTAGCTTGAATAGGAAGAATGTTTACGCTTTTCTGCCAGCACATCTAGATATTGATAGATACCTAGCTCAGAAAAACTGATAAAGCGTTCTGTTTCGTTTGGAAATCGCTCTTTTGTTTTTAACACAGCTTGCGCTTCACGGTAAGAAGGCTGGATATTTGTGATATTGTCATAGATACCACCAATCGCTGCCTGTGCATCATGAATTTTATAACGATCTGATAATTGATGTAACAGGCTGTTTGTAAACTGCTTCATATCCTGTAAAGGGTGATCCGTTTTTGGCGACACAAGGATGATAAGTTCATGAAAATCAACAGTTGTTAGTAACACTTGTACCTGCTGCGTTGTTTCAAGCAAGTAAGATAGTTTCTTCTCCGTCTCATCGTCTAGCTCGTCTCTTAGGCGAATGATGATGATCGCATACGTGTCAGGGCACCTTAAACCAAGTCTCAAGAAGAGATCGGTCATTTCCTCTTTTTCTCGGATATGACCTGTTAACATTTTCCAAAATAGTTCTTGATTTCGTTCTTCTGTTTTTGATTTACGAATTTGTAAATGAATTAATTTGTTTTTGACAGCGTTTGCCGCCATTTTAAGAAGGTCCATTTCTTCGTCGGTGAACGGTTTCGGTGATTCTATCGCCCATATAAAACCAAGCACTTCTTTGTCTTTCCAGATCGAAATGGCAATTCTGCTTGAAAGACCGACTTCTGCAATTTGATTCACACGAAGTGGTTCATCTGTTTTTAGGAGTGTAGGAATGATACCGTCCTTCCATAGTCGATTAATGACTTTTTCCGGTACACGGCGAGAGATAATGGTTGAGGTTCTAGCAGGATCAGTAAAGTCATTATGTGTGCTATAGGCTAACAACCTGTGATGAATATCTTCTATTGTAATGGGACATTCCAAGACATCGCTAATTTGGTCAGCTACATCCTCTAAGCGATCAAAGCTATACTTAAATGGATCCGTTTTCTTTGTCATAAAAAACCCCTGCTTCTTCAAATATATCTCGTATCTACTATTATGAAGAACCGTACGTTTAAATCAATAAAAAACTGTAAAAAACGTGAAAAAACAAGGGTTGAGTGTTTTGCACTAAGTAGATTGTCTTGGTTTTGCGTGAGAGAGAAGGAATTATGGGAAATGTTTAAAAAAGAAAGAGCGGGAGGTGAATAGTCCAAAAATAACATAGTAAAAAATAAATAGGTGAAAAGATTCATTGGAGATCAACGGATTTTTTTAAGGAAAAATAACCACTTTTTTGTTAAATACTAGATAAAAAGCGAAAATACAGTAATTCAATAGACTCATTTTGTAAAATAAAAACATATTTGTTTGACTGTGTATCATTTCTGTTTTTATAATAAGGACGTTCAAAAAATAAGTGGATTAGCCCATTTCCTAGCGGCTATACACGGGAGGTAATGAGGAATATGTCAGGAATTATTCGCGTAACCCCAGAAGAACTTAGAGCGACCGCTAAGCAGTATGGTGTCGAAAGTCAAGAAGTATTAAACCAAGTTGATCGTCTAAACAGAATGATCTCTGACTTAAAAGGAATGTGGGAAGGTGCTTCTAGTGAAGCCTTCGCTGATCAATATGAACAGTTAAAGCCTTCATTCATTAAAATGTCTGATTTATTAACAGATGTCAGCAATCAGCTTGATCAAACTGCAAATACACTTGAAAGCACTGACCAAGACATCGCAAGCCAAATTCGCGGCTAATCAATGTTGTGTTTTTTATGTGTAATGAGCGGAAGAAGCGCCGAATCTGTAAGTTGATGCCGGCGCTCTTTCTATTTTGTGAGGTGGAAATTTGTGTATATTGATATTACCATCGACTTAAAAAACTATGATGGCAGTGTGTTTGATTTGAGATTATCAAATTACCTACATATAAAGCAAGTGATTCACATCGCATGGCAAGCAAAGCAAATCTCTATTCCAAAGCGAGAGGGCGGCTGGGTTCGTGTGGTGAATAAGAAAGCTGTGTTTTCAGGCGAATATAAGCTGTCTGAATGTGGCATAACCACCGGGGACAGGCTGGAAATACTATGAAAGGACTTTTGTAAATGGCAGATAAAAAGAGTTCCTATTTAGAAGAGCAATTAGAAGCAGTCATGAAAAAAGAAGAGGGTACTTTTACTTTCATTTTTCAAAGAGAGACGATTAAACTCTTAGATGGTTTGGAAGCTAATCCAATAAAGGATATCAATCCTTCTTTCAAAAAAGACATTCAATTAACCGAAGGAGAGGTCGTTATATCAATCGAACCGCCTCCTGCCTATCAGGAATTCCGTTTCATCCATGCAAAAGATGAAAAAAGCAAATGGCTTTTCTCATACCAGCTTGTTGATGCAGTACGTAAACACGACGTGAAACGACTGCATTTGATTGTTTCCCCTGAAAACATTGTTTTTAACAAGGGTTTAACACCTGCTTTCCTTCATTATGGCGTGAAAGAAAGCATTCCACCATATGAAACAGACAGTGACAGGCTACTTCAGGAGGTTAAAGCGGTTGTTTTGCGAGCCGTTGATCATGAATTTAGTTTCATTGAATATTTGAAATACAGTGATACGCTCAAGCTCTCTGAGACGGCGAAAGAACTGAGTCAAGCTCCTTCGTTTGAAGAGCTATCCACTTTTATTCAAAAGAGAATTGATGCGATTGAAGCAAATGAGAAAACATTGCTATCGATTCCAAAAAAGAAATGGAAGATTGAAAGGTATGTTGGTTTAGGTTTAATGGTCCTTCTTGTGCCAGCCCTTGTTCATACCATCTATACCCTATTTTTTGCAATGCCAAAACAAGAGGATTATGTTGAAGCGAATAAGTATTTCTTAAATGAACAATACAGTCAAGTGGTAGATACGTTAGAAAAGTACCCTGCGAAAAAGATGCCGATTTCTCTTCAGTATCAGTTGGCCATTTCGTATGTGCAATCGAACAGTGATAATCTGCTGTTAGCCAATCATAAGAAAGAAATTACCGAGACATATACACTTCAAACAGACCCACAATATTTTCTGTTTTGGATTCATATTGGTCAAGGAAACAGCAAAGAAGCACTTGATATCGCTAGGGTGCTTGGTGATGATCGATATATTTTTGCAGCACTGGTGGCGTATCGCAACGAAATTCAAAATGATGACAGCCTTTCCGCTGAAGACAAGCAAAAGCAACTAGAGCCGATCATCAAGGAAATTACAGACTATGAAACGAAAGAAACGACGGAAACAAATACTCAAGAGCAGTCTGAATCAAGTCAAACAGAAGAGGCAGACGACGAAAAACAGAAAGAAACTGAAGAAGCTACAAATCAAAAAGCAGAACAGGGAAAAAAAGAGAAAGAAGCCCAAGCTAAAAAGAAAGCGTCTGATACGAAGAAAGATGATAAAAAATAATTCCTTTCACAAACAACTGACAGTAGACGCTGTCCCATTAGGAGGTGGAAGCATTTGAGTCTGCTATGGGTTTTTTATGATGATCATTATCAAACGGTCCGTCTGCATGAACAGCTGAATCGAGAGGCGATCATTGGCTCGGAAGTTGAGCATACAGTAACGATTCCTTCCTATATTTTTGAAAAGGGAGAAGTGCTTTTAAAGCCAGATGAGCAAAACGGTGGTTTTCATGTCTTCCAAGGAAACAAAAAAGAAGGGAAATTACTTCCTTATGAAACGTTAACGATCGAATCCTCACATGAAAAACAATTGACACTCGTATTGACAAAAGGACATCCTGATCAGACCGTTTATTACCTAGGAAATAGAGTGGACATTTCTTTTTCATTCGAACAGCAAGAGAATGCCGACATCTGGAAGGACCAGTCAGCTTCCATTCACCAAAAAGTAGGGGATTTTTCGCTTATTAAGCTTGAGGGAATTTGGTATGTGATGCCTGAGGAGGCGCAGGTATATGTCAATGGCAAGCGCATCGCAAAGCCAACAAAGATTGAAATTGGTGATGAGTTATTCTGGAATTTTATTTCCATTGTATTGAAGGAAGAAGATTTTCTTCAAATCACGGCTCATGAGGCTTTTCAAACAAATCTGGAAAGAACAAAACAACCGAGTACAGAAACAAAACAAAAGTATCCACAATATCGTCGAACCCCACGTTTAATCTATGATTTGCCTGATGATCGGGTATCGTTTAGTTTTCCATCTCAGGAAAGTGAAAATAGCAATAGAGGGCTATGGCTTGTTGTACTGCCACCACTCGTCATGTTAATTGTGATGGGAATTGTTGCGCTGATCCAGCCACGTGGAGTGTTTATTATTGTCTCTATGGCGATGTTTATTATGACGCTCATTACATCATCTGTTCAGTACTTCAAAGAAAAATCACAGCGTAAAAGAAGAGAAGAAAAAAGACAGCGTGTGTATTCACTCTACCTAGAGAATAAACGAAAAGAACTGCAAACGTTATATGATCAACAAAAATTCATCTTGGCGTATCATTATCCGTCTTTTGAACAAATGAAGTATTTAACATCAGAAATCAGTGGGCGTATTTGGGAAAAGACCCTTGTCAGTGAAGATTTCTTAAAGCTCCGTCTTGGAACAGGTGTGATACCTTCCAGCTATGAAATTTCTATGAGTGGTGGAGATTTAGCAAACAGAGATATTGATGACCTTATGGAACAGTCACAACAAATGCAGCGCGTGTATCGTGAAATGAGAAATGTTCCTATTACGTTTGGTCTTGCAGATGGACCGACCGGCCTGATCGGTAAGGCAGCGATTGTAAAAAATGAAATTCATCAACTCATCGGTCAGCTTGCTTTCTCTCATAGTTATCATGATTTACGATTTGTATTTATTTTCAACGAACAAGAATATGAGAATTGGGAATGGATGAAGTGGTTACCACATTTCCAATTGCCTCATACATATGGAAAAGGATTTATTTACAATGAACAAACACGAGATCAGCTATTGTCATCAATTTACGAAATTCTTCGTGAACGTGATTTAGAAGAAGAGAAAGAAAAGAAAATCTTCACACCACACTTTGTCTTTATTATTACAAATCATGAATTGATCGCTGAGCATGTCATTTTAGAATATTTAGAGGGAAATCGGACAGATCTTGGGATTTCTATCATCTTTGCAGCGGAAACAAAAGAAAGTTTATCCGAAAATATATCAACACTTGTTCGTTATATTAATGAAGAAGAGGGCGATATTCTGATTCAACATAAAAAAGCTGTTCGGGTTCCCTTTCGATTAGACCATCATCAAAGAGAAAATAATGAAGCATTTTCTAGAACACTTCGTACGTTAGACCATCAGGTAGGGATGACCAATTCAATACCAGAAACGGTTTCTTTCCTTGACTTATTTCATGCAAAGCAAGTAAGCGAAATAGGTATCTTGCAAAAATGGCAAACCGCTGAAACGGCGAAGTCACTCTCTGTCCCGATAGGATATAAAGGGAAGAATGACATCGTTGATCTGAACTTGCATGAAAAAGCCCATGGTCCACACGGTCTGTTAGCAGGAACAACAGGATCGGGAAAAAGTGAGTTTTTACAAACATATATTTTGTCTTTAGCGGTTCACTTTCACCCACATGAAGTGGCATTCTTGTTGATCGACTATAAAGGTGGCGGGATGGCACAGCCGTTTCGAAACATTCCCCACTTGCTTGGGACGATTACAAACATTGAGGGCAGTAAGAACTTTAGTGAAAGAGCACTTGCATCTATTAAAAGTGAATTGAAAAAAAGACAACGCTTGTTTGATCAATACAATGTCAATCACATTAATGATTACACGAAGCTTTATAAGGAAAATAAGGCAGAGCAAGCCATGCCACATTTGTTTTTAATTTCAGATGAATTTGCTGAACTGAAAAGTGAGGAACCAGATTTCATTCGCGAACTTGTCAGTGCGGCACGTATCGGACGAAGCCTTGGGGTGCATTTAATTTTGGCCACTCAAAAACCTGGTGGTGTCATTGATGACCAAATCTGGAGTAACTCACGTTTTAAGGTCGCTTTAAAGGTGCAGGATGCTTCAGATAGTAAAGAAATTCTCAAAAACAGTGATGCAGCTTCCATTACGGTCACAGGTCGAGGCTACTTGCAGGTCGGCAACAACGAAATTTATGAATTGTTCCAGTCTGCATGGAGCGGTGCGCCATACATGGAAGACGGATACGGCTCAGAGGACGATATTGCCATTGTCACTGATACAGGGCTCATTCCTCTTTCTGGTGTCAGCACAGAGCCTGCGGTGAAGAAAGAAACGATCACTGAAATCTCGGCAGTTGTTGATGAAATAGAGCGTATGCAACATGAACTTGGGATAGAAAAACTACCAAGCCCGTGGTTACCACCGCTTGAAGATCGAATTCCAAAAACACGATATGCCGCAGAGAAAGAGAATGTTTTCCACTTTGCATTAGTGGATGAACCAGATCAACAAAGTCAGCACCCAATTTCCTATCAAATGATGGAAGATGGTAATATCGGTATCTTTGGTTCATCTGGCTATGGGAAATCAATGGCGGCAACGACGCTTCTGATGAGCTTTGCAGAAACGTACACACCTGAAGAATGGCATACGTATATTTACGACTTTGGAAATGGCACCTTGTTACCACTTGCGAAATTGCCTCATACGGCAGATTATTTCTTAATGGATCAAACGAGAAAAATTCAAAAATCGCTGAAAAGATTACGAGAAGAGGTTGAATACCGTAAACGTTTATTTAGACAGCAAGAGATCAGTCATATCAGAATGTACAATGCTTTAAATGAACAGAAACTACCTTTCATCTTTATCGTCATTGATAATTTTGACATCGTCAAAGATGAAATGCATGAGCTTGAGGCTGAATTTATCCAATTTAGCCGTGACGGACAGTCACTAGGGATTTATTTAATCGTGACAGCCACTAGAGTCAACGCTGTTCGCCAATCGCTCATGAACAACCTTAAAACCAAAATCGTTCATTATCTTATGGATCAAGGGGAAGCGTATTCGATCATTGGTAGACCGAAATTTAGTCTCGAACCAGTTCCAGGACGAGTCATTATTAATAAAGAAGATCTTTATTTTGCTCAAATGTTCTTACCAGTTGAGGGAGAGAATGACCTCGAATTATTCGAACACTTGAAGCAGGAGATTCAGCATCTTCATACGCGTTTTGCGAAGGCAAAGAAACCGACACCTGTTCCAATGCTGCCTGACAGGCTGACAGTAAGAGACCTTGCTGATCAATTCGAGCTAGAACCAGTACCATATCTAATTCCAGTTGGATTAGACGAAGAATCTGTTTCACCAGTCTATTTCGATTTGAAGAAAAATAAACATTGCCTCATCATTGGACAAACGCAACGGGGAAAAACAAATATTGTGAAACTAATGCTCGATCAGTTACTAGAAGCTCAACCAGAGCGTCTTGCAGTATTCGATTCGATTGATCGTGGCCTTTCCAACTATACAAAAGAAGAGAGCCTGCACTACCTTGAAACAAAAGATGAAATAACCGAATGGGTAGAGGAAGTGGAGAGCTTATTTAAAACAAGAGAAGCTATGTATGTGGAAGCTGTACATAGTGGAGAAGTGGATCAACTACGCTTCTCGCAAATTGTACTCGTTGTTGACGGGATCACACGCTTCCAGCAAACGATTGACCCTCGTTTACAAGATCAAATCGCATATTTCATGAAGTCGTATGCACACCTAGGATTTAGCTTTATTGCTTCTGGTAACCATACAGAATTCAGCAAAGGCTATGATTCACTAACAAACGAAGTGAAACAAGTTCGCCATGCGATGCTATTAATGAAGAAATCAGAGCAAAATATCATACCGCTTCCGTATACAAGGCAAGAACCAGACATTCAGCCGGGCTATGGCTACTTTGTCGAGAATGGGAAAGAGAAGAAAATTCAAGTTCCTTTATGTACGGTAGAAAGGAAGAGTATACAATGACAGAACAGCAAAAAAGCTCAGTGAAAATCGTGTCCACTATGATCCTAATCCTCGTGTTGCCTATTCTGTTCTTTCAATTGATTGGTGAGAATCCAACAAAACAGATGAAAAATGCGACACGTAATATCGCTGTAGTGAATGAGGATGTGGGGGCGAGCGAGAGTGAAAATACGGCTCGTTTTGGGCAAGATGTCGTGGCTGCTTTATCAGAGCGGCCTGATTATACATGGACTGTTGTAAACCGTAGTGCAGCAGATAACGGTTTGAGGAATCGTAAATACGATGCCGTCCTTTACATTCCATCCGATTTCTCAAAGAATGTGCTTAGTTACGACAAAGACCAACCAGAAAAAGCATCCATTGAGTTTGCCATTCAAGATCAGCTCAATTCAGTGAACAAGGAAAAAGTGCAACGAGAACTAGAAAATGCACAAAAGAAAATGAATGAGCAAATGTCTACCTTGTATTGGAGCTTTGTTTCTCAAGAGATCGGCAATGTCCGAGAAGAGTTTGATAAAATTGTGGGCAAAGAGATTGAATTTCAGAATACGATGTATAACTTCTATAAGCCAAGCTCTAACAAACTTGCAGATGCCGTCCTGAGTCAGAAAAAGCAAATTGAAGATTTAAAAAAAGCAATGACCGATTCTCAGCAATCTTATCAAGAGGGGCTGAGTACAACAGAAGGGGCAAAGAAACAGCTGAAAGACTTTATCGATGTTGTGAAACAATATAAAGACTATCAAGAAAAACAAAAGGATTTGCTTGTGACCACACAATCAGCCAATACGAAACAAATTCAAAAAGGACTCACAGCCCTTTCAGATTTACAAAACCAAAATGCCCGCAGTTTTAGCGAGCAAATGAGCGGCTTGAAAACGGAGATGAATGGGGTACAAAGTCAGCTTAGAACGACAGATAGCTCTGTTCTCTCACTTCAAAAAGCAAGAGAACAAGCGATTCCTGTTCAGTCTAACGGACTGAAAGATTTGATGAAACATTCACAAGAGGAGCTCATCAAAAAATATGAAGAGAAATATCTTGCATATATTGGAGGGAGTATCACCAATCTCCAAGAGAAAATCAAAAGCTCCAGAAGAGAACTAGTGAACACGTCTCCTGACCCAACTGATCCGAAAGATCCTGGCAAAGATCAAGAAGACGATGATTCTTCTAAAGAGTTGAAAATCAATTTAGACGAAGAAACCAATGAATTGTCCAATATTTCAAGTGCAATCGACGAGATTGCAGACCAATTAAAAGGACAAGAAGAACCGTCCATTCCACCTAGCGAGGAAGAAAATCCTGAAGAGAGCGAATCGACTCAATCAGATGATGACCCGAAAGCTCAATCAGATGATGACCCGAAAGCTTCAGACAATGAGCAACAGAAAGAAGCGCTGAAGGCATTAGCTGTTCAGTTAGAAGAGGTCAAAAAAAGTATTCAGAACAAGACAACTGAACACAATGATCAGCTTCAAGGTAAACTTGATCAATTGAGTGAAGAAGTAAAGGACTTAACACAGAAGTTAGAAAAGCTAGAAAAGAAATATACAGAAATCAATCAGAAATATGATAAAAATTTTACCGATATTCAAAATAAAATTAATAGACAAGAAGCTTCAATCGCTAATAAATTAAGCAATATGAACAAGAAATCATCGTCATTAACAGCTTACACACTCAAACCTGAATATTTTATGCGTGGTTTCTCGTCTCATTCAAAAGACACAACAGATTTGATCAATTATTCAAGTCAGTTATCGCAGTATGAAGCCATTTTGGATACATTCTATGAGGGGCCAAACAAATACACTCTTATAGATCAAAAAGAAGACAACATCAAATCTATCCTAGCCATCCAACATGATGAAACAGAAAGCTGGGAGTATTTAAAAAATAATATGCTCACTTCAAACGAGGATGTGGAATCTTTCATTGAAGGAATGCGGAAATTCACAGACGGCTATGCTGAGTTTATTTCGAAACAGCAATCGAATATGGAGCAGGAGTTAAATACAATTTCTGATAGTGCAGACAAAGTTGCCGAGCAGATTGCAGATAATGGTGACGCTGTTTATACTGCTGACCTTGCAAGTAGTAGCATCGTGGTGAGCGCTCAGGATTCTATTGGAAACGAAGTGTTGCGATTGTCTGAAAATATGAGCTCACTCACTGATCGCCAAAATGGTGTGGCGGAGTATACGCAAACAATCGAACAAAGTGTAACGACTGTACAGGAAAAAGCAGACACCTTAAATGAAAACTGGAGTAAAAACGTTGATTCGACCAAGCTTATCAAAAATGATCTGTATAGCATTTTAGGAAATACACTAGATGATCAAGCAAATAGTGGCTATGTGTACAACTATTTGGCGAATCCATTGAAAATTAGTGGTGATGTGCCAGAAGAAAAGACACAAACTGTTCCACCAGTCGTGATTTTGGTCATTATTATGATCAGCAGTTTGCTTATTGGCTATTTCAGCTCATATTATGCAAATGCACCAATGCTTGTAAAAGCAGCGTTGTTCGGCATTTTGAACATTTTGGTTGGATTGATGATCAGCTTGTTTGGCTTAAATATTTACGCTTTAGCCGATGATCAAGCGATTAAATGGTCTATTTTCACCATCCTACTGCTTATCGCTTGTTCGGCATTTATTCGGACAGCGTTCTTGTTTGGCGCCATTTCTGGATGGACGGCAGCAACGGTATTGATTTTCTTCTTTGTTGCACCATTAATTGATCTGGTCATGCCGAACTTCTACTTTACAAACCCAGTGACGGACATCTATATTTCCTTACAATATGGAAGTGGAGACGAGTTTGGCATGGGTATTACAGGTTTACTCATCTTAACCGCTGTGCTGATGATCATTCCGCTTGTCGTAAAGTTGATCAAGAGTAAGGCTGAGGAAAGTGATGCAACGCATGAAGCTTAAATTGCTCTTAAAGGGAATCGCTCTTAGTGTGATTTCCTTTTTCCTCCTATTGCCTGCCGCTCTTGCAGATACAGGTGAAGATACTGATACAAATGTGAAACCGAATGAGTATAAGGAGAAGGAATTGCATATCAACTCGGGCATTTTAAGAGATCAAGCGAAATATGAGCAAAGCAAATCAACTTCAAAGGTAAAGGCGAACATCGACTTTAGAGAGCCTTCAAAAGCACCTGGTGCAAGTCTTGCGCCTGATTTATTCAGTGATCTCAAAGAAAATCCACCCAAAACAGCAGCAAGTATTATGAGTGATATGAACATTTCTTTTAGTGATTCTGCCACCACTACACTGTCTCATGAAGCAAAACAGACATCTTCTATTTTATCAGTGATGTTTGCTGTACTGATTGTCATAGGGCTTGTCGCCATGGCAATCCTCATTCCAAAAGTAAATGCAAAAGCAGAAAAGAAATAGCCTACTCCCTTTATTGAGGGAGGGGTTTTCTTTATGCAGATAACTTGCTGAGATGGCAATAAGCTACGTAAAATGAAAATAGAAAGGGAGGCGATTGTTATTCGAATATCAATTGTAACTGGAGGATCAAAAGGATTCGGGTTAGCACTTGTGAAACAGCTACTTGCACGAGGGGATAAAGTGTATTCAGCTGCTAGGGGGAAAACCCCATTGGCACATACAAACCTTATCCATACACAGGTGGACCTGACGAATGAAACACAAGCGGAAAATTGGTTAAAGGTGTTGTTTCAATCACTGTCATTTGAGGAAGTAGAAGAAGTGGTGTTAATCAATAATGCTGGCATGGTCACACCGATGAAACGAGCAGGTGAAGGCGAGCGTGATATGTTAAGTAAGCATTACACCTTAAATCTCATCATACCCGTCATATTGAGCCATCTTTTTGTTGAGCTCACACGTTCATTGAGAGGGAAGAAAACGCTAATTCAAATCTCTTCAGGAGCGGCAAAAAATCCATATAAAGGATGGAGTGCGTATTGCAGCTCAAAAGCAGGTCTTGATATGTTTATGAGAACCCTACATTTTGAACAGCAGGATGAATCATATCCAGTAAGAACATTCTCATTTTCACCAGGGACGATTGATACCGATATGCAAGCGGATATTCGTAGGTCTTCTAAAAACGATTTTGAACAAATTGAACGATTCCAAACCTTACATGAAACAGGAGCACTTAAAAGCCCAGATGAGGTCGCGGAAATCTTACTCGAATTAATGGCAACCGATGTAGCAGGGGGCGAAGTATATGATGCACGAGAGTATGCAAATAAGCAGTCATAATGACTGTTTTTTTTTGCCAGTGTACAAGCAAAGAGTGACCTTTCCTCATACACTAATCTTAACCCCTGTGTAAAATATAACAGATCATTTGAGTTTCTTATGAGAATATGATAGGATGCTAAAAATATATAAAGGAGGGGTTTCCATGAGAAAAGTGACACTAATGGATGTTTACACCCATCCAGTTGCACAAAAATATTTAAATCGTTCAGGCAAGGCGCATGCGATTGCTTGTGCATACCATGCATTTAAATTAGCAAAACAAGCAGGCGTTGATCCTGATTTGGCTGTTAAATCTGCTCTTCTTCATGATATTGGTCACTATGAGTGGTACACAGATGGTGGAGAGTGGGATTATGAAACATATAGACGCAATGATATTCACGCCATAAAAGGAGCCGAGCGTGCTCATAAGCTGTTAATTCGCCTTGGCGAGGAACCAAAAGCAGCCAAAGACATTGCACTTGCGATATTGCTTCATACAGATTCATATTTGCCAGAGGGTGACCTTCATAAGGACACGCTCCAGCAAATCGTGAAAAAAGCAGATGAGATGGACGAAGAGCCCGGCGGAAACCACCATTATCGCAACATTGAAGAATCGCTTGCACTGCAAAAAATAGCAGATTTAGATGAGATGGTCAGCAAGGCGATTCAGCCAATACAACGTTCTGTCTAATAAGGTAATTCACCATGAATTTGGCCATCATGATCAACATACACTGTGCGAATGATTGTGCGATTGAAAGCGGATTTCCCAGATGCAGTTAGTCCTGTATAGTTGACAGTGACTGAATAAGCCCCTTCCTTTTTAAAGGATAGTTGAGAGGAATCACTCGAATGGGTAGAAAGTTTTTCTTTCTCTTTTGTCTTGGAATCTTTAAAATAAACCGTTTCAACCGTTTTACTTAGGCGTTTAATAAGTTTACTCTGATGTGTTGACGCATTGCCAGTTTTCGCTGCCATCACTTTGATTTCATCACTTAATGGTGAATCAAAGGATACAAGCAGCAAATAAGGCATTTCTTGCCCAGAAGTAGACCTTATCATCCATTCACCAGGAACAGGTTTATTGATCTGTGCATGATGTGAAAAAGCACCGTTATATGGAAAAGACGCATCTGTTGTCGTGAATTTCGTCAACACATCCCCATTTGGAGCCACGATCTCCAAATTGTCTTCTTTCAGTTTGTTGATCCACTGAATCGATAATTCTTCTGTTCCTTCCTCTACATAAAATTCTTCCTTCTTATTTTTTTCACTATTCCCACCCTTCACATAGAGGTCTGTATTTAGATCTGTCGACGGAATTTGATCATCAATATCTTCGTGATCCTCTTTACTTGTGGTACTGGCCAAAAGCTGATTTTGGATAACAGGGAAAATACTCGTTCCGTTTTTAATAGAGTAATGATCCCATTTGCCAGTCAAAATATTGTTTGCGTAAGATAATTTTGTACTACTCACAGTGACCGCACCATCATTCGTACCAAAACTTTTTAGATACATGCCGCCTAAATATAAAATGCTGCCAAAGGTTCCCCATTCAGAACCAGAATAGGTGACATATTTATTAGGATACATCTCTTTAGCATCTGTCTCACTACGGAAAGCTGCCATAAGCCCTGTCTGTAAAGAATACAGTGCAGCGGTTTTTTGCCCAAGAATCTCGGCAAGCCAGCTACCGCCTTTACTGTATGCTAAATCTGCTAGCGGTGTCCCGTAATGAGGGGTTCCTAGTGTCACCACTTTCGCAACATATGGATGGGCATCATAATGGACGAGTGCAGCTTGTGTATCGATCCCGCCTTTACTATGACCGACGACAATCAATTTGCGTCCGAAGAGTTCATAGATTTCTTTTAATTTTTCAGCTAGTAATTGACCGTTCTTCTGCATATCCTGATCAGGATGTAAATCTATGAATGCGCTTTCGTATCCGTTCCTCAGCGCTTGTTCTGCCATATCGTTTTTATCAAACCAAGTGGAGGATGAGCTATTGATTCCATGTACAAATACAAGTGGAGGTTTCGATTCGTCAATTTGTGTCGGCTCTTCTCCTCTAAACCATTTACCTGGCGTGCCAGGTTCATCACCGATTGAGCCTGCATACGCGGTATTTACAGATGATAACAACAACATAACAGCAATTAAACATATCAATCTTTTCAACATGATTCACCTCTTAAAATGATTTAGGTTGGCGGCAGCACAATCTATTATACGACTAAAAATTGTAAAAAAATATAATATGTCAAAATATGGTATTAACGTCGGAGGTATGCAGAGTGACATCCACATAAACTTTTGCATACGCTGTGGGTAAATACACAATTAAAGGGGCGGGTAGGATGGCACAACAAGGAAGTCCACAGCTTGTTTCATTAGTTGATCCATATGTTTATCAAACATTACAGAAAGTCATTGGAATGAGACTCATCGTACAAACAGTGAAAGATACATTGCGAGGAAAATTGAAAGAAGTCATGCCGGATCACATCGTACTTGAGGCAGGTTCTAAATCAGTCTTCTATGTGCGGATCCAGCAAATTGTATCAGTGATGCCTGACCATAGTGAACGGGTGTAGCAAGCAGACGCATTTGTGTCTGCTTTTTTATGTGTTCATTGAATTTATATCGGATGAATACGCAAGATATACCAAATGTTCTTATATTTTCATAAAATGAGGTTCTAAAGAAAGAAGCAGTTGACAGGAGGAAGATGGAATAGTAGGTTTTTATTAAGATATTAGAGAAGCAGGAGGAGCAACGTTGCTAAAATCTAAAGTTCATTTTTGGACATTCCAAATATTACTTGTCTTACTCATCATTTATGTATCAACGAAAGTGTCATTTCTTTTTCAACCGATCATTTTATTTGTTTCCACTTTATTTGTGCCAATCTTACTTGCAGGCATACTGTTTTTTATCTTTAATCCAATCGTTCGATTCCTGTCAAAAAAAATGCCGAGAACACTGGCCATTTTATTGATTTATCTACTGTTTATTGGTCTCGTCACAACTTTGGTGAACGCTGCTGGACCGGTGATTGTTACACAGTTGACTGGACTTGTTAAAAGTTTTCCAGGTTACGTTACCGACATGCAGAAATTTATCAATGATTTCTCTCATACCAAAACATTTACTTGGATGATGAATCAGGATTATGTGTCTGTATCGAAATTTGAACAGTCCATCGTATCTTCATTGAAGGCACTTCCAGAAAATATTGCGGCTAGCATGTCTGCGATATTTGGCGTGATTGCCAATATTGCACTTGCTGTAATCACTGTACCGTTTATCTTATTTTATATGCTAAAAGATGGACATAAGTTTCCGGACATGCTCGTCAAGTTTTTGCCTGCCCCTTATCGCAAGGAAGGATTGAAAATTTTCAAAGAGCTGAACGATACACTTGCTGCTTATATTCAAGGGCAAATTGTTGTTTGTCTATTTGTTGGGGTTGCTTGTTTCATCGGTTATTTATTAATCGGTGTGAAATATGCGCTTATCCTTGGTATCATTATTGCAGTAACAAATGTCATTCCATATCTTGGACCATACCTAGGTGCGGCACCGGCAGTGTTAATTGCATTCCTTGATTCGCCTGGGAAGGCCATCGTGACAGTCATTGTCATTTTAGTCGTCCAACAAGTTGACGGGAATGTGATCTCGCCACTAATTATTGGAAAACGTCTGAATACACATCCGCTAACAATTATTTTGTTATTAATTGGAGCTGGTAGCTTTGGCGGTATTTTAGGCATGATTTTTGCTGTGCCGGTTTATGCACTCTTAAAGGCGATTACGCTAAACATTGTCAGACTTGTCCAGCTTCGTCAGCGTTCACGTGCCGAGCAAAACCTTAGTGTATAGGGCAGGTGCACCTCTTTTCCTCTTTTGCATAAGATAACTCACAATCAGGAAAAGAGGTGGAAGAAATATGCCTGCAATCGTTGGACCTGTTCATATTGAAGTGTTAGGAGGAAGTGGATCAGCTACTTTTGGAGATGTTCTTGCCATTGCTCCTTTAGCCACTGATCATTCCACTGGAGGAGCGGGAGCCTTTAATTCGGGAGACTATATGATCGTAACAAGTGATCCAAACGCGACCATGCTTTGGGATTTCACATTATTTGGTCAGCCTCAATCATTTAATGCATAAAACAATATGCACTGTTTGACTTTATAGGCATATGATGAGAAGAGAAGAGGTGATGGTTCATGCCAGCGATCGTAGGTCCTATTCATATTGATCGTGTCATTGGAAATGGATCTGCACAATTTGGAGATGTATTTGCGATTTCTCCGAAAAGTGTGGATCACTCAGCAGGTGGATCAGGTACGTATAATGCCGGAGATTTTATTCGTTTTTATAATAGTCCTAACGTTACCTTTGTATGGGATTCTAACCTAATTAGCCAACCAAAAAGCTTTAACGCATAGGCAGCTTCGGAGGGGAATCCCTTCTGAAGCTGTCTTTCTTTATGGTACAATAAATGTGAAACGATTTGATGAAAAAAGAGGTGCACACAACGTCAAATGAAAATTAGAAAAGCAAATCTAAGTAGCAGCATTCAGTCTGTATTGAATGTATATTTACATGAAAATAAAAAAGAATATAAAACACTTGTGGCAGTACCTGATATTGAATGGAGTATATCGATAGGCTATGAGGATGACAAGCAATTACTAGAACAAACATTAGAAGATTCACTCACTCAAAGACTTGAGACAGATGTAGCACGTGAGCTTGCACGTAAGATTGTGCATTGGGTCACAGAGATGTAAATAAACAAACTAGGAGTGAAAGCAGCTATGAGGGAAGAGTCATTAGATTTTTATTTGCAGCAAGGGATGTTTGGCCACACTGAAACAAAACCGGATGAAAGAAGAATGTTTCTTGGTTCACTCAGAGAACGAACACTTCTTGCATTGACGAAGGGACAAGTCATGAGAAGTCAGCTATATAAAGAAGTGCAACAAGCGTTGAAATCGAATCAAAACGCAACCGTGCTTTTAAATGGTGAGCTCTCCTATCCCTCGTATGCAACCTATGTCAAAATGGCAAATGCGGCAGGCTGTGGTTTTAAAGTCGTGAATCATCATGACGCTCATTCACCTTTTGGATTAATTATTGAAGTGCCTAGTGCAGTGAACAATGAACGTATCTTTATAGAGGATGAGCTATTTAAAAAGGCTTTTTCTCAGGAATCCTCTGAATAGGTTTCAATTGTGAAATAGAATAGGCTATAATGTTCAAAAGAACATAATGGAGAGATGCGGATGGACAAAGCATTGATATGTATTGATTATACAGTTGATTTTGTTGCAGACGAAGGGAAACTCACTTGTGGGAAACCAGGACAAGCGATCGAATCAGCGATCACAAATATTGCAGCTTCATTCATCAATGAAGGAAATTATGTCGTGTTTGCAATTGATTGTCATGATGAGAATGATGCTTATCATCCTGAGTCGCGCTTGTTCCCACCCCATAATATATATGGTTCAGAGGGAAAAGAGCTTTTTGGAAAACTAAGTTCACTGTTTCACACGTCGAAACATCAAAAAAATGTCTACTATATGGAAAAAACAAGATACTCAGCCTTTGCAGGAACTAATTTAGAGATCAAATTGCGTGAACGTGGCATTACAGAGCTTCATTTAGTTGGAGTGTGTACAGATATATGTGTGCTACATACAGCGGTTGATGCGTATAATAAAGGCTTTGAGATCGTGATTCACAAAAGTGCTGTAGCCAGCTTTAATGAAGCGGGGCATGACTGGGCACTGTCTCATTTTGAGCATACGCTTGGTGCGAAAGTGGTTGAGTAAGGGAAGGAGAATGGAAGTTGGAGCATCGGTTTATTGACGACAGTTTATCATTGCATACAGACCTATATCAAATCAACATGGCAGAAACGTATTGGAGAGATGGGATTCATGAAAAGAAAGCGGTCTTTGAGCTCTTCTTTAGAAAACTTCCATTTGATAATGGCTTCGCAGTATTTGCTGGCTTAGAAAAGGCGATTGAATACTTATCGGACTTTTCCTTCACTGAAAGCGATCTGGACTATTTGAAGGATGAGTTAGGATATAAAAGTGATTTTATTGAATACTTAAGTGGATTAACTTTTACAGGAACACTCCATTCAATGAGAGAAGGAGAGATTGTCTTTGCAAATGAGCCAATTATGCGTATTGAAGCCTCTCTTGTTGAAGCGCAACTAATTGAAACAGCATTGCTCAACATTGTGAACTTCCAAACATTGATTGCAACAAAAGCTGCGCGTATAAAGGGAATTATTGAGAATGAAACAGCGTTAGAGTTTGGAACAAGACGAGCACATGAAATGGATGCTGCAATGTGGGGAGCAAGAGCAGCACTCATTGGTGGATTCCAAGCGACAAGCAATGTACGAGCAGGAAAACGCTTTAATATCCCAGTGTCAGGTACTCATGCACATGCACTAGTGCAAGCGTATCGAGACGAATATACGGCTTTTAAGAAATATGCTGAGAGTCATAAAGATTGTGTCTTTTTAGTGGATACATATGATACGGTAAAATCCGGTCTTCCTAATGCCATTAAGGTAGCAAAGGAATTTGGTGACAAAATTAACTTTATCGGTGTCAGACTTGATAGTGGCGATCTTGCCTATTTATCAAAGAAAGCGCGTGCAATGCTAGATGAAGCTGGTTTTTATGACGCAAAAATTATTGCGTCAAGTGATCTTGATGAACATACAATTATGAACCTGAAAGCGCAAGATGCCAAAATCGATGTATGGGGTGTTGGGACAAAGCTAATTACTGCCTTTGATCAGCCTGCGCTTGGTGCCGTGTATAAATTGGTCTCTATTGAAGAGAACGGCAAGATGGAAGATACAATTAAAATTTCATCTAATCCAGAAAAAGTGACCACACCTGGCTGTAAACGTGTGTATCGTATTATCAATCAGCTCAATCACCATTCTGAGGGAGATTACATTGCCCTTGAAGATGAAGATGTGCATAGTGAAGAGAAGATCAAAATGTTCCATCCCGTTCACACTTTTATTAGTAAATTCGTGACAAACTTTATTGCGAAAGACTTGCATGTTGCTATTTTTGAAGAGGGAGAACTTGTATATGAAAACCCTGATATTCAAACGATTCAGGCATATGTACAGGAGAGCCTCGGACTCTTTTGGGAGGAGTATAAGCGTATCAGCAAACCCGAAGAGTACCCAGTCGATTTAAGTCAAAAATGCTGGAACAACAAAATGCAGTTTATTCACGATGTGAAAAATAAAATATAAAAGAGCTCAATGAAAGCTACGTTTGTGAGTAAAGGGGATCATCAAGGAGGATGGTCTTCTTTTTTTGGTCGTACGTCTCGGAGAATGATACAGGGCATAGATCATTTGGTATACTGAGAGAGCATTAAGTTTGTCTCTGCATAAAGGAGGTTTGAAGCAATTGAGGGTGTTTGTTGCAAGACAGCCTATTTTTAACCGGAAAGAACAAGTTGTATCATACGAACTACTATATAGAGATAGTGAAACCAATGCATTCAATGGCGAAGATGGTGATAAGGCTACAACAGACCTCATTATTAATAGCTTTTTAAACATTGGAATTGAAACCTTAACGGAAGGTAAGAGGTGCTACATCAATTTCACTGAAAGTTTGCTTTCATCGGATCTGCTCACTTATTTTGATCCACATCAGCTTGTGATTGAGATTTTAGAAAATGTGCCAATCACACCAAAACTGATTGAAAGATGTAAGCAGTTGAAAAAGTGGGGGTATACAATTGCACTCGATGATTTTTCTGTCAATGGAAAACATTTTTATGACAAATTACTCGGGGAACTCCTCTATTGCATTGATATTTTGAAAATTGATTTTCTTAAGACAACTTCCGAAGAACGGAAGAGATTGCTAAAGACGTATAAAAAATATCGGCTACGCTTTCTTGCTGAAAAAGTGGAAACACGGAAGGAATATGAAGAGGCAGTCGAAGCAGGTTTTCATTTATTTCAAGGATTTTTCTTTAGCGAACCGCATGTGATTTCAGGCCGGGCGCTATCAACTAGTTTCCATGCTTATCATCAACTCTTAGAAGAGTTAGGCAAAGATCAACCGAACATTCAAACAGTCACACATTATATAGAAAGTGACCTTTCGCTATCATATCAATTATTAAAAATGTTAAATTCGGCTGGAATGAGAAGACTTTACAAAATCAAAAGCATTAGGCAGGCAATTATACTACTCGGTTTTACAGAGATCAGACGATGGATATTTATCCTTTCCTTTAAGGAATTAAATGTACAGGCCAATTCAAGCCAAAAAGAGATTATTAAAATGTCCTTTATTCGTGCGAAAACGTGTGAATTAATTGCCCATAGGACACAAAGGGAGCAGCCAGCCTCATATATGCTAACAGGTATGTTCTCATTAATTGATACATTGGTGCATGCGGATATTTCAGAGCTTGTAAAGGAGCTACCTCTTTCAGATGAGGTAGGACAAGCGTTACTTGGCTATGAAAATGACTATGCGTTCGTCTTGCAGGTGGCAATGCTCATTGAACGAAATGAATGGAATGATCACATATTTAATGAGAAATTACCAAAGCAAGAAGCATATGCTTGTTATTTAGATGCAATTGAATGGTGTCATAAAATGTTTGAATCATAAAACGAAGCCGATCTGTCAAAGATCGGCTTTTTAATATATACTTATCCCCATCTCAGTAATAGAAACAGCCTGCTAGAAGACAAGGATAAATATATGCGAATGCCCTCAGGACTGAATCTAATATCAACAGCGCTTTTGACACCAATTTGTTTGAGCAATTGGATAACGGATGCGGTATCAGAGTGTTCTGCCGCTTCCATAATACGCTTTGCAAAAGAAAGAGAGTGACCAATTTGATTTGTAATCAGTTTTGCATCTTCTACGAGTCGCATTGATTCCTTTGCGGCATTTTGAAATGAATGAGCATCAACTGGCGGGTACGTTGTAGGCACACGTAGATGTTGGGGCATTGCGGGATATTGCAAAACAGGATAAGGAACATAGTAAAACAAATGTACACCTCTTCTCTAAATGAAGTGAAATTGGACGGATATCTGTTCTAAATGTATGTAGAAAATCAGAATAAAGAATCAAAAAGGACTTTCTACTGCAGAATGTTGATCCTAAAACTAGGACATTTTGCGGTCAATTTCGGTCATCTCCGCCAAAAAATTGCGGTGTATACAGTTGAATCAGTCGTCTGACCTATTTCATGAAAAAACACGAAAAACAAAAGGATCATACGTTCGTTTTTATGGGAATTCAGACGAATGGTGCTCTTTTTTGTCACAAAAATGACCCATCTCTTTCAGAATTAAGATAAAAGTATGATCTGAAAAATCAGAAAATAATGAAGAAAGACCTATTGAATTTTGCGGTATCACGCACAGGTTTTGTGAATAGTTTTCGGTGAAAAAATACTCAATTACATTTAAACTGTTAATAATAGATCAAATACTTATGACCCAATCAACATACACAAACACATTGATCTTCCAGAAAAGGAGAGTGGAATCGATGGAAAAGTATGAAATCGAAGAACTTAAACAATTATTATGGCGACTTGAAAACGAAATTAGAGAAACAACAGCTTCTCTTCATAACATTAACAAGAGTATCGATCAGTACGACAAATATGAATATGTGAAAATTTCCTGAAGACTTGGTGGCGATCAAGTCTTTTTTTGTTCAAATACATACAAAAAAAGGATATATTATTATATAATTGTTAAATAGTGATGTCAGTGGACATCTACTTATTTCTTTTTAGTTAAATAAAAGAGGAGAGGGTGAGGAACCGGCCTGAGTATGCTAAACTATCTAGAGAACGCAAAAATCAAGCAGAATATGTCTGATTTTATTCATGATGCGCTCGAAAGCAAAGATTTGAAACAATTACTTCTAGAATATACAGATATAAAGCACGAATTTCCTTTTGGTCAATTGGCTTATCAACATTATGAGGCATTTGGCGGACAAGACAAGCAAGCGATTACAAAACTTGCAGCAGGAATTGAACTTCTCATTTTATCAGCCGATATATTAGATGATATTGAGGATCAGGATAATGATTCATATCCATGGATGAAGTGTCAGAGCGGAATAGCGATTAATGCAGCGAATGTTCTTTTTACAATGAGTTTAAATGTCTTTTTAAAACTTGATCATGCAACAGAGCTTCTAAACGATGTACATTCCTATTCCATTCAATCAATGCAAGGGCAACATATGGATATGACATTGGTGCCAGAGAATGAGCAGGATTGTTTAAATATCATGAAATCAAAAGCAGGATCACTTTTTGTATTACCTTGTGTGCTGGGGGTTACCTTGGCGACAGGTTCTTTTGAGAAGAAAGTAGAAGAGTATGCTTATTTTGTAGGAATGGTAGAGCAGCTTGAAAATGACTATTTAGGCCTTTTTAAAAAAGATAATATTGATTTTAAAAGAATGCAAACGTTGCCGCTCTTATATTTGAAAAATGAGTTTAACCAATCAAGTTCAGACTTACTTCGTTATTTTAAATCAACGGATAAAAACCTTGGTTCTGAAGAGTTAAAAGACAAGTTAAAAGAATCAGGCGTTCAACAATACGTATTTATTATGAGAAACCTACTCATAAACAAATTTAAACAATCAATCAAAAAACTACATTTAGAGGCTTCTAAAAAGGAGAAGCTTATACACTTTTTAATTGGAGGTGGAGAAGATGAATATTCAAAAATTGGTTAGTTATTTAGTGGAGAACCCTTTAGCATTAAATCAAGTTGTTAATGGAAATGCATCATTACTTCACGTTGATCAAGTGACTGCTAACATTATCGTTGAGGGTTTTAAGAAAGAAGATACAATAAGATCAAAAAGATGGTATGATGCTGGCTAAGAATAGAATTTCTATGCAAAAGTTTTACTCGAAATTAACCGTTATATTAGTTATCCTTAGCTTCATTTATGTGATTTATATTTCCTACATCAATGTGTTTAATATTTTTGTAGGAGCCGTCGTTTCGGTGAATAGTCACGGGCAACTTGAGATAGTAGATGTCGAAGATTTTACAGACAGCTATTATGCTGGTGTTAGAAAAGGCGATATCATACTTGAAGTGAACGGTAACAAAGAACCAGTCGAAGAAGTCAGAAGAGGTTATTTAGCGAATGTCAAAAGTTTAGTCGTTGATAGACATGGCGATGAAATTGTATTAGAGAATGTCAGGTTATTAAGCCGAGAAAATCTGTTTATTTATTTAATTCCAGTCATACTATATTCAATATGTCTATTTTGTATATTTATGATCTTAAAAATGAATAAATCAAACAAAAAAGAGTCTGCATATATTCTAGCTCTCTTTCTCTTGGCTGTTTCTGTAGCATATGTAAGTTCTGGTGGTTCTGGTAAAGGGGAATATATTAGTGGTTATATCGTAAGTACTACGATGATTAGTGTACCTCCATTATATATGCACTTTATGTATCAGTATTTAAAAGAATTAGGAACAGAAATTATTAGTTGGCGAGTGCTTCTTTATTTGTATCTGGTCCCCGTCATAAATATCGTTTTAGAAATTCTTTTGAAAGATAACTTGCAACCACTTAGTTTTTTACCGTATATCAACTTACTTTCATTCTTTGTACTTGCATATGTTACGATTATTATCACAATAAGGGCTGCCAAAAAATTGAAGGGTACCGAGATTGGCAATGTACTTCGTGCCTTTGCGCTTGTTTTAATCACTTCATTCAGCCCATTTATGCTATTTTTTATTATTCCTTATTTTTTTGATCAATATTTTATTTCACCTTATATTGTTGCATCGTTCGCTCTATTAATTCCTTTTTTCTTAGTCTATCAATTTATGTCAAATAAGCTGTATAATGTCGATTTCTTTATGGGGCGAATCAGATATTACAGTCTTTTAGCAATTACACCTACTATATTAGTAGTCATTATATTTGATTTCATCCAGAAGCCAAGTGCTAATTTTTACACAGTTAAATTTACAATTATTACGTATATTCTCTTAATAGCAGTTTTCTATTTTAAAGAAATCATTGATTTCCGTTTTCGTCTCAAGCGTTTTTCAGAGAAGCATAATTATCAGGACAGTGTGTTTAAGTTTACTCAGCTCATTCGAGAGGCGTCCGCACTCAATCAGGTATTGCATCACTTGAAACACACGATTTTAGAAGTGCTGATTGTCAATAAGGCATTTGTGCTTGAGGGTAAGGCGGATAGACAGATTGAAGAGATTGATGAGTCAACAGACGACAGTAAGTTATGGAAAGATTACGTCGATCAATTTAAAGACACCCTAGGTGAAGTAGGAAAAATCATTGAACTCGATAAAGGGTTTATGATGAAAATTGGAGAACGTGGTGGTTATTCATTTGTGATTTGCTGTTTATCAAATTTAAATACACCGAAGCTGACGAGAGATGAAATCTCGTGGCTGAAGACATTGGCATTTTATACGAGTGTCAGCTTAGAAAATGTTGTGAAAATTGAAGAATTGATGCATCATCTTGAGGATTTAAAGCAGCGGGAAGCGAATCCTGCATGGCTGAAAAAGGTCATGTTCGCCATTGAGGAAAAACAACGCTCTGATTTAGCAAGAGATCTTCACGATTCAGTTCTTCAGGATTTGATTTCATTGAAAAGACAATCAGAGATGTTCTTAACCAATTTTAAAGATGATAAATGTCCTCAGGCAATTGAGCATGCACTTGTAGATATGAATAATCAGATGTCAAAAGTCATTCAAACGACAAGAGAAACTTGCCATGAATTACGGCCGCAATTGTTATATGACTTAGGTCTTGTGAAGGCATTATCTAAATTGACTTCTCACGTACAAGAAGAGGCACTATTTCATATTCGACTGAATACAACTCGTTTTGATAAAGAAATGAATATTGATATTGATTCACAGTTGAACATATATCGCATTGTTCAAGAGCTGTTATCAAATGCAGTCAAACATTCTAAGGCGAATCAAGTGCTGATTATGTTAATTTGCATCAAGGACAAGGTTGTCCTACATTATGAAGATGATGGCGTAGGTTTTGATCCAAGCCATCTTGAAGAGCATACGATGAGTATGGGTGTCTCTGGTATCAGGGAGAGGGTTAAAGCGTTAAATGGTGTTTTGCAAATTCATACAGCACGCGGGCAGGGTATGAAAGTCGAAATTGAAATGGAATTGTAACGTTTTATTAAGGAATAAGACTTGGCATATGCCAAGTCTTTTATATAAAATGGAAGTGAGTGATTTAAAGGGAGGAAGACATGAAGAAGATATTGGTCATTGATGATCATCCGGCTGTCATGGAAGGGACAAAGAGTATCTTAGAATCAGATAAGCAATTATCGGTTGATTGTTTAAGTCCTGATGCAGAAGCCGCCTTTTTAAAGACGTATGACTTTTCAAGTTATGACGTGATTTTAATGGATTTGAATCTCGGAGACATCAATGGAATGGACATTGCTAAACAGATTCTTGAGACGTATCACCAAGTGAAAATCATTATTTATACTGGATATGAAGTAGACGATTATTTTGAAGAAGCCATCAGAGCTGGCTTGCATGGGGCGATTAGTAAGACAGAGACAAAAGATAAGATTATTGAATACATACACCGTACCTTGCAAGGAGAGGTTGTCATTCAGCTAGCCTATTTAAAAAGATTAATCTCACAGCAACAAGAAAAACCAGAACAAGCACCGCAAACGGATCATGAGCTATTGACGGAACGGGAATGCTTAATTCTTAGAGAAGTAGAGAAGGGTTACACGAACCAAGAAATTGCAGATGTGCTTCATTTAAGTAAACGATCGATCGAATATAGTTTGACCTCTATCTTTAATAAGTTGAATGTAGGATCACGCACAGAGGCTGTGTTAATCGCAAAATCAGAAAGTGTCCTATAAAAAAGAAAGGAGTGGTCAATCATGAATGTGAACGTATCAAATACGCTTCTTGAGGCACTCGGAATAGAGATAATAGAATGTAATCAAACACATTGTATCGCAACAATGCCTGTTGATCATCGCACGAAACAGCCGTTTGGACTACTTCATGGCGGTGCATCTGTTGCTTTGGCAGAAACGGTCGCAAGTATGGGAGCTGCCGCTCATTTAGATCTAAACAAGCAAGTCTGTTCAGGTATTGAAATCAATGCCAACCATTTGAAATCGGTTCGTGAAGGTTTAGTAACGGCTACTGCTGTCCCTGTGCATGTAGGCAGACGGACCATGGTATTTCAAATTGAAATCAAAGATGATCAAAATCGACTGATTTGTACATCAAGATGCACACTTGCTGTTATCGATCACACATAAAAAAAGCTCCCGGTGCAGCGGAAGCTTTTTTTTCTTTATAAATAAGAGTCTTCTTTTCGTTTGATCACGAAATTACGAAAACCACCATAATCATCTTGTACACTTCGTTTATCCATTTTAACACCCATGTTATAAGCCGCTCTGCAGATCAAATGTCCGCCTACCGGTGCTGTCAGAAAGATAAACACAATGCCAAGTAAGATTTTTGCAGAGACAATCCCCACCAAAAACCATTCATGGAAAAACACTCCGAGTAAAATACAAACAACACCAAGTGTCGATGCTTTAGATGCTGCATGCATACGTGTATACACATCTGGCAGACGCATTACGCCGATGGCAGCAATGAGACAAAGAACAGCACCAAGTAAAACGAAGATGACAACAATTGCTTTAGCGATGACGATCATTTTCAATCACTTCTCCTTTCTCAAGGAATTTGGAAAAGGCGACCGTTCCGATAAAAGCCAAGATACCGAGCAGCAAAATGATCTCAAAAAAGGCAGTTGTTCTAAGCAAAATCGACACAATTGCTGTAATCCCGATTAAATTGATCCCAATGGCATCAAGTGCAATGATACGATCAGGAATGGATGGTCCTTTAATGACGCGAATCACAAACATAAAGGTAGAGAGAGCCAGAATGCCAAGAGAGATTTGCATGATCAACTCCATCATTTTCCGGTCACCTCCTTGATTGCTTCTTCAAATGATACATGGATGTCGTGGATGGCTTTTTCTGCATCTTCAATATCCATCGCATGGATATAGAGAATTGATCTGTCATCAGAAATATCAATCACCAATGTTCCAGGTGTCAGCGTAATTAGATTAGCCAACGTTGTGATTTCCCAATCACTTTTTAATTCGGTACGAAAAGCAAAGATGCCTGGTTTAATATCCAGTTTCGGCGCTATGATGGTTTTCAGTACGCTTAGGTTAGCCAAGAGCAGTTCACGAATAAAAATGATCAGTAGCTTTAAGATTGCATACACAGCATATCCATAAAATCGTTGCGGAAAGAAATGTCTTAGCATAAAGATTGCAAGCAGACCAAGAACATAGCCTGAAATAAATCCTGCTGCCGTATAACTGTCATTAAGAAACATCCATGTAAAGGCGAGGAGAACATTTAATAATATTTGAAAGGCCATGTCAATCTACTCCTTCAGCACAGCTTGAATATATTTTTCTGGTGTTGATAGCATTTCCGCTGCTTGGCTGATATAAGGTGCTATGAGCTCTGTGCCAAAACCAATAGCAAGTGATAAAAGCACAAGAATGACACCTGGATAAACCATTCCCTTGATGGACCGTTCTTTCTTCACAGGCAGCTCTTTTTTCTCGCCCCAAAATGCAAACATAAAAATTCTCATGACTGAATATAAGACGAGGAGACTAGAAAGTAACACTAATAACGAGAACGTCATTTGTCCAGCAGAAAATCCGCCTTCAACAATTTTCAACTTGCCTATAAAGCCACTAAATGGTGGAATTCCTGCTAAAGATAGAGCTGAAAGGAAAAACATCCATCCGAGTAGCGGGTGCGATTGAATGAGACCACCCATTTTTTTGATATGGTTAGTGCCAGCTAATACGAACAGGGCACCAACAAGCATAAATAAAGCTCCTTTGATCACCATATCATGAATCAGATAGTAAATCGTACCTTGCAAGGATGCTGGTGTATTTACTGCGATGCCAAATAGAATCACACCGACGGCTGTCACAATGTTATAAATGACGATTTTTTGAGCATCAGAATATGCGATGGACCCAATAACACCGAAGATGACGGTGAGAGCTGCCAGCCAAGCCATCAGTTGATGCGTAAATCCAGTATCATGAATAAAAATCAAGGTGAATATACGTGCGATGGCGTATAGCCCAACCTTTGTTAATAGGGCTCCGAATAAAGCAGATACAGGAGCAGGTGGTGCATGATAAGATCCTGGGAGCCAGAAATAAAGCGGGAAAATTCCAGCTTTTAACCCAAAGACAATCAAGAATAGTACCGAAATCACGGTCAGCAGTCCGGTTTGTCCAGACTCTGCAATTTTTACACTTAAATCTGCCATGTTGAGTGTCCCTGTGACAGCATATAAACAGGCAACCCCTACAATAAATAGCGCAGAAGAGATAATGTTAAAGACAATGTATTTTAATGATTCACGGAGCTGCGCCTTTGTTCCGCCTAGTACAATCAACATATATGAAGCCATGAGTAATAACTCAAAGAAAACAAATAAGTTGAAAATATCCCCCGTTAAAAAGGCGCCACTCACGCCTGCCAATAAAAACTGGACTCCAGCATAATAGAAGAATCTTTCTCTTTCCTTTCCAATCGTTTTAAAAGAAAAGAGAATGGTGACAAGCCCGATGATTGAGCCAGTTAAAACAAGCAATGCTGCAAATTGATCGGCAACAAGTGCAATACCAAACGGGGCAGCCCAACCGCCTAAATAAAGCGTCTGGATGCCATTTGTGAAAATCATTTGGACAAGAAGGAAGTTACAGACGATGGCAGCAACTGATGCAACAACACTAAATCCCCTTGACAGCATGGTGCTTTTGTTCATAAAAATTAAAAGCGTTGCTGAAAGCAATGGGATCAAAATTGGAAGGATGACAAGGTTATTCATGTTGATCATTTCCTCTCATTTGATCCATATCATCTGTTTTCAGCTCTTGGAAGGCACGGAATGCCATGACGAGCAAAAAGGATGTGACACCAAAAGCGATAACAATCGCTGTTAAAATTAATGCTTGTGGCAATGGATCGACATAGGATGTAAGGCCCTCTTTTAATATGGGAGGAGCCCCTTTTTTAAGACCGCCCATTGTTAAAAGGAGCAAATGGACGCCATGGCTGAGAACTGCTGTACCGACGATCACCCGAAGAAGGCTTTTCGACAGCATTAAGTACGTAGCCGCCATGAAAATAATACCGACTAATATAGACATTAAGAATTCCATTATTCCTTCTCTCCAATCGTTTGAATAATGGTCATGGTAACCCCAACAACAACTAAGTACACACCGATGTCAAACAGAACGGCAGTGGCAAGCTCTGTTTGACCTAAAATCGGCAAATTGAAATAGTCAAATGTGTGTGATAAAAACGGTACATCAAACAGAAACGAACCCATTCCTGTTAATATTGCGATACACAGCCCCGCTCCTACCACATAAATAAAGTTGAAGGGCAGGATTCGTCTGACCGTTTTCAGATCATAGGCAAGTAAAAGAAGCACCACAGCGCCTGATGACATCAGGCCCCCGATAAAGCCACCGCCTGGGTTGTTATGTCCCGCAAGAAATAGATGGAATGAGAAAAGCAAGATGATAAAAACAACAATTTTAGTGATGGTTTGTAAGAGTAAATCATTTGTATCGTGTTTTCTCATCGCCTTTCTCCCTTCTCACGCACTTGTACTTTTAGCAATCCATAAATGCCAAGTGCTGCAATGGCAAGTACGGTAATTTCAAATAGTGTATCAAATCCCCTAAAGTCAACGAGGATGACATTGACGATATTATCTCCACCTGCTAACTTATAGCTATTTTTAATAAAATATGTGGCAATGGTGTCTGCCGATTGCTGACTAGTTGATGCAAAGGCGAGACAGGTTACAACCACACCAACACCTAGAGAAATAAAGAAATTCGTTAAGCGAAATCTTCTTGTTTTTTGCTTGCGACTGAGCTTTGGCAGATGGTAGAAGCAAAGCAGGAACAGAGCAACAGAAATCGTCTCAATAATAAGTTGAGTCAGTGCAAGGTCAGGTGCTCTGAAGATCACGAAGAACAGAGATAACGTATAGCCCATCACACCTAGAGCAATAATTGCAGTTAAACGCGAGCGTGCAAAAACAGTGGTGACTGTTGCTGCAACCATCACCAGGGATAAGATCGCTTCATAAACTCCAATTGGTGCGGCATGTGCCGTATTAATAGTAAATGCTTGTTTATACACAATGACACTCCCAATAAGCAAAATGAAGAACGCAAAGGTATAGACAAGATAATCTCTAAGAAAGCCAGTCATATAGGCGTTTGTAACACGGTGAGTTCCTTTTTCTAAACCGAGAAGTGACTGATCATATACATTGTTCAATGACCATTTCTTTTTAAACACACGATAAATCGGTCGCCATTTTGCAAGTGTTAAATAACCGATAATACCAAGAGCAACAACGGCGATTGTCATATAAAGCTCTCGCTTGAAACCATGCCATGCTTCAATTTTCACCACAAAACGATCTCCTGGCGCTAATGCATCAGGAATGATTGCTGCCATTGCAGGTTCAATAACGGAATAAGCAAGCACATTCGGGAAAAAGAAAAAGGTCACAACAAGCGCTGCTAAAATAATCGGTGGAATGAGCAAACCGATCGGTGCTTCGTGTGGTTTTTTCTCAAGTTGATCTAACTGAAGCTTCCCTCTGAATGTTTTAAAGAGGAGCATCGTGCTATAGATAAATGTAAAAACACTCGCAAGCCAAGCGATGGCAGGGAAAAGTACACCCCATGTCGAGAGATCAGTAAAGCTGATTTCTGAGGTACGAAGCATACTTGTGAAAAATAGCTCCTTGCTTAAAAATCCATTGAATGGTGGAAGACCAGCCATGGAGAACGTGCCGATGAGCGTAATGGTAAATGTAATCGGCATGAGTGTCATCAAGCCGCCGAGCTTGCGAAGATCACGAGTCCCTGTTTCATGATCAATGATGCCTGCTGCCATGAACAAGCTTCCTTTAAATGTAGCATGATTAATTAAATGAAAAATGGCGGCAAGGATTGCTGCTCCAAAATAAGCATGATCGTTTTCATGGATAGCAGCAGAACCAACGCCAAGCATTAACATAATCATGCCTAGCTGACTGACGGTTGAATAGGCAAGAATGGCTTTTAAATCATTTTGACGCACCGCATGGAATGAACCCCAGAATAATGTGAAAAGTCCAACAATAGAAATGGTCCAGAACCAGACCTCAGAAATTGCAAAGACTGGGCTAAAGCGTGCGACTAAATAAATACCTGCTTTTACCATTGTTGCGGAGTGCAGATAACTACTCACTGGTGTTGGTGCTTCCATCGCATCAGGCAACCAAATGTAAAATGGGAATTGCGCTGATTTCGTAAATGCACCAATTAAGATGAGCACCATCGCAGGAATAAAGTAAGGTGATGCAGTGATCAGTTCAATTTGATTAACTGCTTCTCGAATACTAAAAGAATCTGTTACAAGATAAAGGAGGATAAAGCCCCCAAGCATAGATAATCCACCTAATACAGTAATCAGTAAGGATTTAGTTGCGCCATAACGTGAACGCTCTCTTTGATACCAATAACCGATTAAAAGGAAGGAAGAAATACTGGTGAATTCCCAAAATAAATAGAGGACAACCATGTTGTCGGATAGAACGACTCCAAGCATAGCACTCATAAACATGAGCAAATACGTATAGAAAGAACCAAGCTGCTCTTTTTCTTTCGATAAGTAGAAGATACTGTACAGTACAACGAGTGCACCAATGCCAGTAATTAGGAGTGCAAATAAAATACTAAGACCATCAACATAGACAGTGAAGTTCATCCCAAGAGATGGAATCCATTCGGCTTGAGAAAACAATGTCCGTCCATTTGAAGTAAACTTTAGCATTTGAATAAAATAGCTAAATAAAAGAATCGGCAAAATGAGAACAAACCATCCGGTATGTATGCGCCTTACATATTTAAAAAGGAAGGGAACAAGAAAAGCGAGTAAAAACGGTGATAGGATGGCAAAATGAATAAGCTGCAAAAAATGAACCTCCTTTAATAAAACATCATTCGCGTTCTAATGAACTGTTTATAAAAATTATATCCTAAATGCTTACATAGTGCATTGGTTTCAGACGATTTACATAAAACTCGCATCTCCTTTTTTTGGAGTTCTATTGACCATGAAAATAATTTTATCAAAAATTGTGCACTTTGTATAATGATTTTTATTTTGTACATGCTTTTCTTAAAGGGGCTGATTGGATGAAGCTGAAATTATGGATTAGCATAAGTATATTCTGCACGATTATTGGCGGGGCATTCTTGCTTGAACGAAATGATCAAAAAAGATGGCAGGTTGAAAGCGGATGGCCGCTGTTTACAGAACAATTACTTCATATGACGTATCAAGAGGCAAGACAATATCCATTTCAACCAAGAGAGTATATGAGAATCGTGATCGCGGAGGAATAAGAAAAAATAACTTTCACTAAAGTGAATGAGTGTGTTTAGCACCCGCAAAATAAAAAAGGCATGATCCCAGTGGAATCCTGAGTTCATGCCTTTTTAACTGCCTAACGAGCCCGCTTGTCTAAGTAGGGTTCTTTTTTATGATGCAAAAATACGTAGTAAAATGGTTGCGCAAATAACAGTTGCTGCACCGCCAAGGCGTGTAGATACTTGAGCAAACGGCATAAGCCCCATTCTTCCTGATGCAGAAAGAATGGCTACGTCCCCAGTACCACCTAAACCACTATGACAGCCAGTAACGATCGCAGATTCAACTGGATACATGTTCATTAATTTACCAACAAAGTAACCAGAACCGACCATTGCAAGTACGACAGCTATACATACGAATACAAATGGAATAGAGATAACAGCTGCTACATCATCAAGCGGAATGTAGAGAATCCCTAAACCGACCATCAATGGCCAAGTGAAGCTTTTTGATACGAACTTGTAGAACTGTTGAGAACCGGTTTGTAAGTTTTGTGGTAATACATTTAAGTACTTCACAAATGCTGCAAGAACAATCATTAAGATTGGTCCTGGAATGTGAACAAAAGTTTCTAGAAGACCACCAAAGATGAATGTTGTACAAGCAAGAAGAACACCTGCACCCATGAGACCGAAATCAACTTTAGCATCCATTTCTGGCTGTTCAAAAATTTCATTTGCTTCTTTAGATTTCACTAGGCGGCCATTTCCGTTTAATTCTGGACGTTTTTCGCCAAGCTTTTTCATTGCACCAGCGCAGATGATTGCGATGACATTACCAATAACCGCAGCAGGAATCAATTGAGAAATTAAAGATTCTGATGATACACCGAGAATTTGAGAATAAGCGATGGATAATGGCAGAATTCCTTCTCCAACCCCCCCAGCAATAATCGGAACAATGATAAAGAAGAATGAATGATATGGCGTGTAGCCAAATAAAAGGCCAACGAGAATACCAGCAGATACTGCTGCAATTGTACCCGCCAAAAGCGGAACAAACATACGAATAAGTCCTTGTACTAAAACAGTCCTTTGCATACCGAGAATACTTCCAACTACAAGAGCAGAGATATAGAAGTAAAGGAAGTTAGACGTTTTCATTAGAGACGTAACCGCTTCCAATGAGTTCGGGTTTAGTGCATTAAAAAAGACCAAGAACGATGGTACGAATAGTGAGAGAATCGCTGGTCCACCAATGTCTTTTAAAATTGGAATTCGTTGACCGATGTCTCCAAGGAAAATCCCTAAAATCATAATGACTGCGAAACCGCCGAGCATATTTTCAGGAATTTTATTAAAATAAGCAGCAGTTAAAATAATGGCTGCAAGTACTAAATACACAGGTAGATCAATAACGCCAACTTTCCAAGAAATAATTTTTTGGAAAACGCTTTTATTATTATCAGAATCATGTGTAATCGATTTCAATTGTTTTGCAGAAGACACAAAAACACCCCCAAATGTTATTTGTCTCAATTGTAGAAGATTAGGAGTTTTGCATCTATTTATTAAATTAAATTAAGTGTAATAAAAGTAAAATAAATAGTTGTTCAACTTATTTTTTATCATACAAAAATCCCCTGAACATCTTTGTCGTTCAGGGGATGGATCATACAGTATATTTATCGTTTTCCTTTTAAATAAGGAGTTCCAAGTGCTTTCGGTGCATCTGCGCGTCCGATAAAGCCTGTAAGAGCAAGGATCGTTAACACATAAGGTGCAATCAGCATATACACGTTTGGAATATCTTTAAATAATGGCAGGAGTGAGCCGATAATGCTTAAGCTTTGAGCAAATCCAAAGAATAGGGCTGCTCCCATTGCGCCAAATGGATGCCATTTACCGAAGACAAGGGCAGCGAGAGCGATAAAGCCCTGACCTGTAATGGTTGCGTGTGAAAAATCAAGAGCGACGGTTGAAGCGTAAACTGCACCGCCAAGTCCTCCGAATAATCCACTAATCATCACACCGATATAGCGCATCCGGTACACTTTTATGCCCATTGTATCGGCTGCCATCGGATGCTCCCCAACTGCACGAAGGCGAAGACCAAACGGCATTTTAAATAAAACAAACCAAGCAACCACTGCAAGTACAATGGCAAGGATTGACGTATAGTACACATCTTTAAAGAAAATATCACCAATAATCGGTATGTCGCTTAAAAGGGGAATATCTCCTTTATAGAAAGGTTCTGTGATTTTGTCTGTCTGTGCTTTTCCGTAGATCAATTTGACAACAAATAATGAAAGGCCAAGGGCAAGCATGTTAATGGCTACACCACTTACCGTCTGATCTGCTCTAAATGTAATGGTTGCCACTGCATGTATGAGTGAAAACAAGCCACCAACGATCATTCCGACGATAAGACCGAGCCAAGGGGTGAGTGCACCAAATACATCTGCATACATTAGGTTAAAGATAATGCTGGAAAATGCTCCGACGACCATCAAGCCTTCAAGACCAATATTTACGACTCCTGATCTTTCTGAAAAGACGCCTCCTAGAGCGGTTAAAATAAGCGGTGCAGCATAAACAAGTGTAGCAGGGACAATGATTTCAAGTATCTGCAGAAAACCCACTTATTTCCCCCCCTTTTTCTTTATTTGTTGAATAGCGAGACGAATGATATAGCTTGATGCCACGAATAAAATGATAATTGCAATGACGATATCAACCACTTCTGTTGGAACGCCTGATTCAAGAGGCATGTTTAATGCGCCGACCTTTAAGCCACCAAGTAAAAATGCAGCAAGAACGACACCAATAGCTGTATTTCCGCCTAATAGAGCGACTGCGATTCCATCAAAGCCAACACCTGTAAATGAGCCTTTAATTGAAGCGTACTCAAATGTACCGAGTCCTTCCATTGCGCCTGCAAGTCCTGCGAAAGCACCAGAAATCAGCATTGCATAAATGATATTACGACGTACATTCATCCCAGCGTATTGAGAGGCATGCTGGTTCATCCCAACGGCTCTTAGTTCAAAGCCTTTTGATGTTTTTTGGATAATGATCCACATGATAACTGCAGAGATGATCGCAACAATAATGCCATTATGCATCCTTGAAAAATCTGTAATTTGTTCAAAAAAACCAGAACGAAGAGAGGCTGTCGCATCAATCTTGCCTGTTTTATCTTTATTGCTTGTTAGTACATTTGAAATCATATAGTTTGTAACATGAAGAGCAATGTAGTTCATCATAATGGTGACAATGACTTCATGTACATAAAAGCGAGCCTTTAAAAATCCAGGAATAAAGCCCCATAATGCACCAGCAACAGCAGCTGTCAGTAGGGCAAGAGGCAAGTGAATATAAGCTGGAGCGTGTACAGTTGTTCCAATCCACACTGCTGCAACCCAGCCGACAAGCATTTGACCTTCTACTCCAATGTTAAATAGGCCTGTCCGAAAAGCGAAGGCGACTGCAAGTCCAGATAAAATATAAGGTGTTACTTGTCTGACGGTTTCACCCATATAATATGTTTCACCGAAAACCCCATTCCAAAGGGCTCCATAACCCTCAATAACACTGTAGCCACTTGCAAGCATAATGAGTGCCCCGACTAAAAGACCAAGTCCAATGGCTACTAGCGGAATGAGCAGATTTGATAATCGTTTAGCCATTTGCTTCTTTCCCCACTTCCTTTTGCGTACTTCCAGCCATTAATAGACCAAGTTGTTGCTCTGTCGTCTCTTTAGGATCAACGAAGGCAATAATACTTCCTTCAAAAATGACCGCAATTTTATCACTGACATTAATAATTTCATCAAGCTCAAAAGAGATCAGGAGAACGGCTTTGCCAGAATCTCTTTGTTCAATTAATTTTTTGTGTACGAACTCAATAGCACCAACATCAAGACCCCTTGTTGGCTGAGCTGCAATGAGAAGGTCTGGGTTACGATCGACTTCACGACCGATGATCGCCTTCTGCTGGTTTCCTCCTGAAAGCGCACGAGCTTCCGTATACTCGCTAGGTGTTCTCACATCATACTCAGAAATAATTCGTTTGGCTTTTTGGTAGATTGTCTTCATATTCATCAAACCGAATTTAGAGTATGGACGTTGATAGTACGTCTGTAATGAGATGTTTTCTCCAATTGAAAAATCCAGGACAAGACCATGTTTATGGCGATCTTGTGGAATATGTCCAATACCTGATGCTGTTACTTTTCGTGGCGGTAGGTTTTGAATGTTTTTGCCGTTTAAGGAAATCGTACCAGCCTCTGCTTTTCTTAGTCCCGTAATTGTTTCAATGAGCTCAGACTGTCCATTTCCATCGACACCTGCAATTCCGACAATTTCACCAGCTCTGAGAGACAAGTTTAATTGTTTGACTGCTTCAATCCCGCGTGCATCTTTTACCGTTAAGTTGTGAATGTTTAATACTTCTTCTGTAGGAGAAGCTTCCTTTTTGTTTGTTTTAAATGAAACTTCTCTGCCAACCATTAAACTAGCCAGTTCATCCTTATTTGTGTTCGCAACATCAAGTGTTTGAATTCCTTGTCCTTTGCGGATAATTGTGACTCGGTGGCAAGCATCCATGATTTCTTTTAATTTATGAGTGATCAAAATGATGGATTTACCTTCATGAATTAAATTTTTCATAATTTGAATGAGTTCTTTAATTTCTTGAGGCGTTAAAACAGCCGTTGGTTCATCGAAGATCAAAATTTCAGCGCCACGGTAAAGAGTTTTTAAAATCTCTGCTCGCTGCTGCATACCGACCGAAATGTCCGATACCTTCGCAGCAGGATCTATTTTAAGTCCATATTTGTCTGAAAGCTCTTGCACTTGCTGAATCGCTAATTCTTTATCAATTTTCCCGAGTTTTTTCGGTTCTTTTCCAAGAATGATATTTTCAGCAACAGTAAACGTATCAACGAGCATAAAATGCTGATGCACCATGCCGATGCCTAAATCGTTGGCATCATTAGGACTTGAAATTTGAACAGGCTTACCATGTACCTTGATTTCACCTTGTTCAGGCTGGTACAGACCAAAAAGCACGTTCATGAGCGTTGATTTCCCAGCGCCGTTTTCACCAAGCAGCGCATGAATTTCGCCCTTTTTTAATTGCAGCGTAATGTTGTCGTTTGCTACAATGCCAGGGAATTCTTTACGTATATTCAACATTTCAATGACATAATCCACAGGTTTGACCGCTCCTTTTTTAGGGTGCTTTGAAGATAAAAACTAGCAAAAGAAAAGCTGCAATTCAGGGCTGCAGCTTTTCTTTTGCCACCTTTTATAAAAAATAAAGAGGAGGCAAAGGAGAAGCAAGGGGACAAGCTGTGAGCTTACCCCAATGCTCAAATTAAGCTTTAAAATCTTTTAGTTCGTCACGTGTTGCTGGAACTTTGACATCACCTTTGATGATTTTTTCTTTCCATTCTTGGACTTTTTTCAATACGTCTTTTGAAAGGTTGTCCTGAGAAGGAGAAATATCAACAGCGCCTTCATTCAGACCATAAGTAATGACTTCACCGCCAGGGAATTTACCCTCTTTTGCTTTTGTTGTAAGGTCTAAAACAGCAGCGTCTACTTTCTTAATCATAGAAGTAAGGGTAACACTTGTATCTGTTCCAGGTACTTTACCTTCGTCATATTGATCTTTATCGACACCGATTACCCATACTTTTCGATCTGGATCAGCTTTTTTCAAGTTTTTCGCTTCAGTGAAGACCCCTGTTCCAGTGCCTCCAGCTGCATGATAAATAATATCAACGCCAGATTTGTACATGCTTTCAGCTGTTGCTTTACCAATATCAGCTTTATCAAATGCACCAGCATATTTCACTTCTACTTTTGCTTTCGGATTTGTTGCTTCTACACCAGCACGGAAGCCAACTTCAAACTTTCTAATCAGTTCTGAATCAACTCCGCCAACAAAACCAATTTTGTTTGTTTTCGAAGAAAGTGCGGCTACAACGCCTACAAGGAAAGAACCTTCATTTTCATTAAAAGTGATGCTTGCTACGTTGTCTTTTTTGACGACAGCATCAACAATGGCAAAATGATTTTTCTTACGCTGATCTGCGATGTCACTGATTGAATCTTCCATCAGAAAGCCAATACCATAAATGAGGTCAAATTTTTCTCGAGCTAGTGTGTTCAGGTTAGTTGTATAATCGGCATCTGATTTAGATTGTAAGTAATCATAACCATTTTTGCCTTTTTTCAAATTATTTTCTTTACCAAAGGCTTGAAGGCCTTCCCAAGATGATTGGTTAAAGGATTTGTCATCGACACCACCGACATCTGTTACCATTGCAACTGTGAAATTGTCTTTATCTTTAGTGTTTTCACCACTGTTTGAGCCGGAGTTGCCGCATGCTCCAAGGATGGTTCCAGCTGCTACGACTAAGGACATAGCTAGTCCAATTTTGTGCTTCTTCAAAACATAACCCCCCATAAATTTGAAAGTTTCAGAAAAGTCGCACGAAAAACGTCGGATGCTCTTCATTTCTCTATTTGCTTAAAAGTAAAAAAGGTAATTTATCCTGCTTTCTTATTAGGCATGGAAAAGAGAGGTAGAAAGATGTAAGACATCAGACTTATATCGCTGTGAACTAATCAATCATAATTTATCATTTCCCAATCAATAAATAAATAGAAATTTGTTTTATTTTAAAAAAAATGTTAAAAGGCAAATTCTTTGTCTTTTTACCCTTGGAAATGTGATATAATGCCGCTTTCATGATGTGCTCTATCAAAGTGAAGCCAGTGTTTGCAAGGGTTTTGTAGCATTTTATGCAAAAAAAACATCTGACCGTCTCAAAAGGTCAGATGTTTTGATTATAGATATTGTTGAATTAAATTCATGTTGCTTGTGCTTAATTTGTATTGAAAGACAGGACGACCTATTGTGCCATAGGCCATTTCAACATCAACTACTTCAATATCCTCAAGAAACTTCAAATATTTTCTAATCGATACTTGGGAAATTTCAGTGTGGTTGGCAAGGTCTTCTGTTGTAAAGGCTTGCTGTTCAAAGGAACGAATACTTGTCCAAATTAATTTTAGCGTGCTTTTTGTTAAGCCTTTAGGTAGAAGAACTTTTTCTACCTCTCCTTTTTTATGGAATAGCTTGGCATCTAGGTCCTTTTGGGAAACACAGTTCATTGTTTGATAAAGTGCTTGTTTTCTTTTATATTCTGAAAGCGCTGATTGGAAACGATCAAATTCAAACGGCTTGATTAAATAATCGACAGCACCGTTCCTCATTGTTTGCTGAATGACATCGACTTCATTTGCAGCCGAAATGATCATTACATCGACATGATGATTTTGCTGCCGAATTTCAGATAGAAGGTTCAATCCGTTTTGACCTGGCATATAAATATCAAGCAGTACAAGGTCGATATCTTCATTTTTTAACATGACAAGTGCATCTTGAAAAGACGTGGAAATTCCTTTTAATTCAAAACCATCCATTTGGCTGAGGTAGCGCTTGTTCAGCTCGCCAACCATTGGATCATCTTCAACTATTAATACATTAATCATTATAATCCTCCTTCGGTTTATAAGGAATACGGAGACTAAAAGTCGTTCCTTCTCCTTTTTCACTTGTGACGATCATATGCCCGTTCAGATTCTTCAAGCTTTGGTCGACAAAGTATAAACCAAACCCTCTATCTTCACCTTTGGTTGAAAAGCCTTGTTCGAACATTTTTTGTTGATCTTCTATTGAAAGGCCAATCCCTGTATCTGTAATTTCAATGTGGAGCTGATTTTGAACATAGCGAAAAGAAATAGAAATATTCTTCATGTCTGTTTGAGTCACAGCATCCAGTGCATTATTCAGGAGATTGCCAATGACTGTGATGAGATCGTGGGTTGTTGCAGCGTCTTCAGATCTTGGAACTGGAGTGCTACAAATGACCTCTAAAGAAGCGCCTTGCTCTCTAATATAGCTTTGCTTCCCTAATAAAAATCCAGCGAGCACAGAATTTTTCACATGATTGATGATTTCGTTTGTTTCAGTTTGTTGATAAATCGCTATATCTTTTATATATGTGCCAAGATCATCATAATTTTTGAGCTGTACCAACCCTAGGATGACATGAAGCTTGTTCATAAATTCGTGTGACTGAGCGCGCAGGGCGTTGGCATACATTTTGACACCACTAAGTTGTTCGGCAAGATGCTTTACTTCCGTTTTATCACGGAAAGTTGCAATGGCACCGACAATTTCGCCTTTTACTGTAATAGGGACTTCATTAAAGACAAGCTCAAGACCATTCATTTTCACATCTCGATCAAGTAGCGGCTTTCGTGTCTCGATCACTTGTTTCAGGCCGCTTGAAGGGAGCAAAGCTTGTACATCCTGTTCATTTGGTTCAATCATGATGCCCATGTTATGAAAAAGTCGCTTCGCTTCAGCGTTCGCCAACTTGATTTTACCATGCTGATCAACTGCGAGTATTCCTTCCTTTGTTGATTCTAACATAGCACTTCGTTCCTTTAATAATGTCGCAATCTCATCAGGTTCAAGTCCAAACATAATCTTTTTTACTTTTCGTGCGACAATCAAAGCACCAACGATACCAGTCAGAAGGCTGATGGAAATGACCAAGTAGAGTGGTTTTAAGCTTTGATGAATAATGAGGTCAATTTCCTGTAATGTGATACCGACTGCTACAGCGCCAATCTGTTTGCCATCTTTATTATAGACAGGGACAAAAGCACGCATGGATTGACCGAGTGTTCCTGCTGCCGTACTAATGTGCTCTTTCCCATTTAGAGCTGGTCTTTCATCCCCACCTGCAAAGGGTTTCCCGATTTTTTGTGGGTTGGGGTGTGTTTTGCGAATGCCATTCATATCCATGATCACAACAAATTCCGTCTTGGTGATCTTTTGGACGCTCGTTGTGTATTTGCGTAATGCTTCGCTATAGGATTCATTTTCTAATGCTTCAACCGTAATTGGTGCTTCGGCTACCATTTTTGCTGTTGATAACGCGATATCACGTTCCTGCTGATGAATATTTTTTGCAGTATCAGACCATATGGTGAAGAATGTAATGCACAAGGAAATTAAAACAACGATACATACAAAAATCGTCAGCCTTGTTTGCAATCTTAATGTTTTTTTCACGAGTATACTCCTAACGATCAATTTAATAGTCAATAGTATTACTTTAACGGGAAAAAGTAAGTTTGTGAAGGAATGCGCGTGCAAAATGATGGGAAAATAGCAAATTTGAATGAGTTTCCTTGGAAAGTATCTTGTCAATCGGTTTTAAGTGAGCCATAATAAATGTGAGTTTATGAGAAAGGATATATTTATGAAAAATACATACTTGACTGGATATTTTCCGCTGATATCAATTTTACTATTTAGCTCAGCCTTTTCGATTTATACAGTTGGCATCACAACCGACCTTCTATCAGAGGCAGGGATTTTAAAGGGGATGCTCGAATTTTTTTCTGAACAAGGCATTCGTCTCGCATTATTTGCTGCATTTGCTTTGGCTTATTTTATGGTACTATCGGCATTAAAGCTAATTGCTGATACGGTAACAGAGCTATCATTGCTATTTTTTGCAAAGGACCCTGAAGGGGAAAATTTGAAAAAAATTCGTATTGGTTCATTGATTTATTTAATTGCGAGTCTTTTGTCTTTTATTCTGACACAGCAACTTATTTGGATTATGGCAGTTCTTGTGCTTGCAAGTCTTGTGTACTTTATTTTTATCGTTGCAAGAATTTATCAGACATTATCTATTATGAATTTGATCGGCTTTATGTTGTTTATTATTTTATTCTGGGCAACGTTTTTAATCGGTATTTTGTATTTATTTATTAAACTTTATAATAGTGTGATGGCAAGTCTTCCATCGTAAGCGTATAAAAGCATCCTTCCTAAGCGGAAGGATGCTTTTTTTAGTTGAGAAATCGTTTTTTGATATTGTCAGTTGGCATTAAGCATGACGTTCTTTTGCCGAACCATTTGTAGCGGTTTCGGGCAATGAGCTGATAAAACCAGTCACGAAGAGGACGTGGGATGACCAAAAGCAGATGGCTCCATCTGGAAATGCCTTTTAAATGGCGGGCAACTTTTAAAATCCCTGTAGATTTTGTATACAGCACGCCATCTTCAAAATAAAGAAATGAATCCCAGTCATCAGTGCGAAGTCCGTGTTCTTTTAAAATGTGTTGTCCACTTTCTGATTGAAGGGAAGCAAACATGATTTGACCATCTGGATCTCGTTTGATCACAAATTGTACAGCACCACTACATACATGACAAACACCGTCAAATAGGATCAATCGCTTCGGAAGTGATTGTTTCATAATGATCAGGCCCCTCGAAAAGATTCCTTAGTACTGTAAAGTGTTTTTCCAAATGAGCAAATGCGGACTTAAATTGTAAATTGATTCTACCGTCCCTCGGTCTCTGCCGACCCAAACGCCCATCGTATACGTGTCAGTTAATCCAACAAACCAGATGTCTTTATAGTCGTTGGAAGTACCTGTTTTTCCTCCAATATAAGGTGAACGGAAGTTTGCTTTTTTCCCTGTTCCACTTTTCACAACAGAAGCGAGTAGCTTACGCATCGTTTCATTTGTGCGAGCAGAATATACTTGTTTCGGTGATTCTCTCCATTTGTAAAGGGTTTTCCCGTTTAAATCAGTTACCTTTGTGATCGCATGGCTTTCAGTATATGTACCGCTATTGCCAAACACAGTGTATGCGTCTGTCATTTCAAGCGGTGAAAAGCCTTTTGTAAATCCGCCTAACGCAGAGGGAAGGCGATAATCATCTGCGACAATATGTTTAAAGGAGAATTTCTCTAAGTAGCTAAAGCCCTTGTTCACACCAACTGTATCAAGCATGCGAATAGCAGGAGTGTTGTAGGAATTTTTAAATGCCGTCTCTAAAGTCACCGTTCCATACGTTTTATGGTTATAGTTTTGTGGGCAATAGCCACTATTACAAAACTTTTCTGCACTAATCTTACTAGATGTTGTAGCGCCAGTTTGTTCAATATAAGGGCCATAATCTAATAGCGGTTTTATAGCAGAACCGGGCTGTCTTTGTGCTTGATAGGCATAGTTAAAATCGAATTTTTGATAATTTTTCCCTCCAGCAAGCGCAACAATTTGATGCGTTTGATGGTTCACAACGGCTGCGCCACCTTCCACACCTTGGTATGGCAGCTTTGCATTAAGTTGATAGACGGATCGTTGTTGAAGAAAAGGGTCAAGTGCAGTATAGATTTTCACTCCATCTTTGAGCAAGGCACTTACCTTTTCCGAAAGTTCTTTATGAATGGCTTTCTTTTCGGCATTCGTTTTGGCTTTATTTAACCGTTTGTTAAAGCCCTCAGATTCAGAGATAAGATCTGTAAACTCTTCATTAGCATATGTGACATAATCAGGATAGAGATTTTTCTTTTCGCTTAAATTGAGTTTGATTTTTTGTTTGATCGCTTTTTGATATTGTTTGTTGGTGATGATGCCATCTTCTTTTAAAATGCCAAGAAGTCGTTTTTGGCGTTGTTTTGTATGTTTGAATTGCTTAATCGGATCATACAAAGTCGGGTTATTTGGTATAGCAGAAATAAAAGCCATCTGTGCAAGAGACAGTGAACTGAGCGGCTTATTAAAATAGTAATTTGCTGCAGAACCAACACCGTATACGCCATTGCTGAAATAAATTGTATTGAGGTAGCTTTCTAGAATGTCTTCTTTTGTGAATTTTCGTTCTAATTCATAGGCATATAAAAGCTCTGTGAACTTCCGACTGAAGGAACGTTCGTGGCTTAAATACAAGTTACGAGACAGTTGCTGTGTAATGGTACTTGCACCTTGGCTAATGCCTTGGTTTTTGACATTTGCAGCGAGTGCTCGAACAACCCCTATAAAGTCGACGCCCTTATGATCATAAAAATTCCGATCCTCAGATTTAAGGAAGAGTTCCTTGATGTGATCCGGAATTTTATCGTAGTCTACGAAAATACGATTTTCATCATTTGAGACGATTTCTGAAATTAGCGAACCATCTTGGTCATACATGTAACTGTTTTGGGCAAAATCTATTTTTTCTAGTTTTATTTTTCGGTCAAGCACTTCATTGACAGGTTTTACACTTGCAGCTTCTTCCTTTGATAAGTAAAAAGTAAGTAAGAATAATGGGATAAGCACAGCAAGTAATATCCAACCGATAATTGCTCTGAACATGAGGTCACTCTCTTTCTTCAGATTTCTAGCCATATCGTACCATTCTTTTGCGAATACGAGAAGGTTATTTTTAGAAAAAGAATGGATGAAAAGACCAGAGGGATATTGGGATAAGAATGAAAAAAGAGTGCCTGATCATGCATCAGACACCTTTTTCTTTCGCTTTTGTTTGATACTTCACAGCCCAAAGAAAAAGGGCACCAAACAGAAAAATCATAGCTGTGACATAAAAAACAGCAGGGATGCCGTAATGGCTTGCAACGATACCGCCGATAACTGGCCCGACGACATTCCCGAGAAAACGGAAGCTGACATTATACCCAAGGACTTCACCTTGCATTGAAGTAGGTGCTTTTAAGCGAATATAAGCTGTCGTACAAGGAATAATTCCGCCAAGTGCCATGCCATATAGGAACCTAAACACGACAAGCATCAAATAGGAGTTTGCCATGGCCTGTGGGATGAACAAAAGAGATGAAAGGATGAGTAAAGCAAATAGCACCTTATCATGGCCGATGCGATCCCCAAGCTCTCCCCATTTCCTTGTGAAAAGTAGGTTTCCAAGCCCTGTGGCAGAGAAAGCCAATCCAGCAAAAAAGGCAAGGCTTTCAGGTCCGTGTAGGTCATTGATATAAAGCGCCAAGAGCGGCTGAATGCTAAAATTCCCGACTTGTGTAATAAACGTCAGTAGCATGGTCACCACAAGAAGTGGCTGTTTCAAAATATGAGCAATCACTTCCTTACGAGTATAGGAGACACGTCTAGCTTCTTTTGCACGAAGAGGCTGTTCTTTGACGGCGACAATAATGACGATCACTGATGCAAATATGACAGAAGCCGTTAAGAAAAAGGTATAAATAAATCCTACACTATCTGCCATAAATCCGCCCATGAGTGGCCCGAATAATCCTCCTGCAACATTACTCATCTGCATTGTGCCAAGTGTTTTCCCAGCTGTGGCTTTTTCAGTTTGGGCAGAGATCAGTGCCATTGATGTTGAAATAAAGCCAGTGACAAGCCCCATAAATAAACGAAGAGCAAAGAGCTGATAGACGGTTTGCACAAGTCCCATCAGCAAGATGCTCGTGGCAATGCCGATTCCATTGACTAATAAAATCTTTTTGTAGCCATGTCGATCTCCAATTCTTCCCCAAATCGGTGAAATGAGAAAGGCTGTTAGAAATGTAACCCCAAATACATAACCACTCCACCTTTGGACAAATTCATTGGAATAACTACTATCGAGTGACTCTATGTAAAGAGATAAAAAAGGGACGATCATTGTAATACTTGCCGATACAAAAAAGTTCACAAACCACATGATGTATAGGTTTTTCTTTCTGGTTGTGATAAAGATCACCTTCTTTATATATTTCGTGTTCCTTAATAATTATAAAGCAAAATAAATGATCTTTCATCCCGAGGTAGGTTGGGCATAGTGAATCTGCATTATTTTAGCAAAAATGAAGTGATTTCAAAGTCCGTCTTAATATAATAGTATCAAGACGAAAATGAAACGGGAAAGTGAGGTGAAGACGCTGTGGAACAGAAGGCGTTGCTTGTGGTTGATTTTGAATTTACGATGCCAGACGGTAAGTATCATCCGCAGAATTTTTTTCCTGAAATTATTGAGGCTGGAGTAGTGAAAGCAGTCAATGGAGAAATCCAAGAAACCTTTTCAAGCTATGTCAAACCGAAAAAATTTCCGAAGCTCACAAAACGATGTAAATCATTCTTAGAGATTACTCAGCAAGAGATCGAAAGTGGGATTTCTTTTGAAGCTTTTATTGAGAAGCTCAGTTCACTTGATGGAGGATTGGATTGTGAAATTGTTACTTGGGGGAATATGGATATGAAGGTATTGAAGCAAAATTGTATGCTTAATCATATTACCTTTCCGTTTAAAGGGAAATTACGAGATCTCGCATTTGAATATAAAAACTTTTTTGGTGACAGGACACTTACAGGGCTCAGGAAGGCGGCAAAGGAATATGGCAGTGAAGGAGCTGGTAAGCATCATAAGGCACTCGATGATGCAATGACAACCTATCAGCTACTTACATTATTTGAAAAAGACAAAGCATATTTAGAAAACCCACAGCCAACAAAAATTGGCGAGCTGATAGATTTCTCACATTTTTTTGACTCGACTGATTAACGAGCGTCTTCTGGGAAGTAATCTTTTTCAAGAGAGGTTAAGCAAACGAATGATTTTTTTGCCCATTCAGAATCATCTGAGCTGAGCACCGCTTTCAATTTATTCACAGCTTGTCTAAGCGACACGTGGTAATCAGGCACTTCGCCATCATATGTCTTCACCATATGGTGTGGGATATTGGTTTGTTCTCTAAATGCCAGTGCTCTTCTTTCTTGAAACAAAGGCACATCTATCTGTTTTGGATGGTGAAGATCACCTTGAGTGGGGTGCGTGATGACAGCTTTCACTTGAACGAGATATGCCTCCTGCTTAATCGCTGTCACTTCTCCGATGTAAACACCTGTTTTATAAAAACCTTTCACAATTTGTCCAATATGAACCTCTGTCATTTGAAAATCCTCCATAACCTTCTCATAAGGAAGGTATTTCATGTTTTTTAGCTAATATAGTGGAGTAAAGACTAGAAAGGGGGATCAGAATGTTTCCTTTCGTTGTATCCTTTCTCCTGTACTTCCCTGAAGACAAAAGAGAATATATCCCCGCAGCCATTACAACCGTTCTCTTTTTTATCGCTGCATTGATTTGTTTTCGTCTAATCGTTCGCCATTCTAAAAAAGAAGAGCGAAAACACGAGAAATAGTCAAAAAAATGGAGTGCTCATTTTCTTCTTGTATCTTCAGGAAACTTCACTGTAACCGTCGTACCAGATTGTAAGGAGCTTTTAAAGCGGATGGTTCCATGATGATTTTCAATGATTGAAAAAGTCACAGTGAGTCCAAGACCAGTTCCTTTATTTTTTAAGGTGTAATAAGGTTCGCCAAGCTTTTTCATTTGACTTTCAGTCATGCCAACACCGTTGTCGCTGAAATAGAGGCATATTTTGTGATTCTCTTTTGTAGCCAACAATTCGATCTTTCCTTCATGCTCTGGTGCGGCTTCTATCCCATTTTTAATTAAATTGATCATCACTTGCTTAATTTTCGTTTCGTCCCCTTGTATGTATAAGTCAGTCTCAATTGATTTATGAATGGTCACGGATTTGAAATTCGCATATGAAGTCATAAGTGATGCGCATTCTTCAAGCAAGACGGAGAGGTTCAAGGATTCAATTTGATAGTAGTTTTGTTTGGCGATGTCTAAATAACTAGTAATAATCTCTTGCGCACGGTCAAGCTCAGATAGGACAAGGTTTTTATAATCTTTGCTCGGGTGCTGTTCCTTCGTCGAGTCATTAGAGAAAAGCAATTGAATAAAGCCTCTGACCACTGTGAGTGGATTACGCACTTCATGTGCGACACTTGCCGCAAGCTCACTAACAATCGTCAGTTTTTCTGAATGGACAAGCTGTGTTTTCATTTGTGCATTTTCCTTAATAAACTCAATTGCATAAATACTAATCACGAGGACGAGCACATAATAAAGTGTTGAGAAAAATAATTCGTGAACTTTTTGTTGCATGATAAAAGCTGGACTGTATTCCATTAAACTGACGACAAATAGGCCAATGAATATAAATCCGCTCTTTGCTAAACCAATTACTGCACCGCACATCAGTTTTTTCGTTTTGCTGAACTGCTTCCATTTTTGATAAAAAAGGCAAGGGATGAGAAAGTAGAGCGGAACAACAATCAGTCCGACCCATAGAAAAGAGTCGTACATCACGATCTTCACTGTCGAACTAACCAATATGGCAATGCCGCCAACTGTATAACCTCCATATAAGATGGCAAGTACAAGAGGGACAGATTGAAGTCCAGTCTGCAAATCTAAAATCGAACCAACTGGGTAGATAATACATAGTGCCGAAGAGATAGATGCGAATATTGTGATGAGCAGTTTATTCGTTTTTGGGAAATGAGCAGGTGTTCGGCTGAGCCAAAACGCATGATATAAAAAGATTGGAAATAGAATAAAAGATACATGGAGCAGAAAGTCCTTGAACATTTCCATTTAAATGCTCTCCTCGTAAATAATAGTAATTCCTCTCATTATATCATTTCATGAAGAAAGTAGATATGATAAAAGGTCTGTTTTTTTCTTTAAAAAGAACACCCGCTAGGATGTTCTTTTTGAAAAAATGGGATTATTCGGATGAAGGAGTGAATGCCTTCTGAAGACGTGAAAGTCCTTCTTTTACAGTAGAAAGTGGACAACCAAGGTTCATCCTCATGAAATCTTTCCCTTCATGCCCATAAATATGGCCAAGTTCAAGGATGATTTTTCCTTTTTTAAGCAAATTTCGTTTTAGATCAGCCTGGCTCAACTGGTAATTGTGGTGATCTAACCATAATAAATAAGAGGCATCTGGTTTCATATAACGCATACTTGGAAGTTGTTCATCCACGAAGTTCATTGTAGTGATAAGATTGTTCTCTAAATAAGGTATCAGCGCATTAAGCCACTCGTCTCCATGTAAATATGAAGCTTCTATTGCAGGGATCGCAAAGGTATTGAGTTTTGCTAATCCAGTGCGCTGCAGTGCCTTTGTGAAAAGTGCTCTTTTTCTCTCGTCAGAGATGATGATAGCAGATGCCTGAAGTCCTGCCAAATTAAAGGTTTTACTTGGTGCGACACAGGTTACAGTGATGTCGGCTACTTCATCAGAGACACTGGCAAATGGAGTATGTTTTTTTCCGTATAGCATAAGATCTGAATGAATTTCATCTGAAACAACGATAACGCCATATTGAAGACAAAGCTCGCCAATTTTTTTCAGTTCATCCTGTGACCATGCTCTTCCAGATGGATTGTGCGGATGGCAAAGGAACATAAGCTTAGCCTGTGGGCGCCTTAGTTTCTTTTCTAAATCATCGAAATCAATCATGTATCGGTCATTCTCTATCTTTAACGGGTTGGTCGAAACAATGCGGTCATTCCTCTCGATCATATGGTAAAAAGGGGTGTAAACCGGTGATTGAATGACCACTTCGTCTTGTGGAGACGTAAAGGCTTGAACAGCCATACTAAGAGCGTTCACGATACCTGGTGTGAATGTAATATGTTCTGGATCAACTACCCAGTCATGGCGCCTGTTCATCCAACTAGATACTGCACGCTGCGTGTCAGCATCCTGAATTGAATAACCAAATACCCCATGATCAAGTCGCTCCTTTAAAGCATCTATAACAACCTGTGGTGCTTTAAAATCCATATCTGCCACCCACATAGGTAAAGCATCCTTTGTGAGAAATAAGGACTCTGCTTGATCCCATTTAAGTGATTTTGAACCTCTACGTATTATGTGTTCATCAAAATTCATATTAGCCACCTCTAGTACATTTTTAAAACAATGTTTGTTGTGTTAAAATAAACATCTCAAAATTCATTATAAGCGGTGATTTCCATGAAAGATAGTCAGGCTGTTGAAGAGATGATTCATTTAATTAAGACATGGGACCCTTTTCAATACGGAGAGGACTTTTACGAGACTGAGCCTGCGGATGTCATTGGCGCTGTGTATGACGCAGAAGATCCGGCATGTCTTGCAAAAGACATACAAGCTATCTACCATCACTCATTTGAACAGCTGTTACCAATCAAAAGCTGTCAGGATATAGCGCTAAAGCTGTTTTCAATAAAAGAAAACAGCTCTTGCTCACTCTGAATCATTTATGACAAACTAAAATTGCCAATTTGATCTGAAACAAAGACCGGGTTTTCTTCAGGAATAAGATGCCCGGTTTTTTTTAATGCATGCAGTGTTGAATAGCGTAAATCCTTGTGAAGCCTCTCTCCGATTTGAAGAGGGACAATCCGATCTTCCTCACCCCAAATTAATAGGACAGGGGTTTCCACTTTTTTTAATACATCTGACGTCAAATCACCTTCCCGATGGCGAACGAAGCGCAATAATCCTCTAAATATTTTGTCATCATCAAATGGTCGTAAGTAACCGTCAATCATCTCTTGATCAATAATGGAATGGTCATGGACAACAGCGGTTAAATTTTTCATAATTCCTTGCTTGAGCAGCTGTCTTTTTAAAATTAAATAAAAATAAGGAATATAAGTGCTGTACACAAGTGACCGTTTCGATTTATTCAAGTAGCCTGAACTGCATAGAAGAACAGCTTTTTCAAAAAGGTCAGGTCTTTCTGTTGTTGCATATAAGGCAATTTGTCCACCCATAGAATGACCTACAATGATGGCTCGTTTTACTTTTAAATAGTCTGTTAATTCAATGACAATTTTCGCCATGTTGCGATAGCTGTAGATAAATTTGTTCGACTTCTCTGATTGTCCAAATGGCGGTAAATCAATCGCGATGAGGTCGAAATCTTTTTTTAGTAACGGTATTAATTTTCGATAGCTGAAAGTAGAGGAAAAAAGGCCATGTAACAAGATCAAAGTCTTTTTCCCTTCATTTGGGTAATGCTCATAATAAATGTTTAAACCAAATTTGCTTTTCATAAAAGCTGGCTGGATGATGTCCATACATATCACTCCGATACTCACGTACTGACTGTCTGTTGAATGACTGTATTTTACCCTGAAAAGTGGATCTCAAGCTATGATTTGAACTTTTTCCCTGTTTAGCATAATGGGAAAAACGTGCTATAATGTTCAGAAGATTTTTTAAAAAAATAAGCTTTTTAAATGCAAAGGTGTGAGATCAAATGAAACTAACAGAAAAAGAAACTGAAATATTAGAGATTTTAGATGAAAACAGCCGCGCCGATTTAAAAACAATTGCAAAAATGGCGGATGTAACGTCAGAAGAAGCCGAAGCGATTATTCAAAAGCTTGAAGATAAAAAAGTCATTATCGATTACTCAACGATGATTGATTGGCGCAAGGTAGACGGTCATGAAGGCGTTACAGCTATGATTGATGTCAAAGTAACACCTAAAAGAAGCGTAGGATTTGATGAAATCGCCGAGCGAATTTACCGTTTCCAAGAGGTAGAATCGGTCTATTTAATGTCAGGTGTGTATGATTTATCAGTTGTCATTCGCGGCAGAACGATGTCTGATATTGCAAGTTTTGTTTCGGAGAAGTTATCAACGCTTGATTCCGTTGTTTCAACGACAACCCATTTTATTTTGAAAAAATATAAGCATGATGGGAAAGTGTTTGAAACAGGAGATGATGATAAAAGAATCGTGGTGTCACCGTAAATGAAAAAGTCCTATTTATCTGAAACGGTACAGAGCATTCAGCCGTCAGGTATTCGAAAGTTTTTTGATTTGGCGGCGACGATGGAAGGTGTCATTTCTCTTGGTGTTGGAGAACCTGATTTTGTCACAGCCTGGAATGTTAGGGAAGCGAGCATCATATCACTTGAGCAAGGCTTCACGTCATATACAGCGAATGCGGGTTTACTTTCTTTACGCCGAGAATTAAGCCAATATTTATATAAGCGTTTTCAAGTTGATTATAGTCCAGAAGAAGAACTCATCATTACAGTAGGTGGAAGCCAAGCGCTCGATTTAGCGTTCCGTGCCATTCTAAACAGCGGTGATGAAGTCATTATTCCAGAGCCTTGTTTTGTTGCATATGGTGCACTGACAACACTTGCAGGCGGAGTCCCGATTTATTTAAGCACATCATCAGAAAAGGATTTTAAAGCGAACTCTGATGATTTTAAAACAAAACTTACGACAAAAACGAAAGCCATTTTGCTTTGTACTCCTTCGAATCCAACAGGCTCTGTTTATTCTAAGGAAGAATTAGAAGATATTGCGAACTTTGCTAAAGAGCATGATCTTTTAGTGATCACTGATGAAATATACGCAGAATTAACTTATGATGATGCCTTTACGAGTGTTGCAGCCATTGATGAAATGAAGGAAAGAACGATCTTGATTTCTGGATTCTCAAAGGGGTTTGCGATGACAGGATGGCGCTTAGGGTATGTGGCGGCACCACCAATTCTTCGAGAAGCAATGCTGAAGATTCATCAGTATTCTATGATGTGTGCGCCGTCTATGGCACAGTATGCTGCCGAAGAGGCACTCAAAAACGGTCTTGAAGACGTAGAAAAAATGAAAAAGAGCTATCGAAGACGTAGAAATTTATTTGTTGGCTCATTAAATGAATTAGGTCTTTTATGCCATCAGCCAAATGGCGCGTTTTATGCGTTCCCATCGATTAAAAGCACTGGCATGACCTCAGAGCAATTTGCGGAAGAACTACTTTTAAGTGAAAAAGTAGCAGTGGTTCCGGGGAATGTATTTGGTCCAAGCGGGGAAGGACACATCCGCTGTTCTTATGCATCTTCACTCGACCATCTGCAAGAGTCGCTTTCAAGAATTCAGCGCTTTTTACAAAATAGAGAAGTGAAACAAGAGGCTACCGCTATTTTAAAATAAAAAAGGCACCAATCTTTATTCGACTGATGCCTCACATTAGGGGGGAATACTAGAAAGCATTCTTGTTTTCAGGTATTCCCCCTTTTCATCCAAAGTAAACCTCATTAAAAAAAATTTTGCTATAAAGCCGGTTCTATGATATAGTTTTTAATTGCGTATAAACGATTATTAAAACATTTATTTAGGAGTTGTTATAATGGCGACAAAGTTTGAAGTAGGCAGTGTTTACACTGGTAAAGTAACAGGATTACAAGCGTATGGTGCGTTTGTTGCATTAGATGAAGAAACTCAAGGACTTGTTCATATTTCTGAAGTCACTCATGGTTTTGTAAAAGACATCAACGAGCATCTGACAATTGGTGACGAAGTACAAGTGAAAGTTCTTTCTGTTGACGAAAAAGCTGGAAAAATCAGCCTTTCTATCCGTGCGACTCAAGAAGCACCTGAAAGAAAAGAAAGCAAACCAAAGAAACAAAGACCACAGCAAGTGAAAGAAGATTCTGCTCCACCACAAGGTTTTAATACGCTAAAAGATAAGCTAGAAGAGTGGATTGAGCAATCTAACCGCAAAGACTTGATCAATAAATAAGAAAAGCACCGAATGATATCGGTGCCTTCAAATTGTTGACAAAGGGCTAAAATGATGTTTATTTTAGCCCTTTGTCTTCTTTTTAGCGTGAATGGAAAATCCTTGAAGTCTAGGAAGGTTGAGCACTGGAGCGGAGCGAATGTTAGATTCGTGAGCACCAGCGCGCAGACCTGACAACGAATGCGAGGGTTTGTCTACACGCTGAAGCACCGAATGATATCGGTGCCTTTGGCTGCCACTAGAGGCAGCCTTTTTCTTTATGACGCTCGTGAATTAACGAACCTCTGGCTTTGGTTCGTCACGAACAACCTCTTCACTCGGTTTGAACAACAGACCAAGGTTAACAAGACCTGCGATACCAACAAGACCATAGATAATACGTGATAGTGCAGAACCTTGGCCGCCAAAGATCGCTGCTACTAAGTCAAATTGAAAAAAGCCGATTAGTCCCCAGTTAATAGCACCGATAATCGTGAGCACGAGGGCAGTACGTTGAATGGCGCTCATTGTGATTCCTCCTTTCACTACAGCATTAATACATTTATATTTTGTAGAATTTCAGCCAAACTATGCATAAGAAAAATTGAATCAAGCAAATTCCTTTACAATTTTGAGAAATGAGGCGCATAATGTAGCGCGAGGAGGAGATAACATATGGATCGATTTACGTTTTGGAATCCAACGAAATTAATTTTTGGAAAGGGAGAAGTATCAGCCCTTTCAGATGAACTGAAAAACTACGGTAAAAACGTATTGCTTGTATATGGTGGAGGTAGTATTAAAAGAAATGGTCTTTATGATCAAATGATTGACATTCTAAAGGAATCTGGCGCTATAGTAAGTGAGCTTGGTGGTGTTGAGCCGAATCCACGTTTAACAACTGTAAGAAAAGGCATCGAAATTTGTAAGGAAAACAGTATCGACTTTATTTTGGCAGTCGGAGGCGGAAGTGTTATCGACGCAACGAAAGCAATCGCAGCAGGAGCCAAATATGATGGAGATGCATGGGATATTGTCACAAGAAAACATGTTGTAACGGAGGCTGTCCCATTTGGTACAGTATTAACACTTGCAGCAACAGGCTCAGAAATGAACGCTGGCTCTGTTATCACGAACTGGGAAACAAATGAAAAATATGGTTGGGGTAGCCCAGCAGTATTTCCTAAATTCTCTATCCTTGATCCGGTAAATACATTCACAGTACCAAAAAATCATACAATCTATGGAATGGTGGATATGATGTCTCACGTATTTGAGCAATACTTCCATCATACTGAAAATACACCATACCAAGACCGTATGTGTGAAGGGTTACTTCGGACAGTGATTGAAACAGCACCGAAACTCATCGACGACCTTGAGAACTATGAACTGCGTGAAACGATTTTGTTCACTGGAACAATAGCTTTAAATGGAATGCTTTCAATGGGAGCACGCGGTGATTGGGCATCGCATAATATCGAACATGCTGTGTCTGCTGTATATGACATCCCGCATGCAGGCGGACTTGCCATTCTGTTTCCGAACTGGATGAAGCATGTCATCAAAGAAAACCCAGCTCGCTTTAAGCAATTAGCGGTTCGTGTGTTTGATGTAGATCCAGCTGGTAAAACGGATGAAGAAATAGGATTAGAAGGTATTGAAAAAATAACTGCCTTCTGGACAAGCTTAGGAGCACCAAGTCGTCTTGCTGATTATGATATCAATGATGAAAAAATTGATCTTATTGCTGATCGTGCAATGGCACGAGGTGAATTCGGTCACTTTAAAAAGTTAAACAAAGAGGATGTTCTTGCGATTTTAAATAATTCCCTATAAAATGGAAAGAGATAGCTGCATTCGTGCAGTTATCTTTTTTGAGTTATTCGTGTAAATATGTTACAGTGGTCATTCTTGATTTTTCGTAGAAATACTTGTAGTAAGGAGAGGCTTTGCCCAATGGAAAACTTTATTTATTATAATCCTACTAAATTAATGTTCGGAAAAGGACAGATAGAAGAACTGAAAAACGAGCTTTCTCGTTATGGAAAGCGAGTATTACTTGTATATGGCGGAGGAAGTATTAAGAAGAACGGTCTTTATGACAAAGTGCTTCACGCTTTAAAGGATGCAAATGCTACTGCATTTGAACTAGCGGGAGTTGAACCAAACCCACGTCTTTCTACAGTAAAAAGAGGCATCGACATTTGCCGTAATGAAAAGATTGATTTCTTGTTAGCTGTAGGCGGCGGCAGTGTCATTGATTGTACGAAGGCTATTGCAGCTGGTGCTGAGTATGATGGCGATGTATGGGATATCATTTCAAAACAAACAACTGCACAAAAAGCCTTACCATTTGGCACAATCTTAACATTAGCGGCAACAGGTTCAGAAATGAACCCTGATTCTGTTATTACAAACTGGGAAACAAATGAAAAATATGTTTGGGGCAGCTCAGTGACTCATCCTACTTTCTCTATTTTAGATCCTGAGCATACGTACTCTGTTCCTGAGAATCAAACGGTTTATGGAATGGTTGATATGATGAGCCACGTCTTTGAACAGTATTTCCATAATGTTCAAAATACACCTCTTCAAGATCGTATGTGTTTCGCTGTATTACAAACGGTCATTGAAACAGCACCAAAGCTACTTGAAGACTTAAGCAGCTATGAACACCGTGAAACGATTTTGTATGCTGGGACAATTGCGTTAAATGGCACACTGCAAATGGGCTATTTTGGCGACTGGTCATCACATACGATTGAGCATGCTGTATCTGCAGTATATGATATTCCACATGCAGGCGGTCTGGCGATTCTCTTCCCGAACTGGATGCGTCATACCCTCGATCACAATGTAACACGCTTCAAAAACTTGATGCTCCATATGTTTGATATTGAGACCGAAGGCAAATCTGATCGAGATATTGCACTAGAAGGAATTGAGAAGCTCTCTGCCTTCTGGACAAGTCTAGGTGCCCCAAATCGCTTAAGTGATTATGGCATCGGAGAAGAAAAACTTGAAATGATCGCAGATATTGCGGCAAAAGAAATGGAACACGGTGGATTTGGTAACTTCATGAAATTGAACCGTGATGATATCCTTTCGATCTTAAAAGCATCTCTATAAAACACTAGCCGTTTTTCCTTTGTGGGAAACGGCTTTTTTCATGTGGAGGGAGGATTACTTGATTTCATGGGGCAGTTCGGCTAAAGTGAAAGGGATAGACTAACGTAATGGAGGGCACACAAGCGATGACACATATTCAATTTGACTACTCAAAAGCGTTACCTTTCTTTAAGGAACATGAGATTACATATTTGAAAGATTTTGTGAAAGTGGCACATCATAATATTCATGAGCAAACAGGGACAGGCAGTGATTATTTAGGATGGGTAGACTTACCGAAAAATTACGACCGTGAAGAATTTGCTCGTATTCAAAATAGTGCAAAGAAAATTAAATCCGATTCTGATGTTCTACTAGTTGTCGGAATTGGTGGCTCTTATCTTGGCGCACGTGCTGCGATTGAGTTTTTAAATCATTCCTTCTACAACGCTTTGCCAAAAGGAAAGCGTAAAACACCACAAATCATCTTTATCGGTAACAACATCAGCTCTTCTTATTTAAAAGATGTAATGGATCTGCTTGAAGATGCAGACTTCTCCATCAACGTCATATCTAAATCAGGTACAACAACTGAGCCAGCCATTGCGTTTAGAATCTTTAAGAAGCTCCTTATTGAAAAATATGGTGCAGAAGAAGCGAAGAAACGCATTTATGCGACAACAGATAAAGCACGAGGCGCATTGAAAACATTAGCGAATGAAGAAGGATATGAATCGTTTATCATTCCAGATGATGTCGGTGGTCGCTACTCTGTTCTAACAGCGGTTGGTCTCTTACCAATTGCAGTTAGCGGTGCAGACATTGAGCAAATGATGGAAGGTGCTGCGAAAGCTAGTGAAGATTTCTCTTCTTCTGAGCTATCAGAAAATGCGGCTTACCAATATGCTGTCGTACGAAATGTTCTTTACAATAAAGGTAGAACCATTGAGATGCTGATTAATTATGAGCCGGGGCTTCAATATTTTGCGGAATGGTGGAAACAGCTATTTGGCGAAAGTGAAGGAAAAGATGAAAAAGGGATCTATCCATCATCTGCCAACTTCTCAACGGATCTTCATTCTCTTGGTCAATATGTACAAGAAGGAAGAAGAGACTTGTTTGAAACTGTTGTGAATGTAGACAAGCCTAGACATGAACTTGTGATCGAAGCCGAGAATCAAGATTTGGACGGACTCAACTACTTAGCGGGTCAAACGGTAGATTTCGTGAACAAGAAGGCGTTTGAAGGAACAATGCTTGCTCATACAGATGGGAAAGTACCGAACCTCATTGTCACGATTCCAGAAATGGATGCTTACACATTTGGTTACCTCGTCTACTTCTTTGAAAAAGCTTGTGCAATGTCAGGTTACCTTCTAGGAGTTAATCCATTTGATCAACCAGGCGTTGAAGCATACAAGGTCAATATGTTTGCCCTTTTAGGAAAACCAGGCTTTGAAGAGAAAAAAGCAGAGCTTGAAAATCGTCTAAAACAATCTTAAATTGTGAAAAAGCACATCCTGACAATAGGGTGTGCCTTTTTTCATTGTGCAAGAAATAAGTGCAAGCAATCCTGTCCCGTCCTTCATATGATGCATAACAGAGGAGTGTGAAACTTACATGAAAACCAATAAGATTTACATTCAAGATATTTCTGGGCAGGCAATTGTGAATTTCGGTAATGTAGGCAGGATTTGTCCCATGAGTGCATCCAAGGATGTTGCAGGATCTGGTAGTGCGAATAATAGTGGCAATCTGACAGCTGATCAGAGTGTATATAGTGCAACCTTTACAAAGAGTGTACAAATCAATAGAGGCAGATGTATGAATTCTTCACTTTGACGAACCCTATGAAAAAAGGAGGGTTCAATATGATCCATGTACCATCCAAGCTAACAGATGAAAGCTTTTCGTTATATCATTTAGAAGAAACAATGAAACCGCTTGGCTATGTCATTAATGGCAACTGGGATTATGATCATGGCTACTTTGATTACAAAATTGATAACCGTGACGGCTACATCTTTCTTCGAGTTCCATTTACAGCTGAAAAAGGCCAGCTTGATGAGCCTGGAGTTGTTGTCAAACTGGGATTTCCTTTTTTACTTAAACATGTATATCAAGACAAACTAGATGATCATGCGATGATCGGTCATTTGCAAGCTTCATTCAACCAGTTTCAAGAACCGAAAGATAAAGATGGAGACGTCTCACAAGTATACGTTGAAATTGGCTTTTCCTTAGTCAAAGAATTAGAAGAAGCACTGCTTTAAAGAGCAATCAGCTCATCTTCTGGGTGAAGCTCATATGTAAAAGGAGGATTCATCATAGGTCCTTCTTTTTTTTGTACGCCAATTAAAATCACATGATGATCTAAAAAATGCTGTAGGGCAGTTAAAAAGGTTTCGCCAATGAGCGCCTTTGGAACAGGAATGATGGTGATATTTTTATGGAGGGTCATTTTCTTTTTTTTCTTCAAGGAAGTAAGCTGCTCTTTCAATAGAAAATGCTCTACCATTAAATGATTGACTGCATCAGATGTGTGAATCACCTGGTTTGCCCCAGCCCGTTCTGCATTTTTTACATACCGATCAGTCAAAATTTCAATCAGACAGTATAATGTGGGATTGAGCCCTTTTGCTGCAAGTAATGTTAAAACGCTTTGCATATCCGCTGTTAATTCATTTTCGTGCTGATCAGCAGTGATGATCAGCGAATCTGCTTCAAAAATATTTGCTTTGCGGAGTGTAGCATCCTCTGTACCATGTCCCTTAATAAAATGTACATTTCTAAGAAGCGGTCCTTCTTTTAAAGACTCATCAATGAGTACAACAGTCATCATGGGATCAATTGTATGAAACGATTGAAGCAGCTTATTGGTCTTCTCGTTCCAGCCAACAATAATGAGATGGCCTTTTCCTTTAAAGGAAACTTTGCCTTCTACATAATGATGCTGTTTACTAAAAATCGCTGCGGCAAATGTGGCGAAATAAGCCGTTATAAAGCTTGCACCAATCAAGATCAATGCCATTCCAACAATTTGTCCAGGAACGGTTTGGGGAACAAAATCACCGTAACCAACCGTTGAAATCGTAATTAATGCCCACCATACCCCGTCGAGAACCGTATGATATTGCTTAGGCTCTATCCAAACAATGGCTTGACCAAAAAAAAGAAGGATAAAACAAATAATAATGGCAATTCGTAGATAAATCGGCCACCTTAACCAAGCGATGAAGATTCGATTTGATTTCATATCACTCTTCCTTTCAAAGGCAAGTAATGTCAGTATGCCCGAATTTCCAAAAGTTTTTTCATCATCGGCATGTATGTGGGCGGATACCATATCTTAAAATAAGAAGGAGGGAATGTAGATGACATTTTTTCAAAAGACCTTACTTCTTTTTATCGGTGCACAGTTTTTATCTTCGGCAATGATTTTACTGATTTTTGATTTAAATGCCGTCAATCACTTTATGAATGGCTTTTCATGGGGAAATTTTTTTCAGGAGATTTATGGAACATTTACCTTCTATACGGCTGTGATTGGAATGTCCGTCTTTTTAGTAGGAGTAGCAGTTCCGCTCAAAAAGACCTAGTGCTTTTTACTGTACATGCTACATAAAAATCATTAAAATTGTAAATAAATATATAAAATAAAAGGAAGCTGATAAACATGCTGATATTTTATTTTTTAACTTTTGCCGCATTGGGTTTATCATTTTGGGCACAATTTAAAGTGAAGAATAATTTTGAAAAATATTCAAAGGTAGAGGCAGCTAGTATGAAAACAGGTGCTGAAACCGCTAGATATATCTTAGATCGCAACGGGTTATATGATGTACCTGTTGAACCGGTAAGAGGAACCTTAACTGATCATTACGATCCAACGCAGCGCGTCGTCCGTCTATCTGAGTCAGTCTATTATGGTCACTCCATTTCAGCGATTTCGGTGGCTTCTCATGAGGTCGGACATGCTCTTCAGCATCAGGAATCATATGGTGCACTTGTACTGAGACATAAAATCTTTCCTGTCGTCAACTTTGCATCTGGCGTTGCTCCGCTCCTTTTCCTTGGCGGACTTTTGCTTGGAAGCTTAAACTTAATCGGCTTAGGTATCATCCTGTTTTCAGCTGCGGTGTTTTTCCAGCTTGTGACATTACCTGTTGAGTTTAATGCAAGTTCGCGTGCAAAAGATATCATTGTTTCAGAAGGAATCATTAGAAGTAGTGAAGAAAGAGGCGTAAATAAGGTATTAAATGCAGCGGCATTAACTTATGTGGCAGCAGCACTTGTATCGCTCTTTGAATTACTCCGATTTGTGATGATCTTCCTTAACGGTCGTAATGATTAAATGATGCCAGAGGAGGTGAGCCCTTACCTAGCCAGTAGGTGAGGGTTTTTTTGTATATTTTGAACGTTTTCCTAGTCATTTTACTCATTGCTGCAACTGCATTTTTTGTGATAACAGAATTTGCTATTGTTAAAATTCGAGGATCAAAAATTAATCAACTGATTGAAAGTGGAGACAAGCGTGCCATCCATGTTCAAAAACTAATTTCAAACCTAGATGAATACTTATCGGCATGTCAGTTAGGGATTACCATCACTGCATTAGGACTTGGGTGGCTTGGTGAACCAACTGTCGAGTATTTTCTTCATCCCCTCTTTGAACAACTAGGCATTCATGCCGCATTAACAGATATATTATCTTTTATTATTGCGTTTGTGATCATTACCTTTTTACACGTCGTAGTAGGGGAACTAGCACCAAAAACAATTGCCATTCAAAAGGCGGAAGCAGTCAGTCTTATGACAGCGAAGCCACTTATTCTCTTTTATAAACTCATGTACCCCTTTATTAAAGCCTTGAACGGGGCAGCAAGAGGGATAGTGAAATTGTTTGGCTTTCACTCAGTGAAGGAGCATGAAGTGGCGATCAGTGAAGAGGAATTGCGCCTCATCTTATCTGAAAGCTATGAAAAGGGGGAAATAAACCAATCTGAATACAAATACGTGAATAAAATCTTTGAATTTGATAACAGAGTAGCTCGTGAAATTATGATCCCACGTACTGAAATATCTGCCGTTGATGTAGAACAATCACTTGATGAAGTGACGCATTATATGCTGAATGAAAGGTATACCCGTTATCCTGTCATTAAAGAGGATAAAGATCATGTCATTGGCGTTATCAACAGCAAAGATGTCTTCAAAGCAAATTTTCTTCAACAAGATGTCTCCATTGAAGGCTTAATGCGCCCTGTTATTCGTGTCATTGAAAGCACACCAATACAGGAATTGCTTATTCTGATGCAAAAGGAACGGATTCATATGTCTATTCTAGTTGATGAGTATGGTGGAACAGCTGGGCTTGTGACAGTCGAAGATATATTGGAAGAAATCGTGGGAGAAATTCGCGATGAATATGATCAAGATGAAACACCTCACATCGTAAAAAAAGGCGACTTTCACTATGTCATGGATGGAAAAGCATTAATTGACGAAGTGAACGACCTGCTCGATTTAGCTATCGAAAATGATGATGTTGATACAATTGCTGGCTGGATGATGACTCATAAAATTGATTTTGACGTTGATGATGTGATTGAAGCAGAAGGCTGTGAATTTAAAATTATTGATGCTGAGGAGCATCATATTAGAACAATAGAAGTCAAAAAAATTCATTTTGTATAGTGCTTACTTCCTTAAACCTCGCCTATATTGCGGGGTTTTTTTCAATTTTCCCACCAAAGTAAGCGATATCTTTATATAATATAAAGATACCCCACAATATGATTGCTTTACATGAAAACGGGTATGGACTAATAGATCAATCATGACATGTTGAAAAGGAGCACAAAGATGAAAAAAATCAATCTGCAAACAAATCGACGAGATGACATGATAGATGTGACTGATCAAGTACGACAATATGTAAGCGAAACTAAAATAACAGACGGAACGGTCATTGTGTATTGCCCACATACGACCGCAGGTATCACGATAAACGAAAATGCTGATCCTGATGTCAAACATGACATGCTTCACAGGCTAGACGAGGTGTTCCCATGGGAGCATTCAAAAGATCGTCATATGGAAGGAAATACAGCTGCGCACATGAAAGCTAGCTATATGGGAGCATCACAACATATTTTGATCATAAACGGTGAGCTAGTTCTTGGTACATGGCAAGGCATTTACTTTTGTGAATTTGATGGACCACGCTACAGACACTTTTTTGTCCAAGTCATGACAAACAGATAGAGAATGGGGGAGGAGTACATGGCAAATCTGAAGACTTTATTAAGTATTGAACATAAAATCATACAAGCACCAATGGCAGGTGGGGCGGTCACACCAACCTTAGTAGCGAACGTCTCAAATGCAGGAGGGCTTGGAAGTCTTGCGTCTGGTTATCTCAAGCCCGAAGTGATGAGAGATCAAATTTATCAGGTGAAAGAGATAACGGATCAACCCTTTCAGGTGAATGTATTCGTCCCAGAGCCTATCTGTGAACCAAATAAATACGATATTCAATTTTGGAAAAACAGATTGCCCTATGTTGACGAGGCAAATCCTTTTCCGGATGACCAAACATTGTGGCAGGATTTTTATGAAAAAATTGATATTGTTCAAGCGTCAAATGTTCCAATCGTGTCGTTTACATTCGCTTGTCCCCCAGATGATGTGATCCACGCATTAAAACAAGAGGGGATCACTTTAATGGGAACTGCAACGACGCTAGAAGAAGCCCTTTTTTTAGAGGAGAAGGGCATGGATGCAATCATTATACAAGGTAGTGAAGCAGGAGGTCACCGTGGGACGTTTCTTCAAACAAAAGGAGATGCGTTGCAAGGACTATTGAGTCTCATTGGTGAGGTGAAGGAGCAGGTACATATCCCAGTCATCGCATCAGGAGGAATTGTTGATCGTCAGAGTGTTCAAGCTGTGTTACAACTTGGAGTAGATGCGGCACAAATTGGTACTAGATTTCTAGCGAGTGAGGAAAGTGCCGCACCACCTGTGTACAAACAGGCACTCCTAGAAGCGAATGGAAATGATACAGCGATCACAAAACTGTTCTCAGGTAAACGGGCAAGAGGTATCGTCAATCAATGGATGACGACAGAAGAAGTATATGGACAACGAACATTGCCTTACCCATTGCAACATGTGCTAACGACACCAATGAGGAAAGAGGCAGCAGCTTCAGGCAATAAAGAACAAATGGCCCTTTGGGCAGGGCAAGGTGTTGGACGTATTCGTTCAATTTTGACAGTAAAAGAAATAATGGATCAATTATGCGAATGACTAGGTCTATTCGGTTTGGTGGTGAAGCACATCATGCACATCATAAAACACTCATATCGTAAAAAAGGGGAGCTCGAATTTATTTTTAACGATTTTCCTCATTCTACTGTCGCACTTATTCCCATACGGCATTATTATTTTGTCCGTTATGTGAAGTGGAGTAAGCTTGCCCCCCCCTGTCTCGCGAAGAGATCTAGAACAAATGGAAATAGCGGCGAATGAGCTGCTCGGAACTCTTCACAACTATCGAAAAAGAAAAGCATATCAAGGCCCCTTGTCTTCATAAGGAGACAAAGGGGCTTTTTTAGCTGTCAAACATCTGTCTTAAATAGATGGTATCCATTCGTGTGGTTTGTGGAAGTAAATAAGCAGATTGAACAGCTCCTGGACGTCTTCTTTGGTTTAATTTCTCAATTATTTCTCCTGCAGATAAAATGCCAAGTCCATGTCCATAATATTGATCTTCACCTACATAAATCACATTTTCTCCACGCCATTGTGATTGCTGGTAGCTAAACTCTGGATTCTCAAAATATAAACAATCCCCATAAATAAAGTCATTCCCACGTTCTGTATAAATGGACAATGTGTCATAATGCCAGTCATACAAAGTTAACGTGCGAAGTCGTCTATTAAATTTTTTTTCGCCTACTGTCTGCAAAACCCCCATATAAAAAACAATGACAATCGCTGTAGCACACTCGAATGCGTATTGCGAGCCATTTTCGAAAATATCTTTTATCCCTCTTGCTGGTTCTACTTGATACCGTAATTCAAGTGCACCAGCTTCTGATACACGCCACAGCTCTTGATTCGCACGTGATCGCTGGAAAACCGCAAATGAAGCGCCGCTCTTGTTCAATTCTCTGGCAGCATTCATCACATTTGATCTCAATGTCACTTCAAATAATAAATCTGAAGCGTGCCTAAAACGAAATGTATCATTTGAAGCTTGCAATTGCATCAAAATGACTCGCTTTTGTCCTTCTAGCTGAAAGGATGTCAGTTGGTCATTTGTCACCGGCTGTCCTGATATGATAATCATTTGAAATGATCCCCCCTTATATTAGCGTATGCGTAATGCTTGGGTAATGAGTCACTTTGTGAAAATAAACAAAAGAACTACCTTTTTATTAGAAAAACATGAAAAATATATAAAAACATCCGATATTAGAGATAACGTCTAAAGGAGGAGAAACATGAAAAGTGCAATAAAATGGCTCAAAAAGCCATCGATTTCAAAGAGACTAATCATCTCATTTATACTTATTCTTGTAGTGCCCGTTATTTCACTTAGTACGATCTCATATCAGATTGCCAAGAAAAAAATAGATGAAGAGATCATGTACGGCGCAACTGCAAGAGTGAACGAGTTGAATGACATGATTGAACAGAAGCTCGTGAATAAAGCAAATGCGGTCAAGCTGTTCACCCAAAGTTCAACAGCATCAGATTTTAAAAAGAAAAATCGTAGGGAACTCGAAGAACATTTCGAGATATACAGCAAAATTAATGAGGATGACGTTGTCGGGTTTTATGCTGGAAGCAAAAAAGGAGATTTTATTCAGTATCCTGAAATGAAAATGTCAGATGATTATGATCCTTCCACACGTGATTGGTTTAAAGATGCCATGAACGATGAAAAAGGGGAAGCGGTCATTACAAACCCGTACATTTCTGCAACAAACAATTCTATGGTGGTGACGATTGCACAAAAAAATAAAGATGGTTCTGGCGTCATCGGAATTGATATTGAAGTTCAAGATATTGTTGACAAAATCAAGGAAATCAAAATTGGGCGAGAAGGCTATCCGATTATCGCCAATAGAAGTAAACAAATCGTTGCTCATCCAGAAGAGAATTCAGGATCAACAGTGACAGAAAATATTTCATCTATCCTTTATAGTGAAAAAGAAGGTACAGCCACATATGTGAATCAAGGAGAAGAAAAGCGGTTAGTCTTTCAAACGAATGAACTGACAGGATGGAAAATTGCTGGGACAATGTTTGTCTCTGAAACAGAAGAAGCAGCGCAGCCAGTATGGAATTCTGCCATTATTCTTTTAATTTCTTCATTTGTTCTTGGCGGCATTGCAATCTTCTTCATCGTGAGATCCATTACAATTGGTTTAAGACAGCTTGTTATTTTTTCCACGAAAGTCAGTGAAGGCGACCTAACCGAAACGATTGAAACCAAATCAAAAGATGAAGTGGGTGATTTAACTCGAAGTTTTAGCAAAATGAGTGAGTCCCTACGTGATGTCATCAGTGCTGTTCAAAAATCCGTAGAAAATGTAGCTTCTGCCTCTGAAGAGCTAACAGCAAGTGCGAGCCAGACGAGTCAAGCAACAGAGCACATCACCATGTCGATTGAACAGTTCTCTAATGGAAACGAAGCACAAAATGAAAAAGTCGATACGAGCACTAATCAACTCGTTGAAATGAACGACGGCTTACAGGAAATGTCTACTACATCTTCAGAAGTAACGGCAGTTTCACTGGAGTCAACGGAAGCCGCTGGTAAAGGTGGACGTATCGTTGAAAGCACAGCAACACAAATGAAACATATAGATCAATCTGTACGAGAAGCAGAAAATGTGATAAAAGAATTAGAATATAAATCCAAAGATATTACGAACATTTTAAGTGTCATTAATGGTATAGCTGATCAAACCAACCTCTTAGCTCTTAACGCTGCAATTGAAGCGGCACGAGCAGGAGAATCTGGACGAGGCTTCTCAGTTGTAGCAGAAGAAGTCAGAAAGCTTGCGGTACAATCAGCGGATTCTGCCAAAGAAATTGAAAAACTCATACAAGAAATTGTGATGGAAATTGCCCATTCAAAAAATATGTTTAGAGAAGTGAATCGTGAAGTGAATTCAGGACTCGAAATGACAGAGGAAGCAAAGGACAGCTTCCAACATATCTATGATGCAGCACAAGGGATGTCTAGTAAACTAAAGCAGCTAAACGACACTGCCATTGATCTATCAAGCGGCTCTAAACTTGTATCACAAGCGATGCAAGAAATGAGACAAGTATCAAGGGAAAGCGCTGCAAACATTCAGGATATTGCAGCATCTGCTGAAGAACAGCTGGCATCAATGGAAGAAATCTCGTCATCATCTGTCACCCTTTCGAAGATGGCAGAAGAATTAAAAGAATTAACAAGTCAATTTAAAATTAAATAATCACATCGAAAAATATCCGGTATTATCTGGATATTTTTTTGTTTTTTATGGCTCTATGAACCTCTAAAAACAATACTTTTATCCGATAATAACTTTAGATAAGTAAAGGAGGAATGAAAAAATGACCAAAATCATCCAGTGGTTAAAAAAACCATCTATTTCCAAAAAATTAATCGCAGCCTTTTTAATTGTGCTCATTCTGCCAACAGTCGTATTAACTGTCAGCGCATTTTACACATCTAAGACAGAATTAGATAAGCAAATCATGGGTAGTGCAATGAGTCAAGTGAATGCATTTGACACATTGATCAATGAAAATATTGGAAACAAGTCAGAAGCTGTTACATTGTTTACGGAAACATTAAAAGCGTCAAATATTCAAGAGAAAAACAGAAAATCAACGATTGCTGAATTACAGCAATATGGAAAAATTAATGAAAAAGATGTCTCTGCATTTTATGTCGGCTCTGAAAAGGGCTTGTTTATACAATATCCTGTTCAAAAAATGCCAGAAGGTTATGACCCAAGAGAGAGACCTTGGTACCAAGAGGCGTGGAATGCCGAAAATGGGGAGCAAGTCATAACCAAACCTTATACGGCTGCATCTACTGGTAAAATGGTCATTACGATTGCTGAAAAGATGAAAGATGGCTCAGGAGTAATTGCCATTGATATGGAAATTGATAGCCTTCTTCAAAAATTAAAAGAAATTAAAATTGGACAAGAAGGTTATGCCTTCATCATGGAGGAAGACAAAACAGTTCTTGCTGATCCAACGCAAAAACCAGGTAGTAACGTAGATGCTTCACTTGCAAAAATTTTATATAAGAATAAAGAAGGAAAAGGAAGCTACACGCTAGATGGTACGGATAAAAAAATAGCTTACGTCACAAACGATTTAACTGGCTGGAAAATCGGTGGAACGATGCTCGTATCTGAAGTGGAGGATGCGGCAAAACCTGTATTTAATACAGCAATCATCGTATTCAGTGTGACATTGGTCATAGCAGGAGCGCTAATCTTCTTTATGGTTCGCTCGATTTCAAGAAGACTGTCTAAGCTCGCCAGTTTCTCTAAAAAAGTCAGCGATGGAGATCTACGAGATAAACTTGAGGTTCAGTCAAATGATGAAATTGGACAAGTGGGACAAGGCTTTAACGCCATGGTTGATTCATTAAAATCCCTCATTGGTGCTGTCCAAACCTCAGTAGAGAATGTTGCCTCCTCATCCGAAGAGCTGACAGCAAGTGCCGGACAAACAAGTAAAGCCACTGAGCACATTACACTAGCGATTGAACAGTTTTCAAGTGGAAATGAAAGTCAAAGTGAAAAAGTCGAATTAAGCTCCGCAGAATTAGATGAAATGAACAATGGATTCAAACAAATGAATGAAGCGGCTCAAGCAATTACAGCGTCTTCTATTAAATCAACTGATGTTGCCGGAGATGGAGAACAGCTCGTTGAACAAACAACAGAGCAAATGTATGTCATTGACAAATCAGTCAAACAAGCAGAAAGTGTGATTAAAGCACTTGAAACCAAGTCAAAAGATATTAATCAAATTCTCGGTGTTATTAACGGGATTGCTGATCAAACGAACTTACTCGCACTAAACGCTGCGATTGAAGCAGCCAGAGCAGGAGAATCAGGACGCGGCTTCTCAGTTGTTGCGGAAGAAGTACGAAAGCTCGCAGTCCAGTCGGCTAGCTCAGCAAAAGAAATCGAAAACTTAATTAAAGAAATTGTGCAAGATATTGATACATCACAAGAAGTGTTCACTGGAGTGAATCGTGAAGTTCAATCCGGCTTAAATATGACAGAACAAACGAAGGTCAGTTTCAATCATATTTTTGAAATGACAAAAGAAATATCAGATAAGCTACAAATAATGAACCAAACAGTGGCACAAATGTCAGCAGGCTCAGTACATGTATCTGAAGCCGTTCGAGAAATAGCAGATGTGTCTAGAGAAAGCTCAGCGAACATTCAAGACATTGCGGCTTCAGCTGAAGAACAGCTTGCTTCTATGGAAGAGATCAGCTCATCATCTGCCACTCTATCATCTATGGCAGATGAATTAAAAAGTCTAATTAGCAAGTTCAAAGTAGAATAATAAGTGAAAAGGAGCTCAAAGCAGGGGCTCTTTTTTTATTTCATTTAAAACAAATAGGTCTTTTGATTTACTTTTTTGGGGTTTTGGAACATTCGATCTTGAAAAATGATTCTTATTACCTAAAATAGAGGGGTACGACCAACAACAAAACATAAGACAAAAGGAGTATTGAGATGAAAAAATTCAATTTATTTAAGCACTTTACGATGTCGAAGAAATTAATCACAGCATTTTTAGTCATTCTCCTCGTACCGACCCTTGTTTTGGCCGCATTTTCTTATGAAGTTGCTTCAAGGTCATTGAACGAAGAAATTATGGCAAGTGCAGCAAACGGCGTGAGTCAATTGAACGAACTGATTAATAAAGATGTACAGCCAAAGATTGATATGGTCAACTATTTGTCAAAGTCTATTAAAAAGAAAGAGTTAACCTCAAAAAACAAACAGTCCTTGAATACGAAGTTTGAACAGCTATCAGAAACCGATCAAGATGTTGTTGAAGTATTTATTGCTGACACGAAAGGTAATCTCATTGAATATTCTGAGCTTCATAAAAATGAAAAAAAGAATGTCGAAAATGAAACATGGTACAAAGAATCGATAGAAAAGGGTAATGAATTGGTTATTTCCAATCCTTTTGTAGACAAATCATCAGGTGACCTGCTCATCACAATATCAGAACAGTTAGAGGACGGTTCTGGGGTCATCGGTGCGAATGTGTTACTGAATACGATCGTAAAAGATACAAATAGCGTAAAAATTGGGAAAGAGGGCTATACATTTATTGCCTCATCAGACCAGCACTATATTGCACATAAGACAGAGAAACCTGGCTCTAAAGTGACAGGGGATTTCATATCAAAGTTATATAATGGTAAAGAAGGTAGCTTTCAATACGAATTCAAAGGTCAGCCTAAAGAGATGTTCTTTGTCACAAACGAAGCAACAGGTTGGAAGCTGGCAGGTACAATGTTTTCGAATGAAGTAAAAGCAGCAGCGACGCCAGTATTGAATATGACAATAGTTATACTTGCTATAGCTATCGTAATCGGAGGAATTGCGATTTATTTCATCATCAAATCGATTAAAAAACCATTACTAGAACTCTCTGAGTCTGCAGAGAAAATTAGTAAGGGGGATTTGACCCAGCATATTGAAGTCCGAACACATGATGAAATTGGCAAGCTTGGGCACAGTTTTAATGAAATGGCTGCAACGTTGAAAAATGTCATCAAAGCCGTTCAAAATTCAATCGAAAATGTCGCATCCTCATCAGAGGAATTAACAGCTAGTGCTGGTCAAACTGCACAAGCAACAGAGCATATTACATCTTCTATTGAACAGTTCTCAAACAGCAATGAATTTCAAAATGACATGATTGAGAAAAGCTCAGTCCAGCTAAATCAAATGGATCGCAGCTTATCGGACATGGTTCATACAACGTCTGGAATGACAGAATCATCAATAGAATCAAGTAAAACCGCTCAGGTTGGTGGAGAACTTGTTCAAAAAACAGCGGGCCAAATGCAAACAATCGAGCAGGCTGTGAAAGAAGCAGAGCTTGTCATTGCAGGACTTGAACAAAAATCAAAAGACATTACAAGTATTCTTAGCGTCATTAATGGTATTGCCGACCAAACAAATTTACTTGCACTAAATGCAGCAATTGAAGCTGCTAGAGCTGGAGAAGCAGGAAGAGGGTTCTCCGTTGTAGCTGAAGAGGTACGTAAGCTTGCAGAGCAATCAGGTAGTTCCTCAAAAGAAATTGAAAAACTGACCAACGAAATTGTGGGGGAAATAGAGAAATCTCAGCAAATGTTTAAACAAGTAGCAGGAGAAGTCCAATCAGGATTAAAAATTACCGATGAGACAAAGGGAAGCTTTGAGAAAATTAATGATAAAACGCTTGAAATGACAGAACAAATGAAACAAATGAATGTGACAGCTCAAGAGCTTTCTCATGGATCAAATGATATTGCAAATGCAGTCAATCAAATCAAAGAGCTCTCTCGTGAAAGCTCAGCAGGCTTCCAAGATATCGCGGCCTCCGCAGAAGAGCAACTTGCTTCGATGGAAGAAATTAGTTCATCCTCTGTCACATTGTCTTCGATGGCAGAAGAACTAAAAGGGCTCATTAAGCAGTTTGAAATTTAAGGAATCATGAAAACACCTGGTCTCACAAAGACTAGGTGTTTTGCATTTTTTTGATAATCTTTAGGAGTTTTGACCTCTAGGTAATTTAAATAAATAAAAAAAAGTAAAAAAACCTTGTAGCAAGTCCGATATAAATACTATCTTACTAAAAGGAGTTTTCAATTTTATGAAATTAATACAGTATTTTAGAAAGCCATCTATTTCAAAAAAGCTAATATATTCATTTTTATTCATTCTTCTATGTCCAATGATTGTTTTGGCTATTTCTTCCTATCATACAGCGAGTAGCTCTTTAAGTGACCAAATCATGCAAAGTGCCTCAGAAAATGTCAAACAGCTGGATAACAATATTACAAGAATCGTTAAAGTGAAAAAAAAAGCTGCTGTATTTTTTGGGAAATGGGTTACAGAGAAAAAATTAAAGCAAAAGGGAACAACCGAAATCCAAGGACGTTTTGAGCAATTTATCAATATGAATGATGACACAGATGGAATCTTTGTTGCCTCTAACGATGGAAAAGTCCATTCAAGATTCCCACATGAAAAACTACCAGCCGATTATGTTGCAACAGAGCAAGGTTGGTACAAGGATGCTTGGGCGAAAAATGGAGAAATTGTTTTATCATCTCCTCGTGCTACAACTACAACTGGTACACTCGTCGTCACGGTTTCAAAAAAACTGGACGATGGTTCGGGTGTTATAGGAATGAACATTAGTATTGATGACTTAGTAAAAGAATCGAACAGTGTAAATATTGGGAAAAGAGGACATGCCTTCATCGGAAGTCTTGATCGTACATTTGTCGCGCATCCAACCGAAAAAGCTGGCACAAAAATGACGGGGGATTGGGTAGAGAAACTTTACAATGAAGACAAAGGATTAATAAGTTATTTATTTGAAGGTCAAGAAAAGAAAATGGAGTTTGTCACAAACAAACTGACTGGCTGGAAGATTGCCGGGTCGATGCTTGTAGATGAAGTTCATGATGCATCACAGCCTGTATTTAATATGGCTGTCCTTATTTTAGTAGGTGCCCTTATCATCGGTGGTGTTCTCATAGTCTTCATTATTCGATCTATCACAAAGCCACTTTCCGTGCTTGTTTCATCTTCGAAAAAGATTAGTGATGGTGATTTAACGGAAAGAATCTCTATTCATTCAAAAGATGAAATTGGTCAATTAAGTACAAGCTTCAATGAAATGAGTGAATCATTAAGAGAAGTGATTCAAGCAGTCCAAACCTCTGTTGAAAATGTGGCATCCTCTTCAGAGGAATTAACAGCAAGTGCCGGACAAACAACAAAAGCAACAGAACATATCACATCGTCTATTGAAACATTCTCTAATGGAAATGAGAATCAAAGTGAAATGGTCGATCAAAGTGCACATCTCCTTAAGGAAATGAACGGTGGATTAAATGAAGTTGCACAAACGTCGGCAGTGATTACAGCATCATCTGTAGAATCAAAAGATGTCGCTGAAACTGGTGGAAAACTTGTTGATCAAACAGTCGGTCAAATGAAAACAATTGACCATTCAGTGAAAGAAGCTGAAAGTGTTATCAACGGACTTGAACATAAATCTAAGGATATCACCAATATTTTAGGCGTCATTAATGGCATTGCCGATCAAACGAACCTACTTGCATTAAATGCCGCCATTGAAGCAGCGCGTGCGGGTGAATCAGGTAGAGGCTTCTCAGTTGTCGCGGAAGAAGTCAGAAAACTAGCTGTCCAATCATCAGACTCTGCCAAAGAGATCGAAAAGCTCGTCAAAGAAATTGTGTCTGAAATTGAAAAATCACAAAATATGTTTAAGTCTGTGAATGAAGAAGTGCAAAGTGGACTTGCTATCACTGATCGGACGAAAGAGAGCTTTGCACGAATCAACGATAAAACGGCTGAAATCGCCACAAGAATTCAAGCTATGGATACTACGGTTGGAGAGCTCTCAAAAGGATCTGAACAAATTTTTACTGCGGTAAACGAGATTGCCGATGTATCTAGAGAAAGCTCTGCCAGCATTCAAGACATTGCGGCATCTGCTGAAGAACAGCTTGCCTCTATGGAAGAAATTTCGTCTTCATCTGTGACATTGTCCAAAATGGCGGAAGAACTACGTAATTTAATTAAGAAATTTAAAATTAGCGAATAATGACAAACAAAAGCGGTTCTCCTCAAGGGGAACCGCTTTTAAATAAGTAGGACTATCACGTACAATAGGAAGAGGACAAGGAAGGGAGAGAATCAATCATGCGTTTATCAGACAAAAAGGTCATAGCGTTTGTCAGTGACGAATTCGAAGATTTAGAGCTTTGGTATCCAGTGCTTCGTTTACAAGAAGAGGGGGCAACGGTTCACCTTGTAGGAGAAAAGGCAGGGCATCAATATATCGGAAAATATGGCGTACCCGCTCAATCAGATGTTGATTTTAAATCGGTATCAGCTGATGAATATGATGCTGTGTTAGTTCCTGGTGGCTGGGCACCAGATAAACTGCGCAGATATCCTGAAGTATTGGAGATCGTCCGTACATTACATGAACAAGGAAAAGCCGTCGGTCAAATTTGTCATGCAGGCTGGGTATTGATTTCTGCGGGGATTTTATCAGGAAAGAAAGTGACGAGTACACCAGGCATTAAGGATGACATGACAAACGCTGGTGCTGTATGGCTTGATGAAGCTGTTGTCATTGATGGAAATCTCGTTTCAAGCCGAAGGCCACCTGATTTACCACCATATGTGAAAGCTTTTGCTGATGTATTAGCGACACAATAAAGCCCCTTCTCAGGGGGCTTTTTACTTATTCTTGTTGATCAGCAGGAAATACAATATGCATCTGTTGCCTTGCTTCATCCATAATGGACATCGTCTGTACTGACAATGCAAAGGTGTTGATAGTCGACTGCCATTCTTTATTTTGAATACATGATATAAAGTGATCAATTTCATAGTACATAGCCGGTTTTTCATCTACTATTGATATACTTTCCTGTTCACCATTTCGATGCATGATAGTGATGCTAGAAGGACGATGGAATCGATCAATGACCATAGTCGCATCTTCGCCTTGAATTTCTGAAGACAAATAGGATGTTGATATTTTGGAGTGAAATAGGACGGCTTGATGATTGTCATACTGTAAGATCAACGTACCGTCTCCATCAACACCAGAAGAGAGCTTAGAGCCGCTTGCCAATACTTGGTTTGGCAGACCAAATAAATAGACGGTCGGGAATACAAGATAAACCCCTATATCCATTAAAGATCCGTTTGATAGCTCTGGCTTAAAGGCGTTTAATACGTTACCTACTCTATACGCATCATATCTAGAGGAATATTGACAATAATGGGCGATGATTTTACGAATCGGCCCTAGTCGATGAAGATGCTTTTTGATTTGCTTAAAGTTTGGGAGAAAGGTCGTTTTCATGGCTTCTATGAGACATACTTCATGTTTTTTTGCTACAGCTATCATTTCTTCAACCTCTTTGTGATTAGAAGCTAAAGGCTTTTCACAAAGCACATGCTTTTGATGTTGCATCATGAGAATCGCTTGGTCTTTATGCAGTGCATTTGGACTTGCAATATAGACAGCGTCAAACTCATCACTTGCTGCCATTTCTTGTAGATCAGAAAAGACAAAGTCTGCACCATGTTGATGTGCAAAAGCTCGCCCCGTTTCTTCTGATCTTGAATAGACGGCAGTGAGCTGAAAGTTACGAATGTTCTCCGCAGATTGCAAAAAGCGGTCTGTAATCCAATTTGTACCGATGACAGCAAAACGAATCATGTTTTTCCCTCCTTCAATCTTATGATGATTATACAAGGTTTCGAAAATGTTCGCATGATGGAGAAGAAGCCTTTGGGTGCTTGGATGAATCGAAATGAAACCTTTAGGCGGACATAAGCGTCTTACATAGTGCGTGAAAAATGTATGAGAAGTGGGTAGTTTCCTCCTTTATTCGGGTAATACTCAAGTATAGGAGGAGGAATAAGGGATGAAGATGATTATACATAGAGTGAGTACTTATTTATTTGCTTTCTTATTTTTCGGAGCAGGAATATTCCATTTGATGGAGCTTGATGGGTTCGCTCGCATGCTTTATGCTCTGCCATTTCCATATTTTATTGTTTATGCTACTGCATTCATTGAATGGGGAATTGCGGTGCTACTGTTGATCCCGCGGGCAAGGAGGCAGACAGCAAAGTGGACAGCCATTTACCTTGTACTCATTTTTCCTGCGAATTTATTTGCGACAAAAGAAGGAATACCGTTTCCTGGACAAGAACACACAGATTCGTCGTTTTTATGGGGCAGACTAATCGTACACCCACTTCTGATTTTGTGGGCAATGTCAATTGTAACGGGACAGGAGAAGTCCATTAAATAATTTCAAAACAATCATGATTTAGTGTACAATTTACTAATATAAAGCTCGAGTTTGGAGGGACAAAATGAACTCTATGCAAATGTGGAGCAGTCGTTTTAAAAAATTCTTTCTTGATAACAAATTTGTTTTGTTTTTACTAGTCCTGTTATTGATTGGGTTAAATATACTTGTTTTCATGAAAACATCATTTATTTTTACACCACTGATCGTTCTTATCAAAACCATTGCTTTACCGATTATTTTAGCCGGGGTCGTTTTTTATTTATTGAATCCTGTTGTGAATTTCTTAGAGCGATTTAGAGTGAAACGTATTTATTCCATTTTGCTATTGTATATTGTGATTATTGGTATCATTACAGTCACAATCGTCGCTATTATTCCGTTTTTACAAGCACAGACCATGAGTCTGTTTCATAACCTTCCTAAATATGTGGATATTGTGGAAGATCAGATTAAACAGTTAACGGGCAGCAACTTTATTACCCAAGCACAGAAATCAATGAATTTTAATGTGTCAGAGTTAGTAAATAAAGTGTCAAGTCAAGGAACGAAGATATTAGAAAGTACCTTTACAGGTGTTGGTACATTCCTAGGTGCGCTAACAGAAGTGATCATCTCTATTATCACTGTCCCATTTATTCTGTTCTATTTGCTAAAAGATGGTAAAAAACTACCTTATTACTTTTTGAAGTTTATCCCTACGAAGTTAAAAGAGCATACGCATGTCGTTCTTAATGAAATGAACCATCGCCTTAGCTCTTACATTAGAGGTCAAATTATTGTCAGCTTCTGTATTGGTATACTACTGCTCATTGGTTATTTAATCATTGGTTTAGACTATGCATTCCTTCTTGCTAGCATTGCGGCATGTACAAGTATCGTTCCTTACCTTGGTCCGACCATTGCGATCACGCCAGCGATTGTGATTGCACTCGTTACATCACCAGTGATGCTCTTAAAGTTAATTATTGTATGGACAGTTGTTCAGTTAATTGAGGGGAAATTTATTTCACCACAGGTCATGGGGAAAAATCTCCACATTCACCCTGTTACGATTATCTTTGTTCTACTAACAGCCGCCAAGCTCTTTAGTGTGGTTGGTGTGATCGTTGCAATTCCTACCTATGCAGTGCTAAAAGTGATGACCACTCATTTGTTTGATTGGTTTAAAATACGATCAAGCCTGTACAAAGAAGAAAAAAGATTAGAGTCATAATCCTTTTCTGAAAAAAATATATTACCGTAAAGACGAGCTTTCGTGGAAGGAAGCTTGTCTTTATGTGGACATAGATGGTTCACCACTCACCATAATTAAAAGATAAGAATTGAAAGGAAAGAAAATGATGAATCTATGGGATTTATTCGTGGCACTGATTTTAGGAATTGTTGAAGGTTTAACGGAGTATGCACCCGTTTCCTCTACTGGACACATGATTATTGTTGATGACCTTTGGCTAAAGTCAAAAGAGATTATTAGCCCTGAAGCGGCAAATACGTTTAAAGTCGTCATTCAACTAGGTTCTATTTTAGCCGTCATGATCGTATTCAAAGATCGTATTCTCAACTTGCTAGGACTAAAGAAAAACATTACAGAGGAACAAAAACGAAGCGGTCAAAAGCTAACAATTGCTCAGATTGCGGTTGGTCTAGTACCCGCTGTCATTTTAGGCTTCCTGTTTGAGGATTACATTGATAAATACTTGTTTGATGTGAGAACAGTAGCAATCGGTTTGATTTTAGGGGCAGTGCTTATGATTATTGCAGACTATATCAATAAGCGAAAAGCAGAGACGAATTCAGTGGACAACATCTCATATCGTCAAGCGCTTTTCATTGGATTGTTTCAATGTTTAGCCCTCTGGCCCGGGTTTTCACGTTCTGGTTCAACCATTGCAGGTGGTGTCATACTCGGCTTGAATCACCGAGCAGCAGCCGATTTCACATTTATCATGGCGATGCCTATCATGGCAGGTGCTAGCTTATTGACCCTCATTAAAAATGCGGAGTATTTAACACCAGATATGCTACCATTCTTTATTGTAGGTTTTGTCAGTGCCTTTATTGTTGCCCTATTCGTTGTTCGATTCTTCCTAAAATTAATTAATAAAATCAAGCTTGTTCCCTTTGCAATCTATCGAATTATTTTGGGAATCGTCTTGTTCATTGTGTTTATGTAATAGGCTAATGGAAAATTGGACTTTTGTAGGTAGCTTTGATCACGAAGAAGAAAGCGGGACGGTCAATTTTCATAAACGATTCTAATAAAGAAAAGTCTGCCGTTTAATGGGCAGACTTTTCTTTATAACGCATATTCTTCAATTTCAAACCCTAAATCTTCAATCATTTGCTGATCGATTTGTACTTGTTGTCCCTTTGTTGTTAAATAGTCACCTACAAATATTGAGTTTGCAGCATATAGCGCAAGCGGCTGGAGAGTACGTAAATTAAGCTCTCTTCCACCGGATACACGTATTTCTTTAGTCGGATTAACAAACCGCATCAATGCCAGTACTTTAAGTGCTTTTATTGGATGTGTTCGTAGCTGATTTTCTAATGGTGTCCCCTCAATGGCATGAAGGAAGTTGACTGGAATGGAATCAGCGTCTAGCTTCCTCAATGCAAAAGCCATCTCAACAATTTGCTGATCGGTTTCACCCATTCCGATAATTACACCAGAGCAAGGAGACATTCCAGACTGTTTGACCTCATTTACGGTTGTGACACGGTCATCATATGTATGGCTTGTTGTGATATGAGTATGTTGGTCTTTATGCGTATTTATATTGTGATTATAGCGATGTACACCAGCTTCCTTGAGCCTTTTCGCCTTCTCTTGATTTAACAGTCCTAGACAGGCACACACTTTAAGGGGCATCGTTTCAGTTATTTCTTTGACCGCTGCCGTCACTTCATCTAATTCACGATGAGAAGGAGCCCTGCCGCTTGCTACAATACAGTATGTACCGGCTTTACGCTTTAATGTCTCACGAGCGCCTGCAACAATCGTTTTTTTATCGAGCAACGTATACTTTTCAACTGGAGCATTTGAAATGATGGATTGTGAACAATATCCGCAGTTCTCTGGACAGTACCCACTTTTTGCATTAAATATCATGTTCAATTTTACTTTTTTCTGAAAGAAATGTCGCCTTACCCGAAAGGCAGCATGCATTAATGGTAGTAGCTCATCCTCATCTACGTGAAGAATATCAATTCCTTCTTGAAGTGTAATCGGCTCATTCCTCAACGCTTTTTCAACTAAAAAACCCCAACAAAAAGCCGCTTGTTGTGTCATAAAAAAGCACTCCATATGTTAACTTATTTTAATATAAAGTTAACATATGGAGTGAGACATAACAAGCTTTGGTAATAAGTGAAGTTGCTTTAAACTGCAAGAATGACCCACCGAAAATAGGATGAATTTGTCTAAAAATAGAAAAAAGCGTACTGGAATAAGTACGCTTTTTTCTGTATGTTCGCTTCTTATCGAATGACAGTAATATTATTGATGACGAGTTCGCCTTGTGAATTGTAGTAAGTAATCCGAACAGTACCTGGTGAAACAGCACGTAACCAAGTGAAATTCGGAGCTGTTTGTTCAAGGCGAATTGAATGAACATTTCCGGTTACAGAAAGACTGCTTGCAGGTAAAGAATAGGCAATTGAATAGCCAACACGCAGAGTGTCGTTGAGCACAATTGTTTTTGCACTAATCGGTGCCTTGGATGCAACAGGACTTGTTGAAGCAGGGGCAGCATGAGCACCCTCTGCACTAAATAAAGTAAGAGCACCAAAAGCAGCCAAAGACATTGTGATCGCTTTTATCGATTTTTTCAAATAGAACACTCCTTTATTCAGTGATCACCATTTGATGACTGAGTTAATGTTTATTTACCTGAGAGTGAACAGGGACGCTTTAATTAGCGCACTGTAATGTAGTTAATGACTAATTCACCTTGTGAGTTGTAATAAGACACTGTGACAGAGCCACGTTGAACAGCACGAATCCAAGTGAAATTAGGAGCAGTCTGTTCAAGCTGAATTGCATATGTAGCGCCTGATACAGAAATTTGACTAACTGGAAGTGAGACAGCAATAGATGAACCCACTGTAAGAGTACGATCGACTCGAATCACTTTGTTTATAATCGGAGCTTTTGAAATAACTGGATTTGTGTCAGCCTGAGTTGCATGAGCGCCCTCCGCATTGAAGAAAGTAAGAGCACCGAAGGCAGCAAGAGACATTGTAATAGCTTTAATAGATTTTTTCACTAGTAACACTCCTTTTTTTGGTATATACATATATTAGTAACTAAATTAAAAAATGTCAATTAAAAATTCCAAAAATAATCAATTTAGATGAAAAATATTTCTTTTTTCTCGTACTTTTGCATGTAATGTATGAGAAAAAAGAAATATTTTAAGTAGAAAGACATGAAACAGCTCTGTTCTACAAACGAGACATACTTGCTTTGGAATCAATAGAAAAAAGCCGAGACATTCATCTCGGCTTAAAAAATGGACAATGTGGATTTTGTGAAAGCTACTCCATCTTGTCACATGTACTTATGATAGGTGAACGTTTGTCACGGAATGTTAAGACAAATATTTCATTTATTGTCTTTATCCTTAAACTGACGACCTTTTCGTTCCTCTTTTTCTCTAATGTAATTGATAAAGTCGATCGTTTGTCTTCGTGCTTCCTCAGAAAAGTCAGAGGCTGCTTTGAAGGCGATTTGCAAATCAGGGTCGGTAGAAAAATCGGTGTCCACTTGACTCTTTTCTTTTCCAGTAAGGATATAGTCAGTTGTCACTCCAAATAGTTCTGCTATTTTTACTATCATTTCACCATCAGGCTTTCGCAAGCCATATTCCCAATTTGCATATGTTGACATTGCCCTAAGACCTAACTTCTTCGCGACAGTTGACTTGCTCCATCCTTGCTTTTCTCTTAATTCAGTTAAAATCTTGCCAGTCATATTTTCCATAGGAAACACCTTTTTTCATATTATGTGTAAATTTTATCATGAATTACACGTAAAAAATAACAATATACACAAAAAGAATAAAAAATCGTTGACTTACCCTTTTTGTGTATATTATGATGGGTTTATAACTTACACAAATCGAGTAAGAGGTGAGTCGATGAAACTTGAAAAACTACGGGCTGAACGAATATCTCAGGGAAAAACGCAAACATATATGGCAAAGCAACTTGGCTATAAGTATACAAGTGGCTATGCAAATATTGAAATGGGTCGAACTAAGCCAAGTTTAGATATTGCTAAACAAATATCCGACATATTGAATGTTGGAGTAAATGAGCTTTTTTTTGAACAAAAATTACCCAAAAAGAGTAACTTTGTGTTGGAAGGATGAAATAGAGCAAGGACAAAGTGAAGGAGGAAAACAATTGAATATTGAGCACCCGATCATCACCGAAATCAATGATTTTGGTTACCCAAAAAGCCATTGGCAGTATGAACTTGAACGAAATGGATACAAGTTAGGTAAGAATGAGGATAAGGAGGCTGATCATCTTGAAGAAGCACCTATTAGCATTTGACAGTCGTTCAGAAGCTCAGCGGCGTTTAATACAAGCAGGTGGTTGGATTGCCTTTGAAAAAGGGCGCCCCATTTTTCAATTTGCGACACTAGAAGGCAAGCAGAGATATTTACAGCTTGGTAGAGAAGCCTTTCATAGAAAAAACCACTCTTCCTAACAACTGAAATAAAGGAAAATCAAAAGATCAACAAAGAAGGAAAGGATCATCTCTCAATGGAACGATTCAAACGAATATTAGAATGTCTGACACTTTTGTTGACAGCAAGTCAGAAGGAACAAGAAATGTTGCAATGGATTCAGGATGACGGAAGATCATAATATGTCGATATGCTTTACCGTCTACTGTGAACCCGATACACAAGGAGAGTTACTCAAAAAAGAGATCGCTAGCAATCTAGCAGAAGCGAACCGAAATAAATTGATTAAAGGACCCATTTCGCTCGAAATGAGAATATTTACAGCACTCCCACTGAACATCGCCAAATGTCAAAGAACAAGAGCGTATGCGGAAAGAGGAATGATTCGACCTCTCGCTAAACCACATGTTGAATACTATGTAGAACTGATCACACACGTGCTACACAGTCTTGTTGACAAGAAACATAGTCAGGTGGTTGATTTGCGAGTTTACAAGTTTTATAGCGAAAACCCAAGAGTGGAAGTCATTATGAATAAAATCATTGATCACACAAGTTCTTATGGAAAAGGAGGCTGTCAAATTGAACAAGCCAAAGCAACTATCAATCATGGATAATCTAACGTTTGTCGGCGAAATTGAAAAAGGCAAAGTACATGTCATCGTTTTGGATGGAAATGAAGGAACTGCACACATTATGGATGCTCCTGAACATGGGAGAACCATTATCCAAACGGCAAAAGGTCATTTTGCCAGAGTTGATCATGAAATAGGTTTTAAGATCAACTAAACGAACATACAAAAAATAAATAAGTCCAAGACGGAAAGCCTGCGGACACTGATCACTGCCTTGATAAAAGAGGCGATGATTGGTGTCCGTTTTTTTATTCTCAAAAACCAAAAGGAGCAAAAATGATGCAGGATTTAATCATTGAATATAAAAGAGCACTAAAAGACACACGAAAAATATACCAACCATTCAAAGAAAAAGAAGATGTTCATTTAACAGATAAAGAGAAGCATGATAAAAAAATCATTGCAAGTATGATAAGCGATCTTGAATATGTGTTGGAGTGGCTTCAAAGTGGCAGAGAGCCTGGCGCACGTCGGGGGTTAGATCGGCGGTCTGTTTATCAACGTACAATGCTAGCAAATCCACAGGTCCTTGAAGCCTTATCACATGAATATACGATCATTCAGGATCACCAGCGAGAAGTGAATGAAAAGGATAAGCGGCGAATAGAAGATGCGCTATCCGTTTTAACAGAACGAGAGAAAGATGTGTTTTTCATGCATACCACACAAGGTATGTCCTTTAATGACATCGCAAATATGCTAGAGGTAAAAAAAGGAACTGTCCAAAAACATATGGAGCGTGCTAGAACAAAAATGTCTCATAGAATAAAAGAACGCCTATTCGATGCTGCTGAATAGGCGTTTTTTCTAAAAAAAATTAAAATGATTTGTGCTTGTCTTACAGTTGCCACCTATAGATAGGAAGACCAAACAGACGTTTGCTACCCGCTAAAGATGATTCAATGAAAAGAGAAGCATTCGAACTTAAAGGAGGCGGCAGGTGAATGTAAATGAAAGAAAAGCAGATAGAAGCACAGCAAGATTACAACAATGGAATGAAGTATAAAGACCTTGCAGAAAAGTACAGTGTCTCCATTCATACCATCAACTCTTGGAAAAGACGGTATGGATGGAAGAGGGACAAGCTTCAACCACTTGATTCATTGCAAAAACAATTGGATCAGGACGCGCACGCCATTTTCACAAAATTTTTGTCTGATGAGACACTTGAAATTATGGAAAAAATGGGGGGGCGTTCTTCACTGGATCTCATATGGGATCAAATTCAAATTCAGTATGCAGCGATTATTAGGGCGCAGCGAATCATGTTCGTTGTAGACCAAAACGACATGATGAAAGAGCTGAAAAAAGCCAAATATGCTTATCATCCATTAGAAGAAGAGACAGCAGAAGGCGCCAAGTTGGAACAATCTCTTATAGAAGAAGAGTTTGCCTTTCAGTTTTCATGGGATCGGCATGCAACATTTTTAAATGCCCAGTCCCGTGCAATGGGGGAGCTTAGACGCCTCATCAAACAGTTCGAGGAATTAGCCCATGCAAAAGATGAACGTAGGCTTAAGCTAAAACAAATAGAACTTAGCATTGAAAAAACGAAAAAAGCCGTTAATAAGGGAAAAGAAGAATCCATGAATATTACGATTAAGCGTAAGGATGACGATACATGTCACGAATGATTGAGAAAGAAGTAAATCCTCATTTTGAACACTTTCTCTTTGATTGGAACCAAAAGTTTCAATTCCTTGTTGGTGGATACGGTTCTTCAAAAAGCTATCATATTGCACTGAAACTGATCTTAAAACTTTTAGTCGAAAAGCGCACGGCACTCATTGTGCGAGAAGTGTACGACACGCATAGGGATTCGACATTTTCTCTTTTTGAAGAAATCATTCATGACCTTCACTTGCATCATGTGGTGCAGTGCAGAACATCACCACTGATGCTGAAATTTCAAGGTGGCAGTCGAATCATTTTTAAAGGGTTGGATAAGCCAGCCAAGCTGAAATCCATTCACAATATTTCAATGATTTGGATTGAAGAATGCTCAGAAGTGTCATATGAGGGATTCAAAGAGCTTCTTGGCCGATTACGTCACCCGACATTGCCGCTTTATTTCATCTTATCAACGAATCCGACTGGAGAGGATAATTGGACATATCGTCATTTTTTCAAGGATATCGAACAAAAACGATATGTGCTCGATGATCACAAACTATATGAAAAACGAACAGTTGTTATCGGTGATACGTACTATCATCATTCAACCGCAGAGGATAATTTATTTCTTCCAAAAAGCTATGTTCGTCAGTTGGATGAATTAAAGGAATACGACCCGGATTTATACCGAATCGCCAGAAAAGGACATTTCGGCTTAAATGGAGTTCGTGTGCTCCCACAATTCGAGGTATGTCCACATGAAGAAGTCATAAAAGCGATGGATCAATTGCATTATCCGATCAAGAGGGTTGGGATGGACTTTGGTTTTGTTGAATCTTATAATGCCCTCATTCGACTGGCTGTAGATCATGAAAAGAAATATTTATACATCTACTGGGAGTATTATGACCGGGATAAAACAGATGATGAAACGGCTCATGATCTGAAAGAATTTAGCGAATCGAAGGAGCTCATCAAAGCTGATGCAGCTGAACCTAAAACGATCCGCTATTTCAGGCAGCAAGGTTTTAACATGGTGGCTGCACATAAGTTCCAAGGCTCACGTCTTCAATATACGAAAAAGATCAAACGGTTTAAAAAAATCATCTGTTCTGATGCATGTCCGCATACGATCCATGAGCTTCAGTCGCTTACCTATAAGATTGATAAAAATGGTCATGTGCTTGAAGACGAGTTTCAAATCGATCCACACACATTATCGGCAATATGGTATGCGCTTGATGACTACGAGGTAACCGATTTGAAAAATGGCTCAATAGAGCGGACTCGTCCAAATAGAGAGAGGAGGTAACGCTTGTGAATCAAGTCAAGGCAACAATTATGAAAGCACGAATGTCAGATAGTACAAAACAAATGTATGAGGATGAATTTTCCTATGAAAAAGATGATATTGTTCAGCCGCCATATAACATAAAAGAATTAAAAAGCATGGCAGAGTATTCAACGATTCTTCAGCAATGCATTGATGCCTATAAAACCAATATTTTAGGATTTGGATTTGGCGTAGAGTACTCATTTGACTTTAACGCTGAAGATGTTTCCCCTGAAAAAAAGAAGGCGGCTGAATGGGAATGGACAAGACTTGAAGAGTTTACTCGTTATATGAATTATGATGAATCCGCCGATGTTGTATTAGGTTATGTACTTGAAGATCGTGAGAAAACAGGAAATGGTTTTTTAGAGGTACTCCGTGATGGACAAGGAAAACCAGCAGGTATTGAGTATCTTGATGTACTTCATATTCGCGTATGTAAGCTAAGTCATCCGGTCGAGGTGACATTTCAATATACTGAGAATGGTCTTGTGAAAATCATGAAGCGACATAAAAGGTTTCGAAAATATGTTCAGATCATCAATGAAAAGAAAGTCTTTTTTAAGGAGTATGGAGATCCACGAACACTTAATTGCGAAACAGGGGAATACGATGACAATACACCTGATCATCTCATCGCCAATGAAGTAATCCATTTTAAAATTGGTAGTGGGGCATATGGTGTTCCGCGATGGATTGGAAATATTGTCAATATGTATGGTGCTCGTAAAGCAGAAGAGCTGAACTATCTTTATTTTAAGCAAGGCCGTCATGTACCCGGGGCTATTATTGTCGAAAACGGTATGTTATCTGAAACCTCGTATAGACAGCTTCAGGAATACATGGACGATATTGAAGGCTCAGATCATGCACACAAATTTCTTTTACTGGAAGTAGAAGGGTTGCCAACAGAAAAAGGCATCACAGGAGAAGAAGATGTATCAAATGTAAAAGTGAATTTCAAGTCTTTAGCTGAAATCTTGCAGGAGGATGCGCTTTTCTTAGAATACGATGACAAAACAAGGAATAAAATTCGTTCCGCTTTTCGCTTGCCACCTATTTACACAGGAGAGTCTCAGGACTACAACAAGGCGACAGCTGATACAGCGCGTAAAACAACGGAAGAACAAGTATTTCAACCGGAGAGACATCTGATTACAGGGAAGCTCAATACACTGTTTCTCCCTGACCTTGATCTATGGCACGTCCGCTTTTTACTCAATGGTCCTGATTTCCGTGATCCATTAGAAATTGCCAAGGTGTTAACCCCGTTTATACAAGCGGGTGCTGTTTCGCCAAATGATTTGCGTGATCTGGCAGGACGCATCCTCGGGAAAACGTTAGAGGAGTGGCCGGAAAATCAATACCATAGGCCACTTGGTAACGATGCGTTGTCTTCAGATGAACAGCTTCAAACAACTGCAAATCAAGATGAGATGCTTCAAATCATGCAGGAAGTTCGCGGCGCTTTCTCATAAGGCGCAATGCGCTTTTGAAAGGAGGTGAACATATGCCACGAGAATTACTTAACGCAAAAATTACCCATGTTTCGTATGTTGACAAGGCTGCCAATCAAAAACAGTTCTTCTTCATGAAATCTGAAGGACAGCCTGACTTTCAAAAAGAAGTAAGGGTTCTGACAAAAGCAGAAGATATACAGCGGCTTGTGTATGGTGTTGTCTATGAGCCGAATACACCTGATGCACATGATGATTTTATGTCAGCAGAGGAGATCGAAAAAGCGGCTCATGGCTTTATGAAAGATGCTCGTCACATTGATAAGCAGCATGACTTTCAAGAGGGTGTCGGAGAAGTGGTTGAATCCTATATTGCTCCTGCTGATTTTAAGGTAGGAGGCCAGCATATTAAAAAAGGTTCCTGGGTGCTTGTCACAAGAGCGTCAAAGGATATTTGGCAACAGATTCAACATGGAGAAATCACCGGCTACTCTATGGCAGGAACAGCAGACATCATTGCAACAGAAGCGGATGAGCTTCTATCTCAACAATCAAATGAGAAGGGGCTTTTTTCTTTGCTTAAAAACTTCTTTTTAAAAGAGGAGGCGACAGCCGAAGTGAGTGAACAAATTTCACAGGATTTCTGGACAGCTCAAGATGCGCTTGATTCAGTCCTATTCCAAGATGAACGAGGCGATGAGGAGCATGTAAGAACAGCGCTTCAAGATTTTATTCAAATTGCACAAGAAGTATTGAAGTCAGATGATGTGCTCACAGCAATTGGAGAAAGACCAGTAGAACGGCAAACACCACATCACTCATTCATGGATAATCAATTACGTGAGCTACAAAAAGCCAAAACAGCAATTGAAAATGTATTGGAAAAAGTAGGAGAACAGCAGGAAGTTGAAGTGAACCAAGATGACATTCAGAAGATGCTAGAGCATGCTGTCGCACCAATACGAGATCAGCTTACCGCATTAGAAAAAACAGCTGGCGGAGAAACAACAACGATCAAAGATGTGTTAGATGAGAAGCTGACCCCATTGACAGAGCGTATTCACGTCTTGGAAAAAGCACGTAGTATCTCTAAACAAACAATGACTGATACACAAAATGACAACAAAAAACCCGTATGGGATGGCTTGCTATAAAAAGCCTAGACAAGGAGGAAAAAAAGCGTGAGAAACCAAGAGATGATTCGCAAGGCAGAAATGACACTTGCGAGCTTAAAAACCGGCGGGTTAATGAATGCTACGCAATCAAATACGTTTATCAGAATGATGCAAAACACACCGACTGTTCTAAATGATGCGCGTATCATTCCAATGGAAAGTGATGCGCAAAAAATTGAAAAGATCGGCTTTGGTCAACGGATTTTACGTCCGGCTGAAGAAGGAAAAGCATTAGCAGCAGCTGAGAGAGTGGTGCCAACAACAAGCACTGTACAGCTCAATGCAAAGGAGGTAATTGCTGAAATTCATATGACTTACGATAGCATCGAAAACAACATTGAAAAAGATGGGATCCAAAATACCATTATGCAAATGTTGGCTGAACGAGCTGCCGTTGATATTGAAGAACTCATCGTGAATGGGGATACCTCTTCAGAAGATCCTTTTTTAGCACAAATAGATGGTGTGCGAAAGCAAACAACATCTCATATTGTTGATGCGAACGGAGAAGAGGTGAGCCGACAAACGTTTAAACAAGCGTATAAGGCACTTCCTTCAAAGTATTTACGTGTTCCACAGGATTTCCGTTTCTATACATCACCGAGTCTTGAAGTAGAGTGGAAAGATCAAGTGGCAAATCGTCAAACGAGTTTAGGAGATGCCGCAGTTCAAGGAGGTCTTTCCTCGGCATTTGGTGTCCCTGTCAAAGGCATTGCGAATATGCAGCCATATGATCAAGATGGAACCGATATGTCTGATATTCTCCTGACACATCCAAAAAATATCATTGTCGGTTTCTCCCGTCATATTCGAATTGAAGTAGAAAAAGATATTCGAAGACGTAAATTTATTATTGTGCTGACAGCAAAGCTCGATAGTAAATTTGAAGAAGAGGATGCAGTGGCAAAAGTGATCAAAGTGAAAGAGTAGGTGACTTTCATGTATACATGTTTTCTAGTCACACAAAAGTGCCAGATGCTACATTTCAGGAGCGGAATATCATGTTGATTTCAGTCGAAGAAGTGAAGGCATATTCTGCTTTTGACGATATCAAGAACCGATCTGATGAGCAGTTGACGTCAGATATTATCGAGGCAGAAGCAGAGATCATTCGGATCGTCGGGCATCACTTTACGAAGGAGAAATATCAACCGCTTCCTGAAAAGGCAAAGATCGCACTTTTAAAAATGGCACAATACTTTGCTCTTATAAATGGTGATGAATCAATGACGAAAGGGTACACCTCAGAAAAAATGGGTGATTATTCGTATGCACTAGCAAATGACAATACGGTATCAAAGCCCAATATATATCATTTGCTCATCGACTTTATTGAACCGGCAGAGGTGTCTGAGCATTCAGGAAGTGCCCAAATGAGGCTAAGATCGCTATGAGCTATCAATCTCTATTAACAGATCGTTGCGATATTTATCACCTTCAGGAAAAGAGTGCGGTTGCTAGTAAATTCGGTGTACCTGCCACAGACATCCAATCAACTTTCACTTATCCTGATGAGCCTGATGTGAAACAGCAGTCTTGTTACTTCACGGAGAAGAGCCAAACACTGATTCAGCAAGAGCCAAACACAACGATTTATCAATCATATCTTGTCCATTTCCCAGCCAGTGCTGATATTCGCATCCATGACAAGATTGTTTGGGATGGATTGACGATGACATTACAAAAACCAAAAAAGCTCAAAAACCATCATTTAGAGGTCATGGCCATTAGGAGTGAGAATTTATGAAAATTGAAGGGTTGGCTCAATTGCTTACAAAGCTTGATGTAGCGATTGCTGGTGGATTGAAAGCTGAATATGAAGAGTGGCTAGAGGAAATGGGACTTCAGTTTCTCGACATTGTTCAGGATGAGGTCATCAAGGCAAAGGCTGTTGATACACGTCAGTTGCTTCGCTCATTTCAAAAAGGAGATCGTGAAAACCTGTTCTCAATGGAACAAGGCGGTCTGACACTGAACGTCGGAACAAATCTTGAGTATGCGTCCTATGTCAACGATGGACATTTGACGATTGACTCGTCTAAAAATCAGGATCGTAGATGGGTTCCTGGACGATGGGTAGGAGAACGGTTTGAATATGACCCAAAGGCGAAGACGGGCATGATGTTAGTTTCTCAATGGATTGAAGGTAGTGGATATTGGGATCATGCACTCATGATATTTGAGCAAATGTTCGAAAGTTCATTGAACCGTAAGCTTCAAAACTGGATTGACCGTCATTTTAGGAGGTGATTGATTGAATAGGGAAGTCGGGGCAATCATGCATTATGTCTACACACAATTTCCTGTCAAAATGTATAATCGAGAACTACCAGAACGCTTTCAAGTACCTTCAATATATATTCCGCCTGTTTCAGCTATGAGTGGACCAGATACTGTCTCTACTTTTATGAAGACATATTCGCTTCATGTGAAATTATTTCATCATGATTCTGAAAAAGCGTTTGATACGGCGGAAACCATTGTAGATGCATTAAATGCCGATCGCAATATGATTCAAATGGTCAGTGAAAAAGGACAATGGCTTAATGATTATATCCGCATCAAAAGGGTAGAAACAAGGAGTGGTGATCAAGGTGTAGCAACGATTGTCCTGACATGGGATAGCACGTATTGGTATAACCGAGACAAGCATCTAAGCCTTGAAGATGTATATTTTTCAGATGGGGTGATTAAAAATGAGCAAAACTAAAAAAGAACAGGTAGAAAAAGTGCCTGTCACAGAAAAAGAATATGGCTTTTCATTTGAAGCCTTGAAAGAGCACAGCAAGGACTTGTTTGGGGTAAAACCTGAAATCCTTGAAGGTGCTCTTTTTTATATCAAACAACAACCAATTACAAAAACAGAAGCAAAAAAGCACCTTGATGCTTTTTTGTCCAAGGAGGTTTAAAGGATGAATGGAGGCACTTTTACACCAGGTACAGAGAAAAAGCGACCTGGTATCTACTTTAATTTTAAAACAACAGCGGAGCAACGTATTTCTTTAGGGAACCGAGGAACGGTAGCAATTCCCATTGCAATGAGCTGGGGCGAACCAAAGACCTTTATTTCGATCTCTAGTATTGAGGACTTAAATAAAAAGATTGGCTTGAATATTGACGACAAATCACTTCTTCTTTTCCGTGAGGCGAAGAAAAAAGCACAAACCGTGCTGCTATATCGCCTGAACGAAGGAGAACCAGCAAAAGCGGAAATTAGTGAGAATTTCAACGTGGTCGCAAATTATGGCGGTCAAAAAGGGAATGAAATCACAGTTCAAGTTGCAGAAAATGTACTTGATAGCGCGAAGCGAGATGTCCTGACATTCCTTGGAACAGATCTTGTGGACAAGCAGGTTGTCTCTAATGTAAAGGACCTTGTGAAAAACAAATATGTTCAATTCTCTGGTGAAGGGGAAGCCACCATTACAGCAGGCATCACATTAAAAGGTGGTAAAAATGGTGTCGCAAGTGTTGCGGATTACACAGCATTTCTTGAGGCGGCAGAAACGGAATATTTTGATGTGATTGCACTTCCTGTAGAAAATAGTGAGCAATTAAAAGCCACTTTTGCTTCGTTTATTAAGCGTCTACGTGACGAACAAGGGCGAAAAGTGCAGGGGGTCGTAGCGAACTATGCGGCTGATCATGAAGGATTGATCAATGTCACAAGTGGTGTTGTCCTAGAGGACGGTACAGAAATCACACCTGCCAAAGCAACAGCATGGGTAGCTGGAGCAAGCGCAGGAGCTAACTTCAATCAATCGTTAACTTTTGTTGAGTATGAAGGAGCAATTGATACGCTAGAGAGACTGGATAATGATCAAGTGGAATACCGCTTATCACAAGGTGAATTTCTTTTCACATTTGACGCACGTGATCGTACGGTCAGTGCTGAAAAAGACATCAACTCACTTACAAGCATTACGACTGAAAAAAATCAACAGATGGCAAAAAACAAAATTGTTCGAGTATTGGATGCCATCAACAATGATTTAACATACGAACTGAAAAATTTAATCAAATTACGTAAAGCAAATGGGAATGATATTCCTGCTTCAGAAGACGGTCTACAGCTCGTGAAGACACTGATCACCCAGTATCTTACTCAGCTTCAAGATGGTGACGGCATCACTGGGTTCAACTCAGAGACGGATATTACCATCAATTTAAACGAAGATCGTGATGGGTTCCTGATTGATCTGGCCGTTCAGCCGGTAGATGCAGCAGAAAAATTCTATTTCAATGTGGAGGTGAAGTAAGATGGCATTTAAAGCACAAAATACAATTTCAGGTAAGGAAGGTCGTCTTTTCTTAGATGGTGAGGAATTAGCCTTTATTAAAACGTTTGAAGCGAATGTTGAAAAAAATAAAGCGGAAGTTAACGTCATGGGGCGTCGGATGACGGGCCATAAAACAACTGGTGCTAACGGAACAGGAACAGCCACTTTCTATAAAGTGACATCTCGTTTCGTTCAGCTCATGTTGAACTACGTGAAAAAAGGAGAAGATCCATACTTCACACTTCAGGCGGTACTAGATGACAAAGCGTCAGGGCGTGGAGCTGAACGAGTCACGTTATTTGATGTGAACTTTGATTCTTCAAAAATTGCAGGACTTGATGTTGATTCTGAGGCGCTTGAAGAAGAAGTTCCTTTCACGTTTGAGGACTTTGATCTGCCTGAGAAGTTGAAGGATACTTTCTAAACAGCAGATAAATAAAGTACCTCTCAAATGTTAAAAAAATAAACATTTGAAAGGTATTATGTTATAATGACACCAATATTACAGAATACTGTCATTACATTATGGCGTAATGATAAATTTATGTTTACATGCAGTGCGACTTGCATAAAATAAAAAGAAGCTAGGATGCGTCAACATCCCAGCAATGTACAATGAGGCCCTTCAAAGGGGCTGGCTTATCGTTAGATACTTTTCAAAGGATAGACTTTCCCTTTTACTTTTCCACGAGCTCAAGGGAGGTCTATTTTTTCTTTGTAAATAGTGTCAACAATGCCACGACTACAGTCAGAATGCTTAGGGTATAAACCCCGAAAGCAATCATTAAGCTAATCGCTTCATACGTTGACATAAGCATCACCCCCTTTCTAACGGGGATGAGCCAGACCGCCCTTGAGTAAGCCGTTCAATTGTACGATACTTATTATACATCAAAATATTGGAAAGCACATTCGAAAACGGATGTGCTTTTTTGCATTCAAAAAACAAATCAAAGGGAGTTTTTAAATATGAGCGAAAAACAAACAAACAACGTATATGATCTTTCATTCTTTATGCCAGGACAAACTGTAGAAGCTGAGGAAGTAAAAGTTCCTATTTCAAAGCGCTTCGTTGACAAAAAGGGAAATGTCATTCCTTTCGTATTCAAAGCCATCACAACAGAACGCATTGATGAGTTGGAAAAAGAAAACACAACCTACAAAAATGTCAAAGGCAGAGGGCGCGTGAAAGACTTAGACAGCCAGCGCTTCTATGCACGTATTGCCATTGAATCAACGATTTATCCAGATTTCCGCTCAAAGGAATTAAGAGAGGCATACAGCACACAAGATCCAGTTGAAGTAGCAAAACGTGTTCTGTCTGTCGGCGGTGAATACGCGAACTGGTTAAACAAAGCCATCGAAATCAACGGATTCGAAGACGAAATTGAAGATTTAGAAGAAGCAGCAAAAAACTAATAAAAGATGGGGATAAAGAAGCGGTATTTTTATATTACGCCATGCACGAGCTTCACTACTCCCCATCAGAACTGCTTGATTTATACGAAGCACCAAGACAATTCAAAGCTTTCCTATTTGGACTCATAAGTTACAAGTTAGACATGCTAGAAAAAGAAGCAAAGAAAGGAGGTAAATAAATTGGCGAAACTCACTGCACGATTTGAATTAGAAGACCGGGTGTCGAAGAAGCTTTTACGCATTCGAAAACGGTTTCGAACGTTTGAGCAGCAACTCAAGCCATTTAGAAAACCTGTCAAAATAAGCTTGGAAATGGATGAAAAAAAGTTAAGAAACTTCACTTTATCGATTCGTAAATTTTCAGTATTAACGATGAGACTAGATCAGGGGATCTATCGTGATCTAAAATCATTAACAAATCAATTGAACATGATAAAAAATCATATTGACATATCCATTCAAGCAAAGGGACTAGATTTTATTAAGTCTAGCATCGATCGCTTGAAAAAAGCAGGAACAAGTCCACTTATTCTGACATTTAAACTAAATGATCAATTGTCAGGAAAACTATCATCGATAAAAAAATCGATCCTTCAGCTCATGAACAGAACTTACTATATGAGATTAACCATCATGGATCAAGCCACCGCTGCGATTCAGCGAATAAAAAAGACACTAAAAAGCTTGTCCATGTCTAAACACGAGATCAGAGTGTCTGTTCAAGACAATGCGAAGAGTAAGTTGAAAAAATGGGAAAAGGCAGATTCGGTTGTAAAAGAAAAGAAAATAAAAAAGAAGCCTAATGCCACAGCCGCTACTAAAACGAATGAAAACAAACAAAACTGGTTGGGTAATTTTGGGAATGAAGCGATAAAAGAAGTTCAAAAATATGCAGGTGACGTTGCAGATAAAGTGAAGGAGAAGTTGAGTCCAAGAAATTTTTGGGACAATAAAGCACTTCCTTGGATCGACAAGAAAATGGACGATTACAAACAAGAAGTGATCGGGCGAATTCGCGAGAAGATTAAATTTAATGCTGAAGAACACCTAGATAAATGGGTGAGTGCTGGATTAGATCGCATCTTTGGTTCAAAAAACCAATCGAGTGAAAACAACAGTACCCCTTCAACCCAAAATCCAACTACAGAAACACCAACAAATCCAGCTCCTAAAACGCAGCAAAAGTCACAGAACGGAAAAGGTTTGTTTCGTAATAGCTGTTGTCCTTGTTGTGCTAGAGGTTTAAGCAGACGTGGAGCTACTAGAACTAGAAATAGAAATGGCCGTTCACAAAGACAGCCAACAAATCCAACCGCCACTACAAGAGCTGAAAGAAACAGAAGACCTCCAAGTAGATTAGGAAAACTGAAAACAAACGCAGGTAAGATTTTTGGAAAAATCCCTAGTGGATTGAAGAAAAGTACAGGTATAGTGGCCTCTGTTGCAGGGCTTGCAGGTTTGATGAAAGGTAGTGGAGGATTAAGTGGATTAGGAGATGCACTTAAAAATATAGGTCGAGGAAGTAGCCAGTTATTAAAGAGAGTGCCTATCTTGGGGAACTTATTAAGTGCAACAGATTTAATAGGAACAACGAAAGAAAACGTTGGAGAAAAAGTAGGGGGCTTCTCTGGAGGGCTTGCAGGAGGAATTAGTGGAGCTGTAATTGGTCAAGCTCTAATTCCAATACCACTTGTAGGAGCAGCTGTTGGTGGTGTTGCTGGAGGCATAGCCGGAACTTTTGGTGGGTCAAAACTAGGGGAACTATTTGATACTTCAAAGTTAAAAGAAAATATTTCAAAGACTTTATTTAATGGAGAATGGTGGAGTGAAAAGTGGGGGAGTGTTAAAACTTCCGCAGAGAAATCTTTAGGGAACTTAAGTGGAAAATGGGAAGATATAAAAACTACAGCATCTAATACGCTATTTAATTCAGAATGGTGGGCAGAACAAGCTGGGTACGTTACTGGAATGTTAGAATCTACTGTTTTTAATGGAGAATGGTGGAGCGGAAAATGGGATGCTATCAAGGATTGGACTCAGGAAAAGTGGGATAGTGCAGTCGAAATATGGGATTCTATTAAAGGGAAACTTAGTGAGACCGTTTTCAACGGAGAATGGTGGAGCGAAAAATGGGATAACGTAAAAAACTGGACTCAAGAAAAGTGGGACAGTGCAGTTGGAATATGGAATTCTATTAAAGGGAAACTTAGTGAGACCGTTTTCAACGGAGAATGGTGGAGCGAAAAATGGGATAACGTAAAAAACTGGACTCAAGAAAAGTGGG